>CAWGCB010000007.1:0-635625 GCA_963821045.1 uncultured Actinomycetes bacterium | reverse complement strand
TGCAGCTAGACCCTGTCCGCATCTTCCCTAGAGTTCAGCTCGTGGAGCGCCGACCTGCCAGGAGATACGCCAACGGTCCGACCGGTTGCACGACGAAGCTGGCGACCCACACAGCCTTGGGGCCGCGAACCTGCGAACTGTCCCTGCGCGCAAGGTCTACGAGACATGCCGCCGTCAGGCAAACCTCCACCGCCCCACCGACGATAATCAACCGTTGTTGGGTCGGCGAGAGTTCTGACCACTTCTTCTTATTACTCACGAAAGCTCCGATCAAGAAAGTCGCAATATGAAGAGCCTACTCGTGACGCGAGAGGGTGAAGCGCATCAGACCTCGATGTCGATGCAACGTGCACAAGATGACCGACCCGCAGTTGATGGCTGAACAGCACGAAAGTGTTGATCAAGAAGCCCTCAACGACGTGTCAATTGAAGCCATGGAAGACGACGACGCCGATATGGTCGCGGAGTCCGCAGGTGAGGGAGTCTGAACGCCAGTCGCCTTAGATGCTTCTGGGTGGGCCTCGCTACTTCTTGACAGTCTTGGAGGTTCGACTCCAGTTGGTGTTCGTGCCTGGGATCGAGGCGGACCACTTACCTGACCGACTTGTCGTCCAGTTCGCCTTTCCGTTCTGGAGCTTTAGACTGTTGATCTTCTTGCCGTTGCGCAGGATCTTGACCTTGCCGGTGGCTGGAACAATCTCATCCTTGCCGTCGCGTTTGGCCTTGATATTCAGGGTCCGTTGCATTCCCGTCTTCTTAACAGCGAGCTTCACCTTGGAACGCAGCTTGGCCCGAATGGTGGCAGTGCCGGTGACTGGGATCACTACCAGCGAAGTCCCGTCGAAGTAGTTGCCTTCTTGGCCTGGATTCAGCCGATATCTTCCGACCTCGCTGGGATTGGCGACGTTTGTGAGCAGGGTGTTTGGATTCAGTGGTCCCGACGCGTAGATGAATCCGAACTCGCTGACGCTACTGCCATCACGGGTGTATGCCCATGCGGCGTACTTGACGTTGGCATCGGTGAACTCTGCGGGGCAGGAGGTTACCGTGGCTGGGATCGTTGTCGTCTTGTTCGTTTTCAGAACGATTCGATCTGGCACGCTGATGACGCATGGCTCGATCGCTGAGCTCTGTGCGACTGTGACGCCGGTTAGGGTCATCGATACTGCGATGACAGGGACGAGCCGTTTACTGATGCTAGGCATTCACCCATAATCCGCGTCAGATGCCATTTCAGCAAGTTGGCTGGAGAATATTCAGGGAATCCGAATCGGAACAGCGAGGGCAGGGAGGTGATGGCTGTGCACCCACGGCTATTCCGGCGGTTTCTGGCCGCCATGGCGGCATCGGTAATGGTCATGATCGCAATGCCGACAGCACCGGGGATCGCAGTTTGAGCCGGGCACTGGTCGCGATCTAGCGTCTGCGCCTTCACCCCGCGTTGTGTGTCCCTTGGTAGCTGCGGGTAGTCGCGACCAGGTCGTCGCCGATCATTGGGCTGCATGGAAGTCGGCGTATCTGCGGACTGACGGTGGCCAGGGCACCTGGGTTAAGCACAACAAACAACCATCTTCGGTCTCGGAGGGTCAAGGCTGGGGAATGGTCCTCTCGGCACAGTTCTCAGAGCGCCCACTATTCGATGAGCTGTATCGGTACTACCGGGCGCACCCGAGCGTTAATGCGCCGAACCTCATGGCATGGAAGCAGGTCCTGCGCGATGGCCGGATGGTTGACGTCAGGGGATCAGACTCCGCCACTGATGGAGATATGGACATCGCTTACGGACTCTTGTTGGCACACAAGCGATGGGGATCGACCGGTCCGATCAACTACCGGGCACGAGCGTTGGCGGTCATGCGGGAGGTGCTGCGCCACGACGTCAACGCCAAGTACGGGAACTTGACCCCGGGCGATTGGGCGACCGGTCGCGATGCTCGCCACACCCGCACGTCGGACTTCATGCTCAGCCATCTGCTCGCATTCGCGCGCGCCGACTCGGAGAATTCCAGTGCGTGGCGCCGGACCTATCGGACGACTGTCGCGATCGCACGTCAAGGCATGCGCCCCAAGAGCGCAAGCCCGATTCTGCCCGATTTCATGGTCCGCAAGAAGTCAGGTCGGTGGGTGCCCGTACGAGGGGAGTACTTGGAGACAAAGCACGACGGCGACCTCAACTACAACGCCTGCCGCACTTCGTGGCGGATCGCCAGCGCCTACCTCCTGCAAGGTCGCAAGTCACTGGTGAAGGCCCAGCGAAAACAATTGCGGTGGATCAAGAAGGCAACCAAGGGTGACCCGAGAAAAATCAAAGCCGGGTATTACGTTAGAAACGGCCGACCAGGGCAGCCTTACGCCAACTACTCGGACCTCGCCTTCGCTGCTCCGTTTGCCGTCAACGCGATGCTCGCCAAACGCACATCGACCGGTTGGCTCAACGAGTTGTGGCGGGCGATCACAGGTGGCCAGTTTCCGATCGTTACCGACTACTTCGGCGACACCATCCGAATGCAAGCCCTGCTGCTGCTGTCCAATCGGTGGGACGAGCCCTAAGCGAAGTGGGACTCGAGCGTTAACAAATGGAACGGACAACCACGCAGCAGACCTTGTTGCCCGTGGTTCAGCATCACGTGGACGTACGCACGAATGCCGGAAATCGGGCTTGTTCCAGCGCAACGTTGGTGGTCGAGATGGCACGATCAGCAGATGGTCGATTGGTTGCGCTTCGGTGCGGATATGGAAGATCTGGCGACGCAAGCACTTCGCACAGGCAAACAGGTCACGGGCCTCCTACGGCCGACCGTGATCCAGCCCTATCGCGGGTTCGTCGCCGACGGGGTTGCTCACACGCGGGCGCGGGTGATGGAGCAACCGTTCTTCGACGACGTGCCGGGCGGCCTGCGTATCGACGCGACCTTGGCCTCGAACCTGCTGCGTTGGATTGTTCTGGACATCGCTGGGCTCGAGGTAACCGTCACCATCGGAGACGAGTCGGTCACCGTCAACAGTGACGAGAACGGCTTCGTCATTGCCAAGATTCCAGTCAGCGACATCGAACCCGGCTGGCATGAGGTGCATTACTCAGCGAACGACAAGGGCCGCGAGGTCACCGCTCGAGGCCGCGTGGTGCTGCCTGATCCAGCCTCCCAGGTGGGCTTCATCACCGACATCGACGACACCATCTTGGCGACTGGCATGACCGAGGGGCTGAAGGCGGTGCAGCGCACTTTGCTGCGTGACGCATACGGTCGCAAGCCAGTGCCTGGCACGCCAAGTCTGTATCGCGGCCTGGCGCGTGGGACAGACAGCACTCGTCCGGAATCCACGTTCTTCTATGTGTCCTCCGGCCCCTGGAACCTTTACGACATGCTCGCCCAGTTCCTGGGGGTTCGAGGCTTCCCGCGTGGACCGATCTTCCTGACCGATTGGCGCCCGGGCGCTCCCACTAGCGACGAGGGTGGCAAGTTGGAGTCCAGCCACAAACATGCTCGAATTCGCCGAATATTGGATGCCTACCCCGACTTGACGTTCGTCCTGATAGGCGACAGCGGTGAGCATGACGCGCAGGTGTACCAAGACTTCCTCGATTCCGACCCCGATCGCATTCGGGTCGCGTTCATCAGAGATGTCTCCGCCAAGAACCCCGTACTCGACTTCGATGACCCCGCGGAGTTGCCTGACACTTCTGCCCTCGTGGTGGTTCGGGACTCCATTCAAATGGCGAAGATTGCGCAGCGACTCGGATTGATCGACTCGCTCACCGTGGACGAAGTCATTACGGAGATCGACGCTCGAGTCTAAGAGGTTCAATGCCGAAGCCGGGTGATCGCAGACGTGCCCGGCGCGCTCGCTGTCGCTACTTCGCCCAGAACTCTCGAACCCGGGCCGCGTCCTGCGCGGCTTGTCTGGCGCCGAGACTTAGGCCGAGTGGCAGTGCTGTGGCGTCCATTGGGTCGCCGAGCTCCTCCTCTGGCAGTTGGGTCAGGGTGTCCGTTCCGGCAGCTCGCAGGTCCGCAATCTCGGTGTCCCATTGCTCGGGAGCGTTCGTCCACTTGCCTTGGCGCGGGTCGTGCACTAGGCCAATGACCAGGGCGCGATCTGCTCCTAGTGCTAGGTCTGAGTTGGCACCCGAGGCCATACCGCCATCCATCAGCCGCGTCTCACCGATCTGGACCGGAGCCATTAGTCCGGGCACGGAGGAGCTCGCCGCTAAGGCGTGGATAAGTTTTGCCTTTCCGTTGCTGGAGTACACATGTCGCTGCGCGGTGTAGGTGTCGTACGCCGTAGTCCTGAGTGCAGGGGACGGCCACCGGAACCGTCGGGTGAAGAGGGCAACTTGTGCAAACAGGGAGTATTGCGATGGCGCATCGGCGGCCAATGCGGCATGACCGATGCGAAGCAGGGTTGCAGGGTCGCCATTCGGCGAGTCGTCGAACATCGCTCGCGCATGTGCCGCTGTCGGTTTGGGGTCGTTGTCATTTCGGATTCGTTCGAAGAGGCGAGTCTTCGCTGCTAGCTGCAACGCTCGCGTGAACATCGGTAGATCGTTTGCACAGACTTGGGTCCCGAGGATTGACCCCGCAGAGGTTCCAACCACCAGATCCGCTTTGGACAGGTCTACTCCAGCGCTGGCTAGGCCATTGAGGTACGCCGATCCCCATGCCAGACCCGCGAGCCCGCCACCGCTGATGACGACTGCGCGGCGGTGCCCCTCGCCGTAACCGGCCGAGGCGTCGCGTGGCAGGACTGGACTAGTGGGCCACGTGTCGCGCCAGAGTTGCGATTGAGTCATGGCCAAAAGGTACCTGCCGAATCGGCGAAACCATGGGCTGTAAGCCGCAGTTCACACCATCGGGCTGTTTCGGCATTCGGATCGCCCCAAACCAACTCTGCGTAGTCCTTGCGATGACAAAAGTTGCCGCGTGTTCACGTGTCCCGCACCATGGGAGGAGACGTACCCGACGGTTGGGTTATCTGGATTGGCTTGGAGTTGAGGGTGTTGAGGGGTCTACTAGCAAGACGATCTCTGCGGACCGCGCTCGCGACCAGCCTGATTGCTGGCGGTCTGGTTGCCACGACGGTGTTTCAGCCGGCCCGAGCCGAGACCACGCAGGAGTTTTCCCACACCGGAGATGTTCAAACCTTCACCGTCCCCGAAGCTGTGATCAAACTTCAAGTAGTTGCCGAAGGCGGTAACGGCTACAACGCCTTCGACCTCGAAGACAACGCTCTCGGTGCGCAGGTCGTCGCGACGCTGCCGGTGGCTCCTGGACAGCAATTCGACCTCTATGTCGGAGGTGCAGCGACCGGCACCGAAGGCGGCTTTAATGGCGGCGGTGGCGTTGATGTCGAAGGGTTCTCTGGCGGCGGTGGCGGAGCAACGGACATCCGACCCAGTGGCGGCGCTTTGGATAGTCGCCTCATCGTCGCGGGGGGCGGCGGAGGTGCGCGCTCGACCGACCAAGGCCTCGGAGGATCTGGCGGCACTCCCAACGGGGTTGCCGGTGACGGCAGCGTGAACGCTGAATGCATCTATGGCGGCGGCCAGGGGGCCACGACGGAAGCGGGTGGCGCTGGGGGCCAGCTTTCGGGGACCTGCGGCGAAGGCTGGGCCGCAGGAGACCCGGGAACCTTCGGCGTTGGTGGTGACGGTGGATCAGAGTACGGTGCCGGCGGGGGAGGTGGATTCTACGGCGGCGGCGGCAGCGCCGGGTTTATCTCTGGAGCCGGGGCTGGCGGTGGGGGCGGCTCTAGCTACGTTGATGCGTCGGCGACCGGTGCTGCCTACGAACTGAAATCCGGTACCGACCAACAAGCTGGAAAACTCACTCTCATCTACTCCGAAGCGTTTGTGGTCACGTTTGATGCCAACGGTGGTTCAGGGTCGATGCAGGAGCAACTTGCGGACTCATCGACGGCTTTGACGGCGAACGCGTTTGCGCGCGCGGGGTATACGTTCGCTGGGTGGAATACCTCCGCCGATGGGCTGGGGGCCGGTTATGCGAATGAGGCGCAGTACCCGTTTGCGGTGTCCGCGACGCTATATGCCCAGTGGGTCGAGGCCCCAGATCCAGGGGCAGGCCCACAGCAAGTTGCGCCGACAAATGTCGAGCCAATCACGGTGAAAATCAAGCAAAGGAAGAGCACGAAGAAGAAGGTTGTCATTCGGTGGGACCGACCCACGACAGCTGAATCCTTCGACCTGCGCCTGACGAACAAGCGAGGTAAGAAGTACAAATCCTGGAAGCCGCTAAGTCGGACGAAGTTCGTCAAACGTATGACAAACGGCAAGTACCGCGTGCAGATTCGCGCGGTGAACGACGCGGGAGCGGGTCCAGCTAGTACGAAGAAGTTCCGCATTCGTTAGGACTAGATTGTTCGCACTTATGTAGTCGCGCGAGCGAGCCTTGGCTGTCGATGGTCGGCCGGGTTTGCCTGCTACTTAGTCTTTCCATCCAACTGTTTGAGTCGTAGCGCAACGGACTCAGCGACGTTTTGCACGCCAACGAACTCGGCGCGAACTGAGTCGGTGGATTGGTCGAGGAGTTGGGGTGGGGAGACACTGAACTTAGACCTGTGCGGTTGGCCGTCAGAAACTAGTCGGGCTAGCCGATCCAGCTCGTCGACATCTTCAGCAGCTTGCGCAGCAGACTCAGCCTCTGGCGAACTGAGTTCGCGGTTGCCCCGCTGTTCTAGCTCAATGATCGCGGTGAGCACATGCGTTCGTACCCGAACCAAGGCCCACAACAGGATTCGTTCCTGCTCAAGGATGGCGGGGGACACCCCAGGTTCGGTTTCTAGATCGGCGTTGAGCATTCGCACGTTTGCCTCGACGGCTCGCGACCTCAGGTGCAGTGCATGCGCCGACTCAGTGCCGTTGTCGCGGACCAGCGCATTGATCGTCGCTGACACGGTTTGATATCCCTGAGCAAGTGCGCGCGGAACTAGGCTCGCACCTCGACTCGGCCAAAGCGCGTACGTCGCGAACAGGCACAGCGCAGCGCCGATGAGGGTATTGAGTAGGCGCCACCACACATCCGAATAGTCGTCTGGAGACGAAGTGTCGATCCCCAATAGGACGAACGGGGTGATCGCTATCGCCCAGAACAGGTAGTTCAGGGGTGCAAGGCTGATCATGAGGAACAGTAAGACGGTCATCGCTGCAACGATGAGTGCCACGTGTCCCGTCAGCAGCCAGACCAGTGCTGCAGCCAATACGACTCCAAACATCGTGCCGACACTTCGCTGCAGGAGCCGATCAATGGTTGATCCGATTCCGGGCCGCAGCACCACCATCACCGTCAAGAAGATCCAGGCGCCGTCCGGTACGTCAAACAATCGGTAGATCCCTACCGCGATCATCGAGGTGACGCTGAACCGCAAGATGTGCCGGAACACTGGTGAATCGCGTGAGAAGCCTGCTCTCACGGTGTCAATTAGCGGAGCACGAACCTGAACCTTGTTCTGGGTCGACTCCGGTTGAGACCCCAGAGCCTGGAGGCTCGCCACTGTCGCTACGACGCCTTGAGCCAGTCGAGCCAGCACCTGGTCAGGATCGGACGCGGCGAGTGAACGCAGTGTGGGCACGCTCACCTCAACGCTCCTCGGCAAACCGCCTTCGCCGATGTCATGTGCATCTACCCGCAGCAGCGACCCGATTTCCGCTAGGTCGTCAGCTACTGCCATTCGGCTCGAATCGCTGAGTCCGTCCCGGCTGATGAGCCGGGTAGCGAGCGCCATGATTGCCGACGCTGCCTTGTCGAGGTGTCGCATGACCTCGAGGCCTGGTTGTCCATCAAGTTCCACATACTGCTGGTTGTCGGTTGCCTGCGCGTAGATCGGTCCGAGGTTGAATCGGCATTCATCCCAGGAACTCAGATGTTCGGAATCAGTGTCGGTCGGGTCTGCGCGGACGACGTGAGATGCGCCGTCGGCTAAGTCAGCAGTTGCGTCAAATGCGGACGCGATGGTCTCCCAACCCGGTCGACCCCCGCGAAGTGGCCATGTAGCGAGGACGACGATTGTTCCCCACACGACCCCTCCCACAGATAGCGCAAACAGCAACAAGCTGTTGGCCGCGTCACCAGGTGGAAGTGCCAGCCCAAGAAGAACCATCAGTTGCATCGGGCTGGCGATGGATCCAGCCTGCGCCCCAAACAGCATGAAGATTCCAGAGGCGAAGATGAAGACACCAGTTAGGAGAACGGACAACAGCGGGTAGGCCGCTAGGAGCAACATCACCAGCAGCACCACGGACCCAAGGAGCATTCCCGCGGGAGCTAAGCGGGCCCGCCGTTGGAACGCACCTCCCGGGTCGCCCATCACTACGAGCATGCCGGACATGCCTGCTACTAATCCCCAGGTGGTTTGTCCCATGGCTGCCCCAATGGCCATGGGTGGGACGAACCCGATGCAGACCTCTGTCGCCTGTTTGAACGCTGGACGCGCACGGTTAACGGTGATGAGGGGGAGTGCCAGTCGCTTTGCAAGGCGCATCTGTCCCTCTCGTAGTCTTGTCAGTCTCGGGCGTCAAGCAATGCTCACGCGGCGACACTATCGGCGCTACTCCCATCACGGAAACGCTCAGCATCAGAGTTGGGAGGTCTGCGTTTGTCCGACCTTGGACGTAGGGTCGCAGACCTAGCTAAGTAGACGACTAGGCGAGACGATCGCAGTGGTGAGGTTAAAGATGGTGCAACTAAACGTTCGCGGCGAGGCTGAGGTATCTGTCGTCGCCGACTACGCGACGATCGGTGTCAAGGTAGCGACGATCGGCGATTCGGCTCAGGGCGCGACCCAACTTGCGCAACCGATCGTGGACCAACTGCGCGACTCGTTGGTCGGTGCCCCCGATGTGAGGTCGGTGAGTTTGGGGGGCATCGCGATCGCGAAAGCCAAACACTGGGACAGTCATCGGGAGGAGTACGTCGAGGTTGGATGGCAGGCGGTACTGCGAGGCTCATTCGAGGTTGAAACTGTCCACGTTCGTGCCGTGATCGGACGTATCGTGGCGGCGGGGGCCGAGGTCACGTCCACTTGGTGGAGCCTGAACTCGGACAACGATGCCTACCGCGAGGTCCGAAAAGCCGCCGTTGGTGTCGCGACCCAGGCAGCGCAAGACTTCGCCGATGCGCTCAATCAACCACTCGGGGCTATCTTGTCGCTATCGGACCCTGGACTATCGCAATCCAATGGCAGCGGTGAGGGTGCGGCCATCGACGCCATGTTGATGTCGGCGCCTGCAGGAGGCGGAGAAGACGACTCAACGTTATTTGTCGAGCCACCCCTCATCACGATCAGCGCCGAAGTTGAAGCCACGTTCGCTACCAAGGAGTCGAACTGACCCGACTGGCGCGCCTACGGCTGGCCCTGGTCGGCAGGCAGCAACCACCTGCGTAGATCAACTAAGTGGGGTACCGTCTTCGGATGGGGATGCACACAAGATCACGAGTTGCCACGACGCTGCTGATTTCGGCGCTAGGCGTCGGCCTTGCAGTAGTACCGGCGACCGCGGACAGTTCACCGGTCAGTGAGCAGGTGCCGACCGCGGATTCGGTGCAAGCGCCTACGTTGAGGCTCTATCCGTCACCGGGGGTCGCTCAGAATGCGGAGCCACCTATCTACGGAAACGGGTGCCATTCGTGGCCTCCGCGGACTGCTCCCACCGCGTGCACATACGGTGCAAAGAAGGCGAGCAAGACGGTCATGCTCTTTGGTGACTCCCACGCAGCGCATTGGTTCGGGGCTGTCCGCGATCTTTCGGATAGCAAGCGATACCGAATGCTGTCGGTCACGAAATCATCTTGCCCGGCGGCAAACCTGCACGTGCGTCGCTACCGAGTTGCCGCGCCCCACACCTCGTGTTCGCCGTGGCGTAAGAACGTATTCAAGAAGCTCAAGGCGAATGCTTGGGGGCGCATAGACGTCGCCGTGATTAGCTCGTGGCACTTCCATCAAGTGCTCTCCAAGGGTCGCCTCCTGACGGGCGCCGCGCGCACTGCGCAGTGGGAACGAGGTATCAGCAAGACCTTGCGCGTGCTCTCCAAAACAACCGACCAGGTCGTGTTGTTGCGCGATTCCCCGCAAATGCCAGGTGGCATGAACGGGTACTGGCGCTGTATCGAGAAGAACCAGTCGCGTCCCGACAGGTGCGGTGGCGCCACCAAGAAGGCCCTGTCGAACAAGATCTGGAAGGTCGAAAAGCGGGCCGCATCGCAGTACCCATCCGTCACGACGGCCGACCTATCGAAACCGTTCTGCGGTGGCTCGTTTTGTGGTCCGGTGAAAGACGGAATGTTGGCGTTCAAGGATGACAATCACTGGAACCAGATCTACGTCCGTAAGCGCCTCGCGCCACAGCTCTCGCCCTACATCACGGCTGCCATGGCCCGATCGCGCCAGGCATAGGACGGCTCTATTCGCGCGGTCCGAGCTAGCCCCCGTGCCAGTTCGGACCGCACACAATCTTGACTACTCCGCTACTGCTTCCCGGATGACGACGACCGGGCACGGGGCGTGATGTACGCAGTACGACGCTGTCGAACCGAGGTGCATACCGGGATAGGTATTGCCCGCACCATGGCTGCCCACCACCAGCGACAGTGCGCCACGGGCCTGATCAAGCAAGGCTCGTCCCGGACGATCGGACACGAGTAGTTTTGAGACCTCGAGTTCAGGGTCCGCAACCTCAACACCCGCGAGTCCGGCGTCCACTGCCGCGTCGAACGCCTCCCGCGCATCACGCAAATAGTCGGCCTCGACGTGT
Organism: uncultured Actinomycetes bacterium; assembly: GCA_963821045.1. Lineage (GTDB taxonomy): Bacteria > Actinomycetota > Actinomycetes > S36-B12 > UBA10799 > UBA10799. Next base: position 624,863 of record CAWGCB010000007.1, on the reverse strand, counting down.
CCAGGAGTGAGCCAGATCGTGTCGGGCACCTCCCAAGCCCCGACAACGCGCACATCAGCACTCAGCAGTTGTGCGTGGCGCACTGCCCAATGCAGCGCCTTGATGCTCTGTGGCGATCCGTCGACACCGACGACGATGAACTCTCTCGGTTGCTCTGACATGCTGCCCCCGTTCCGGCCACCCGCACCACTCCGCGAGGTACCGAGTGGATTTGTGGCCCACAAGTCGATCATAACAAGGGCAGGCAGGCGGAGATCTACAAACTGCCCGCCCAGGCGCAGGCGCGGGGTGCAGTTGTCAGGGGGCGCGGTACGCGGGCGGTGCCGATATCGCCGTGGCTAGATTTTGCGGCGCCGACAGCATGACGCAGTGATCACCCTCGACCCATTCCCTCCTGACCCCGGCTTTTTCAGCGAAGATCGCGGTGTGTTGGTCGGGGAAAGTCAAATCATCTGTGAGGGCGAGATAGCGCCGTGGGGTGTCGACGTCAGCAATCCCGACGCGCGCCGTGCTCAGATACACCCCCAGCGGGTTGGGGGTGAGTTTGGCATATGCCTCGCGGGCCCTAGATTCGGGCAGATGTTGGAAGAAGCGGTGCCAGGCGGACTCAAAGTCCGCGAGCAATGAATTATCGGGGGACTGGTCAGCGAGCCGGAAGTAGTCCGGGCGCCGATCCGCCGGAACCATGTCGATGCCGCGTTCGCCGCGCTGCAGCACGACGCCTGCTACATACGTGATTTCAGTGACGCGCTCGGGTCGGGCTGCCGCGGCAAATGGCAGCAACCAGCCGGCATTCGAGTGCCCAACGACACGGATAGATGTTTGAGCCGGCAAGGCGTCGATCTGTTGCACCAAAGCTTGCGTGTAGTCGTCCAAGCCTAGGTGCCCGCGAGGGGTCGTATCCTCTCCCGCTCCAGGCAGGTCGAATGCGGATGCTGAAACCCCGAGAGCCGCAAGTTCAGCTATCACGGCCTCCCAGCACCAAGCACCGTGCGAGCCGCCGTGGACTAGTAGGACGTGGGAGCGATCCGTCATGTGCCTAGTGTGCTGCCTAGTTCTTCGATGCGGTGTCAGTAGACCAAGCCGGATCAACCTCAAGGGAGCCGTTGTCTGCGACCTTGGTCACGACGACCGTTGCTGGCACGCGGTTGCCGGTTGAGGCCTCGATCGTGACGCTTCCCGTCCAACCTTCCCAACCCGACACCGCGTCAAGCGCGGACTTCAGGGTCCCGGTATCCCACGATCCGGCCTTCGCGACCGAATCAGCCAGCACCTTGACCGAGTCATAGGTATAGGGACTCCAGGTGCCAGGAGCGCTGTCGAACTTGTTTTGGTATTCGGTTAGGTACTGGGCCGAATTTGGGAAGTCGCCGGGAGCGGGTACGCCCACCACGTTGCAGGCTTGGGCCACCTCGACTCCGGCATCCTGCACGTACCCGTTGTCATAGGAGGCGTAGTCGAGCAGACACGGCATCTCACCGGGCTCCTTGTCGGTCCCGCTAACGGCCTCGGCGATCGCGGCACCCTCTGGGTAGTACACCGCGGCGTAGATCGCATCGGGCTTATCGGCCTCTGCTTCCTTGATCGCAGAGTTGTAGGTCGATTGTTCCTGCCCTGGCTGGACTGCCTTGTAGCTGGTGATCTTTACTCCGGCTGCCTTCAGTTGCTCTTGAACGGCTTCAGATGCGGAGGTCGTGTACTTCTGCGTGGGGTCGTAAAGGATGGCGACCTTCCTCGCATCGAAGAACTCCGACAGCGCCCGACTGGTGACGGGCGCAATCTGGCTCGTCATCGGTTGCAGGGTGATACCCATACCCTCTGTCGCGTTGTCAGACGTCAGTCGCACTGGGACGAGTCCGGCAGCGGTGTAGAGCGGCAGGGTCTTCAGGCCAACACTGGAGTTGTAAGGACCCACGACACCGTCTAGGCCATCGGAGAGTGCTTTGTTCGCAGCCGCCACTCCAGTATCGGCGTCCGCGGCATCGTCGATCGGGACGATCTCGACACGCCTATCGAGAAGCCCCCCGGCGTCGTTGATGTCCTCGGCAGCTAGCTGCGCGCCCTGCAACATTCCCTGCCCAAGCGCCGACTGACTACCCGAAAGTGGAGCCTCCAACCCGATCTTCCACGTGTCGACCGACTCGACGCCTGAGTTGGAGCAAGCCGCTAGCCCGACGCTCGCGGTGGCAAGAGTCGCGAGTAGCGCTGCGGATTTGACGAGGTTGTTCACGATGACATCCTTTGGATAGAGCGGGTTCGGTTCGATCTGGGCGTACTTTGCGACTGAGTACTTTGCGACTGAGTATCTTGCGACTAGGTTCGGAATACTTTCTTGATGGTGAGGGCGTCGAATCCTGACTCGGCTGGTGCCGACCAGGAAACCCGCAAACGCAGTTTGGCGCCGAGGGTGCGGATCTTCAGTTTGCCGGTTTTGCAGAAGTAGCCGGAGTCGTTGCGGCGTACTTTGCTCTTCTTGCCAGAGGCTTTGCAGCGCAGTTGGTAAAGGGAGACGTCGCCTCGCAGACTCGCTCGCACATTGACTGCAACTCGCTCGCCTGAGTTCGTCACGCAACCTGACTTCATCAGGCGGAATGAACCTTGTCGAGGGATCGCGTTCTTAGCTGCTCCCACTGGTACGCAGTTGTTCGCCGGTTCCTGGGGCTCGGTGTCAGGAACCGTCGGACAGATGTCGCCAGTCAAGCCGTACTGGTGGAATGGGTAGCCAGAGTTCACGGACGTGCCGGCAGGGACACAGATCCCCCACACGTTGCCATCGGTCGCGGGGGAGCCGGACTGTATTTGCCAGTTGGCGTCAGCGAAGGTTGCGAGCTCGCGTAGCTGTGATTGTGATCGCGCTTGACCCGCACCACCTGAGATATCGGGGTTGGCCGTGCTGTTCCAAAAAGACGCGGTCACGCTCGCTGGATCTTGCAGAGCGTCTCCGATCAAACCGCCGGACGAGCCGGAGGCACTGACTGCGCCGGACTGGTAGCTGTCGTCGATTGTGATGCCGTTGCCAACGTTTTCACCAATCAAGCCGCCAGCTGAACCAGCAGTGGCCGTCGCGTCGCCAGTTGCGAAAGTATCCGCGATGATCTGCTCGCCATTCGCTGCTCTTCCAACAAGGCCACCGACCTTGTTATCGCCTACAACGGTTCCGGTGGCAGAACTCGTCTCAATCGTTGCGCCGAAAATTGCTCCAACTAGGCCGCCGACCTCGTTGTTTCCGGAGACATTCCCGCTTGCCGAGCTATCGGTAATCTTCGCGATGGACGGTGTTTCTTCGACTACGCCGACGAGTCCTCCGACGCGATCGGCGCCCGCCACGGTGCCACTGGCGGAGCTAGTCGCTACTGACGCTTCGTATGTGTACCCAACGAGGCCACCAACTGAATCTCCGCTGCCGGATACCGCTACATCCGCGCTGCTGGTCGTGATCTCACCGTCCTCTGCGTAGCCGATCAGGCCACCGACTTGGAAGTCTCCCGCTACGGATCCCGCTACCGAAACACCTGAGACTGATGCGTTGCTGCCGGTTAACTCCCCGGCGAGAGCACCTATGTTGTAGTAGGTCGGCGCGCTGATATTCACGTTGGTGAGGTTAACGTCGGCGACGGTGCCGCCGTCAATTGTGCGGATAAGTGCAGTGCCAGTCCCCGTGTTTGAGGTATTGGTCAGTCCATCGATCGTCCGACCGTTGCCTTGGTAGTTCCCGGTAAACGTAAGAAGCGGAGTCCACTCGCCAGCGAGTGAGATGTCTGCAATCTGGGTGAAGTAGCTAGAACTGCAGAAGGCGAGTTCCTCGAGGTCGGTCTGATCAGCCACCTGGTAGGGGTCTTCCGGTGTTCCGGTTCCTCCGGCCGCTGGGGCGCCACTCCAGATTCCGGTACCCGCCTCCCAGTAAGTCGGGCAGTCGCCGTTCGCTTGGGCACTTCCTGCGACCGCGACCGTCAGACCCGTGGCGGCTAGCGCCGACGCGGACACGAGCGCGGCAGTTCGGATGCCGAATCCACGCCGGTGACTAGAACGATTCCCGCCCGTCCCGACTTGAGGAGGTGTGTGCATAGAGAGCTACTCCCTTGGTGTCGAGCCAGGCACATTAGGCCTACAGTCTCGGTCGCCACGATAGTGCTCACAACCCGGTTGTTGCCTGCCTCGCGCCCCGTCCGCCGTCATCGTTGGGCTAGAAGTCGCCTGCCCTCAAGACACCACGATTACTGGCGGCAACGCGTCCTAACCCGGAAGCCAGCCGAGTCGGTCAGCCAGCAGCGCGAATCCAATGAATGCGACGGCGTCGATGAGGAAGTGGGCGACGATCATCGGGGACGCGCGCTTCCAGCGCATGAAGAGCAGGCCGAAGATCACGCCCATGATGACGTTGCCTACGAAGCCACCGACTCCCTGGTAGAGGTGGTAGGTCCCGCGCAGTGCCGCACTGATCGCGATCGCCCACCACATATTCACGCCAACTTGTCGCAGTCGGTGCAATAGGTAGCCAAGTACGACGATCTCCTCCACAGCCGCGGCTTCAATCGCTCGCAACAACAGGACAGGCAGTTCGTACCAACGTTCACTGATCGTGCTCGGCGCCACCTGAGCGTTGATACCGAGTGCAACCGCGATCAAGTACAACACCAGGCCTGCGCCACCGATGACAACCGCGAGGGCGACACCCCGGAGAAGATCACGCCGTGGTTGGGATAGGTCCACACCGATACTCGCGAGGCTCTCTCCCGAGGCGGTCAGCAAATACCAAACCAGTGCGACTGCGCCGATTGCGATCACAACGCCCGACACTTGGTAGGCGAAGTCGAGCCAGATCCGGTCAGGGGTCACTGGTGTGACGATCGAGACCGTCTGGTCGCTAAGTGGAACCTGCGCAGTCACGCGGTTGACAAAGCCAAGGACCGACCGCAGAGCAGCGGCCCCGAGAGTCAGCCAAAGCACGATGACGACCTCGATGCGCAGCATGCGCAGCGTCGGTTGAGGTGGCTGATGAGGCAGCGGATCGGCACCGGTCGCGGACATGCGCCGAATTGTCGCACCTGCGGGTGTGCGCAAAAGAGGGAATCTTGGCATTCGTAGTGCCCATAACTGGCATGCCTGAGTCATGATGGATGTTCACGTTGGAGGAGTGCGCGAGGTAGGGGTCAGCTATGAGTGCAGCAAAACGTAGGTTTGGGCTGGTGGCGATCAGCGTAGGAGCCGTCGTCGCATTGGCGGCCACACCCGCGTTCGCGGGTGCCCCGACGCCGTCTTCCCTGAAGCTCGACCCCACGGTGGTCTGGATTCCAGTGGCGACCACTCCCGAGGGCTGCACCATCGGGAACCAGTGTCCGAGTTGGGCGTGGCGAGTCGAGGGGACGACAAATGTGCTCGTCATGCAAAGCGGCTACGTCAAAGGCAAGGCAGCGGCCAACAAACGAGCGCGTGAAGCCGCAAACGCTGTAGCGGGGGTACTGGACCCCGGCGTGTGGGGAAAGAAGAAGGACACCTACACCAAGGGGAAGAAACGACACAAGACCAAGATCTGGACGTACATCGTCACTCAAGGCAACGATCAAGGAATAGTTGCAGCGGGGCGAGATCTTGTTTATGACCGACGGGGCAAGTTGCTGAAGAAGTCCGGTGTGGGGCTGATGCTGGTAACCCAAGAAGCTCGCCTGTTGCCCGGTGGTCTCACCAACAGCAATTCGAAACTGCTGAAGAAGCAGATGCGCAAACTGATTAAAGCGGGCGCGGGTTCTCGGTTGGTTGGTCCCGTCAAGGCGCTTTGAGTCGCCGAGACATGCGGTTCCCGCACCCTATTTGGCCCTAGGTGGCCAAGTGCGGAACTGGTCTACGGTTGCGCGAACTCGGACTTGATCTGTGCGGCAGCGGCAAGGTCCGCGGGAGTCTGCGCCTTGTTGTACTGGTCGATGTGGATGCCGATCCAGTCCTTCACTGTCATTGGCGGTTTGCCGGTCATCCGCTCGCAGCCATCGGTGACCGTGGCTGCGTCGCCTCTGGCCCAAGCGCGAAAGTGGCAAAGGACGCCAACCTCGAGTGCTTCTCTGCTCGGGTAGATACCCTCGTCGAGCAGCATCTTGGCGTAGGCGTCCTCTGGCATGTCGTAGTAGGTGATCTCGCGGCCGAGTTGGTCTGAGAAGTCCTGCGCGACTTGGAACATGTCGACGGCGGCGGGTCCCGTCATGAGTACCTCGGCGCCTGCCAGATCTGTTCGTTTGACGGCCGCTGCGGTTGCCTCAGCCACATCCGCGAGAGCGACAAAGGCGACGGCTCCATGTCCACTGGTTCCAAACAGTGCGTCGTAGCCGATCGTGAACGCGTACGGCAGCAGTGACGTTTCCATCACCGAGTTCGGCGAGATCATTGTCCAAGGCAGCCCACTGGCCTTCAAGTGCGCGATGGACTGCTGGTGCAGGGAATCGAGGTGGTCACCGCGATGGTGAACGGCGCCATGAAGCTTGAAGACATGAATCGGTCGGCCCGTCGCGACAGCCGCATCGATCACGGCGATCTCGCGCTCGGCGATGTGTTCGTCCATGGGAGAAACAAGGAAGATCTGATCAACGCCGTCGACGGCGGCCACGAGGGTCTCCGGTTTGTCCATATCGCCCACGATGCTGCTCACGTTAGGCGCCGACACGTTAAAGGCAGATTCGTTTCGCACCAGGGCGCGAACGTTCACGTCCACATCACCGGCCAGTGCGTTAACGAGCGCGCGACCAAACATGCCGTTTCCAGTTGTCACAAGCAGCGTGTGCGTCATGTCCGCACGCTACCGAAAGTCGGGCTTCCCAGGAAACTCCAGAGCGCACGAAAAGCCCATGTCGCGCCTATTTGGTCAGCTAGTTCGCCTAGGGCCCAGTGGCCAGTGGTCAGGGCGCCAGTCGCACTGCGGTAGACATTGCGACATGCGCACCTCCTTGGGAACTGGCATCGCGCTTGGCTTCGCGGCCTCTTTGGCGCTGGCGGGATGCAGCGAACCGATATCAACCGACGGGTCGCCAACGCCGGACCCGCAGAGCTCGTCCAACGCATCACTGCTGTATGAGGTCGGCACACTCGCCAACTTCGTCAAGGCAACTACGCCGGCCAATGGGACTACGCGCAAGTCAAGTCCCACGGTGACTTTGGGCTCGGCACCTTCGACGGTATTGACGGCGAGATGATTGCGGTTGACGGCGCCTACTACCAGGTGCGGGCCGACGGGTCGGTTAGCGAGGTGCAAGATTCCCAGACCACTCCGTACGCCCAAGTGCTGTTCTTTCGTCCGCAAGGGGAGGTAGCGATCGGCCAGAAGCAGAAGTGCTTCTCTAGCCTGGACAGGCTGCTAGACGCTCAGGTGGTGAACCCCAACTCCAACGTGCACACCTTCAAGGTGACGGGGAGCTTCCCGAAAATATCCACTAGAGCGATCGCCAGACAATCGGAGCCGTACCGCCCGTTCGACCTGGTTCAACCCGAGCAAGTCGAGTTCGACCTAGAGAACACCTCGGGAACGCTCGTGGCGATCCGAACGCCCGATGAGGGCCTCACCGCCCTGGCCGGACCCAGCTATCACTACCACTTCATTTCCACAGATCGTTCCGCTGGTGGACATGTACTTTCCTGCACGATCAGCGACGGTGTTGCCGAGTTCGATAGCCCCGCCCGGATGGAGGTCATCTTCCCCACTGCGGACTCGCCGGGGATAGTTAGCTCCGCCTCGCCGTCCGCTGGCTAGGTCGCCAAGGTTGGCAGGCTTCACTCAGTCGGTCTGATACCCATCTCACTGAGTTGCGCCAAGTCGCCGACCACCACCAGCTTGTCGCGGGCACGACTCATTGCCACATACATCAGTTCGCGGGGGTCGACTCCGTCGCGGAATCCATCGACCGCAACTACGACCGCGGGTCGTTCAAGGCCCTTGAACCCCGCCACCGTCGCGTAGAAGATGTCGTCGCCCGACCAGAGATCCTGCCAGTAGCTGCTGTAGTCGACCTCTGCGACGATCAGTCCACTGGGGTTGGCGTGGGCGGCGTCGGGTCGGATCGGTGTCTCGGTGCGCTCGCGTTGTACTGGATGACGGTGCTGGGTGGTGAGCAACGCGACGTCGGCGGCATCCCACCCCTCGTCTAGCAGTGCGACCGCAGCATCGTCGGCTCGCTGGACAGCGTCTTGCGTCGCGCAGTCGATGAACGAGACCGCTAGTCCCTCGCCTCCGCGCAGCCGCGGATGGGTGTCGATGAGGGGTGCGAAGGCCCTCGCGATTTGACGCGTATTGCGCAGGTTCTCGCTAAGAGTGACCACAGAACTGGTGACCTCTGGATGGCCAAGGCGACCGAACACCGCTTGTTGATCGTCGCGAAATGTGGCTATGCGGGCCTTGTCTGGCTCCCGTAGAGCTGCCATCAACGGAACCCACCAGTTGTCCGCGAAGTCCTGTGCCTCATCAACCACAATGGCGTCAAACTTGTGCCCATCCGACAGTCTGTCGGCCGCGACCGTCATCAGCTCGGGGGCAGTCTCGTTCCACCAAATGCTTGGCGCGTCCGGTTGCGCTACGACACCCCATTCGACCCCGAGTTGATGAAATGTGCCGATGAAGGCAGGTATGTGTTGCCGTCGGCGAGAGGCGAACTGAGCGCGAAATGTCTCGGCGATACCGCGACCAAACGACAGCAGGGCGACTCGCTTACCTTCCGCACTCCAGCGGCGCGCCTGCTCCGCTGCCAGCCACGACTTGCCGCTGCCGGCACCCCCACGAATCTCCAGATTCTGGTTCGCGCCGACTAAGTCCAATACTCGGGCCTGGTCGTGGGTGAGGCGATCGATATGAGCCTCATGATCCGCAGCCTGCGCGATGATGTCGCGTTGTTGCGTGCCGCGGCGCAGCAAGATGTCTAGAGCGCACTCGATCCAGCCAGGTGCGCTGCCAGTGCCCTGAGGGCCCAGATTGCTGAGGTAGTTGGAAACGTGAGTCAACGCGTGAGGTAGGTCGTTACGTCCGATGACCGCACTGCGCAGAGCATCTGGGGCCAGCTGCGAGTTCTCGGTGACATCGGTATCCGGCAGCGCAAGCATCCAGGTGTCGCGTAGTTGGCCGCGAGACCAGTTCTTCGATCCTTGAATTGCATTGCGGAGGGCGTACTTGGCCTTGCGTGCTTGATTAGTGGGGTGGATCGAATGGATTCCAGTGGCCGACGTGCTCGTCCACGCGCCGTTCGCGTAGGCAACCCGGCCACCTTTGACCTCAATGACAACGACACCGAGCCCCTCAAGAAACAGAGTCAGGTCGATCTCAATGTCGCCCTGTTGCGGGTCGGTGAAGCGCAGCCCGCACAGCAGCGCATCTCCATCCCGCAGGTCGCGGCGAAGCGCGTTGAATACTCGCCGCTCCGAATCAGCTGCAAACTCAGGCTGTTCCGGCCATACGAACCCCGTCATGATCACAGCCTCGCGCTTGGGTGCAGCGGTCGCACGCCGAGGTGCAGCTAGCGGCCATATTGTTCGCCATTCCTGGGCATCCGCACCATCGCCGCACTTTTCACGTCGACATCGGAGCCGAACGTTCCGGGTTGGCAGCGCCGAACCTCACTGGCCTTCGACGCTGGGGCATAGTTCGTGCCAAGATGCACCCATGGCAGTTTTGAGCGACGCAACAGTCTCTGAAACCATCCAGATTTCCGCACCCGCCCTAGCGATCTACGGGCTTGTTGCTGATGTGACTCGGATGGGCGAGTGGTCGCCCGAGGCGACCGGCGCGCGCGTAGGTGCCACCGGGCCAACGCTGGGGGTAGGCGATCGCTTCACTGGTACCAACAAACGGGGAATCCTGCGCTGGTCGACGTACTGCACTGTAACGATCGCCGACCCAGGAGAGCTCTTCGAGTTCGAGGTTGAGTTCCGACCATTCAAGATCTCGACCTGGCGCTACGAGTTTGCTCAGCAGGGTGGCGAAACGCTGGTGACGGAGAGTTGGTTCGACAACCGACGTGGCGCTCGCGGTGCAGTGATTAAGGGGTTTGGGCAGTTGCTGATCCCTGGCCCACGCCCAGATCACAATCGCCGCAACATGGCGCGCACTTTGGCGAATCTCAAGAAAGCTGCCGAGGCGAAGCGATAGTCCATCCGCGGATGCAGATGAGATGCGGTGCTGCGCGATTCAGGCCTGATGCTGCGCGATCCAAACTGGAAACTGGACACCGCGCATCCGTCGTCGCGCCAAGTTAGCGTTCGGGCATGGGCAGATCGGTAGCAAAGTTTGGGCCAGTAGTGGGGATCGCCCTAACGGTGGCGTTGGTTGCGCCATCCGCCAGTTCGGCGAGGGCGACGTCTGCGGCGCCAAGAACTGATCAAGCTCCGACCCGCACCGGTTTCGTTTCCCCGTTCGCGGGTACGGCTGAGTTTGAACATCTTGCTCCCAAGCAGTTGACAAAGAGCCGCCAACTCAACAAGCCGATTGGGCAGGCAAAAGCGCACCGGATCGCCAAAGGGCTGCGGCTGAAGAAGTCGGCCACCTTCAGCAAGAAGCAGTTCCGGTTATTCGTCTCCGGGAAGGGTGTCGGAGGGAATCGCGCCGATGTCAAACTCGTGGATGCCAGCGTTCGAATTCTGACGAACACTCGTGGTCGACCCTTGATCAGTAAGACCAACGGCTACAAAACCAGCGATAGGTCTGCGACTGCAAGCCAACTGCGGGGTGACTCGGTTGTGGGCCGCAAGATCACTAGGTCGGTATTGGCTAGCTACGGAGTGATGGTGAACACCGACGGCCTGCTGCAGAGTCCGGCCAACGCCTCCGCTCCAACTCGGCAAGTGAACTCGGTTCTGGCTCCCGGTGGGTACCTCGGCCAGTGGTCGCGGGCAAACGGTGCTAAGAAGTCGCTGCGCCAGTTGTATGAGTCCGCTTACACGCTCGAGGCTGTCTATGGCAATCAGGCTCAACAGCAGTCCGGGGTTGCCCAGCTAGTGACCAACAAGAAGTCGGCGGCAACGACCACGGTCGGCATGTCGATGGCACCGGCATTGTGGCTAGTGAACTTCGCGCTCATCTACACCTTGAAGCCATCCCTGGCAGCCAAGATGCCTGCCCGCTGGGCACCCATACCGCCTAGGGCAGCCAAAGCGATTGCCAAGAGCCCGACCGGCCAAGTGCCCTACAAGCGCTACGCATCCCTGTTCGACTAACCCCGCATGCGCAGCAAAACATCCACCAGAGACAAGAGGCACCAAGTGAGCGAAACAACCACATCGCGTTCTGTCTACTACGACCACTTCGGTGGCCCAGAGGTGCTGAAGGTAGGGGATATCCCGATGGCCCCGCTCGGTCCCGACAACGTCGCTGTCAAGGTCGCGGGGGTCGGAATCAATCCGGTCGACTACAAGATCGCCCGAGGGTATCTGGCGGCCGCTATAGAGACGCACTTTCCGGTTGTCATTGGGTGGGACGTCGCCGGTGAGGTCCAGGCTGTTGGCCCCGCGGTCACCGAGTTCAAACCGGGAGATCGCGTTTATGGCTACGCCCGGCTCGACTCGGTTCAACACGGGACAGCCGCTGAGACAGTTGTCTTGCCTGTTCGCGTACTAGCCCAAGCGCCGTCGAGTATCGACCTGCAGCTTTCGGCAGGCGTTCCCCTCACAGGCTTGACCGCGCTGCAACTTGTCCGTCGCCTCGATATCAAGCCGAAGGAGACTGTGCTCATCCATGGCGCGTCCGGGGGAGTCGGACAGTTCGCGTCGCAGCTTGCTCTTCATGACGGTGCCCGAGTGATCGGCACAGCATCTCCAGCCAATCATGCTCACCTGACCAGCCTCGGTGTCGAACCAGTGAGCTACGGACCCCAGTTCGCTCAAGAGGTGCACGCCCTCGCCCCTGATGGAGTCGACGTGGTCATCGACCTAGTCGGTGGTGATTCGTTGGATCGCTCCGACGCTGTGTCCCAGCCCAATGCGCGCGTCGGTTCGATTACTGATCGAGACGGGGCGCTGGCTAGGGGTGGTGTCTACATCTTCGTTAGACCGTCGGCTGATGACCTTGGGTACCTGGCCAAGCTAATTGACGAGGGGAAACTGGCAGTAGATGTCGGGCAGACATTCACTTTTGACGATGCTGTGGCTGCCTACGACGTACTTGAAAATGGGCACGTGCGAGGCAAGATTGTGCTGGTTCCCTAGTCAGTGAGACCTGGTCGGCTAGGGGACGGTTTGGGCAGACGCAACCCTGGTGGACCCCCCTACAGTGCGCCTGCTGGCATTTCTTGGTGCGAGTAGTAGGTTCACCGCCATGAGTAACCAATTGCCAGCCCCTGTCGTCATCCCAGAGGGCGAACTGAAACGACCCGGAAGTGTCGTCGTAGTCGCCATCCTCGTGTTCATCATCGCGCTCACCAACTTGGTGGCCGCGATCGCTGCGGTCTACCTTGCCCAGCGTCCCGGCGAACAGCAAACGCTGTACGGCGCCTCGAGCAGTGACTGGGTGTTCTACTTCAGTGCGCTCATGTCCTTCATCCTCTTCCTGATCTACCTGTGGGTCGGCCGTGCGCAGCTGCGCGGTGACGCTCAGGCATGGATGATCGTCAACCTGTTGATGATTATCAATATCTTCTTCGCTTTCTTCCAGCTCTTCTACGGAACCGGTTTCGTCACGATCTTCTTCGCGCTGATCGTGCTGATCCTGAACAATACGAAGAACACCAAGCCGTACTTCATGTCCAAACTGCCCCCAGAGGTCAAAGCTCAAATCGCTGCTTCGCAAGAGCAACTCGCTGCAGCAAACGCGGCCGCGGCTGCCGTCGCCGCTCGCCAGGCCGAGGAGGCAGCAAAGCAGCAGCCGCCAGCTGCTCCGCCTAGCAACCCCGGCTCTTAGCTAGTGCACCTTCCGGTGCGGCGAGTAGGCTCAAGCTGAAGGCTCAGGTCTGCAAGTCGCATCGGAAGGAGCGCCAGTCATGTCACGTTCAGTAGGAGACAGGTACCTGTGTGGTAGCTGCGGAGCGAAGCTCGTCTACGAGGTCGAGTGCCCATGCCCAGCTGATATGCCACATGTTGAAATCTGCTGTGGTAGCCAAATGGAATTAGTCAGCTCGACTTAGTTCGCCGGTTCCCTTTGATTGCGGGGGACGCCAAACCGGATCCAGGCGCTAACGATGATGAACTGGGCTGCGATGTAGGTGGTCATCACCGCCAGCGATTGGCCGGTGGACGTGCCGAACGCAGCACCAACTCCGATCAAGAGGTCGGAGATCATGAACAGCGTGCCACCGATGCCGATGAGGGTGCCCGTCGCGACCGACAGCAGGGCCATGGTTACTAGCGCCAGACTGTAAATCGCGATGGGAATGCGCAGTTCTCCGAGTTCCGGCCACAGCAATGCGTTGGCCACAAGCCAAAATGCCGGGAAGACAATCAACACCCAGCGTCGCCGGGATAGTCCGTCGCGCGCGCCGAGTTGGAAGAACCCAACGACGTAGCTGATCTGCATCACCAAGAACATCGCAATGCCCAATACGAACCAGAGATCTCCGTCTGGCATGAGGGCGACGTCGCCTAGCCAGGCGAAGAGCAATCCGACGAACAGCCACTTGGCGGCTGGCACAAGGACCAGTCGCATCATGGCGAACGCGTACAGCGCTAGGAGAGGGATCAGCAGCGGCTTGGTCAGTGAGCTGCCAATCGCGGAGCCAGCTGAAATCGAACCGAGGTGTATGACGGCGATAAACAGATAGGCACCCAGGGCGAATCGTGCGAGCAGCGGTGTCGGCATTGCATTACCTTCTCACTGAACGACGCTGCTGTGGCGACTCCAGTCGTGTTTGTGTACTCAGCGCAGGACCCATGCACAGTGCTAGCCTCACGCCCATCGGTGAGTCCACATGCGTGCGCGAGAGCTTGATCGGTCTCGAGCAAGTGCGGCATTGAGGCTAGACATTGAAGTTAGAACAGTGGGGTTCCAAGGATGGCAACTGACACAACGACACCCGACGTCGAACCAGAACAACCACCGAAAAAGCGCAAGTGGATTAAGCGCACGGTTATCACAGTTGTGGCCGTCATCGTGGTGCTCCTTGCGGTGGTCGTTGCGGGTTTGCTCTACTTCAAGATCCCGAGCAACAGTGCTGGGTTGGCTGCCCAGACCGTCTGTTCGGGGACCTTCACATCCGGCAGGGACGCGCAGGCGGTCTACACCGATGACGTGCTCCCTCAGAGTCCAGCGCTGGCCGTCGTCTCGACGTCTGTTGACGAGCCGAATCGCAGCGTGACCGCGAAGTTCCTTGGCTTGTTCTCCCGAACGGCATCACTACTTCCTGATCGTGGATGCGTTCTCGACGTCGAGCCCAATCCGGCAGCTCAACCGTTCACACCCAGTGCAGAGGATCCAGCGCCGTGGCCCGCCGGTGACGCGGCAACGCCGAAGTCGCAGTGGGGCACAGGAGTTAACGCGGACGGACTGCAGGCCGTGGTGGATGCTGCATTCGCCGGCCAGGGAGACCCGACCGCGGCCAACGCACGCGGCCTCGCGGTGGTTCACGACGGAAAGCTCCTGATCCAGAAGCAAGGCGAGGGATTCCCGAAGGACACCCCTCTACTCGGATGGTCCATGACGAAGACCATCAACGCGATGGTGTTCTACAAACGGGCTGCCGAGCAGAACTTTGATCCCAACACGCTAGTCGTGGATGCGTTTCCAGCGGACCGCGAGCCGGACTGGGTCGCACAGTGGCGCGACGATTCACAAAAGAGTCAGATCAAGGTGACGGATCTGCTCGGCATGAAGTCGGGACTGGACTTCGAGGACGACTACGGGCCAACGGCGAAGGTTGTTCAAATGCTCTACGGCGAGCCGAGTATGGCTGGCTACGCGGCATCTCAGCCGATGGCGCAAGATCCAGGCACTACGTTTGCTTACAGCACCGGAGTGGCCGACATCATCAGCCAAGTCACCCAGGGCATGTTCGCCACCGATCAGGAGTACTGGGAGTACTGGCAGAAGAACGTGTTCGAGCCGATTGGCGTGACAGCAGGAACCTTCGCAACAGACACCGTCGGAACGTGGGTGGGTGGCTCCTACATCTACGCCAGTACCGGCGACTGGGCCCGCCTAGGACAACTGATGCTCAGTGACGGTTCGTGGGATTCCAAGCAAGTGATCCCGCAAGGTTGGTGGGAGTTCGCCGGCACGCCATCGCTACCAACTGGCGATGGCAATGGCTACGGCGCCCAAACCTGGATTCCTGGTCAGCCAGGCAGCGGCGAATGCGCGAGCTACTCCGGCGTTCCCAAGGACACCCTGTCCATGGAGGGGCACTACGGCCAGGTCGTGGCCATGGTGCCGTCCAAGGACGCCGTCATCGTGAGACTCGGCTGGACCGTGGACAAAGAGCAATTCGACAGTTGCCAGCTGATCAGCGACGTGCTGGCGAATCTTCCCGCCAAGTAACGCCCCGCTCACTGGCGACTAACGTGCGCGGTCGCTTCGAGATTCTTACTTTCGTCTGGACTGGCGATGCCAGGAGCCTCTGACTTGTGTCCCGATCTTCGTTAGCGTCTTTCCCTTGATTGGGGAAAACAAGGGGAGGGTCGGCACGTGTTCTTGCAGCGCGGGGTACCAGAACAGGGATCAACATCGGTCACACACGACCGCAACAACAAGTCAGGGACTGCGGCCCATCGGCTGCGTGGTTTCGTCCACGGACTACTCGGTGACCCCATCGAGTTGCGCGTGGAGTTTTGGGACGGCAGTCAACTTGGTAGCGATGCGTCGCCGAATGCGCTGGTCATCAACTCGCCAGATGTGTTTCGTCAACTGATGTGGGCTCCCGGAGAGTTGGGCTTCGCGCGGGCGTACGTGAGCGGAGACATCGACCTTCGCGGTGACGTGATTGAGACCATGTTCGCGCTGTCTCGCAGTCGATTCGAGAACACCGTGCTGCTGCGAAACGCACCGTCAACAGTGGCAGCACTGAAGAACTTTGGCACGTTCAGCGGGCGTCCCGATGTTCCCGTGATCGAGTATCAGCCGCCGCGCTTCGGAGTTCACACCAAGGGCCGCGACGCGGCAGCAATCAGCCATCACTACGACGTGTCGAATGACTTCTACGAGCTCGTACTCGGCCCGTCCATGACCTACTCCTGCGCCAGATTCAGCGATGCAACCTACGATCTCACTCAAGCTCAGCAGGCTAAGCACGATCACATTGCGCGCAAGCTGGGCCTGGCGAACCTGGAGAATCCTCGCCTGCTCGACGTTGGCTGCGGCTGGGGATCGATGGCGATCCACGCGGCCAAGACGTACGGCGCACAGGTCGTTGGGATCACCATCAGTCGCGAACAGGCTGCTCGTGCGCGCGAACGCGTCGCGGCGGCCGGGGTTGGTGACCTGGTCGAGATTCGCCTACAGGACTACCGAGACTTATCTGGTGAGACGTTCGACGCGATCTCCTCGGTTGGCATGTCCGAGCATGTCGGCAAAACTAAGCTTGAAAAGTACTTTCGCATCCTGCGTGGGGTGCTCCGCGACGAGGGTCGCCTCCTGAACCACGCGATCTCATCAGTCGGGGGATCGAAGCTGTCGTCTCGCTCATTCATGTACCGGTACGTCTTTCCCGACGGCGAACTCATCGACCTGGCCGTAACGATCGCTGCCATGCAGCGGGCCGGATTTGAGGTCCGCGATGTTGAGTCACTACGCGAGCACTACGCCACAACTCTGCGTCATTGGGTCACCCGGTTGCAGGACCGCTGGGACGACGCAGTGGCCGAGGTCGGCCTTGAACGAGCACGAGTGTGGCTGCTTTACATGACGGCGAGTTCTGTTGGGTTCAGCGACGGTGGACTCAACCTCTACCAAGTGCTCGGAGTAGTGGAAGATCCCGACGGTGGCAGTGGGATGCCACCCATTCGTGCCGAACTCGTGATCTGACTCCTAGTCGACGCGGGCTGCGAGGGCTCCAGCTTTGCGACCAGAGACCTCATCCAAGGACTTTCCGGCCGGCTCGATTTGGTAGACGAGTGTCACGATGAATCCGAGGATGCAGACGCCGGCCAGCCCAGTCAGCAGCATCCATTGCTCAATCTCAGCGAGAATGATGGGAAAGAGAAACACTCCGAGCGCTGCGCCGAGCTTCGCCATACCGGCAGCGAAGCCGTGCCCAGCCGCCCGGATCTCGGATGGGAAGACCTCGGCGGGAAGCGCGTAGGTCGTGGCGTTGGGGCCTGCGTTCATGAAGAAGTTGAACAGTGCAAATCCCGCGAACACTAGGAGCAGGTGGTCTCCACCGCCGCCCGGCAATGCTGATGAGATCGCCAAGATGAGTAGCCCGACGGCCATGATCACGAACCCACCAAGTTGCAGGCGCACCCTACCGAGTTTCTCAATCAAGAAGATGGCGGCGATGAAGCCGAGGACTAGGAAGATATCCAGGAAGGCCGTGCCCTCGGTGGCGGCGATGTCGTCGGCGATACCCGAACTGTTCGGTCCCGCTAGCGCCATCGCGGCCAGCAATGTCGGAGTGAAGATTCCGACGCCGTACACAGCGATATCCATGAAGAACCAGGGCACTGCGGTGAAGATTGTTCGGCGGCGCATGCCCTTCTTGAATAGGGCGGGCTGGATGAGTGCCTTAATACCCTCGGGCGTTCGTTCCGGTTCCTTGAGGTCCTTCTTGGAGACTTCGACGGATATGCCGGTCAACTGTTCAGTGACCCGCACCGCCTCCTTCTCTTGACCATTGACAGCCAGCCAGCGCGGACTCTCGGGCACTTTTCGCCGCAGGTAGATGATCACTAGGGCTGGCAGGATTCCGAAGCCCAGCATGATCCGCCACGAGGTCTCGCTGGGAACCAACAGCAAGGTGACGACGCCCACGACTGCTCCCAGGAGCATCCCAACGGCTTGTAGTGAGAACGCGGCAACGAGCCACCGGCCCCGATTCTTGATGGGCAGGATCTCGGCAAGGAACGACGCGGCGATCGGATAGTCCAGGCCGATCGCGATCCCAAGCAGGAACCTGGAGATGATCAACGACGGAACGTCCCAGGCGAACATGCACGCAACAGAGAACACCACGAACATGATCAAGTCGTATCGGAAGATGCGTTGGCGCCCGAGCTTGTCACCGAGAGGTCCCAAGAAGGTTGCCCCAACGAACGCGCCGACGATTGCGGCGCTGGAGATCAGCCCGGTTTGCAGTGAGCTGGCGCCCAAGTCCTCCTTGATCAGCGGGTTTGCCACGCCGATGATGAAGAAGTCGAAGCCGTCCAACATGATGCCGAGCCCGCCAAGGAACCAGAACGTGATGTGGAGCTTGGACATCTTGGCGTTGTCGAGGGCATCGCCAAGTGACGTCTTCGTGTCGCCAGTTTTGCGCCCGGAAGTCATGGCAACAATCTGGCAACACTTGCCCGCTTCTGCCTACGTGGAATGCGCCAATGGTGGCCAAGTTTGGCTAGTGTTCAGATTCGAGCTACCCGCCGTTCGATTCGGCAGAAGACCTTAGGCGGGTCCAGCCAACACGAACTCACACGAACCAGCTAACAACTTCCAGCTAAGAGGAGACGCCAACAACGTGCTTGATCTACGAAAGCGATCCGTGGACGCGGCGGATCTGGATCGAATGACCAATGCCCTGTTTTTTGAGGGGATGCGAGAACGTTCCAAGCTGTCGCGCTTCTGGGTGCTGTTAATTCTCTCGGCAGTGATCGCGACTCTCGGCGTAATGCAGGATTCGACCGCCACGGTTATCGGCGCCATGATTGTGGCGCCGCTAATGACACCGATTATCGGAACAGCGCTGGCGTTCGTTTTGACCGACAAGTCGATGTTGATTCGTTCGGTGACCCTCATCGTCGGGGGCGCCCTGTTCGTGATCGCCATCGGCTTCCTAATTGGGTTCATCGACGCGCCGTGGAGTTCAGCTGGAAACTCGCAGGTGTCCAGCCGGGTGAGTCCAGCGCTGATCGACCTGGCAGCCGCCCTCGCGACGGGCTTGGTTGGCGCGTTCGCGCTCGTTCGGGCCGATGTGTCCGACACGCTGCCCGGTGTCGCGATTGCCATCGCACTGGTTCCACCGCTGGCTGTCTGCGGACTCGTGCTGCAGGAGGGCAACTTTGAGGAAGCGCTCGGGGCGTTCATCCTCTTCTCAACGAACGTCACCGCCATCATCTTCACGGGCACAATCGCGCTGCTCTTCTATCACGTCCGTGACCAAGCACAAGCTCAGGGCAGATACGTGAAGGCGTTGAGCAAGAAGTCCCTGGCGGTCGTTGTCGGGATGGTCGTTTTGGTCGCTGTGCCGCTGGCACTCGGTTCCGTGAAGGTGATTCTGGACACCAGGATCACCGTGATCGCTACACCGATCGCTAACTCTTGGGCGCAGGAACAGGACTGGGATATCACCGATGTGAGCACCGAGAGTGGCGTCCTGACCATCGTCGCACTTGGTCGGCCTCCCGAAGTCAGTCCAGATGTGTTGCGACAGTCGCTCGACGACGCAGGGTTGGCCGATGTCGACCTTGAACTAGAGGTCGTGCTCGGTGGCGCCCGATCTTTCCCGGGTGACTCCGAGTAGCTCATCTCGCTGACTTGCTGGCAGGCTAGGGTTCAGCACGATCACCGCGCGCAAGCTTTTGACGAAGGAGTAGTTCATGGCCCTAGGTCCGGTCGACGTTTTCATCATCGGCATTCCAGGGACGCAGTTCACCGGCCGCGTCGCTCCTGCTGTCCTCGAGTTGATCGATGGCGGAACTATTCGGATCATCGACATGCTGATCGTCGTCAAGGATGCTGACGGAACGATCTCATCGTTTGAGACCGAGGAGATCAAAGAGTTCGCCGGACCCAGCTTCGCCGAGATCGAGATTGCTCAGCCAGGTGCACTCGGACATGATGACGCCAACGAGATTAGCGACGATCTAGAGAACAACAGTTCAGCGTTGCTCATCGCCTTCGAGAACGTTTGGGCGCGCAAGCTGTCGAGCGCCCTGCAGGCGGCAGATGCCACCGTCATCGATTACATCCGGATCCCGGCGGACGTGGCACAAGCCGTTATCGCTGAGTAGCTCGACCCCTAGACCATCACCTGCAAGCACCTAGACCGAAAGGGACGACAATGGGACTCCTTCGAATGGCAGCACGCACGGCTGTTGTGGCTGGAACAGCGACCGCGGTATCGGGTCGAGTAGCGAACCGCCAAGCACAGAAGTACAACGATCAGGCCCAGCAGCAGGCAGCCGCGGCACCAGCGCCCGCTCCGGCACCGCCGCCCGCTCCAGCACCGGCACCGGCGCCCACTCCAGCACCGAGCGCCGACGACCAAATGACCCAGTTGCAGAACCTAGCGAACCTGCACAGTCAAGGGATCTTGACCGACGCTGAGTTCTCGGCCTCCAAGGCCAAAGTCCTCGGCCTCTAGCGCGACTAGGTTCCCAACTCCGGCGTGCGCGAAGTCGGTAGCTATACGCAGTTGGCGGATCTGTATGACGAGATCGTGGTGGACCCGACATATCCCCGTTGGGCGCACTACCTGAACTCGCTGTGGTCCGGTGACGAACAGGTGGTCCGGGACGTGCTCGACGTGTGCTGCGGCACCGGACTCATGGCCAAGGAGCTACAGATCTTGGGCTATGACGTGGTTGGCGTAGACGCGTCGCAGGCGATGCTCGACCGGGCCGCGTCGGCTCTCGGGTCGGCACAAGGACTGCACCTCGCGACGTTGCCACAGCTGGGGGTAGCTGGGCCCTTTGACGCCGCGATATCAACTTTCGATGGTTTGAACTACCTTAGCCCGACAGATCTCGCCAGCAGTTTGATCGCAGTCGCTGCTGCGCTGCGCCCCGGCGGATGGTTCATTTTCGATCTCCATACCGATGAGATGATGCGCTTCACCGCCGCCAACCCAATCGTCGAGGGTGAACAGGGCGGCTACTCGTTCCGGATCGTCAGTGATGTTGACCAAGCGAAGAGAACCTGCACCTCCCAGATCAGCGTCGGCGGTCCGCTGGAGGCAGGGTCATTCCGGGAGACGCACCATCAGTACTTCCACTCCGATGACTCCGTCACCAAGTACCTCACCGGTGCAGGGTTCGCCGACGTCGCCACGTCGGAGGAATACTCATCGGACCCCGTGTCGGCGACGACGCTGCGAGCGACGTGGGTCGCGCGCCTTCAGTAGATCCGGTGCGCTTGGGCCCACTGAGTGAGTTCGTTCCGGTTCGATAGTTGGAGTTTGCGCAACACCGCCGACATGTGTGTCTCGACAGTCTTGATGCTGACGAACAGCTCGCTGGCAGCCTCTCGGTAGGTGAACCCTCGGGCAATCAACCGCATCACATCTTTCTCCCGTGCCGTGAGACGGTTGAGCTCGTCGTCGGACTCCGCGGGAGCTCCCTGGAACGCGTCCAAGACGAAGCCAGCTAGGTGAGGGCTGAAGACGGCGTCCCCGGTCGCGACCCTTCGGATTGCATCAGCCAAGTCATCTGGATCGATGCTCTTGGTGACGTAGCCGCGTGCTCCGAGGCGAACAACTCCAATGACATCGCTGGGTGCGTCGGACACCGAGAGAGCGAGGAACTGAGTCTTGTCACGTAACCCCGCGCAGGCCTCGAGCACGGCGTGGGCGTTGCCTCCTGGCAGGTGGACGTCGAGCAGGACAACGTCGGGAGTCGTCTCAGTGATGACGTTGATCGCGGATTGGACATCTGCGCCCTGTCCGACCACTGTCATGTCAGCGGGCAAGTCGGCGATAACGCCCGCGCGCACGAGGGGGTGGTCGTCAACGATTACGAGTCGGATGGCGCTGATGTTGCCTCCAGGGATAGCTCGAGTTTTACCTGTGTTCCAGTTGGCGAGGACAGCAACTCAGCCTGGCCGCCAGATCGTTGTAAGCGCCCGATGATCGACTCGCGGACCCCGTGACGATCACCGGGCACGGCGTCAGGATCGAACCCGGGGCCGTGGTCACGCACATAGATGCTGATTGACTCCGTGGTTACCTCACTGTAGACGCTGACGGGTGCCTGCGGTCCGGCGTGTTTGGCAGCGTTGACGATGGCCTCAGTTGCGGCGCCCACGAGCGCATCGGTGCGTGAGTCCACAGGGCAGTCGCCAACCGAGACGATGTCGACTACGGCGCCATAGTCGAGCTCGACCTGTGCGGCGGCCAGGCGAATCGCGCTAGCGACGGTCACCTCGTCAGTTTCCTCAGGTTGGTACAACCAGGTGCGAAGGCGACGCTCTTCCGTTCGCGCGAGTCGGGCGACCTGGGCCGGGTCGTGGGAGTTGGCTTGGATCAACGTGAGGGTCTGCAGCACTGAATCATGTACTTGCACAGCAATGTCGAGGCGCTCCTGCTCGCGAATCAGGTCGCGTCGCTGCTCGGTTTGGGAGCGGTAGGTTCGCAGTATCCATGGCAAGGTCAGGATCGCCGCGCCACCGACGATCAAGAGCAGCACACCGAGTGTTCGCAGTCCCTGAAGCCAGCCGATCTCGCCAACCAACAGCGTAATGAATCCCGTCATGACCAGTGCCACGCCAAGGATCGATCGGGTCCAACGATACCTCTCGTCGACGAGATCGAGACGACCTCCAGGGCCGAACTGCTGCCATAGGATCGCGGCACCGAGACCCAGCACAACGACGGGCAAGACGTAGGTCCCTAGGGCGCTGAACCCACCGATGACGAGCGCGGCCACCCCAACCACAATCGCGCCGAAGGCGATGAGTCGTGCGAAGTCGGTGTCACGGTTCTCCTGAGGCGAACGGCGCAGCGGCATGACCGCCCACAACGCGAGGTACAGGATGATGCCGAAGCCATTCGCTAGGGCGAGGACGAGGAAACCGATCCGGATTAGGGGCAGTGGCCACCCGAGATGTTCGGCAAGTCCGGTCGATACTCCACCGATCCAGCGCCCTGCTGGGATACGCATTGCGCGTGGCGGACTCGTCGACATGTGACCATTGTCCCTGATGGGTCAGGGATCGGGATCGGGGTCGCACCCTGAGATGCGTGCGCCTGATCTCAGGGTTAGCTCAGGGGTCGTCCCCGATGTGGCAGCAGGTGCCTTGGCCGCAGGGTGGAGTCATGGAAACTAACCAACCCGGCCAACCGGGTCCACATGATCCACCTGTCCAGCAACCTGCAGTCGGGCAAGCCGATGGTGCACCAGGGGCCGACGAGCGCCCGGGCACCGCGCAACCGGCGAGCGGGCCACCTGCACCGTCGCCTCGGAGCGGATTCCAAGTGAGGCGCGATCTCAACGACAAGATTGTCGGGGGAGTATGCGCGGGTATCGGGCGACGCTACAACGTGGACCCCGTGCTACTACGGGTGCTGTTCATCGTCGGCACGCTGGCGTTCCTAGCCGGTCCGCTGGCCTACGCAGCGCTGTGGCTGTTGTTGCCAACGACAGCAAGTGCGGACCCATCGCCACTTACCCGTTCACTGTGGCGGATGGTGTTCGGTGTCTTCTTCGGCCTGGCTGCCGCCGGTGCATTGCTCGGCTGGTTCGGCTCGCTCGGCGGGGTGATGGGGGTCATTGTCGGTGGTTCGATTGTTGCTCTCGGGTACTGGTTGTACTCGCGGCCACGCACCCCGGTGCCGCCCTATGGCGCCGATCAAACCACCTATCCAGTCGCAGGGTACGGACCCGGCCCGCAGTCAGGTGTCCCAATGACACAGCCCGGAGGCGAGGCGGCCTACAGCTACCCGACACTGCCACCGCCTACGGCGCCACGACCACGGCTCCCGCGCTCCTATCTCGGCTTGATCGCGTTCCTTGCCTCGCTCGTTGTGGCGTTCTTGATGATCGTTGCCTCCACCGCCGGTTTGTTGTCAATCAGCGGAGTAGTGATCATGGCCGTCGCGCTGGCCGTGTTGTCAGTCGGACTGATTATTGGAGCTTTCAGAGGGTGGTCCCGGCTGTTGATCATCCCGGCAATCGGGCTTGCTCTCATGCTCGGTGTGACTGCACAAGTTGGTGAACGGGTCAGCAACTACACCGATGCGGGTGTAGGCGAACAGGTCTGGCAGCCGATCACCAGCGGTACCTACCAGCTAGGGGTAGGTGCCGCAGAACTGGACCTCGGTCCGTGGGCGAACGACAGCGTGATTCCAGCGCCGGTGGCGGGTGATTCCATCGCTGCCAGCGTCGGTGCGGGAGAGTTGACCGTCACTGTTCCCAGTAACTGGAGTGTGGACGTCGTCGCTGAGGTGGGAGTGGGCGAGATCGTGGTTGGTGGAAGCTCAACATCGAACGACATCCGCGGGCCGGTATATCGGGGCGAGTTTATTCGTCCAGGTGCCGTCGGAGTGATCTCATTGGATCTCAAGGTGGACTTTGGGCAAATCAGTATCGAGTTGCTTCCAGTCCCCGTTGACAGCGCAGTGCCGGTGGTGCCCCCGGCGGACTCGCCACAGATCCCGGCCCCAGCCCAGCCGCAACAGCAACCGGCGAATCCAGCATCTAATCCCGTGCAACCTGTTCAGATCAAGGAGTTGAGTGTGCGATGAAACGACATCCGATTGAGTACTTAAGTCTGGTATCCGGAATATCGTTCCTGGCCTTCGCAATCACCTACCTGGTGGCGGCAGCTTTGGGGGCCACACCATCGCTTGTTGTGACGGTGCCACTGCTGGTTGTCGGTCTAGGCGTTGCTGGCATCGCCGCAGCTATCGCCAGTCAACGTCGCCAATCGGCGTCCGCCGCCGACACCTCGCTGCTGCAGCAGGAGCACGATCGCTCAGGTGCGTAGGTACTTGACCTGTGGGGCTTTGGTCCCCTAAGCCTTGACCGGTATTCACCTCACACGATCTTATGGTCGGGTGAGGTGAATACCGATGTCTCAAACTGAGTTACGCGCCGATAGCGCTGCCGACAGCGATATCGCCCACCACGAGCTACCGGTCCACGAGGTCGTGTTGCTGCTCGAGACCGACGCCGAGTTGGGTTTGAGCCAGGATGAGGCGGACTCGAGGCTTGCGCGGTTCGGGCCGAACTCGCTGCCCAGTGTCAGACAGCGAGGGTGGCTCGCGCGTCTTGTGTACCAGTTCCACAACTGGTTGATCTACATTCTGCTCGCAGCCGCACTGGCAACCGCACTACTCGGGCAAGTCGTGGACACCGTGGTGATCCTGGGTGTTGTGATCATCAACGCGATTATCGGGTTCGTCCAAGAGACCCAAGCGGGTCAGGCTTTGCGGGCCCTACGAGAGCTCACGGCCACCACGACATCGGTGGTTCGCGACGGCAGACGCCAAGTCGTCGCTGCTAAGAAGGTGGTACCCGGCGACCTGGTTGTGCTCGAGGTCGGCGACAAGATTCCCGCCGATGTGCGCCTCACTGACGTTACCGAACTACGAACTGACGAATCGAGTCTGACGGGTGAATCGCTGCCTGTTCACAAGCGTGCTCTTCGTCTCCCGGCCGAGACTGATCTCGGCGATCGGCTCAACATGGCTTACGCCAGCACTCTAGTCAGCGCGGGGCGTGGTTCCGGAATCTGTCGTGGCGACAGGCGCTGATACCGAGATCGGCCACATTCATCGGCTGGTAGGCGAAGCCGAGGGTGTGGATACCCCGCTATCGCGCAAACTCGACAGGTTCAGCAAGTGGCTCGCTGTGGCGATCGTTGCGCTGGCGATCGCGACGTTCGTGCTCGGATTCGTCCGCGGGGAATCTGCCGCCTACATGGTCACTGCCGCTGTGGCACTCGCGGTTGGTGCGATTCCGGAGGGTCTACCCGCAGCGGTGACGATCACCCTGGCAATCGGCGTGACGCGGATGGCCCGGCGTCAAGCGATCATGCGGTCTCTTGGTGCTGCCGAGACGCTGGGCAGCACGACGGTCATTTGCACTGACAAGACGGGCACACTGACCGAGAACCGCATGACAGTTGAAGCAGTCAATGCTGACGGGCGCACCATCGAATTGGGGGAGCGGGCCGAAGATCCGCAGCGGTTACTGGCCCAGAACTCAGTGGCAGTTGACTGTTTGGTGGCCGGTGCACTGTGTAATGACGCTCAACTCGGCAGCGCAGACTCTGCTGATTCTTCGACCGCCATGGGTGATCCGACCGAGGTCGCACTGCTGCGCGCTGCTGAGCGAGCCGGACTCGGTGAGCAGGATCTGCGCACCAGGTATCCGCGGGTAGATGCTTTGCCCTTCGAATCGGAGCGACGCTACATGGCAACGCTGCATCACATGGCAACGCTGCATCATCGCGATTCAACTGGTGAGGACCCCCGAGAGTCACCGTCGGAGGCATACGTAATCGTCAAGGGTGCCGTTGAGGTGATCCTCCCGATGTGCTCAAGCGCGTCCAGCTCAAAGGGTGCGTCGCAGCCCCTAGACCAGGAGTCGGTCCTTGCTTCGGCAGATGAGTTTGCTTCGGGTTCGCTGCGGGTACTAGCGCTGGCTCGTGCCCAAGTTCCAATGACCGAGCGACTCTCCCATGAATCGTTGGCCGATCACGACTTTGAGTTGCTCGGGCTCGTAGCGATGATGGACCCACCGCGGGCCGAGGCACTAGGAGCGGTCAGTGCGTGCCGGGGCGCAGGTATCTCCGTCAAGATGATCACAGGCGATCACGCCGCCACGGCACAGTCGATCGCTGCACGAATCGGACTAGCTGGAGCCGATTCGTCGAGTTCCACACCGGCAGTTTTGACAGGCGCACAACTGGCTGCCTGTTCCAGCGATGAACTTGCTGAACGCCTGCAAGCAACGGCGGTGTTTGCCAGAGTGTCCGCCGAGCAGAAGTTGCGAATCGTCGAGGGCCTGCAGGCCAGTGGTCAAGTAGTGGCGATGACGGGCGACGGTGTTAACGATGCGCCAGCGCTGCGTCAGTCGGATATCGGCGTCGCGATGGGCGACCTCGGCACGGAAGTGGCAAAGGAATCGGCGGACATGATCCTGGTTGACGACAACTTTGCCACCATCGAATCGGCCGTTGAGGAGGGGCGCGGACTCTTCGACAACCTGACGAAGTTCATCACCTGGACACTGCCAACCAACTTTGCCGAGGGCCTCGTCGTTCTGGTTGCTATCGCGTTTGGAGCGGTTCTGCCGATCGTTCCGGTCCAAATCTTGTGGATCAACACGACGACCGCCGTCGCGCTCGGACTGATGCTCGCCTTCGAGCCGCGTGAGCCGGGAATCATGAAGCGTCCCCCTCGTCGGCCCGACCAGCCGCTCCTGACGCGCGCTCTCATGGGACGCATCGTTCTGGTGGGAGCCATCATGTTGGTCAGTGCCTACGGCCTATTCGCGTGGGATCAGGCGAACGGGGGGTCGCTGGAGAGATCTCAGACGGTGGCAGTGAACACGTTCGTCATGATCGAGATCTTCTATCTGCTGAACTGCCGGTCCCTGCATCATTCAGTGCGCCACGTCGGCTTCTTCAGCAACCGTGCTGCGCTCTACGGGATTGGCATCATGGTGGCGCTGCAACTGCTCCTAACGTATGCACCACCAATGAATGCGCTCTTCGATACGGCCCCACTTCCGGGTGCCACCTGGCTCGTCATCTTCGCTGTCGGCCTAGTTGCGTACGGCATTGTTGGCCTCGAGAAGCAGTTGCGCCTACGAGCCGAGTCCGCCAGCGCCCTGGCGTGAAGATACTTCCTGATTCGGCTTGGCTACCAGTGTGCATTGGCTCGCCGGATCGGCCATTATCGACAGGTGAGTAATCAGCAGAAGGCGTCGGACGCGGATCTGGAGTCCCAGCGAAAGCTCTCCGCAATCCTGATGAACCTGTCTTACGCGGTAGGTGCGGTCGGCATCTACTTCGGTTTTGGCGCTGCGTTTAGTGCTGATTCCAAGAACTTTGGCCTCTTCGTCCTACTAGCCGTGGGTGGCCCCACCGCCGTTGGATTCGTTCGACATGTCATTTTGTGGAGAGGGGACGCGGCCCGTCTTGGGTTCGCCGCCCCCGACCCATCATGGATGTGGGAAGTCGGCTTCGCGAACCTCGCGATCGCTTGCGCGGCTATCTTGTCATTCGTTCTCGATTGGGGGACTAACGCGCAGGCCGCGATCGCCATCGTTATGGGTATTTACATGTTGGGTGCGGCGTTCGTGCACATCATGTCGTGGCGCAGTAAGCCAGCAGCTGAGCGAAAAAATCCGGTGGTCCACGTCGCTGTTCCGCTCGTCTATGCGGCCATGTTGCTCTACATCTCCTTCTACAACTTGACGTAGGTTTGAGGCTGCCCGCCAGTTGCGAACGGTGTGTCGTGCGCCACCTGTTGTCGCATCCTGGGTTGAGCAGTGTTGATAATGGAAGATAGGGGGCGACCCAACCGGGGTCGGCAACATCGAACATTGGCGGCGAATCTGCTGTGAACAAGTCCTACATACAGACCCTGCGTTCTATCGCGATGCCTGCCGGTATCGTCGTGCTCAGCGGTGCACTCGCGGCCTCGGCGGTCGCGGTTCCTGCGTCGGCAACGGGCGATGGCGGCGGCGCGTCGGGGTCACCGGTGAATGTGGCCCAACCGGAATCCGCTGACCTCGCGGCCCAGCTTTCCAGTCAGCCAGTCGACTCGACCGACGTTGATGTCTCGACTCGGGCCTCTGGGCGGGTAACAGCGAACGTTTGGCCCAAAGCGGGCACCTACGGTGTTGGGGTGATCCCCAAGGTCACGTTCAGCCGGAAGATTCCGCTAGTCAAGCGCGCCGCCGTTGAGGAGCGCCTCACGGTGGACTCGACCAAGCCGCGCGCGGGTTCGTGGCGCTGGGTGGATCGACGTACCGCCTTGTATCGCGGCGCAAAGTTCTGGCCCGCTCGTTCCAGCGTCAAGGTCAAGGCGAAGCTCGGATCGCTGAACAAGGGCACCGGGATGCGCTGGAGTAAACAAACTGCTCGCGGAAAGTTCAACGTCGACCGCAAGATGGTCATCCGGGTCAACGCCGCGACCCACAAAGGCACGTGGCGCGTCGATGGGCGCCGGATCGGAAAGTTCGTCACGTCAACCGGCAAGGCCGGGTTCCGGACCCGCTCGGGCATCAAAACGATCATGGACAAGCACCGCGTGCTACGCATGACGAACGTCGGTGTGACCAACGATGAGGTCTACGACTTGCAGGTTCCTTACGCCATGAGGCTCACTCCGACCGGTGAGTTTTTGCACGCGGCACCCTGGAATGGCCGGATCGGGCAAGCGAACACCTCACACGGGTGCACTCACCTGACCCTGAGCCAGGCTAAGTACTTCTTCGATCAACTGATCTGGGGCGACCCGGTCATCACCAAGAAGACCGGACGCCAAATGGAGACCACCAACGGACCCGGCGCCCCCTGGAACATCCCCTACTCCCAGTGGGCCAACTAGAGCTAGACACGCGTGTGGGTGTAAACGGACGGTATGTCGTCCGTTTACACCCACACAGCTACTTGTCTGGAGCAGCGCTAGTGCCTCGGCTAGAAGCGGCCGAGGTTCATGACCTTGTCCCATGCGGCGACGAAGTCGTTCGCGAACTTGTCGGCGGCATCGTCTGCGCCGTAGACCTCCGCTAGCGCTCGCAGTCGCGAGTTCGATCCGAACACCAGATCCACTCGACTTCCCGTCCACTTCAGTTCACCGCTGGAACGGTCTCGTCCCTCGAAGGTGTCTTCGAGATCAGAGGTCGGCGCCCAGACGGTGTCCATATCGAGCAGGTTGACGAAGAAGTCATTCGTCAACGTCTCCGGGGACTTGGTCAGAACGCCCAGTTCTGAACTGTCGTAGTTGGCGCCCAGGACCCGCAGACCTCCGACGAGGACTGTCATCTCCGGCGGCGTCAACGTCAGCAGACTTGAGCGGTCCACCAGTAGTACCTCGGCGGTATAGCTCGTTGCCTTGCTCAGGTAGTTGCGGAAGCCGTCCGCCATTGGCTCGAGGACCGCGAAGGACTCCACGTCGGTCTGATCGGCCGAGGCATCCGTGCGACCCGGGGTGAACGGCACCGTAACCTGATGGCCAGCGTTCTTGGCCGCCTGCTCGATAGCGGCTGCTCCACCGAGCACGACGAGGTCAGCGATCGACACCTGCTTACCACTGGCGGTGTTGGCGGCGTTGAAGTCTGCCTGTACCTGCTCAAGCGCCCGAAGGACCTTGCTCAGCTGAGCAGGATTGTTGACCGCCCAATCGTTCTGAGGTGCCAGACGGATTCGACCGCCGTCGGAGCCGCCCCGCTTGTCAGTGTCGCGGTAGGTCGATGCAGACGCCCACGCGGTCGCAACGAGTTCCGGAATCGACAGACCAGTCTCGTTGATCTTGCCCTTGAGGGCATCGATGTCGGCCGAGTCGATGACGGCGTAGTCGGCAGCAGGAACCGGGTCTTGCCAGATCAGCTCCTCCGATGGAACCCACGGACCCAAGTAGCGGGGTCGAGGTCCCATATCGCGGTGGATCAGCTTGAACCAGGCACGAGAGAACGCGTCTGCGAACTCTTCCGGGTTCTCGTGGAACCGGCGGGAGATGGGCTCGTAGATCGGATCCGTGATTAGCGCAATGTCCGTCGTCAACATCACCGGTGCGTGAGTCTTGGATGGGTCATGCGGGTCGGGTACGGTCGTGGCCGCAGCCGGATCGGTGGGAATCCACTGAACGGCGCCCGCCGGGCTCTTGGTCTTCTCCCACTCGTAGCCAAACAGTGTGTCGAAGTAGCTGTTGTCCCACGTCGTCGGCGTCGGTGTCCAAGCTCCTTCGAGCCCGCTGGTAATGGTGTCGTCGCCCTGACCCGTGCCGAAGCTGTTCTTCCAACCCAAGCCCATTTCTTGCAGCGGGGCACCTTCGGGTTCAGGTCCAACGTACTCCTCTGGGTCGGCTGCACCGTGGGTCTTGCCGAAGGTGTGACCGCCAGCAATCAACGCCACAGTCTCTTCATCGTTCATGGCCATGCGGGCGAACGTCTCGCGGATGTCGCGCGCTGAGGCCAGCGGATCTGGATTGCCGTTGGGACCCTCGGGGTTGACGTAAATCAGACCCATTTGAACAGCCGCGAGGGGGTTCTCTAGTTCACGGTCGCCGGTGTAGCGCTCGTCAGCGAGCCACTCGCCCTCGGGACCCCAGTAAATGTCCTCCGGCTCCCACACGTCCTCGCGGCCAAAGCCGAACCCGAACGTCTTCAACCCCATTGATTCGATGGCGACGTTGCCGGCTAGCACCAACAAGTCGGCCCAGGAGACCTTCGAGCCGTACTTCTTCTTGATGGGCCACAGCAGTCGACGGGCTTTGTCGAGGTTGGCGTTGTCCGGCCAACTGTTGATCGGCGCGAATCGCTGGGTGCCTGAGCCGGCGCCGCCGCGGCCGTCGCTGATTCGGTAAGTCCCGGCGCTGTGCCATGACATGCGGATAAAGAGCGGGCCGTAGTGCCCGTAGTCCGCTGCCCACCACTGCTGCGAGTCGGTCATGAGGGAGTAGAGATCCTGCTTGAGTTCATCAACGTCGACTTCGTTGAAGGCCTCCGCGTAGTCGAACGTCGAGCCCATTGGGTCCACCAACGGCGAGTTCTTCTCGATCGGGTCAAGATTGAGTTGATTCGGCCACCAATCGGGGTTGGAGGCCCGACCCATCGGGTAGTTCGGGGTGTCGCCTGTTACTGGGCAACCGTTGTCGCTCGACATCTGCAATCTCCTCTAGTTGTTTGCCGTGTTCGGGTGCGTTCTGGTTCGGTTGTTCGGTTATTCAGTTCGTTACCTGTCGACGTTCCTAGCTCTTTGGTTCATTGAAGCGCGCGAGTCCGCAGCACACTGTGGGCACTGACCCCAATAGGCGACCTCGGCCTCATCTATTTCAAATCCCATTGCATCGGCGGCGCTCAGACATGGCGTATCACCCACCGCGCAATCGACGTCAACGACTCGGGCGCAGCCACGACAAATCAAGTGGTGGTGGTTGTCGTTAACTCGGTCCTCAAAAAGTGCCGGAGACCCAGCAGGTTGAATGCGGCGGATGAGGGCCACGTCGACCAAGATCGCGAGCGCGTCGTACACCGATTGGCGAGAGATGGTCCCGATCTGCGAGCGAACCACCTCCGCCACGCCATCTGCCGTGATGTGTGGCGAGGCAGATACTGCCTGCAGTACCGCGACGCGTTGCGCCGTGACCTGGACTCCACGCTCGCGGAGCAGTTCGACGGTATCTGCGGGCATGTCGCTTACCCTGCCGACTAATTTGGACTGTGTCAAGGATTGGACTACGCCATTCGCCAAGATCTAGTGCTACTGACCGGTAACGGCGGGCACGGTCTTCTGCCAGATCTCACTGCTCCCTTTCATTAGTGGCCAAAGTGCGGCAGTGAAGATCAGGCTGGCTGCGACGAGCGGTGCAGCCACTCCGAACTGCAATAGCCACGCGCCGAGCGCGGCACCCACGACGAATACTGCGATGGATCCGAGTCGGCGCTGCCAGTGGGTATTTGTGCCTCCGGCAAAACGCGAGTCCGAGAACACTCCGGTCAGGGTCAGGGTCATAACGTTCGTCGCGATATCTGGGACACCTCGTCGACGCATCATCGCGTTGTGGATACCCATCGCGAACGAGAGCAGTCCGACAATAACCAGCCGCTGCCAGAGGATGGGAAACTCCTCCCCAGAGTCGATCCGAACCGGAGAGATGGGAGGAGGTGCCAGCCAGATTGCGAGCACGGTGGCCAGCACTACGCAGAAGTACTCGATCGGGTAGCCAACGATTCGACTGCCTGGGGCGTCACGGTGGTAGGAGACCCAACCACCCAGCAGGGCACCACACAGGAAAGCCGCAATGGCCGAGCCGTAGGTGACGACATCGCTCATGACGAAGGTGAACGTGCCGATCTGAAACGCGGCGAGCAGTAGGTTGCCAGTCATGAGTTCGGCGAACACTCCACCAAGCGCCAAGAATGTCGCTGCGTCTATCAGGCCGCAGATTCCGGTGAGCGCGAAGACGCCCGCTTTGTAGCTTGGTGCGGCCACGATCACTCCTCCTAGTCGTGGGCAAAGCTACCGCGAACTAAGGCGCTCTTGCCATCCTCGAGTCGCGCCTAGTCCAAGGCGACTAGCGTCCACCGGAACCGGGCTATGCTCAATGATGACTAGCGCACTGTTGACTAGACCTGCCAGAGCCGAGGGGAGCCGACGTGGGTGACGAGAAACTAACGGCCGCCACGAGAGGCGGTCTGCGACGTCCCGCGACGATTGTTGCCCTGATTGCGGCTGGCCTAGCTCTGGTCATGACGCCAGCCGTCTTGCTCGCTGCTTTCGGAGTGCTGCCACCATCGCTCGTCGGAACGTTCGTCGCCATCTGGGTCATTTCGCTCGCTATCGTCTTTGGCGTCACGCGCTACCTGAAATCCGATGCTCCAGGCGGCGACGACCCACCCGCGAGCTAGCTGCGTCGGGTGGTCAAGGAGTTCAGGCAAGGACGCGCGGGCTTACAGGGCCATCGGTCCGCTGCGGCCTAGGAAGCGGCCTCGTCGGACGTGCGGGACGCCGCACTTCGGTGGCTTCGGGTTTCGCGGAAGATCTTCTCTGCGCCAAAGCTGATCACGAGTAATCCGACTAGAAGGATGAGGGTCAGCATCCCCTCAGTGCGCACGATGTAGATCGCCAAGAAGACGAAAACGACTAAGCAAGAGACAAGCGATGTCCAGATCAAGCCAGCGCGCGCGCCAGTCTGTGAGCGGATCCGCAGGTGACCCGCGTTAACTGCGGCGTAGAGCAGCAGGAACGCAGCGCTGCCGAGCATGGTGACCTTGGTGATATCTAGGAAGAGGATGGCCACGATGGCTAACGCCGCGGTGATGAACAGTCCACCCCGGGCGTTAGGCGACCAGATCTTCCTATCGAATTCCTTGGGAAGTTCGCCGTCAAGTGCGATTTGGTAGCTGGCGTTGGCGCTGCCAAAGATGGTCGCGTTCACTGCCGAGGCAGTAGCGAAGAGCGCCGTCAACGACAAGACCACCAAGCCGAACCGGCCAGCAAAGCTCTCGACAGCCTGTGCGAGTGCGAACCCTTGTCCGTCGTTGATCTGGGCCATCGTTAGGTTGCCGATGAGGGTGATGGCAGTGACAACGTAGATGGCGATAACGATGGCGATGCTGATGTAGAGGGCCTTGGGCAGCTGCTTCTTTGGATTTCGCATAGAGCCGGCCGTGTTCGTGATCAGTCCGAATCCCTCAAAACCGATGAAAACAATTCCGGCAGCGAACAGGATGTCGATCGGACCGTTCCACGCTCCGAACTCGATGCGCGACGGTTCGATGAAGAACAGCCCAGCCACCCCGAATCCGATCAGAACCAGGACACACGCGCTCACAATGATTGTTTGAGCTTTGCCAACCACCGCCGAGCCGCCGAATTGCAGTAGAGCGAAGACCGCTATTAGTGCTGAAGCGATCGCCTTCTCAGCGAAGCTGTTCCGATCCTGGGCGCCAAGCAGGGACACGAAGTACCCAGCGAAAGCGTGACCGTACAGCGCCAGCGACAAGATGTAGCCCAGCCACTGGAAGATGTTGAGACCGCCGCTGACGACACCTCGGCCGTAGCCCCGCACCAGAAACTCGACCGCGCCGCCCGAAGTGGGAAATGTGGCCCCGAGTTTGGCGTACGAGTAGGAGGCGAGTAGCGCGACCATGCCAGAGATAATCATTGCCAGCGGAAGTGCTGCGCCGGCTACCGAACCGCCGATTCCAACAATTGCGAAGATCGAGCCGCCAGCCATGCCCCCGATGCCGATGCTTACGGCGGCTGGTACTCCGAATTGCTTCCGCGAGCCCACCTGCTGGTCGGCCGTCGGATCACTGGTCGCATTGCTGTCGATAAGCAAAGCCTATTGAAGCTTCCGCCGTGTTGCAGTGTGTGCGCGAGGGAAACGCCAGGCTGTGGGTGTCGGGTTACGTGCGAGTGGTCCGCATCGGAATGCCCGTCTCTTGCTCGGAGATAAGCGTGCGCAACTGCGGATTGGCCTGCTGGAGTTTGGCTAGTTGGTTGAAGCTTCCAAGCTTCGCTCCGGCGTCCCACGTGTCGCCCGGGGACGCCTTGCCGGTATCGACTCAGGTATCGCTCGATCGAGTTACCAGATGGTGATTATCGAGGGCGCCACGGTTTCCAAAGGGCGGTAGCTGCTGCCCGGGTCTTCCCGTCAAAGCGCAGTTCTACCGATACCCTCGCCGCCTTGTCTTCGACGTCAATGACCTCCGCGTGCAGTTCCAGGGTCTCCAACAAGGGGGTCGGGCGCACAAACGACACATCGAGGCCTGCCGTTACGTACGGGAGTAGCGCGCCTTGCCCGAGCAGGCCGAGTTCCTCAGCGCGCACAAACATCGGAGTCGCGCTGTGGCAGTCGAGCAAGGTGCAAATGATCCCGCCGTTGAGGTAGCCGAGTCCGTTGTCGTGTTCTGGCCAGGGTGTGAAGCGAGCGATCGTTGCGTTGCCGGGTTCGCCATCGTTGGCGGCAAAGCTGCGCAAGTGAAGCCCTTTGGCGTTGGCCGGACCGCACCCAAAACACGTCATCTCAGGGAAGAACTGCTCCTGAATACTCGGTTGCACTAGTTTCACCGTGTCCTCTCATCTAGTCCAGCTCGTCTAGTCCAACTCGTCTAGTCCAGCTCATCTAGTCCAGCGGATAATTGAGCTGGCGCAGGCCCTCGTAGATCGCCACCGCGACCGCATTGGAGAGGTTCAGACTACGGCTCTCAGGTCGCATCGGGATCTGCAGAATGTGCCCCGGCGGCACGACACTGAGAACGTCGTCACTTAGACCGTCACTTTCTGGGCCGAAGACGAGAGCATCTCCTGGCTGATATCTCGGCGTATCGAAGCGCGCGGAAGCGACACTGGCGCGAGCGCTGAAGGCGAAGATGCGTGGGCCAGCGAGGGCACGCAGGCACGCGTCGAAGGTTGAGTGTGTCGCAACGTTGGCGTACTCGTGGTAATCGAGTCCAGCGCGACGTAACCGCGCGTCGTCAAGTTGAAAAGTGATCGGCTCGACCAAGTGCAGTTCGGAGCCGGTATTTGCGCACAGTCGGATGATGTTCCCGGTGTTGCCGGCGATTTGAGGAGCCACCAGTATCACCCGCAGGGCTGAGGTCATGGCAGTTCTACTCGGCATCGGATTGGTTGGGGCTGATCCGGCTTACCTCTGCCTGGTCGACCGGGTACCGGACGTCTCCGTCGCCGGTCATCTCGTAGGGCTTCGGGATGGGGGCAACTTGTGGCGTCGCGGGGATCCGCGGGCCAGACCATAAGGCAGGCACCGCATCGATCCGCAATGCCAGCGCGTATACCTGTGCTTCATAGAGTCGGCGCCAGTTACGGAAGCTCTCCCACGACTGCTCCGGGGGTCGCTCGGCTCGGTAGCCCCGATCGGTCATCATCTTGCACGCAGACAAAAAGTCCTCTTTGTGAAGTCCGATTGGGGAACTCCCACTGCGCACCTCTGGAAGCTTTAGGCCGATTGTCCGAGATAGCTCGTTGATGCAGTCGATACCTTGATTGAGCAAGCCTCGGCAAGAGGGGTGATGGTGTTGCGGCTTTAGCGCCAACGTCAGCGCAGCGGAGTCCATGACCGATAGCAGTGCAACCAACCAGTTGCGCGACGGACGAGAAGACCTTGTGAAGATCAGAACCCGATACGTGGTGTGAGTCTCAGAGACGTTCGCTGCCCACGCCTCCCACGTGCGCCACAGTTCGCCCATCCGCTCGTCTTTGTCGCCCAACTCGACATGGCGAGCAAGAATCTCCGGGCCCCAGTTTGGCTCACCGAAACGGGACTTCAATAGCGCCACATCAAGTTCACGGACGTTGTAGGCGCTGTAGATCGCTGGAAGGTAGCTGATCATGAGCGCGATGGTGATCGGCCCGGTGGCTGCGGCGATGAAATCCAGCGGGGACAGTCGGTCTCGATCCGCGGAAGCGAATCCCAGCGTGAACAGACTCGATCCCGCTTCCCGGAAAGCAGTCGGCATATCCAGTGCGGCAACGGCGTGTAGAAGGAATGCGTAGCCGACTAAGAAGCACAGAAGCCAAGCGGCGAGCAGCGTCAGCAGGATGAGGGCTGCAGTCCATGTCCTGATGTAGTCCCGCTGCTCATAGCTTTTGAATCGCCGTGCAACCGTCGAAACCGATCCTTCAACTACGCGACGCACCAGAGCGGTTATTGGGGTATGGGACGACCGTGTAACGACGAGAGTCCGTACCAAGTCGAAGATCGTAAAAGCGATGATGAGGGCACCGGCCACGATGAAGAACGCCTGCTCTGGCGTCGATAGCGTTTTGGCGGCCAGCGCCGCAGGAATACTCACTCGGGCACTGCACCGTGGAACATAGCGAAACTCTACCGACTTCGTCACGTTCCCGCGCGCGGCACTGCGGCAATGCAATGGGCGCCCACGCTGACGCCGTTTGACCGGCTGGGCTGAGAGGGGTGCGGTCCACCGGCGGGCTATTTGGCGCGCTTGCTGCGGATCGACTCAATAGACTCGCAGAGTTCCTAGTCCAATAGCGAGTGCAGTTTGGGAGGACATCACCATGTCCAATGAAGATCCGCAAGCGGCAACGATCGGCGGGTACCACCCGTCTGGCATGCCGTGCAGTACGACCCTTTCCGCACCGCAGGGACAGCGCATTGTGGAGGAACTTGGGTTGTGTTGGGGTTTGACTGTGCGCAGTATGGGATTCAGTCGCGGCTTCACCAGCAGCTTCAAGACATTGCAGCGCGGTGAAGTCCCGAAGATGACCGAAAACTACGATGACGGTCGCCAAGAGGCGGTCGACCGAATGGTGGCGTTTGCGGCCCAAATGGGTGCGAACGCAGTCATCGCCGTGAGATTTGACTCCAACGGCGTGGGTCAGGATGCGGGTCTGCAAGAGGTGCTCGCCTACGGGACGGCCGTCCGGACTGAACCGGTCAGCTAGCTTCACGGGTTTGAGCGGACGTCAGTTTGGCCTGCCTTCGGCCGAGGTCACCAGCCAGTTAGCATGAGTGATCCTCGATGGTTTGACAGTTGGAGGTCACATGTTGGCTCGTACTTTGACCGCAGTCGGGATCGGCGGGGCACTGCTGATCAGTGGCTGTTCATCAACCGTTGATGAGCCGAGCGATTCGACGGGTTCCGCCTCGCCACCACTCGCGCCCGGGGTACCCGCCATCACTGCGCAGACAGTGGTAGCAACCGATTTGACGACCCCGTGGGGCATCGCCTTCTTACCGGATGGTTCTGCCCTGATGACCGAGCGTGACAGCGGAGCCATAAACCGCGTGACACCCACGGCTGCATCGCAAGCGACGGTGGTCAAAGTTGGCCAAGCTCCCAGCTTTCATGAGGGTGAGGGTGGCCTATTGGGGATTGCCGTCGAGCCAGGAAAAGATCCCCAGCGAGCTTTTGTGTACTACACGACGCGTGAAGACAATCGCATCGCGACGATGAGTTGGGATGGGTCAAAACTTGGTTCCCCTAGTCCGATCCTGACCGGAATTCCGTCAGCACAGATCCACAACGGTGGGCGAATCGCGATTGGACCCGATGGTCTGCTGTACGCGGGAACGGGAGATGCCGGAGACGGCCAGTTAGCGCAGGAACAGCGCAACCTTGGCGGGAAGATCCTTCGGATGACGACGTCCGGCCAGGCGCCCAGCGACAATCCGTTCCCGGGGTCCACCGTCTGGTCGTGGGGGCACCGCAACGTACAGGGTTTGGCCTTCGACTCTTCGGGGCAACTGTGGGCCAGCGAGTTCGGCCAGAACAAGCACGACGAACTCAACAAGATCGTCAAGGGCTCCAACTATGGCTGGCCGATCCACGAGGGTAGAGCAAACGACCCCGAGTACGCCGACCCTTACGTTCAATGGCCAACGTCTGAGGCATCGCCGAGTGGATTGGCGATTTCGGGGGACTGGGCATACATGGCCGCGCTGCGCGGGGAGCGTCTCTGGCAGATCGGGATCGCCGATCCACAGCCGGTGGGCCCGAATGCGCTACTGGTCGGGGAATATGGCCGCCTTCGTACGCCCGCGTTCGCTCCTGATGGGTCGCTCTGGCTGACGACAAGTAATACCGACGGCCGTGCCAATCCCGCTGAAGACGACGACAAAATCCTCAGCTTGACGCTGCGTTCCGGCTAGCTCTTGCTGGGGGAGGAGGCCAAAAAGAAATCCGCTCCCGCCGCGGTGAGCGGCGAGAGCGGATTGTGCCGCCAGGACAGCGCGGGGTGTCGCGTCCCGGCTGGGGCACTCGGCCAGCTGACAGGGTCGGGGTCAGCTATTCGCCGATCGTTCCTTTAGACGTTTTGGGGCGTCTGAGAGAAGTGGCGCTTAGGAATATGGATGCGGTGAACTGTCTGGGGCCTTGGTCCGAAGCGCTCCTCGAGTTTCCTGTCGAGCCTACGAATCGGGTCTGAATGTTCGTCAAGCTGGGCCGGGCCGAGGAAGGTCAAGAGAGCCTTGTGAGCGAGGTGCTTTGCTCGGTATGTGAGAGTCATTGTCCTTGTCCTTTCGTTGATCCCGGTGGTTCCTTTCGGGCTATGACCCAACCATAGAACTTTGGCAAAAGTTTTGCAAGTGAAGTTGGCTAAAAGTTTTAGATTCTTGCGAGCGTCGCGGAATTGGGAGACTTTTTGGGGTGCGACAGTCCAGCGATATCTCGATTGCGACCTCGGGCCTTCGATGAGATCCGGTTACGGCCCCGGTGTTGCTGAAGACGACGGAGCGACGAAGCTGGAGGAGTACGACGGTAGTGGGCGCGGCGGGGTCTCGGGTGCGTCAGTTCGCAAACTAAGTTCGATCAGAACTCCCGCAGCGAGCACAAAGAAAATCGCGACGATCAGCAGAATCCCACGCAGCCCGAGGTGTTGCATCACTGTTTTCGGCTGTTCCTCGGCAGGAATCCCAGTCTCCGGGCTTTGCATGGAAGCTACTGTAAGTGAGGCGAAGAACTGGCTAGATAGCCAGGATCGTGCGTTACTACAGGCCACCGATGAAGTACAGCGCGATTGACGCCACGAGCAGCATTAGACCAGCCACAAGGGCGACGAACGCTGTGTTCAAAACACCTTGTCGAGCACTCTCATGCATCCACCAGCCCGCGATCGCCGCCACAATTCCCAGCGGAACGAACGCACCGGGGGTAAAGAAGAACGCGAGCCCAAAGCAGACTAGGGCGGCCATCACGAACCAACTACGCTCTGTCCGGCGATAGGGCGGCCGGTGCGCCTGTACCCAGGCAGTCAGACGGCTCGATTCGTTCGGTTGTGCGCCCGCGCCTCTAGCGGCGATGTCGCCACGACTCTGTGACAGGTCGTATCGACGCGGGACTGGATAACGGCTAGGTACTGGCTCCACACTCCCTTGATGCCCTGGCTAGGCACTGGCGAAACGTGACGTTCAATACGTAGGCGCATGTCTGACGGAGGCGATCACAGGTTCGCATCTTGACTGCGCGAAGAGCGGTTTTGGTCGGGCATTGTGTGCATATGACGAGTTCCACACCGCCCGAGGACGCCCCAAGCCAGGCTGGTGACCCCGACGACGTGCCAGGTCAAACCGCCAATGCGGCTGATCCGCGGGCGAAGACGGTTTTCACTCCCGGCGGTCTTGAGATTCCCACGATTCTGGGAGTCGTCCGCTACTTTCCTGGCTTCTTGATCCGCGCGCTTGTTCCGATGCTGGTCATTGTCGTCGGCTTCTCTCTGCTGCCGACATTCGGCGGTTGGAGCGCGCTGCACGTGTTTCTCGGAGAACTCTTCTTCATCGTCTTGTGGCTAGCGCTGCTGTTCCCGCTCTACCTGAACCATCAGATTCGCCGCATCATGGTCTCCCCGCACCCGCAGGCGGCTTGGATGGAGGCGCTGCTAGTTATCGCGACGCTGTTCTTGGCAATCTTCGCCCACATCTACCGAGTGCTAGGCGTAGCGGACGCAGACTCGTTCACTCAGACTATGGATCTGCTGAACTCGTACTACTACTCGCTCACCGTCTTGAGCACGCTCGGCCTCGGTGACATCACGCCGAATACGGATAACGCGAAGATCTTCACGATGATTCAGATCGTGTGTGACATCGCACTGATCACACTGGTCTTCCGGGTGCTCTCGTCGGCGCGGGGGAATGCCGTCAAATCTTAGCGCTATAGGGTTTATTCTCCATCCTGGCCGATTGCGCAGGACCAAATAGCTCCTGACGTGCCCCGGCGCGCGACGCGACGAGCCCCACTTTGTGGGTCCCTGTCCCGCCGCATCGCGACGCACCGAACTAGTCCGACGCAAGAATGCGGTCTAGGACAAGCTCTTGGGGTAGGCCCTTCGCGTAGAAGAACCAGTCACACTAGAACTATACCCCATGGGGTATCAGACACGCGGGCCGACAACTGGTCCTAGAGGTCAAATGCGATGTACTTCTTCTCCAAGAACTCGTGGATTCCGTCGAACCCACCCTCGCGGCCAAGCCCACTCATCTTCACGCCGCCGAAAGGCGCTGCGGGGTCGGAGATTACGCCACGGTTGATGGCTACCATGCCGGACTCGATCTGCTCCGCGGCTTTCAGGGCGCGTCCCAAATTGCCGGAGTAGACGTAGCTGATTAGGCCAAAGTCGGTGCTGTTGGCTAGCGCGATTGCCTCGTCATCTGAGTCGACTCCCACGATCGGAGCGACCGGACCGAAGATCTCGTTGTTGAGGATCGCGGCGTCTTGGGCGACACCGGCCAACACGGTCGCTGGATAGAACGCTCCGGGACCGGCAGGCGTCTGACCGCCGACCACTGACGATGCGCCTGCGGCGACGGCGTCATCCACCAAGGTCGCAATCTTGTCGCGTTCAGCTGTCGAAACGAGCGCCCCTAGGTCCGTGTCTGGGTGCACACCTGGACCAAGCCGAAGTTTGCCCATTGCGGTCGCGAACTTCTCGGTGAACTCTGCCTCGACGTTTCGCGCAACGAAGAAGCGGTTGGCGGCGGTGCATGCTGCGCCGCCATTGCGCATCTTTGCGAGCATGGCGCCAGCGACGGCATCATCTACATCCGCGTCGGATAGCACGAGAAACGGGGCATTCCCGCCTAGTTCCATGGAGCAGCGAACGACCCGGTCTGCTGCTTGCCGAAGCAGCATGCTTCCGACATAGGTCGAGCCGGTGAAGGACAGGCTGCGGATTCGCGGATCATGCAACATGCGATCGATGTTCTCTCCCACCGGCTGGGGCAGGATGACGTTCACGACACCGGACGGAACTCCCGCTTCCCGCAAGATGTCGACGATTGCTAGCGCGGTTAGCGCTGTTTCGGTGGCTGGCTTCAAGATCGTGGTGCAACCCGCTGCAAGTGCCGGTCCGAGTTTGCGAGTTGCCATGGCCGCCGGAAAGTTCCACGGCGTGATCAGCAGACTCGGTCCAATGGGGTAGTGCGTGACGAGGATCCGTTTGTCGCCACTCGGCGCCATTCGATAGTCCCCTGGGGTACGAACCGCCTCCTCGGCGAACCATCTGAAGAACTCGGCAGCGTAGAGCACCTCACCTTTGGCGTCGGAGAGGACTTTGCCGTTTTCCCGACTGATCAGTTCGGCCAGGTAGTCAGCCCTCTCAATCATCAACTCAAAGGCGCGGCGCAGGATCTCGGATCGGTAGCGAGGTGAGGTAGCTGCCCAACTCGGCTGCGCGTCACTGGCAGCGTCGACGGCCGCCTCGCATTCGATCGCGCTGGCGATCGCGATTTCGGCGATGACGCTGCCGTCGCTGGGATCATGAACAGGTAGTCGCCGGGAGCCGACGTTCCATTCGCCACCAATGAACATGTCCGAGACGATCGTCATGAGGGGCCTTCTTCCTGAACTGTACTTGCCGAGGTGATCAAATAATCATAGCTACGCAGCGGCAGGTTTGGGTCCCGCTGCCTGAGGGCCTCGCCGCCGCACGTCCCAACGCCAGTAGAAGATGCTGATGAGCCCGACGATGATCTGCGGTATGTAGGACGACGCGCGCCAAACCAGGTCGGCTGCCGTTGCGGCCCCATTGTCCACGCCGACGGAAGTCAGCAGAGCAATCAAGACTGCGTCAACAGTGCCCAAGCCACCGGGCGTAAGCGGAATCATGATTCCAAGTTGAGAGATTGCCCAGCAGCCATAGGCCGCGATCAGCGGAATAGTCCCCGCGCTCCCGGAAACGCCCACTAGTGCCGCCCAGAGAATTAGGAACTGCGCCCATGAGACCCCGATCTGGGCAATTGTGATGACGATCCAACGCCGAGTCACCAAAGTGACGATGTCGCCCCGCAGTTGCATGATTTGCGCTGAGACGTCGACGGTGACGGTCTTCTTGAAGATGTGAATCGCACCATTGACCACTCGATCGCTGATACGACCGATGCGCACGGCGTTCTCTTCCGAGCGCAGAATGAGCGCAAACAGTCCGACGGTGACGACCAGCGCGGCTATTCCAACGATGGCAGCAGTGACGTATCCGCTGGCGTTGTCTCCGCTGACAGAGAGGGCGACCACACCAGTCACAGGCAGAAAGAGAGTGATGAAAACACTCCACACCCCAGTAGCTCCGATTGCTGCGGTGGCGGCCGTCGGCGTGGTTCGGTACGACGTGAGCTGGGCGTACTGCAGGCCAAGTCCGAAGACTCCACCCGCTGGAATTCCGTTGGAAACAGCAAATGCGGACTGGTTGACGATGAAGCCTTGTTTGTACCGCAGGCCTGGGGTTGCGGCCACGAAAGGCCAGCCGTACACAAACAGATAGAAGAGGGTGACAGCCACCAGGCCGACAATTGACGCGACCGTCATCGCCTGGATGTAATCTGCGGCCTCGGCATAGCTACCGATCTGGGGGATAACCCGCGCGAAAACGATCGCCAGAAACACCACGGCGACGATCGA
Organism: uncultured Actinomycetes bacterium; assembly: GCA_963821045.1. Taxonomy (GTDB): domain Bacteria; phylum Actinomycetota; class Actinomycetes; order S36-B12; family UBA10799; genus UBA10799. The sequence continues at coordinate 581,060 of CAWGCB010000007.1, read as the reverse complement.
TCCGATGATGGTCTTCTTGCGATCGATGCCCCCAGACGACACTCCTAGGCGTGCGCGCGCCTCAGCGTCACTGAGTTCATGTTGCTCGCCGTCGTTGACCTGCGGCTCGTTTGTTCCCACGCGCGGAGCTTAGACCAAAACACCCAGTTGACCGCCACATCGCGTCCGCGGCGCATTAGCCGATATCGTGAGAGCCGATCGCTCAAGAGTCGCAGAGGAGCTTTGATGTTCTGGTTGTCCGTAGTCGTTGCTTTCATCTCAGCGATGCTTGTTGTAGCGGGGATTCTGCGTGACGATTCGGGTCCGAATCGTGGCAAGGCTGGCGCGTCCATTGCGGTCGTCGGTTTTGTCGGCCTCTTTGCCTCCGCCTACCTGGGCACCCTCTGAATCTTTCGCTTCCCATATTCTGTTGCTGTCGGGACTGCGTTGCTGCGAGCTGATCAGCCGGGATACTGGGCCTTAAAGCGTTCCATCTCATCCTGAAGCATCTGCCAGTACGCGGGGGATTGCTTCTTTAGTGTTCCCGCCCATCCTTTGGTGCCGATTCCCCAGTGGCTGAAGTCCGTGCCGCCAGCGGACATGTTGAACGCAACGCGAGCGTTGTAGACCGCGTCGTAGATGTAGGTGAAATCGATGTAGGAGCGGTGTACGTCGTTGATTTGGAACAGCCCGTGATCGCGGGTTCCGTTGGAGTTGGGCTGACTTGCGACACCTGGGTAGCCGCGAGATTCCCGCATGGCAATTCCATAGGCAGTTCGGATTGCCGGTTCGCGGAACCCAGCCGACTTCAGCACCGACTTGAGTTGGTTCGGACTTAGAGCTCCACCCTGATTCGAGGTTGGGGACGGGCTAGCCCCGACTGAGCTGGTGGTGCGGCCCTTGACTACCCAGCGCAGACCCAGCGCGGTGGCGCTTGATTGCCCAAGGATGCCGTCGGCTCCAGCGCCCGAGTATCCGAGCTTCTTCTGCCATTTCCGCACCGACTTTTTCGTCTGTTTGTAGTACGAGCCGGTCGGTCCCGCCGAGCGCAGTCCCTTGGTAGCAGCCTTGCGGCTGATCAGGCGCTGCTGCAGGCGTTTGACCGACTTGGAGTTCGTCTTGCCGACTCGGGCGTGGCTCGAGACGAACTTGGGGTTAGATTTTGCGGCGGGTGCGAGCGCGAGTGCGGTCATCGAAACCGAACCTGGTGCAACTGCGGAAGCTGGCGCCACGGCCTGCGCTGCTGGGGCCAATGCCAGGCCACCTGCGCCGACAACACACGTCGTCAGCGAGCCGACGATGAGAGTCTTGATGCGTTGTGCCATTGCTGCTTCCGCTCCATTGCCGTCGTGGGGTACCGGTCTTGCCGTCGTGGGTGACCGGTCTTGCCGTCGTGGGGCACCGGTCTTGCCGTCGTGGGGTGTCGGTTAGAAATTTGCCAGAACTCTTTCGGTGAGTCTTTCCGAGAAATCCAAGATTTGGCGGATTCTTCTGCTAAGGGGGATTTTGGTGGCAATTCATGTGGGATTTCAGCAGTTTGGCCACTTTGGGAGATAGGTCACTCTCCGTATCTGAATGCGTCGTCCTTGTGATATCGGCTTAGGCGACCGCGCGCCGAGTCGCGGTGGCTTGGCCCGAATCCCGTCCGCTATCACCGAGGTCGTAGGGTCAAGCGAACCCCTCGGCAGGTTCTAAACGCTTGTGGCTGGGTATCACACACGTGCATCCACCAGTCCCTGCTGGTGATTGAGTACGACCTTTACCGCCTTTTCCCAAAATCCAACGAGATGGAGCTAGACCAACAATGAGTAGCGATTGGGCATTCGAGACCAAGCAGATCCACGCCGGGCAGACCCCTGATGAGGCCACCAACGCCCGGGCCCTGCCGATCTACCAGACCACCTCCTACACGTTCAACAGCACCGCGCATGCCGCCGAACCTCTTCGCGCTGAAAGAACTCGGCAACATCTACACCCGGATCATGAATCCGACCCAGGCCGCTGTGGAGGATCGCATCGCGGCGCTTGAGGGCGGCGTCGGTGCGCTGCTGGTCTCCAGCGGTCAGGCCGCCGAGACCCTGGCCATCCTCAACGTGGCCGAGGCCGGCGACCACATTGTGTCCAGCCCCAGCCTCTATGGCGGAACCTACAACCTGTTCCACTACACGCTGCCGAAGTTCGGCATCGAGGTCAGCTTCGTCGAGGACCCCGATGATCCGCAATCCTGGCGCGGCCGCGGTTCGGCCGAACACCAAGGCGTTCTTCGGCTGAGACCGATCGCCAACCCCAAGAACGACGTGTTGGATATCGAGGACCGTCGCGGCGGTGGCCCACGAGGTTGGCGTCCCGCTGATCGTGGACAACACCGTCGCGACGCCGTACTTGATCCAGCCCCTGCAGTGGGGTGCCGATATTGTGGTGCACTCGGCGACGAAGTACATCGGCGGGCACGGCACCGCAATCGCTGGCGTGATCGTGGACGGCGGCACGTTCGACTACGCGCCAGTACCCAGAGCGTTTCCCGAACTTCAACGAGCCAGACCCCAGCTACAACGGCCTGGTCTACGCCCGCGACCTCGGCGTTGGCTCGCCCTTTGGCGCCAACGTTTCCTTCATCATGAAGGCGCGGGTGCAGCTGCTGCGTGACCTCGGCTCCGCGGTTGCGCCGTTCAACGCTTGGCTGATCGCGCAGGGTCTGGAGACGCTGTCGCTGCGGATCGAGCGGCACGTCGACAACGCCCAGGCCGTCGCCGAGTGGTTGACCGAGCGCGACGAGGTGCGTCGAGCGTCAACTACGCCGGCCTGCCAGCAGTCCCTGGTACGAACTCGGCACAGAAGTACGCACCCAGCGGCACTGGTGCCGTGCTGGCCTTCGAGATCGACGGCGGCGTGTCGAGGCTGGCAAGACGTTTCGTCGAGGCGTCTGCAACTGCACAGCCACGTGGCCAACATTGGCGATGTGCGCAGCCTGGTGATCCACCCAGCCTCCACGACCCACTCCCAGTTCACGCGCCGAGGAGCAACTGACTGCGGGTGTTACTCCAGGACTGGTTCGGCTTGGCCGTCGGGCTGGAGAACATCGACGACATCCTCGCCGACCTCGAGGTCGGTTCCGCGCCGCCAAGTCATGACCGACCCCCAGCCGCCAGTCCGAACTGGGTACTGGCGGCCCGGGGACGATCCAGGCCAGCGACTGTTTGTCGACGTGGGTCCCATTGAGTTGGACCTGGGCGGATCCCTACCTGAGGTGACGGTTGCCTACCAAACGTGGGGACAACTCAACGCCGATAGGAGCAACGCGGTACTGATCCTGCACGCGCTCACCGGGGATTCCCACGTGACCGGACCCGCCGGGCCGGGCCATCCGACGCCGGGTTGGTGGTCAGAGATTGTCGGACCGGGCAAAGTCGTCGACACTGACGAGTGGTTCGTTGTGGCTAGCAACGTGCTCGGCGGCTGCCAAGGCACCACTGGTCCCTCGTCGCTGGCTCCTGATGGTCGGCCCTGGGGTTCACGCTGGATGCGCGTTACTGTTCGTGACCAGGTAGTGGTGGAGGCGAGGCTTGCGGACTATTTGGGTATAGACAAGTTCGCGGCCGTAATCGGTGGCTCCATGGGCGGTCTACGAGCTCTTGAGTGGCTGGTGATGTACCCGCAACGAGTCGGCTCAGCCGCAATCTTGGCGTGTGGTGCCGCCGCCACAGCGGATCAGATCGGTACTCAAACGGTCCAGATTCAGGCCGTTACGGCGGATCCTAAGTGGGCCAAGGGCGACTTCTACGACGAACCGGCAGGGCCTCCGCTGGATGGACTGGAGATCGCTCGACGTATCGCTCATTTGACCTACCGCACGGAACACGAGCTAGCGGTTAGGTTCGGTAACCGAACACAAGAGGGGGAAGACGCATTCAGCGATGATGCGCCCGGTGTAACCAAAGAGGCCGGGCGGTTTGCCGTGACTTCCTACCTTGATCATCAAGGCGCCAAGCTAGCGAGACGCTTTGATGCCGGCACCTACTTGTCGAACACCGATGCGATGTCGACTCACGACGTCGGTCGGGGCCGGGGCGGTGCAGCAAATGCACTTGCGCAGGTAGACGTGCCCGTCGAGATCGGGGGCATCAGCTCCGACCGGCTCTATCCGTTGTACCTGCAACAGGAGTTGGTGGATTTGATCCCCACCGCCCCGAGATTGCGTGTTGTGGAGTCTGACTATGGACACGATGGGTTCTTGCTGGAGTCTGAGGCAGTGGCCGAGATCATCTCTGATTTGTTGGAACGAAGTAGCAAGAACGCCTAGCGCCCAGCACCCCTAGATGGGAGTGTTTGGTAGATCTAGATCGTCGCCGCCTGCGCCAGTCTCATCAAGGGTGGACCCTCAAATCGGTAGCCGAGCCATTCTGACAGCGGCGACCCACCGCATCCTTCGTAAAACTTGATTGACGGAGCGTTCCAGTCGAGCACTGACAGTTGTAGGCGCGCGTAGTCGCGTTCCAGACAAATGCTTGCCAGAGTCGCTAGCAGTCGTTGTCCAGTCCCGCGGCCGCGGTGCTCAGGTTTGACGTAGAGGTCCTCGACGTAGATCCCGTGCTTTCCCTCCCACGTCGAGTAGTTGAGATGCCATAGCGCCATGCCGACGATCTCGCCGCTGTCGTCCACAGCCACGTGCCCCCACAGGGCAGGGTGATCCGCCTCAGGGAACAGCGAATCGGCCAGCATCTGCGGAGTCGAGTGAACTTCGTCGAGAGCCTTCTCGTATTCGGCTAGATCCACGATCAGGTCAAACATGGCCGCGACGTCGCGTTCTGTGGCAGGGCGTATGTGGGGTGACGGTTCAGTCATCCGGCGAGCCTACAGGGCATGCGGAACCGTAAGACCGAGATAAGGCAACGATAAGTGTCGGCCGGATCGGCGGATTGAGTTCTGCGAGATCCAACCCAGTCTGGTTACGTGGAGGAAGTGAGTACCTCAACGAGCAAGACGTTAGGTCAGGATCAGACAGAACTCGCCGGGGTCGACCGGGCAAACAAGTTCTTCGGCGCGATCGGCGCGGTCATCGAGTGGTATGACCTGATGCTCTACGGCTACCTCGCCGTGACGTTCGCTCGAGTGTTCTTTCCTGAAGGTGCAGGAGCCGGCGTAGCACTAGCGGCGACCCTCGGGGGCTTCGCGGTCGGCTTCCTGATGCGCCCGTTCGGCGGGTTCTTCTTTGGTTGGATGGGGGACCGGTTCGGCCGAAAATCTGCCCTCACGCTCGCGATCACGATGATGGCGATTCCGATGTTCGGCACCGCGATCCTGCCAGGTTTCCAGGCGTGGGGCTGGTTCGCGCCGATTATTCTGATCTTCTTCCGGATGGTCCAAGGCTTCTCCTCAGGCGGGGAGTACTCGGGCACCCTAGTCTTCTTGTCCGAGGGTGCGAAGTCGACGAGTCGGGGACGAACTGCGGCGATCGCCACGGCCTATGCCGGACTAGGCATCTTGCTAGCTTCGCTCACGGCAACACTGCTGCAGATGTTCACTACCGAGGCACAACTCGACGCCTGGGGTTGGCGAATCCCGTACTTGCTCGGATCACTGATCGTGGTGGTAGGGATTTTCATGCGTCTGAAGATGAAGGAGACGCCGCGGTTCCAGGCTCTCAAGGAAAGCGGGCAGGTGTCGGAATCCCCTTTGCGGGAGGCGCTACATGACCACTGGCGAATGATTCTGGCGATCGGCTTGCTGTCGGGGTACGCGGGAATCGCCTACTTCATTTCACTCACCTACTTGGTGTCCTACTTAGAGGACACTGTCGGAATCAGCGCCGATGCCGCTCAGTTGGTTGGATTGGTTTGTGCGGTGATCTACACAGTTACCGCATTCTTCTTCGGCAGCCTCAGCGATCGGGTTGGGCGCAAACCTCCCATGTTGGCGGCCGCCATCGCCCTAGCCGTCTTTGCGCTTCCCGCATTCATGCTGATCAACACGGGGAATCTATGGTTGATCTACGTCGCCACCATGTTTCTGCTGATCCCAGTACTGGCATTCAACGGTGGGTTCTACGTCGCCGCCACGGAGTACCTACCCACCCGCCAGCGCAACGCCGGTATGGGAATCGGCTACAACATGGGAGTCGCAGTACTCGGGTCAACGGCACCCTTCATTGCCCAGGTGTTGGTATCGATCACGGGGTCGCCGACCGTTCCGGCGTGGTACTTGATTATCGCGTCAGTGCTGATTATCCCGCTCATCCTGTGTCTACCGGAAACTGCTTTCAAAACCCTTGATGATGTGACCGAACCCAACTCTGCCGCCAACACGGGATCCGAGGGCAATGAACAGGATCGGCCCGTTACAGCACAATCAGGATCAAACCGATAGTCGCGACAACGGCGAGCATGAGCGAGAGCAGGATGGGCCCCGCGCGATCGGCTGAGAAGAGCCCGGAATCTAGATTCCTCAATCGCCGGTAATACGAGTACAGGGAATACCCCATGAGGGCAACTCCTAGAACAAGCAAAATGAGGGGCAGATGCAGCGGCAATCGTTCCCCTTGCGGCAAGACTTCGGCGATAACGATTCCGATGGTGACCACAGCAAGGCTCGTTCTGATCCAGGCCAGGTACGTGCGCTCATTCGCCAAGTGATCCCGCGCGCGACTGCCGGTGTTCTCCTGGGGCTTACTGCGTATTCCCATAGCTAGTTGATACCAGCCAGTCGTGCCTGGCCGCGTCTCATCGCGTCACCAATACGACGGAAGCTAGTAGCAGTAACGCCAGCAGCACGGCCAGGATCCCCGGTCCGACTCGATCCGTGGCGAATACCCCCTGCTGTACTTGGCCGCGCAAGCGGATGAGCCGGCTGCGCGCGAACCAGGCCGCAAATACTCCGACGGCGAACAGCACTCCGACCAGCGCAGAGAGCACGAGAGAGCGCGATTCACGCAGTTCGAACGCTAGGATTGTAATACCGAGTAGCAGGATCGCCAGGACCGTTCGGGTGTAGGCGAGGTAGGTCCGTCCGATAGCCGTGAGATCTAAGCGCACACTCTCAGGCAACTCGTGGAAGGCCTCGCCGCTGGTCTCGGGTAGTCGACCGTCGTTGGGGCTGCGCAGGGGCACGTGCCCAGCGTATTGCAGGCTTCAGTTTTGACGGTAGGTTGTCGAAGATTCTCTAAGGACTGTTTTGCTGGCGCGAAAGGGGCGAGGCGGTGGGGTCGGTAGTGCAACGTTTGGTGGCTGCGTTGGCCGCAGCAGCGCTAATCCTTGCCGGATTGGCGGTTGGCGTGGCCCCCGCATCTGCCCGCACGAGTGCTCCTGCGATGTCTGGGTGGCTGCCGTATTGGCTGCTGGGGACCTCCACCAATGTCGCCCTCGCCAATGACGATCTCTTTGATGACGTATCTCCGTTCTGGTACGACGCCCAGGCGGATGGCACCAAAGAGAGCACGGTTCACATCAGCGAAACGTGGATCAGTTCAAGCTCACGACCGGTGGTCACTAACTCGTTGGCTACCAAGGGGATCAAGGTTCTGCCGTCCATCACCGACAGCACCGGAACCCGGTACCTATCAGGGGTGATGCAGTCGACGGCCAAGCGATCCGCCTTGGTGACCCAGATCGCTGACTTGGTGCAAACGAACGGCTACGACGGCATCGACTTGGATTTTGAGACCTTCGCCTTCAGCGATGGACAGGGGTCGTGGACCACTACCAAGCCAGCGTGGGTGGCGTTCATCGCCGAACTAGCCAACGTGCTCCACGCAGCAGACAAGGAGTTGGCGGTCTCCGTTCCCCCTATGTATTCCGATGGCACTGGCTACTGGGTATACGCGTTCCGGGACATCGCCGAGCACATCGACAGGCTGCGGATAATGGCCTACGACTACTCATGGTCCACCGCCGGTTCAATCGGCGGTCCGTTGTCCTGGGTCCGTCAGGTGCTCAGCTACGCGGTCTCAGCGGTGCCTGCCTCAAAGGTCTATCTCGGAACCCCAACGTATGGACGGGATTGGATCACCTCGGTGGCAGGTACGGGCTGCCCGAGTCTGTCGAGTAAGACGCTGAATACCAACGCGGTCGACTTCAGCGGGTGGAGTCGTGACCCAGCCAGCCAAGAGCGCACCCGCAGCTACACCCAGAGCTACAACAGTGGCGCGTGCACTGCGCAGCGCACGGCCTGGGTGCCGGATGAAGTCACCACTCTGGCTCGCTACCAAGTTGCCACGGAGTATGGCATTGGCGGCCTAGCTCAGTGGATGGTTGGTACCGAGCAAAGCACCCAGTGGGATCTGCTGCGGGAGGCGGGCGCGGGGGGCTCGGACCTCATCGGGCAACCACCCGGTGAGCCGACACCTCAGCCAACGGTTCCAAGTGTCGACGTCCCGGCGTTGACCGAGGCGCCAGCTGTCGTGTCTACGACGAGCCCGGTGTCAGTCAGGGTTGCTCGAACCACGGCAACGAAGGCCGTGCTCAAGGGGAAAGTGATTGGGGCAATCGGGGGTGCGGCGAAGCTTCGGGTGCGCAAGGCTGGGGAGTTCCGCAAGTACGACCGAGTCAAGCTGACGAGTACTGGGAAGTATCGATTCAAGATCGGGAGAGCTGATCGAGTACTGCGCTTGCTGGTGTCCTACAAGGGCGCCCGCAGCGAAATAGTCGTCGTGCCAGCTCGCTAGCGCATCTCGAGCGGGTAGGCGCCGCGGACGACGTAACGCAAAGTGGTGCCGACGGTAACGCGGTGCTTTGTCGGTGGTTTTCGTCACCTGAGGGCTAGGCTCCCGTTATGGGTGCTCGACTCACGACGTCTCTGGCGCTGTCGCTGCTGGTTGTGGCTGCCGCGGGGGAGCGTCGAAAACGGCGTTCAGTGGTCGGCCTCGTAACGAACGCAGCGGCGCAGGTGGTCGACGTCAACTCTGTGGTCGAGGAGGTCGATGTCGAGGCAATCGTGGAGCGATTGGACGTCAACGCCATCGTCGATCGGATCGACCTCGACCAACTGATTGCCCGGATTGACCCCAACGAGATTCTCGACAGAATTGACCCCAACGATCTGCTGGATCGGATCGACCCTGACCGCTTGCTCGCCCGAGTTGATCCGGACGCGCTACTCGATCGGGTTGACGCGAATCGGTTACTAGATCGGGTCGACCCAGATCGGTTGCTGGAAAGGGTGGATCCGAATCTGCTACTCGACAGGGTCGACCCGAACCGCCTGCTGGACCGGGTGGACCCTAACCGACTGCTAGACAACGTGGATCCAGATCGTCTGCTGGACAGAGTGGACCCGGACCGCCTCCTTGATCGGATGGACCCGAATCGCCTGCTCGATCGCGTGGACGCCAATCGTCTACTTGACCGGGTCGATACGAACCAACTTGTCGCAAATACCGACATCAATGCTGCCGTCGACCGGATCGATATTGACCGGATTCTTGATCGGGTGGACGTTGTCGAACTGGTCGATCGAGCTGGAGTTCCCGACATCATTAAGGAAAGTACTGGGCAGGTCGCCGGCTCCGTTTTGGACGTCGCTCGGCGCCAGATCGTCGCCATAGATCAGATCATGAGCCGGGTCGGTATGCGAGTGACGCGTCGTGATCCCGATGATGCTCCGCGCGGGCCGGCCCTGTTGGTCGATGCCGAGCCGGGCAGCAGCAAGACGGGCCGCGGGGTCGTGACAGGCCACTACGCTGGAGCGCTAAGCCGTCTGCTGGCCTTCACTGCCGATGCGTTCATTGTGTTCGGACTGTTCACACTGTCGACAACACTGTTGCTGTTCCTGCTCGACAGAGTGTTGGGGGTGGATATCGATCTGAGTCCCCAGCAGACACTCGCGGGCTTCTTGCTGTTCTTGGGATGGGCATTTACCTACAGTGCGGTGAGTATGGTGATCGCCTCGCGCACGGTCGGCAAAGCCTTGGTCGGCCTGCGGATAGTCGGACGAGACGGCGCTCCGCTTCGACTCCGGCAGATCACTGTCCGAGTGCTGGTCACGCCAGTGGCATTGGTGACGTTCCTAGTCTCCTACCTCGGCCTCTTCTTTGGTCGCGAGCACCGGGCGCTGACAGATGTTATTGCGGGTACGGCGGTCGTCTATGACTGGGGTGACCGCACTGCCGAGATGCCAGCTCCACTGACGCGGTGGATTCAGAAACAAGACGTCGAAGATCCTCCACCGCTGTGATTTCGCGTGGCATGCTCGGTTCCACCCACGAGAGATGTGAGTGACGTGGCTACTTCCAGCGGCGCTCGCTACCGATGAGATATTGCCCGTAGCCGACGAGTGAGGCGATTGAACACAACGATTGGTAGAGCAAGAGAAAGGCGATGTAGCCGATTCGGTTTTTGCGAACCCGCAGTCCAAGTGGCCCGAAGACTCGGGTCGACTGGAAGTGACGCATCGCCCCGTACATGATCAGAGTTATCGGCAGGACGATGAGTGTCCAGACCGACACGATCACCGGATAGCCGAGCAGGAAGAGCAACACCCCCGGCAGCCACAGCAGCGCGTATCCAATATCCAGAAACGGAATGAGTAGGTCGATACTCACGACCGCCTTCGCCAGCGGAGTTCGTTGCCGCCAGGGAGGGACCGTTTGTAAGCCCTCGAACATCCCTCTGGCCCACCGTGAGCGCTGCCGCATGAAGTGTTTGACATCGGTAGGAGCGTCCGTGAATGCCACAGCCGTCGGCTCAAACAACACCCGCGAACCGTCGGCCATCAGTCGCCACGTCACCACGATGTCTTCGCCGATCGCGTCGGGCCACCCGCCAATCTCCTTGATTGCAGTTGTGTCGTAGATCGAGAACGCGCCTTGCGCCACGAGCGTCGCTGAATACAACCCTTGCATGCGTTTGACTCCGGCGATTCCGATCCAGTAATCCCACTCCTGCATCCGAGTGAGGAAGCTGGCCCGAGAGTTTCCGACCAGGACGGAGCCTGCCACCGCGACAACGTGCCCGGGTCCGGTCTCAAGGCGCGAGACCAGTCTTCGCAGTGCCTGGGGATGCAGCAAGGTGTCCGCATCAACGGTAGCCACGTATGGGGTCGTGACCTCCTCGAGTGCGCGGTTGAGTGCGTGCGCCTTGCCGGGAACCTCCTCGAAGATCACGACCAGATCGACGTCTAGCTCCGCTCCCGTCTCGAGTGCGATTCTCTCGGTGTCGTCCGTTGAGTTGTTATTCGCGACGATCACCCGAATCGGGCCGCCGTAGTCCTGGTACGCGATTCGCGCGATAGTCTCTCGCATCCCCGCTTCCTCGTTGTGCGCGGCAACGATGATGGTCACGGCAGTGTCCGGATGTTGGAGCTTGAACGGGGGCTGTTTGTCCAAGGCGAGTGACATACCCATGAGGGCGACGACGAATCCGGGCAGGATCGCCACCAAGACAACAACGATCCACCCGCCCACCGGGGTGACATACTCCCCGATCGCGCCTGCCCAGGCCCTCGCGATCCAAATCGATCCACCAGCCCAAAGCAGGGCAAAGGCTAGCGAGACGAGGTACTTGGTCCCCGGCGACCAATACACCCGACGGTGTCGAATCTCGCGTGCCGTGGCAGGCTCAATCGGGTCCGCACTCTGCCGGGGGGACATTCCTCCCGTGGCAGGGTCAGCCGTTCCACCCACTCGATCGTCTTGGGAGGCGCGGCTCACCTCAGCCGAATCGGCATTCTCTACGTCCTCGGCGTCCACACCTGTGACGGTAGGGCGACGGCCTGCCCAACGCCACTCGGGCGTTCAGGCGGCAGCAAAGCTACTTAACGCCGATGTTTTCCGTCCGGTCAGCGATCGCGTTAAGGAACTTGCGTCCCGGTATCGGGCCAGCCGAAGGCCAGTCCATGGCTTCCTTCGTTCTCGAAACGAGGCGACCAAACGCTGGGCCAGCTTTGGTGCTGCGCGATCCGGCCATCACCCCGCGACGGAACTGCTTGGCCTCCTTGGTGTAGCCGCCTTCCCGAAGGGTGGTTTTCAGCAGCTTCACATCGATCGTTGGACGCTTCCAGACCTTCGAGGGCTGGTAGGTCAGCGTCCAGGGCTTGTTCAGGTAGTTGTACCGGCTGTACGCCGCGGCAGAGTAATTACCCGACCCCTGTGACTCCGCACAGCCCTTGAACGAGGCTAGGTGCAGGTGTGGGCCGGTGCTGTTGCCGGTGTTGCCGCTGTAGCCGAGCAACGTGCCAGTTCCGGGAACCGGTTTCCCGTTGTCATCCATCGTCGGACCGCTGACACTCTGACCGACGCTGACCTGCAGTCCCGGTGACATGTGTTGCCAGTAGGTGGAGATCTGCTCACCGAAGACCGTGTGGCACACGAGCACCCAGTTGGAAGGGGCGCCTGATCCGGGGTTGTAGCCAGACTTGTTGTTCTTCACCCCGTCGTTGGTGCCGATGACGACTCCGTCTCGCGGAGCGTAGAGAGGTGTACCGGTCCAGACGCCAACATCCCAGGCGCGGTGTGCCGCACCGTTGCTGTACGCCCAGCCCGCAGTGAGCTTGGCATTGGAGGTCCATGCCGGTGATGGGGCAGGGGCGCCCGCGCGCTTACCCACCCAACTGCTGCGGTCGGTTGGGACATTGGGAAGCAGTGCCTCACCATCCTGCCCGAACTCCTGGCCTGCTTGTTGTTCGTTGTCGGTCGGCGAGCTCGCCGTCTCCGAGGCCGGTGCTGCTCCCGGCAGTGCAATTGCTAGTCCGGCAACCGTGGTTGCGGCAAGCACCGTCGTGACGGGCTTTACGCGTGAACGTGACTTGGACATAAGAAATCAGCCTTCTGGTTGGGTCCGCGTACTAGTGCAGTACTACGTCGTGCGGATCCACCATTGCGGTTTTCGCCGACTGAAACAGCCGAAAGGGTCCACGTATCAGGTAGGGAATGGTGAACATTCGTCCAAACGCAGATGATCCACCGTTGCTGTGGCACACATCACCAGCAACTTTGTCTGAACGGCTACACAGTTGCTGGGAGTGCGTGAAAATGCGCTATTTCACTCCGAGGTTCTCTGTCGTGTTCGCGAGATGAACGAGAAATTTCCGCTTTGGGATGCCACTGCGGGAGCGCCAGCCGCTGTCTGCCTTGGCTTGTGAGACGAGCGCTCGGAAGCTGTCATTTGCCCACTTGCTGCGGCCGTCAGAGCGCACGGCTTTGCGGAATTTGCGTACCTGCTTGGACTTTCCCTGAGTCTTGGCGGCGACAGTCAACTGTTTGGCGTCGATGATTGGGCGCTTCCACAGCTTGGACGGCTCGTATACGAGTGTCTCGGGCTTGTTCAGGTAGTTGTAGCGACTCCACGCTGCGGCTGACGAGTTTCCGACCGATCCCGGCGCTGCGCAGCCTTTGAACGTCGCCAGGTGAAGGTGGGGGCCAGTGCTGTTCCCGGTATTTCCGCTGTGAGCGAGTTGGGTGCCGGTTCCTGCGACTGGCTGACCATCCGAACCCATCTGCGGTCCCTGAACGCGTTGGCCGACAGTAACCAAGATGCCCGGTGAGAGGTGTTGCCAGTAACTGGAGACCGCTTTTCCCTTGACGTTGTGACAGACCAGTACCCAGTTCGATGGAGCGCCAGAGCCCGGGTTGTAGCCAGTCTTGTTGTTGGCGACGCCGTCGTTGAGACCAATGACGACTCCAGATCGAGGGGTGTAGACCGGTGTACCCGTCCACATTCCGATGTCCCAAGCGCGGTGTGCACCGCCGTTGCTGTACGACCAACCCGCAGTGAGTCGGGGTGCCGAGGTCCAGGCAGGTGCACTCATCGGTGTGCCGGCGACAGTCCCGATGTACGTGGATCGCTGGCCTGGTACGGGCGGAAGTGTCGCCTCTCCGTCTTGGCCAAAGGCCCCAATACCCGGCTGTGCGGCATCAGTCTTTGGCAAGTCGGAGGCACCCTGTGCTGAACCGATGCCCATGGCGAGGAGTACGGCTGTGCCTGACGCAGTCAGTATCGATGTGGTCGTCAGTGGTTTTCTACCGGTGCGCTCAGACATAGTTGCACTCTCAAGATTGGTGACGGGGAAGGGTCATCGCGTTATTCGTCATTAGGTTGTGCTTCTAGCTCATCTATCGGCAGCATCACGGAATACTGAAAGCATTTGGGTGAATTTCTTTTCGAAGAACTTCCCAAAAGGCGAGTTGGTACTGGTATTGCGAGTCCGAATGTGCCGAGCCGACTCGGCAGTTCAGACTCCTAGGGATGCGCGGTTCGATACCAAACCAATATCCTTATCGCGATGGCGCAGGCTCTGTACGTAATGTCGATGGAGCCAGAGAGCGGCAAATCAATCGTCTCGTTGGGATTGATGGAGTTGCTCTCTGGTCGACTTCGACGTGTCGGCTACTTTCGCCCAGTCGTGCGCGAGAGTGACACGCGGGACGCGACGATTGAGTTGATGCGCACGCGCTACCACCTAGATCAGTCCTACCGCGAGTCCTACGGAGTAACGACCGGCCAAACCCGCCATGTCGGAGGTATGGGCGAGGCGCAGGACCTATTCGCAGTGATTCTTTCTCGGTTCGAGGCGCTGGCAAGCAAATGCGACATGGTGCTCGTGGAGGGGACAGATCACACGGGCGCTAGTGCCGCCTTTGAGTTTGAGCTCAATCTGCAACTCGCTACCAACTTGGGCGCACCTGTCATCTTGGTAAATCGCGCCCGCAATCATCGACCAAAGCAGATCAGTGGGGCGATTCACGCCGCTCACGGCACGTTGGTAGACAACGACGTCACAGTGGTCGGCTACATCGTCAACCGCGTGGATCCCGAGATCGCCACCGAACTGCGCGCTGAGCTCAGCGACATCGACGCGCCTGTGTGGTTCTTGCCGGAGGAGTCGCGCATGCTCCTGCCTACCGTCCGCCAAGCCGGGGAGTTCCTCGGGGCGAGCCTGCGCGCCGGCCGACAGGAGTCTCTTGACCGCGACGTGGGCGAGATTATGGTCGCCGCCATGAGTGCCACCGGACTGTTGCGGGACCTCGCACCAGACACGTTGGTTATCGCTAGCGCTGACCGAGGAGACGTCGTCATCGCCTCGCTGGCCGCACGCTTTTGCGACGCGACCCCGCCGGTCGCAGGCATCTTGTTGAGCGGACCGCCCGAAGCGGCACGAGACGTGGTTACCCTCGCTGCTGGTTTCTCCGACGACGTGACGCCACTATTGCTGACCGACCTCGATGTCACGGCTTGCGCTGTTCGCCTCGCCAGTTTGCGCCCCGAGATCAGGGCGAGCGACGACCGCAAGATTGCGATGGCGTTGGGATTATTTGAGGCCCACGTTGACACTGACGAACTCGCTTCCCGTATCGAGCTAGCCGAGTCGACCGTACTCACCCCACTGATGTTCCGCAATCGACTACTGCATCGGGCCCAGGCTGACCGCCGTCACATCGTCTTGCCGGAAGGCAACGACGATCGGGTGCTGACTGCGGCGGATCGCATCATCGGCCGCGACATCGCCGCGCTCACTATCTTGGGTGAACCCAGCGCAGTTCGGGAGCGGGCCACCTCGCTGGGACTGCACCTGGGATCGGCGCAGATCATCGACCCGGCCACATCCTATCTGCGCGACTCGTTCGCCGAGGAACTCTACGAACTGCGCAAGGCGCGGGGAATGACCGCTCAGGTGGCGCATGACCTCGTCGCGGATGTGTCGGTGTTCGGCACCATGCTGGTCCACCGCGGACTAGTCGACGGCATGGTCTCTGGTGCGAGTCACACGACCGCCGAGACCATTCGTCCGGCGCTGCAGATTGTTCGCACCGTTCCCGGTGTCTCTGTAGTTTCAAGCGTCTTTTTTATGTGTCTGAGTGATCGGGTCCTCGTCTACGGGGATTGCGCCGTGAATCCGACTCCGACAGCAACTCAGTTGGCCGATATTGCGGTCTCATCTGCGCGGACTGCGCAGTCGTTTGGGATACCCGCACGAGTTGCGATGTTGTCCTACTCAACAGGAGATAGTGAGACTGGTGGCGATATCGACCTAGTCCGTGAGGCAACCGCAATTGCTCGGCGCGAGGCTCCAGAGCTGCTGATCGAGGGGCCGATTCAGTACGACGCTGCCATCGATCCCGGAGTGGCTGCGACGAAGCTACCTGGATCGCAGGTTGCCGGTCGAGCGACAGTGTTCATCTTCCCCGACCTGAACACTGGCAACAACACCTACAAGGCCGTTCAGCGCTCCGCCGGGGCGGTCGCGGTTGGACCGATTCTGCAGGGCCTGCGCAAACCAATAAACGACCTCTCTCGGGGTGCATCCGTCGCAGATATCGTGGACACGGTGGCCATCACCGCTATCCAGTGCCAAACACCCTCGCCGACTTCGGTGGGCCGAGACGGAGATAACGCACTAGGCTGATCACGTGCATCGAGATGAGCCGGACTGGGTCAAAGACGCTATCTGGTGGCAGGTCTTCCCAATGGGATTCACCGGCGCAGATATGTCGGGGCGCAACCGAGAGCCAGCGATGCGGCTGCGTCATATTGAGAGTTGGTTGGACTATGCACTTCAGCTAGGTGCCTCTGGGATTCTGCTGGGACCGATCTTCACCTCGACAAGTCACGGATACGACACTGCGGACTACTACGAAATCGACCCTCGGCTCGGAGATGAAGCTGATTTTCGGTCCCTGGTCGACGCCGCTCACGAGCGAGGAATGAAGGTGCTCCTCGACGGCGTCTTTAATCATGTGGGAACTGAGTTTGCTCAGTATCAGGACGCTTTGGCGGATGGACCGCAGTCGCCGTTCGCCCAGTGGTTTCACCTCACATGGCCCGATACGAATCTCCCGCAGGCACCCGCGCACGAAGCGTTCGAGGGTCATGAAGATTTGGTCGTCTTGAACCATGACAGTGACGCAGTCGCAAAGTTTGTCGGCGATGTCATGTGCCACTGGCTCGCGCGAGGTGCAGATGGATGGCGACTTGATGCCGCGTACGCAGTCATTCCGACTTTCTGGGATCGAGTGCTGCCGACTGTTCGTGAGCGCTTCAGCGAGGCCTACTTCGTCGGCGAGGTCATTCACGGTGACTACGCGACGATTGTCTCGGAGTCGGGGCTGGATTCGGTCACCCAATACGAGCTGTGGAAGGCGATCTGGAGTTCCATCAATGATGCGAACTTCTTCGAACTAGCGTGGTCGCTTGAGCGGCACAACGAGTACCTCGCGCAGTTCGTCCCGCTTACCTTCCTGGGCAATCACGACGTGACGAGGGTGGCCAGCAAGATCACTGAAGAGGTGCACCTAGCGCACGCCTTAGTCATCCTCTTATTGGTTGGAGGCACTCCCAGCATCTACTACGGCGACGAACAAGCGTTCCGCGGAATCAAAGAAGAACGCTTCGGCGGTGACGATGAGATAAGGCCAATGTTTCCCGGATCCCCAGATCAGTTGGCGCAGTTCGGCTGGCCCACCTACCGGCTACATCAGCAACTGATCGGTCTGCGCCGACGCCACCGCTGGCTGCATGACGCAACCACTGAGCAGATAGAGCTAACGAACGAGCAGTTGTTGTTCAGAGTCTCCGGTCACGGGGAATCGCTGCTCGTCGCGCTCAACCTAGCCAACGATGAGTGGCGGTTCAGCGCGCACGAACATGTCGAGCTAGTTGCCGGCAGCGACAATATTGAGGTCGGTCACTTTGGGCCGGAGGTGACAGTAGGTCCCCATGGTTGGGCCGTGCTGGCGCCGGTGATGATTGGCTAGAGGTCGATGATCCTTGCTGGGATATCGGTGTTCTCGCCTACGTGGTAGCTAGCGCATACTCGGTGATACCCATCGGCAATTTGGGCATGTATGCCCGCCTTGATTTGCCCTCGAATGATCAGGACGGGGGACAGCGGAACGTTCCCAATCACCTTTTGCAGATCGATTGCAACATGCGCATCATCGAGTGGCAGCAAAGCCAGTCCCGATGCCCGGAGGATGTCCTTGGCTTTATGTGTCGTGACGGGGGCAGCCTTGAGCTTAGCCACCAGTGACGAAACTTCTGAATCGTCGGCGATCAGACTCAAGTAGCTCGCTGCGGCAGGGTAGTCATGTTTTGCGGGAGTGTCGGTCCACTTCACGGTGATTGACGTGGAGTCAGTTGATGTTTTGTCGGCCATGGCGCCACTATGGCAGACGGATTGAGCGGTTCGAAATCAGCGACGCAGGACGCAGTTGTGAAAAAGTGGCCCAGAGACATTGCGGGCCCGCCGGATCGATAGCAGAAACGACGAAGGTAGGTGAGTTCGGTGAGTGAGTTGGGCGACAGCCTGTGGGTCAAGTGGCGCAAAGTCCCCGGACCCATTCGCAAGTCTGCTGTGCTGTTGATCGGCCTGACTCTGCTGGCGATCGGGGGGGTGCTCATCATCCTTCCTGGGCCGTTCACCTTGCCATTTGTGGTAGCCGCGCTGGCCGTTCTGGCCAGCGAGTTCGTGTGGGCTGAGCGTGTTTTCAAGCGGGGTCAGGACGTCACAAAATCGGCCGTGGGAACACTACAGCGAGTCCCGAATGGGATCATCATTGCCGTGGTGCTGCTCATTGGCAGCGGGCTGGCGATCGCGGGATATTGGTGGATCTTTCACCGGTAGCGCTCCGGTATTTATATTGAACTGATACGTGTTTCGTACCACCTGACCCGATCGGCAAGCTAGCGTTAGCAGCATGAGTCGACTGATGTTTTCCCTTGGAGTTATTGGTGCGCTCGGAATCGGCTCCATGGGCATCGCGGGGTGCACAACCACTGCCAACGATTCCGCAGCAGACAGTAGCGCCACCGGTGCGAGCGCGAACAACGAGTCAGTCAGCCCCACGTCGTCGACCAGTAGTGACGCATCAGCAAGTCCGGATCGAACCTCAGCGAGTCCGGGGACCACGGCGTCCGCAGATCCAACGACCAACGTCTCAGCCGCTGGTATCGCCGACTCGTTGTCGTGTCTGGATGTTGTGACCGAGGCGCCCCCAGCGGCTGCCCGGCCTAAGCCAGCGAGTGCAGTGCGATGCAACCTCGGCGAGCAGGGATACATCGTGTACGCCTACTCAAGCCAGGGGTCGGCGGCGATTGGCCTCGGGCAGTTGTCGCAACAGGCAGCTGACACCGGCGAGACGATGATCTTGGCCGTCGGCAACACCTGGATCGTCAAACCCGCAGAGGGGACAACCGTGGGCAAGGAGATGCTAAAGGCCGCGAAGGCGGTCGGCGGGACGAAGAAGACACTTCCGTAGCCCGTTGGTTCTTGTTGGCTACGCAGTATCACTGCCTAGCCAAAGACTGGTGGGCCGTGCGTCGGGAAAACGCTCGCCGCTGGCTAGCCGAAGACTGGTGGGCCGTACGTCAGGCAAACGCCCGCCGCAGTGGCTCCAAGAAACATCGCAATCACGACAAGCGCGACTCCGCGAATCCAGCCAGGCTGTTTGCCAGCCATCGCCGGCGGCAGGTAGGTCCTCGGTAGCGGCGTTGCGCCGCGCATCTCGAGGTAGTGAGTGTCGGCTTCGGCATCTAGGGGAGCTGCGGGGACTTGATCAAACGGAATATCGCTCGGTTGATCGCGGGTCTCATCATTCACACCACCCACACTGCCAAATGACGTCATGTGGTGATTGTTACCTGGGCCGAGCGAGGGCGCAAGGGGCGGCTGCGCCAGTCGGGAACGCGTCGTGCCACCTGACTTCCAACTAAGCGCACCCGCCTCAGTCCGATTGGGGTCAGCTTCATGACGCCGACACCCGTGGCCAAACACCCAAGCAGGGCAAGCCATAGGGCTTCGCCGAACAGGGTGCGCTCAAGCCGGTCTTAACACAAAGGTAAAGCTAACCTAACTAATCTGGTAAACGGCAGTGCCCTGAGCTATCTCGGAAATCTCTGGAATGTCAGTCCTGCGACATGATGCGACGCGATTTGCGCACGGCGTTCTCTAGGCCGATCAGTGACTCGTAGGCGACCGGCTCGTTATCCAACGCTCTGTCCAGGGTGACGGCGGCACTGATCAGCGCGAGGTGGGTAAACGCTTGCGGGAAGTTCCCCAACTGCTCACCGGTGTAGCCGATCTCCTCGGAGTAAAGGCCGAGGTGGTTTGAGTAGGTGAGCATTTGCTCGAAGATCATGCGCGCTTCGGCGAGTCGTCCGGCTTTTGCCAGTGCGTCTACGTACCAGAACGTACACAGCGAGAACGTGCCCTCGTCCCCGGCGAGACCGTCAGGCGATGCCTCCGGGTTATAGCGGAACACGAGGCTGTCCGAGACGATCTCGTCTGCCATCGCATCCAGGGTCGACAGCCACCGCGGGTCTCGCGCCGAGATGAATCCGACGAGCGGCATCTTCAGAATCGATGCGTCAAGGACGTCGGTCTCGTAATGCTGAACGAAGGCGCCGATCTCCTTGTTGTATCCGCGTTCCATGATCTGGATGTAGATCTTGTCGCGTTCTTCTCGCCACTTCGCTACGGGGCCGGGCAGCCCCTTCTCGCGGGAGATTCGAATCATCCGGTCGAAGGCAACCCAGCACATGAGCCGGGAGTAGACGAAGTCCTTTTGGCCCCCACGGGTCTCCCAGATTCCCTCGTCGGGTCGATCCCAGTTGCGGCTGAGCCAATCGAGGGTCTTGACCATTGCATCCCACACGTCGTAATAGATGGAACGACCGTGGGTGACGATTTGATAGATGGCTTCGACTGCTTCCCCGTAGATGTCGAGTTGTAGTTGCCCGGCGGCGCCGTTCCCGATTCGAACGGGGCTGGAGTTCTCGTATCCCGAGAAGTCCTTGAGGTCGTACTCGTGTAGATCGGAGGATCCATCGATGCGATACATCAGTTGGAGTGGTCCATCGCCAGTCGAGTCACCGTTGAGGCCTTCGAGCACGCGCAGCATCAGCCATTTTAGAAACGCTGCAGCCTCGTCGCTGTAGCCCAACTCCATGAGCGCACCGACTGAGAACGACCCGTCGCGCACCCAGGTGTAGCGGTAGTCCCAGTTGCGTTCTCCACCGATCTGTTCGGGCAGGCCCGCAGTGGGCGCAGCGACCAGGGCGCCGGTCGGTGCGTAGGTCAGTAACTTCAGGGTGATCGCCGATCGACTGATCGTTGAACGCCAGCGACCTCGGTAGGTGCTCTTGGAGATCCACGCCCGCCAGTACCGAATCGTGTTCTCAAGCAGTTCAACGATTTGTGGAACCGACAGTGCACCAGCGGTTGTTCCCACCGGCCCAGTGCTCAAGATGCAACCGGAGACTTCCCCTTCGTTGAGCGTGAACTCTTGGCGGGCGATGCCGTTCTTGAGCTCCTTACCCTCAGAATGGTCGAGCATTGCTCGCGTGTGCAAAGAGACCTCAAGGTCCGGTGTCTGGAACAGCGCGTGGTGATCTTGCAGCAGCAGGTCGTGATCGGTTTGGCCGTAGTTGAACCTCGGGGCACACTCCATGCGGAACGTGACACTTCCACGGACCACTCTGGCGATCCGCACGATGCGGTGAACATCGCTGGCCTCTTCTGGTTTGCTGATCGGCATGAAGTCGATGACTTCACCAACCCCCTCGCTAGTCAGGTAGCGAGTGATGAGGATCGCCGTATCCACGAAGTAGAGCTGTTTGACGACTGCGCCCTCCCCGTCGCAGGTGAGCTGGAAGAACCCTCCTCGTTCGGCGTCGAGTAGCGAGGCAAAGATCGAGGGTGAATCAAAGCGCGGCGAACAGAACCAGCCGATTGTTCCGTCGAGGCCAACGAGCGCCGCAGTCTGGAGGTCTCCGATGAGTCCGTGATCAGCGATAGGGGGGTAAGCGGGTTCTGTCATTCACCTAGTGTGGCGAGTTCAGGTGCTCGACCGCGAGTCGAACAGCCTGTGATGACGTATCGAGAACCTGAATTGCCCGAGTAGTTGCCACATCGGAGGCGTTGGCTGTCTTGGCTGTGTCAGCCGTGTTGAGCCGTGTCAGCTGTGTTGGTTACGCCACCATCAACTCGGCCGACTGGTTCCTGTGTTTGTGGGGTTGGCCCAGTTGGGGAGGTTGTCTCAGTCAGCCGTGCAGTGCTCGCAGCGTCCGCGTCGGGCGGGACGTCTCGCGGTCCCTCTGATTTCGCCTCATCGGAGCCCACCGAGGCGGTGAAATGTTGCAGGCTCGCCGCAGCAATATCGAAGTTGGTAGTGATGTCGCTGATGGTGTTCGCGAGGGCCGAGGATGTCACTAACTCCGAGTTAGCGCGAGCGGCCACCTCGAGGGTGAAGGTGGCGATAGCGGCGCGGTGACAGGCGGTTAGCAGTGCGTAGGCGCTCTGTGGGTTGCACTGTGCCCGGTGGGGTTCGAGCGCCACCTTGTCGATCAGCGGGGCGACCGCGAGGACGGCGTTTCGCGAGTGTTGCCCCAAAGTTCGCAAGTCGCTAGTGGGCCCCGGCTTACCAGTCAAGGTCGCGATGGTTGCGTTCGTCCAGGCTCTTTGAGTCTCGAGCATGTCGAGCAAAGCAGGTACCAGTCGCTCTCCGCTCCAAGACGGCACGAGCAAATAGGCAACGACTGCGACTGCCACTCCGATCAGCGTGTTGATGAGGCGCACCTCGATGGTGCTGGCTGCGGGCTCACCGGCCTCAAGCAGGATTAACACGGTCGCAGAGATGGCGAAGGAGCCAAAGACGTAGTTGGCGCTGATCCAGCGCATGACGAGCGGCGCGAACACCACGAGTAGCGTCACCATTAACCACTCCGGGTTGCCCGTTGCGTCCAGCAATGTCCCGACCAACACCACTGCCGCCACCGTCCCGGCCACGCGCAGGGCACCGCGAATGAGGGTCGTGGAGAAGTCTGGGCGAACAACCATGACCACTGTCAGCGGCAGCCAATAGCCGCGATCGAGGTCGAGTATCAAAGCCAGTGACTGTGCCACGCCGATCGCCACAGCTAATCGCAAACCCTGACGAAAGGTTGATGAGCCTGGGCGAAGAACATTGATGAGAACGTGGAATCGCGCTCTGGGCCCCAGGCCGTAGTCTGCGCCGCTAGCGGTTGACGCTTCCGGCGCTGTGCTGGCGCCACTGTGCGCCGGCGTCGGCGTGCGCGAGGGCGTGGGTGAGGTAGTGCTGGGCGCTGAGCCCGCAACCGGGGTCGTCAAGCCGAGGTCCGCTAGGTGCTGTGTTTGCCGTTCGAGGGTAGTGAGCTGTTCGTCGAGTGCCTCGCCGGTTGGGCCCTCCAGGGTCGCTGCGGGTCGATACGCCAAGCCGTCCGAGGCGCCACGAGAACTCGGCCGATGCTCAAGGTTGCGCTTTGCCGCCCGTAAACGGTCGGCGACCTGTTGCCGATCGGCGGGGGACGGGTCAGTCGCCGTGACCCAGGAACTAAGGCAAACCCGCGCCCAGTTGATTTCGGTGAGCAGGGTGTCGAACTCGTCGCGACGGTCTGGGGGTAGGTGTGCCGCGTCAATCGCTTGTTGGGCGGCTAGTTCTCTGGCAGTGGCGGTGAATCTGAACTCATGGTGACTGTCCGCTGACATGGCTAGTCCCACCAGTGCGTCAATCGTCAGCGTGAGTTTGCGACGCAGCGAGGCGTCTCGCTCGTACCGCCAAGCCAGCAGCGAACTCGCCGCTTGCAGTAGGCCGCCGATGAGCACCAGAAGTGCGTAGCGGGCAGCCCCAGAGACGTCGCCTGGGTCGTTCGTGAAGATGATCGCGGTGACCATCGTGAGGAAGGTTGCAGTGGACGCAGTCAGACCTAGCCCAGCAATAGTTCCCAACACGTATGCAAGTGCGACGAGTAGCACAACCGTCCACCAAGTGCCGGAACTCAACGATGCAAAGAACGCGACGAAGGCACACAAAACTGCCGCAATGAGAAGTGTTCGGGCGAGGGTGCGGCGCGCCACGGCGGCGTCAACTAGACCCAGGTTCAATGCCCCGATCGCAACGATGGCGGCGGTGGAGAACTCCCCAACTGCTGCGCCGATTGCAGCGATCAGGGCAACCAAGAGTCCACGGCGTATCGCTGAGAGCCAACTGCTAGCCGACGGTTGGCGTGCTGTCATCGCCACCCAGAGTTGTGTTCGGGCCGAGGGCAGGGAGGCAGGTGACTCGGAGGGCTGGCCGGGCATGTGGCTCATTCCTTAGTTCCGACTCGGTAGCTAGCACGGAGGGCGGCACTCGCGGACAACTCTGAGCGTGCCAAAACGCTCGTGACGCGGTCATCAGGGTGGTCGATCGAACGGCGAGATAGCGACGACGTGGTGAGCAGTTCCTCGGGTATCTCGAAGTGCCCAGTTCCCGACCGGAGTACTCCGGCTGTCTTAGAGAGATCGTCGGCAGCCGTGCCTGCTAGTTCCACAGCGAGTTCAGATCCAGGAGCCTCGTGGCGCAGCATCGTCTCGGCCGTGACTGCGGCGTCACTACTGCGGCGAATCCACGTCATGACGACACCGACGCTTCCCGCATCATGATTGACGTCGGGTGGCTCGAGCAACGCCGTATTGAAGGTGGCGTCGGCAGTTTGTCGAGCACCTCTGGCTTTAGCGCTCGCTGAGCGCATATTGGCCATAGCGTCGACGCGCGCCTGTCCACTCGTCGCCGCAGCCAGTGCAATCGTGCGAAACCAGTTAGACACGGCGTCCGCGTACGCCGCAGTGTCTTGCGCGAGTGAGACGCGTTCCCAAAGCGGCCACGCGAAGGCGAACGCGCTACCTATCGCGCAGCCGATGATGACGTCGAGCCACCTGGCGGACAGCAACTCCGTTGGGTTGGCGTAGCTCAGTGACAGCATAAGGACGATACTCATCGTGGTCATCGCCGTCTGTGCGCTGTAGTTGACCGCCACTACAGCGTAGGTGGCGACGAGCGCACCGGCGATGAAGGCCAGGATGATCAGACTCGATCCGGCTGCCAGCCACAAGACGCCGAGCATCAATCCGACGGCCAAGGTCGTACCAATTGCCCGCATGAGGATTCGGGGCGCGGTCGGTCCGCCGTCGGGTCGCAGGAGCATGATCGTTGTGACCGCGACCCAGGAACTGTGAGGAAGTTGCAGGCCGACGGCGATCGCCTCGGCCACGAAGACACCCGCGGCCATTCGTGCTCCGTGCTTGAGCGGGGTGGATCCCCACGCCAGAGCTTCCCGAAGTCGACGTGTCAGAGGTCGAGAGGGTGACTGATGCTCCCGTCTGACCGAGTGATCGTCGACGATCTCGTGTAGATCGGTTGGGAGTGCGTAGGTCGCCTCGAGAGTTGCCGCGGCGATCTTGGTGGTCGAGCGCCCCAAATATGCGCTGCGCAACCTCGTGACGTGTTCCTCGAGTTCGAGCATCTGGGTACCGATGCGCCGTTTGGTCAGAATGTTTGCGGCGAGTTCGAGGATTTCTCCCACTTGGAAGAAGACCATCGGGGTCGTTAGATTCGGCGGTCGAGGTAGCCCTAGCCGGGTGCGAGTTGAGTAGGCACGAGCCTCGAGTCGGATGATGTCCAGGTTCGCGAGTAGAACGGCGTACCGAGCCCGGTGCTCGGTTGCTAGGTCGCCTTTGCGGATTGAGTTCTCCGCAATACCGAGGGTGCGCGAGGCTGGCGCCCCCTGCTCTAGGTCGTCTGGGTCACCGCGACCGATCGCCTGACAGTGCATTCCCACCGCACGCAGGGCTGCTGCGACTTCGCGGCGTTCGGGCAGATCGCCGATAATTGGCGATGAGATCCAAGCGAACAACGTTTGTAGTCCACCGGCCACTGCGACGAGCGCAGTTACCGCCCACACCTTGTCCGAAGTGATGGGGGAGACGAGGTGCGCTGCAATCGTCAGTGCTCCGAAGATGATGATTGGAGTTGCCCGTGGATCGACCCCAGGGCTAACTCCGGCGCTGAAGGCCAGGATCAGCAGTAGCAGCATCATCGCCGGCACCGACCATGACAGCAGCGATGCGGTAAATGTGACCAAACACAAGAAGCCTGTCGCGATGGCCATCAGATGCCACGTCTGACGAGGTGATGTGCCTTTGTCGAGCAGACCAATGAGGAACGCCGACGTTGCCGCGTTGACCGCAGAATCGATGCCGATAACGGTTGTGCCAACCACCAGAACAGTCATCACAACGGCTGCTCGGCGCAATGCCGAGGACCATCGCAGGGCCGAGGTGTCGGCATCGATAGTCGCTAGCGCAACTCGTTTGGTGAAACCCGACACAGTCAGCGATTATGCTCCGTCGACGCGGGTGGGCGCGCGGTGCGTAGGGTACTCATGATGAGCACCTCCCAACCTGACCACCGCCCGGCGCAGTCGTGGCGCGTTCCGATAACTGCGCCCGGACCTGAGGGTGGCGAGATGCTCAGGAGTTTCGGTGAGATGCGGGCCACCCCGGCGGATTTCTTGCTGCGCATGTGGCGACAGTACGGCGATGTTGTGCAGTTTCCCATTCCCCGCCCCGGCGTCTTTCTGCTCAGTTCCCCGACGCAGGTCCGCAGCGTCTTGGTCGATTCCGTGGCGGCGCAGAGTAAGCGCACACTGCAGTACGACAACTTGGCGCTGCTAACTGGAAACGGTTTGCTCACGGCGGATGATCCGCCCTGGCGCGCTCACCGGCGCGTCGTGCAGCCGGCCTTCCATCGAGGTGAGATCGCCAGCGTCGTGGCGCATACCGCAACGGCGACCGAGGCGTTCATTCGTCGGTGGCGTGATCAGCAAACCGACAGGTCAACTGGCCTGCTCGTTGACGTCGACGAGGCGATGATGGAGATCTCACTGCAGGTCGTCGCTTCAGCGTTGTTCGGATCTGACTGGGACCAGCACGCGGCTGGTCTGACAAAAGCCACGATCATCGCCTTAGACGAGGTTGTGGCACGTGCTCGCAATCCATTGGCCCCGCCACTGTTAGTGCCGACCAAGCGCAACCGGCGCTTGCGCGCTGCGAAGGCGCAGCTCGATTCTGCTGTAGAGGCGCTCGTGTCGCAGTACGAGGAGCAACAAAGCCACCTCGCGGATCCAACTCTGCTGGATTTGGTGATGTCTGGGATGCGTAGACCCGACGGATCGTTGGATCGCGGCGCTGTCCGCGACGAGCTCGTCACCTTTTTGGTGGCAGGGCACGAGACTGTCGCTAGTGCCCTGAGTTGGGCTTGGTACCTGCTCTCCGCCAACCCCCAAGTAGCAGCGGACTTGCGCGACGAGGCTGATCGGGTACCGGAGCAGGACCGCTGGACTATCGACGCCTTAGCTCAACTGCCTCTGACGCGGGCAGTCATCGATGAAACGCTGCGACTCTACCCACCGGCATGGGTACTGACGCGCCGCTCAAAGGTGGAACACGAGTTCGATGGTCATCACATCCCGACTGGTTCCCTGCTCATCATGAGTCCGTGGGTATTGGGTAGGCATCCAGATGCGTGGGACCGCCCTGCAGAGTTTGACCCGTCGCGGTTTCTCAACGGGGGGGCGACAAAGAACCGCTTGGGCTACTTGCCGTTTGGTCTGGGCCCTCGGATATGTATCGGACGCGAGTTCGCGTTGGCTGAGGCCAGCATCGTTCTTGCGATGCTCGCCGCCACATTTGAACTCAACCGGCCGCATGGTGCTGACCCGATCGAACCGCTGGCGTCAGTCACGCTTCGGCCACCCAATGGACTGGCGATGTACGTCAAGACGCGCTGAGCCTACGATGTGCCCACCCCCGGGTCAACGAGCCAGCAGGCGACCGATTGCCTGGACGAACGTGGGTCGCTCTCGTGGTCGGTCGCGCATCTCGGGAACGAACCAGGCGTAGCGGCCACGGCCACCTTCCTTGGCGGCGTACATCGCGGCATCAGCGTCTCGTATCAGATTCTCGACGGTTCGTACACCAGCTCGCGGGACCCCAGATGAGATCACCAGGCCAATACTCGTGCCCGTCTGGGCTGAACCTTGTTCCAGGGCGACCGGCTCAGCGAGTGCTTCAATGATTCGACGGGCTACCTCCTCGATCTCCTCGCGCCCGGTGACATCTTCGAGGATTATCACGAACTCATCACCACTTACCCTGGCAACGGTGTCCGATGATCGGCACACTGCCCGCAGTCGCTGGGCAACTGTGACGAGCAGCTTGTCGCCGGCCAGGTGGCCCAAAGAGTTGTTGATATCTCGGAAGTTGTCGAGGTCGCAGAAAAGCAATCCCACGGAACTTTTGGTGCGGGCCGCTCGGGAGAGTGCTTGGGCGAGCCTGTCGGCGAGCAGCACTCGGTTAGGTAGGGACGTAAGCGAGTCGTGTGTGGCTCGTCTCGTCAGAGTGCTCTCGGTGATCTTTCGCTCAGTGATATCGATGTGGGTAACCACAGCGCCGGGAACCTCGTCCGTCAGCGGGACGGCAAGGATCTCAGTCCAGGTCCTCTTACGCCGCAGTGTTGCGGAGAATTCCGCGCGCAGGTCTGGACGCTGACGATCTAGCACTTCTCGCAGTTGCTCGGCGGTGGCGATGTCCACCGTGTTCGCTATCCATTTGAGGTAGTTACCACCGAGTTGCGGTCCGGAACCGACACCCGTGCCCGCGGGGCCCTTCTCCCGATACTGGCGGTTCACGGTGATGACGATTCCGTCAGAGTCGATCACACAGGTGCGTCCAGGCAGCGACTCCAGTACGGCCTCCGCGAATCGAGTCTGTTCCCGAGTTCGCGCTGCGGCCCTCGTCAGCGTTGTCACGTCGCGGGCGACCAGTAGTACACATTGAGTGTCGTCTCCCAGTTCGATTGCCGCCGCGAATGCCTCCGTGTCGATCCACTCGCCCTGCGCGTTGCGGTGGTGCAGTTGCCCAGCCCACGGCTCGCCAGCAAGAATCTGGCGCAGGTTCTCCGAGATTGCTTCGGCGCTGAAGTCTTGACCGAGGTTCCCAAGCACGCCCTGCGGTCCTTCAAGTAACTCAGCCACGGATAGGCCGATACTGTGCTCGGTATCCAACCCGAATAGAGTCTGTGCGGCCGGATTGATGGAGCGAATGATCAGGTTCGAGTCTGTGACGATGGCTGCATCAGCCAACGAGTTGAAGACCGCTGCATGCAGCTGAAGTGTCGAGGCTGGTGTCGTGGCGACGCCAGGTTCTCCGACAACGCCTGCGCCCGCATCGTCACGTAAGACGCTCAGCCGGTCTTGAGATTCCATCGCCGTAAATCCACTCATTTCTGCCCCGCCCCCAACCGGTCGACGTCATCTGGGCTTCACCCATATGACGTCCGATACGGCTCCGTTCGACCCTACGGTCCGTTGTTGGCACCGGCCGGTTCGCGGTGAAACCGGTCGATGATATCTATGCGGGACCCATTCGCCAAGATCTGCTCCAACGAGCTAACTCTTTCCCCCAATCCGCTCGGAGTCAAGGCTTTTGGGTGGATTCGGTGGCAGGATCGTCTCGATGAGTCTCCAGAATCCCGATCCGCGCGGTGTTCCACCCGGATTAGCGCAAGCCGCGTCCTATGCGTGGCGCATTCTTGTCGTGGGCTTGCTGGCCTACGTCGTGTTGAGTTTGCTCGGGCAACTGCAACTCGTCGTGGTGGCGCTATTCGTTGGATTGATCATTGCGGCCATTGTTGGACCCCTCGTCAATGTGCTGGACAAGGCGATCCCTCGCCCGCTCGCCGTCACATTTGGTCTGATCGTATTGATCGGCGGGTTCATCTTGATTTTGGTCTTCATCACTACTTCAGTGACGGGACAATGGGAGTCCCTGGCCAACCAGTTCGTGGATGGGGTCGGCCAGATGCAGCGCTGGCTAGAGGGGCCGCCACTGAACATTGAGTCAGCCGACTTCACGCTCTGGTACGCCAACGCGCAACAGTGGATTCTGGACAATCGCGGCGAACTGTTCTCCGGCGTCGTCGGTAGCGCTGGGACGGTGCTAGAGATTGTTGCCACGATTGCACTTGCACTCTTTAGCGCAGTCTTTTTTCTTGCCGGAGGGTCGAAGATCTGGGCATGGGCGATCAGCGTCTTCCCGCAGCCGACCAAAGCACGGATCGACGGTGCTGGCTTGGTGGCGTGGCGAAGTTTCGCTGGCTACACCCGAGGCATCATTATCGTCGCAGCTACGAACGCGGTGTTTGTGTGTGTCCTGCTGTTGGTCCTAGGCGTTCCGCTCGCGCTACCGCTGTCTCTGCTGGTCTTCTTCGGAACGTTCATCCCGTTGATCGGTGCACCCATCGCGATGTTCGTCGCTGTCGTAGTTGCCCTCGCAGCGCGCGGTCCCGTGGTGGCCTTGATTGTGTTAGCCGGGATCTTTGTCCTCGGGCAGCTCGAGGGTCACATCCTGCAGCCACTGGTCATGAGCAAGGCGGTGAACATTCACCCGCTCGCGGTTGCCGTGGCAGTCGCCAGCGGTACGTTGTTGGCGGGGCTGTTCGGAGCGGTGATAGCGGTGCCGGTCGTGTCAGTCTGCTACGCCATCTCGAAATTCTGGTTTCAGACGGCACCCGCCCCAGACAAGGGTCGCCCACTTGATGGGCCGGACACTGAACCGGCTGGTTCACCGTCGTAGGGGAGAACTCTGCCTCGGGTGGGGATCACCCCGGGAGAGTCAGGAGAGCAAGTCGGCGACAATCTCGTGCAGGAGGCCATTCGTGGCGAAAGCTCCGTTCGAGGTGAGGGCGTCGGAACCATCGAAACCGGTGATTGTTCCCCCTGCCTCGCGAATGATCGGGATGAGCGCAGCAATGTCCCAGATACTCAACTCCGGTTCGGCCGCGATATCCACCGCACCTTCGGCCAGCAGCATGTAGGAGTAAAAGTCGCTATATGCGCGGGTCCGCCACGCAGCGTTGATGAGTGCGTCGAGCCCCGTGGTTGTACGCGCATCCCAACCCACCTTGTCTGAGTACGAGAACGACGCGTCGACCAGGTCAACTACAGCGCTGACCTGGAGGCGTCGCGGCGGCGATGGTTCGCCGTGCAGGTAGGTCTGAGCCCACGAGCCACCGTCCACGCTGGCCCACCAGCGTCGCCCCAGGGCTGGCGCGCTGACCATGCCAACAACCGGGCGACCCGCCTCGACGAGGGCGATGAGGGTTGCCCAGACCGGTACCCCTCGCACGTAGTTCTTCGTGCCATCAATCGGATCAATGATCCACACCCGGCCGGTCGGTAGCCCGGTCTGCGCGACTCCACCGAACTCCTCTCCAACGAGCTCATCGGCCGGCCTGACGAGTTCGAGGTGGCGGCGTAGTGCCCGTTCGACTGCTTGGTCGGCCTCCGTGACTGGCGTCAGATCAGGTTTGGTCTCGACTCGAAGGTCAGTGGCCAGGAACCGACTCATGCTGATCTCGTCGGCCTGCTTGGCTAGCTCGAATGCGAGGTCTAAGTCGGCTTGATATGAGTTCTGGGTGGCCACGCCCGCCAGACTAGATGATTGTCGTCGCTGGGAGCGTTATGTTCGGAGAGTGGACCTACCTTTCGACACCATCAACGGATTGCCTACCCACGTCCTCGTTGTCCACGTCGTCGTGGTTTTGCTTCCGCTCGCTGCGCTAGGAGCACTGGCGATCGCGGCTGTCCCTCGGTGGTCAGCGCGTTTCGGTGTGCTGGTGTGGGTCGGTGCGCTTGTGGCAACCGGGGCATCATTTGTCGCGGAGGAGTCGGGCGAGAAGTTGGCGGCCAGAGTGGGGCTGCCGGTGGAGCACGCGGAGATTGGCGAGCAGGTCAAGTTCTTTGCCTTCGCCTTGTTCGTGGTCACACTCGTGCTCTGGTTCTACGACCGCTCACATGACCGGCGAGCGCTCAGCGTCAAGATTCTCGCGGGGGTCGTCGCGGTCGTAGCGCTGGCCGCGATCTGGTGGGCAGTCAGAGCCGGTGACACCGGTGCGGCGGCGGTCTGGGAGACGGTCATCCAGAACACAAATCCGCGGGTCAAGGAATAGCACTCGACCGTCGCAGACGCCGCTAACGTTTGGCTGACGCTAATGCTCGTTTGGCGAGTCGCTTAGGGCGCGCAGAATCCGCCGAAGTGACTCGAGTCTTTCTGGACTCGCGTGTCCCGCTGCGCACCAGGCATCGAGTGCGCACTCGTCCTCGTCGTGGCTACACGCGCGCGGGCAGTCATCCATCCCTGCTGCTAGGTCGGCGAACGCGCTGACGACTCGACTGCGCTCGACATGCGCCAATCCAAATGACCGCACGCCGGGAGTATCGATAATCCAACCGCCGCCATCGAGGCGCAATGCCTGTGCTGAACTCGAGGTATGACGCCCCCGGCCGGTGACATCGTTGACTCGACCGACGGAGCGATCCGCATCCGGGAGCAGGGCATTGACCAGAGTCGACTTCCCAACGCCGGAATGCCCAACTAGGACAGTCACCCGATCCGCCAAGTGTCGCTTCACGTCGGAGAGGTCCCCGCCGGCTTGCAGCGCCACTGCTGCCACATCGAGTCCGCGGTACTCGCTGAGCAGTTCGCTTGGGTCGGCGAGGTCGCTCTTAGTCAGGATTAGCAACGGAGAGACGCCAGCGTCGTAGGCAGCGACCAGACACCGATCGATCAAGCCGATCCGAGGTGGGGGATCAGCAAGCGCAACGACGATCCCCATCTGGTCAACATTGACGACGATGACCCGCTCGTAGGGGTCGGAGTCGTCAGCCGTCCTGCGCAACTCGGTTCTTCGTGGGTCAATTCGTACCAACCGGGCGAGTGAATCCGTTTTGCCGGACAGGTCCCCGACGAGCCCGACGCGGTCGCCGACAGCAACTGACTTGCGACCAAGCTCGCGCGCCTTGACCGCGATAACTTCGGTCGACGAGCGATCCGATGAGCTTTCGTCGATCGCGCAGGTAATCCGTCCGCGGTCGATGGTGACGACAGTGCCAGTGGTTGCCTGGGAGTGATCGGGCCGCTGTTTACTGCGAGGTCTGGTGGACCGCGCTCGCTTTACTCTGACGTCGTCTTCGTCCAGCTCGCGTGGGCTCATCTGCTAGTTGGCCGAGATGTTGTGAGCGCCACTTTGAGCGCTGTCATTAATGACGAGGTCTGTCCAGAGTTGGGCAAAGTTCGCCATCGTCTTGCTGGTGGCCTCGATGTCGCGAACCTCGACGCCTGGAACAGCCAGACCGACTATTGCGCCGAACGTAGCCATCCGGTGATCTTCGTATGTTCGCACGAGCGTTGGTGTGAGCGGACGAGGTTCGATCTCTATCCCGTCGTCCGTCTCGCGAGCGCTTCCGCCCAAACGGGTGATCTCGGTAACGAGAGCGGCCAGGCGGTCAGTCTCGTGTCCGCGCAAGTGCCCGATTCCATGGAGCCGACTAGGGGAGTCGGCCAGCAGGGCAACAGCCGCCACGGTGGGCGTCAGTTCGCCGATATTCCCCATGTCCACGTCGATGCCCGCAACTCGCTGCGGGCCGGTAACAGTGAGGCCAGCTGCGTTGAGTTCGCATTCGGCGCCCATTCGGGTGAAGATGCCTCGGATGTAGTCGCCAGCCTGAGTCGTCTGCGAGGGCCATCCTGAGATGGTGACCTGTCCGCCGGTGAGCATCGCGGCCGCCAGGAAGGCTGCCGCATTCGACAAGTCAGGCTCAATGGCGAAGTCACCGAGGTTGATGGGGCCTGCGGCCACCGACCAGGTGGCGTCATTGCTATCGGACATGTTCGCGTTGACACGAGCGCCGGCCGCTCGCAGCATGGCGACCGTCATTTCTAGGTGTGGCACGGATGGCATGCGTTCACCCGAATGACGAACAGTGAGTCCCTCGTCAAAGTGAGCGCCGGAGAGCAGCAGCCCGCTGACGAACTGGCTCGACCCGGATGCGTCGAGTTTGATGGACCCGCCGCGCATGTGCCCGGTGCCGTGGATCGTGAAGGGTAGGGACCGGCGACCGCCGTCGCTTACCGATGCGCCGAGTTTTCGCAGAGCCGTGATCGTGGTCTCGATCGGACGCTTGCGGGCACCTAAGTCACCGTCAAACTCGCAGTCGCCAAGAGCGAGCGCGGCGAGCGGGGGGACGAACCGCATCATGGTTCCGGACAGTCCGCAGTTGATGGAGGCGGGCCCCACGAGAGGTAACGGCGTGACCTTGAAGGTCGTTTCGTCGAACTGGTCGATGCCGATCCCCAGGCTGCGCAACGCATCGATCATGAGCAACGAGTCTCGCGCTACTAGGACGTTGGTGAGCGTACTTGGGCGCTCCGAGAGCGCAGCCAGGATCAGGGCGCGGTTGTTTATCGACTTGGAACCTGGCACCGCGACGGTGCCGATAATCGGACTGGAGGTATGGGGCGCGGCCCATTGAGTAGCTGCCATATTGCTCAGAGCCTAGCGAGTTCGGATGACACACGAGAAGCCATGCCGCTGCGCCGATTCAAGTGAGAGACTGAAGTCATGTGTGGTCGATACGTGTCCGCTGCCAAGCGATCGGTCATTTCACGGGACTTCGATGCGATACCTGTTACTGATCAAGAACTAGAGCCCGACTACAACGTGGCCCCGACCAAACCGGTCTATGCCGTCATGACGCGCCATGAGCAGCGTCAACTACGGGTGCTCACCTGGGGGCTGATCCCATCGTGGGCCAAAGACCCCAAGATCGGTGCCCGGATGATTAACGCCCGACTCGAGACTGCTGCCACCAAGCCATCCTTTCGTCGCGCGTGGGCTAGTCGACGCGCGCTATTGCCGGCCAATGGCTACTACGAGTGGTACACCCCAGAGCAGACTCAGCAATCCAAACCACGCAAACAGCCGTTCTATATTCACCCGGTTGATGGTTCGCTGATGGCGATGGCCGGACTGTACGAGATTTGGCGCGACCCACACGTGGCCAGCGACGACGATCCTGGGGCGTTCCGTTGGACCTGCACAATCCTCACGACATCCGCGACGGATGAGTTGGGTCAAATCCACGATCGGATGCCACTGCTGGTCAGTAGCGAGAACACCGAACAGTGGCTATCTCAAGACGTCAAGGATCCCTCGCCGCAGCTACTCGTTCCGGCGTCTCCAGACATCCTGGCTGCCTACCCGGTGTCGACTGAGGTCAATCGGGTGGCCAACAACTCTCCGGCGCTGATCGAACCATTAGTAGCGGAGTAGTTGTCGCGCTGCCGACGTAGTTAACCAGTCCGCAATCTCGGCACACTGCGGAATATCGCACAGAACTGTGGCGTTCCCGCTTCATGCTGGTAACCACAGAGTTCGCCCCAGGGTCCATCGGATCCGCATCGGCGATACCCTCGATTGTCATGGACCCTGCCGAGCTTGAGATGGTTGATCTTGAGTCAGAGACGCCTGAAGAGCGCGCGGTGCGATTCGAGGCTGAGGCACTGCCACTTCTTGACACCCTCTACGCCGGGGCGCTGCGCCTGACTCGAAACCCAGACGACGCCTCGGATCTAGTCCAAGAGACGGTCGAGCGGGCGTTCAAGGCATTTCATCAATACAAGCCAGGCACGAACTTCAAGGCGTGGCTCTTCCGTATCCAGACGAACAACTACATCAATGGGTATCGCAAGAAGCAGCGCCAACCTCTGCAGTCGTCCTCCGATGAGGTGGAGGACTGGCAAATGGCACAGGCCCAGTCACATACGTCCACCGGCTTGAAGTCAGCTGAGGCCCAGGCTCTAGATCAACTGCCCGATGGGGACATCAAGGAGGCAATGGCGGCGCTACCTGATGACTTCCGGCTTGCCGTCTACTACGCCGACGTCGAGGGATTCGCCTACAAGGAAATCGCCGAAATCATGAACACGCCGGTCGGCACCGTTATGTCGCGACTGCATCGTGGTCGTAGATTGCTGCGCGAGCAGTTGACGGAGTACGCCCGTGAGCGCGGGTTTGTGGCCACGGAGAAGTCTGGGAGCGCGTCATGAGTAACGAGATCAAATCGACGGGATCGTTTGACGCGCCCGGAGCATGCAGCGAGGGTCCTTGCACGGAGGCCAAGAGCCACCTTTGGGACTATCTCGACGGTGAGATGGAAGGCGCGGATTGCGCCAGGATAAGGGAGCACGTCGAGCACTGCCCGCCGTGTGACGACCTATTTCGCAATGAACAAAAGATCAAGGATGCGGTGTCTAGGGCATGCGGTTGTGAGCACGCCCCACAGGATCTACGCGGCCGCATCGTGGCGATGATCGCCTCACTACGGATTGAGTCCTGCGGGGGTGCCCGCGCCGACGTTCAGGCGGCGCGTACATCTGTGACTGACGAACGTCAGCACTAACGCCCGGCGGCATTCGCGACGGGCGACCCGACGCTAGGCGTTGGGACGCTTGCCGTGGTTCGCGCCGTTCTTCTTACGGGCGCGACGCTTACGACCACGCTTGCTCATAGCTCTCCTTAGATTGCAGCCGACGATCTTGTTGCAGGCTGACGGTTGGTTCGCCCGCAATAGTCCCACAGTGAGACAGCGAGTTAGCGCGTGAGGCGGCGGTTCAGTGCGGAGAGCACCGATCGGGCCGTGGCATCCTCAAGGTCGCCGCGGATGATCGCGCTGCCAACCAACGTCTCAGGTTCGGTCTCGCCACCGAGGGTAATGACGGTCAGTGATACCTCCACGCCGCCGACCTCTAGGACGAGGGCACTTTCGACGGTCGCCTCGCATTCGAGCAGACTGCCCAGTGCGCCCAGGGTTGCTGAGGCAACGATGGCGGTGCGGTCCACCTTCTTTCCGAAGCAGTGCCCATTAAGCACTCGACCGTGTAGAGCCAGGGTCGAGGTCGCCTCTAGGCGGTCTCCATCTACCCGCAGCGCGATTGAGGTTAGTGCTGGGCGGGGTGTTCCCTCAGCTAGCGGCTCATCGTAGGGATCACGGTGGCGTGGACCGTCAATCACCGAGAATGGCCGACTTGATGCCAGCCGCAGGTGGTCCCTGCCATCGCCCTTCTCGCTCACACCAGACACCTTATGCCTTTTGTCATCAATCTGAGTGGTATTGGTCACTATTCTGGACATGGGTTTATCGGCTAACGAGGCGCTTGAGGTTAGCGACTACCTCGCGGATAGAGTCTGGCCTCGTGATTGATTCCCTGCTAGTCGCGAACCGGGGCGAGATTGCTCGCCGCATCATCAAGACGGCCAACGAACTCGGTATCCGCACGATTGCGGTGTACTCCGAGGCCGACGCCGATCTTCCGTTCGTTCGAGAGGCCAGTGAATCAGTTCTCCTCGGTGGTCCCGCACCGGCTGACTCCTATCTCAATGTCGATGCGGTGATGGCGGCGATCGCGGCGACGCAAGCGTCAGCCGTGCACCCGGGATACGGATTCCTCTCGGAGAATGCTGACTTCGCCCAACGAGTGATGGATGCCGGTGTGGTGTGGGTCGGCCCAAGTCCAGAAGCTATGCGTGAGATGGGTGACAAGATCGCTGCTCGCAACCGGATGCAGGCAGCGGGAGTACCCGTTGCGCCAGGAACACCCGACCCGGTGCCCGATGTGGACGGCGCCATCGCGTCGGCCAACGAGATTGGCTACCCGGTCATGGTCAAGGCAGCGGCAGGTGGTGGCGGAATCGGAATGTCGGCTGCCTACAACGACGAGGAACTCGCTTCCAGCTTTTGAGACAGCCCGAACCCGAGCAGAACGATTCTTCTCCGACCCGGCCATCTTATTGGAAAAGTACGTCCCCCGAGCGCGCCATGTGGAGGTGCAGATTCTCGGACTCGCAGATGGCAGAGTGGTCGCCCTCGGCGAGCGGGACTGTTCAGTTCAGCGTCGGCATCAGAAGGTAGCCGAGGAATCCCCGTCCCCGGCAATAGATGCGACCACCCGCGCCCAACTACTGAACGCGGCAGTTAAGGCCGGTGAAGCTGTTGGCTATCGCAACGCTGGAACCGTAGAGATGCTGTTCGACGTTGATACTGGCGACGCGTGGTTCCTAGAGATGAACACTCGCCTACAGGTCGAACATCCCGTTACCGAGGCTGTGACGGGAATTCGATCTAGTCGCCGAACAGCTGCGGATTGCTTCCGGAGATCCGGTTAGCTTCGATCCAAACTCGCTGGCCGAACCTGCTGGACATGCCATCGAGATGCGGATCTACGCCGAAGACCCCAAGCGGTTCTTGCCTGGACCGGGCACGATCACCCAGTGGGATGAGCCAAGTGGGGACGGCATCCGTCTCGATAGCGGATACGCCAACGGCAACGTCGTGACACCGTTCTACGACCCGCTATTGGCCAAGTTGATTGTCCACGGCGTGGATCGCAACCAAGCTCTGGCGCGCGCCCGCAGCGCGGTCGAGGAGTTCGCGATCGCCGGACCAAAGAACAACCTGCCGTTCTTCATTGAACTGCTAGACAACGAGGAGTTCGCGTCGGGTGACTACGACACTGGGCTCATCACTCGGATGCGTTCCTGAGCAAGCGGGGCTCCATGTCGAGTACTTTTGCATGCAGGTAAGCGCACCGATCACCGGAGGAACGAATGGCTGAAGTACGGGCAGAGATGTCAGCGAACGTCTGGAAGGTTCTCGTGAAGCCGGGGGACACGGTGGCGGACGGCGACACGCTGGTGATTCTGGAGTCCATGAAGATGGAGATACCGGTCATCGCTGAAGAGGACGGGACCGTCACGGAGGTCAAGGTCGGCGAAGGTGACACCATCGAAGAGGATGACGTTATCGCCGTCATTGGGTGACGCACTAGGTGGACTAGCCGAGCTAGCCGCTGTGTTCACCGTGTTTCGAGCAGGTGGATCGCCATCCAGTAGGAACGACCTGGACAACCATGCGCCGACGACAAAACGGGCAGTAGCGCGGCGGTTCGAGCTCCAGGGCTGCGGCGCATTCCAGGTGGTCGCCGACGTGGCGTTCGCGCCCACAGCGAGGACAGTACCGAGTCGCGGTCGCAGCGAACGTGTATGTCTGTAATGGCGTTGAGTCCGGCGCCACCCAATCGCGCTCGGGGTGGCGAACGAAACCAAGCTTCTCGTACAGCGAGTGTGCCGGTGCGTTGCCGCGGGTAACGCAGATAGTCAAAGTGTCGTACCCGAACTCACGCGCCCAGTCTGCCGCCGCCCAGATCAGGTCTTGAGCTACTCCTTGGCGCTGTGCATCTTGGGCGACTGCCAGCGCCCGCACCTCAAGTTCACCGGGTGCAGCGATCTCAGTCAAAGCTGATCCATATCGGCACAGGGTCACAGTTCCGAGGACGCGCGAGTCCTTCTCCAGCACCAAGACATCGGCCAGCGGGTCGGCATCTCGCGCGGCGATATCGGCAAGAAACGCAGTGTAGGGATCGGTGGCGTCGGCGACCCCAGCTATAACGTAGGCATCCAGACAGAGTTGCCCGACGGGTTCATACTCGTCTGCACGGATCGCGCGGATCACAAAAAGTTGACCAGGACGGCGATGAAGAGCGCGATAATCAGCACAATCGAAATGATCGTGACGAGCTGTTTGTTCATCATGGGCTTGACTGTCCTAAAGCGTGTCTGAGAGGGCTTTGACGGGCATCTTCAGCTCGACCAACATGTCGAGATCATCGGTCGATGGGCGTCCCAGCGTCGTCAAATAGTTGCCCACGATGACGGCATTGACGCCGCCGAGTAGTCCCTCGCGTGTTCCGAGGTCCCCGAGAGTGATCTCGCGGCCACCGGCGTATCGCAGGATCGTCTTTGGCAACGCCAACCGAAACGCTGCGATGGTCCGCAAGGCGTCGTTAGTTGGCATGACCGGGACGTCGGCGAATGGCGTGCCGGGTCGTGGATTCAGGAAGTTCAGTGGCACTTCATGTGGCGTGAGCGCTGCGAGCTGCGCCGCGAACTCGGCCCGTTGCTCCTCGGACTCGCCGAGGCCGACGATCCCGCCACAGCAGACCTCCATACCGGAGTCGCGAACCATCTCCAGCGTCTCCATCCGCTCCTCCCAGGTGTGGGTGGTGACAACCTTGGGGAAGTAGCTGCGGGAGGTCTCGAGGTTGTGGTTGTAGCGGTGGATTCCCATGTCGACGAGGTCAGCGACCTGGTCTGCGGTGAGAATTCCCAGCGATGCCGCGACGTTGATGTCCACGGCTTCCTTGATGGCCGTGACACCCTCACGAAGTTGGGTCATCAGGCGCTCATCGGGGCCGCGCACTGCTGCCACGATGCAGAACTCGCTGGCTCCTGAGGCGGCTGTCTGCACTGCTGCGTCGACCAGGCTCGGGATGTCGAGCCAGGCTGAGCGCACCGGTGAGGCAAAAAGCCCCGACTGCGAGCAGAAGTGGCAGTCCTCGGGGCAGCCGCCGGTCTTGAGCGAGATGATGCCCTCGACCTCGACCTCTGGCCCGCACCAACGCATGCGAACTTCGTGTGCCAGCTGCAGGGCAGCAGTGATGTCGGAGTCAGGCAGCTGCAAAATCTCCAGCGTCTCCGCCTCACTGAGGCCCTCACCTTTTTCAAGGACCTTTGCCCGTGCCCGGGTCAGGATGTCAGTGCTCACTCATTCCTCCGATACTCGAAACGCTCCCGAAAGTCTGCCGCATCGAAATGTCCGCCGAGGGTCGGGGCTAGCCCGGCGTCCGCAGCCGACAGGAATTCGGGCCGCGATAGTTCGCCTGCGTGGGAGCGTACCGCGCCGATTAGCGGCGCACCGGCGATGCGTTCGAGGTCAGTGATGTTGTTGCAGTCGACCATGTCCGGATGGGAGGACCAGCGACCGATGACGACACCGGCCAGATCTAAATCGCGGTTCTCGATCGCCTCTAGTGTGAGGGCCGTGTGGTTCAAGGTGCCGAGTTTCGGAAGGACAACCAGGACGACCTCCGCTCGAACTTTGGCGGCTAGATCAGCGATGGTCTCGCGCTCTTCGTTGTATTCCACGAGCAGGCCGCCAGCCCCCTCGACAACGACCATGTCGTGGGTCTGCGCCAACTGTCGAACGGTCTCGGCGACATCATCCATGCGCAGCGCGGGTAGGCCACTGACTCGCGCAGCGGCACCTGGTGAGATCGGGTCAGGGTAGCGGGCGAGTTCATGCAGGTCCTGCACACCGGTCAGGCGCTTGACGTCGTCGACGTCGCCACAGTCGTCTCCGTGACAGCCCGTCTGGCCAGGTTTGACGACCGCGACGGACTTGCCAGACCGGGTGGCCAAGGTCGTCAGACCGGCCGCAACGATGGTCTTTCCGACTCCAGTCCCGGTGCCGGTTACGACAAAGATCCGAGCGCTCATAGCTGCTCCTTGCTGATCGAGAGGGGAGGTTCGGCGCAGGCCGCAGTCAGTGCGCCTAACGCCAACTCTAAGTCCGCGGCGTTAAGTGTTGCGCGCGCGGTCAGCCGTAGCCGAGAGATGCCATCTGGAACCGATGGTGGGCGGAAGCAGCCAACGAGCACGCCGTTGTCCCGACATACCTGTGCGGCAGCGACGGCGGCGACGGGGTCGCCAACCAACGCGGAGATCACTGCACCGTCAGACTTCGGGCTTGGTAGCCCTAGACCCGTGACGATTCCCGCTAGAGCGGCGGCGTTCTCGCGCAGTCGGTGCACTCGCTGTGGTTCGGCCTTCACGACATTCAGTGCAGCGAGGGCCGATCCGACGCAAGCCGGTGCCAGGGCCGTGTCGAAGATGAACGTGCGGGCCGAATCAATCAGATGGGCGGTGACTTCGCTGCTTCCCACCGCGGCACCGCCCTGGCTACCGAGGGACTTGGACAACGTCAGAGTTGCGACGACATTGGGGTCAGCGCTGATTCCAGCCGCATGGCAGGCGCCTTTGCCCCCGTCCCCAACGACCCCGAGTGAGTGAGCCTCATCCACGATCAGCATGGCGTTGTACTCGGAGGCGAGGTCGCGCAATGCGCGCAGTGGAGCTAGGTCGCCGTCGACACTGAAGACGGCGTCGGTGACGATCAGCGCCTTAGTTTCGGTCCTCTCGCGCAAGGCGGTGGCGACCGCCGCTAGATCTCGATGAGCTGTGACGACTACTCGCGCCCGTGAGATGCGGGCGGCGTCGATGAGCGAAGCGTGGTTGAGTTGGTCGCAGATCAGCACGGTATCGGCGTCGGATAAGGCGCTGATCACGCCCAGGTTGGCCAGGTATCCACTGGAGAAGACCAGGGCACTCGCAGTGCCCACGAACTGGGCTAACTCGCCCTCGAGCTCGGTGTGTAGCGCGGTCGTACCAGTCACGAGCCGCGAGCCGGTCGAACCGGCGCCCCACTGCGCAGCCGCCTGTTGCGCTCCCGCGATCACCGTGGGATTGGTGGCGAGGTCTAGGTAATCGTTGGAGGCCAAGTCGAGCAGTGGTTCGCTGCTCGCTCGTTCGCGCAGGGTCCGGCGTAGACCGGTGCCTAAGCGAGTCTGCTCGGTTTGGCGAATCCACTCCATCGTCGGGTTGTCTTCGGTGCTCGTTGGTGGAGTCCTTCGTACGGCGGGTATCTCGGTCACCGGAGCACGTCGCCGATGGAGTCAGCGACGACGTCGGTCAACTCGCGAGCTTGGGCCGATGAGATGGCTAGCGGAGGCATCAAGATGACGACGTCGCCAAGGGGCCTCACCCAAACGCCGCGTTCACGAGCCGCTTGGCAAACGGCGAAGCCAGTCCGTTCACCAATCGACTCAACCTCGATCCCGACCATTGTGCCAACTTGTCGGACCTCGCGGACTCCAGGCAAAGTCGCGACCTGAGCTAGGTCTTGGGTGAACTGTCTGCCGATTGCTGCCGCATTAGCGACGGTCTGATTCGCCTCCATCAGATCCAGATTTGCCACCGCCGCCGCCGCGGCCAGCGGGTTAGCGGTGTACGAGTGGCCGTGGTAAAACGTTCGGCCGCTACTCGCTGAGCCAAGGAACGCGTCATATACGGCTTCGGTGGCGAGGACGGCTGACAGCGGCAAGTAACCGGCCGTGATGCCTTTTCCGCAAGTGAGCAGGTCGGGGGTGATGCCGGCGTGGTCAACGGCCCACATCTTGCCTGTGCGCCCGATTCCGGTCGCGACCTCGTCAACCACCATGAGTGCGCCGAACTCGTCGCAGAGTGCTCGTACGCCTGCCACGAAGGAGACGTCGTGCGTGAGCATGCCGCCGGCGCCCTGTACGAGTGGCTCAATGACGATGGCGCTAACTTGCTCGCCTTCACGTTCGAGCAGTTCGCGCATCTCGGCGAGTACCTCGCTAGCCCGCTGCACTCGATTTTGCTCGGGGGCCAAAATACCAGGGGACGACACCATTTTGGTCTTTAGCAAGATCGGACGGTAGGTGGCGTGAAAGAGGTCGATCCCGCCGACACTGACGGCACCGAGAGTGTCTCCGTGATAGCCGTGGGCTACGTGGAGGAAGTGTGGCCGGTCCTGTCCGCGCTGCGTTTGAGCTTGGTAGGCCATCTTGATCGCGGCTTCCACCGCACTTGATCCGTCGCCTGCGAAGAATGCCTTCGTCAGTCCCGCTGGAGCCGTGGCCAGTAGTTTCTCAGCGAGTTCGATACCAGGTTCGTGGGTGAGTCCCAGGAACGTGGTGTGATCGAGCCTGCCTAGTTGGGCCGTGATGGCCTCATTGATCACCGGATGGCAGTGGCCGTGAACGTTGACCCACAATGACGACACTCCGTCGAGGTAGCGCCGCCCATCGGTGTCCCAGAAGTACATCCCCTCGGCTCGATCCACCACGATCGGTGAGTCCTCGATCCACAATGACTGTTGGGTGAATGGATGCCAGACACTTGCGGCATCGCGTTCAATCAAGTCGCGGGTCCGCTTAGAAGCAGTTGTCATACCTCGATGTTCGCATTCCCGCCACCGTCAGTTTCGTCGTAGGCTGGCAATCATGGTTGATCGACTGAGCCTCTTTGCTGATCGAACTGACTTGCGGCCGCAGGACCGAGATCATCTATTGGCATTGGTGGAGGACTGGACGCTGGTCTCAGACTTGGCATTTGCTGACCTCGTGCTGTGGGTGCCAACGTGGAATCAGACTGGCTTTACCGCCGTGGCGCAGGTGCGGCCAGCGACAGGGCCCACCACGATCCCGGAAGACATTGTTGGCCGATTCGTTCCCAAGGGACGCCGCCCCTTATTGGACCGCGCGTATGTGAGCGGACTCGTTGTTCGAGCGGAGTCCGGAGTGGACGATCCAAGGGTGGCCCTGGAATCAATACCCGTCACGCTTGAAGGACGAGTGATCGCCGTGATCGCTCGACACGCTTCGCGACGGGGTGAAAGTAAGGGTGCCCTGGAGGTCGCGTACTCCCAAAGTGCGGACGACCTCATCGACATGATCGCCCGAGGTCGCTTTCCTCTTCCCGAGGGGCTGTCAGCCACGGACGCACCGCCGCGCGTTGGCGACGGTCTAATCCGGCTTGATCGGCGAGGAGTCGTGACGATGGCTTCGCCAAACGCCATCTCTGCTTTTCACCGACTAGGGCTCGTTGCGGACCTGCTCGGCTCATCGCTAGCCCAAACTGCAACTCGTCTCGTTCGATCGCCTGGACCGATCGATGAGGCGTTGGGTCTGGTCGCCAGCGGTCAGGCGCCTGGTTCGTCGCAGGTGGAGAACACCGAGGCAGCCGTGACCCTGCGCAGTATCCCGCTGTACCGAAGCGATCGTTTCGTGGGCGCGCTGGTGCTGGTACGCGACGTCACCGATCTGCGCCACCGCGAGCGGGCCTTGCTCACCAAAGATTCCACGATCCGCGAGATTCACCATCGAGTCAAGAACAACTTGCAGACCGTGGCAGCACTGCTTCGACTGCAGGCGAGGCAACTCGATGAACCTGCCGCTCAGGCCGCGTTGGCTGATGCCGTGCGCAGAGTTGGGGCGATCGCCGTGGTGCACGAGATGTTGTCAGGGCAAGAAGGCGACGATGTGGACTTCGACGAGGTGGCGGATCGCGTTGTCGGCCTGACCCGAGATTTGGCGGTGAACGTGGCCGTCAAGCGCAGCGGTTCTGCCGGTCGGATGCCAGCGGAGGTGGTGACACCGCTAGCAATGTCCATCGCAGAGTTGCTGGCCAACGCGGTAGCGCACGGGGTCGATCAGCACG
This sequence comes from uncultured Actinomycetes bacterium, assembly GCA_963821045.1. Classification (GTDB taxonomy): domain Bacteria; phylum Actinomycetota; class Actinomycetes; order S36-B12; family UBA10799; genus UBA10799. The sequence continues at coordinate 536,287 of CAWGCB010000007.1, read as the reverse complement.
ATGGCCCACGAGAGGTGTCCCTGCGGCTGGCCCGCAACGGTCGACGCCTAACTGTGGAGGTCGCCGACAACGGTATCGGAATGCCTCACGACTTCGATCCCCATACCGCCAGCGGACTCGGCATCCGGATCGTCAGAACGCTCGTCACAGAGGAGCTCGGGGGAGCGGTGAGTTGGGAACCGCAGGTGCCCAACGGGACCCGGGTGGTGATTGACACCTTGATGCGGTGAAGAGCCCACGCGGGCCTCGGCGACCTGGAGCTGGGCTGGGGTGAGTGACCCAGAAACGAAACAACGACCGAAGGCCGCATTAAGTTGAGCGACCGACGATCGTTGGTTGTCTTGCCTAGGTGGTTGTCTGTGCTTGCTGGGGAGTACCAGTTCTATGCCGAGTGCACGCGAAGAGTGCGGCGGCGGGCTAGTCGGCGGTCATCCTCGCTCATCCCGCCCCACACACCTGCCTCTTGGCTGGTCTCGAAGGCCCACTGCAGACACGCATCCACGACGGGACACGAGCGGCACACGCGTTTGGCTTCTTCGATCTGAACCAGTGCTGGCCCAGTGTTGCCGATCGGGAAGAACAGTTCCGGATCCTCGTCACGGCAGGCAGCTTCGTGGCGCCAGTCCATGCGGTACTCCTATCAGCGTGCCGTACCCGGTTGGTACGGACAAAGTTGTCAATCTAGACTTCGGTTCGACGGTCGCCGTTGTGACGAAGTCGAGGGCCGAGTCATGGTGCGGGTAAGCGGTGGCGTATGGTGCCAACTCTTTGCTGCTCAAATAGAGTCACACACCAGCCGATTTGTCACAAGGCCATTCGAGACGGTGTCGTCTCATTGGGGTGTCGGTTAGGTCACACTGCGCCCGAATTTGCCGAAATTTCCGGTCAGAATGAGCGTTGCGTCACCATCGTCGCACTCATAGCGACGGATTGCCCCGGGCGTTACTCCGAAGAGGGAGAGCCCGCGGACCTAGCAGAGCACCCGCAGTGCCTTGTCGTGGGCAGTGAACCGCACTTCCTCAACTTTGCCCAGGCTCTCGCCATCCACTTGTAGGTCCGTCGGGTGGTGGCAGTAGATCGAGAACTCCCGCTGATCGTGGAGTGCGAGCAGGTTCTTGCCGGACTTGGGCGGACTCTTCATCAGGATGCGTCGCGACTGTGTGAGCCCGGCGCGCACAGACATCGAACGTACCGCCCAGATGTCCAGACCCGTATCGAACGAGGCCTGTGGCGAGGGGTTCACGGGTAGCGCCCCAAGGTAGGTCCACGGGGAGGCGTTCTGAATGATGGACAGGAAGACCCCGCGTACCGGCTCTTGACCGGGAACTAAGACGACTTGGGACGCAGCACGTCGATCGGTGTTGGCGAAGAACTGTTTGATCGTGGTCGCTAGATACCTGCTCGGGGTCGCCGCTTTTCCCCGTGCCCGCTGGTCCTCCATGGCGGCAATGATCTCGGCGTCGAATCCCAATCCCGCATTGCATGTGAACCACCGGTCGTTTGCCCTACCCAGGCCGATAGTGCGGGTGCGCCGATCGCGCAGCGCGGCGATGAGTTCCCCTGTGGCTTCAATCGGGTCCGGTGGAAACCCGAGGGCGCGTGAGAGCACATTGGCTGACCCACCAGGGACGATGCCAAATGCTGGTACATCGGGGCCGGGTCCCCGCGAGTTCAGCATGCCGTTGATGACTTCGTTCGCAGTTCCGTCGCCACCGAGGACGACGACGGCATCAACGCCCTCCCGCCGAGCTTTTTCGCCGAGCTCGCAGGCGTGCCCGCGATGGTTGGTGGTGATCGTCTCCAAATGGAATTGGTAGGCGAGTGCGTTGATCAATACTTCGCGGGCGCGTGGGGTCGTCGTCGTCGCACTTGGATTCACGACTAGGAGACCACGCACAGTCGCCAGGGTAGCGATCAGCGGATTCGCCCGGTGCACTGAGGCGAGATGGAATAACCGCTAGGTATCGTCAGCGTCGTGAGCACCCACCCGCCGATCCCGCTGGCTAAAACTGCTGGAGTCTTCGCTTCGGTAGAGGCGATTGGACTACTCGTGTACTCCGTCGCTCTCGGAGTGGCCGCGCTCAACAGTTCTGGCGTTACGGGCGCACCGTCGTCCGCACCAGTTATTGAGATCATCATCTATCTGATCTTTGCTGTCGGCGTTGGCTTCATCGCTCGCGGATCATTCGCCGGAACGCGCACCTCGCGGCCGCCCTACCTATTGACGCAGATCTTCGTGCTGATCATCGGCTACACACTATTGGTCGGGGATGGGGCCGTGGTCAAGACGTTTGGTGTCCTGATCGGTGGACTCGGACTTGCAGCTCTTGGAGTCGGGGTTGCGAGCATTGTCAAAGAGGACGACGTAACTCCTGCCGTCCCAGCCGGCAACGAGGACAACTCCGAAGAAGACTGATCATGATCCAGGGGCAGGCAGCCGACTGTGAACGCGATGAATCCGCGCGGCGCCTGGCAGTTAGGGACAGCCAGAACAGTTAGAACGCCTCGTCGGTCAGACCAGTGCGCAACGTTGCCAATGCTTTGCTCAGCAGACGCGATACATGCATTTGCGAGACGTTAACTTCTTGCGCAATCTGCGCCTGCGTCATGTTCTTGAAGAACCGCATCATGATGATCTGGCGTTCACGCTCGGTGAGCTGAGCAAGTAGCGGCTTTAGTGATTCGCGGTACTCGACACCCTCTAGTGCCTCGTCCTCGTCGCCGAGAGTGTCCGTTAGCGACGCTGAATCTGACTCGTCATCTCCTGACGGCGACGTCGAATCCAACGACAGGGTCGAGTACGCCTGCGCGGACTCCAGGCCCTCCAGAATCTCCTCCTGCGTGAGATCTAGATGGGAGGCAAGCTCCGCGACGGTGGGGGAGCGCCCCGACTCCTGCGAGAGTTCCGCTGTCGCCCGACTGATTTGCAGGCGCATCTCCTGGAGCCGACGCGGGACCCGAATCGACCAACCGCGATCACGGAAGTGGCGCTTGATCTCGCCCACAATGGTTGGCGTCGCGTAGGTCGAGAACTCAACTCCGCGGCCGGTGTCGAATCGGTCTGCAGCTTTGATCAGGCCGACCATTCCAACTTGGACCAGATCATCGTGTGGTTCTCCTCGATCGCGGAAGCGGCGAGCGAGGTGCTCGACGAGCGGGATGTGCATCGTGATGAGTTCATCGCGCGCGGCCGCGTACGTACCGGAATCAGTCGGATTCTCGGACATGGTCGCGAGTAGAACCTTCTCGCGGGCCCGGGACTCGTCGTTCCAGCTGGTTTTGCGCTTCGGGGGCGAGGGAGTCGCGCTCACACTGTCACCAAGGAGTCGCCGCGGCTGGCCTGAAGCGAGATGGTCAGTCGGCCGTGCGCAGCGGTAGCCGAGACCTGGTCAACGAGAGCGCAGAGTACGGTCCAGGCGAAGGAGGTTGCCTTCGGTGCCTTGCCGTGTCGGGTGGTGGCAGTGATCGAGATATCCAACCGACCATCTTCGTCGGGGCTCAAGACGAGGGTGATGACCTCGTCGGCGTCGGTGTCAGACAACATCAGCGAGCAACCCTCGTCGACGGCTAGCTTCACGTCCTCAAGTCGATCGAGCGGATAGTTCAGCTCCGCACACATCGCCGCGGCCGCTGACCTAGCCAACACGAGGTAGCCGCTACTTGCGGGCAGTTCGAGTCGCACGGTTGAACCGCTCACACGCATCCATCTCCTTCGGTCGTGGCCTCATTGATGAACCAAGCCGCGCATAAACCCAGGCACGCATAAACCCAGGCGCACATACTCCAAGACACGCTATCGCCTAGTTCGCGTCTGAGGCATCTTCCCGACCCCGGTTGGCGAAGGTGGCGCTGGCAGGCTGCAGCGCAGACTCAGTGATCGCATTTTTCTCCAGCCCCCAGTACCTCAGGATCTCGAGGTAAAGCCCCGAATCGATGAGTTCTTGCACTGCGTCACGCACCGTCTGAGCAAGCGGGTCTTGATCTTGATTCACGGCTATCCCGTACGGGCGAGGGTCGACCGGTTCGCCAGCTGCTCGCAGCGCACCCTGAGACTGCGCAACGGCGTAAGAAACCACAGGTCCGTCAGCAAACATGGCGTCGACAGCTCCGGACACGAGCAACGAAGTGGCTGCTGCTTGGCTCAAGCTGGCGGTGATCCGTACTGGTTTAGCTCCAGCCTCGCGGCAAGTGGAGGAAACTGCGGCCATCGTGTCGATGGCTTCCGTGCCCTCTTCTACTGCTACCCGCCGCCCGCACAGTTGCTCTCCGACCCCTTCTGGCGCGTTCGGTTCCACGCGGACAGCTAGTTCCTTTCCAGCCCGCAGGTAACTGATCATGTCAACGTAGCGCGAACGCTGCCCGTCTACCCACATCGCCGAGATCCCGATCTCGTATTGATTGATCGCTACCGCCGGGATGACATTGGAGAACTGTGTTTCGCGCAAGGCCGGTGACAGACCAAGGATGGCCGCGACTGCCGTGGCGATATCGATATCGACGCCTTCAAGGCGCCCCTCAATCCGTTGTTCCATTGGGGGATAGTTCGGATCAGTCGCGATGGCGAGTACTCCGGCATCGCGGATCGTGGCAGGGACGCGCTCGGCAAGTGCTGAGTTGGTCGCTGGAGCAGCGAATCTTGTCGTGGTCGGCTCGCCAATCTGGTTGGAAGCGGCGCAGCCACTCGCCGACGCCAGCAACACTGGCACCAGCACAGCGATCCCGGCCCGCACCGTGCTGCGCCCAGCTAGGGGTGCGCGCTTGGTTCGCCGTAAGACCACGTATGGGAGAATCGCACACCTAGTCAGTAATTGCCGATGTTCGTGGGCACATCAAATGGGTGTCGTCTGTTCGGAGCTCAATCGGCCTTGATCACTTCTGATCAGTGTAAGAGAGGATTTGCCGTGCCCGCACCTGACCGTGGTGAGCGTTTCGACCCGGCCCTGGACCCGGCTTTTCCCCTGCACCGCGGGGGAAAGATTGAGGTGCGTCCAGCTGTGCGGATTAGGGACGCCGAGGGATTGGCCTTGGCCTATACCCCCGGCGTCGCTCGGGTCTCGCAGGCCCTGGCCGCTGATCCTGATTTGGCCTATGACTACACCTGGAAGGCCAACACGGTCCTAGTCGTCACCGATGGGACCGCCGTCTTGGGCCTCGGGGACATTGGACCCGTGGCGTCGTTGCCCGTAATGGAGGGAAAGGCGCTGCTGTTCAAGGAGTTTGCCGGTGTTGACGCGGTGCCGATCTGCCTTGACTGCAAACGAGTCGATGAGATTGTCGAGACCGTTGTGCGCATCGCTCCCGCATTCGGTGGGATCAATTTGGAGGATATCTCCGCTCCGCGGTGCTTCGAGGTTGAGCGGCAACTGCAGGAACGTCTCGACATTCCGGTGTTCCACGACGACCAACACGGGACGGCGATCGTCGTGCTGGCCGCATTACTGAACGCGGCCAAAGTGACCGGGCGCAAGCTCGGAGATTTGCGTGCTGTGGTCTCTGGTGCCGGAGCGGCGGGTGTCGCGGTAACCAAAATGCTGGTTGAGGGCGGTATCGGCGAGATCGCGGTGGCCGATTCCAAAGGACTCATCCATGAGAGCCGCGAGGATTTGACCACCGTCAAGAAGGAAATTGCGGACATCACGAATCAGTCCGATATCACTGGTCCGATTGAGCGGGCTCTCATCGGCGCAGATGTGTTCATCGGAGTATCCGCCGGCCACGTGCCCGAGGCGGCTATCGCGTCAATGGCGCCAGGATCGATTGTCTTTGCCTTGGCGAACCCGGACCCAGAGGTGAACCCGAACGTGGCCGAGAAGTACGCCGCGGTGATCGCCACCGGACGCTCGGACTATCCGAATCAAATCAACAATGTGCTGGCGTTCCCTGGCATCTTTCGTGGAGCCTTGAACGTCCGCGCGTCATCGATCACTAGCGGGATGAAGTTGGCGGCAGCGAACGCGATCGCCGACGCAGTAGGGGACAGACTGACGCGGGACTACATTGTGCCGTCGCCCTTCGATGAGCGAGTGGCCGTCAATGTCGCGCACGCAGTGAGCGACGCCGCCCGGCTCGACGGTGTAGCGCGAAGTCACTAGGTTCGGTCGTTAGTTAGAACCAGTTTCCCGAAGATATCGCCCGAGGCGAGGACTTCGAAAGCGTCGCGCGCATCCGCCAGGTCGTATTCGGCGGCGACTTGCGGGCGGATTCCGGAGATTGAGCACAGCGCGAGCAGGTTCTTCAGATCCTCCAGCGTGCCCATGGTGGATCCGACCACGGATAGTTGCTTGAAAAAGATTCGGGTCAACTCCGCGGGAGGATTGGGTCCGCTCGTGGCACCCGAGATCACGATTGTTCCGCCTGACTTGAGTACTTTCACCGAGTGCGCCCAGGTCGCTTCACCAACCGTCTCCATGACGGCGTCCACGCGTTCGGGTAGTCGAGCGTTGGACTCGAAGACCTCGTGGGCGCCTAGATCGAGTGCGCGGGAACGCTTCTCTTCCGAACGACTGGTCACCCAGACTCGTAGTCCCATTGCGCGGCCCAACGCGATACAAGCGGTCGCCACGCCACCCCCGGCACCTTGGACGAGAACGGTGTTGCCCGGTTTCAACCCAGAGCGCACCGCCAGCATCCGGTAGGCAGTCAGCCACGCCGTAGGCAGGCAAGCGGCCTGCCCCCACGTCCAGTCTGCTGGCTTCTCGATGAGGTTGGCGGCGGGAATATGGACCCGCTCGGAGAACGTGCCAGGGAAGCGCTCAGACAGAATCGAGCGGCTTTCATCAATGGTCTCGTCCATGCCGACCGGTGCATCGGAGACGATCGGGTAGGCGATAACCTCGCGACCGCTCTCGTCCACTCCCGCAGCGTCGCACCCCAAGACCATCGGCAGGCGCTCCGGTGCGAGGCCAATACCTCGCAGACTCCACAAGTCGTGATGGTTCAGACTCGCCGCTCGCAACGAGATTGTCGTCCAACCCGTTGGCCGTTCCGGTTCGGTAATCTCACCGACAACCAGGCCAGCGAGCGGGTCAGCAAAGTCCATCGAGTTGGCGTAGGCAGCGAGCATGTCCTCGATCTTAGCCTGCGCCCAGAGGTAATTTCAGCGAGCTAAGTGCTACTCGTCGTCATCATCGTCGTCGCGCGCTAGCCAAGTGGCAAAGCGGTCAATCGCGTTTTCGAACTCTGGGTGGAGATCAACGAAAATTCGCATTCGGTCGGCCAGGAACGTGGTAGAAAACTGTTCATCGCCGCGGCGATCCTCGAACTCCTCTATGCCTCGGTCAGTGGAATACACTTTTGTGTCCTATTCGTCCTATCGTCCTAATCGTCCTATCGTCCTATTCGTCCTAATTGGCGAACGCGCGCTTAAGCAGAGCCTTTTGTTCACGCTCGAACACTGAATGTAGTCCGGTCGCGGGTGAGGCGGACGCGGGTCTACTGGCGCAACCAAGCACCCGATCCAGATGCGGCACGAGGTTAAGCAACATGTACGTCCACGCGCCTTGGTTCTCTGGCTCCTCCTGGACCCAGCGAGCGCGGGCATCTGCTGGAAGGTGGTCTAGAACTTCCATCACGTCGTCGACTGCAAGCGGATAGAGTCGCTCGATACGCACGATGGCCACGTCCTTGCGCCCGAGGCGTTCACGTTCGGCGAATAGTTCCCAGGTGATTTTGCCCGAGCAGAAGAGGACGAGCTTTACATCCTCGGAGTTGACGGACGTGTCATCGATGACGGGCCGGAATCGCCCGTGGGTGAACTCGTCGATGTTTGAGGCAGCGGCTTTGAGGCGCAGCATCGACTTGGGCGTGAATGCGATAGCCGGTTTGTGGTGTTCGGCAAGCGCTTGCCAACGAAGGAAGTGGAAGTAGGAGGCGGGTGTTGACGGCATGACGACCGTCATGTTGTCCTGGGCCGCCATCTGCAGGAACCGTTCGGGTCGCGCGGAGGAGTGGTCTGGGCCCTGACCTTCGTAGCCGTGCGGCAGCAGCAGCACAACACCGCTGTGTTGGCCCCACTTCTGTTCACTGCTGCGATGAACTCGTCGATGATCGTTTGGGCGCCGTTGACGAAGTCCCCGAACTGGGCCTCCCACATGCACCAATGCGGCCGGACTGGCCACCGCATAACCGTACTCAAAGCCCATCGCGGCGTACTCGCTGAGCAAAGAGTCCCACACGTAGTACTTGACCCTTGTCCGGCGACAACTGCCGAAGCGGCATGTAATCCTGGCCAGTGCCGCCTTGTCAACGATGACCGCATGTCGCTGGCCGAAAGTTCCGCGTCGCGAATCCTGGCCCGCATAGCCGCACGACGTCCCTGAGCAAGTAACGACCCAAGGCGAGAGTCTCGCCCATGGCCCAGTCGATGGTGCCGTCGGTCACCATCTGCGCGCGACGCTGCAATTGTGGCTCGAAGCGGGTATGGACGGGAACTCTTCGGGAAGGTTCGTCTGGCTGTCGACGATTCGCTCGACCGTCTCGTCGCTCGATCGCCGTGGCGCATGACCAGGCCGGGAAGTGGGGGTCGTGGGATCGACTTCGGCTCTCCATGCCTCGGCTCCTCCCGGCTTCGGAGAGCCGCGTTCCAGTTGGTCTGGTAGTCCCGCAAGCGCTTGCTCAGCTTCTTCCACGGAGATGTCGCCACGGCCGATGAGGGACTCGGTATAGCGCTTTCGGACCGAACGCTTTTCGTCGATGCGCTCGTACATCAGCGGCTGAGTCAAGGAGGGGTCATCCGCCTCGTTGTGACCGCGTCTGCGGTAGCACAGCATGTCGATGACGACGTCGCTTATGGAACGTTTGACGGAACTCGAAAGCCAACGCTGCCACGCGGACGCACGCCTCAGGGTCATCACCGTTGACGTGGAAGATCGGCGCCTGGATCATCCGCGCCACATCGGTGGCATACACCGACGAACGGCGGTGTCAGGGGCGGTCGTGAAACCGACCTGGTTGTTGACGATGACGTGAATCGTGCCGCCAGTGCGGTACCCGCGCAACTGCGACAGGTTGCAAGGTCTCGGCGACGACTCCTTGGCCAGCAAAGGCAGCATCACCGTGCATCAAGACCGGCAGGACGGGAAGGCGCCGTACCTTGCGTCGAGTAAGTCTTGCTTGGCGCGCATGATTCCCTGCAAGACAGGATCCACGGCCTCAAGGTGCGAGGGGTTGGCGGCGAGGTAAACGTCGACCGTCACCCGCGGCCGTGGTGTAGGTGCCCTCAGCTGCCCAGGTGGTACTTGACGTCACCGGAGCCCTGGACCGATCCACGACTACGGTGCCCTCGAACTCGCGGAAGATCTGGCAGTATGACTTCCCGGCGATGTTGGCTAGGACGTTGAGGCGACCTCGGTGGGGCATGCCAATGCAGACCTCCGCCAGCCCCGCCTCCGCCGCTAGTGATGATCTCGTCGAGGATGGCGATAGCTGACTTCGCCACCCTCGAGGCTGAAACGTTTTTGACCCACGTACTTGGTCTGCAGGAATGTTCTCGAATGCCTCGGATCCGTTTAGCTCGACGCAGGATCCCGAACTGCTCGTCGCGGCTCGGGCCGGTAAGCGCCGCTCGATCGCGGCTCTGATCCATGCCGTTCCTCCGGCGACTGGATGTGCATGTACTCGATGCCGATCGTGCGGCAGTAGGAGTCGCGCAACACACCCAAGATATCGCGCAGCGTTCGATGAAGGACGGCCCCGAACCCGCCTGTCGCGAACTCCCGGTCGAGGTCCCAAAGCGTCAGGCCGTGAGAAGCGATGTCGAGGTCAGGGTGCGCCGCTGGGAGTACTCCAGTGGATCGATGTCGGCCATCAGATGACCGCGTACCCGGTAGGCGTGGATCAACTGCTGGACGCGCGCGATTTTGTAGACCTGGTCCTCGTGGGCGCGACGATATCGCGTGCCAGCGGAAGGGCTCGTAGGGGATCTCGAGTGCCTTGAAGATCTCGTCGTAGAACCCCTCGGCTCCCGGTGCATTCGTGGACTAGTTGAGGAAGTCCCCTGATTGCGCTCCCTGGATAATGCGGTGATCGTAGGTCGAGGTCAGGGTCATGATCTTGCTGACGCCTTGTTTCGGTGACGTCTCTCGGCTGCTCCCTGCAATTCGGCGGGGTACTCAAGTGCCCCGCGCCGATGATCGCGCCCTGGCCCGGGCATCAGGCTGGGCACGCGTGCACGGTGCCGATTGTGCCGGGGTTCGTCAGGGTGATCGTTGTGCCAGCGAAGTCGTCCACGCCGAGCTTTGCGTTACGAGCCCGGCGGACTACGTCGTCATAGGCAGTCCAGAAGCGACCAAAGTCCATTGCTTGCGCGTTCTTAATGTTCGGAACCAGCAACTGCCGCGTTCCATCATCCTTTGCCAGGTCGATTGCTAGGCCGAAGTTGATTGCTTCATGTTCGATCAGGGTCGGTTTCCCGGATCGTTCCATGAACGCGGAGTTCATCGAAGGGTGGGTCTTTAGCGCCTGCACGATGGCGAAACCCAAGATGTGGGTGAAGCTAACTTTGCCGCCGCGCCGCCGCTTCAAGTGGTTATTGATGACGATCCGGTTGTCGATGAGCAGTTTTGCCTGGCACGGCCCGGACGCTGGTTGCGGTCGGAATCTCGAGGCTGGCCTCCATGTTGACCGCGACCCGGGCGGCTGGACCCCTCAGTGCAACTGCCGTCTCGCCACTGCCCAGCGGCGCCTGCGCAACTGGGCCGGACTTCGTGACCTTGCCTGCAGATTCGGACTTGGCGGGAGCAGGAGGTTTGGCGGTCGATTCAGACGGCTTCCCCTTCTCCGTTGGTGGCTGCGCGGTCTTCACCTGGCCGTTGGTGGCTGCCGGTGGCGTAGCCGCGGCGGACGCGGCGTCCCGAGCGCCGGCCGCAGCGGCCGCAGCTCTCTCGTTGGGTTTGTAGTCGGCGAAGAAGTCCCACCAGGCGGGATCCACCGAGTGTCGGTCGGCGAGATACTGCTGATAGATCTCATCGACCATCCACTCATTGGGGCCGAAACCGTCCGGGGCGCTCGTACTGTCTGACTTGGCGGAGGTCACAGCTAACAGAGTAGTCCGAGCTGGCCTTGCTCGCTAAACCACCACTAACCGTTCGCTCGAGAAGAAGCCGGAAATCTGATAGCGCTGACAGCCGGATCAGGATCGAGAAGTAACAGTCCGGTCACGCTAGGTAGCTAGGAACGTCCAAGATATGTCCAAATCGGCGACTAGTCGCTCAGTCCGATGTACAAAAGTGTCGAGTCATTGCTGTAGTAACAGCACGACTTAGCCGTACAAATGGCCTGTTTGAGGAGCACTTTTCATGGCAATCCCACGACTTCCAGCCGTACTGGCGGTAGCCGGCATGTCCGTCGCCTTGAGCGTTACCGGATTGAGTTCTGCTAGCGCCGTAGCACCAGCCGGTGCCGGACACTTTGGCGAAGACGGAGAGGCCATCGCCGGGTACTACTGGGACGCGCCGCCGGAGCCCGCGACTCGCGCATGGACAACCAACCCGTGGCCAGAGTCAGCCGATGTAATAGCAAGGCTGCGATCCCACGGCCTCGACCCGGTGCTGGTTCCCGGATATGACGATCCCAAGTACGAACAGAACGCATTCTTGGCGGGTTCGGGGACGTCGGTGAATGCCGTGATGATGCACGACACCGGCACGAGCGTTCCGGCGTCGCGCCTGAACAACACCCATTCCTTGAACTGGATCACCAACGGTGTCAAGAACTCGAAGGGCAAGACTGTCCGGGCGTGCCACTTCTACGTGGCCCGAGATGGCAGCGTCTACGTTGTTTACCTGGGCCGAACCTGGCACGCCGGCGCAGGAGATTCGATGTTCGGGGTCCCGGCGAACAAGATGAACGGCTACTCCTACGGAATCGAGATCGAATCCCAGGGTGGTGGAGTCAAGGATCTGACCGCGGCCCAGTTCACCGCGGCAACCAAAGTTGCGGCAGCAGCACTTGAGGCTGCTGGGCTAGGAACTGACCGAATCATTAACCACAAGACGTACGCCGGACGGGTGCAGGGCAAGGTGGACACGGCCTACCCAAAGGCGATGTGGCGCGACATGATTGGTGCGGAACTCGGTCAAGTAACTGAGCCAGGCGCCGCAGTGTCTCCAAACCCAGCTCACGTTAGTCTCGCGGCCCTGGTGCCGGGAAACACCAGCACCTATGTCCTGCGTTACCAGTCCGCGTTGCGCAAATACGGCAAGAAGAAACTGCGCATGAACGTCAATCGGTTTAACCCCAGTGGTGCCACCAGTTACTACGGTTCGGAAACCAAGAAGTTGACAAAGAAGGTCAACAAGCGACTGAGCCGATCCTCAGCGAAGTGGCAGCGGATCGTCTCGAAGCGGGCAGCCAACGCACCCTCGAAGAAGCTGATCCGCAAGATCGGGAAGACGCCGATTTAGCATCCGGAACTTCCGGCAGAGCTAGAGGGGCAACGGCGCTAGAGATGACAGAATTAGCGCGACAACGGCACGTTCGGTTGATGGTCCTCGAGCAGCGCAGCCTCAACACGACGGCAGACCACGTCGACGGCAGCGTCCGTGGAGTGCAGCGTGCTGTTCACCGGAATGGCGCCGACCTCGGCCGCCTCCTTGGCGATCCGCTGGGACAGCACACCGGGCGCGATAACGAACGGCGTGACGAGGATTCGCTCGGGTGGCTCGAAGCTCGACTCACGCAGGGTCGCTACTGCATCGGCAACGCGGGGACCTGGTCCTGATGCGAAGGCCACAGCTGAGCTACCCCAACCGTGAGATCGCCATTCCAGAGCAAGCGCAGCATGGCGAGCCCGCGCAGATTCGAAGGCTGATCCCGCAGAAGCCAGCACGACGCCGGTCTCGGCGTTTGGACGGAACCCAGAAGCTTTGAGTACAGCGTCTAGGCCCTTGAGCAAAATGGGGTCGGCGCCGATCGGGCGAGCCACGCGAAGTTTGATCCCGGGGTAGTTGATCTTCACTCGAGTCGTCGCGGCCGGCACGTCGGAGGTCGCGTGGTAAGCAACGTTGAGCAACAGCGGAACGACAACGACATCGTCGATTCCATGCTCCTGCAGGTGGGCAACGGCGCCATCTAAGCGCGCTGTCTCATGGTCGAGCGAGGCCAGGGCTACCGAGGCATTAAGACGGTGTCCGACCCGACGCGATAGTAGGTCGTTAGCCAAGCGTGCGCGGGGATCTGGGCTGCCGTGCGACAGCAGAACGACGCCATACTTGGCGCGAGCAGTGGGCAAAACAATGACGTCGTTCTTGCGGCTACGGGCCACCGAGCCACCTCCGGGGGAATTTGATTTCTGGTTTTTCGGAACTTGGGGAGAAGCTATCGGGGCCAGACTACGACGGATCGGCCGAATTGGGGGTAAGAAAGTCGCTAGGCGTGCCGCGAGTTAGCAGAGCTGACCGCGAGGTCGCCTAGCTGTTCACGCAAGTTCACGACATCACCCACTACAACCACCGCGGGTGGAGCGATGTCGACCTGTCCGTCGCCAACTTCGCGCAGGGTGCTGACAGTGGTCCGTTGGCTCGGGGTCCAGCCCGATTCGATCACGGCAACTGCAGTGTCGGGGTCGCGTCCATCCCCGATCAGGCCATTCGCGATTTCCGGAAGTCGGCGCACTCCCATCAATAGCACCAGCGTCGCGTTTGCCGGTGCGCCCGCCGTGGCCGCCAGCACTCCAGGTGCACCTTCGTGGGCCGAGGCCACAACGAAGGTTGACGTGATGCCGCGTTGAGTGACGGGGATGCCGGCCGCGGCAGGAACCGAGATAGCGCTGGTGATTCCGGGAATCACTCGCACGGGTATACCGGCAGCCAGGCAGGCGAGTGCCTCCTCGCCGCCACGCCCGAGTACGAACGGGTCGCCCCCCTTGAGGCGAGCAACTCGGTGACCAGCCTGCGCCTTGGCGACGATTATCGCGTTGATCTCATCTTGGGGGACTGCGTGGTGGCCCGGTTCCTTGCCCACGTCAATGACCTCGACGCCGACTCTGGGGTTTTGCCAGAGAACCGCTGGGGCGAGTCGGTCGACGATGAGCACATCCGCCTCGGCTACCGCCCGCATGGCGGCGACAGTGAGCAGCGCCGGGTCGCCCGGTCCGGTGCCCACCAGAGCAACCGAGCCAACACCTGGCTGCTCCTCGAGGGCCCCGACCATTTTGGGCCGAGTGGCTGCGATAGGCAATCCGCCGCTGTGCAGCAGGACCTCGATTGCGTCGCGCAAAGCCCGAGATCGGCCGGGATCTTGACCACCGGACACGGCGACAGTGATCTCATCAGGGCCTCTAGCGATGGTCATCGGCAACGCCGTTGACTGCGCCGAGTTGGCGCTGTTGATACACCAGATTTGCCGAGATTCGCACAACTCGCTGACTAGGGCGTCCACTGCGGGGACCCCAGTGGCCGTCACAGCCAGCCATAGATCCCCGACATCAGCGGAAACGAACTCCCGCTTATGCCAGGTCAAACGCCCACCGATCGCTAATTCCGCTAGCGCAGGTACGGCGTCGGGGGCAACGACAGTAACAAGCGCCTGAGCCTCTAGCAGTGCCTCGACGCGGCGTGCCGCAACCGGCCCACCACCAACAACTAGGACCTCGCGCCCAGTAAGGCGCAGGCTAACGGGAAGTGTTGGCACGGCTCGCGCGGCAGGCGCCTAGGCGCGAGCCATTCCTCCCGCGAGGGTCGACCCGTCCTGGTCATCGACCAAGATGAAGGCTCCAGTTGTTCGCAGGTCGTTGTACTCATCGATCGCGACATCATCAGCGAAGCGCAGGGTAATAGTTCCCACGTCATTGGTAGTCAACTCGTCGGTGTGAGCAGCATGCTCAAGCGTCTCGAGATCGAGGCGGTCTTGGACAGAGCCAACGATCGCGCGAACAGTTTTTGGCCCGACGCGTGCCAGCAGTCGTTGGCCGGTCGAGATGGGCTTGTCGGACAGTACACAAATCGTCGCGGAGATCTCGCGAGTCAATCGAGGTTGAGAGTCGACGGCAGCGATCACGTCTCCGCGATCGATGTCGATATCGTCGGCCAGTTGAAGGGTCACTGACTGCGGGGCAAAGGCCGTCTCAGCAGGTTCGCCGACAACCTCAATTCCCGTCACTGTCGTGGTGCGTCCCAAGCTAGTGATGGCGACCTCGTCGCCGAGGGTGATTGCTCCAGAGGAGATGCGTCCGGAGTAGCCGCGGAAGTCCGGGAACTCGGCAGTGCGGGGCCGGTTCACGTATTGCACAGGCAGACGGAAAGGCTGATCACGCGGATCCAAGCCGACGGGGACTTCTTCCAGGAACTCCAACAAAGTTGGCCCGGTGTACCACGGCATCCGGTCGGAACGATCGACGACATTGTCTCCCACCAAAGCTGACACCGGGATCGCCACGACGTCCTGTATTCCCAACGAGTTAGCGATCTTGTGAACTCGGTCTCGACCTCGTTGAATCGCTCCTGGGAGTAGTCAACGAGATCCATCTTGTTCACGGCGAGCGCGACGTGGGGGACACCCGAGCAGCGCGGCGATGGCGGTGTGGCGCCGGGTCTGCTCGACGACCCCGTGGCGCGCGTCGACGAGGATCAGGGCAAGCTCTGCGGTCGAGGCGCCGGTCACCATGTTGCGCGTGTACTGCACGTGGCCAGGGGTGTCGGCGAGGATGAACGACCGGGTGGCGGTGGAGAAGTAGCGGTAGGCGACGTCGATCGTGATGCCTTGTTCGCGCTCGGCGCGCAGGCCATCGGTAAGCAGTGCGAGGTCGGCGCCCTCGCATCCCGCGCTCGTGGCTCACGCGCTCGATCGCCTGCGATTTGGTCAGCAGGACTGACTTGGTGTCGTAGAGCAGCCGGCCCACTAGAGTCGACTTTCCGTCGTCGACGGACCCGGCGGTGGCCAGGCGGAGTAGATCGTGGGTCATTAGAAGTATCCCTCGCGCTTGCGGTCTTCCATGGCGGCCTCGGACATGCGGTCGTCGGCGCGGGTGGCGCCGCGTTCGGTGAGGCGACTTGCTGGCGACCTCGGCGATGACGTCGGCAACTGTCTGGCATCGGATTCGACGGCGCCGGTGCAGGACATGTCACCGACTGTCCGGTACCGCACGGGCTTGGTGACCAGTTCCTCGCCCTCTCGTGGGCCGCCCCATGCCCCGGGGGTAGCCACATGCCGTCGCGCAAGAACACCTCGCGCTCATGGGAGAAGTAGATGCTGCGGCAAGTTCGATCTTTCGCGCTCGATGTAGCGCCAGACGTCAACTTCGGTCCAGTTCGACAGCGGGAACACCCGCACGTGCTCACCCGGGCGGTGCGTCCGTTGTAGAGGTCCCAGAGTTCGGGGCGCTGCCGCCGAGGATCCCACTGGCCGAACTCGTCGCGCAGGCTGAAGACGCGCTCCTTTGCGCGGGCCTTCTCCTCGTCGCGGCGGCCGCCACCGAACACGGCATCGAACTTGCCCGGGGCGATCCCCTCCAGCAGCGGCACGGTCTGCAGTGGGTTGCGGGTGCCGTCGGGTCGTCTCTTCGAACCGACCACGATCGATCCGTCTTGAACACTGGCCACGACGAGACGTAAGCCACTGTTCGGCGACCATGGCATCGCGATACTCAGGACCTCAGCGAAGTTGTGGCCGGTATCCACGTGCATGAGCCTGAAGGGCACGGCAGCGGGCGCAAAACGCCTTGCGTGCCAGGTGCAGCATGACCATGGAGTCCTTGCCGCCGCTGAACAGGAGCACGGGGCGTTCGAACTCACCGGCTACCTCGCGAAAGATGTGGACCGCTTCGCTTTCTAGCGACGTCGAGATGTCGAGCACGTAGCCAACGTGGTCGTAGGGCAGTGATCGTTTCCCTGGCTCACGTGTGCAACCCGCATTCCGTCTTTGTCGGTGCCCGCCCAACGCCCGGACCGTGGGTCGTCGCCCGGTGCTGACCGCTCGGTGCACGGTGCGCAGCCGATCGAGGGGTAGCCGTTCTGGCGCAACGGATTGACCAGGACATCGTGGATTTCGACGTAGGCGTCCACATCGTCCTCGATCAAGCCGCCAGTGGATTGATTTTCAGCATATCCGCTTTTCGCGTCCCATCCGATGACGGCGATGTCGGCGCGCGTCGGCGCATCCTCGCGCCGCATTCCGGTGATCCAGGCCGTGGTAGTGGCGTGAGCCCTCGCTCGAGTGGCTCGACCTTGCGCATCGCGCAGCATTGGTCCGGATGGCGGGCGAAAAGGTCGGCACCGTGCTCCTGGTCCTGTTCGGAACGATCTGCAATGGCAGCATGTTGTGACGTGATGTCGTGGGTCGCGGCGACGGCATCACGGGTCCCAACGTCTCGGCAAAGTGATAGCCGGTGTCGATGAACAACACATCGATCCCGGGGATCTCATCTGCGGCGAGGTGAACGAGCGCCTCGTCTCCCATCTTGACAAGACGCCGAGTCGCCACCGAACTCCTCGTGGGCCCAGCAAGGCGAGCCTGAGCAATTTCTTCGGATTCGCACCCTCACCTCGAGCAGATTTGATGACGGCGGCGCCGAATCCGCCGTTCAGCCGCGACGCCAAAGCGTGCAGGTCCCTGCATATTCATGTTCGTCACGCACTGGTCCGGGTGGGACTGGACACTGCACGGTGGCGAGTGTGGTCCGCGCGGGGGCCCAACGGACTTGCGTCTTGAAAGAAGCGCGCGGAGTACAGACGACATTCCCAGTCGCCAGCAACTTCTCGCTGGGGCCGCAGGTCCTGTTCACCGCAGTAGGGGCAGTAGTGCGGCGCCATACGCGACTCATGAAAGGTCCTCGTCGGTGGCGCGCGCCGCCCACGTGGCGAAGGTCTCGTCAGCGTCCGCTGCTGGCCAAAATCTGCGGACCACGCGCTCGACATAGTTGGGGAGTTCGGTCGCAGAGACCTTGAGCCCCCGAACCTTCCGTCCAAAGCCGGCTTCGAGCCCCAACGAACCACCGAGGTGCACCTGGAACCCCTCGACGCTGGTCGCCGTCGTCGTCTGTGACGAGTTGGCCCTTGAGGCCGATGTCGGCGACTGGAATGCGGGCGCACGAGTTCGGGCAGCCGTTGACGTTGATGGTCAGGGGCTGATCGAAGGTGGGCAGCCGGTCCTCGAGTTCGGCCGACCAGGTCGCCGGCGCGACCCTTGGTCTCGACGATCGCCAGTTTGCAGTATTCGATGCCGGTGCACGCCATGGTGCCTCGACGGAACTCGCTGGGGGACCGTCTAGAGACCGAGGTCTGCAAGGCCTCGCAGTGAGGGCGTCGAGCTCGTCGCCCGGCACGTCGAGGATGACCATCTTCTGCTCCACGGTCGTGCCGGATGCGACCGCTGCCTGCTGCCTCTGCGAGATCGGCGATCTGATTCAGCATGCGTCCCGGAGAGTCGCCCGACGGTGGGCGCGGCGCCCACGTAGAAGCGCCGTCGACTTGTGGGTGCACGCCGATGTGGTCGCGTCGCTGGGATGGTGCTTGGGGCGCGGGCCCGTCGACAAGTTGCCGCTTCAGGTACTCGGTCTCAACACCTCCCGGAACTTCTCCGGCCCCCCAGTCGGCCACGAGGAACTTGATGCGCGCCCGGTTGCGCAGGCGGCGGTAGCCGTAGTCCCGGAACATGCGAGATGATGCCGTCCCAGACGTCGGGCACCTCCTCGAGTGGCACCCAGGCGTCCCGAGTCGCTGGGCGATCATCGGGTTCGTGGATAGGCCGCCGCCGACCCAGACATCGAAGCCCGGACCGTGCTCCGGGTGGCGCACACCAACGAACGATGACGTCGTTGATCTCGTGGACGACGTCCTGTGGGCGACCCGCGCGATCGCAGTCTTGAACTTGCGGGGCAGATTCGACGTACGCGGGTCGCCGATGTAGCGGCGCAGGATCGCTTCATGGCGGGTGTGGCGTCGATGATCTCGTCGGCCGCGACCCCCGCGACCGGCGAGCCGAGCACGACGCGAGGGGTGTCGCCACATGCCTCGGTTGAACCGAGTCCGACCGACTCCAGGCGTCGCCAGATTTCGGGGACGTCCTCGATCGCGATCCAGTGGTATTGGATGTTCTGGCGATCGGTGATGTCAGCGGTGTCGCGACGCGAAGTCCACGGCGATGTCGGCAAGACTCGTGCGCTGTTGGCCAGGCAGAGCTGTCCGCCGTCGCTGCGCACCCGCAGCATGAAGTACTCGTCGTCGAGTTCCTCGGGCTCCAGTGACGCGTCTTGCCGCCGTCGATTCCTGGCTCGCGCTGGGTGTACAGCCCCACCAGCGCATACGGCCGCGCAGGTCGCCGGGGTCGATGCTGCCGAATCCCCGCTTGGATAGATGTTCTCGATTCGGTCTCGGACGTTGAGGCCGTCGTCGTCCTGCTTGAAGCGCTCGTTGGCGTTGAGCGGATCGCGGTGGCCAAGGCCCACTGGCCCATCCCTTTGGGACGCGAGGGCCGAGGTGCCCGTCGTGGCTTGGGCGGCTGTTCAGAAGTCGTATTGGGTGGCGCCACCGGGGCGTCTCCTTAGAGGTTGCGACGCCGCACATTTGTCCACCGCCCTCCCAGGTTAGAGGGCGAACTAGATCACTGGCGAGCGTCTTCGATGAATGAAAACGGGCATCACTAGCGACACAGACAAAGAGCGCTGGCAGCACGGCCGAAGTCGATGTGGCGTCGAACCACGAGGACTTGGGAGCTAGTGCGCATTCGCATATGGTGCCACACCGATGCGTGGGGGCGCTAGACACACCTAGTGCTAGCACGATTTGGCCGCACGCTAGTCGGCTGTAAAAGGTCGGGCACACGTCAGCGGCGCCGGAAAGTTGCTCCGGCGCCGCTGACGTGTTGTTGCTGACGGTTGGATTCCTAAGCAGCAGGAGTCGTGATTCCCTCGACCTCTTCCATATCTTCGAGTTCGGCGCCCTTGGTCTCCTTGACGTACTTCCATACGTAGAAGATGGACAGGAACGCACACAGTGTGAATATCCCGTAAGCCAGACCGATAGAGACGCTGACCAAGGTTGGGAAGGTCTCCGACACGATGAAGTTGGCAATCCAGTTGGCCATAACACCGACCGACATCGCCATGGCGCGGATCTTGTTGGAGAACATCTCTCCCAGCAAGACCCAGACAATCGGTCCCCATGTGGCCGCGAAGAACGCCACGTAGAGATTCAAGGCGATGACCGCAATCCATCCGCTGGTGCTGGACAACAGTGGGTCGCCCACCTTGATGGCGCCAACAGCTTCGGTGGCCTTTGGAGCCGTTACGAACAGCAGCGACAGTAGACCCAGGGTCAAGAACATGCCGACGGATCCGATGAGCAGCAACGGCTTGCGTCCAAGTCGGTCGATCGTGGCGATTGCGACCAGAGTGAAGATCACGTTCACGGCACTGATGATCGTGGACTGCGCGAACGCATCCTGAGTGTCGAAGCCAACTGCCTGGAACACAATGTTCGAGTAGTAGAAGACAGCATTGATACCGACGAACTGCTGGAACACAGCGAGGATGATGCCGACCCAGACGATGCCCTGCAGGCCAAACTTGGGCCCACGGATGTCCGCGAACGACGGCTTGTGCTCAACGTTGAGCGATGCTTCGATCGTTTCGAGTTTGGGTTGTACATCCCCAACGAAGATCTTTTGAAGTACTGCCTTCGCTTCGTCGACCTTGCCGCGTCCAACCAAGTACCGAGGTGACTCGGGCAAGGAGAGGACGAGGACGAAGTAGATAGCGGCGGGGACCACCATGCACAAGAACATCCACTGCCATGTTTGCAAGCCGAACCAGAACTCGTTGTTCGCCTGCACGACTGGCTGCTGTCCCTCGGCGGCGGGCGGGAACGTCGTAGGTCCACCAGCTAGTCCGAGCAGAATCTGGTTCACCAGTTGGGTTGAGAAGATGCCGAGCACGATTGCCAGTTGGAAGAGGCTGGAGAGTCGACCTCGAAGGTGCGCTGGGGAGACCTCGGAGATGTACATCGGGCAAATGACGGCGGCGAGACCAATCGCGAAACCACCGAGGATGCGCCAGAAGACGAAGTCCCAGGTCGCGAATGGCAGAGCTTGACCGACGCCTGCGATGAGGAACAGGATTGCCGCGATCAGCATGACCTTCTTGCGGCCCAAAGTGTTTGCGAGCCGACCACCAACCAGCGCACCAACGGCCGAGCCGAGCAGCGCGACCGCAACAACGAAGCCCTGGAAGGTCGTGTTAGTGATGTTGAACTCGTGGAACACAGCTTGGTTTGCGCCGTTAATGACAGCGCTGTCGTAACCGAATAGGAAGCCGCCGAGCGCGGCAACGATCGCGATTCCGACTACTTTGCCGGTCTTCGCTGCCTCCACCTCCACCGGGCCAGTGGGCTTGTCAACCGGACCTTGCATGGTCTTACCTCCAGTGCGTCCAGACGCCGGATTCCACCGTCGCCTGCCACCCCACCCGACGCGGGGCTGTGTAACCGACCAATCTAGCCAGAATGCGTGGCCAGATGCGACCTGGAGAGGTCGAGGAGTGAGCAAGAACTTTGCCCAGTTCGGGTAGGGTCCGGGCGCACCTGCGGCTCGCCTGTTCGGTCATCTGGCACACCTGCCCTACGGTGTTGCATTGGTACGCAGTGCTTCCCAGAGAAAGGCCATTGAGTTGAGTCGGACGCCAGACGAGTCAGGTCGCCATCTAGGCGAGCACGTGACCAGTCAGGTCGAGCAGCCGCAACCGCAGACGCGTTCGCAGTCGGGTGACGGTGGTTACTTGTGGGCTCCAAGTGACGAACGCATCGCAGCGACCGCTATGGACCGGCTTCGCCGCGAGGTCGCGGAGGCGATTGAGGTTGATCTGGCCGACTCGCGGGCGCTCTACAACTTCAGCTTGGAGCACCCAGGTGACTTCTGGGATGTCGTGTGGGGCGAGTGCGGAATCATCGGTGATCGAGGCGACGGCCCGGCCTATGTCCTGCCGCCCGCGGGCAAGGACATGCGTGCGGCAAAGTTCTTCCCTGCGGCGAGCATTAACTACGCTGCCAATGTTCTGGCAGGCGGCGAGCGGCTTGGCGCAAATGGGACGGCCATCGTGTTCCGGCGCGAAGACGGCGTTCGTCGAGATCTCTCTTGGCACGAGCTGCGTAATCAGGTCCAGGAGATGGCAGCTTTTCTCGCGCAGTGCGGAGTAGGGGTCGGGGACCGAGTCGCGGCGTGGATGCCGAACGTTCCCGAGACCGTTGTTGCCATGCTGGCTGCGTCCATGCTTGGTGCCACCTTCACCTCAACGAGTCCAGACTTTGGCGTAGCAGGTGTCCTCGATCGGTTCGGCCAAGTTGAGCCAACCGTGTTAGTGGCGGCCGACGGCTACGTATACGCCGGGCGCCAACACAGTCGAATGCAGCGTTTGGCGCAGGTTGTCGCTGGGCTGCCCACACTGCGAGCGGTGGTCGTTCATGGAGAACTCAACCCGGATCTCGGCGCCGTGCCCGAGGCGTTGACGCAAGTCAGTTCAACGGTGCCAGTGCTGACCTGGTTCGAGGCCCTCCAGACCGGCGCTGCGGCTGTTGCGGCCGGGCGCGGACCCAACGAGGATGCGCTCTTCCCATTCGACAACCCGCTATACGTTTTGTACTCATCGGGGACTACCGGCGTGCCCAAGTGCATCGTGCACCGCACGGGTGGCGTACTGATCAAACACCTCGTTGAGCAGCAGTTGCACTGCGATATTCGACCCGGCGACCGAGTCTTCTACTTCACGACGTGCGGCTGGATGATGTGGAACTGGCTAGTCAGTGCACTGGCCAGCGGGGCCACGATCGTGTTGTTCGACGGCTCCCCGTTCCACCCGGGCCGTGATGCGATGTGGGAATTGGCTCAAGCCGAGCGCGTGACACTATTCGGGACGAGTGCAAAGTTCCTCGATGCCAGTCTCAAAGCTGGCGCCAAACCAGCGCAGGCGTTCGATCTTCCGGAGTTAAGAACAATATGCTCGACCGGATCGCCGCTATCCGAGGACGGCTTCGAGTTCGTCTACCGTGATGTCAAGTCCGACGTTCACCTCGCATCCATATCGGGGGGACGGACCTGTGCGGATGTCTAATACTCGGCGACCCCACTCGTCCGGTCTACGCAGGCGAGATCCAGGGCCCCGCGCTCGGTGTCGCCGTGGATGTATGGGACGAGTCTGGGACGAGTCTCGCGCAGCGCCCGACTGCTCGCGGAGACCTCGTCGTCACCTCTGCGTTCCCGTCCATGCCGCTCGGTTTCTGGGCAGACGAGGACGGCGAGCGCTATCACCGGGCCTACTACGACACGTTCGACGGGGTGTGGGCGCACGGGGACTTCGCCTCCTGGACCGCGAATGGCGGCTTGGTCATTCACGGCCGATCCGATGCCACCCTCAACTCCGGCGGAGTGCGCATCGGCACAGCGGAGATCTACCGGCAGGTCGAACAGTTGCCTGAGGTAGCGGAGTCGTTGGCCGTGGGCCAGGAGTGGGACGACGATACTCGGATCGTGCTCTTCATCCGATTGGCTGACGGAGCGCTGTACAGCGAGGATCTCGTCGCGCGTGTCAAGGCCCAGCTGCGCGAGCACTGCTCCCCGCGCCATGTGCCCGCCCATGTCGTGGCCGTTCCCGATCTGCCCCGGACCCGGTCTGGCAAACTCGCCGAACTTGCAGTCGCAGACGTGATTCATGGTCGATCTGTGCGCAACGTCGGGGCTCTGGCCAACCCTGAGTCCCTGGCCAGCTTTAGATCCCTTAGCGCGCTCGCGACATGAGCCGACCGTACGATCAGCCAGTATCGATAGAGCGGCAGGTAGACCAATGACCAGTACGGCGCAAATGCCGGACGAAGTACTCACCGCACGGGCGCACAACCGAAACCGGCGGTATGTGCCCGGCGACGGGTGGGAGAGCAAGGTCCCGCGCATCGCATCTTGGGTCTGTTACTTCATCGCATTCCTAAGTTTCGTTACTGCACTTTTCCCGTTCACCCGTGCCCCGTTAAGTGGACTGCGCGCCCTCGTTGACTTGGCCTTCATCGCTGCACCGCCAAACGTGGCGTGGGCGGTCTTGATGGTGATCGTTGCCAGCGCTCTAGGAAAACGCAAGCGGGCAGCCTGGATCTTGCTGCTGGTCTTGGAGGTTGTTGAGGCTGCCCTGCTGGTGTTTGCCTGGGTGGTCTTCCCGCAAGCGGCCTACCCGGGGATCATGACGCCGCTGTTCTTCAACTTGGTTGTCATTGGCGTCCTACTACTGAGCCGCAGCGAGTTCTTCGCCGTCTCTCAGAAGGGCAACGGGTGGCGAGCGCTAGCTACGTTCGTCATTGGTGCAGTCGTATCCATTGGGGTCGGGACCGCCGTCGTGGCGCTGTTCGGGGACCCCCAACTGCAGTTGGAGAGGTTGAACCTCGCTGTTACGGAGTTTCTCGGGGTACTCGGGCAAGATCCGGCCCTGGAGCAGGGCATCAGAGCCCCCTGGCTGATCTCCAGTCTGATTGGACTTCTTGGTTCAGCTACGTTCATTGCCACCGCATACGTCCTGTTCAAACCTCGCCATAAGGATCGACTACTCAGCGGCTCAGACGAGGTCTCGATTCGGATGATGCTGGCCGAGGGCGGCGACCGCGACTCGTTGGGATACTTCGCAACCCGACGTGACAAGTCAATCCAATGGGCGCCATCTGGCAAAGCGGCAGTCACCTACCGCGTCGTGTTCGGGGTCAGCCTGGCCAGCGCAGATCCGATCGGTGACCCGCAAGCGTGGCCCGCAGCCATCGAAGCGTGGCTAGAGGATGCCCACCAACACGCGTGGGCACCCGCGGTGATGGGCGCGAGCGAGGCAGGTGCACAGGCCTACCAGCGAGCGGGCCTAGGTGCAGTTGAGCTCGGCGACGAGGCGATCCTCTACTTCAAGGAATACCAACTTGACGGTCGGCATATGCGGGTCGTCCGCCAGGCGGTGAACCGTATCGAGCGAGCCGGTTACACGGCTAAGGTTCGGCGGCACGCAGAGATTCCAGCGGAGGAGATGGCGTCGATCATCGCCGACGCCGATCGGTGGCGCGATACGGACAACGAGCGCGGGTTCTCGATGGCGCTTGGCCGCCTAGGTGACCCCCTCGACGGGAGATGCGTTCTCGTTGAAGCCTTCGATGCTGATGGCAATCGAGAGGCCCTGCTGTCATTTTCCCCTTGGGGGGCTAGGGGGCTCTCGTTGGACCTGATGCGTCGATCTCGCGATTCCGAGAACGGCGTCATGGAGTTCATGGTCACGAGTTTGGTAGCGGCTGGCCCGACGATCGGTGCCGACAAGGTATCCCTGAACTTCGCTGTGATGCGGGCAATCTTCGCGGAGGGAGAGCGCATCGGGGCAGGGCCCGTGCTGCGCTTGACCCGGGCAGTGCTGCTGTTCGCGTCCCGCTGGTTTCAGCTCGAGTCGCTGTATCGGTCCAACGAGAAGTACGACCCCGACTGGGTGCCACGCTTCATGATGTTCGAGAACGTTGGAGACCTCCCGCGGGTCGGTATCGCGGCTGGCATTGCCGAGGGATTTGTCGCCACGCCCAGTCCCCGCACCTGGCTGGCTAGACGTGGCAGTGCCGAATCCCCGCTAGTGGCTGCCTGTGCCGCCTCGCCAGTTGCCTTGTACGACGCGGCACAGCGCTCGGTGGAAGCCGAGTTGGCAACTCACGAGCAGGAGGAGGCAGACGCCGATCCGTTCGCCGGATTGCCCGAGCAGGAGAAGGTGCGCCGAACGAAGTTGGCCAACCTGCGGGCGCGGGGGATTGACCCTTACTCAACCGACTTCCACCGAACGACCACCATCGGAAAGCTTCGTGAGCAGTATGGGGAGCTACCGACCGACACCCAAACCGGCGTCATCGTCAGCATCGCTGGGCGCGTAATGCTCAATCGGGTCACCGGCAAGCTCTGTTTTGCCCAGGTTCGCGATTGGACCGGGGACATCCAAGTGATGGTGTCACTAAATGCTGCCGGTCAAGAGAACCTCGACAGCTGGAAGCATGATCTCGACCTAGGGGACATCGTCGGCATCACCGGCGAGGTCATCACGAGTCGCCGCGGCGAACTCTCAGTGCTCGCCAGTGACTTCGTCATCACCTCGAAGTGTTTGGTACCGCTGCCCGACAAGCACAAGGGCCTCAACGATCCCGAAGCGCGCGTGCGTCAACGCTACGTCGATTTGATCGTGAACCAAGACTCGCGCGACATGTTGGCGATGCGCTCAAAGATGGTGCGAGCCATTCGAGAGCAGTTGTGGAATCGTGACTACCTCGAGGTTGAGACGCCCATGATGCAGCGTGTGCACGGCGGGGCGAACGCGCGACCGTTCATAACGCATATCAACGCCTACGACATGCAGTTGTACATGCGGATCGCGCCAGAGCTCTTCTTGAAGCGACTGCTTGTCGGTGGCGTCGAGCGGGTATTCGAGCTGAACCGTAACTTCCGCAACGAGGGAGCGGACTCGACCCATAACCCCGAGTTCACGAGTATGGAGATGTACGACGCATACGGGGACTACGACACGATGCGAGTGCTCACCCGTGAACTCATTCTGGCTGCGGCGAACGCTGTTCACGGGCGCCCAATAGTGATGCGCCCGATTGCCGGGGCGTACGACGGTAGTGAGGGCTACGAGGAAGTCGATATCTCCGGTGAGTGGCCGGTGATCTCCTTGTTCGACGGGATCTCCGCAGCGCTGGGAGAGGACGTCAACGTCGACACCGACATCGTGAAGTTGCGTTCGTTAGCCGACGCTGCTGGAATCGCCCGCGATCCGAACTGGTCCGCCGCGCAGTTGGCATTGGAGCTCTATGAGCACCTCTGTGAGGCCCGAACCACAACGCCGGTGTTCTGGAAGGACTTCCCGACTGATGTCTCGCCGCTCACCCGCAAGAAGCCAAGTGAACCTCGCCTAGCGGAGCGTTGGGACCTGGTGGCGTGGGGAGCGGAGATCGGGACGGCATACACGGAGTTGATCGACCCGCTAGATCAACGCCAACGTCTCACGGCCCAGTCGCTGTTGGCGGCGGCTGGCGACTCCGAAGCTATGGAGATAGATGAGGACTTCCTGCGGGCACTCGAGTACGGAATGCCCCCGGCTGGTGGGCAGGGGATGGGCATCGACCGGTTGCTGATGCTGCTGACTGGTCGAAATATCCGAGATTCGGTGCTGTTCCCGCTCACGCGCCCCGATCAGCAGTAGAGCTTGCGCGCAGTCTCGTCGCTAGGCAGGTTGCGACGCCGTTAGCTGAGCCGCACTGTTGCGCAGATCCCCGCGCGGGTTAGGGTCTGCGGATGCAGCATTTCTCACCGCTAGCGGTTGAAGCGAACGACAGCATTGAGCCCACAGTTGTGCGATACGCCGGTGGCGAGTTCGCGTCCTACATCGACTCCGATTCAGCGGCTCCATTCATGACCGGCCTACACGCCGCGCTAGAGGCGCCCCTGCACAGTTCTCAAGTGCTCAACACCGGAGTTGCGCTGTCCAACGTCGTCGCACTCGTCGCCTTGAGCTTGGGTCAGAGCGAGGAGGAAGCCGCCGACCTGGTCAAGGGTTCAGTTCGCCGCACAGTCCAGTCCACTTTCCCAGAACTGGTCCCGTCCGACGACGCTGCACTTAGCGCCGCCGCTGAGGCCATGATCTTGCGAGTGTTTGGAACCGTGACGAGCGAGGAACTGCCGGATGCCATCGATGGTCGCACCCTCGCGGCAATCGCGGCCTATGGAGACGCGGCGATTCTGCTAGCTGACCAAGTGGGGTTGCCCCGTCCGGTACTCGCATCAGCGATCGGACAAGCTGCAGCAACGATGTGAACGATCGGCCGTGTCGCTCAGCGCACCGGTGGGCCCCTCGCCCTAATGTGATTTGAGCCAGCGGCCGACTGCTTGCGGTCGGGTATTCCCCCCGCTGTGCACCCGATACCAACAGCAAGGTTGTCGCCCCAGTGATCCAGTTTGAGCATGTGTCAAAGCTGTACGACAGTCAGAGTTCGCCTGCCCTCGATGACATCGACCTGACGGTGGACGACGGTGAGTTCGTGTTTCTCGTGGGCCCCTCGGGCTCCGGTAAGTCGACATTTCTGCGCCTGCTGCTGCGCGAGGACAAGGCGACATCCGGGCAAGTGGTCGTCAACGACAAGGACATCGCAAAAATGCGGCGCTGGAAGGTGCCGCAGTACCGACGCAAGATGGGCGCGGTCTTTCAGGATTTCCGGCTGCTACCAGAGAAGACCGTTACTCAGAATGTTGCCTTCGCGCTCGACGTGATCGGCACTCCTAAGGCCACAGTGGGCCCCTCAGTCGCGGAGGCACTTGAGCTCGTGGGGCTGACAGAATTGGCCGTACCGAAAGCCAGGGCAACTCTCCGGTGGTGAGCAACAGCGTGTCGCCATTGCGCGCGCCTTTGTCAACAAGCCGCCAGTGCTGATCGCTGACGAGCCAACTGGAAACCTCGATCCGAACACTTCGCTGGGAATTATGCGATTGCTCGATCGAATCAACGGCACCGGGACAACCGTGATCATGGCCACCCACGACGCGGCGATTGTCGATCAAATGCGCAAGCGCGTTGTTGAACTTGTGGACGGCAAGATCATTCGAGACGAGGCGCGTGGCGTCTACGGGTACGCAGGGTAGGGGGCGCGCGATGAGACGACTTTCGCTGGCCTTCCGCGAAGTAGGACAGGGCCTTTTCAGGAACTTCACGATGACGCTGGCCGTCATTTTGACCATCGCTGTGTCACTGACACTGTTTGGAACCGGTCTGCTGGTGCGCTCGCAGGTCGACACGATGAAGGACTATTGGTACGACCGCGTTGAGGTCTCGGTGTTCCTCTGTGGTGCTGCGTCTGACCCAGAGATTTGCCCCGAGGGCGCTGTGACATTCCCCAGCGCGAGGCCGTCGAGGCCACGCTGAGGTCCATGGACGGTGTTGTCGAGGAGGTGTTTTACGAGTCGCAGCAGGAGGCATACGCGCGATTCCAAGAGCAGTTCAAGAACTCACCGATCCTGGAGAACGTGACGCCCGAGTCGCTGCCTGAGTCATTCCGAGTCAAGCTCGTCAACCCGGAGGACTTCGCTGCGGTCGCCACTGCTGTCGGTACGGCGCCGGGAGTGGAGCAAGTCCAGGATCAACGCAAGCTACTTGAGAAGTTCTTCAAACTATTGGGTGGGTTGCAGGCAGTCGCGCTCGGCATTGCCATAGCGATGCTGTTGGTGACTGTGCTGTTGGTGGTAAACACAATGCGAGTTGCCGCCTACAGCAGAAGGCGCGAGACCGGGATCATGAAACTCGTCGGTGCCAGCAACTTCTACATCCAGTTGCCCTTCGTGTTGGAGGCGGCAATAGCTGCGACCGTTGGTGGCCTAATAGCGGTCGGGGCGATCGCGGTGCAGAAGTTCTATCTGATCGATCAAGTGCTCGAACCATCCTTCCGATTCACGGCTTTCGTCGGTTGGGATGAGGTCATCAAGGTGATGGCGGTCGTCTTTGTGACAGGACTTGTACTTTCCTGTGGCGCCGCTTTACTCACGGTTCGTAGGTATTTGCGCGTATGACCGATAGCGTCCCCTCTATGCGTTCGAGCTCAGTGCGTCCACGCAGGACCAAAGCTGTACTGGTAGCGGTGGGGGTCGCTGGTCTCTGTGCGGTGGCACTTGGCGCTCCTCAGGCAGTCGGCACTGTCCCCGCAGCGCAGATCGACGACAAGGTGAATCAGGCCGACGATGACCTGGCGTCGGCCAATCAGAAGGTCAATCGTGTCAAGGAACAGCTAGCTCAAGCGGAAAAGAAGATTGCACCCGCCGAGGCCAAGCTAGCGAAAGCTCAGAGCGATGTGGAGAAGGCCCGGCAGCAGGCTGCGGCTGCTCAGGAGTCACTGGATGCCGCTGAAGCAGCAGTCGCAGCCGTCCAGGTCGAGATCAAGAAGCTGGAAGCCGAGATCGCCGAGCTACGTTCTCAGATCGGTGCCCTCGCGCGAGTCATCTACACCTCCGGTGGTCAGTACGAGGAGGTGCAAATCCTCTTTGATTCCAAGGACCCCGCCCAGTTCGCCGAGCGACTCGCATCGCTGCGCCGGGTATCCCAAGGAAACTCCAAGACCCTCGATGCCTCTGGCCGCCGCCCAACTGCAGCTCGATGCCAAGCTGGCCCAAAGCAAACAACTCGAGGAGCAAGCCGAGCAATTGCGAGATGAGGCGCAGGTGCGTGCATCCCAGGCTCAGAGCGCACTCGAAGCCGTTGAGCAAGCTAAGCGAGTAGTGGACGAGTTGGTCGCTAAGCGCCAAGAGATCGTCCGGTCGGCAGATTCTGAGCGAGACAAGGTCCGCGCCCAGTATGAGGCACTTCGAGCCGAACAGGCCCGCATCGCGGAGGCCGCGCGCAAAGAACGTGAGCGCGAAGCCAAGAAGAACAACGGCTCGGGATCGAGTGGCAGTTCAGGTTCTGGCAACTCCGGTGGAGGTTCCGGTCCCTCGTCGTCGGGTTCCTTGACGTGGCCGACGCCGGGGTACAGCGTTGGCGGTCGCACGGGGCCGAGGGTTCATCCCGTCTACGGGTACCGCTCATGCCACACCGGCGACGACATCGGTGCACCTGCTGGGACGCCGATTCGCGCAGCAGCGGGCGGTCGGGTGATCACCGTCGCCTCGGGTGGTCCATACGGGAACCACACGTTGATAAGTCACGGCGGGGGACTGTCCACCATGTACGCCCATCAGTCGAGGGTCTCTGTTCGCTACGGCCAAAATGTGAGCAAGGGCCAGGTGATCGGCTACGTCGGTTCCACCGGGTTCTCGACTGGACCGCATTTGCATTTCGAGGTGCACGTCAACGGGGTGCCCTACGAGCCGATGGGCTGGTTCGGCGGCTCCAAGTACCGGGTGACCTGCGCCTAGGACCTCGACTGTCAAGATAGGCCCATGGTTCGGGAGCAGGGGCGCAAGCTAATCGCGCAAAACCGCAAGGCGCGCCACGACTACTCGATCACCGACGTTTACGAAGCGGGATTGGTTCTTCAAGGAACCGAAGTCAAATCGTTGCGGGCCGGGCACGCGTCTTTGGTCGATGGGTACGCAGACGTCAAGGACGGTGAAGTCTGGCTGCATGCCGTTTACATCCCGGAATACACCGAAGGTACCTGGACCAATCACGAGCCGCGCCGCACGCGAAAACTGCTGCTACATCGCAGTGAGATCACCAAGTTGATGAACAAAACAAAAGAGGGCGGCTTCACGCTTATCCCGTTGTCGATCTACTTCAACGATGGCAACGCGAAGGTGGAGATTGCAGTCGCCCGAGGTCGCAAGGCCTACGACAAGCGCCATGCCATCGCGGAGCGGAGCGCCAAGCGAGAGGCAGATCGGGCGATGGGTCGCCGGGCAAAGGGAATGGACGATTGAGTTCCACCGATGAGTCCAGGCTCCCGCTTATTGATCAGCTCGGGATCCCTGGGATCGTCGACGTTCATTCCCACTTCATGCCTCACTCTGTGATGACGAAGGTCTGGGACTACTTCGAGAATGCCGAGCGCAACTACGGGCTCGCCTGGCCGATCGAGTACCAGGGCTCGCAAGATGAGCGGTTGGATCAACTGCGCGGCTTCGGTGTAGTCGCCTTCACCTCGCTCGTCTACGCGCACAAACCAGGTATGGCGCAATGGCTCAACGAATGGTCCGCGCACTTCGCGTCGGCGCATCCGGACTGTTTGTCGACGGCGACATTCTTTCCGGAGCCAGGAGTTCTGGACTACTCCAGGACTGCGCTAGCGCAGGGTGCCCAGGTCTTCAAGATCCACCTACAGGTTGGCGGATTCGACCCCAGGGATCAACAGTTGGACCCTGTCTGGGATTTGCTCGCAGAGGTCGGCGTCCCAACTGTGGTTCATTGCGGCTCCGGTCCTATTCCTGGGCCGTTCACCGGACCTGGCCCGATCGGGGAGGTGCTAGCTCGGCGCCCCGATCTCCCGGTCATCGTTGCTCATATGGGTGCTCCTGAGTACGGCGCGTTCCTCGACCTGGCGGCACGTCACCGAAACGTCAAGCTCGACACGACCATGGCGTTCACCGACTTCATGAACAACTTGGCGCAGTTCCCGGTGGACCTGCGCTCCCGATTATTGGACGCAGGCCTTGCCTCAGACGTGCTGTTCGGATCCGACTTCCCAAACATTCCCTACACGTACGCCCAGGCGGTTGACGCGCTCGTCAGGCTCGGGCTCGGGGAGGAGTGGTTACGCGCCGTGCTCTTCGCCAACGGCAGCGAACTATTCGCGCTGCATTCTTAGCTTCCTGGCGAACTGCCAGGCTCCTGGGTGGTCGGCGGGCGGGTATTCGAAAAACAAGATCGGCCGACCCGAGGAGGTGAGTCGGCCGATCTTGGCGTGAGCTTTCATTCAGTTGGTCTTGTTCAGCGAGTTAGCCTCGCTGCCCCTAGCGGCTTAGTTGGGCCAGGGTCATGTCTAGGTCGCGCCGTCGCTGGGCAACCACCATGGCGGATTCAGCGATCACCGCGTCCTGTCCTGGGGCGGCTCCCTGGGTACGTAGCCGGACATCTGCGTCCAATGCTTGGCGCAAGTTGTCCACCGCTGTTGCCAGTTGGCGAGGGCCACGAGCTCGCTTGTCATTGGGTGCCATCGTCGACAACTCGTAGAGTTGCTGGCTCAGCGTTGACATCCGTGGTACGCCGTCTGTCCAAGTACGGACCAGTTCGGGCGTTGCCTTCGTTCGGTCAGCGACAGCCAGAGTGAGCGAGTCAGCGAACCACCGAGCATCGGCCCGGCGCACATAGAATGCGCGATCCCAACGGGAACGCTTGCGGCTGCTGACGCTGACAGCGATGATCAAGGCAATGAGCACGAGGACGGCTAGCCCGGCTGTGAGCCAGGCCCAAAGCGGCATCCCCGCGTAGATAGTCGTTAGTGACTGCGCTACGGAATCCATATCCCGTTCCTTTCCTTCTGCTCGCAAGTGGCCAGCAGGTAGTTCATGTGCATTTGTGATCCCCCTTTTTGGCGGGATTACACGCCGCAGCGATCTAAATCACCTTCTGGGCTGCAGGCCTGTCTGGTGCCTGAGCAAAAGCGGGATGCACCGTGTTGGTGCGCCGAGTAGGATGGCTGGATAACTACACAGGGGGTGAACGGTTTCGACAACGTTTGCAGAGAAGAGTGAAGCGGGTCGAGGATCAACGGTTATCTCGTAAACGCTCCGTTGAAAAAACAAGTGCAGATACCAAGCGCACTGATCTAGCTCTCGCTGCCTAGTGCGGTAGAGCCATAGAGATCCGTCGGCCTGGGGGTGTCTTCCCTCCAGAATCCGGCGTCGACTAGAAGACTCACCAATCGGTCCGGTTAGCGGGATCGAACGGGACACTTAACAGCTGACTAGGCCGCTATCTCCGTCGGGTCGCACAAGAACGGAGAGGCCGAATAGCGACTATCGCGACTGCACCCGGAGAATGCTCTTATTTGTTTCGTTGGACCCGAGTTCGATTCTCGGCACCTCCACGAAGGAACTTCAAGTAGTGTCTTACTACTTTTGCTCCCCAAGTCTCGATAAGACGTCACCGCGTCGGGCAACAGCATTGTTCAGAGCTGCGACAGCCAGGCGTGACTTCATTCGTGAGTCGATGGAGTAGCCGACGATCCGATTGGAGAACACGTCTTTTCCACCGCGCACCGCCACTGGTTCTGGGAGCACAGTTCCCACGCTGTTCGATCTGCCATCACCTAGCCGCCAGCTCGGGCTTCGTCGAGCAGGAACCGGTAGCCGAACTCCGGGTCGTCCCGGTGGGCGTCGAACAATGCGTTAGACCGGTTGGCTGCCGCTAGTTCGGTCGCGGTGACCGGTTGGGCCAGCCAGCGGTAGTAGGGCTGGTGGGCAAGTTGCAGGACCCGGCACGTCACCGTGACTCCGAATCCCGTCAACAGCTAGCTCACGCCACGTGCGGGTAGATCATTTTCCCGGCAGGTTCGCCTGCGACAAGTACGCCGCAGCCCGCCGAAGAACTTCGTTCTCCTGCTCGAGCAGCTTGATTTGCTTCTTGGCTTCCCGCAACCGGGCTGGGTCACCAGCAGGACCCTTATCATCAGCGGCGTCGGCGGCTTTCATCCAGCCTGTAAGACAGGACTCGCTGATACCGAAATCAGCAGCGATCTGATTCAACCTCTGACCGGCTCACGGTTACGGGCAATCCGGACAACATCGTCACGGAACTCTTTTGGATAGGGCTTTGGCATGGCAAACATCCTTCCAGTGGGTGCCTGTGCTGGCACCACACCTACATGTCACCTGTTCGTGCAGCAGACCCGGCCGAACCTCAATTGCCTTAGATTGACCCGACGACTCCCGCACTCCAACCCGATCATCATCGTTGGTGCTGGTGGATGCGGCAGGGGTGTGGCCCAACTGGTGATAGACCTCAATCGCGAAGCTATGAAGTGGAAAGTGCTCGGCTTCGTTACCGACGACGCGGACGAGGGCCGGTGGTTGCAGTCACAGGGACACCACTGGTTGGGCACGTTTTCCGACGGCCAATACCTGACGAAGGTTCCCAACGAATCGCTACTTTTGCCCAGCAGTTGGACGCAGTGCCCTCCGCGAAAAACTGACTCGCACAGCTCTTGATCAAGGTTTGATTCCGGCTACTCTTGTGCATCCGAGTGCACACGTGGCCGACAGTGTTGATGTGGGCGAAGGGAGCATTATTTACGCCAACTCTGTCATCAACGTGGATAGTGTCATTGGCGCCTATGCGCTCATCGAATTTTTCTTGCGTCGTTGGCCATGACGCCACTTGGGCAGACTTTGTTTCCCTTGCCCCGGGGTTCTCCTCGGAGGTGAGGTCTCTGTCGGCGAACAAACAATGCTGAACATAGGAGCCAAAGTAGCTCCGCGTCTCCACATCGGTCGACAGGCCACTGTCGGCGCCGGCGCTGTAGTTCTCGAAAACGTTGCAGCACACACAACGGTGCTGGGAACACCCGCTCGATTCATCTCACAGAGCCAACAACCTCTCCGCACCGCAAGTTTTGACTAGCCTCGTGCAGACTCTACAAGGATTGCTCGCCCACGGCGATGATCTAATTTCAGGCGGTTCTCGACGTCGAACCTTGTCGCTCATGCGGCACCTGTGGCAAAGTCCGCCCGCGACGCAAAACTATCTAGATCAACGGCTCTCCATCGTCGCCAAGTACGTCACCCGCACGATCCCCTACTACCGAGGCATACCGGCAAACTTCTCACACTTCCCATTGTTTCCAAAGCAGATCTGCAAAGTCACCATCCAGATCTAATTAGTCCGAGAGTCCCGCGCACACAGCAATCAAAGGTCACCACCAGTGGGTCAACAGGCCATCCTCTAGAGGTGCTGCTTGATCCGGTCAAGAGAATCAAGCGCAAGACAGATCTGATCTTTTTCGGAGAATTGGCAGGCTACCTCTACGGACAGCGCCTCTACCGCCTCAACATATTCGGTCGAACTGGAATCGAAAAGAGACAACTCTTTCTCAACAACACCAGGGCCTTTTCTGCGTTGAAATTTACGGACGATCAAATCTCGACTTTCTTAAGACGATGCTCCACGACCCGTCATCCAAAGCAATCCTTGGGTTCGCATCGGGGTTCGACTGACATCGCCGGCTACCTCGAACGTCATCCGGAGCAACTTTCACCAAAGAGAGTTTCGGCGATCATCGCCAGTTCCGAGCCTCTTCAAGACCCAACGCAGCGGATTTTGACGCGATTCTTTGACGTCCCTGTTGTCTCGCGCTACGGAGCCCAGGAGTTGGGCATCCTTGCTCAACAGATGCCCGGGAGCACTGATTTTCTCTGCAATGAACACAGCTTCTATTTCGAGATTGTGGATGATCAGGATCGTCCTGTGACTGAAGGTCAAACCGGCCGAGTTGTCGTGACAGATTTGTGGAACGCAGCCATGCCGCTTGTCCGATATGACACGGGAGACGAGGCGCGACTCGGAAATGGGACTCGCGGTACATTCGCGTTGTCTTTCTTAGAAGGACGTGGCGTTGACCGCATCTACGACTGTGACGACCGACCGGTGTCACCGCAATTGTTTTACACCGACATTTTTGATGGGCTAGGAAGCCTTACTCAATACCAACTCACTCAAAGAGACGCGCAACCTACGAAGTACTCGTAGTACCCAACGGCACGACCTTCGATACGTCGACCCTCCACCGGCGGCTGACCCAAATTGTCGGGACACGACGCCGACATTTCCGTGTCTGTCGTCGAAACCATTACCATTCCTCCTTCCGGTAAACGCCGAGGACTGATTTCCTCCTACCAACCAGCGCGGCAAGTACCCGAGGCTTGAGTCTCTCTCGTGGACATATGAGCGTCCGGGGACACAACAGCTCGGTGGAACTTCTGCGGGACTCATGACCCGCGCAAATAGGCACGCTTCTCTCAATCCCCGTGATGGGTGCTGCAATGGTTTTGGGATCGCTTCTGCGGCTTGGCCCGGTGATTAGCGGGCCAAGCCCTCGGCTGGTGTAGCCCTAGCTGAACATTCGCCGCTACTTCTCCCCGGGTGGTAGGGATGAATAGTTGAAGGGATAAAGGGCTAAAAAGCCCTGACAGGCCGCACGCGACTGTCGAGGAACTTGAGGCCGGGCCCACCGCCGCCGCCGACGTCCTGGATCCACGCGGTGTCCGCATCGACCTGCGACGACGACCAGTAGTTGCTCGACAACCCGCCAACACCGCTCATTTCCAGCGCGTTAAGTTCGTCTTTCGAGGGCAAGAACCAGTCCGTCAGCGTTCCGCCAGCATGAATTCTTCGCCGCCCACGCCGCCGGGGCCTCCTCCGGGGTGTCACATGCGGCATTGCTGGTGATCGCTGTCGTGTTCGCCGCACCCGCGCCAATCGCCGTCGCGCCCGCGCCAGTTATATCCAGATTCGAACACGTACCAGCCGTCCCCTCGCCTGTGCCCCACGCCAGGTCTGGGTCAGGGTTATTGACGCCGTCCCAGTTCGCCGGAGCAGCCTCGAAACACAACCCACTGACACCGGCCCTGTCGTTCAGGAAGATGACGCCCCCACCAGGACCGGCTTGCCCAACAACACCACATGGCGCAGGACCGACAGCGATCACCTGACTGACCTGCGTGGCCGCCCCGTACCCGCCGACCGCGGCAGCGTTCGCGTGGATCACACAATCCGTGGCGCCTTCGGCGACACCAGTGACCGTCGTACCGCTCACGGTGCACGCGTGAGTGTCAGCCGAAGTGAACACAATGGTTGCCCCCGGAGCACCGCCTGTGGATGTTCGCGTCTTTAACCCAGCTTTGATTTTGGTGCACGGTCACGTACTGACGGAAATACTTGTTGTCACGCTTACCGTTGCGCCCGTACTGCTGGGACACGGCCAGGACAACATCGCCGGAGGCCCGCAGCTTCTTCGCCTTCTTCTTTGTCAGCTTGATGGTGATCTTCTGCACCGCCGGCGGACGCTTCTTCGTCGACCGTGACGACAACACGACAGGAGAGGCCGCTCCCGCTTCACCGAACGCGACCAGGCGCACATTGAACCGGTCACGGTGACCCTTACGGGCAATCATCTTCTGATTCCACAACACTTTGGCCGAGACCAACCGCCCAGACGTGCTGACCTTCACCCTGCGAACCGGAACCCCCTGCCGGTACACAATGTCACCACGCTGCGCTACAGCAGCAGGAGCCGGAACCGCAACCGTGGGCGATGCAGAAGGGGCCGCCGTCGCCGACTCCGTCACAGGTGACACCTGCGCGGCAATCGTGTCAGGCGCAGGCTGCCCGGCAGCGGGCACAGCGCTCAAACCCGCACCGGCCACCGCCACAACAGCGGCAACCGCCAACATGCGGACCCTCACACGACCACGGCGCAACGAACTCACGCGATAATCAACTCCACACGACATAAGACACGCTCAACGGCACAGGAACGATTAATCAGAGGCTACCTAAAGGCACCCCCCCCTTTGTCCGGCTGAGAAGCAACCGGCAACACAGCATTAGCCCCAACGGGGAAGGAGGTACGTGCCTACGCAGCAGCGAGGCGTTGCGCGGCGGTGAGTTGGCCGAACCCATGAGATGGTTCGTCGGGATTGCCACCTCGTCGCGCTTGATCTTGTCCTCGCGACGACGGCCGGCCCGCAAATAGAAATCCGCTCCTGCCGCAGATTGCGGGGGAGCGGATTGTGCCGGTTGGGAGACGAGGGGGGGCGTGTCCCTAGGCACTCGGCGCGCCTCGACGGGGTCAGGGTCGCAGCGCTAAGCCGATCTGTTCACTAGACGCTTTGCAGAGTCCTGTCGAAGGTGCGCTTCTTGGTGTAAGTCTTTTGAGGCTTTTGTGGGCGCGGCCCGAAGGCTGCTTCGTAGTCTCGGTTCAGGCGGGAAATCGGGTCGTTGTGATGATCGAGCTGGGCCGGACCAAGCATCGTCAGGAGAAACTTGTGGGTAAGATGTCGGAT
Organism: uncultured Actinomycetes bacterium; assembly: GCA_963821045.1. Taxonomy (GTDB): domain Bacteria; phylum Actinomycetota; class Actinomycetes; order S36-B12; family UBA10799; genus UBA10799. The sequence goes on along the minus strand of CAWGCB010000007.1, from coordinate 497,848 downwards.
TTTCTTCCCTGTGTGCATGATTCCTCCTGTGGTGCGGTTTGGCTTTGTTTTTGTTCGTGCCCTTAACGTACAACTGTTGCATAACTTTTGCAAGTAAACCTTTGCAAAACTTTGCCAAGGTTGCGCAGAAGCGATTTCTAGAGCACACTATTGCTCATGTTCGTGGGGCCAGGAATCGCCGAAGATGTGTCGGTATCGGTCGCCTCGGCCGCTGCGTCGGTCGGCTTGACTCCGGCAACCGCTGCGAACCTGGGATCGCCGCTACGGGCTCTCGCCAAGTATCCGAACGCAGGGAGGCCACCGCCGCTACAACGGCGCGGACCTTGTCAAGGTAAAACTCGCGGCTAGATTGGTAGAGGGCGGACTGCCGCCCGCCGGAGCGGTGGGCGCAGTACGTGATTGGAGCGACACGCAATGTCGTGAGCAACTCGACGCTTTGGATCGCCCCACCACTAAGGCGTCATTACCACCACGTTCTGCTGACGACGAGGGAACCCGTGGCGATGGTGGACGCCCGGGAGGCGGCCGCACCCTGGCCATGGCCGCAGCGACCACCGAACAACGCGGGATAGCGCGCGCAGCAATGTCACTCGACGGTGAACGCATTCGCGAGATCATGGCCTCGGCCATCGCGACCCGCGGAACCATCGCCGCATGGAACGAACTAGCAGTACCGACGTTGATCGCCATCGGTGAACGATGGGCACAGACGGGGGAAAATACCGAGGTCGAGCACGTCGCCAGCCTCGCGTTCCAACAGGCACTCGACGGAGTCCAACTCCCGGTCAACGGTGGCCGCCCGGTGATTTTGGCGTGCGCCCCAGGCGATCCCCACGGCCTGCCGATGCTTGCGTTGCGGGCCGCCTTAGTGGAGGCCGGAGTCAACGTCGTCATGTTAGGAGCTGACCTCCCCGCCAGCGCACTAGCAACCGCCACCGAACGGTTGCGCCCCCGCGCCATCGTTATCTGGGCGACGATGCCCCACCACGCAGACGCATCAGTCCTCGCCGACCTCCCGCAACAGCGACCACCAGCAAAAATCTTCATCGCTGGACGTGGATGGGAAGGCGTCGATACGTCGTCGGTCCAGGCTACGGAACTAGCCTCGTTCGAGGACGCAGTCGAGACCCTCGCGACCTAGCCCCTACCCGGCACACGCGGCGAGAGTGCTAGGTAGAGTTCCTGGCCGCAATCGTTGCTTCAACCTTTTGAATCCGCGAACGGACATGAGCCAACGACTACGCAAAAACTTCGACATAAGTTGCGCAACTAGCTGCTCGTGTGATCCAATGATGGCGGGGCCACGGGTCTAGGTATCACCTAGGAGTGCGCGATGAGCGAGTTCCTGACAGACGGCCAATACACGACCGTCTACAACATATTGTCCTTCGGGCTGGCATCGATGCTGTTCACGTCGATATTCATGATCCTGGCCCGAGACAGAGTCCTGCCGCGGTATCGCATGGCTCTGATCATCTCGGCGATCGTCACCGGCATTGCCGCCTACCACTACTTCCGCATCTTCACTTCGTTCACTGACGCGTTCGGCGACGGTGGCGATCCTGCGGCATTCAACGTCGGATATCGCTACGTCGACTGGCTGCTGACGGTCCCACTGCTACTCGTCGAGACCGTGGCAGTGCTGGCCCTTGTGGCGGCCGCGCGTAGGAGCCTGCTGATGAGGCTCGTCCCGGCATCGATTCTGATGATCGCGCTTGGCTACCCCGGGGACGCCCAACTTGACTGGCTATTCCCGCCGCCAGTCTGGGGCGCCCTGAGCACTATCCCGTTCCTCTACATTCTCTACGTGCTGTTCGTTGAACTCGGCCGATCCCTGCAGTATCAAAGCCCGGCAGTACGTAAGAAAGTTTCGAACTTGCGGCTGCTACTCATCGCCACATGGGGCGTCTATCCGATCGCATTCCTGTTCAATATGAACGCCGACGGATTCGAGGCAGGGTCGTTCGTGGCCCGCGAGATTGGTTACACCGTTGCCGACGTTACCGCCAAATGCCTCTTCGGCCTTCTCATCTACTCGATCGCCCGCACGAAGTCCTTCGAGGATGACCCAGCCTTCGCTGAGCAAGAGGGCGGTCATGATGGGCCCGTCAAGGCGTTGGTGAAGTAGACAACGCCCAGATCTGCACGCCCTGCACAGGCGTCGGGGACGAGTCAGACCAAACCGCAACATCGGTCTGCTCCCCCGGCGCCTTTGCTTACATCCTGCACCTAGCGCTTCACCGAACTAGCAACACGAGCTGGCATCACAAACGGGGTCAGCTCAGCACCGTCGAGCGCCCCGAACGCGCTCGGCTCGACGGCCAACGGCGTAAGGGTGCCAGCAGATTGCACCCGGAATCCTGCAAGTACCAGGGTCTACGAATCGATGTCGCGTCAGCGAAGCTCAGGCTCCTTGGGTGGCGCGGCTGCAGATCTGCGATCTCAGATGTGTTGGTCGAACAGGATCTTGTTGCCATCGGGGTCGGTGACCATGAAGCTCGCGGGGCCCTCGCTGGCTTCGCTCGTTGTGTCAGCCTCGATGCCGATTCCTGCTGCCGCCACTGCTGCTCGGATCTGGCGGATATCGGTGAACTCGCTGGCGGCTTCACCAGGCCCGCTCCAACCGGGATTGAAGGTCATGATGTTGCTGTCGAACATACCCGAGAAGAGTCCGATCACGTGCTGGTCGTTCCTCAGGATGACCCAGCCTTGGCCGTCTCCTCCGATGGCTTCAAAGCCGAGTTCCGAATAGAAGGCCTGTGAGGCTTCAATATCGCTCACAGCCAGACTGACGGAGAATGTTCCGAGATCCATTGGTTTCCCCAAAGCTTGTTGGAATGATCAGACATGTCCCTGGATGATAGTCGTGCGTTGTCCTTGTGTGGGCATCGTCGACGGGAGTCGTCGTCCGCGTACCATTCCAACTCGGGAGTGCGGCGGTAACCTGTAACTGTGCTTTCCCGAACTCAGAAGCTGTGGGATAAACAGAATCAGCATGAGGGTGATCGGTGGCGGTTTTTTCGCGCCGTCGCCTCGGAAGTCAGCGCTCGATCCGTGCTGTATCCGGGCAGCTACGTGGACGTGTCCGCGTCGTTTGTTTTTCCGTCAGTTACCTATGTAGACGTCGATCGACGAGCGGCGGCCTTCTTCGGGGATGCGCAAGGCGTGCGTGAGATCATCGCCTCGCACACTGCTAGTTCTGGGCACGAGCGTGGGTCCGAACCCGAGTTCGCCTTTCTTCACCAGGACTACACGGGAGACTTGGGCCTAACCAACGGCAGCTTCGATCTTCTCGTGTCGCTCTACGCCGGATTTGTGTCCGAGGCGTGCACAGAAAAGCTGCGAATCGGCGGGACGCTGTTGGTCAACAGTAGTCACGGGGACGCGGCGATGGCCTCAATCGACCCCCGTTATCGACTATCGGCGGCCGTGGTTGCCCGGGCAGGTGACTACCGGGTCGTCACCTCGAACCTTCAGGCGTACCTCGTTGGAAAGAAACCACAGCCTGTCACGAAGCAGCATCTGCATAGCACTGGTCGGGGCATTGCCTACACCACGTCCGCCTTCGCCTACATGTTCGAACGCGTCGGTTAGCCAAGTAACTGCCGGGTTGTGTGGGTGGAAATGGACGCCATCGCGTCCGATCTCACCCGTACAGTCGCTACGCGCTGTACCAGGTGGTGAGTAGACCGCGGGCCAGGGTGTGGAAGGTGAGGTTCGCCGCCGCTTGGGCGGCGGGGGTGTCGGCATCCAAGCCCAAAGACTCGACGTCTAGCGCGTGGATGGCGAAGATGTATCGATGCGCCATGTCTCCTGGAGGCGGACCTGCGCCCTGGTAGCCGACGCTGCCGTAGTCCGTGCGGAGCGCAAATGCCGGAGGAGGCAGTTGGTTGGCGCCTATGGCACCCGATAGTTCATGGGTGGAGGCGGGCAGGTCTAGGACGACCCAGTGCCACCATCCCGACCCACTCGGAGCATCGGGATCAAAACAGGTCACTGCGAACGACTTTGTTCCCTCTGGCTCGCCCGACCACGACAAATGAGGGGACAGGTTCTGCCCGCCAGCGCTGCCGTGGGCATGCTCGTCAGCGAGTGCCTTGTCGTTAGACATGTCCTCGCTCGTGAGGGTCATCTCCGCAACGTCAGGCAAGTGGTTGTAAGGGTTGGGTGGGCGCTCTCGTGACAGATCCATGGAGATCCTCCTCTTGTGTTCGATCTCCTCCAGTGTATTAGGGTTGAGGAGTTCTCTGAGGCCATCATCGATTCGGATTTCCTTGAGCGGAGGCATCTCGTGTACCTGCACCTAGTTCTACCCGATCGCCCACAAATTGATCAGTTGATGAGAGAGCGCCGGGACGGGGCAGTATCCATCTACCTGGCAACCGAACTCACCGGCGACAACCAAGCTACGCGCATTGCACTAGCCAACCACTGGAAGGACGCTCGCAGTCAACTCGAGGCCGCCGGTCACGACAAACGGGCGCTGCGCGCCATGGACGAGCGTATCGAGGAACTCGCCGGGGACGAGGATTTTTGGATCCACCAAGCTCGGAGCTTGGCCGTCTTCCTAACAGATGACACCATCACCACTTTCCAGCTGCCGAGTCATCTTCAAGACTCTGTACAGGTCTCGGACCGCTTCCATCTCAAACCTCTGCTGCGTGCCCTGACATTCACGAAGGCGGCCTACGTCTTGGCCATCTCCCAAAATCAGACTCGAGTTCTCGAAGTGTTCCCAGATGGTGATCCACAGGTCGTTGACGTCCCAGATTTGCCAGAGAATGCGGTAGATGCGGTTGCCGTTCCGTCCATAAGTGGTCGAGGAGCGAGGGGGCGGGTGCAAGGTTCCGAGGGTCAAAAGATGCGATTAGGTCAGTACGCCCGGACTGTTGATCAGGCACTACGTCAGCTGCTCGTAGGTCGAGATGTGGCGCTGATTTTGGCCGCAGCTAGCCCGATGGACACTATCTACCGTCAGTGGAATAGTTACCCGAGTCTGGCGGACCAGGTCATTAGCGGTAATCCAGACAACGAATCTGCAGGCGACCTTGCCGCGAGCGCCAGAACGATTCTGGACGACCTTCATGGTCGAGAGCTAGCCGACATCCGCGCTGAGTTCGACCAACGCCAAGGTGAGGGTCGAGCCACTACTGACGTTGTCGACGTCGCGAGAGCGGCGACCATGGGAATGGTCGATACTCTGCTCGTTGATATCGACGCGGTTGTCAGCGGAACACTCGACGAGGTGACGGGTGCTGTGACCTTCGCCGAGAATGACGGAGTGGACAACTACGGCATTACCGATGAGATCGTGCGACGAACGTGGCTCGCTGGTGGCAATGTCCTCGCCGTTCGCAGTGAAGACATTCCAGGTTCTGGTGACCTGGCAGCCATCCTTCGCTGGGCGCCTGTGCCTGTCTGATCGTTTGCCTAGTCGACGACGAGGGCCGGGGTATCCGTCTTAAGCGTTTGCCCCTTGAAGAAGGATGAGTCGTTGGCCCTCACCAAGAGGATTACGATGACTCCAGACAAGATCAGTCCAACTCCGAGGACGAAGACCAGCCCGACACCTCCGATACTTGCGCCACTTCCGTAGTCCGGTGAGAACGAGTCAAACAAAGTGATGATGAAGACGGCAGCCAGGCCAATTCCGCCGAGCAGGGGTAGCAGGAACTTGAAGGTAAAACTCGACGCGTTGTTGAACCAATCCTTGCGGAAATACCAGACGCAAGCGAATGCGGTTAGCCCATAGTAGAAGCAGATCATGATGCCGATTGAGTAAATCGTGTCCAGCAATACGTTCTCGCTGGTAAAGGTCAGCACCGCGTAGAAGGTACCTGCTGCGATACCTGCCGCGACGGTGGCGTACGAAGGCGTCAAGTACTTGGGATGGATCCGCGCGAACCGAGCCGGTAGTGCTTTGTATGCCCCCATCGCGAGCAGAGTCCGCGACGTGGGGAGGAAGGTTGTGATCAAGCTCGCCGCGCTTGACGCGATGACCGCTAGGAACACGAGCAGGTACCAGGGGTCACCAAGAATCGGCTGAGCCAGTGCCCCGAACACGTTATCCGTGATCTCCTCATTAGCTAGACCGAGGCCCTCCTCGCCCACGCCAGCGAACATGATCAACGCGATCGCCACCAACAGGTAGGTCAAAAGGATGGAGACAACCGAAAGCAAAGCCGCGCGACCTGGTGTTTTGTCGGAGTCCTTAGATTCTTCGTTCACGGTCAGTGCTGAGTCCCATCCCCAGAACGCAAAGATCGACCCAGACAAGCCCGCTATGAACGCCGACAACGTCAACCCGGCCGGACTGAACCACGACCAACTGAAGGCGAGTCCGGTGGGCGAGGAGGTGGACTCGATGATTGCCGCGACTCCGAATACGAGCAGGACCGTCATTTGGAAACCGACCAGCACGTACTGAACTCGCTCTGTTGTGGTGATTCCTCGATACGCGACCCAGGTGGCTATGGCGAGAAACAGTAGGCAGGTTCCCACGTTTATGAACTTGTTCTGCCAGGCGTCGGAGATCGTTGGATTGTTGATGACGTCGCCGATGAACTGATAGACGAACTGAACCGCAACTCCAGCCAGGTTCGATAAGACAATGATGGTGGCGAGGATTGCCGCCCAGCCCCCCATCCAGCCCACGTAGGGACCGAAGGCCTTCGTCGTCCAGGTAAACGAGGTGCCGCAGTCCGGCGCCACCTTGTTCATCTCGCGGTAGGCGTAGGCCGCGAAGAACATCGGGAGGAATCCGCCAAGGAAGATCAGCGGAACGTTCACTCCGGCTTCCGCAACGAGGAGGCCGATTGTAGCCGTCAGCGTGTAGGCGGGCGCGACACAGGAGATGGCCAAGATCGTGCCACCAGCTAGTCCGACGGCGTCCTGGGACAGCCCCTTCTCTTGAAGGTCGGCTTCACGCTGGTAGTGCGGGTCGTGATCAGCTATTTCCATTTCGTTCTCCAACCTCGAACCGCGAACCCCGTGCCTGGAGAGTAGTGCCAAGATCAGCAACTTTTCAATCGCTGGGGACCCTTTCTTTCAGCTTTGACACCTCTTCGGCCGATCTCGGGGTCAAGCATTCGGACGTGTCTGCCGATGCCCATTGGTAGACACCTAGTTGAGGTGTCTTTATGGTGGCCGCCACCTCGTGGACGGAGGGTTGAATGCGTTTGCAGGTCGTTGCGCTCACGCTGTCCGCCGCCCTCATCTCGACCGCAGGGATTTCGGCGACTGTCACGCCCGCGAGCGCAGCGCCACCGGAGGCCTCGCAGCAACCAGGCGTTGGGACCCACCTCGTATTGGCAGACGAGTGGGTGCAGCCAATCACCCTCCGCTCGGCAGCCGCCTCGGATGATTTCGCGTTTCTGGCGACCAACGAGGATGGCAGTCCAGTTCGTTGGAACCCCTGCCAAACAATCACCTGGCAGTGGAACAAGGCCAAGACGCGCGACCTCAAGGTTATGCGCAAGGCAGTCAAGAAGTTAGCCGCATCCACTGGAATGACCTTCGTTCGGAGCTCGGCCGCACCAGTCGTGACGGTTCGATACAGCTCAAGACCACGTCAGCAAGGTGCCCTGGGTCTCGGCGGATTCCGATATACCGGAGGCGTCAAAGGTCAGGCAGTCGGGGGCTTTATTGAGATCGACAAGCGGCTCAAGAAGAAGAAGTTCAAAAAGACGATCCCCAAGTCCCTGCGCAAGGAACTGTTCATGCATGAGTGGGGTCACGTCGTGGGTCTGGATCACGTGAGCTCCACGAAAGAGATCATGTTCCCTTCCGTAGGCGGACTGCTGCGCGATTTTGGTACCGGAGATCAGCAGGGTCTCGCTGCGCTCGGAGTCGACGCGGGGTGCGATTTCTGACCCGCTTGCACCTGTTCTTGGCTGCTAGCGTTGGCTGAATGACGGCGGAGGAAGAAGGCAACGGTGCAGCCGAAGTGAGCGCAGCCGACGTGACTGCGGCCAACTCCACAACTACTGACATCGGTGGGCGCAAGGCCTGGCTTGGTTTCAGTGCGCTAATGCTGGCCATCCTCGTACTTGCTCTGGACATCACCATCACCGACGTTTCAGTTCCCTCGATGGTCAAATCGCTGGGCGTCAGCGCCGATGATGCGAGCCTGGTTGTCACCATCTACATGGTGGTCGCAGCGTCACTAATGATCGTGATGGGTAAGACGAGCGACCGGATCGGTGCCCGCAAGGCGATGCTGATCGGCACGCTGCTCTTCGCCGTCGGTAGCTTCATTACCGGAATCGCGCCCAGCTTGGAGATTCTCCTCGCTGGGCGAGCACTTCAAGGGTTTGTGCTGGCCGTGTGCATCCCCGCCTCCTTGGCATTGCTCAACCAACTGTTTCCTGCGGGTAGGACTCGCGTCTTGGCGTTCGCCGTGTGGACCGCGGCGCTTGGTTCCGCATTCGCGATCGGCCCGATTATTGGTGGCTACTTAGCCACCTACTTCAGTTGGCGCTGGTCGTTCTTCATGAACATCCCGCTGATGTTGGTTGCCGCGCTGGGGATCTTTGCGGCCGTTCCGCCAGTCGCGCTGAAGCTGAAAGAGACGGCGACAGATTACCTGGGCGCCGCGCTGCTGGTATTTGGCGTTGCCTTCTTCATCTTGGGGGTGCAGGAGGGCACCGGTTGGGGATGGTTTGAAGCCAGCGGGCAGTCCATTCTGGGCAGCCAGTGGCCCTACTCAATCTCGGCCGCATTCATGGCACTCGTCCTAGGTGTCCTCCTGCTGGTTGTGTTGTTGATCTTCGAAGTGTCTCGCTATCGTCGCGGTCAAGAGACGGTGCTCGAACCCAGCTTGTTCCGGGTTCGCAGTTTCACCTGGGGCACAGCGGCTGCCGCGCTCATGACTGCCGCCGTGTTCGGCCTCCTTCTGATGGTTCCGCTGTATGCCCAGTACGTACTTGACTACGACCCGCTCGGCGCTGGGCTGACACTGCTGGCACTTGGCCTGGGCATGGCGATTGGTGGCCCTGTCGTTTCTCGACTCAAGATTGCGGCGGACCGGCGCACAGTAGTCGCGATGTTGATCATTCAACCGCTGGCAATGTTGACGGTGATTCCGTTGCTGTCGACGACCGGCAACAGCTGGATGCTCGCGCCGAGCTTGTTCGTTGAGGGGTTTGCCTGGGGCGCGGCATACGCAATCTTGGTCAGCACTCTGATGGCCGACATCCCGGAGGACCTGTCTGGAACGGCCGGCGGCACTCAGACCGCAGTGCGACTCCTTGCGGGCGCACTCGGTACCGCGATCCTCACGACTGTGCTGTTGGTATCGATTTCGGATCAGGTGGCCAGGGTCAACGAGTCTGGGCTCAGTGCCACGCAGCAGCAACAGATCACCCAGCTATATACGTTGTCGGGTCAGGCCCACGCCCAAACAGTTGACCCGAATGGTGACTCGCTCGTCCAACTGCGCCAGATCGCGGTGTTCGACAATGCGATCAATGAGGTCAAAGACGACATGGTCCGCGGATTCCAGTTAGCGATCGGACTCTCGGTTGTCATCGGCGTAACAGCAATCCCGTGTGGACTGCGCCTTCCCAGGCATCGTTCGCAATAGCGTTCGATCTGCAAGTCTTAGCGCCAGCCGACAGCTTCTTCGAGTTCGTAGGCGAGGGACAGCAGCGTCGCCTCATCACCGATGTGGGCGCCAATCTGAACGCCGATCGGCAATCCATCTGAACTAACGCCGAGCGGCAGCGAGATCGCGGGAGCCCCGGCCACATTGTGGATCGCGGTGAACGAGGCGTAGCGCAGCAATCGCACTAAATGAGTGTGCGCATCGATACCGGGGGACAGGTAGCCGATGCGCGGTGGTGGTGTCGCGAGCACCGGCGAGAGGATCGCGTCGTAGCCACGGTAGGTCTGTGCGTACCGTTGCTCGAAACTACGCAATCTGCGGATAGTTCCAGGGGTCCTAAGCGCCACCTGGCCGAACAGTCCGGCGAGCCCCTTGGTGAAGGGTTCCAACTCGTCACTGCCGAAGTCGTCTCCGAACAGCAAGCGTCCACCGCGATCAATGGAGAATGCCAAAGCTGCCCAATAGCGCAGGAAGTCTCGTCCAAACTGTTCGCTGAACGGAAAGGGTACGACCTCGACCTCGTGGCCAAGTTCCTCGCAGGTGCTCGCTGTTTCTAGCACGCTGCGGCGCACGTCGGGATCGACCCCGATTCCAGCCATGCCATCTGTGACAACCGCAATCCGCAGTCGCTGCTTGTTCGGGGCTTGGATGTGGCCGATGGGCGCCAAAGTGCGAGCCGACGGGGCATGCTCAATCTGATGTATGAACAGTGCTGTGTCTCGGACGGAACGGGTTACAACGCCCTGAGCCACGATAGAGACGGGGAGGCGATCCATCTCGATTGGAGCGATCAGGCGCCCCCGAGACGGTTTGAGGCCAACGAGTCCGCAGCAAGCTGCTGGGATCCGGATCGAACCACCGCCGTCATTGGCATGCGCGACGGGGACGACACCCGCCGCGACCAGAGCAGCCGATCCACCCGAGGATCCACCTGCTGAGTAGTCGGTGTTTCGCGGATTGCGGGTTGGTCCAGTGGCGAGGGGCTCAGTTGTTGCCGTTAGTCCGAACTCCGGCAGTGACGACTTGCCGAGAATCGTGAAGCCGACATTCTGTAGCGCCTCGGCGAACGGCGACGTGGTGGCCGCCGACCTTGCTGAGGTCGCGGCGGAGCCATGGCGAGTGGGAAGCCCAGTCAGATCCTCGTTGTCCTTAAGGAAGATCGGGATTCCAGCTAGTGGGCCGTCGTTCCCGACGGGTTCAGGCACCCAGTCCACGACTGCATTGAGTTCGCTATGAGTCGCGCGAGCTCGGGCCAGTGCGGCATCGCGAATCTCGTCGGGGTGTAGTTCTCTATTCTCTATGGCCTCGAGCAGTCCAACGGCATCGTGACGACCAAGCGCGTCGTCGGCGAATGAGTCAACTGACTGATCCGCCGACGACGTCGTGACGCTCACTCGATGTCTACGCTCTGTTCAGGTGCTCGTCAGCGCGCCGTTATCGACTGGTGATTGCCAGTAGACGCAGGAGCTCTAGGTACAGCCACACGATCGAGGCTGCCAACGACACACCGTAGGTCCAGTCGTAGTTGCGTGGCGCACCAGTCTTGAGCGCCTCGTCCGTGGCACCCACATCGATGAGTAGCGACCACGCTGCTAGTGCCACACCGATGGCGCAGAGGGCGATTCCGAACCCACCAACGCCATAGAAGCCCCAGCCATCACCCGTTCCGAAGAAGATCGCAGCGATAGCGGAGGTGATGCCAACGAGGATGTAGCCAATCATCAGCGCAAAGAACATCTTGCGTGCGCGGCTGGCCTTCTTTCCGAACGGCGTCTGGTAGACGAGGATCACGCCGACGGTGCCGGCGATCGTCCCGATAACGGCTTGTGGGATCAGCGCGATGTTGCCGCCGTAAGCCACGGCTGCGTTGGAGAAGGCCCCGACGATGAGGCCCAGAAGTGCGGAGTAGCCGATCGCGAGCGGTGCCTTGACGGGCGCCTTTCGCATCATGACCACGCCGACAATCATGGTGACGATAAGTGCACCCAAGTAGAGGATGAACTGTCCGGATAGGAACAGCCAGCCCGGGACCGCAGCGATGATGACAACAGCGAGGCAGGCGGCAGTTTTGGAGATGACGTCTGGCAGGGCTAGCGCCTCGGTGATCTCGGGGCGCCCTTTGGTCAACGCGGTGTTGACCTCGTTGAGCATTGAGTTGTTGCTCTTCACTGGTTACTCCCAATTGAATTGAGTAGGTACAACGTTCACTAATGGTACGGGTTCACCATTGTTGGCTTGCCACGGCGCGCCTGTCGCGATTGCTGCCAAGCGCGCGTCTTGTGCGACCTGTCGCAAGTATCGGTTTAGCCAACGATTAGCTTGATGACAACAATGACAACGCCAATACTTGCATCGATCATTCCCCAACCCAGAGCTCTTAACCATCCGGCCCGGGCCCAAAGCGCCCCGGCTGTGCCGAGGATGAATAGTGCCGCGACTAACGCGATCTCTGCCCAAAGGATGGCATCGTCGAAGCTGAACCCAAGCAGCGCGCTCACGAAGACGACGGCGAACGTCAAACCTGTGACCGCAAAGAATGTCCCGACGATCTGGGCTTCCCGTCGCAGTTCCACTTTGTCTGGGAAGCTGTGATGGACTAGTCGGTGCGCCATGATCGAGGCCCACACATGCGCGACAGATACAGCTGCCGACGCTCCAATCAAGATGGCGAGCAGCTCACCTTCAGTTGTCGCGTACTTCTTTAGGCTCGCCGCGGCCGTCACTCCGAGCAGAGTGATTACGGCGTAAACGGAGATTGCGACTTGGCTGACTAGGTGGCTGCGCAGGTCGGTCAGTCCAGCGAGTTTGCCGAAGGGTTCAGTGCCCCCAGCCTGTATCCGCAGCGCATCATCTGAATCGTCGACTTGGTCATTTTCTCCACCCTGACCCGCATCGCCTGGCTGCGTGTGGTGAACGTGGGGACCAGTTGAACTGGTCATGTTTGAGACCTCTGCTTCGCGCGACGTTGGAAGGCCTTAGCTATCTCAATAACGGCTGGGGTAATCAGGGAGAAGGCGATCACTGCCTGCCATTGGGATCCCGTCAAACTCGTCGTTTGCAGGATGCGTTGGAAAAGAGGTAGCTCAACGCACAAGACCGTGAGCACCGCCGGAACCGCCATCCAGATGAAGTAGGGAATGAACGGCCCAGACCACCCGGGGACAAATGTGCGGCGCAGCGAGATGGCCATCAGAATCGTCGTAAATGCGAGAATCGAGAACGTCATACTCTGCGCCGCAGGGATTCCGATTTCGCTTTGCCAAACGAAGGGCAGCAGGCTCGCGATCGCTTGAGTTGCTCCGAAGAAGATCCACAATGGAGCACTGCGGCGGTTGAAGATAGGGACGTTCGGATCGCGCGGTGGCAGGTCCATGAGACCCGGCTCTTCGGTGTCGGTCGAGATGGCGAGCGCCGGGAAGATTCCGATGAGGAACGTGTTAAAGAGCAACTGGACGGGGGTCAGCACTGCTCCGTTGTTCAAGTTGAGGATGCTCCCGCCCAGCATGACTCCGACAAAGCCGAATAGCCCGGCCATCACCCAACGAATCTGCGCGGTGATCTTGCCGTAGATATCTCGTCCCAACGCGACTGCGTGGACGAGGGTGGCGAAGTTGTCGTCGGTCAGGATCATCTTCGCGGACTGCTTTGTGACCTCGCTACCGGAACCCATAGCGACACCGATATCGGCTTTCTTCAGTGCTGCGGCATCGTTGACTGCATCGCCAGTCATCGCCACGATGTCGCCTCGTTTTTGCATGATGGCGACGAGTCGCAGTTTGTCTTCTGGAGAGACTCGCCCGAAGACATGTAGGTCAGGCAGGTCGGCGAGCAGTTGTTCGTCGGATAACTGCGCGAATGCGGGACCGGTGATGACACCTGGCCCCAGCCCGAGGTCAGCTCCGATCGCCTGCGCTGTCACAGCATGATCGCCGGTGATCATCCGCACATCAATCCCGGCCTTAAGTGCGATTCGCACCGCCTCTTTGGCGGAGGGTCGAAGTGGGTCAATGATCCCCACGAGTGCGACGAAGGTGAGGTCGCCAACACACGCCATAGGATCGGACTCAACTTCTGGCTGTTGAGCAGCATCGAACGTGCGTATCGCGAACGACATCACTCGCAGTCCCTGTTCGGCTAGTCGCCGGTTTGCGGCGAGCAGGTCATCGAGTCGCTCAGCAATATCGACGACATCGTCATCAACCATGATCGTGGTGCATCGTTGGAGTACGACATCGGGAGCACCCTTCACTAACTCGACGAGGGAGTCTTGTCCACGAAACTCGGTTCGATGAAACGTCGCCATGAACTTGTACGCGGAGTCGAAGGGAACCTCGGCTACGCGTGGGATTTCCTGTCGCGAGGTGGCTGCGTCGACACCCATCTTTGCGGCCAGCACCACCAACGCAGCTTCGGTCGGATCGCCGATAACGTCGCCGTCGTCGCTGACGGTTGCGTCACCACACAGGGCCAATCCGTATCCGAGAGCCTCAAAGTCAGGTTCACTGTTACCCGCAACGCGCAGGATGGCTCCTTGTTTGGAGTAGCCGCTTCCCTCGACCTTGAACCATTGTCCAAGGGCATACATCTGGGTCGCCGTCATCATGTCCATCGTTAGCGTGCCGGTCTTGTCGCTGTTGATTGCGCTTGTTGAACCCAGCGTTTCTACATCGTTGAGGTTCTTGACGATGGCCTTGGCCTTGGCGAGCCGTTGGGCGCCGAATGACAGCATCGCTGTCAAGAATGTCGGAAGCCCCGAAGGGATGGCAGCAATCGCTGTCGTGATTCCGAGCAAGATTACGGCGTTTGGATCCAGGCCGCGCCAGAGTCCGAGCGCGACGATAATCGCCACTGCCCCCCACGCGACATACATGAGTCGAAACGTCAGTTGACGCATCTCTCGGCGCAGTGGCGACTCCGTTGGTCCAACGGAGTTGAGCATGTTTGCGATCTTGCCCATCTCAGTTCGCGAGCCGGTCGCGGTCACGATCATCGTGGCCGTCCCGCGAGTGATGGACGTGTTCTGGAAGAGCATGTTGGATCGATCGCCCAACGCAGTCGCCGGGTCGGTAAGCGTCTGCGCATCTTTTGCCACCGGCGCACTTTCTCCGGTGAGCGCGCTCTCGGCCACCTCAACGGACGCCGAGACGGCAATCCGTCCGTCGGCGGGAACGAGGTCCCCTGCTTCAAGTAGGACTATGTCACCGGGAACCAGGTCGACAGCAGCGATCTCGCGCAGTTCACCTTGTCGGCGTACTCGCGCGGACGGCACCTGAAGAGATGAAAGCGCTGCAACGCTGGCTCGGGCCTTCAACTCCTGGCGAGATCCGAGCACCACATTGAGCACGACCAAGAACCCGACGAGGATCGCTGTCTCCTCTTGGGCGATGAGAACTGAAATCAAGGCCACAACGGTGAGCATGATGTTCATGGGGTCACGCCATTGGGCGAAGGCGATTGACCACACAGAGGGCGCAGGGACGGTGGGCAAACTGTTGGGGCCGAACCGGTCTAGTTCCGTCGCCACTGCCGTATCGGACAGGCCGCTGTTGATATCGGTCGACAGCGCCTCGGCGCAGTCCTGGGCACTTCGGACGAACCAGGTTTGCGAGTCACGCTCGACTACATGGGTGGACATGTAGCTCAGCATTGCAGGTCAATGCCCGGCTCGCATGGTCCCTGCGGTCGGCGCTTCGACACGCATCCAGAAGACCGGCAGGACTACGATTCGGCAATGGTCCGATTTTTGGTGCGCACGCTCATCCTGTTCTTATCGGTTGCCGTCGGCTTGATCGCTGCCGTGCTGATTCTTAGCGGATTCTCCATCTCCTTTGGGTCATTCCTGATCGTTGCCGTCATCTTCACGATTGTGCAGGCCGTGCTGCAGCCATTCCTGACTCAAGCAAGTGAAAAGAACGCTCCCGCACTACTTGGCGGAATCGGTCTCTTTACAGTCTTCGTCGCACTAGTCGTCACGAACCTGATTGTCGGCGGACTCACCGTAGTCGGGGCGTCTACTTGGATCTTCGCGTCCCTGATTATCTGGATCTTCACGATGATCGCTACGTTGTTCCTGCCGTTCCTGCTCGTGAAGCTGGGCATTAAATCCGCTCGCGAGCGTCAAGCAGGCAGCAACTAGGCATTTCTCGCCAGTTCAACTTGTTCTCGGTATTGCGTTCCCCCAGCCAAGGTAGGTCTCAGATATGGGCAATGCTAGAAGTCTCGTAAGTCGCTCGCGGTTGGCGCTTCGAACGCCCGCCGCCGCTCGGTCAGTCGGTGTTGCATTCGGGATCAGTGGCGTGGCTCATTTTGCGCGACCCGCCATCTTTCGGCCGCTAGTTCCCCGCTGGCTGCCGCGGCCCGATGCGTGGATATATGTCAGTGGGGCGGCAGAAGTGGCCTGCGCTGTGGGTCTAGCCACGGATCAACGCTGGGCACGGCCTGCATCGGTGGCCTTGCTGGTTGCAGTGCTGCCAGGCAACATCACCTATGCCATGAAGGTTTCAGGCAAACAGGGCCCCGCATCGGCTGCCTCAATCGTTAGTTGGTTACGTGTTCCACTCCAGCTACCGATGATCGTTGCTGTCTGGCCAGAGCGCACTGCCCAATCGGTGCCGTCGCAATGACCACGACGAGAATGAGCGCTCAGGATGCGCTGTGGCTGACGATGGATCGACCAAACAACTTGATGGTGATCGACTCGCTCATGTGGTTTCGCTCGGAGTTGGATTGGGACGCAGTCAAACAGGTGGTGAGTGAGCGCCTCGTTGACGTCTTCCCGGTCTTTCGTTCGCGCCCCCTTCAGCGCGGTTCGACTTGGGTGTGGGAACAGGTTGATGACTTCGATCTCGCCGACCGACTGACCTACGTGGAACTGCCGGCACCGGCAGGATTCGAGCAACTACGGGAGTTCATTGGCGCCGCGCGTAGTGTCCCGTTCGACAAACGCGAGCCTCTTTGGACAATGTTCTGCATTACGAATCTGATTCTGGACGATGGCACCGAGGGCTCGGCGGTCTTCGCTCGGTTCCACCATTCGATTGCTGACGGTATCCGCCTAACGCAGGCGGTCATGGGCTTGTGCGACTTGGATTCAGCCGACGTTACGCACGTTGGTCGGTCGCTACCGAGTGGGCGATCTCCGTTGCGTTTGGCGGCTTCCGTGGGCAAGAACCTCACCCTCGATTTGGTGGATCTAGGGGTATCCGCTGCCAGAACGGTCGCATCAAGAGTTTCAGCGTTTGGCTCGACTGCAGCTAGCGGGGGCGTGCAGGGGACCGCGGAGGCGCTCACTGACGACGCGCGCAGCATCTTCGACTTCGGCGCGCACGCATTCAAAGACCCAGAGCGGTTCATGGACGTCAGCCTGCTCGTTAGCTCGCCAGACAATCGAGCGGCGAATGACGTTGCTTCGGTCGGCAAGCTCTTACTTGCCGGTGAGAGCGTGGAGACTGTGTGGTCGGGGGCGCCATCAGTTCGCAAAGACGCGGCGTGGGCCCCAGTGCTGGACCTGCGAACGGTCAAGGCGGTCGGGCACGCGACAGGCACCACGGTCAATGACGTGCTGCTAACAGCAGTCGCCGGAGCGCTGCGTAGCTATCTGGCGGAGAAGGGCGACACCAGCACTGACGAGGTGATGTGGATGGTCCCAGTGAGTCTGGTCCCGTTCACCCCCGGAGTGCCAGAGGAGCTGGGCAACCACTTTGCGTTGGTGGCGTTGCGGATGCCGCTGAGTGACGGGCCGGTTGCGCAGCGATTGGCGCAGATGCATGCGCGCATGGATCGGATCAAGCGCAGTGACGAGGCGATCCTGACTTTCGGGGTTCAGCGTGGGATCGCGAAGAGCCCGAATCTGCTATCGACCGGTTTGACCAACTACTTCGCGAATAAAGCCGTCGGGGTTCTGACGAACGTCCCTGGGCCGCGTTCGCCCATGACCCTGGCCGGTACGGAGGTCGAGGGAATCCTCGGATGGGCACCTTGCTCTGGCAACCAGCCCATGACAATCTGCATCTTTAGCTACAACGGAAAGGTCACCATCGGGTTCGGTGCCGACCGAGAGTTGGTGCCAGATGTGGGCCGACTCGGAGAGTTGCTGGTGACGGAGTTTGACTCGATAGTCGACGAAACCATTGGAAGCTAACGCGACTGTCCGGGCCTGTCGTACGGATATCTGAGACTTTCATCGCTATTTTGGCCGGTAGTTGGGGATCCGGTCCGATGCTGGCGCAGGTTTCGACCGTCCTCCCGCGCGACTGAGCTAGGGGAGAGTAAACAGTGCGCTGTACCCGATCGGTTATCGTCCCAGCGCTGGCCGCTGGGCTGGTTGTGGCGAGCGTTCCTTTGACAGCTGGTTCTGCTTCTTCGGCATCCCCGGCGGCATCTTCGGCGGCGATTGCCGCCCCAGGTTGGGCGGTAGCGGCCTCGTCGACAGGAGTGGTGGCAGAGTCACCGGCACCGTCTTTGTCAGATGTGAACGACGCTCGCGACCGGTTAGAGGCGGAATCAGCTGCAATCGGCAAGACGAAGGCGGCAGTTGAACGGGCCGAGGCAAAGATGCCGGCAGCGCAGCGTGACGTTGCCAAAGCCGACGAGGCCGTTTCGACCGCGCAAGCAGCCGTCGAGGCGGCCAAGCGCGATGTTCAAATCGCCCAAGAACGCGTTGCCGAGCAGAAGAAGCAGGTCGCTGAGGCGCAGGTCATTATCGATGAACTGGAGATCGAAGTTTCCAAACTGGCTCGGCGCAGTTACATCCAAGGCGGTGAGTACCAGACTCTTGAAATGATCATGGGAGCTTCCGATCCTAGTGACTTCGCGAATCAGGCCGTCGCTGTCAAGCGGATGTCTCGCTCCAATGCAATGACCTACGAGCGTCTCGTCGCTGCCAAGCAGGTGCTCACGGACAAACTGGCGGAGCTGAAGGTGCTCGAGGAGGCGACGGTCGCGCGTCAGCAAGAGGCGCTCGCGCGAGCTAGCGAAGCAAGGAAGGCTCTGGCCGTAGCGGCGTCAGCAAAAGCAGCCGTGGAGGCACTCATTGGCGAACGTCAAGCTGCCCTCGACAAGGCCGCAGCGCAACTGCGCGACATTCGAAGGACGTACAACCAGGTCCTCGACCAGTACCAAACGGCGCAGGAACGCAAAGCTGGTGGCAGTACCGTCGTGGCAGGTGTTCGCTACCCGCCATCGCGGTCCGGAAAAGCCGTCGTGAACTGGGCAATGCAATACATAGGTCGCGGGTCTTCTTACGACCACCTCTGCCTAGCTTTCGTCGACGACGCCTATGGAGCGACTGGGGGATGGATGCCGCGGGCCATCGACCAGTGGTACCGGGCCAAAAAGGCGGGATACGGGCATCCAGGGGATCGGACACCACCAGTTGGTGCGCAGGTCTTCTGGCTGTCTAGCAACCCGGCTCGGCATGTGGCGATCTACGCTGGCGGTGGCATGGTGATTACCACCGGTGGTGATGGCGACCGCGTGGCCATTCTGTCCATGCGAACGATGGACGCTTGGGGACCGTACATAGGTTGGGCGCCGGGTTATTACGGCTAGCCGCGGGCTGTGCGCGGACATCGGCGCGCCGTGGCGGGAGTTGCGACTATTCTCCGACTGCCATCTGCTCCTTCTCAGTTCTTCTCCGTCGGTGTAGGGCGGGTCGAGTGGCCGTCGCAGTGCCCTTTCTGAGAGACTTCCATTCGAGATTGTCCGGTACCTCAAGACATAGGTGGTGTGCGGTAGATGCACGTAGTGAAGCTCGGAGCACTTGTTGCGGCTGGCGCATTTGTGTTGGCTGGTTGCGGCGCCACGAACTCCTCAGCCGAGAACGCTCAGCAGGGGGCAGTGATCAACGGCTGCACTATCGAACCCAACACCGATTGTGCGGGTGCTGACCTATCCGGAGTAGACCTCAAGAACGCGAATCTGTCGGGGGCAAACCTCACGGGCGCGGACTTGACCGACACCGACCTGCTCGGCGCGAACCTGACGAACGCTAACCTCACCGACGCAAAGATCTGGTTCACCGATCTGCAGGGCGCCAATCTTGAGGGTGCCACCGTGCTGCCAACGCAGTTCGTCAACGCCAATCTCATCCATGCAGTCTGCGCCGATGGTGTGATGGCGCGCAATAGTCGCTGCTAGCGCTTAGTCGGATGCGCTCCTGGCGGCGATGTCGCCGGTGACGAATCCACCGACAAGTTCCGCCACGATTTGCGCTGCGGCCGTCGTGAAGTGAACGCGGTCAGGAGATAGCAGGAGCCCCTCTCGTTCGGCGATCAGATCGTAGCTGCGGCCAACGATGTAGTGGGCAGACAGAGATCGTGCGGCCTTGCGCCAGTTTGCCGAGTATGGGGCAACGTTGTCCTGTTTGGCCTCCCTCAGAACCTCACTGAAACGCTCGAATACCGGTAGGTAGGTCGCGCCGGAGCGCTCACATAGTGCGCGGATGACGTCGTTGAACTCCTCGACCCGCTGATTCACCTCGCTACTTAGCTCTTGCCCCAGTGGGGGAATCGAACAGACGGCCACGGTTGCGCCCGTGTGCTTCTGTAGTTCGGTGACGATCTGGTCCAAATAGACGTCGAACCACTGAGTTGAGGGCGGCTCCGGTAGAGCCTTCACTTTGCGCCGGATTTCGCTGTTGTCCGGGAAGAGTGTGGCGCGAACGTCGTTGGTTCCGATCATGATGATGACTTGATTGGCGTGGCAGCCGACGACGGGGACGAGGCGCTCGGCGAGGTCGAACGAGGTATCACCTTGCACTCCACCGTTGATCCAACTGATCTGTGGGTACTGGTTGCGTAGTAATTCCACTGCATCGACGCCCGCCCGTCCCCGGATCAGGCTGTCTCCCAGAACCACAGCGACATCTCCGGGGTCGGGGTCCGCGCGATCCAAGAATCCTTCGATGTCACCCGTCGCGCGGCCTTGCACCATCCGGTTGACGTAGGCGGCGGCTCCGGCACCTGCGAGGGTGGCACCTGCTGCGGACGCTGCTGAACCAATCAGGATTCTTTTCACGAGCAGTAACGCTACTGCCTAAAGTGGATTGATCATGAAGCTTCGAGGGATAGCAGTAGCTCTTTCGTCTTAGTGCCACCGCCGTACTCACCTATCGAACCATCGGAGCGAACCACGCGGTGGCACGGAACTACCAGTACCAGCGGGTTGCGAGCACAAGCAGTGCCGACAGCCCGCGCTGCACCTGGGTTGCCAGCGCTCGCCGCCACGGATCCGTAACTCTGCGTCTTCCCGTAGGGGATTCGAACTAGTTGCTCCAAGACATCACGTCGGAATCCGTGAGTGGAACGCAGGTCCAGTTCGACATCGAAGCTTCGTCGCTGGCCGATCAGGAAGTCATCGATCTGCTCGGCCACATAGTCGAGCCGATTGTCTTCGACGAAGTCGGCAGTTGGGAAGTCGCGCAGTAGGTCCGTTTGGACGTCGTGACGCGTCACGTTTGGGAAACAAATCCGGACTAGTCCATGGCTGGTCGCCGCTAGATGCAGGACTCCGACGCTGGAGTCCAGTGAACGGATGGAGATCTCAGGATTCATCGGATCTAGTTCGGTCCGACGGGTAGTCGGCGCTCGGGGTCGAGGTTGCTGCGCAGCGCCTCGCCGATTTGTTCGAGCTCGCTGACCTGCGCGGGGCTCAGCTGATCGAATACTAGCTCGCGGACGCGTCGAACGTGGCCCGGCGCAGCCGCCTTGACCATCTCGAAGCCCAAGTCGGTGAGGGACGCATTGTGCGCTCGTCGGTCCGTGTCGCTGGTGGTCCGGACGATCGCTCCTCGATTCTCAAGGCGTTTGACGACATGCGACAGGCGCGAGAGTGAGGAATCGTTGAGGGCGGCGAGTTGACTCATCCGCAACGTGCGATCTGGTGCCTCGGACAGCATGGACAGTACGCCGAAATCAAACATCGACAGTGCTGAGTCGCGCTGCAGTTGGGAGTCGAGTGCCGCCGGCAACATGATCAGGACAGCCACGAGCGCGCGCCAAGAGCGCTGTTCATCCTCATCGAGCCAGGGCGTGTCGGTATCCACCCTCTAAGTGTAGGGGTGGTTGATCCGTCAAGTCTGTGCTTCAGCGAACTGGAGTGGCGGGTAGCCACGCGGGTAGTGAGAAGTCGCAGCGACTATGCGAGGCTGAGTGTCATGAAGTCAGCTGAATGGGAAAATCGCGAGTTTGATGTCGTCGTGTATGGAGCATCCGGGTTTGTCGGGGTTCTCGTTGCACAGTATCTAGCGAGATTCGCCGGGCCAGAGGTCAAAATCGCGTTGGCCGGACGCTCCCGCAGCAAACTCGAGGCCGTTCGCCAAGAACTCGCCCCGAGCGCCCAGCAGTGGCCGATCCTTGTCGCGGATGCTCAAGACGAGAGCGGACTGCTCGAACTCGCGAGCCGCACCCGAGTCGTCGCAACAACCGTGGGGCCGTACGCAAAGTACGGCAAAGCCATGGTCGGAGCGTGCGCTGAACAGGGGACCGATTACGTCGACCTCACGGGCGAAGTGTTGTTCGTGCGCTATTGCGCCGATACCTGGAACGACGTCGCCAAGGAATCTGGCGCACGCATCGTGAACTCTTGCGGCTTCGACTCGATTCCAAGTGACCTCGGAGTTTGGCAGGCTTATTCCTTCGCCCAGTCCCACGGTCTCGGGGATCTGACCGACACGACACTGGTGGTCCGCGACATGAAAGGTGGTTTCAGTGGTGGAACCGTCGACTCGTTGCGAACACAGGTCGATGAGATGAAAGCCGACCCGCAGCTTAAAGACATCGTTGATGATCCGTACTCCCTGAGTCCGGATCGCCGCAGCGAACCGGAGCCGCCAAACTGGCCTGACACAGCCACGGCAGCACATGTGGACGAACTAGGTGGATGGATTGGGCCGTTCATCATGGCGGCGCACAACACCCGAATCGTGCGGCGTAGCAACGCACTTCTTGATTGGGCGTATGGGCCTAGCTTCCGCTACCGCGAGGTCAGCGCCTTTGGTTCGCGCCCTACCGCCGCACTGTTAGCAGTGGGGACGGCGATTGGCACTGGATCAGTGGAACAACTTATGAGCTTCGCCCCGACGCGCAAGTTGTTAGACCGCGCTTTACCGAAGCCGGGAGAAGGCCCATCTGAGCAGGCCCGCGAATCTGGAAGGTTCAAGGTGGAGATCAACGCGCACACCACTAGTGGGGAGCGAGTGGTCTCTACGATCGGCGCGCAGGGCGATCCGGGCTACGCTGCCACTGCGGTGATGCTCTCGGAGAGTGCGTTGGCCCTGGCATTGGATTTTAGCGATCTACCTGCGCGAGCGGGGGTCCTCACGCCAGCGACCGCCATGGGTGAGGTCCTCAGTGAGCGACTGCGTCGGGCGGATTTCACCGTCGACGTGAAACTGGCCTGATCGCCGATACCTCCTGCTAGCTCTGCTCGTGGGTCGATTCGGGATTAGACGCACAATCGCCTAGGCGCAAAGGGATTACTTCCCGTCCGACGTGCTCGCTGGATTGGTAGACAAGGTCAAACTAGTGACTCAACTTGCGCGCGCTGCGGGACAACGGCAGTCTTGAAGAGCGTGTTAGCCCACTCATCGGAGGAAAAATGACCAAGCACATCGATAGCGTCGATCAGTACGACGCGAGTGTCGACAAAATTTGGGAAATGTTGCAGGACCAGGCGTACTGGGATGCGAAGTACGCCGCACTCGGAGCCACAAATCTGGAGTGGCTTGAGTTCAGCCCGACGGGAGACTCGCTCACGGTGTCCTCGGTGCGTCACGTAGTTGCGAATCTGCCGTCTGCGGCCAAGAAGATCATTGGTGAAACAGCCGAGGTGACTCAGACTGAGGAATGGACTCGCACTGGCGACGAACTACATTCCAAAATTACTGTCACGACCAAAGGAGCACCCGGCGGGTTCAACGGTTCGGGCAAGATCGTGCCCTCGGACCAGGGAAGCACTTGGAGTACCGACATGGACATCAAAATATCTATCCCACTGCTCGGAAAAAAGCTCGAGGGCGCTGCCTACGATGAGACCGGCGAGAATTTCATCAAGGAGAAGGACTTCAACGACAAGTGGCTTGCCGAGCACTAGAACTGAAGCCCTAGCTCATCGAAGAACCCCGTCTACTCCTCGTGTTGTGGACGGGGTTCTTTGGCGTGTGCGTGCCGCATTCCAGCCCGAATAGTGATCACTCTGCGCAGTTATTGAATGTGAGCCTTCCCACATCGCGTGAAATTTTGTCCGGTTACGTCCGAAAAGCGAGGTGTTATCCACAGGCGTGAACCAAAAGGTAAGAATTTGGGTTGAACTGGAAGCTTCAACATTGGCATGGTGCTCAAGTCCCGTCGGGCAGTTCCGGCACCCCAACCCCCTGGATGCTCATGAAGAAGTTCGCCCTCACCCTGGCCGCATCGGTTTCTATCGGACTAGGTGGATCGCTCATCGCAGCGGCGCCGTCCCAGGCAGCTACGTTGCCCACATCGCAACCGACCGTCGCAGTCGCCAGTGTTGCCGCCAAGGCCGCACCTAAGCCCAAGCCTCGCGTGGTGATCCCCACGGCCTCAGTTGCTACCAAGCCCTCAAAGTGGACGGGCAAGCGCCTAGTGCACCCAAGAGGCTCAGCTTTCCCGAAGAAAGTACTGCGCTGGGCGAATCTAGTCAGCGCCGTGATGGCTGAGCACGGAATCAAGAAGAAGCGACTTTCGGGAATCCTCGCGCAAATCCAGCAGGAGTCCGGTGGACGCAAGAACGCCATCAACAACTGGGACAGTAACGCCAAAGCAGGAATGCCCTCAATGGGCCTACTCCAGGTCATTGCCCCGACGTACAAGTACTACGCCAAGCCTGGTCTTCGTTCGCTCAAGTACCAGCGTGTGCCGTACGCCAACATCTGGGCCGCCCTGAACTACGTCAAGTCGCGCTACGGAATGTCGAAGTTCAAGTCCTGGTCGAGCGGCTATAACCAGGGCTACTAGCGAGCCGCAGGCGGGTCCACTGCAAACGTTAGGCGAAGCTCAGGACCATGTCCTCGTAGACGGCGTTCGCGGAAGCCGAAAAAGAGATCAGCCCCGAGTAACTGCCAGCCGCCGGGCTCGTCGGCTCACACGTGAGGGTCGCTGGGGACGTTCCACCACTACCTTTCACAGTTGTGACGGTCACGGTTACGTCGTCCCCAGCGGCCCCTTGGTCGTTGATGAAGTCCGAGATCGAGATACTGTTTGGTCGCTTTCCTTCGTTGATGGTTATTGGCGAACTGCATGCTGACCGAGTCGCAGCGCCGGTAACGTTCACAAGTTGCGCCTGACAGTTGTTGTTCTGACCCGAGCAGTTAATCCGTACAGCGACTCCGGAAGTTCCAGTGGCATTGGTGTTGATAATCATGCCTCCGTCAAGTGTGTCGTTGATCGTCCCGGTGATCTCTGCTTGAATTTTCGACTTTCGGGTAAGCCACGGGACGAGTGCCGCGGAGTAGTTAGACCCGAGGTCGCGCTGGACTCCGCCAGACTTTCCGTGCCACGTGTTGGTGGCTGAGCTTCCACCGGCAACGGTGTTGAAGGTGGGGCCTGATCCACCTGTGTAACCATCACCGCCATCGAATTCGGTGACCCGGCCATCCAAGTCTGATGATCCGAGGCCGTTGAAGTCGTCGCGTACTCGGACTGTCGGCTCAATCCCATTGGGACTGAGCTCGACCTTGAGGTCGGTCGGAGTTGAGATTGTGCCGATACTCGCGCCCGAGACATCTCCGGTTGAACGCACGACTGCGAACACCATGACGAGGGCGAGGAACCCGACAAGGCCGGTGATAAGTAAGCGGGGGCGCGAAGTCAGTCCAAAACTCGAACGAGACTGGCCTGCGTTGGGTGAGCTAATCAAGTTACCCACGGAACACCACCAGGATCTTGATGGAACTGTCCGCGTTGTCGATCTCGTCAACGAGGGGACCTTGCCCACTTGTCCACGTGACGGTATTACTGCCCGAACTGGTGAAGATCGCTGCGCCGTCGGTCACCCCGACGCCTCCGGCAGTTAAGCCGTTGCCTGGTGCCGCGACGTTGACCAGCGAGACTCTGGCGGCCAAGCCTTGGCAGGCTGCGGGAACACTGCCGACTTGTACCTGAGAGAACTCGTACCGGCCACCCGAGACGTAGCGAGCTATTGGGTTTTGGAGGGTATCCATTGTGTCGTTGCAGGCACCGAGTGCTGCCGAAGACGAGCCGATCGATCCGCCGGAGGTCCCGAGATCCGCAGCGTAGGCGACCCCGCTGGTTATGGCGGCACCGGCGAGCGAGACCAGGATGATCCCAATGGAACGCAAACCGAAGGTCGCTCGTGGACGCCTTCTGGCAAATTCGCTGGCTCGTGGACTGGGTGAGCTACTCATAGAAAGTCACCGTCACTTGTCCAACACCTGAGGTAGCACCGGAGAAGGTGTCTCCATTTGCCGCCGTCGGTAGCGTGCAGCCCGCTGATCCCAGCAGGATGCTGGCATTGCCACTGTTCACGGTGAGGACTCCGTCGGCTTGGGCGATGCAGTCGCCGTTGGAAGTCCTGCCGATTGCTGCGGCGAAGCGCTTGTTGTCACAAGCCGCGTTCACACCCGATAGATCTAGCTCAATGACGTCGACGCCTTGACCGGATCGGACATCGAAGGCCATCGGATCTGGGATATCGACCGTGACCCCGTCTGTGTCGCAGGGTTGGGTGGAGCCCGAACCCGTGCCGAAGCTGCTATTGCCGATGGGCAGGCCGATAGCAATGACGGTGACAGCGCCGGCGACGAGCAAGCTCAGGACCAGGGCAGTCCATCCGAGTAACCGACTTATCGGCATGCGCACACGATCACCTCCGCTCGACTCACTCGTAGATCGT
The DNA here is from genome assembly GCA_963821045.1 of uncultured Actinomycetes bacterium. Lineage (GTDB taxonomy): Bacteria > Actinomycetota > Actinomycetes > S36-B12 > UBA10799 > UBA10799. The sequence continues at coordinate 471,372 of CAWGCB010000007.1, read as the reverse complement.
TACGACGTACTGATAAATGTCTCTGGAATCGACGGCTGGCAGGACGAATGTTTGCGAGTTGCCCGCCAGCGTGATCGTTCCGTTTAGCGTCTCAAGTGCGCTTCCTGAGTTGTCCGCGACGATGACCGTGTACCGCAGGCCGTCACACGCACCAGCAACGTTCGACAAGATGAGGCGAGTCGCATCGAAGGTGGACACCGCCGGATCGGAGTTGCCGCTATACACAGGACTGTTGCCAACTGAGTTCCACGAAACATCAATGCCGTTGTTGTCGCACGCGCTAACATCGCCGGATCCAGTACCCAGCGATCCAGCGTTCGTGGTTGAGATGGAGGCGGCGTAAGCCGTGCTGATCGAGCCGACGAGAACACCTGCGGCGATCGCAAAGAGAATTTTGGCGGATGCGCCCTTTACTGCCATGTGCGCGTCTCGCCTCCGATCGTTCTTGCGCCGAGGGGTAGCGGCCCAGGAATTCCCCCACTCTACGTGACCATTCAACGAGCGCAAAGCTCGATATCATAGTGCGGCACCGACATTCCATGGGCAACTGTCGGGGTCTTTGTTACTCCAACTGAGTGAATCAGGCGCTGCACTTACGGCGCAAGGAGCTTGCCGAGGAATCTCCTGACCCTCAATCTACCCGAAATTTCGTCACCCTAGGTAAGCGTTTTCGAGCGAACGCAATCTTGATAGGCCAGATGGGTGAAAATTCATGCTACTGTTGGCTTTCCTCATTACTCCAGTACAGTGACAATGCGCGCAGGTTTCTGATATAGGAAACCCTGGCGCGACTCCCAGTCGCTAGCCCCCGAACGTAAGGACGAAAAGTCATGGCAGGTATTACTCAATCACTTTGGGGTCGCGGTGCTATCGCGATCGGCGTCGGTGTCATTGGAGCTGGCGCAGTGGCGTTCTCCGCAAACACCATCACAACTGTCACCAGCGGTCAGTTGGCCACCGGGAGTGCCCAAGTCAGCGGCTGCACCGGCAGCGCTGATGTCACGTGGACACCAGATCCGACGTTCGTTGCAACGAACGATACGGAGATCGCTGGCGGAACCCTGGCCTTGACCGGAGACTGCATTATTACCGGTGGAGCCTCCACGGTCGTCGTTCAGGACAGCTCAGGTGCCGCGCTTGATACCGCCCAGGTCGCAACAGCTGCGGCCACGCAAACCTTCACTTTCGCTTCGCCCGTGAGCACGACCGACATCGAGAACGTCACAGTGACGGTTAGGGCCGCTGCATAGCGAATACCTAACTCTGAGCTAAAACGAGAAACCCTTACAGCCGGATCTTGCTGTAAGGGTTTCTCGTTTTCGGCTCATCTGACTTTTCCGCTTTGTCCAAGAACTTCGAGCAGCCCGCGCCGTCATCTAGTGATGCTCGACCAGTGCCGTTGGTTAGGGACCCTGCCGAGCAGTGGGCTTTGCAGTTTTCGCGTCTCGTGACACCCCATCCGCGCTATCGTCGGCGGGCGCTGCACTTTGGGACTCAGAGGTTTCCTCGGAGTCAGGCTTGCGCCTTGGCCAGAACATCCAGACGAGGTAGATCCCAAAGGCAACGGGGATAAAGTTTGGATTCTTAATCACGTCAACGACTGCTTGCCCGTTGGATATCGACAAGACGACCCGCCCGCGAATATCTGAGGGAATGACTGGCCAGATATCTGGGTCTTGTTTGTTCACACCCTGTGTGATGTAGGTGCCGTCGGGGTTCTGACCAACGATTGTGTGCACGATGCGACCGGACGTTCCTTGGTAGTTGACGTTGTACAGGATCGTGTCGCCGAGGCTGTACGCGTTCGATTGATTCTTGACCGCTACCACTAGGTCGCCTGGCAGGAGTTGAGGGAGCATTGAAGTTCCCGAAACAATTCCGAAGGTGAAGAAGCCGCCCCAGGCGGCCGGCCATGCGAGCACGACGGTGACGGCCAGAACGATCCCGAATGCGATTTGCCCAACGAAGCGCAGTTTCTTGCGTAGGCGTGACTCGGACGATCCCTCCACCCTCGGGCGATCCGTCTGGACTGTCAAGGACGAGTCGAGTTGGTCAGATTCTCCCCCCGAGTCTCGCGACTTCTGGCTTTTCGGTGCCTGTGTTGCGACGAAGTTGAAGAGGTCCCCATCTTTTGAACGAGTCGTCCCTACCGCTGCCTCGTTGCTGGCGGAAGGTGCGTCGCCACCACGCCGGGCATCGAGGTGCTCAGGGTCAGGGGAGTCTTTGGTGGAGGGTTCGGCTTCGTCGGTGGCACGATCACTGCAAGCCACCTCGCGCGAACCCGGCGTTGGACCAGCACCCATTTTTATACTGTACGCCTTTCATTTTCGCTTGCACATTCTCCACAAGATTGCATCCTTTTTGGCGCGCTCACTGCGGAGTTCCCCGCGCAGAACACTCTTAGTCACAACTGATCCATTCGGGTGTTGGGTCGCAGCGAGCTAAATTCCGCATGTTCAGCCGTCGATATAGATAGCGAAGGAAAAACAGAAGAGACAACAAGAAGCTCGCGGAGCTGCCCAGGGAGGTGAGCGAAATGAGCGTTCTAACCGGCTCAGCCTGGTCACAACTCGGCATCGCGCTCGGTCTTGGTGTACTCGGCGCGGGGATGATGTCATTCTCCGCGAATGCGGCATCAAATAGCGGCAGCGGGCAAATCGCCACTGGAAGCGCAGTAGTCAGCGGCTGCACTGGAAGCGCTGACGTCACCTGGACATCCGACCCGGTATATCTAGCGAATGACGAGATGGGGATCGACGGTGGAACGCTCTCGCTAACTGGGAACTGCGTCATCCCGAATGGCGCCTCCACGGTGGTGGCTCAAGACAGCGCCGGAACGCTCCTTGGCACCGCGCAAGTCCCAACTGCCGGATCGACCCAGACGTTCAACTTCGGATCTGCCGTCAGCACCACCGACATCGAGAATGTGACAGTGACGGTCCGGTCTCTGTAGGCCGATGGCGCAGTAACTAGCCAGGGGTTGCCTGGTGGACTGTGTGTTGCGTCCGTATCCTTCACGCGCTAGATCAAGGCCAATTTGAGGCATACGCCACAAAACTTCTCACATCCGAACGGGCGGCAACTCCGAACTACTTCCAAAGGCTCCACTCGGGGGTCGAGTAGAAGAGGAGTACACAATGAAGCATCGCAAAGCAGTCGCAATCGGAACCGCCGCCACCGCCGCATTGGCGTTAGGTGCCACATCACTGGTGGCCGGTACTAGCGCCGCCGCTGCATCTGGCACGAGCTTGGCAGAGGTGCTGACGAGCGACAACAACACGTTCGATCGCAACTCCGGAGACTTCGATATCGCCACAGAGGCCGTGCTGGCCGTCGTAGGTGCCAAACCTGGAACACCGGTCGCTTTGCTCGCTGATCCAAGCGCGAAGCTAACCGCATTCGTACCCACTGACCAGGCATTCCTGAACCTTGCCAGCGATCTGACAGGCAAGAAGGTCAAGAAGGAGAAGAAGGCCTTCAAGACGGTCGCTTCGCTAGGCATAGACACGGTCGAGACTGTGTTGCTCTACCACGTTGTGCCCGGAGCCAAGGTGACTTCCGCCAAGGCTCTGAAGGCTGACGGCGCCAAGTTGGCTACTGCCCAGGGTGGAACAATCAAGGTGAAGGTCAAGTCTCATCCGACCAAGATCAAGCTCGTCGACAAGGACCGCAACGCGCGCAACGCGAAGGTTGACCTCTCGCTCGTTGACATTAACAAGGCCAAGGGCAATAAGCAGATCGCGCACGGCATCAGCGAGGTGCTGCGTCCAGTCGATCTGCCACCCACCGCCTAGCTATAGCTCGCTCTCGGTCAAGTAGTTGAGTCCGTGAGTGCGTACCAGAGGGGCAGTGCTGACACCGAGGTGTCCGCGCTGCCCCTTTGTGCGTACATGTCAGGATGGGCGTCATGTCTACAGATGAGCAGGCGTCGGTGCCGCACGAAGCAGAGCAGAGTCAAGCGCAATCCGTTCGTCTGGAAAGCCGCGACAACGTCGGTCTCCTGACGCTCGACGACGGCGGTGTCAACGCGATGAGTTACTCGTTCCTCACTGATGCGCTCGCCGGATTCAAGGAAGCCAGCGACAGCCACGATGCAGTCGTGATTGCGGGCAACGCGAAGTGTCTGTCCGCCGGGTTTGATCTCACGGAGGTCGTCAAGGGACCTGAGCAGCGCGACGCAATCATAGGAGCTGGCGGTGAACTCTTTTTTACTATCTTCTCGTGCCCCAAGCCAGTGGTGGTCGCAGCGACTGGGCACGCGGTCGCTGGGGGAGTCATCTACTTGCTGGTTGCAGATACCAGGATCGGTCGGTCGGGGCGGGTCAAGATCGGTTTCAACGAAGTATCTATCGGAGTTCCGATGCCCGAGTTTGGGATTGCCCTGTCTCAGTATCGGCTGCCGCCGTCTCACGTCGAGGCAGTGTTGCTCGGAGATATGTACAACGCGGAGCAGGCCGTCGAGATCGGACTGCTGGACAGCGTTGTCGATGGCGGACCCGCAGAAGTTGTGGATGCTGCACTGAACCGGGCAGCGGAACTGGCCTCGCGCAACGCGGACGCCTACGCCATCACCAAGCTGGCGGCTAGGGCAAAGCTGATAGAGGCCTTCTCATAGGGAGTGCGCAGCGACGCAGACAGCTGTGACCCTGGTGCCAATTACCTGGGCTAGAGCTAGGACCCCGGCGCCTTCCTTGGTGCTGTCTGCGTGGTCTTTGTTTTTGGCGCCGCCTTTTTCGCGGGAGCCTTCTTTGCTGCGGACTTCGCTTCTGCGGACTTGGTTTCTGCATTGGTGGATGCAGGAGCCTTCTTCGCGGGGGTCTTCTTAGCAGCAGGAGCCTTCTTCGCCGGGGTCGCCGGAGCCTTAGCAGCAGCGGCGGAACCGGAGTCCTCGAACTTGCGCTTCTTGGGGTAATCCTTCTTCGGCTTCTCGGACTCGCCGAGCCGCTCCTTCTTCTCTTTCTCAAGGCGATGCATCGGGTCTTGTTCGCCATCGAGTTGGGCTGGTCCCATGACAGTGAGCATCGCTTTGCGGGTCAGGTACTTGACTTTGTAGAAGAGGTCCATGAGGTGCTCCAGGGGGTCGCGATGTGTGCGTTACGTGCCTTGCCAAATCGACTTGTGTCGAGGGTCTGCGGACTTACGGCTGCTTCGTTTCCTTGGACCGCTGTGACTGCTAGTCCGACGATACCCTCACCTGTGTACCCGACAAAAACCCTGCGCCACCGGATTGCTACCTCTGTGGTATCCGCATTCGTTTGCCCGGTAGGTATTGTCTAACCATGGCGCTACTCATCGTTTTGATCGTGGTCGTTGCTCTTTTGGCTGTCGTGGTTATTTGGCAGTTCAACAAACTGCGTCGGCTGATGGTCAACGTGGACGAGGGGTACGCCCAAATCGACGTTCAGTTGACCCGGCGGGCGGAACTAATTCCGAACCTCGTTGAGACAGTCAAGGGATACGCGAAGCACGAGCGCTCAGTTTTGGAGGCAGTGACAGCTGCCCGGGCAGCTACCAAGGAGGCGCACACCGTTCCGCAGATGGCGGCAGCGGATGCGGCCCTCACCTCGGCGATCGGCAGCATCATGATGGTTGCGGAAAACTACCCAGATCTGAAAGCTTCGAACAACTTCCTTCAGCTGCAGGAGGAGTTGACCACCACCGAAAACAAAATCGCGTTTGCTAGGCAGTACTACAACGAGAGCGTCCGAGCGCTGAACACAGCGATCGTGACGTTCCCGTCGATGCTGTTCGCCGGGTTCGCAAGCGCCACGAGGCGCGAGTTCTACGAGGTGCCGGACGCCGATCAGCGGATCGCGCCGGAAATCGGTTTCGCATGAGCGTCTCGTTCCGGGCACAGCAGTCAAAGAACAAACGCAAGACCGTCATGCTTTTGTTCTTCATGTTCCTATTCGTCGTCGCAGCGATTTGGGCAGTTGCCCAGCTCACTGGATACGGCTCTACGTGGATCGTCCCGATTGCCGTTGGCATTGCACTCATAGGTGTTTGGGGCTCCTACTGGTCCAGTGACAAGATCGTGCTCAAGATGACGGGGGCTCATGTCATCAAACACGAAGATGCTCCCCAGTTGTACAACGTGGTCGACGAAGTCCGAATCGCCGCAGGCTTGCCGATGCCGACGATCGCTATCGTTCGAGACCCGGCTCCCAACGCGTTTGCCACCGGCAGGAACCCAGAGCACGCGGTGATTGCGTTCACAACTGGCCTACTTGAAGCGATGGACCGCGAGGAACTGCAGGGAGTCACAGCTCACGAGATGGCTCATGTGGGGAACCGCGACACACTCGTGATGGCAGTCGCAGCAACGACGGCCGGGCTCATCGCAATTATCGCCGATATGGGCATCCGCATGTCGTTCTTCACTCGCCGGGACAGCAATAGCAACCCAATCGTCTTGGTCATCGGCATCGTCGTCCTCCTGCTTGCTCCTATCGCCGCGATGCTGCTGCGATCCTCGGTATCTCGCAAACGTGAAGCGCTCGCTGATGCGACAGCGGTGGCCTTCACCCGCAACCCAACTGGCTTGCGTCGGGCGCTGGAAACGCTGGAGGCCAACACGAGTGTGGTGGCTGCCAAATCGACTGCAGTGAGCCACGTGTGGATTGAGTCTCCCCTCGATGGGAAGACCAAGAGCCTGTTCGATACTCATCCTCCGCTAAGCGAGCGGATTGCTCTGTTGCGAACCATGGAACAGGCAGGTCCGCCGCCATCATGACCGCCAAGCAGGTCTGGGGGATCGCTGGCATCTTGTTGGGTATCGCTGCCTGGCTCGGTGCGGGCGCACTCGCGCTGTCGTCATTCACGAGCGCTGCCACGTTCCAGGCGCCCGGATCAACCTCTGTCAACCTACCGATCGGAACCTGGTCGGTCTTTCAAATGCTCAGTCCAGATACGACTGCCCTAACGCCGGGCCAGGTCTCTCAGGAGCGTTCTGCAACCGTCGAGCAGATTACCGTCACGGGTCCAAACGGCCAGTCGATCCCGCTGACATGTTTGTACTGCGGCGATGTCGATCCCATTACCGCGCCGGTGGATCTGGCGCTGGCCAACGGTATAGCGAGCTTCACTGCTGACGTCGCGGGCGACTACGAGGTCAATGTTGCTGAGGTCAATAGCGTCATGGCGGTAGCTGATCCGGTCGGCAAGCTGAACTCGGCGATCGGCTACCTCACCTTCCTTGGTTTCGCAGGTGGGGCGCTCATTGTGGTCGGCATCGTGTTGGTCGTCCGCGGTCGGGATCGCTCCGTTGGCGGCGGTGTAGTCGTAGCGAATGGGCCGCGAGGTGGGGACCGTGCACATCAGTCACCCTCTGGACCTAGTGCCCCGGCTCAAAATGCACCACCGGGCTGGTATCCCAATCCGTTCCAACCTGGCACAGATTCCAAGATGTGGTGGGACGGCAGGCAGTGGACAAGTAACTGGCGCTAGCAGAGCGACGCGGGGCTGGCTATTCAGTGGACGCGTAACTGCCGCTAGCAGAGCGACGCGGGGCTGGCTATTCAGTGGACAAGTAACTGGCGCAGTCACTCAACTCAGTGACTGCCATGGAGGTCGTGGAGTTGGCATGGCAGCCAGCGAACTGTCAACGGGGGCAAAGCGTCCGGCCAGCCAATCGGCATAGGCGACGTCGATCTCAGCTGTCGACCTAGCGACCAGGTTCCACCAGATCGTGATCGGAGATTCGAATGGCAGGCCTCCTATCAAAATGATCGTCGCTGATTCCAAAGCGCCGATGACGAGCTCTTCGCGCCCCGTGGGCAAGTAAGCCAGCTGTCCGGGTCGCACCGGATTGCCCTCGACGGTGACTTCGCCAGCCAACACGGTGAGGCCGTACTCAAACGTGGGGTCCAACGGCCAGACGGACTGACCCCGACTGATTCGGCCTTCAATGCCGATCGCGGGCCAATCCTGCCGCGAGCCCGCAGCCAGCCCTTGCGACTCACCGGTGATGATCGTCCCTCGGCTCTCATCTAGCTCGAATCGGGGCAGTTCCGCCAAGTGTTCAAACGCGGCAGCACCATGGCGCGTCGTCTCGGGTTGCGCCATCCACAGTTGGACTCCGTGTAGCTCGCCGCGATAGCTACGCGTTGCCTCCTCCGCATGGACCACTCCGCGCCCAGCGGTCATGAGGTTGACTTGACCAGGGCGGATCAGTTGTTCTGAATCGAGGCTGTCTTTGTGAAGAATCTCGCCGGACACTAGCCAGGTCACTGTTTGCAGTCCGATGTGTGGATGTGGGCCCACGTCCAAGCCTGCGTCGGGAGAAACGAGGGTTGGTCCCATATGGTCCTCGAAACACCAGGGCCCGATGGTCCTGCGACCTCGGGTAGGTAGCGCACGACGGACAGTGGTCCCGCCGACCTGTGAGGTTCGGGAGTCGGTTATCTCGATAGTCGGTGTGGAGACAATCCGCGGTGATTCGGGTCGATCACTGTGGCTGCTGGAGTTCACTAACTCGGACATCGGTCAATCACACCGTTCGGGGTAGCGGGCCCGTTTGGCACGCGAACAAAGCTCGACCATTGGGCGTCTGTACGCTTGCGTCTCCTAGCAACTCTAAACCGGTAGGGGATAGCAACAACATGGACACATTCGGCAATATTTTCCTCACCACCATCTGGATCTTCTTCCTCTTCATGTTCCTGATGGTCCTTTTCTACATCTTCGGGGACATCTTCCGTAACCACCAGATGAATGGTTGGGTCAAGGCCCTCTGGATTCTGGTTCTGATTCTCTTCACTCCAATCGCAGCCCTGATTTACCTCATCGTTAATGGGCGCGGGATGCAGGAGCGAGCACAAGAGGCGATGGAAGCTGCCAAGAAGCAACAAGACGCCTACATCCGCGAGGTTGCGGCAACCGACCCAGCTGACCAGATTGCCAAGGCCAAGGAACTACACGACGCTGGCACGATCACTGACGAAGAGTTCGCCAAGATCAAAGAGAAGGCGCTCGCCTAGAACTGGGAGCAGTTAGCTCAAGCCCCGCTGTGATGCCTGGACCCGTTGGTCACGGCATCCGCGGGGCTTGCGCATGTTCGGCGAGCGAGTCGACTAGTCCGTACTCCCGGAGACTGCACTGTGCGCGGGAATCGTCCCTAGTCGTCCAGCCTGGAAGTCTTCGTAGGCTTGCACGAGCTCTGCCTTGGTGTTCATCACGAATGGTCCGTACATCGCCACCGGTTCGCGAATCGGTTGTCCACCGAGGATGAACACGTCAAGGTTGGGATGTCGTGAGTCCTGGGTCGCGTTCGCGGTGATCGTGATCGTGTCGCCGCGACCGAATACGGCGAGCTGACCTGAGTTCAGCGGCGCCGAGGTGGGTCCGACTGTCCCATCTCCAGCCAGTGAGTAGACCAGCGCATTGAACGCGGGATTCCATGGCAGGGTCACGCTGGCACCAGGGGAGATGGTGGCGTGTGCCAACGTGATCGGGGTATGTGTTGAGCCCGGTCCTTGGTGGCCGTCGATCTCACCGGCGATCACCCTAATCAGTGCACCGCCATCTTCGGTAGTCAGCAATGCAACGTTGCTCCCACGGATGTCCTGGTAGCGCGGCTCCAAGAACTTGTCTGCCTTGGGCAGATTCACCCAGAGTTGAACGCCGTGGAATAAGCCGCCGCTGGCCACCAAATGCTCAGGGGGAGTCTCGATGTGGAGCAGCCCCGAACCCGCCGTCATCCATTGGGTGTCACCGTTGGTGATCAGGCCGCCACCGCCGTGGGTATCAGCGTGCTGCATCTCGCCGTCGATCATGTAGGTGACTGTCTCGAAGCCTCGGTGCGGATGCCACGGCGTCCCCTTGGGGGCGCCTGGCGCGTATTCGACCTCGCCCATTTGATCCATGTGAAGGAACGGGTCGAGGGCACGCAGATCCGCACCGGCGAAGGCGCGCCTGACAGGGAAGCCTTCGCCCTCGAAACCGGTGGGTGCCGTCGAGATCGACACAACGGGTCGAGGTGTCGTGGCGAGGGCTGGCGGGTTGACCCTCGGTAGCGAGAGGACATTGTCGACTGTCACGGCAGGCATTAGTGGTACCTCATCTCCAAGTTGAAGCTTCAATCTATTACCAGTGCAAACAACGGTAGGGGAGAAGGTATTCCGTGCGCAAGATCGCTTAGGTGTCCTTGCTAGCGACGATTGACAGCGTCTTGCTGAAGTCTTCGATCAAACTCGCCGCCTTCTCGATCGCGTCCGCCAGGGTCTTCAGTTTTAGAGCCTCGATGGGATCGGAGTCGGGGGTCAGTGAGTTGCGCAGGACTGTGCGGTAGCCGACGTCGAGTCGGGTCTCGTGTTGGTCAATCTCGTAGAGCGCTTTTTCCATTCTGTTCGGCTTCTTCATGAGATCCACAGCGTCGCGAGCGACCTCGCTCATCCCGACTAGTTCCTTGGCGTTGGAAACGAATTCGGGTGGGAGCGCCTGAATCTCGAAGTCAACAATCAGTCGCCCAGCTTGGTCCAGGCAGTCAACCGCCTCCTCAAGGGTCTCGAGCATTCTGTAGAGGCCATCGCGTTCACAAGTAGTACTGAACGTCACTGCCACCTTGTTGATGAGCTTGCCGAAGACATCATCGGCTTCCCGTTCAACCTTGCCGAGTTTCTTGACCAGCCCCGGACGAGCCACTGGTTTTGCGGAGGCGATCGTATAGAACGCGACGGTTGCCTCCGGAAGATGCGCTACCGCCTCACTCATCATCTTGCTGATCGCGTCAGGGCGCGTCTTCAGCTTCAACGTGGGCTCCATTCGTTTGTGCCTGACCGATACCACCACCGGGTCTAGGAAGGCTGGCAGAGCCAGATGAGCGATTGATGGCCGAAAGTGGAACCGGAGGTGTCCGAGAGATGAACTGACTAGTCGACCATCCGACGAATGTCGGTGTGCGCGCTGTAGGTGGTACGGCTAGTCAGGGTCGCAAAGCCTCTCGGGATACCGTTACATCCAATAGCGAAAGTGTCGTGCGTCGTTGGGCCAAGCCAGCAGGAACTCTCAACGCGGACAGAAGGGCTGGGTTCACACCGTGTGGAGAGTCGCGTGGAAGAACCTCACCGGCCATAAGCGCCGATTGGCCGGGACGTTGACCGCCGTAGTTCTCGGTGTCGCATTCTTAGCTGGAACGCTGGTCTTAAGCGACACTATGCGGGCTAGTTTCGACTCCATTTTTGCCTCCGCGAATGCGGGGACAGACGTCATCGTTCAGAGTTCGAAGTCGATCGGAGAGGGCACCCGCGGCCAGTCGGGTTCGCTACCCGACTCCCTCGTCACGCAGCTTGGGCAGTTGCCCAACGTTGCCGCTGCCGAGCCGAACATTCAGGGGATCGGCCAGATCTCTGGTTCTGACGGGAAGCCGATTGGCGGCGAAGGCCCACCTACGCTGGCTGGCAACTGGATCGAGAATGCGGGCCTCAACCCCTACCGCATTGCTGAAGGTGCACCGCCGAGCAGCCCCGGCGAGATCGTGATCGATGCAGGGGCAGCAGCAAACGGTGACCTGTCAGTGGGGGACAAGACCACCCTGCGGGTCCCAAACCCTGAACCGGTGACAGTCGTCGGTATCGCCACATTCGGCAATGCGGACAGCTTGGGCGGAACCACCTACGCGGGCCTCACGCTTGCCGATGCTCAGAAGTTCCTTGGAGAACCGGGTCGAGTCAGCCAGATCCTGATGCAGGGCAATGCTGGGGTGTCCCAGGATGCATTGCTGGCCGAGGTCCAGGCAGTGCTACCGCCCAACGCTGAGGCAATCACCGGGGAGCAACTAACGGCAGAGCAGAATCAGCAAATCGAGGATGGGTTCCTCGGGTTCTTCCGAACGTTTCTGCTGGTATTCGCGATTATCGCGTTGATTGTGGCGAGCTTCAGTATCTACAACACCTTCGCGGTCATTGTTGCTCAGCGATCCCGGGAGTCAGCTTTGCTGCGGGCGTTGGGGGCCTCCCGCGCGCAGGTGATGCGATCACTGACCCTGGAGTCGCTAATCATCGGGGTGATGGCGTCGGTGATTGGGCTCGGCGCCGGAATCCTGCTCGCGACGGGATTGAAGTCTCTGCTGGACGTGATTGGCTTTGGGCTGCCACCGGGTGGCCTGACGATCACTGCTGGAACTGTGGCGGTGTCACTGACCGTTGGTGTGCTGGTGACTTTGTTCGCAAGTGTCTTCCCAGCGATCAAGGCATCTCGAATCCCGCCGCTTGCCGCCCTGCGCGAACTGTCCCTGGATAAGTCCGGCACCTCGCCCGGGCGAGTCACCCTCGGGTTGATCTTCATGCTGTTCGGGTTGCTGATCCTGGCGACGCTGTTGATTCCTAGCGACTACGCGATTCTCCCGCGGACGGCTACCGGCGCGACTTTGACGTTCTTGGGTTATCTCATCTTCAGTCCAGTCGCGGCCAAGCCCGTGGGGATTCTGCTCGGCGCGCCGATCCGTTGGCTGCGCGGTGTTCCCGGTGGCATGGCTCAGCGCAACGCCATCCGCAACCCGCGGCGTACTGCCAACACTGCGGCAGCATTGATGGTCGGAGTCGCGGTCGTCACGCTGTTCACCATCTTCGCTGCCTCGATCAAAACTTCGATCGACGCCAGCGTTGCCGGTTCGTTCCGCGGCGAACTGGTTATGTCGTCATCGAACTTCAACGGTGCCGGGTACAGCCCGGAGATGATTCAAGAGATCTCCGAGGTTCCCGGTGTGGCCGCACTGGCTGCGCTAAGCCAAGGAACCGTGCTGGCCGACGGCAATCAGTTGAACCTCACTGTCGCCAATCCTGCCGAACTCGGCACGCTGATCGACCTGCCGAGTACGGGCCAACCGGTATCCACTCTGACCAACGACGAACTGGCGATCTCGCGCGAAACTGCGTCCCAAAATGGCTTTGGTGTTGGTAACGAGGTAGCCATCAGCTTTGCCGACGGGATCACCGAGAAGCTGACGATTGGCGCCATCTACGACGGTGAAGAGCTGGTAGGGAACGGAATCATCTCCCCGCAGATCTATGGCGAACACGTCCGGCAAATCACCTACAACACGATCCTGATGTCACTCGTGCCAGGCTCTGACGAGGCCGCGGTTCAGGGGCAAATTCAGGCGATCGCCGATGAGTATTCCGCTGGTGATGTCCAGACGAGAGAGCAGTTCATTCAGTCGACGGCTGATCAAATCGACCAACTACTCAACATTGTGTACGTGTTGTTGATCCTGGCCATCATCATTGCCTTGATGGGCATCACAAACACGTTGTCGCTGTCGATTTACGAGCGAACCCGCGAACTTGGACTGCTGCGAGCAGTCGGCCAGACTCGAGGTCAGACGCGTTCGATGGTTCGGTGGGAGTCAGTGATCATCGCGCTATTCGGCACCATCAGCGGGATGGTGCTCGGGGTCGTTTTGGGTTGGGCCCTGATGCGTGCGGTTGCCGCACAAGAGGACGTCGCCAGGTTCACGCTCCCAGTCGATCAACTGGTATTCGTGGCAATCGCCGGAGCGCTCGTCGGTGTGCTGGCAGGACTGCGCCCGGCAGCTCGCGCAGCGAAGCTGAACATACTCGCGGCCATCAGTAGCGAGTGATGCTCCAATCGGACCGTTCCGCGCAACGCCTGAGGGCGGCTTAGGCCTCGAGCTCGTTGGCTGACTGCTTTTGCTTCAGTAGAAAGGCGACTCCGGCAGCGGCGGCTAGGACAGCGAGGATCAGCACGATTTTCTTCATACCTTCAGCTTGCCAATCTTGGAGCCAAATGTCATCCCAGAGCAGGAGTTGGCTGGGCCAGAGTTGCTGACCTCCCGAAGATCGAGCGCGGCGCGGCTAAGACTTAGTCTCGAAGTCGTCAGCGAAGGCCTTAGTGCGGGCCGTGACGCGATCTACGTATTGTTCGGTCTCACGGTACGGCGGGATCCCCTGGTAACGCTGAACAGCGCCTAGTCCAGCGTTATACGCAGCAAGGCGCAACTCGGTCTGGTTGCCCCGCATCGATTCGAGTTCCTTAGCCAGATAGCAGTTGAACTTGGCAGATGTGGCTACCGAGTCCGCGGCTGTGAACGGATCGGCCCGCCCATCGCCATCGGCGTCGGTTCCGTAGGTTGACCAAACCGCCGGGATGATCTGCATCATGCCCTGAGCTCCAGCGGGGGACACCGCGCTGGGATCAAACCCACTCTCCGCAGAGGCCTGAGCCGCGAGCCCGTGCGGCGTTAGTACAGCGGGGCAACGTTTTGCGGCGACTTGAAAGTACGACTTGTAGGACTCAGGGACTGAGCCGGCGAAGTCAGGTGGTTGACACGCCGAGATCGCTACGGTCACAACGGTGACGGCTCCAAGCGCGACGATGGGGCGCAAGACGCGCCCACTCGCTAGTCGCCTCATTGCCCACCTCCTCGCGGTCGAACGGTCTGCGCCGTCAGTACACGGCATCGAGGATCAGACGCATCGTGCCTGTTCTCGGATCCCTCGCCCGGCGAGTTGTTGCGCTGTGACGTGCGGGACCTACGGGCAGTGCAGCGGCTAGCTCTTGGCGAGTTGTTGCTCAAGCGCGGCCTGCAAAGCGACGGTGTTGGCTGGCGTCCATTCGCTTGGATTGACAACTGCGATCCAGGCGGGACCGATGTTGGGTAAGTAGTTGTGACCGATCCCCGCAGGCATACCGCCAGCAGCGGGCATATCGACGGCGACCAACTCGAAAGTGATCAGCGGGAACCAGCGCATAGCGGCAGGTACGGCGGGACCTCGTGGATCGTTTAGCCAGCCGGGTCGAGAGGCGATTAAGTCTGGACTCCACCAGACGACCGGGTCGGTAGCATTCTGCAGATACACGGCGCGTTTGGATCCCCAGGGTTGCTTGGGGACGGTGAGTCCAGCGGCGTCGGCCGCAAAGCGGAACACCTGACCGTCACCCACGATCGGGGCCCAGGTGGGACCGCCGTTGGTTTGAGCACTGATCTGTTCCCAATATGCGCTGTTTGCTGGTGGTCCAGCCCAAAGTGCACCGTCGGCTTGACTGGTGAACCCGTCGACTCCCTTGTCCGCAAACGGCGCTTGCGAACCAAAGGCGCCCAAACTCTCGCCGTACACGTAGAGCTTCGGGCGCTGCGATTCAGGCAGTTCTTGAATCGCACTACGAATCGTTTGAAAGAGAATCGTTCCGGAATCTAGCGAGGTGCTCTGACTCAACATGATGGACATGAACGACGGCAGAACCGTGTACTGCATAGAGACCGAGGCCACATCGCCACCGAGGACGTATTCAGCCGCGGCAGATGCGCTGGGGTCGACCAGTCCGTTAGTAGAGGGTGTGTAAACAATGACCGCTTGGCGCTGGAGTCCACCCGCCCGCTGCAGGTCGGCCAGTGCCAGATCGGCCTGTGCTTGTAGTCCGTCTGCCGACTCAAGTCCGGTGTAGATCCGGATCGGTTCAATTGCCGGTCGCGTGGTCACAGCTTGAATCTGCGCTGGCGTCGGTCCTTCCCCAACGAACGCTCGGCCTTGATACCCGAGGGTCTGCCAGCCAACCAGGGATTCTGGACTGCCACTGCGAAGCGCAGAGGCAGGTTCGGACTGTCCCTTGGTTGAGTTGTTCATATTGTTGAAGATGATCGAACTGCCAGCGACACCAGCAACGGTGAGGGCCACCGCAGCCGCGAAGACCGCGATTCCACCGAGCAGCGTTCGCAGCGCGAACGGCCAAGCGGTCTTGCGCCCGATTGCACCACCGATCGCCCGGCCAGCCCAGCGCAATCCCCTGGATATGTACAACAGCAGCAGACACCCGACGACGGTCCCGATCACGACGACGACGGCGTTGGGTGGGCTGCTGGGGATCGCGGTGACACTGAACTGCTCCGCTTGCCACCGCACTCCCTGAAAGGTGGTCAGGGCAGCCAAAAAGCCTAGTACGACAGTGGTGACCAGCCTCGCCCTCGGATGCTGTTTAAGCGGCGCCTTGCTAGCGACGCCGATCCGGATTGCTGCGCTCACGCCTTGGACTGTCGCGCCAATGGCGTACAGGGTCATCGTCACGATCACTGACGCGAGTATCTGGGTCGCGTTGGGTCGGGGAAGGAGCGAGGGCGTCATCGACGCGATGTATCCCAGCGAAGCCAGAATGACGCCGAGGATGGACCATCCGGGTCGGCGCGTCACCTTCGGGGCTGGCCGCGGCCTCGGAGTCGTGCATCTCCTCGCGCTCCGTCACTGCACTGGATTCGCTGGTTCGCTTTGGCGTCGCTGGGGTACTCACACCTCATTATCTGCCACCGGGGATTTCGATGCCTGCACTTGCGCGATTACCGGCCGTGTTCATGCTGTGTCGCTGTCGAGAACTCTGGGTAAAGAGCGTGTCAAGAATGGCTTTGGTCACCGTAACGGGGGTTGCGCAGATCACAATTGCGAGTAAGGGTGAAGAAACCTGATTCCGTAGAGACGGTTTCAGATCGGGGCAAGTGGTGCTATTTCGGCTATGGGACGGGTAGGCGATATGAGCGAAGATGTAGGGACAACGGCGAGATCAACCGCGTCTAGCGATCCCAATCCGAACAGACATCGGCGTTCAGCTCGATCTGTCCTCACGGCGGGGGCGGCCGTGTCCCTGCTGGTTGCCGCCACGCCGTCGCTAGTTGCCGTCCCGTCGAACCTGGCGCCGACGGGGCAACATCAGTTCGTCCTCGTTCAGGGTGCGTTGCGTACCCGTCGAGATGCGCAGTCGCGCTGCCGCGGTCGGCTAGCATCCGCACGTAGTCGGTTGATGGCCGCTCAGCATGCTGCTCAAGCCGCTTTTGCGGTCTCGATCGCGGCGGCACGCTCGGCGTTGAAGAGGGCTCTGACGGTGGCGCAGGTGCGGTCGGCGCGGCGAGCAGCCCGCAGCGCCTACGGCGAGGCAATCTTGCCCGCCAAGATTGCTCGTGATGAGGCACTGGCGCGAGCTCACACGGAATACGTCGCGACGGTGGAGCGCGCTCGCGTGGACTACCTCGTCGAAGTTGGCGCTGCGCACACCTCGATTGCATCGGCGACCTATCGGCACACCATCCATGTGGCCACTGCTCACTATCGCGCCCAAGTCCGCAGGGCTAGGCACTCACTCAAATCAAACTCGACGCAGGCCAGGCGCGACTTGGCAGCGTCCCTATCGGCTGCGCAGACCGAGTCAGAGCGTGATTCGGCTAGGCGGATATTCGACAACGCGAGCGTTGACGCAGCGAACGTGTTCCGGGTGCAGGTGACGTCGGCGAGAAACACGTTTCAGTCGGAGGTAGCCGTAGCTAAGGCCAGCCTTCGTGCCTCCGCGTCCGTCGTGCCCACGTAGGAAGCCCGACTGCTGCGATTACTCGACGAGGTCGGGTTGCTCCTTCATGATGCGGTCGAACATCGGCAGGGCCTGGAACCATCCCGCTAGCTCGTTGCCAATCTGGTTGTAGGTAATCGCGGCGTTCTCATCGTCAATCAGCTTTGGGCCGCCAGCGGCCATCGCCAACAACTGGGCGTGCGCGCTGCGGTCCAAGGTGATGAACCACCAGACGGCCGATTCGACGCTGGTTCCAACGGTGAGCGGACCATGGTTACCCAGAATGATCGCCTTCTTGTCACCGAGCGTTGATGCGATTCGCTTACCCTCCTCGACGTCCAAGACGACTCCGGTGAAGTCGTCGAGCAATGCGCAGTCGTTGTAGAAGGCGCACGAGTCCTGGGTGATTGGCCAGATTGTCTCGTGCATCGAGGCGAGCGCCTTACCGTGCATTGAGTGACTGTGCGCGGCCGCCACCGCCTCAGGTCGAGCCTGATGGATCTGAGAGTGGATTGCGAAAGCGGCCGCATTGAGGGGGCGGTCGCCGACAACGATCTCGCCGCTGTCGTTCACGCAGATGAGGTCGCTCGCGCGCAGCGCAGCAAAGTCGAGTCCGAATGGGTTCACCCAGAAACGGTCTGGAAACTCCGGATCACGAGCTGTGATGTGCCCCGCAGTGCCCTCGTCGTACCCGAACTTCGCGAACAACCGAAAGCCCGCTGCCAGGCGCTCCTTGCGGTGTTGTCGTTCTTCTTCGACAGTGTCGAATGTCGGGAACAGGTGAAACGGACGAATCTCAACCACGATGTGAACCTTCCAGGGAATGCGATGTAAGGGCTCGGAATACACCGATCATAGGCCGGTTAGGAGCCGTTTGGATACCACTCGTGCACGCGAGTGAACCGCACCAAATTGCCGCCCGAGCTGGGGTAGTGCTTCACTTGGCAAAGGAGAACCTTCTACCGCTTGTTCCAACTACTTCCATCTCGATCTACTCAGTTCTCAGGAGGCCATGACTATGCCGGCAAATGCAGATTGGTACGCCGATCCGTCGGGTCGTCACCAGGTTCGATACTGGGACGGCTCCGCGTGGACCGATCACGTGGCCAACTCCGGGGTAGCCGGTTCCGACGTGCTCGGCATCGATGCTCCTGCGCCGATTCCGACGCCGCCGCCTGCAGCGTCAACTGGCGGGGGCTGGATGGACAAGGTGAAGGCAGTTGCCCAGGACGTGGCCGATCAAGGTAAGGCGGCAATCGACGAGATTTCCTCCACAAAGCCTGCGAACCAATCCGCGCCTGGCGGTCCAACATCTGCCAATGGTGTCGGTACCTCAGCGTCCAACTCGCCACCGCCGATGGGGTCGCCGCCCCCCACGAGTCAGTCGGCCTCACCCCCATCTGCGAGCCCGCCTCCGACTAGTTCGCCTGCTACTAGTTCAAGTCAGCCGCCTGCTAGTGCACCTGGCGCCCATGTTGATGTCGCGACCCAACTACGTAAGCTCGCCGACTTACGCGATGAGGGCGTGCTGACCGAAGACGAGTTCGCGGCCCAGAAGGCCAAGATTCTGGGCAGTTGATCTACGCGGCTGGCTGTAATCATCCGGCCGGTGTCGCCACCTTGACGCTTCTTTCACGCATCCTCGCGCTACCCCCTGTGCACACAGATCAACTTTGAGTGAACTGCGTTACATTGCAGGGCGTTGAGGCCGACCCGCTTGATTGCCTGCAAGCTGGATAGGGCACCCTTGGTCTTATTAGGCCCGACGTTTGGGAAGGGTCGCCTGAGCGTTCCTCGTGACGGTCTCGCTGCATCGGGTTGGATGCGGCGATGAGGTCGAGGACGAAGCGACGGCCAATCTCGCGTCGGGGAAATGTGACGCGCGAGATGCGCGCGCACGCAGGGTAGGAGCGGACGAAGATGACGACAATCCCCGGCCTTGAGAATGCGCCAACCAAGAACAAGAAGCTGCTTGATTGGGTGCAAGAGGTTGCCGAACTAACTCAGCCAGATCGCGTCGAGTGGTGCGATGGATCGCAGGAAGAGTGGGATCGACTCACTCAAGAACTCGTTGACTCTGGAACCTTCGTCCGGCTCAACGAAGAGAAGCGCCCCAACTCATTCTTGGCCCGATCCAACCCCTCCGACGTGGCTCGCGTCGAGGACCGCACGTTCATTTGCTCGCTCAATGAGGCCGATGCTGGCCCAACCAACAACTGGCGCGACCCATTCGAAATGCGCGAGGAGCTAAAGACTCTGTTCGCGGGATCGATGAAGGGCCGCACCATGTACGTGGTGCCCTTCTCGATGGGACCACTCGGCTCACGGATCTCGCAGTTGGGTGTCGAACTGACCGACTCCGCCTACGTGGTCGTAAACATGCGCATCATGACCCGCATGGGCCAGGCAGCGCTCGATCTGATCGGCGAAGACGGCGACTTCGTGCCTGCACTGCACAGTGTCGGCGCACCACTGGCCGAGGGTGAAGAAGACGTCGCATGGCCGTGTAGCGACACCAAGTACATCGTGCACTTCCCAGAGTCCCGCGAGATTTGGTCCTACGGGTCCGGATACGGCGGCAACGCGCTGCTCGGCAAGAAGTGCTTCGCGCTGCGAATCGCCTCGGCTATGGCGCGCGACGAGGGCTGGCTAGCTGAGCACATGCTCATCCTGAAGCTGACCTCGCCTGAGGGTGCCGTTCGCTACATCACGGCCGCGTTCCCGTCCGCCTGCGGCAAAACCAACCTGGCGATGCTGGAGCCGACGCTGCCAGGCTGGAAGGTCGAGACGGTCGGAGATGACATCGCTTGGATGCGTTTCGGTGACGACGGTCGCCTCTACGCGATCAACCCAGAGGCCGGCTTCTTTGGCGTCGCGCCCGGTACCGGGATGCACACGAACGCCAACGCGATCAAGACGCTGGATCCGGGCAACTCGATCTTCACCAACGTCGCACTAACCGATGATGGTGACGTCTGGTGGGAGGGCATGACGAAAGAGACGCCCGAGCACCTCATCGACTGGAAGGGCAACGACTGGACGCCGGATTCCGAGACGCCTAGCTCACACCCCAACTCCCGGTTCACCACGCCAGCGGGACAGTGCCCGTCCATCGCTGACGAATGGGAGGACCCGACCGGCGTGCCGATCTCGGCGATCCTGTTTGGTGGGCGCCGGGCAACGAACGTTCCGTTGGTCAACGAGTCCTATGACTGGAACCACGGCGTATTCATCGGAGCAACCATCGCCTCGGAGCAGACGGCAGCGGCCGAAGGAACCGTCGGTGCACTGCGCCGCGACCCATTCGCGATGCTGCCGTTCTGTGGCTACAACATGGCCTCCTACTGGGGTCACTGGCTCAACATCGGTCAGAGCACCGACGTTGAGAAGCTGCCGAAGATCTACCAGGTCAACTGGTTCCGCAAAGATGGCGAGGGCAACTACATCTGGCCAGGGTTCGGAGACAACTCACGCGTGATCGCGTGGATCATCGAGCGACTCGAGGGCAACGTTGAGGCGATCGAGACTCCGATCGGGCGTCGCCCAGTTGAGGGTGACCTGGACGTCAGCGAACTGGATCTCAGCGAGGAGCAACTCGCGGAACTGTTCGAGGTTGACGCTGCGACCTGGTTGGCTGAAGCAGACCTGACCGAGGAGTATTTCGAGAAGTTCGGCGATCGGCTGCCAGCGCAGTTGACCGAGCAGCTCGACGCACTGCGCGGACGTCTGCAGTCCTAGTCCGCCCGGTGGCGCACGGCGCCAAGTAAAAAGCTATCGAAAGACCCGACACGATCACATGATCGCGTCGGGTCTTTCGCTGTTGTCTGACGGCTTCGCGCCGAGTTACGGAGTGTGAAGGTCGCGCAGTGCATCCTCGATCCCGCGGTGGAATGTGGGATAGGCGTAGATCATGTGACGCAACGACTCAACCGGGACCCGTCCGTGGATTGCCACGACCAGGGCACCGAGTACCTCGCCGCCAACGGGGCCCACACTCGTGGCGCCGACTAGGACACCTCGGTCGGCATCCTCGATGACCTTGATGAAACCTTCGTTACCTACCTTGTGGATCCAACCGCGAGCCGTACTCGGAACCTGGGCGGTGCCGATTCGGATATGCAGACCCTGCGCCTCGGCTTGCTCCTCGGTGAGGCCGACGGAGCCGACCTCAGGGTCGGTGAAGGTGACATGCGGAAGTGCACGGTAGTCGGTACCGGGTCCCGACCCACCGAGAATGGCATCAACGACGATTGCGGCTTGGTACATCGCGACGTGGGTAAAGGCGCCATCACCGACGATGTCGCCAACGGCCCAAACGCCCGGCGCGAGCGACAGGTGATCGTCAACGTCGAGGCTCGGCTTGGAGGTGTCGACACCTAGCGTCTCGAGTCCGAGATTGGCGAAGTGGGGGCGTCGACCCGTGGCTACCAGCAACTGATCGCCAGTGAACGTTCCTTGATCCGTCTCGACAGTGAACCCAGCTGTGCCGTGGGAAACCTCGTTGATGGAAACTCCGAGTTTGACGCCAATTCCCTCGTCCTCGAACACGGATGCGAGTAGTGCGCCAGACTCTGGTTCTTCTTGGGGGAGTAGCCGTGGTGCGGCGTCCATGATCGTCACGGCGGAACCAAACCGGCTGAAAACCTGCGCCAGCTCGGCTCCGATGGCGCCACCACCAATGACGATCAGTGAGCTGGGCGCTGTGGTCGTCTTGATGGCCTCTCGATTGGTCCAGAACGGTGTCTCTGCGAGACCGGGAATTGGGGGAGTGCTCGCGGTCGCACCTGCGGCAACGACGATGGCTTTCGTAGCGGTGATCACCTCACCGTTGACGGCTACCTGATTGGGGCCGATGATCTGGCCGTGGCCCCGGATGAAGCGCCCACCCTTATTGACGAACCGGTCAACGGCGACTTGGTCGTTCCAGTCGTCGGTCGCCTCGTCTCGAATGCGAGCGGCCACGATCGAGAAATCTGGTGTCGCCTGTGAAACCCCCGCCAAGACCGGCACTCGATCACTTTCAGCCAGCGAGTTGGCGGCGCGAATCATCATCTTGCTGGGAACGCAGCCCCAGTAGGGGCACTCCCCGCCCACTAATTCTGCCTCGATGCCGACGACATTGAGGCCAGCCTCCGCAAGCTTGCCGGCGACTTCCTCGCCGCCTGGGCCGAGCCCGATAACGATGACATCGGCAGTATCGGCAGTATCGGCGGTGTCGGCGGTGTCGGCAGAATCGACAGTATCGACAGTGTCGGCAGAATCGACAGTGTCCATGTGAACCCCTAGCGGCTGGGCCTAGCAGTGGGAATGTCGACAGAGCGAAACAGGGCGCAGCAAACTGTCGAACCGGTCAATCCCAACCTACAGTGAGTGGTGCCCTTGTGTCTTAGGAGTAGACGACGACCTTGGTGCCTTTGGGGGTGTGCTTGTAGAGCCACTTCGCGTCTGCTTTGCTGCGCAGCGTGGTGCATCCCATCGAGGTGTCCTTGTACCCATCTTGGGAGAAGTACTTGGAGAAGTGGAAGCCGATTCCGCCATCGAACTGCATCCAGTAGGGCATCGAGTAGCCGTACAAGTTGCTGACAGCGTTGACCTGCTTATCGCCGATCTTGCTCACACCCTCTCGGGTGCTGCTGTACTGACCGAACTTCTTGTCGCCCTTCTCTGGGCCGATGTTGGTATCCATCACCCGAAGGACGACCCCGTCCTTGACGTAGCGCGTGACCTTCTGTGACTTGTCCACGCAGATTCTGACACCTGGCTCAAGACAGCGGGGGTCAAGGTTGCCGTCTCCAGCGACCTTATTCAACCGTTGTACCGTCTCTAGATCGGCTGCTCCGGATCGCTTGAGGCCCTGCTTTTCTTGGAAGTTCTTGATGCCGGCTTTGACCTGTGCGGACCACGTCTGTGTTGGCGCCTCGAGGCTTCCGACCCACTGCAGGCGCGTTGTGAGGGCGCCGATGGTGGTCGGGTCAGAGGTCGCATCAACAGCGACAAGCGGCAAGGCCGGGGCCGACGGTGTGGCGGATTGGCTGGTTCCCAGGGAAACTAGCTGTGCTGCGGTCTCGGTGGGAGCGCCCTGGCCTACATTAGTGGACTGCTCAGCAGCGGCCCAGGCGGATGACGTTTCGGTGACGGCTACACCAACGACGCCGATCATGACGCCGAAAGCGGCGATCGCGACATGTTGGTGTGGCCGCATGCTGGTGATATTCACAGCGCGCGACAACCTTCCGTTTCGTGTGTTTCGGGATGCTCTGCCCAGGTGGCATTCGCGCTGGCTGCGCGGCGACCTTGTCTTGGTAGCGGGCAATCCGAGTCAGCTAGGGAGCCGACCGGCTAAAAAGCGGGTAATGCGTTCTCGTCTAGAGAAGCGGTTACTCATTCAAAAATAGGGGAACAAATCGGACATTGCCCTGAAGGTGAGTGAGGTCACAAAAGGTAAGAAAAGTAAAAGGACGCTGAGTTGCGCCTCTTACGCTGCGGCCAGCAGGGCCGCTAGGGCGCTCAGATGGGTCTCGTCCGTACCGCAGCAACCGCCAAGAATCCGCAGTCCGGCGACGTCGCGGGCATCCATCATCGCGGCCGCCCACTGCTCGGGAGGATCGCTGTGTAGTTGCGTTGCACCGTCAAGTTCGTCGCGGGGTAGATCGGAACCGTTAGCTTTCAGTTGTGCTATTCGGTGCAGGTGTTGCGCCCCGGGCAGTTCGCTAGCTGCCTCGTACGCTCGGACAAAGACGCGGGGGTGGACGCACGAAACTGAGACATGCAACGGAGCCACGTCGACCTCGTCCAGGATTCGAGCGATTGCCTCACCGAGCGGTGTGCCGTCCGGGAGTCGCCCACTGGGGTCGAGAAGAAAGCTGGGGACGTAGGCGCTGTGGGTAGCCGCCATCGCCTGGCACATGCCAACGGCTTCATCGATAGCTGGCAACGGAACTGCGAAGAGAAAATCCGCGCCAGAGTTCGATAGGACGCGGGCTTGTTGCTCGTGGACCGCGCGGGCCTGTTCGGTGTTCAAGGCCTTGCTCGGGTCGTAACCATCCCCAAAGGGACCCATCACCCCAGCTACGAAGCCATGGCCCTGGGCCACTTCGCGTCGAAGGCCCCGCGCGATCCACACGGCCCCCCGGTTGAGGCGTTCCACCGAACCTGGCGGAAAGCCCGCCGCATCGAGTCGATGCGCGGCACCACGCCAACTCGGCGTCCCGATGACAATGGGCAGACCGTGCTCGACCGCAGCGTTGATGTAGCGGGTCTCAAGGTCGACCAACACGGCTCGCCCCGCGCCGGTATCGAGCATCCCGATAGTGCCGACCTCAGTGAGTTGGTAATCCGAGCGGTGGTCGATCCAGGTTTCGATCCCACCGTCGGTCATGACTTTGTCAGCGGTGGCAAGCGCAGCGACGTTCTTTTCTATGGACATTGGGCCCCCACCGCTGCGAGTTGACAGAGTTTGTTGGCTCGCCACGCTTGGCGAAGCAGTACCAGCCTACGCCCTGAACGCCCTAGTAAACGACGACCTTGGTCCCGATTTCGGAGTGCTCATAGAGCCACTTCATGCCGGCGTAGTCGTCGATCGTCGTGCAACCCATCGAGGTGTCGATGTAGCCGGTCTGATCGAAGTATTCGGAGTAGTGGAACCCGATACCGCCGTCGAAGCCCATCCAGAAGGGCATGACGTAGCCGTATAGCGTGGAGACGGCACTTTCCTGGCGATCGAAGATCCGGAAGACACCCACCCGGGTCGCGCTGTAGAGGCCGAACTTCGGGTGTCCGGGCTCAGGGCCAATGTTCGTGTTTAGGGTCTTCTCAACCTTGCCGTCTTTGACGTAGCGGGTGACAAGCTGGTCTTTGCTCACGCACAGCGTCACACCCGATCCCAAGCAGCGTGGGTCCAGCTTTCCGTCGCCGGCAACCGCGACTAGTTTCTTGACGGTCTTGGCGTCGGCCTTGCCGGTCACTGGCAGCAGGTACTTGCCCTGCAGCATCTCAAGTGCAAGCTTGGTGCCACCGTCCATCTCGCCGGTGACCCAGAGCCACTCGTAGCCAGCCCAGCCGAGTCGTGTTTGAAGCGCCTGGATCGTTGCCCGACTCGATTTCTTGGTGACCTCGCCCTTGAGTGGTTTGGTCTTCTTCTTAGCGACTAGCCAAGCGGATGTCTCGACGGGTAGGCCGTTGGCCGTATCAGTACCAGCGGTCGCAGCATCCGTGGGTTCACCCTCCGCCAAGGCTCCAGGGGTGACCGCGGCCATCAACGCAACAGACGCAATCGTGGTTGCGACCAAGCGACGAATCGCGGGTCGGCGGCGACGAGAAGAACTCACTGTGGTTGATCCTCACAACGTAGAGCGGTGCTTACCGGTGACTTACCTGCGCTGATCTTAGGCTCACGGAGAGCCTAAAGGGCAACTCGCGGGCGAAAACTACGCTGTGTTGCGAAGTCTTTACAGAACGCTTACGAAGGCGTGTCTTGGCGGACAGTCGCTGGGCAAATGTTCGGACACGTTATTCCACAGCTTTGGATAACCGAATTGCGAAACTGGGCGCGATAAGCGACTGTGTATGAGGCCGCTAGGGCCGAGTGGCTGTAGATTTCTCATCTTTTGGCATCTTTTTGGTATCTATTGGAGGTCGTGCGTGCGGGATTTGCAGGCACGCCGTCGCCGTTCCCAGTTGGTCGCCACTATTGGTTTGACCAGTGTTGCTGCGCTCTTGGCGACCGGGGTTGGCGTTGGCCCAGCGGCCGCGGTCGTGGATGCCAAACCAAAGCCGGATAACTCTGCTGTTGCCTCCTCGGGCAATGCTCGCGTCATCCCGTTGCCGGCAGGTAGTTGGGGCTGGAGCGCCGGATTCGGTGTGGCTGGGCCGCTGTGGTCCTCTGGGCACCATACGGGCCAAGACTTCAGCGTTCCCTCAGGTACGCCAGTGCTCTCGGCGGCCGCCGGAGTCGTTATCTCCACCGGTGACGGCGGACCCTACGGCAACCTCGTTCAGATCCAGCATGCCGACGGTGTCCAGACCTGGTACGCGCACCTGTCGGCGATCTCAACGGCAGTTGGAACGAATGTACGGCCAGGGCAGGTAATCGGAGCGGTTGGCTCAACGGGGAACTCGACGGGTCCTCACCTGCACTTTGAGGTTCGCATCGATGGAGCTCAGGTTGACCCTAAAGCATGGCTAGAGGGCGCACCTGCGGTCGGCGTCGCTGGAGGTGCGACGTTCGATCCGGAGTTGGCCGATCAGCTTCGAGGGGAACTCGCGGAGGCCGAGGTCGCCCGCGGCCAAGCCGAACGTGAGGTGAAGAAGATCAATGAGCGCCTAGCGACAGTGTCAAAGCGTTCTGAGGAGGCCAACGAGGAGGCGGAGCGCGCGCGCCTGATTCTGCTGTCTCACGTTCGTGAGGTCTACAAGACCGGCCTGGATCCCCAGTGGCTACTGCAAACGGAGGCCCTGGAGTCCGGCGACCTTGATGCCTTCGCGGATCGCAGTGTGATGCTCGAGTACACCAGTGATGCCCGCAATCAGCAGGTCGTGATCGCGGTGAATGCGCTAGCAGTCGCTCAAGAATTGCGCGGCGAAGTCGCAAGCTTGAAGACTCAGGCCCAAGACACGTTGGATGCTGCGAACGTCAAGATGCTCGACTTGCAGGCGCGTATCGATCTCACTTCAGGCGTTGCGACCGTTGGAACTCAGTTCGATGGCGTGATTCCGGCCGGTGGATCGGCCCGCGCCCAGGCGGCAGTCACGTTTGGGTTGTCTCAGGTAGGCAAGAAGTTCACGACGAAGAAGAAGGCTTTCGGCCCGCAGTACTCCGCCGCAGGTTTGGTGTGGCGATCTTGGGAAGAGGCTGGTTCTTCGTGGCCCAAGCAAAACGCCAACACCCAGGCTCTGAATCAGCGCTGGGTCGCCCCCATCGAGGCTGGACAAGAGCAGCCAGGGGACTTGATCTTTTTCCGAATGGACAACGGAACCGACCTACCCGAGCGCATTGACCACGTCGGTATTGTGGTGAACCCAGAGCAGGGGACATTTGTTCACGCTGCTTCGCCGAAGAACGGCGTCGAGGTCAACAACTACAAGACGAGTAGCTACTACCAAGCTCCGGCGATGTTCGGTCGGGTCCTCGATGGAAACAAGAGCAAGGCGAAGCGCTAACGCCAACCTGCCACCGGTTGTCCGTAGCAATGTCGCCGGACGAGGGGCAGCTACATGAGGATCGTTGTCGCGACATGCACTGTTGAGTACGCGGGGAGATTGAGCGCTCACCTTCCACCAGCCCAACGTGTTTTGATGGTCAAGCAGGATGGATCAGTGTTGGTTCATTCCGACTTTGGCGCCAAGGCGCTCAACTGGTTCTCAGCCCCGTGCCATCTGGTCGAGACTGACGGAACGTGGATCGTCACGAACAAGTCAGGCGAGACACTGACGATCCAGTTCAGCGATGTCGTCTATGACATCAGCTACGAACTTGGTGAAGAGCCGGGGCTGGTCAAAGATGGTGTCGAGGATCAACTCCAGCGCATGCTCGCCGCCGACGTCAGCGTTTTCGGAGCTGACTGGAGGCTCATCCGCCGAGAGTTCCCGACCCCCATCGGGCCGGTTGACCTGCTCTGCAAAGACGCGGCGGACCTAACGGTGGCAGTCGAGGTGAAGCGCCGCGGCGGAATCGATGGCGTTGAGCAGCTCACACGCTACTTGGAGTTCCTCAACCGCGATCCGCTGCTACGTCCGGTCCGAGGAGTGCTCGCCGCGCAAGTCATTGCCCCGCAGGCCAAGGTGCTCGCCCAGGACAGAGGGATTTCCTGCGTAACATTGGATTACGAAGAACTCGGAGCACGGGAGCGTCAGGTAGAGGATGCCTTCCGGCTCTTCTAACTTTGGCTTTTGTGGAGTCCGCGGTGATCGATCGTTGCGCTCGCAGTCGACCTAGCCGCCCCCGGCGATTGCTGGCCGCGATTTCATTGGCCTCGATGACGGCGGCCGTTGTCCTTACCGTCACTTTCGTGATCGACAACCCGATGTTCCTGATCGCTGCGCTGCTGGGCCTGGCCAGCGCGGTGGTCGGTAGTTGGCAAGCCGTTACCGAACAGAACTCGCAGCGTTTGATAGGAATCCTGCTCGCCGCGCTTGGCGTGGCAGTAGTGTTCGCCGCCGTGCTGTTGATTCGGGTAGGCGATCCGGACGTGCTGCGACTGCTGCTGATCGGGTTCACGTTGGCACTGGGAATTGGATCAGCGCGGGCAGCCCTCGTTCGGGACCTCCACGAGATCGACCGGATCCGGGCCCGAGCCGTTCCGAGGCACCCTGTTCTCATCTGT
Source organism: uncultured Actinomycetes bacterium (assembly GCA_963821045.1). GTDB lineage: Bacteria > Actinomycetota > Actinomycetes > S36-B12 > UBA10799 > UBA10799. The sequence continues at coordinate 442,768 of CAWGCB010000007.1, read as the reverse complement.
AACCCAAAGTCTGGTGGTGGGAAAGTCGAGGAGTTCGACCTGGCTCGGCGTGCCCGGGAGCTAGGCGTCGAGGTTGTTGAGCTTGGTGAGGATAGTGACCTCGAGCAGTTGGCTCGTGATGCGATTGCCGCCGGAGCGGACTGTCTCGGGATGGCTGGAGGTGACGGATCGCAAGCGCTCGTGGCGTCCGTCGCGGTCGAAGCTGATGTTCCGTTCGTATGTATTAGTGCTGGAACCCGCAACCACTTCGCGCTGGATCTCGGTCTAGATCGGGCCGACCCGGCCAAAGGACTCGAGGCATTCGTGCACGGGGTGGAACGACTCGTCGACTACGCCAGCGTCGGCCATCGCCTTTTCGTCAACAATGTGTCGCTTGGCGTCTATGCCACCCTCGTGGCCAGCGACGACTACCGCGACGACAAGTTAGGCACCGCGCTGGCGCAACTCCCAGAAATGCTCGGGCAAGACGCTAGTCCGTTCGACTTGCGGTTCACCGACCCAACTGGCGAGCGCATTGAGGGGGCGTTCCTGATCATGGTGTCGAACAATCCTTACGTGCTCGGTCCATCGCTGGACGTGTCGCAGCGCCGCTCCCTAGACAGTGGCCGACTCGGCGTCATTGCTGTCACTGCAAAGACTGGGGGACAGGCAGCTCGGGTTCTCGCAGCGTCGACGCTGAGCTTAGGGGGCCTCGATCCGAACCTGCACGAGTTCGAGGTCGCGAACTTCCAGGTGGTGTCTGGCGATCAAGAGGTTCAGGCGGGGGTCGACGGGGAGTCGGTATTGCTCAAGCCCCCACTTGAGTTCCGGATCCATCCCGGAGGTCTACGGATTCTCGTTCCGAGGGAGAACATCATGGCATCGGAGAAGAGGCGCGCCCGATCGATCGGCTGGCAGGCGCTGTTCGCGATTGCCGCAGGCAAAGAGCTTGCTCAGGTCGCGGACTCCGCCTAGGGCCGGTGCAACCGTCCAATCGCCCGGAAGGCATCCGGAACGGCGAATCCGACTGCGCACCCGAGCATCGAGCCAAACAGCACATCGGCCGGATAATGAACGCCGGTGTGAATGCGCGAGTACCCAACCGTGGTTGCCACGGCGATAGGGATAGCGGCTGCGCGCGGCCAGACGCGCCACACTGCTGTCGCGAACGCGAATGCCGCAGCCGAGTGCCCGGACGGGAACGAGTACGAGGTCGGGATCAGCACGTTCGTTGAGCCTGGACTGGCGTTGATGTGGTCGTCGGGGCGCTCGGGCCGTGCCCGCCTAGCGACCGGTTTGACGACGAGGTTCGCCACTGCGGAGGTCACGGCGACCGAAGCCGTGGCGATAAGAGCGGTCTTGCGCCCACGTCGACCCGTTAGGGACAAGCCCACAGCCATCGCGATGGAAAGCTTCGAGTTGTCAGCGAGGTTGGTGATCCGTCCGATAGCCACGTCGAAGCTTGGAGACACCGGCGCGGCCATAACCTCGTACAACTGCTGATCAATGCGGGCGGCGCAGCTGGGGCGGTGGAGTTGCTCTAGATCGACCTCCGCCGGGTGGCTAGGTGCCATGTCAGTGTTCCCGCCTAGTTCTTTCCCGCCTAGTCCGCCGAGACGAGTTTATCCACGTTCTGCTTACGCGGGTCGCTGCTGGGGAGTTGCCTCGTCGTGGACAGCGAGATCAACGCTAGGAGCCCGGCCGCGAGTAGTCCAGCCTTGAGTGCTTTGAGCTGTGCAGCCTCGTAGGAATCGATGATGGCTTCGGTCTCGCTCGGGGAAACACCCGCGGCGCTTATCGCCTCGGTTAGCTGATTACTGGGGACGAAGTCAACGCCGGTTCCGGCGGCGACGCCGACTTGGGTAGAGACCTCGGCGCTGATTCGTGTATCCGAGGTGATGTTGGCGACGAACGAACTCGTCAGGCCACCAACCACGATCGCCCCAATCAGAGCTACTCCAAGCGAGGAGCCGAGTTGTTGTCCGGTGTACTGCAGCCCACCAGCCTCACCACGACCAGATGCGTCCACTGAGGACTGCACAACATTGCCGAGTTGCGAGATCATCAAGCCCATACCGACACCCAGAAGAGCCATCCCCCAAGCGAACGAGGCATCTTTGAGAGTCGGTTCGATCGTCGCTGCCAGCAGCACAATCGCGGCGACCGTTACCAGCAGGCCAGCCCGGACGATAGTGCGCACTGGAAGCGTAGCGGACAACCTTGAGCCCAACGCCGAGGCAACGAACATCGTGATCGAGACGGGCAACATCTTGATACCAGTCTCGAGCGCGTTGAGTCCGAGGATCATTTGCAGGTACAGCGGTACGACAAAGAACACTCCCATCAAGATGAGGTTCTGAGTGAATAAGCCCATCAATCCAGAGCGAAGCGGCGGCACTCTAAGCAAGCTCAAGTGGACAAGTGGATCGTTGCCAGAGGCTTCACGGTGCCGTTGCCAGGCGACGAAGGCCCACAGCAGCAGGCCGCCCGCAGTGATCACAAAAAGGGTCAACGAGAAGCCGAACGGCTCGATGGGGGACTCCTTGGGCGCGACCCACCCCCACGTACTCGACTGCAGGGTCCCCAGCACAATGGCGCCAAGACCCAACGACGAGAGTGCTGTTCCGAGGTAGTCCAGTTGCGGACGCTTCCCGGTGAGCACGGTATCCACTACCCGCGGGGTCATCGCCAAGATCAGCAGTACCAGCAGCACCTCGCCTACGAAGACGATTCGCCACGTCACCTCAGTGGTAGCCCAGCCGCCGAGGATCGGCCCGATTGCGATACCTGCACCCGCGACTCCACCGATGACGGCGTAGGCAATCTTGCGTTGGTCGCCTTCGAAGTTTCCAGCGATGAGAGCTGCCATCGCAGGTAGCACCAAAGCCGCACCGAGGCCCTCAAGAATCGACCATCCAAAGGCAAGAACTACGACGGACGGGGCGATCGCGGTAATGGCTGACCCGCACCCGTAGACAACGAGTCCAATGACGAAGGCACGCCGCCTGCCGATCCGGTCGCCAATCTTTGCGCCGGTCATCATGAACATTGCCATGACGAGGCAGTAGAGGGTGATGATGCCCTGAATCGTCGTCACACTGGTGTCGAAATCCTCCACCAGTGCGCTGATCGACACGTTCATCACAGATTGGTCCAAGACCATCACGAACTGCGCGATCGCCAATGCGATCAGCGGTGACCATCGCTTCATGTGCCATCCCCCGCGGTTGGATCCGAAACGCCGACTAAACAACGCGCCTCACCTTAGCGCCGCTGCGACATCACCATGGGCAAGACGTGCAACGAGCGAGGCATCCCTACCCAATGCACCGGCGGTGTTGGCGTATTTGCCACACTCATTAACTGCTGTGGGCTCTCGCTTGGCACGGTGTCACGCTTGCACAGCCCGATTACCCGAATAGCTCAACCATCGATCATCGAACAAGGAGTAGGTATGTCCTCGGATTCCACTGCCGGTCTTAATGGTGTCTTTGATGCCAGCGCTCAGGTCGCTGGCGTACTAGGCGGAACCGGGGTCATCGTCACTGGTGCCGAGGGCGCCACTGTGAGTTCGGGTAGCGAGGCGCTGGCCGCTGGGATTTGGTTCGCGTATCTGAACGAGGCAGCCAAGATGCTCGAACAGGGCTACGCGACTCGTGACGACATTGACGCCTCAATGCGCTTCGGCTGCGGCTACCCGGTCGGTCCGCTGCGTCAGCTTGACGCGATTGGGTTGGACAAAGCTGCGGCGATCCTCGATGTTCTCTACGAAGTCAGCGGCGATCCTCGCCATGCTGCGTCGTCCGCGATTACCTCACGCGCAGCGCAGGGTAATACCGGACAAGCCAGCGGTGCCGGGTTCTACACCTTTGCCGCGCCCGGATCCGATGAGGTCGTGGCCGATGAGGCAGTGGTCGCAGATGAAGGAAGCGCCGCATTGCGAGAGGTCAAACTAGTCGGCGTCGTGGGTACCGGAACGATGGCCACCGGCATCATCGAGGTATTCGCTAAGTCGGGGATAGACGTTGTGTACATCGCCCGCTCGCAGGAGAAGGTCGACAAAGTTCGGGCCGCTCTGGAGAAGTCACTGAATCGTGCAGTCGACAAGGGGAGACTGTCCGAGGTTGATCGCGACGCAGTCCTGGCTCGAGTCTGCGGAACCACCGCCCACGAGGACCTCGCGCGGGTCGACCTGGTGCTTGAGGCGATCGTCGAGGACTTCGACACAAAAAAGCAGCTCTTCGAGACACTCGATCGGGTATGCAAGCCCGGAGCCATCCTCGCCACGACGACATCGAGCTTGAGCATCGATGACTTGGCGGCCGCGACGACTCGCCCGCAGGATGTCATCGGAATGCACTTCTTCAACCCAGCACCCATCATGAAGCTGGTCGAGGTCGTATCTGGCGAGGCCACCTCCGACGAAGTCCGCGATACGGTTGTCGCGCTGTGTGAGCGTGTCCGTAAGCACCCAGTACTGTGCGGCGATCGGGCAGGATTCATCGTCAACTTCCTGTTGTTCCCCTACCTCAACGACGCCGTAAACGCGGTCGACTTGGAACTGACCTCGATTGACACGCTCGACCCGTTGATGAAGGCGTGGCAGTCGCTGCCGCTCGGACCGTTCGCACTACTCGATGTGGTCGGCAACGACGTATCACTGGCCATTCAGCGCACGATTGTGGACGAGTTCGCTGACCCTTGCTACACCCCGGCTGCCGGGTTGGTCGAGGTCGTCGAGCAGGGCAAGCTCGGCCGCAAGACTGGCGAGGGATTCCTCAGCTACTCCTAAGGCGATTGTGGCCTCGAGTCGCAATCTGAGCCATCGGGCTAGTCTTGGTGCGTGGCAGGTAGGCCGAACGAACCCAGCGAGTGGGTGTGGCGACCCGTTACGGGACAAGCCGCGCGCAAGGTGTACGTATGCCCGAGGTGTCAGCAAGACATCGCGGTCGGCTCGCCGCACATCGTTGCCTGGCAAGAGGTGTGGCCGAACTCGGTGCACGACCGAAGGCACTGGCATACGCCGTGTTGGCGCCGTGCTCACCCCGGTGCGTAGCGGCGGGCAATCTAAGTGGGGGGAGCGGTTACGGTGGATCTGATTCGAGCGAATAGCGTGCTACCAGCCATTCGCGAGCCCGTCACTTTGCGGACAGTTGACGGTGTTGAACTCGTTGGGGAGTTGGCGCGCCCAGTCGGCGTTGACCCAGTGGCGACAATCATCTTCGTTCACCCACTGCCCACGGCGGGCGGTTCGATGGATTCGCACCTCGTTCGTAAAGCGTCGTGGCGGCTTCCCGCCCTCGCCGGTATCGCCGTCCTTCGATTCAATACCCGCGGGACCCGCTCGCCGATGGGTCGAAGCGAGGGGTCATTCGACGCTGGGCAACTCGAGGGCCTGGACCTCGCTGCGGCAGTTGAGTACACGCACTCCCGCGGGCTGCCGACTCCGTGGCTAGTGGGATGGTCCTTCGGGACCGACGTGATCCTCAAGCACCCAGAGGTGGAGCCAGTCGAGGGGGCGATCCTCATTAGTCCGCCACTGCGCTACTCGATGCCCTCCGACCTGCAGGCGTGGCAGGTACGCGGCCTACCGGTGATTGCGCTAATTCCCGAGTTTGACGACTACTTGCGCCCGGAGGCTGCCGAAGCAGCGTTTGAGCCCCTTCCCGGCCGCGCGCCTCATCACCGGAGTTGGTGCCAAACACCTATGGGTCGGCGAACCCAGAGTGAGCTTCGTGTTGAATGAGATCGTCCGGGTTGTTGCTCCCGGTGCGCTTAATCCTCAAACACGAGCCCTACCCCAGGAATGGGACGGGCCAATGGAAAGGTGGACGGACCTTTGAGCTTCGAACTAGACGGACGCAAAGCGCTCGTAACAGGAGCCTCGCGTGGAATCGGGCGAGGGATCGCTTTGGCGTTCGCGCGGGCGGGTGCTGATGTCGCCATCTCGGCGCGTGATGCGGAAAAGCTCGGACAAGTTGCAGCGGAGATCGAGGCGCTCGGTCGGCGGGCCGTCGTGGTCCCGGCAGATGTCTTGGATGCTGACGCTGTCCGCGGGGCAGTTGAACAGTCCGCCGAGCAACTTGATGGTCTCGACGTTCTCGTCAACAACGCCGGTGGCAACTCGTTCTCGTCCCCGTTGGCCGCGATGCGCTTCTCCGGCTGGCAAAAGACCTTCAGCCTCAACGTCGAGTCGATCTTCCATGCCAGCCAGGCCGCATTCCCGTACTTGTCCGCCGCCGATAACGCATCGGTCATCAACGTGTCCAGCGTCGCATCTTTGGCGGGTACGCCGTTCATGGCACACTACGGAGCGGCCAAAGCGGCTGTCAGCTCGTTGACGAAGACGCTGGCCATCGAATGGGCGCACGCAGGCGTTCGAGTCAACTCGTTGGTGCCCGGATGGATCGAGACCGACCTCACCGACTTCCTGCGCGATAGCCAGTCCACCGAGGAGGCGCTGCTGGCTCGAGTGCCGATGCTGCGATGGGGTCAGGTCGAGGAGATCTCCCAACCAGCCGTATTTCTAGCCAGTGATGCCGCGAGCTTCATGACCGGTCAGCAGTTGGTTGTCGATGGCGGCTTGTCGGTGATGCCGTAGTGTCCAGCGCTCCGATCGTCTTGCTCCACGCGTTCCCCGTTGACCGTCGAGTATGGCTGCCCGTCGCGGAGGAACTAGAGAACTCGGGTTCGACTGTATTTGCGCCTGATTTCCGCGGGTTCGGCAGCGACGTTCGCCAGATTCCGGTGCGTGCCTCTCTCGACGCCCTTGCTGACGACGTTGCTGAGCAGATCATGCGATTGGGAGAACCAGCCATCGTGGGCGGGCTGAGCCTCGGGGGATACGTCGCGATGAATGTTCTGCGACGTCACCCGGACAGTCGCTGGGCTGATTTTGGCCGATACCAAGGCCTCTGCTGATCCGCAGGAGGCGGCTCAGGGTCGACTCGCATTCGCGGACCGCGTTGATCAGGACGGCAGTGGCTGGGTGGCTGAGGCGATGATGCCCAAACTCCTCGGGCCCCGTACCCGAGCTAGTGATCCGCAGGTGGTTGACGCGGTCACGGCGATGATTGATGAGAACGATCCGAAGGTTATTGCGTGGGTTCAGCGAGCGATGGCAGCTCGTCCGGACTCCTTCGACGTGATTCGCGACTTTGACGGACCGGTGCTCGGCATCGTTGGTAGCGATGATGTTCTATCGACCCCTGCTGAGGTAGCCAAGATGGTGGCCGTAGCTGCCAATGGGACGCTGGCGACAATTCCGGACAGTGGGCATCTCACGACGATCGAGGCGCCGAATCAAGTGGCAGCCGTCATCGCCAGTTGGTTGCGTTCGATCTAAACGGGTGTCTGCGCAGCGTCGCCAAGCTGCGAAGTAGTACCTCGGTGCGGTGAGATGGATCCGGCGGCCATTGCCGCTCTAAGCGCACACACCTTGCACCAGGGAGTAGTAATGGATCGCCTCAGCTCGATGGACTCGGCCTTTCTCGATATCGAAACCTCTGGGCCCTCAGTCGCGGTGGGAGCCGTGCTGGTCGTTTCCGGTCATGCCCCAACCTTGGCCGAGGTCAAAGCCTTCATCAGCGAGCGACTGCCAAAGATGGAGCGGCTGCACCAGCGGGTGCAACCGAGCAGGACCAAGCTGCGCCAGTCCAAGTGGGTCTCGGTCGATCCGGACCTCGACCACCACGTCAAGGAGGTCACGCTGCCTAAAGGCGACAGCTACGACACCGTCGTCTCCAGCCTCATGGAAGTGCCAATGGACCGCGCACGACCACTGTGGGATGCCACCTTGGTTAGCGGATACAGCGCTGACGAGTGGGCCCTGATTATTCGTCTGCATCACAGCATCGCTGACGGCCAAGGTGCGCTCATTCTGATCGGCGAACTGATCGATCTCAGTGCCGATGGTTCATTCCGATTGGCAGATGGCATCAAACTAATGATGGCCCCCAAGGAGTCTGAACAGGACGAACAGATCGAGGCAGAACACAAGGTGGACGAGATCACCACCAAAGCGATTCAATCGCTGGAGAAGGGATTCGATACCTTCGGGAAGTTCATCTCGACGTACCCCGATACCGTCCGTTCGTTGATCGCCCTCGCTCCCCGACGTCCTTCTGAACTCACTGGCCACGTGTCAGCCAAACGTCGTTGGGTCGGCGGCCAGTTCTCGCTGACGGACGTGAAACAAGCGCGTAAGGCGTTCAAGGGTGTAACGATCAACGACATGGTGCTCGCTAGTGTGGCCTACGGATTCAGCAGACTCCTGGAGTTCGGGGGAGGATCCCAGTAATCGCACACTGCGAGCCGTCATGCCGGTCTCGTTGCGCAAGGACTTTGTGTCCAACAATCAGGTCGGAATCTTGCCCGCGCCATTGCCCCTTGGTGACATGGATCCGCTCAAGCGCATGCGCTCCATCAGGACTCCACTAAGCACAGCAAGAACAGCATGCTGCCGGTGATTGCCGACGAGCTCGTGAAGGCAAGCGAGGTCGTCACCCCAGCGCCCCTGCAGGAGTTCGTGATGGCCAACGTCAGTGCGTTGACCGGCTACTTCAGCGAGACGCTCATCACCAACGTGCCTGGTCCAATGGTCCCGCTATACATCATGGGGCGAGAGGCGAAGGCATCTATTCCGATCATTCCGATCGAGGGGTCGATGCGCATCATCGTCGGTATCACGTCCTACCTGGACACGCTCGACATTGGTGTGACGGGCGACGGCGAGACGCCGCGGACATTGACGTCCTGGTTCGGGGAATCGAAGCAGGGTTCGCCGAGCTAGTGGCCGCCGCCGCAGCCAAGACGGGGGAGAAGGCCTCCGCCAAGCAGGCTAGCGCCAAAAAGGTCAGCGCAGAGAAAGCCCCTGCTAAGAAGACTCCTGCGAAGAAGACGGCAGCTAAGAAGGCTCCTGCAAAGAAGACTCCTGCGAAGAAGGCTGCAGCTAAGAAGGCTCCTGCAAGAAGGCTGCAGCTAAGAAGGCTGCTTCCAAGAAGACGGCAGCTAAGAAGACTCCCGCCAAGAAAGCCGCAACCAAGTAGGCTTTCGCCCACCGAGTCGCGGCTTGTCTGGCTACGTTCTCTAGCTAGTGGTTCTCTAGCTAGCAGTTCTCTAGCTAGAGCTTCGTGCTAGTCCTCTTCGCGGAAGCGGTTGATCTCGTTGATGTGCTTGGCGCGCTTCTCGTGGTCGCGCACCCCGAGGCCTTCTTCGGGAGCCAGGCAGAGCACACCGACCTTGCCCTGATGCAGGTTGTGGTGCACCTCGTTGGCCGCCGCTCCGGTCTCCTCCAGGGAGAAGGTCTTGGACAGCGTCGGATGAACCAGACCGCGATCGATGAGTCGGTTCGATTCGTAGGCCTCGCGGTAGTTCGCGAAGTGTGAGCCCGACGATGCGCTTGAGGTTCATCCACAGGTAGCGGTTGTCGTACTCGTGCATGTAGCCGCTGGTAGAAGCGCAGGTGGCGATCGTGCCGCCCTTGCGGGTCACGAACACCGACGCCCCGAAGGTCTCCCGGCCTGGGTGCTCAAAGACGATGTCGACATCCTCGCCGCCGGTTAGTTCCCGGATCCGCTTGCCAAACCGCAGCCACTCCTTGGGATCCTGCGTTGATTCGTCCTTCCAGAACTTGTAGCCCTCTTCGCGGCGGTTGATGACCAGTTCAGCGCCCATCGCACGTGCGATGTCTGGCCTTCTCCTCGCTGGAGACCACAGCGATCGGGATCGCGCCACCGTTTACGGCGTACTGGGTTGCGTAGGAGCCCAGTCCACCGGAGGCCCCCCAGATCAGGACGACGTCGCCCTGCTTCATGCCTGCGCCGTTGCGTGAGACCAACTGACGGTAGGCGGTGGAGTTCACCAGGCCCGGTGCGGCTGCCTCTTCCCAGGTCAGGTGATTGGGCTTTGGCAGCAACTGGTTGGACTTCACCAGGGCGATCTGGGCCAGGCCACCGAAGTTCGTCTCGAAGCCCCAGATCCGCTGTTCCGGGTCAAGCATGGTGTCGTTGTGGCCGAGCGGAGATTCCAACTCGACGTGACAGGCAGTGGGCGACAACCTCGTCGCCGGGTTTCCAGGCGTTCACGCCGGGACCGGTCTTGAGCACAACGCCAGCCGCGTCGGAACCGATGATGTGGTAGGGCAGGTCGTGTCGGGCGGCCAACGGGTGGCTCTTGCCGTAGCGCTTCAGGAACCCGAAGGTGGAGACCGGCTCGAAGATCGAGGTCCACACAGTGTTGTAGTTGATGCGCCGAGCCATCACTGCGACGTAGGCCTCACCTGGGCCGAGTTCGGGCAGCGGGAACGTTGTCTAGGTGTAGCGACTTTCGCGGGGTCCTTGTCGCGTGATCTTCTCCCCCTCGAACATGTCGACCTCGTCCTTGTGGACGGTAATTGCCTGGTAGCTCTCGGGTACGTCGATATTCGCGAAGTCTTCCTTCGGAGTATCTCCGGCCATAATCGCGTCGAGGATCTGCTGCACGTTCGGTTGTTCCCTTCGGTTTTTGACTGCTAACCAAGCGATAACTGGTCGATCGACCTTCGTCTACTGTGCCAAACGGCTGACACGGCGTGCCCGTAGAGGGTAGGTGACTAGCCCAGCCGGCGCGGCTGCCGGAAAAGTACCAAGCTGCGAGAAAGCCGAGCAGGATCACCGCGGTGAGAACCGTGAACGACTAGGAGCTTCTTCACCAATCCAACGATGAACAGCCACCGACATGAACAGCACCCACTAGCGTGATACAGCGATGACAATCAAGATCCAATAGGGCCGTAGCTCATGACCCAGATCCTCGATGCGATTGAAGATCTCATCGAGGAGGCTGTAGGCAAGCGAACGGCTCAATGTCAGTCCTAAGTCGTGGCCGGTTCTACCAGTTCGATAGGACCCCACCGGCATCCTTCGGGTGGACGAAGTTGACACGACTGTTGGCTGTGCCTCGCTTGGGAGTGTCGTAAAGGACGCGAACACCCAACATCACGCAGATGGGCGCACAGGGCGTCCATATCGCTCACGGTGTACGCCATCTGTTGGATGCCCTCGCCGCTGCGTGCGAGGAACTTCCCGATTGGTGAGTCGTCGGATAGGGGAGCGAGTAGCTGAATGCACGACCCGGATTCACCCACTGCCAGCATTGCCTCGCGAACGCCCTGTTCCTCGTTCACCTCTTCGTGGAATTGACTGCAAGCCAAGTGATTTCGCGTAAAACTCCTTGGCGGCATCAAGATCGCGGACGGCGATGCCGAACGTGATCGATGCGGGTGACATATGACGCAGCAACGTCGGATTTCATGATTCCTCCAGAGGTGATTTCCACAGTGTGCTCTGCCCTGCATTGTTCTATGGGGCCGACAGTGGACACTTAGGGGGTGCCTATTGCCAACACCGCCGCGCAACGCTCCGGCGTTCAAGACGCCGAAGATACGGCGGTTGCGCTACTCGACGCAGTAATCGCGAACCACGCGTCGGCGGAGGATCGCCCGCAGCAGCACGAGATGACCCGGTTGGTAGCAGCCGCCACCGTTACCGGTGAGCCGCTCATCGTGCAGGCTGGAACGGGCACGGGTAAGTCACTGGCTACCTGTGCGGCGCTTTGGGTGCTGGGGGCTCGGTCGTCGTATCGACGGCGACCAAGCAACTGTCGGATCAGTTGGTGGCAAGTGACGTGCCACTGATCGCCGACGTTCGCACCTCGGGTGCTCGGGCAAACCGATTACTGCTGTGTCACTCAAGGGTCGCTCGAACTACCTCTGTTTGGCGAAGGTCGATGAGCTGCGCCGCCTTGATGAGAAGGCGCCACCCGCCGAGGACGAACCTGTCGAAGAAGCCCTCGATCTCGGAATACCGGTACCGCCCCCGGAGCCGATTTCTGCGACTCCCGTACGTAGGCCGACCTCGGCCGATCTTGTTGCCCTCAACGAGCTGTTGGACTGGGCCGCGACCGAACCCCGATCAGGTGATCGTAGCGACGGGCCAAGTGCGCCGGACCGTGTCTGGTCTCAGGTGTCCACAGACGCCGCTGGTTGCCCGGGGGGCTCGGACTTGCGCATTCGGCGAGGATTGCCTGGCCGAGGCGGCCCGCGCCCGTGCCCGCGTGGCCGACGTGGTCGTCGCTAACCACGCATTGCTAGCCGCTGACTTGGTGTCACCGAACCCAATCCTCGACGATCGAGACGTAATCGTGGTGGATGAGGTTCACGAACTCCAGGACTATCTCTCCTCGGCTTGGGGAGCGGAGATCTTTGCCGGGACGCTGGAACGGATCGTGCTCAACGCCAGCCGTCGTGTCCCCAAGACGAACCAGAGCGCCACCGATCGGGCCCAGGCTGCACTGGCCGATGCCGGTGCCGTCATTGCAGCGCTATCGGACTTGCCTGCGCAACGTTGGGACGATGAGTTACCCCCAGATTTGCGAGGGCCACTGGAGGCCCTTGAAAAGCGAGTTAATGGGCTATCGAGCGATCTAGACGAGATCGCAAAGAAAGAGGCGACAGTTGACGGGGGAGTGACGCCCGAAACCACCGCAATACAACTCGCGCGGGGCCAACTCGGCGATCTGGCCGATGCCCTCGCCGCTGTGCGCAAACCCAACAAGTTGATGGTGCGTTGGTCATCGCTGGATCGCGACGCTGGACCCTCGATCCTGCGGGCCGCGCCGCTCGAGGTTGGCCGAAAGTTTCGCGAGCGCGTCGGGGCCAGAGGTCTGGTCGCTACGTCAGCGACTGCGAGCGTCGCGGGGGACTTCGAGCCCACCGCTGCGATGATGGGACTCATCGATCCACCGACCCAAGGACTCGATGACGAACCCCTGGTAACGACATGGACCGGGGTCGACGTCGGAAGCCCGTTCGACTACGCCCGACAGGCGATCCTTTATATCCCGACTGATATCGCCGAACCCGTCGGCAAGGAACGGGCCGATCACACCGCAGCGGTTCTCGACGAACTCACTGACCTAGTGCAGGCGGCTGGAGGTCGGACACTTGCGCTGTTCACGACAACGAACGCCGCTCGAAATGCTGCCACTCACCTGCGCAAGCACACCAAGCTCACGGTGCTTGAGCACGGGGAGTTGCCTGCGGCGGTTCTCGCGGCGGAGTTTGCCGAGGACGAAACCAGCGTCCTGTGCGCGACGATGGGCATGTGGGCCGGGCTCAACGTGGTTGGATCTGCCTGCACGCTGGTGGTGATCGACAAAATTCCTTTTGCCCCAATGGACGATCCGCTCTCGGCAGCGCGCCGGGCACATGCTGATGAGGCTGGTCGTAGCGGGTTTCGGGAGGTGTTCGTCAACCAGGCAGCATTGATGTTGACCCAAGGGTCCGGGCGGCTCATTCGAAGCGCCCAGGATCGCGGCGTGGTGGCGATTTTGGATCCTCGACTGCACACCAAGGGGTACGGGTCGCTCATGCTCAAGTCGCTGCCACCGATGTGGCGCACGACGGATCGCGACCTAGTGGTCGCGGCCCTGCGTCGCCTAGATGAGGCTGCGAAGTAGTCCGTTCTCGACATCGCGCCAAATCGGGTTGGCTGCTTCGACGGCGCGGCGAACCGCGATGACGCCACCTCGAGGCGCTAGAACTACCCGAGGTGTCCGTTTTCTAGGGTCGCGCGCAAGGTGCGTCGAATCGGGTGCCGTCAGGAGGAAGAATGCGCTACTACCGAAAGTCCGGCAAGCTCGTTGCTGCACTGTCCATGGCCGGTGCCGCCACACTTGTGGTCGCCGGATGTTCAAGCTCGTCGGATAACGCAGCATCTGCTAGTCCGACACCCGAGCCGACGGCCACCTCGGCATCGCCAAGTGGAAGTCCGACGAGCACCGGTGGCGGTTCGGCGACCTGTACGAAGGAGTCGATTGCTGGGGCGATTCCGGACGGTGCAAACATCGTCAAGTTCAACTGTGGGTCGACCGGCGGCGGCGAGATTGCAGCCGTTCAGTTCAAGCCCGGTCCAACCGTGCTGTTTCTAGAAACGAAGAACGGCGCGTGGGAGGTCATTGACTCTGACCGTGTGTGCGGAACGGCAAGTGCCGGGCTGCCGCCGGAGGTTCTGGCCTACTGCTCGACTGGCCAGAGTAGCTAGTAGCAGTTCCGCCGCCAGCGCGCTGGCGCATGGAACCCGCTGTATCGGCCCCGCGTGGGTTGGTACGGCGGGTTCCGGCGTAACACCGCGGACGCGATCTGCCAACTGGGTGCGACCACGTGGGACTACGGCTCGCGTCGCCGCGCCGGTTCGTGATCGGGCGCCGTGTTGGCGACCCGGCGGCGCTCTCGGGACAGCGAGATCGACAGTCGAACCATGGCCGCACAGGCGGCACAGCCTGCAGTCAAGATCGCTGCCTCGGCGCCGAATCGATCGATCAGCTGGCCCCAGATGAGCAACCCCACCGGCATACCCACGGCCACGGCAAGGAAGTAGACCGACATGTTCAGCACCCGGTTTTCGTCGCATGAGACTTCTTGGATACCGGCAACATTGAAGCTGTTTCCCACGTAGTAAAAGAGTCCGAAGGCGATGAGGACCGCGCACAACGCCAGGAATTCGACGGTCCCACTCAACGCGACGATTAGCATCGCATTGACGATGAGAACGACCCCAGCAAAGGCGTATCCGCGTCCGGCAGCCTGCAGACTAGTCATGGGGCGACGTGCTGCAAACGTGACGACGATGGGCGTCAAGATCGCCCCCACGTGCACACACGCGAGCATCAAGCCAGCATGGGTAGCCAAGCCGTGACCCAGCACGCGGGCCACGGGAACAATTAGCTGCAGCAACGGACCCAACACGGAAGCTGCGAGTACCCCAGCGAGCGCAGCGCGCCGAAGTTCGCGTTGGCTCTTCAAAGCGCGGACCGCCGAGCGCCACGGCGCGTGAACGGCCCCGGGGAGCGCGGGTTCTGTGATTGGGGAAACGAGCGCGGCCACAAGGATCAGCCCCATATATGACAAGCAGTTCACGACCAGACACCACAGCGGTCCCACTGTATCGATCATGATTCCCGCAACTGGAGCACCAACGATGGCCGCGATCCCACCAACCATGGTGAACCTGGCTTCCGAACTACGCATCTTGTCCGGTTCCGAATAGCTACGAAGCATCATCTGATTCAGGGGCATGCGCAGGCCAGTCAGTGCCCCGACAAAGGGAGCGGTCACCAAGAGCACGGGGTAAGGCTGCACCCCCGCGAAGAGTAGGACCACCACCCCGGCATAGATCAACGCCGACGTGACCAGCGTGCTCGCGTACGCTCTGCGGGTACCAAGGCGAGACGTAAGCACACTCGTATATGGCAGCCCAAGGGCTGCGCCAGTAAATGCCAGCGACAGCATCGCGCTGACCCGGAATCCAGCTTGGCTTGGACTCGGTGCGCTGTCAGCGGCCATCACCGTAGTGGCCAACAGGGCGATCATGGTCCCTGCGTGGGACAGAGCACCAGCAGTCAGGAACGCCGACTGCTTGCGCTGCATGTGGGAGGTCGACATTGGGCCTCCCAAGGAGCGGGTGATGCTGGTGCGATTCCGTTGAGATAGCTCTTGTGCCCGCTCAGACTAGTTGACAGCTAAGGCCGAGGCAGGATGGATGCACCCAGAGCAGACTCGTTTGGGGATCGTGAGTTGTGATGCTGCTGGCAATACCGAGCGTAAGGTTGCTGATCGACTCGGTCGGGGGCGGTCGCAGACTACAAAATGCGGTGACGGTTGGGTCCTGCCGGTTTCGTTCCAGACTACCGCCGCTGATCAGGAGTTGCGTGCGACGTAGTCGATTCGCTCTCGACGCAGTGCCGCGACGTCATCCTCGACGATTTCGGCCAGTTCGCGATCTGTGACCCAACTCAAGAGCTGATCGGCGAGTTGTGGGTTGCGGGCAAGCGCGGGTCCATGCAGGTACGTGCCGATCACCCGACCGGCCACCGCTCCCTCGGTCCCATCGCCGTTGCCGATTCCCGACTCGACACTCGCCAGCGGTCGGACCCCGGCACCCAGGTGAGTTGCCCCGGCGTGATTCTCGTAGCCGGTGAAGAAGTCGGTCAGGCCGGTCGGCGCGCCAGGTGCCGGTTTCGCCACGAGCTCGCCCACGGCTCGCTGGGGCAACCGGTCAGTGGTGATGTCGATGATTCCCACACCTGGAGCCGGGGCACCAAGCGCGTCAGGGAACTCGTTGCCGATCAACTGGTAACCCGCGCAAATGGCCAGCACCGTCGCCCCGCGATCTACTGCAGTTGCTAGCCCTGCGTCAGCACGTAGCGCGTTTGCTGCCGCAACTTGGGCAGTGTCCTCGCCGCCACCGATCACGTATAGGTCGGCATCGGCTGGTACCGGGTCGCCCGGAGTCACCTCGTGGATTGACACGGCAATATTGTGCAAGCGTGCTCGGTGTCGCAGTGCCAGGACGTTGCCTCCATCGCCGTAGGTGCCCAGCAACGTTGGGTAGATCGACACGATGCGAACCTGTGATTCGGTCACTTTGTTTCCTCCCGAGCAGCCCTGGTTCGCAGGGCGTGGAATCCGGTGTAGGTCGCAGCGTTGTCGATGATGTCGAGGTCGGCAGCACCGGGCGGCAGCGGCGCATTCCTTGCGTAGGGGTCGGCGATGACGACGTGATCAACCTCGGCGTGCAGTAGGCGCACGGCCAAATCTCGACGCCGATCGCCGGTCGCAATCACCGTCCGGCCGCGCAATCTCTCGAACGGTACGTCCCAGAGCCAGGACGGATCGCGCCCATCTGCCGCATTGGAGTTGATCGTGACGATGACCGGGGTCGGTGCGGGTGGCATCACGTCGATGAGTTCCGTCCAGCCGGCAGGGTTCTTAGCTAGTAGCAGCCGGATCCGGAGTGCGCCGACGTCGACAATCGCGTAGCGGCCGGAGACAGCCTCGACCTGGCACATGCGCTCGACTGATTCCGGCAGATTGAGCCCCAGTTGACCACAAACTGCCAGCGCCATCGTCGCGTTGCTCGCGTTGAAGCGTCCAGGCAGACGCAGCCCACTTAGGTCGTACCTCTGCCCGTCAGGCGCGATCGCCGTGCCCCGCCCGTCTTGCCAATCGAGCAGCCACGTTGGCGTGGGCCTCGATCGTCCGCAGCCGGAACACTCCCACTCGACGCCTTCGCGGCTCAGCAGTGTTCCGCACTCTGGGCAGACGGCCGAGTCAGCAGTCCAGACTTGTCCGCCAGCGACCCAGACCACGTGAGGTGCCTGTTCGGCGGCAAAGGTTACGACGGGATCGTCTGCGTTGGCCACGACCGTCACGGCCGGATTCTCAGCCAGCATTTTGCGCCACTTACGGGCTGTCATAGCGACTTCGTTCATCCGGTCGAGCTGATCACGGCTGAGGTTTCCCAGCAGGATGACCCGTGGGTGGGTGTCGGCAGTGACCATGGGTAGGTACGCCTCGTCGACCTCAAGGATTGCCACGGTGTCTGGTCCACCGTTCGCCAACGTCGTCACCACGCCGGAGGTCATATTTGCTCCGGTTTGAGCGGTCAACACTGGCCCGAGTTGTTCGACGGCGTTTGCCAGCAGGCGGGTGGTGGAGGTCTTCCCGTTTGTTGCCGATACCAGGGCAGCCACTCTGCCGTTCGCCAAGTCGGCGATGGCTTTGGGGGCGAGCCGCAGCGTTACCTTGCCACCCACCACCATTCCCTCGCCGCGTCCGGCGATTCGCGATGCTGCGGCTGCCGCTCGGCCAACCGAAATGGCGAACCGTGTTCGCAGGGTTGTACTCACGCGGTCAGCCTATGCGCCAGGCAGTGCTGAACCCGGCGGCGACACCGTCGCGCCTTAGCGACGGTGGCGCAGCTAGCTGCTTGTCATGGCAGCAGGCAGACTAGGCACGTGAACACTGAGATCGATGAGACCTTCGCGCCCACCAACGTTGACTGGCAGCGGGTTAGCCCTAAGCTGACGCCCGCTCGCTGGGTGAGTTGGTCGATCTTTGTGCCGTTCGCCGCCGCTCTCGTCGTGCTCCTGCTGGTCATTCCGGAAGTTCCTGGGTGGGTATCTGCGGCTGTCGGAATCGTGGCGGTGCTTGTCTACGCGTGGGGACTCTGGTTCATCGCCCGGCGCACGAAGTCCTGGGCGTATTCCGAGCGCGAAGACGATCTGATCGTTACACGCGGATTTATGTTCAAGCGACTCGTCATCGTCCCCTATGGTCGGATGCAGCTAGTCGATGTTGGTGCTGGACCTATAGACCGCTACTTCGGCATCGCCCAACTCCAGTTACACACCGCGGCAGCGACGTCTGATGCAGTAATTCCGGGTTTGACGCCCGAGGTGGCATCAGCGCTGCGCGACCGATTGGCGCATCTAGGCGAGCAGCGAGCGGCGGGCCTGTGAGTCAGCCAGACTTTTCCTCTGAGCCGAAACCCGAGCCGAAACCTGAGCCGGAACCGGCCCCGAAGTTCGAGTCAGAACTGGACTAGAACTGGACTCCGAGCCGGACTCAGAACTGGACTCCGAGCCGGACTTGAGTTCCGATGAAACGCCATTCGCCCTGCCATTCGAGCAGCAGGACGCGTACGACCCGGCGGACGGACGGACCCGGCAACTGCATCCGTTGAGTCCCATTGTCTCGTCACTGCCACTCATTCCGGCGTTATTTGTCGCTTCGTTCTTCCTCAACGGGGCATGGTTGTGGAACCAAGATGTTGGCAACGTTCCGATCGCCCCTGGCGTGATCGTTGTTGCGTTCTTTGCTGTCTTTGCCGTGCGCTACCTGCAGTGGCGCCGCTATACGTACTGGTTCGATTCCAGTGGCAACCTGCGAATCGACGAGGGATTGCTGCAGCGCAACGAACGCAAAGTCCAGCTGTCCCGACTGCAAGCGGTGGACGTTGAGCAGCCATTGCTCGCTCGGATGTTTGGGCTGGCGGTGGTGCGAATCGAGGTAGCGGGCAGCGCTGACTCGAAGGTGTCGATGGCGTATCTAACGCTGGGCGAGGCGACTGCGATGCGCCGGGTGCTACTGGCGAAGTCAGCCGGGGTGAGCCATGAAGAGCAGGGGGCCCCGGCCGTTCCGGAGGACGTGATCCTCACGGTGAAGACCAGCGAGTTGATCACCTCGTTGCTGCTAAGAACGGTCACTCTTGGCCTCCTGCTGCTGACCGTTCTCGTCATCCTCACTGTTTTTTGGACTCAAGGTGCCGCCGGGATTGCGTTGCTTCCGGTCACTGGTGGTATCCCAATCTTCCTCGTGTTTAGCGAGTTTCTTGCGCTTTATGGCTTCACCGTCGCCAAGGGAAAAGACGGAGTCCGTCTGCGCCGCGGGCTGCTGACCAAGACCGCGCAGACTGTCCCCTACGGTCGCGTCGCGGCGGTAGATATCGTTGAGCCGCTGTTGTGGCGTCGCCTCGGCTGGGTCCGCATCCGCCTGACGGTCGCGGGTGTCTCCTCATCGGGTGACGGCGATGCCCAGAGTTCGCTCGCGACCACGACACTGGTGCCCGTTGCCACTCATGAGGTGGCTCGTGAGCTGCTCGCTCAAGTCATGCCTGGGGTCGACGTCGCGGCGATACCGCTGACTAGTGCGGGGCCGCGAACTCGATGGCGCGCGCCCATTCAGTACAGCCAACTCGCGTATGGCTCCGATGACCTGGTGTTCGTCACACGGCGAGGTTTGGTGACCCGTCACATTTCGGTCGTTCCGCACGCCAGGACTCAGTCGGTGTCGATCAGTCAGGGGCCATACCAACGGGCACTGGGATTGTCCTCGCTGCGCGTCGATATAGCTCCGGGTCCAGTTTCCGTGGAGGCCCTCTACTTTCCCAGCGAGACCGTTCGCGATGTTGCCCAGGAGCAACTCACTCGAGCGCGCAGTGCACGGGCAACTGACTGGGCGAGCACTCCGCGTCCTGCTGTGGACACCTAACCCACCGGCCACCGCCTGCGGCTAGCTGCCTACTTCCCGGGATCGGCCTTGACTTCGCGC
The DNA here is from genome assembly GCA_963821045.1 of uncultured Actinomycetes bacterium. Lineage (GTDB taxonomy): Bacteria > Actinomycetota > Actinomycetes > S36-B12 > UBA10799 > UBA10799. Next base: position 422,859 of record CAWGCB010000007.1, on the reverse strand, counting down.
AGCGCGCGCATGGCCATTTGAATGGCTGCGTAGAGAATGAGGGCGGCAAAGAGCCAACTGGCTTGACGCTCGGGGATCCATTGTCCGAGGAACGATCCGAGCAATGCGGCCGGTGCCCCGGCTAGTCCGGCGATGACCCCGATGCGGGTGTCAGACCTGCCGTTTCGCACATTCGTGATGGAGGCGGTCATGGCCGTGAAGAGTACGACCAGAAGGCTCGTTCCGCGGGCGGCGTCCATATTCAACCCAACGATCAACACCAGCACGGGGACGAGGATGATTCCCCCGCCGACACCAAGTAGTCCGGCGAGAACTCCCGCAGCTACCCCGAATCCCACGAGTGCGAGCCAGGGCAGTGCGGCAGTCTCGTTGGTTCCCGCCGTGATGTCCTCGCCAGGGAACACCAACCTGTAGGCCGAGTAGAGCAGGATGAGCGTGAAGACACCTTGTAGAAGGGGAACGGGGACTTTAGGCAGCAGCCATACGCCGAGTTGTCCACCGATGACGCCGCCGATGGCGAGCCCAAACCCGGCCTGCCAGTTCACCGCTGACCCGCTGGCATAGCCGAGCATCCCGGCTATCGCGATTGGGATGATGGCTATCAGCGATGTCGTGATGGCGCGACGCTGTTCGAGGCCGAGCCACAGGGCGAACAACGGCACCATGACGATTCCGCCGCCCACCCCGAACAGGCCCGACAGTAGCCCGCCAGCCACGCCAACGAGGATCACCCGAGACAAGGCGGGGGAGGGCGACTGGGGCATGTCGCGAAGACTAGCCCTCCTGGTCCAAACCTTGCCCATTACGAACAGTTCGTCGCGGGCATCGGCTCAACATGGTTCGGCATCAACTTCGATTCAAGCTTCGATGCCAAGTTTCGATGGGGTTCCTTGATGCTGATGCGGCCCCGTGCTTCTACTCGGGGGTGTACTTCAGCCAAATCGCTCCAAGCGGCGGGATGCTGATCTCGGCGGAGGCTGGTCGGCCGTGCCATGACTCTTCGTTCGCTGTGACGGATCCGAGGTTTCCGACACCGGAGCCGCCGTAGATATCCGCGTCGGTGTTAAGAATCTCCTCCCAGCGCCCAGCGAACGGTAGGCCGATTCGATAGTTGTGGTGGGGGATGGCAGAGAAGTTGGCGATGTTGGCGATCACACCACCTTCGGCGTCCCAGCGCAACCAGGAGAAGGTGTTGTTCGGGGCGTCGTTGGCATCGATCCATTCGAATCCCCCCGGATCGTGGTCCAGTTGCCACAGGGCTGGCGTGACATCGTAGATCTCGTTGGCGCGGCGGATCATGTCCGCGACGCCGCGATGCTCACCGTGTTCCAAGAGCCACCAGTCCAGTCCGCGCTCCTCGCTCCATTCAGCGTCCTGAGCGAACTCTTGCCCCATGAACAGCAGTTGCTTTCCCGGGTGTGCCCACATGTAGGCCAGGAACGCTCGAACTGTGGCCAGCTGCTGCCACCGATCGCCGGGGATCTTGCGCAGCAGTGATCCTTTGCCATGAACAACCTCGTCGTGGCTGATGGGCAAAACGAAGTTCTCGCTCCACGCGTACATGAGGGCAAAGGTGAGTTTGTCGTGGTGATACTGCCGATAGATCGGCTCTTGCGATAGATAGCGCAGGGCGTCGTTCATCCAGCCCATATTCCATTTGAGTCCGAACCCGAGACCGCCCAGGTGAGTTGGTTGGGTGACTCCTGGCCAGGAGGTGGATTCCTCGGCGATAGTCACGACGCCTGGAACCCGTTTGTACACGGTGGCATTCATTTCCTTGATGAAGTCAACTGCCTCGAGATTCTCGCGGCCGCCGTGAATGTTGGGTACCCACTCTCCCGGCTCGCGTGAGTAGTCCAGGTAGATCATCGAGGCCACGGCGTCCACTCGCAGTCCGTCAACGTGGAACTCCTCGCACCAGTAAATGGCATTGGCCACCAGGAAGTTGCGAACCTCGCGTCGTCCGAAATCAAAGACGTAGGTGCCCCAATCCGGGTGCTCACCGCGAGATGGATCCGGGTGCTCGAACAGTGGTGTGCCGTCGAAGCGGGCCAGCGCGAACTCGTCTTTAGGGAAGTGAGCTGGTACCCAGTCGACGAATACCCCGATCCCGGCGCGGTGCAGGGAATCAATGAGACGGCGAAGGCCGTCGGGGTCACCCAGGCGCGAGGTTGGTGCGTAGTAGGACGTCACTTGGTAGCCCCACGAACCACCGAATGGGTGCTCCATGACGGGCAAGAACTCAACGTGGGTGAATCCGTTGGCGACCACGTAGTCGACAAGTTCGACGGCGAGTTCGTCGTAGGACAGACCTGGCTTCCAGGACGCCAAGTGGACTTCGTAGATGCTCATCGCGCTGCGATGCGGGTCTTTGGCAGCACGCGCTGTGAGCCACTGGTCGTCTTGCCAATCGTGATGCGAGGTGAAGACCACGGACGCGGTCGCTGGGGGCACTTCGGTCGCGCTGGCGTAAGGATCGGCCTTCAGTCGACGGATCCCATCGTGGCCGAGGACATCGAACTTGTATCGGGCACCGTCGCCGATCTCAGGGACGAACAGTTCCCAGATGCCCGTCGATCCCAGGGACCGCATCGGAGTGGACGTCCCGTCCCAGTAGTTGAAGTCGCCGACGACGCGGACACCCTTGGCGTTGGGAGCCCACACGGCAAATGACACACCGTGAACCGGGCCGTGGGGCGTGTCGTAGATGTGGGTGTGAGCTCCCATGACCTCCCACACCTGCTCGTGGCGCCCCTCGGAGATCAGGTGCTGGTCGACCTCACCAAGACTGGGCAAGAACCGGTATGGGTCGTCCGCGGGTAGCGAATCTCCCTCGTAGGCAACGGATAGTCGATAGTCTGGCGCATCGTCGCCAGGGACTGCCACGGCCCAAACTCCACGGTGCACATGTGTCGTGGGATAACGCTGGTCGCCGATGACAACGTCGACTCCGCTGGCGTTGGGACGCAGTACCCGGATCGTGACGGTGCCGTCGCTGATGTGCGGCCCCAAGATTTGGTGCGGCTCGGTATGGGTGCCGTCGACTAGCGCGTCGATCGCGGCGAAGTCGACGTCGGCTGGAGTTAGTGCTGCGGACATGTCACACCGTTCCGCGTTGGACCCGAACAATATGGGCACACGCATGGTTGGGGTCGAGTTGGACGTACGGGTTCGCGTTCCACACCCACGAGCTGCCCGAGACCTCATCATGGGCGCGGAAGTCTGCGGACCATTCCAGGCCAAGCGCAGCCATATCGAAGTGGACAGTCGCTTCCTGAACTCCGTATGGATCCAGGGTGCAAATGACGATGACGATGTCATTACCGTCACGCCGCGAGTAGGCGATCATCTTGTCGTTATCGACAGAATGGAAGGTCAGGCCGCGCAACGTCTGTAGGGCTCGGTGCTCGCGGCGCAGCCGGTTGAGCATGGTGATGTAGCTGACCAAGGAGTGCCCGCTAGCTCGCGCGCCCTCCCAGTCACGCGGACGCAACTGGTACTTCTCGCTGTTCAGGTACTCCTCTGAACCAGCCTTCACCGCAACGTGCTCGAAGAGTTCGAACCCGGCGTAGACGCCCCACGTTGGCGAAAGAGTAGCCGCCAGGGTCGCCCGAATAGCGAATGCGGCGGGTCCGCCGTACTGCAGGTAGGCGGGCAAGATATCCGGGGTGTTTACGAACAGGTTCGGACGCATGTAAGCCGAGGACACTTCGGAGAGTTCGGTGAAGTACTCCTCTATCTCCCACTTCTCATTGCGCCAGGTGAAGTACGAGTAGCTTTGATGGAACCCAACCTCGGCCAGTGCTCGCATCATCGGCGGTCGAGTGAATGCCTCGGCGAGAAAGATGATGTCTGGGTCGGTTTCGTGAATGGACCCAATCACCTCGTCCCAGAAGCGCACCGGCTTCGTGTGAGGGTTGTCCACTCGGAAAATCCGGATCCCGCGTTCGGCCCAGAAGTGGATGATGCGCAGCACCTCGTCGATCAGACCTTGCGGGTCGCCGTCGAACCAGATCGGATAGATATCTTGGTACTTCTTTGGCGGGTTCTCGGCGTAGGCGATTGTCCCGTCCGCGCGAACGATGAACCACGGTCGACCCTCTGCGGCCCACGGGTGATCGGGGGCAACCTGTAGTGCGAGGTCCAGGGCCACTTCAAGTTGGAGTGAGGCGGCTTTTGCAACGAAGTCGTCGAAGTCGTCCAGCGTTCCTAGATCCGGGTGGACGGTGTCGTGGCCGCCGGCGGCGGAGCCGATTGCCCAGGGGGAACCGGGATCTCCCGGTGCGGCCTGCGTCGAGTTATTCGGCCCCTTGCGATTGACCTCACCGATGGGGTGGATAGGGGGCAGGTAGACGACGTCGAAGTCCATCTCAGCGATCGCTGGGAGTCGACGAGCTGCGGTGGCGAATGTGCCGGACTTCTGCGGATCGACGGTAGCCCCTTCGGAGCGGGGGAACATCTCGTACCAACTGCCAACCAAGGCGCGGCGTCGGTCGACCTGCAGCGGCCATGGGCCACAGTCCGTCAGCAGGTCGCGAAGCGGATCGAGGGCCATGGCGTCAAGCACCTCGTCTGCGTTGGCGGCAGCGAGGCGATCCGGCGCGCTAAGCGCCGAGTCTCGCAGTGTCGCAGCCACAGCAGCGAAAGTGGCCCGACTCTGGTCATTGCTCGCATTCGCCGCGGCACGGTCGAAGACTAGGGCGCCCTCGGTCAGTTCCAAGTCGACATCGAGCTCAGCGGGAATTTTGATCTCGGCGCGATGTAGCCAGGTCGCTATCGGGTCTGCCCACCCTTGGACCGTGAACGTCCAGTTCCCCGGTGAGGTCGGCCTTACGCTGCCCTCCCAACGATCCAGGCCCGCACCGACTGAGTGCATCGGGCTTGAGCTGACGACGAGTCCGGCCGGGTCGGTCAAGACGACGGTCACGCCGATGACGTCGTGGCCCTCCCGGAAGACGGTGGCTCCAACAGTTAGCTGCTCGCCGTCGGCTGCTTTGGCTGGTCGCCTGCCCCCCTCGACGGATGGCTCAATGTCAGTGATGGGGATGCGCCCGTTAAGTACCTCCGGCGGCAAGAGACTGCGGCTGGGTAGCGACCGCCAGGTCCGCTCCGCTTCGGGTGTTGGTGCCCCGGGGTTCGTAGAGTTATCTGCCACCCTTGAACGCTAGTGGCCGCAGCCTCGTGTTGCACTTCGATTAGTGCTTGGTGACCTCGAGCAGAACGGCGCCGAACGGTTCTAGCTTGAGAACATCGCCTGCGGCATTCTCTCTACGCGCGGGCGTAGGAATCGCTTCGCTGGTATCAAGAATCGACCGGTACAGCTTGGCGTAGGGCGGACCTGGCAGGACGAACTCAACAGAGTCCATTCCGGCGTTCATGAGTAGCAGAAATGACGAGTCGTGTTGGGGTCGTCCATCTCTGGTTCTGGACCGCAGTTTGCCGGCTAGATACATTCCGATGGCGCGGGTGTCGCCGGAGTCCCACTCCTCACCGGACATGATCTCGCCGTTCAAACCGAACCAGGCCAGGTCCTCTGGGCCACCCTCGTTGACGGGACGTCCCTCGAAGAAGTAGCGCTGACGAAACACTCGGTGTTCGCGGCGAATCGTCAGCAGCGTTCGGGTGAACTCGAACAGGTCTCGCTGCCAATCGGCCAGATCCCAATCGATCCAGGAGATCTCGTTGTCTTGACAGTAGGCATTGTTGTTTCCGCCCTGAGTGCGACCGATCTCATCACCTGCAACGAGCATTGGCGTTCCTGAGGCGAGCAGCAGTGTCGTAAGCAGGTCACGGATCCGACGCAGACGCAGTCGGTTGATTTGGTGCTCGTCTGTCTCGCCTTCCACCCCGGAGTTCCACGCGCGGTTGGAGTTATTGCCGTCACGGTTGTCTTCGCGGTTGGCCTCGTTGTGCTTGTCCTGGTAGGTGACGAGGTCGCGCAGCGTGAAGCCGTCGTGGGCAGTGACGAAGTTGATGGAGGAGTAGGGGCGTCGGCCCTCCGATGAGTACAGGTCGGCAGAGCCGGACAGGCGCCAGCCCAGTTCCCCAACGCTGGCCTCGCTGCGCCACCAGTCGCGCAGGCAATCACGGTATTTGTCGTTCCACTCGGTCCACAGTGGTGGGAACTCGCCGACCTGATACCCGCCGGAGCCGATATCCCAGGGCTCGGCTATCAACTTCACTTTGCGCAGGACTGGATCCTGGCTGATCGTTGTGAGGAATGCCGAGAGCATGTCGACATCGTGGAAGGATCGTGCCAGCGCACTTGCAAGATCGAAGCGGAAGCCGTCGACGTGCATCTCCTCAACCAAGTAGCGCAGCGAATCCATGATGAGTTGCAGGACTTTGGGGGCGGAGGCTTTGAGGGTGTTCCCGCAACCGGTGTAATCGGCGTAGTAGCGAGGGTCGTCGGCGCCGAGTTTGTAGTACGACTGGTTCGCGATCCCGCGGAAGCTCAGTGTCGGGCCACTTTGGTTGCCTTCGGCCGTGTGGTTGTAGACGACGTCGAGAATTACTTCGATTCCGGCATCGTGCATTGCCTTAACCATCTGTTTGAACTCGCGGACTTGGCCCCCGCGGCTGCCAGGACTGCTGTAGGCGCCGTGCGGGGCAAAGTAGCCGATGGAGTTGTATCCCCAGTAGTTGTTGAAACCCTGTTCGAGCAGGAACATCTCGTCGATGAAGTGGTGGATCGGCAGCAGTTCGACTGCTGTGACACCGAGGCGGCGCAGATAATCCACCACGCTGGTTGCGCGAGTCCGGCGTAGGTTCCGCGCAGTGGCTCGGGCACGTCCGGGTTGAGCATCGTGAACCCTTTGACATGCAGTTCGTAAATGACGGTGTCGCTCCACCGCGTGTTCGGAGGATGGTCACCGTCCCAATCGAAGTCATCTCGAACCACGACCGATAGCGGCACAGATTCGCTGGAATCGAGTTCGCTGATGACGAGGTCGTCCTCACCAACATGTCCAAAGACCTCGGGGCCGGGACGAGTGCACCGTCGATGGCTCTGGCGTAGGGGTCCAAGAGCAATTTGTTGGGGTTGAAGCGAAGTCCGTTTTCCGGGTCCCACGGGCCATACACCCGGAAGCCGTACCGAGTTCCGACTCTTACTCCAGGGATGTATCCGTGGAAGACATGGAAAGTGGATTCGGCCAATTCGACCCGATGCTCGGACCCATCGTCGGCAATGATGCAGAACTCGACACGTTCCGCTCCCTCCGCCCATAGGGCGACATTGACCCCAGACTCGTCCGCGGTGACGCCGAGCGGCTCCCATGTTCCTGGCCAGGCGACTGCGGGAGGAACAACGTAGGTCATTGTCGTAGTGTGCCCCCTGCCCGGGGGCCGGTGCATATCGAGATCGCCGTGTCCGGCTATCGGGCGGTCAAACTGCCCGATCTAGTCCCGGCGGGCTTCTTGAAACAGCTTCTGGGCGGCACGTTCTTGTGACCGGTCGGCGATCGTGTCGCGGACGATTGGTATCCCGATCGCGATACTCCCCACTGCTGTCATGGCAGCCACGAAAAGGGGCGGGACGCCGACTAGTGCAAGTCCGGCTGCGCCCACCAGAACTAGCAGCAGTAATCGCAGCGCCTGACCGTTGTAACGGCTCGAGATCCGGGCGCCGATCCACACCCCAGGCAACTGACCCACGAGCAGCGAGAACAGGATCGTTAGGTCGATCTCACCCACACCCCAGTGGACGAGGGCGCCGACGATCAGCATCGGTACGGCCTGTACCAAGTCGGTACCGACCAGGCGACTCGGATACATCGTGGGGAACAGGAAGATCAGCGAGGCCGCGATCAGCGTGCCTGATCCGACGGAGGTGATTCCCACGAGCAGCCCGACCACTAGGCCTACCGTCGCAACGACGGCACGTCTGCGCGGGGATAACGACACCTTCCCGGTGGGGTCGGTGTTCTTGAACCATTTCAGGCGCAGTCGCATGACAGAAAGTGCCACGCTCACGAGCAGAGCCACGCCGACGAACGTCCGCAGCAGCTCCTCGCCGTTGGAGACACCGGCGATTTGCGCGAATATTAAGCTGCCGACGATCACTCCTGGGATCGAACCAACACATAGCCAGAAAACGATCCGGATATGTGGAGTCTGACGACGCAGATGTACCGCAGCGCCGACTGGCTTCATCGCTGCGGCGGATACCACGTCAGTTGAGACCGTGACTGGGGCCGGGACACCAAAAATGAAGATGAGCATCGGTGTGACGATGGCAGCGCCGCCCATACCGGTTAGGCCAACGACGATGCCAGCGAACAGGCCGCCGATGGCGATCCAGAAGTCGAAGGACACCCGAGAGATTGTGGACTACCCCAGATCCGAAGATTAGGCCGGCTGGGTGAATTGTGGGTTATCTCTACTGGTTTAGTGCGATTTACGCTCCGAGGTCCCAACATGTGAGCCGGTCGGATGGTGAGTTTGTGCCAATGGTTAGCCTTCGATGGTGACTGATGAGACCAACGATGTAGTGATTCTCGAGGTTCAAGACGGCGTCGCCACGATCCGACTGAATCGACCTCCGATGAACGCCCTGGACACGCGCGTGCAGGCGGGCTTCAGTGCAGCCGCCCAAGAAGTGAACCAGCGCCGCGATATTCGTGCCGTCGTGCTTTACGGGGGACCCAAGGTCTTCGCCGCCGGCGCGGACGTCAAGGAGATGGCCGACTGGGACCACCTGACAATGATCGAGCGCTCCGGTGTCCTCTCGGCATCGTTTAGCGCGGTTGCAGGGATCACCAAACCGGTGATTGCCGCCATCACTGGATACGCACTCGGTGGTGGGTTGGAACTCGCGTTGTGCGCCGACCTGCGTATCGCCGGTGACAACGCGAAACTTGGGCTTCCTGAGATCCTGCTCGGGATCATCCCCGGCGCTGGGGGCACGCAACGCCTACCTCGACTCATCGGTCCATCCAGAGCCAAGGAGATGATCTACACCGGGCGTTTTGTGGACGCCAACGAGGCGCTGGCAATCGGACTCGTCGATCGGGTGGTTGCGCCTGACGCCGTGTACGACGAGGCACTGGCGCTGGCCAAGAAGTTGGCAGCGGGCGCGCCACTAGCTCTGCGGGCGGCTAAGGCGGCCATCGACCGAGGGCTAGAAGTGGACTTGAACACCGGCCTAGAGATTGAGCGACAAAGGTTCGCCGAGCTATTCGCCACCGCAGATCAGCGCAACGGAATGGCGTCATTCGTGGAAAACGGACCCGGAAAAGCCGTATTCGAGGGACGATAGCCTCGTGATATTTGCGCGGACCAAGTTCACCGCGAAGACTGAAAACGAAACAAACTAGGGGAACAGCAATGTCAGTAGGCGATGACGTGAGTGCGGAGACGATGGAGAAGGCATGGTCGGACCCACGCCTAGCCAACGTGCTCTACCACGATTGGGAAGCCTCGACGTATGACGAGAAGTGGTCAATCAGCTACGACGAGCGGTGCATCTCTTACGCCAGAGACCGGTTTGTGCACATTGCCGGTGAGAGTGACTGGCCATACGAGCGCTCGTTGGAGATCGGTTGCGGAACCGGGTTCTTCACGCTGAACCTGCAGCAAGCTGGCGTTATGCGAGCGGCCGCCGTCACAGACATCTCACCCGGGATGGTTGAGGTCGCCAAGCGCAACGCGCGAGGTCTTGGATTCGAGGTCGATGGCCGGGTCGCCGACGCTGAGCGAATCCCGTACGACGACGAAGAGTTTGACCTGGTTATTGGCCATGCCGTCTTGCACCACATCCCCGATGTGGAGCGGGCCCTTAGTGAGGCTCTGCGCGTCCTGAAGCCTGGCGGCCGATTCGTGTTCTGCGGCGAACCCACAGATCGAGGCGACTACATTGCTCGATCATTATCGCGAGCGACCTGGTGGGCCACGTCCCAGGCGGCTTCGCTGCCAGTGGTCGGATCGAAGTTCGTCCTATCCGACGAGGATCGCGCCGAATCCTCTCGGGTCGCAGCTCTCGAAGGGGTCGTCGACATCCACACGTTTGAACCGAGCGACTTGCGACGAACGGCCCTGCGCGCGGGCGCCATTGATGTTCGCACCGTGACCGAAGAGCTGACGGCGTCCTGGTTCGGGTGGCCAGTGCGCACATTCGAAGCCGCCGTGAAGCCCGGAGTGCTCGGATGGGGATGGGCCAAGTTCGCCTACCGTGGTTGGCTCACGCTCTCAGCGGTCGACGAGCAGGTACTAGACCGCGTTGTACCCGAAGGATTGTTCTACAACGTCTGCATTACTGGCGTTAAGGCCTAGCGCCGGTCGGCCTAGGCGCGTGGCTCCTCATGGCACTTCGACGTAATACTGATCCCCGCCAAGCGCGGTATTTCACCCTGGCAACCCTGCGGTGGATCATCGCGAATCGCGCGTGGAGCGGCTGGTATCTACTGCGCTACTGGCGATTCTTGATGTTGCGACTGCGTCATCCTCAAGTAATCACCGAGGGCTTCGTTTTCATCGGGAAGCGCGTGACGATAAATGCTCGCAAGGGGTACGGGCGCCTGATCATCGGGCGGTGGGTGCATTTTGGTGAGGGCAACTTCATCAACGCCCACGAGGGCACCCTGCGGATCGGGGACAAGACTGTCTTTGGGCGATACAACACAGTGCAGAGCTACCTAGATGTCGAGATCGGCGGCAAGGGGATCATCGCCGACGGAATCTATATCTGCGACTTCGATCATGTGTTCGCGGATGTGACTAGGCCGATTACCGAACAGGGCATAGTCAAATCGCCCGTGAGGATCGGTCCAGATGTCTGGATCGGCACCAAGGTGTCCGTGCTGCGAGGGACGATGGTCGGTCAGGGCTGCGTGTTAGCCGCCAACAGTGTGGTTCGCGGAGAGGTTGCGCCCTACAGCGTGGTGGGTGGCGTACCAGCAAGATTGCTGAAGGACCGACGTAAGGAGTACGCGGCCGCGGAACAACAGCGCATCGATGTGGCGGACATAGCTCGCAAGACAGCCGCCGCGGCCCGTGAGCAGGCCAGTCGAACGGCTAAGGGTTGAGCAGATTGTGATCGGCTGGAGCAGCGAGCATGGGCCCAAACCCAGGGTCACTCCCAGGTTGGTGGGTCTGGATCGCTCGCCGATAGGACTCAACTGTGCGTGCTGCGATCGTGGTCCAGTCGTACGTGGCGGATAGCGACAGTCGCAGTCGTTGCGCACGTTTCGTGGCGGCATCTCGGTTGGCTAGCGTCTCCAGAATGGCCTCTGCGAGGGCGTCGACATCTTGACTGGCAACAACTCGACCGGTGACGCCATCGTCTACAAGATCGGCCAAACCTCCCGTGTCACTGACGACTAGGGGAGTCGACAGCGCCGCCGCCTCTAGTGCCACAAGTCCGAATGGCTCGTAGATACTCGGCACGACGGCAACATCAGCGTTAGCGATGAGTTTAATCAAGTCTTGTTCGGGGACGCGGCCGAGGAATGTCACCCGGCCCGCCTCAATCAAGTCGGAGAACTCGTGGCGCAAATCTTGCTGCCGGGTGCCTGTACCAGCGATCAGAACGCGAATATCCGGTCGGCTGTCGACGATCTGATTGACCGCAGCGAGCAGTACGTGAACCCCTTTCTCCCACTCAATGCGACCGGTGAACAGTACTGTCCCGCGGTCAACTGCCGGGGGTGCCTGATTTATCGATCCGGACTCGATTACGGACTGCCAGTACGACAGGTCGATGCCGTTGGCAATGACATCGATTTTGGACGCTGGTGCGCAAAACAGAGCCGCTACTTCTCGCTGCATGGAACGCGAGCACACGATGATGCGCTCACTCGCCGCGGTCAACGCGCACTCGCTGTTGTGAATTGTCCGGGACAGCTCATTGCTGATCCACCCCTGGTGGCGTCCACCCTCGGTGGCATGGATAGTGCTGACGAGGGGGACTGCGGGTGTCGAACCCCTCGCGGCGAGCGCAGCTTGGGTGACGACCCAGTCATGGGCGTGCGCCACCTCGGGGCGCAGCGCCACACCAAGATCGGCTATCGCTCTTGCGAGCGAACGATCTAGCGCCTGGGCCCAATCCACGAGGTCGCCTGGGACTGTTGGCACCGCATCCGTCGGGGGAGTGACCCGCACGATCTGCACTCCGTTAACCGTCTCGGTGTCGGGCAGGCCACGGGGCCGCTGAGTCACCACACTGACCTGATGGCCAAGTGCGGCTTGGTGCTCGGCCAGGGCGTGAACGTGGCGACCTAGTCCGCCGTACAGTCGGGGCGGGTACTCCCACGAGATGTGCATGATCCGCATGACCGGCTACCCGGCTCCCAGTCGGTGGCTAGCGCTAGTGCGAGCGCCGTCAAACCTGGACAAGAGTCGACCGTCGAGGTGTCCGAATGGGCCATCAGTCGCTCGTTGCTCCGTGGCGATCTCCAGAGCCAACTGGTTGCGATCGCCGCCGCCGTCGCGGGCAGCCTCGTACGCTCCTGCCAGCCGGTTGAAGTCACTATGGTGTTGACGGTGGCGATCCTGGGCGTAGCCACTAGCTGAGTCCTTGGTGACCATGAAAGCCCAATCGCTGGACAGGGCAAGCAGGGCATTGCGCGCGAGTTGGTCGAGGACGCGATCTCGCGTCGCGGTCGTTCGGGTTGCGGTGGCTCGAGTTGCAGCAGTTCGGCTCGGGTTGTCGACGATCTTGCGCCAGCGCCGGACGAGAGCGTCGTTGTCATCGACCATGTTGGTGACCGCGGGGCCGTTCCAGACTGACCAATCTTTGCCTGAACCCCACGAACTGTTCGCTGGCCGCACAACTCCCGCCACGGCACCGTGTTCGATTGCCTGGTTCAACGTGGTGACTTTGACGCCCGCTTCGGGTAGTTGGCGCAGTACCAACTCCAGCCACTGCGGACCCTCGTGCCACCAGTGGCCAAATAGTTCGGTGTCGTACCCAGCGACGACGAGACCGGGGCGACCGTCGCGCTGGCTGCGCAGATCCAGTAGTCGATTGCGCACCAGAGAGACGAAGTCGCGGGCATCCGCCGCCACCGCTGCACTGGCGGCGCGCGGTTCGTAGATCGCCTTGTGCTCCGATGGGGTCGCGGTGGAAGTCACCCGGGCGTGCCTAATCCCACTGTCGTGGTCGAAGGTGTGGAAGTCCCGGTAATGGCGCCCACCGGGGTAGCCCTTGCGCGGAGACCACACCCGGTAGGTGACGTCAAGGTCCCGGCCAAATGCGACAACGTCAGTATCGCCCACAGTCCAGGCGTCGGCCGTTGATCGCTGGACATGACGCAACGTTGGACCATCGACCATGAAGTGAGTAACGCCGCCGTCTTGGTAGACGTGTTCTAGTCCGGGGCGGTAGCCACATTCCGGAGCCCAGATTCCCCCGGGGGTCGTCCCGAGGCGAAGCGTCGTGTCGTCGCGCCCGACTGCCAGCGAGTACGCGGCGGTGCTGTCGTCGAGTAGTGGTTGGAACGGATGTGCCGCCGGGCCAGACAGTAGTTCAATCGCCTCGCAGTCCAGCAGCGCTCGCAGTACCGGCGATCCTCCCGCGCTCCAGTCGCGGCGAAACAGTTCGGTACGTTCGCGGGCGAGTTGGGCCTCATGCTGGCCGAGGTCGGCTAGATCGGAGTCCGGGCTGCTAGCGAGTTGGTCGGCGCGCTGGGACCAGAAGCCGAGCCAGGTTTCGAACTCGCGTAGGCAGTGGGCATCGTCGAGTTGGGCGGCCAGGATCGGCGTAACGCCGAGGGTCACCAAATGTTGGCGGCCTTCACTTGCGAGTCGGCCCAGCACGTCCATCACGGGAAGGTATGAACTCGCCCACGACTGGTACAGCCACTCCTCGCCGACCGGCCACGACCCGTGATGGGCCAGCCACGGCAGGTGTGAGTGCAGTACCAGCGCGAAACTGCCGACGGGTTCGCTGCTTTGGAACGCGGACGTGTTGCTCACGGGCGGTCGGATCCTTCTGACAGCGGGGCATCGCCAATCGCGACGAGGTCGATGCTGCTCTCAAGCGCTGACGTGCTCAACGTGAAGTCACGCGTTTCCACGGACATCACCAGCTCGCGCAGAGCGCGCGGCCAATCATCGAACGCTCGCTCGGATTGTGCCTGCTCGACCAGGGCGCGCACGATCGGTCCGTTACCGCGCTCCCACGTGGTCAACCGCTGGCCATGGTGTAGCCCCAAACAACTTACGTTCGACATCCCAGCCTCGATCATGAGGTCAGTGAGCTGCTCGGCGTCGAACTCCTCGACATGAAACGGGTTCGTCGGCTTCTCGCCGCGGCTCAGTCCCGGTGAGAAGGTGAGCCGGTTTGGGGTTGAGATGACGCATCTGCCACCGGGCGCCAGCACCCGAACACACTCGCTCAAGAAGCGTCGTAGCGCCCAAAGGTGTTCCACCACCTGCAGGCTCACGACGAGATCGACGCGACCCAGGGACGACTGGCAGGGTGTCCAGATTTGAGCGCACGATGTTGACCCTGCGTCCTGAAGCAGCGTCCGTCGCGCGACCGTAGCGGGCGTGCGCGAACTTGGCCGCGTACTGGTCAAGTTCCAAGCCGAGCACTGGGCCGGAGGTGGCGGCTGCCAGCATTGCGGCTCCGTAACCCTCGCCACAACCGGCATCGAGAATAGCCCCGTCGGTGCTCGGTCTAGGGCGGGCTAGAGCGGGGATTTGCGCGGGTACCAACTCGCGGGTGATCCACTCGTAGACCGCTTCATGGCGACGAAACCAGTAGTTCTCCGCAGCGATCCCCGGCGCGGTGCGTTCGCCTGTCAGGGGCAACGGTTGGTCGAGCCTCGCCGTATTCGTGGCCGGTGGCGTGCCCGGAGCGCGAGAGGTTGGGATCGATGCCACCCCACGACGATAGGGGTCGCTGGTTTGAGCTAGTTACTGGCGGGTAACATTAGCGCGAGAAGTTTGCAATTCCCACCGTCGGTTAGCTATATCCCACGAGGGTGTAGCCCGCATATGGAGGCCGTGACTCGACCATGAAAATCGCAGTCTGCGTGAAGCAGGTCCCAGATACTTGGGCAGAGAAGAAGCTCGATGCCGGTGACAAGACTCTCGATCGCGAGTCTGTCGATGGCGTTATGAACGAACTAGACGAATACGCGGTTGAGGAGGCACTGCAGATCGCTGAGGCGAACAGCGGCGAAGTCGTCGTCATCTCCGTCGGCCCCGACAAGGCCACGGACACCGTTCGCAAGGCTCTGAGTATGGGCGCGGACTCCGCCATCCACGTGGTCGACGATGCGCTACACGGATCCGATTCACTCGGAACCTCGCTAGCCCTCGCCAAGGCCATCGACGGTCGCGACTTTGACCTGATCGTCTTCGGTTCAGAATCCACCGATGCGCGCATGAGTGTGGTGCCAGCCATGGTCGCCGAGCGTCTTGGCGTTGCCCAACTGACCTTCGCCAACAATGTTGACGTTGCCGGTGACCAGGTCACGATCAAGCGCCAGACTGAGTACGGCTACGACGAGGTCTCCGGAGCGACCCCAGCGGTCGTCTCGGTTGTCGAGAAGATTAATGAGCCTCGCTACCCGTCATTCAAGGGCATCATGGCCGCCAAGAAGAAGCCAGTTGAGACCATCGGCCTAGCTGAACTCGGTGTCGACGCTGCTGCTGTTGGCCTAGCCGGATCTGCATCTGAAGTCGTTGAGTTCGCCGATGCGCCACCTCGCGCAGCCGGAACAGTCGTTACCGATGAGGGTGACGGTGGAGTCAAGATCGCCGAGTATCTGTCGGCCCAAAAGTTCATCTAAGGAGCACACATCATGGCTGAGATTCTTGTTCTCGTTGACCACGTCGATGGTGCCGTCAAGAAGGTCACCCTCGAAGTACTGACGCTGGCCCGCTCACTGGGCGAGCCGTCGGCAGTTTTCGTCGGCGCTGGTGCCGATACTGCATTGCCAACGCTAGCCGAGTACGGCGCAGTGAACGTGTACGTAGCGGACGCCCCTGAGCTTTCGGCGCACCCAGTCGCACCAAAGGCCGAGGTGTTGGCTCAGCTTGTGGGGGAGAAGTCCCCCGCCGCCGTGCTGATCCCATCGACGGCTGAGGGCAAAGAGGTTGCAGGTCGGTTGGCGGTCAAACTCAACAGCGGCGTTATCACCGACGCGGTGGCAATCGCCGATGACCTAATCGCGACCCAGTCAATCTTTGGTGGCGCTGTCATCGTGCAAGCCAAGGTGGGTACGGGAACACCGATCATCACGGTCCGACCTAACAGCAGTCCTGCCGAGCCAGCGGCTGGCGCTGGAACCCGCGTCGACGTCAGCGTCACGCTGTCCGATGCTGCGACGAAGGCGACCACCACCAACAAGGTTGAAGAAGCCAAGGGTGCTCGGCCAGAGCTCGCGGAGGCAGCAGTAGTTGTGTCCGGTGGCCGTGGAGTTGGTGGGGCCGAAGGTTTCGGTGTCATCGAGTCCCTGGCGGATTCCCTCGATGCAGCAGTGGGCGCCTCGCGTGCCGCGACCGACGCCGGTTGGTACCCACATCAGTACCAGGTCGGCCAGACGGGCAAGACCGTGTCGCCACAGCTCTACATCGCCAATGGCATCTCCGGTGCTATCCAGCACCGGGCGGGGATGCAGACCTCGAAGACGATCGTTGTCGTCAACAAGGATGCCGAGGCGCCGATCTTCGAGCTTGCTGACTACGGCGTCATCGGTGACCTGTTCACGGTCGTTCCGCAGTTGACCGAGGAGATCACCAAGCGCAAGGGATAGCACGCAACGCATGCTTGACGGGAAGCGGTGTGATCGTCGACTTTATGTCGATGGACACACCGCTTCTTGTATGTGCACGAGTCGGTTTACCCTAGTCCGGTGACTGCAGCGACCCAGGCCGACGCACGTCGATGCAACGCGGCCTACCTGGATCACGCTGCCACCACCCCGATCCGTCCGGCGGCGCTGGCCGCCCTCGCAACGAACGCGGCCGTTGTCGGCAACCCGTCGAGCTTGCACACTAGCGGCCGACTCAGTCGGCGACTGGTCGAGGAAGCGCGCGAATCTGTTGCAGCGGACCTGGGGGTTCGACCCAATGATGTGGTCTTCACCTCCGGCGGGACGGAGGCCGACAATCTGGCTATTAAGGGCCTCTACTGGGCTTCGCAGGGCGATGACCCGCTGCGCCGACTACTTGTCGTCTCGCCAACCGAGCACCACGCGGTTCTCGACGCGGTCGAGTGGCTCGTTGATCAGCAAGGCGCGCAGGTGGTCTGGATCCCCGTCGACTCACACGGCAGGGTGGATGTTGTTTGGCTCTCAGAGTTCGTGGCGAAGCACCAGGCAAGTATCGCGCTCATCTGCGTGATGTGGGCCAACAACGAGACAGGGACGATCCAGCCCATAGCCGAGGTGGCCCTGCTGGCACAGGCTCACGGGATCCCGCTGCACTGCGACGCAGTTCAGGCCGCGCCTTGGCTTGCGGGGCCAGGCTCCTGGCTGGTCGGTCCGAGTGCTGTTGCTGTTTCAGGTCACAAGTTTGGCGCACCTGTCGGGGTCGGAGCGCTGGTCCTGAATGCGGCGACTCCGCAGCCCCTCACTCACGGAGGCGGCCAGGAGATCGACGTTCGCTCGGGAACCGTCGCGACCGCGCTCATCACCTCGTTCGCTGCAGCGTTGGCCGAAGCTACGGCCACTCGCACCCAGACCTCCGCACGAGTCAGTGCCCTCACACAGTCCCTCCGCGACCAAGTGCTGGCAGCGGTACCGGACGCGGTGGTCCAGGCTGCGACGGGTGCTGCCCTGCCGTCGATCAGCTCGGTAGCGTTTCCTGGGGCCAAATCTGATTCGTTGCTGATGCTGCTAGATGCCGCGGGAGTGGCTTGCTCCGCTGGTAGCGCCTGCACGGCTGGAGTCCCGCGACCTAGTCACGTCCTAGCCGCGATGGGAGTTGGCGAGGATCAGTCGACGAGCTCCCTTCGATTCAGTTTGGGATGGGACTCAACTCAGGACGACGTCGATGTTCTGGTCGCCGCTCTTCCCGGCGCTGTGCAGCGCTCCCGAAACGCGACGAGCCGATCGAGACGTGCGGCTGCCGCAGTGCAGGTGTCGCAATGACAGCGCGGTTGCGGGTCATCGCGGCCATGTCTGGCGGCGTCGATTCAGCAGTCGCAGCGGCTCGCGCCGTCGACGCTGGCCACGACGTTGTCGGCGTCCACCTGGCTCTGTCGAAGAATCCAGAAACTGGTCGCGACGAGGGTCGTGGTTGTTGCACTCTCTCGGATGCTCGCGATGCTCGGCGCAGTGCCGACATCCTCGGTATCCCGTTCTACGTGTGGGATATGGCGGACGAGTTTGCCTTAGAGGTAATGGATGATTTCGTCGCCGAATATCAGTCGGGGCGCACCCCTAATCCGTGTATGCGGTGCAACGAGAAGATCAAGTTCGCTGCGGTTCTGGATCGGGCGATCGAGCTGGGGTTCGACGCAGTGTGCACTGGTCACTATGCGCAACTCGTCGACGACGACAACGGCCAACGCCAGATGTATCGCGCGGTGGACCCTGATAAGGACCAGTCGTACGTGCTTGGCGTGCTGACTCAAGACCAGCTAGCACACTCGATGTTTCCCCTCGGCGATTCGTTGAAGTCCCAGGTGCGTCAAGAGGCGCAGGACCGAGGTTTGCTCGTTGCTCGCAAACCTGACAGCTACGACATCTGCTTCATCCCAGACGGCGACACTGCCGGATGGCTGCGCAACCGCTTGGGTGAGGCTCCGGGTGAGATCATTGACGCCGAGTCCGGCGAGACTCTCGGTGAGCACGATGGTGCCTATGCCTACACCATTGGTCAACGCCGTGGCCTCGGAGTCAAGGTGGCTCCTAAGGACGGTAAGCCCCGCTATGTGGTGGCAGTGGATCCAGCCAACCGAACTGTGACCCTGGGCCCACCCACGTTGCTCAATGTCGATGAGATCACCGCTACGAATGTGCATTGGACTGACCACTGCGCCCAAGCGGGAGATCGCTGCATGGCGCAGGTTCGGGCGCACGGCGATGCTGTGCCAGCCACGGTCACCCGAGTGCCATCCCCGTCACTGACTGACTCGTCCGGTGAATCGCTGCAAGTCGTACTCGACGAGCCGTTGCGCGGCGTTGCCCCTGGGCAGTCATTGGTTATCTACGACGGCCAGCGCGTGATGGGATCGGGAACAATCAGCTCGACCGGGACCCGTCGCTCAGACCCACTCGGGCTAGCACCCACTCGCTGATGTCATATGGCGACGAGGTCGTGATTTCGTAGTGCACGGACGTGACGCGTAGCACGATTGCTGCTGCCAGTGCGGCTAGCTGAGCGACGATGACGGGCGCACCGGCGAGGTCGAGTCCCGTGAAGGTGACCGCAGCCCCGAAGGCCGCGATCGCGTAGAACGGTCCGGGGCGCATCAGTGCAGGCGGATCGTGGCAGAGCACATCACGAATCAGCATTCCGCCGACCGCAGCTATCGTGCCGATGAACACGGTCGGGATCGGACCGAGTCCGACCTGCTGGGCCTTGGCGCAACCGAGAAGGACCCAGCCGCCAATCATGAAGGTGTCCAGTGCCTCATAAGCCGGAGCTAGCCGCACCGCGAGCCGCCCGAAGAAGAAGGCAATCACCGCGCCGAGTGCTGCGTACAGTTGAAAGAGCGGGTTGGCGAGCAGTACCGGCACACCGCTTTGGAGCAAAATATCTCGAATCAGCCCACCACCCACACCCGTCGCGAACGCTACGAGTAGGACTCCCACCACATCTAGGCCCTTGCGGGTGGCGTACAGCCCACCCGTTAGTGCACCGACCAAGATGGCAGCAGCGTCGAGGTAGCTGGGCATCACCAGCGCATTCGTCACGGTGACAGGTCCTTGGGCGGTGACCCGTCGCTGGGAAGCGTTGGGATGACGTCGGTGTAGTACTCGGCGAAGGAGTCGGGCACCGGGTCAGGTTCGGTGTCGCGTTTGCGTGACCAGAAGGACCAGACACGTGCTGACAGATCGTTCGCCGACCCGGTTTGCCAACCGAACCAGTAGGCACCCGCACGCAGGAACAGCGCAGTGGCCATCGTGACGATTTGAGCGGCCTCGGGATTCAGATCGCTCTCTAGCATCACGACGAAGACACTTGACGAGATGATGGCCGGCACTGCGATGAAGGCACCAGGGCGAACGATTTGTGGCGCGTCCCCGGCGAGGATGTCTCGTAGCAGCAATCCTCCGACCGCCGTCAGTGTTCCGAGGAAGATTGCCGACGTGGGCGGCAGGCCAGCCATCAGTCCCTCTTGGGCACCGACAGTGCACAGAAAGCCCATCGCGAGGCCGTCCAAGATGACCATTACTGAGTTGAATCGAGAGATGAGGCCAGCAAAAAAGAAGCCCATGATCGCCGCAGCCAAGGCAACGAGTAAGAAGTACGGGGTGCTCAGGAGGTTGGTCGTCAGATTGCCGAGCAGGATGTCGGTGAGCATCAGCCCACCGAGGCCGGTGGCGAATGCGAGGCCGAAAACTCCGACTACGTCGAAGCCACGTTTGGCGCCGTACGTGGCACCGGCCAGGCCGCTGACCGCCACCGCCGCGTAGGTAGACCACCATGGCAGAGTGAAGGACAGTGCTGAGAGATTTGAGGCGTCCTCCACGAGGTCAGACAATACCTGGCAGAACCGAGGGAACCGCCCCCGTGCGCGCCGATAGTCACCCAAGTTACGTCGAGTCATCCATCGTGAGGAGCCACTACCCATGCAAAGCGAATCTGAGCGTGGCGCGCGACTCCCGGTGGGGACACCGAGTGCCGTTGGTTCGTTCCCTGGAACAGACATTTGGGAAACCGTCGCCGTTGTGGCCGGGGAACTGCCAGACCTACCGGTGCTACCAGAGTTGCCGAACCGAGGTCCCGGCTCCGACATGATCGGGCGAACCATGGCGATGGTCGCGGATGTCAGCTCAGATCTTGCTGTGTCGACTACGGCGACCGGTTGGCGCATTGCCGGGAGTCTCTCCTCGCCAAGTTCCTCCCAAACTAGACGATCACTCGCCTGGCTCGGAGAGGACCTAGACGCCATCGAGAGTCGGTTCGCTGACTATTCGGGCGCGTTCAAGATTGCCATGACTGGGCCCTGGACGCTGGCTGCCGCCGTCGAGTTGCGCAATGGTGAGCGCGTTCTGCGTGATCAAGGAGCGGTCGTCGAGTTGCAGTCAGCCCTGGCCCAAGCCGCTGCCGAGTACGCCAATGACGTGGCCACTCGATTGCCTGGCGCGCAAATCATGCTGCAGTTTGATGAACCGCTGCTCCCAGCGGTGCTGGCCGGAGCCCTGCCGACTCAGAGCGGCTTCGCTGCGCACCGCGCGCAGGAGGCACCTGTGGTTACGAAAGCCCTGCAGCGGGTAGGGGTGCTGACGCCGACTGCGGTGGACGTGGGCTTTCATTGCTGCGCCGATCATGTCCCGCTGCGCGTATTTAGGGAAGCGAAGGCGTCGTTCATCTCGGTTGACATGATTGCGATGGCTGACCTGGCGGGGAGAATGCGCGACGCCTATGACCAGGAACTTGGCGAGATCTTGGACAGCTCAGCAGTGCTGATAGCCGGAATCCTGGATGTGACGGCCGTTGGTGTGGATCGAGGTCGCGCAAACGCGGATCGTCAGCGTCCGGATCTAGGTGCACTGCTGCGGCCGTTGACCACCGTTCTTCATCGGCTTGGGATCCCGGCTCCTGATCTGGAATCTCAACTTGTCCTCACCTCCACCTGCGGTCTGGTCGGCGCGGGCGATCTGACTAGAGCGCGCAGCGTTCTTGCCGAACTTGCAGCGGCGGGGCGCGCACTACGCGACGAACGAGTAGATTTCGGTTCGTAGCGTTCGTAGCGTTCGTAGGCCGGAAGCATCGGGAAGCGTCACGAGGGGCAGCTTTGACCGAAATCGACAGTCAAGACGAGGGATCGCGGCAGGCTTTGACGCCAGCCGAGAAGGCACCCGCGTTGGGGACACGTGAAAAACAGCTTTGGCGGGCACTGGTAGAACGAATTGAGGATGCTCGCTCGCGCTATTACCAACACGATGCACCCACGATCGCCGACGACGAGTACGACGCACTCTTCCGCGAACTCGTGGATCTTGAACGAGCCTTCCCCCAGTTGATTACCGGGGACTCCCCAACTCAAACGGTCGGTGGAGCTCGCGATCAGATGTTCGAGCCGGTCACTCACTTGGCGCGGATGCTCAGTCTGGACAACGCCTTTGGAGCCGAGGAGTTGACCACGTGGGCAACCCGACTAGAAAAGGACTTGGGCTCGCTGCCCGCCATGCTGTGTGAGTTGAAAGTCGATGGCCTCGCAGTCGACATCGTCTACGAAAAAGGTCACCTACGTTCCCTGGCCACCCGGGGAGATGGCCGAGTAGGAGAGGACGTTACGGCGAATGTTCGCCACATCCCCGCGATCCCGCGGACGCTGACGGCCTCACCCGGCGGACCACCCGTACCAGACCTACTTGAAGTGCGGGGCGAGGTCTACTTCCCCGTGGTGAAGTTCCTCGAGATTAACGATCAGATGTTGAGTTTGGGTCTGTCGCCGTTCGCCAATCCCCGCAACGCGGCAGCGGGGCGCCTTCGCCAGCGAGTAGACAAACGCGAACGCGAACTTGAGGAGGCGCACCGAGCCCTCGCGAGGGTCTCGGAGACGAATGAGAAGTCACGTCAGCGGGCACAGGCTCGCGTCGAGCGGGTGGCTGCTGACTTGCAGCGCTCAACCAATGCGCTCGGCGCCCTTCAACTCGTGGCCCATGGCATCGGGGCCCGTCGCGGGTTCGAACCAACGACGCAATCCCATGCCTACGAGGCACTCGAAAGTTGGGGGCTGCCCGTCTCTGACCGAGTGCGAGTACTGCCCACACTGGCAGAGGTGCTCGACTACATCGAGTATTACGGAGAACACCGCCACGATGTGACCCACGAGATCGACGGTGTCGTCGTGAAGGTCGATGATTTCGCGATTCAAGACCGACTTGGGTCGACGTCACGCGCGCCGCGCTGGGCGATCGCCTACAAGTACCCGCCCGAGGTCGTCCGCACTCGGCTACTCGACATCGCGGTGAATGTCGGGCGCACCGGTCGGGTCACTCCGTTCGCCATCATGGAGCCAGTGCTCGTTTCGGGGACCACGGTCTCGATGGCGACGTTGCACAACGCCTCCGAGGTCGTGCGCAAGGGTGTCCTGATCGGAGACATGATTTTCGTGCGCAAGGCCGGTGAGATCATCCCCGAAGTTCTCGGTCCCGTGGTTGAGGACAGAGACGGTTCCGAAGTCGCTTTTGTTATGCCCACGCACTGTCCGGAGTGCGGCACCCTGCTGCGGCCAGAGAAGGAGGGTGACGCGGATATCCGTTGTCCCAACGCCCGTTCGTGCCCAGCGCAACTGCGCGAACGGATCTACCACGTCGGATCCCGAGGGGCGTTAGATATCGAGGGTCTTGGTGAGAAGGCGGCGACCGCGCTGCTGGCCGATGGTCTCCTACAAGACGAGGGTGACCTGTTCTCACTGACAGCTCAGGATCTCGTGGATAGTCCATTCTTCACCCGTCATCAGGACGGTGAGTCCGAGCTCAACGAGTTGGGCCGCAAGTTGCTGACCGAACTTGAGGCGGCCAAGTCCAAGGAACTGTGGCGGGTATTAGTCGCTCTGTCGATTCGACATGTCGGTCCGACAGCAGCGCGGGCATTAGCCAACGAGTTCGCAAGTATTCCGGACATCGCGACCGCAGATGCTGCCGTCCTCGAGGGCGTGGAGGGAGTGGGTTCGATCATCGCCCACGCGGTGCTGGATTGGTTCGCCGTGGACTGGCACGCGCAGATCGTCGAGAAGTGGGCGGCCGCGGGCGTCCGTATGACCGAGGAGAAGGCGATCACTGGACCGCAGCCACTGGTCGGGTTGACTGCCGTCATTACCGGCACGCTCGAGGGAATGACACGCGACGAGGCCAAGGCCGCCCTCGTGGAGCGGGGAGCGAAAGTCACCGGGTCGGTCTCCAAAAAGACATCTTTCGTCGTAGTTGGCGACAGCCCCGGATCCAAGCGGGACAAGGCGGAAACGCTCGGTGTCCCGATCGTTGGCGTCGAGGTGCTCAACGAGATCCTGGCGCGAGGCCCGGACGCGATACCCAAGTGAGATGATGGGCGCTATGGCAACCTCGAATCCCGCCCGATCAACTGTCATCAAGGCCGCCCGAGTCGGACAAGCCGCGCTGAGCGGGGCTGCTGCCGTTACCTCTTTGAGACCACGAGTCACTGAAGAGGACCCGGTCGCTGCGTTGCTAGAAGCCGGTCGCGACCTTAGGGGCAGGCTCAACGCCTCGGGCCACGCTCCGGTGGTGGAGTTCGATGGAAGGTTCACCGACGTAGGCGAGCGCCGAGTCTTCCTGCGCGAGACCCCGAATGCCGACGACGCAGCTAGGCGGCAAGCCGTGTACATCCACGGTCTTGGCGGATCGGCGCGCAACTGGACCGATCTGATGTACCTCCTTGAGCCAACGGCCGGAGGAATAGCTCCAGACCTGCCCGGTTTTGGTCGCTCCCCAATGCCGGAGGACCGCGACTACGGCCAGGGCGCCATGGCTCAACTGGCGATCGACCTGATTGAGCAGCGCTACCTGCAACCCATCGACCTGTTTGGGAACTCGATGGGCGGCGCAATCGCGATCCGGATCGCTGCTCGACGCCCCGATTTGGTTCGCAGTTTGACGCTGATCTCGCCCGCGCTACCGGACTTCAAACCGAGGCTGAGCACCGCGCCGCTGCTGGCAATGACGATGCCAGGCCTGCGTGAGGTTTCGGCCAAACTCGTTGGCACGAACGATCCTGATCGAGCAGTCGACCGAATGCATGAGTTGTGCTACTTGGACCCCACAGCCGTCCACCCGCAGCGACGAGAGATTCAGGTCGAGGAGACCCGTTGGCGACTCGCGCGACCTAATGCCTCGGACCCCATGCGCCTGGCAGCACGGGGACTGGGCCAGGCGTTTCTGCCGGGGCACCCGGGCAACATCTGGACTCTCGCGGAGAAGGTGCAATGTCCAACCTTGATCGTATTTGGCACCCACGACAAGTTGGTGGATTCGCGTCACTCCAGCCAGGCCGCCGAGCGCTTCCACAACAGCCGCGTCGTCACCTTGCGCACGGGTCACGTTGCGCAGCTGGAAGATCCGGCGCGGGTCGCGAAGCTCGTGTTGACGATGTGGGCAGAGACCTTCGATTACGAGACCGCGGAGAGCGCTCCGAGCCTGCCTTGATGGTGCACCAGCGGGCTACCCCAGCCGCTGGCGTATAGCGATGACACCGCTCCAAGAACCAAGTGGTGGTCACCCGCCGGAACGATCTCGTGTACCTCGCACTCGATCGTGCTCAGTCCGTTCTCCAGCAGCGGCATACCCAGGGAACCAGGACGCCAACGCACCGCGCGGAAGCGCTGTTCATGGCTGACGTCGCGGCTGGCGAACTGGTGGGCGATCCCGTGCTGAGAACCAGCCAGCACCGAGATGGCGAACTTTCCGCGGTTAGTGATGTGAGTCAACGTTGCGGCGCAGCCCGCCAGGGACACGGCCACAATCGGTGGATTCAGTGAGACGGACAAGAACGAGCTCACGGTGCATCCGACTGGGGACATGTCGTGGTCCGTGGTTGTCACGATGGCGACACCGGTGGGAAAGTGGCCCACCGCCGCGCGCAGTGCATGCGGGGAGATTTCGTTCGGTAGGGGAGCAGTGCTCACCGTTGATGTTGGCATAGTCGTCTCTTTCAAAAGTTGCTAACGCGAGGGGACAGTAGGAGAAGGCGGCGCGGTGCGCTCGCGGTGCGTTAGAACTGACAGAGATCGGCGGAAATGCGACCCAGATCCACATGGAGGCGCTTGACGAGGCGCGAGGATTGGTCGATGAGCACGAGCGAAGACTACACGTGAGCCCTCAACGTTGCCTAGGGGATGCGGGATCGGACGCGGCAACCACCGCCTAGGATGGCGCCCATGAGTTCGCAGCCTTCCATTAGTCCCGACGAGGTGGCCCACCTAGCCCACCTGGCACGGATGACGTTGACCGACGATGAACTGACCCGATACGCCGGGCAGCTCGATCACATCCTGCATGCAGTGGAGCGAGTCAGCGAGGTAGCCGCCGATGACGTGGTCGCCATGTCGCACCCGCAACCCATGGTCAACGTCTGGCGGGAGGACGTCGTCACCCCCGGTTTGATCGCCGAGGAAGTGCTGGCGCAAGCGCCCGCTGCCCAGGATGATCGATTCCGAGTTCCGCGCATCCTGGATGGTGAGTAGATGTCGGACGCAGTTCGCACGAACCTGACCCGGGTTACTGCCGCCGACCTAGCCGACGCGATTGCGCAGGGCGAGGTTACGGCCCTCGAGGTCACCAACGAGCACCTCGAACGGATCGACGAGGTTGATCCTGCTATCCACGCATTTCTGCATGTGGACTACGACGGTGCCCGCGCGCAGGCTCAAGCAGTCGACGAGAAGCGCGCCGCGGGCGAGGACTTGGGGCCGTTAGCAGGCGTGCCGGTGGCGCTCAAGGACGTATTCACTCAGGTCGGCATCCCCACCACGGCCGGCTGCGAGTGCTGGAGGGCTGGCGGCCGCCATATGACTCCGGTGTCGTCGATCGACTGCGCGGCGCCGATTGCGTCATTCTCGGCAAAACCAACATGGACGAGTTCGCGATGGGGTCCTCCACGGAGCATTCCGGCTACGGACCCACCCGTAACCCGTGGGATATCGAACGAATCCCTGGCGGCTCCGGAGGTGGATCCGCCGCAGCCGTCGCCTCGTTTGAGGCGCCGCTGGGCGTCGGAACGGACACCGGCGGTTCGATTCGTCAGCCCGCCTCGGTGACTGGAACCGTGGGGTCAAGCCGACCTATGGTGGGGTCTCCCGGTACGGGCTGATCGCCCTCGCCTCCTCGCTAGACCAAGCCGGCCCTGTCGCGCGAACCGTGATGGATGCCGCACTGCTGCATGCAGCGCTCGGCGGTCACGACCGCCGCGATTCCACCAGCATTGACGCTCCGGTGCCCGCGGGTCGTCGCTGCGGCTCAGCGCGGAGACGTTCGCGGGATGCGAGTTGGCCTCGTCCGGCAACTTATGGGCGATGGATACCAATCGGGGGCAGTCAGCGCTTCGATGAGGCGGTGGATCTGCTGCGAGATCTCGGCGCGGAACCGGTGGAAGTCTGCTGCCCAAACTTCGAATATGCCCTCGCCGCCTACTACCTGATCTTGCCCAGTGAGGCGTCGAGCAACCTCGCACGATTCGATGGGATGCGCTTCGGAATTCGGGTCGGCGACGACGGCGACGCCGAACGTCGAGGAGGTCATGTCCGCCACCGAGAGCTGCTGGTTTCGGTGATGAGGTCAAACGTCGCATCATGCTCGGAACCTACGCTTTGTCTAGCGGGTATTACGACGCCTACTACGGCCAAGCCCAGAAGGTTCGCACGCTGATCGCGACGACTTCGCCGCAGCGTTTGAGCAAGCTGCGATGTGCTGCTCTCGCCAACGGCTCCCACCACGGCATTCAAGTTCGGTGAGAAGCTAGACGATCCGGTCGCGATGTACCTCAACGATGTGGCCACGATCCCGGTGAACCTGACCGGCAACTGCGCGATGCAGTTTGCCGATCGGGCTTGGCACCGGAAGATGGCCTACCGGTTGGGTTGCAGATCATGGCCCCACCGATGGCCGATGATCGGCTCTACAACGTTGGTTCCGCCCTGGAGTCGGCGCTCGTCGACCAGTGGGGCCACTACCTGATTGACGAGGCACCAGCTCTATGACCACGAGCATCACAACAGACTTGACCTACGACGACGCAATCGCCCGGTACGACCCGTTGCTCGGCCTTGAGGTCCATGTTGAGCTGGCACAAACTCCAAGATGTTCTGTGGTTGTCCTACCGAGTTTGGCGCAGACCCAACACGCAGATTTGCCCGATCTGCCTTGGCCTACCCGGGATCGCTACCGGTGGTCAACCGGGCCGCGGTGGAATCCACCATCACGATCGGGCTCGCGCTCAACTGCGATATTGCGCCGTGGTCTCGCTTCGCCCGCAAGAACTACTTCTACCCCGATATGCCCAAGGACTACCAGATCACGCAGTACGACGAGCCGCTGTGCAGCGACGGCTACCTCGATGTTGACGTCGTGACGCGACGAGGCGCCCACCAGTTGTGCGGGTCGAGATCGAGCGCGTGCACATGGAGGAGGACACCGGCAAACTCCTCACACCGGGGGAGACACCGGCCGTATCCACGGCGCCGACTACTCCCTGGTCGACTACAACCGCGCCGGTATGCCGCTCATCGAGATCGTCACCAAACCCGTACCGGCACCGGAGCACTGGCGCCAGAGGTCGGGCGGCCTACGTGCAGGCGCTTCGTGAGGTTGTGAAGCGCGCTCGGTGTCTCCGATGTCCGGATGGAGCAAGGATCGCTGCGCTGTGACGCGAATGTCTCGCTGATGCCGAAGGGCCCGCCGGTCTGGGGAACGCGCACCGAGACCAAGAACGTGAACTCATTGCGCATCGGTGGAGCGTGCGCTGCGATCCGAGATCGTCCGCCAGGCCACGTCCTGGCCGCGGGTGGCCCGTGGTTCAGGAGACGCGGCACTTTCACGAGGACGACGGGTGACACGACCTCCGGTCGAGTCAAATCCGATGCGGAGGATTACCGGTACTTCCCTGAGCCGGACTTGATTCCGATCGCTCCCGATCCAGCGTGGATCGAAGAGTTGCGTGCAGGTCTGCCCGAGGCACCGGGATTGCGAGTCGCGAGGTTCGCAACAGGCGTGGGGCCTATCGGACTTCGAGATGCAATCGGTGGTGAACGCTGGGGCGCTCGACCTCGTGGTCGCCACCATCGAGGCGGGGGCCGAGCACGGCGCTGCGCGCAAGTGGTGGCTCGGCGAGTTGACCCGTATCGCGAACACGCAGAGCGTGCCGCTCGACGCTCTGTTGATCACTCCCGCTCAGGTTGCTCGCGTGGCTGCTCTGGTCGACGCGGGTTCACTCAACGACAAGCTCGCGCGCAAGGTGATCGAGGGTGTCCTAGCGGGCGAGGGTGAGCCAGATGCGGTCGTCGCTAGCCGTGGGCTCGCTGTGGTCTCCGATGATGGGCCGCTGATCGCCGCGATCGAGGACGCAGTTGCCGCGAACCCAGATGTGGTGGAGCGGATTACTGGCGGAAAACCGCAGGCTGCTGGGGTCATCGTTGGTGCCGTCATGAAAGCGACCCGTGGTCAAGCAGATGCCGGACGCGTCAGGGAGCTGCTCTTCGAGAAACTGGGCGTCACCCCGTAACCAGGACAGCTTGGCCAGGCTGGGCAGCTTGGCCAGGCTGGGCCAGGCAGAAACGGGCTGGGCCAGACAGAAACGGCTAGGACGCTTCGGGCGGTGTCTCATCCGACGGTCGCTCGCTGGCATGGAATGCGGTCGCCTGGTGCTCGTAGTACGTCTGCCCGTTGTACGTCCGAATATCGATGACAGAGGTCCGTTCTTGGACAACCTGCTCGCTGGCGAGGTCGGAGCGAAGCAGCACACCGTCGATCATCGCCATGATCTCGTCGGGGAACTCCAGCGGGAGAAAGTGGGTTCCGCGCAGCACGTGAACCTCGGCGTGCTCGATCTCCTTGGCGAACGCGACAACGTCAAGCATCGAGGTCAGGGCGTCCATGCCGCCGGCAGCGACGGTCACCGGTACTTCGACGAATGAGGGATCCATCCGCTCGTGTTCCCCTGCTGGGGGGAACAGGTGGAAGTACCACGAGAAGTCTTGTTTCATGAACGTCTCGAGCCATGGCAGGATGTCCTCGCTACGAGCGCTGGGCATGATCATCCCGGTGTAGCGCATGACGTCCGCTGTCGTCCGGTTCACTGGGATCAGCCGAGCCAGCGCGTTGAGTTGGGGGCCAACAAGTTCGCCCGTCTTGGCGACAGCGATGCTCATCGGTCGCCGCAGTTGGCGTGGCACGAGCAGCGGAGCGAATGCGGAATCGAGCGTTCCACCAGGAACCCCAGCGCACATCACTAGGCCCGCGACCCGTTCTGGGTAGCGCAGCGTCAGTTCAAAGCTGACGTTGACACCGTAGGACCAAGCAACTAGGAGCGCGCGATCGATCCCCACATGGTCGAGTACGGCGAGCGCATCTGCCACGTGATCATCAATCCGGATCCGGTCTGGGTCAGCAGGTTTGGCTGAGCCGAGGGTGCCGCGATGGTTGTAGCCGACCACTCGATAGCCACAATCAGGGTCCAGCAGGCGTGGCCAAGCCTCGGGCGGAACTCCCAAGCCATTGCACACCAGGATCGGCGGGCCAGTTCCATTGTTGGTCCAGCCTTCAAGCACGGTCCCATCTTCGGACGTGAACTCAAAGGTCGAATACATACCGACAAGGGTGACATATGGGATGTTGCACCGTCACCAGATCCTCCGGATTGGCGGGGCAAGCGGGTAATCCCTGGGCCGAGCGATGAATACCTCGGCGTAGTCTTGCGCCCATGCCAAATATGAAGCCCCGCAGCAACGAAGTGACAGATGGCCTTGAGCGTGCGCCCGCCCGCGGAATGTTGCGAGCCGTCGGTATGAACGACGAGGACTTCTCCAAACCGCAGATTGGTATTGCCTCGTCCTGGAATGAAATCACCCCGTGCAACCTGTCGCTGGACCGACTAGCGCGGGCAGCTAAGGAGGGTGTTCACGCCGCTGGCGGATTCCCGATGCAGTTCGGCACGATCTCGGTGTCCGACGGGATCTCGATGGGCCACGTCGGGATGCACTTCTCGCTAGTGAGCCGCGAAATCATCGCCGACTCGGTTGAGGCAGTGATGCAGGCTGAACGTCTTGACGGCATGGTGAACTTTGCCGGCTGCGACAAGAGCCTGCCGGGAATGCTGATGTCCGCAGCTCGGATCGATGTGGCCAGTGTCTTTGTCTACGCCGGGTCGATCATGCCGGGCCTCGTGGGGGACAAACAGGTCACCATCATCGACGCGTTTGAGGCCGTCGGAGCCTGCGCGCGTGGACTGATTACGCGCGCCGAAGTCGATGAGATTGAACGAGCTATCTGTCCAGGTGAGGGTGCGTGCGGCGGGATGTACACCGCAAACACGATGGCGAGTGCCGCCGAGGCGATGGGAATGTCGCTACCCGGCTCAGCCGCGCCGCCTGCGGTAGATCGGCGCCGGGATGGGTACGCCCGTCGCTCTGGCGAGGCCGTCGTTGAACTGATTCGTCAGGGCATCACGACCCGGGACATCATCACTCGCAAGTCGCTAGAGAACGCGATCAGTGTCGTGATGGCGTTCGGCGGATCAACGAACGCGGTCTTGCACCTCTTGGCAATCGCCCACGAGGCGGACATCGATCTCGAACTATCCGACTTTCAGCGAATCTCCGAGCGGGTTCCGCTGCTCGCTGATGTGAAGCCGTTCGGCCGATACGTCATGACCGATGTTGACCGAGTCGGGGGAGTGCCGGTCGTCATGCGTGCCCTGCTCGATGCCGGTCTGCTGCATGGCGACTGCATGACGGTGACCGGCAAGACGCTGGCCGAGAACTTGGAGTCGATCAATCCGCCAGATCCAGATGGGGAGATCATGCTCGCCACGGCGTCTCCGCTCGACAGTCATGGCGGTATAACCATCCTGCACGGATCGCTCGCACCCGAGGGTGCGGTGACCAAGAACGCCGGAATAGGTGTCGATGTGTTTGAGGGCACTGCTCGGGTGTTCAACCGCGAGCAGGAGGCGATGGCTGCTCTGGAAGACGGCACCATTCAGGCAGGGGACGCAGTCGTTATTCGCTACGAAGGGCCGAAGGGCGGACCCGGAATGCGCGAGATGCTGATGATCACCGGGGCTATCAAGGGAGCTGGCCTAGGGCGCGACGTCTTGCTGCTCACCGATGGTCGGTTCAGTGGTGGGACCACCGGTCTGTGCGTCGGGCACATCGCTCCCGAGGCATCCGTTGGTGGGCCGATCGGTCTCGTTGAAGATGGCGACAAGATTGTCATCGACGTCGGAAATCGCACCCTGGAACTGCTCGTTGAGCCGAGCGAACTAGATCGTCGCCGTCAGCATTGGCAGCCGGTGACTCACGCGTTCACTCGAGGTGTTTTGAGCAAGTACGAGAAGCTCGTGGGCTCGGCCTCGCGCGGTGCAGTCTGCGACTGAGCCGGAACGGCATAGACGTTGCCAGTCAGCCAGTCAGCCAGTCAGGCCAGTCAGCCAGTCAGCCAGCAGCCAGGCCAGCTATGCCATGACGACCTTGGCGATCGGCGGCCCGCTCGGCGTGGCCGATCCGCCAGTCGGTTCGACGGTCACGGCGACTGCGGTTGTGCCAGCCAGATCGCCCTTGAGTGCAACAGTGGCGATGCCGTTGGCGTTGGGTTGCCAGGTGCCAGCCGGGCGAGCGTCTCCATCCGCCGTCAGCGTCCACAGTTCGTAGGTTTGATCAGATGGCAGTGCCGGGACACCTTGGGCGACCATCATCGCCTCACCCCTGCTCGGGGACATGACCACGGCTGACGAGGCGTCGCCCATCGGCATCTTGCGAACGATCGTGTCCGGTGATGCCATCAAGTCCGCGACCATCTGCGACTGGGCCGTCAGCGTCTCTGCTGTCTGGCGCTCCTGGTAGGCAAAGCTGCCCGCACCGATCGCGCCGATCGCCAGTACTGCGGCAGCGGCGGTCAGCCAGCGCACGGTGCGACTAGTGCGTGAGACCGGGGCGGTGCCAGATGTTGGGCGAGTCATTGCACCAGCAGGTTGATCAACCGCTGACGGCGCAGTATCGGCGCTCGGTGCAACTCTCGGAACAACTTGCGGGGTTTGGGCGACCCGAGACATCACGGCATCGCGCATTCCCGGCGGGGGAGCGGCGTATTCCGCCTCGCCAAGTTTGGCGGCAGTAGCCAGAAGCTCGGCGGACTCCTCTCGGCACACCTCGCACGTCGCCAAGTGTCGTTCGAAGCGAGCCCGTTCGATGGAATCCAACGCGTCAATGGCGTAGGGGCCGACCAGCAGGTGAACTTCGGAATCGTTGGCGTAGGTAGCGGAGTTCATCAGGTCACCCCCAGGGCGTCTCGTAGATGGATGAGTCCGTCTCGGACTCGTGTCTTGGCTGTTCCTAGCGGAATGTCGAGTGTCTTGGCTACTTCCGTGTGCGTGTACCCCTTGTAGAAAGCGAGTTCGATCGCGGCTCGCTGTACGGGGGTGAGTTCCTCCATGGCTCGCCGGACCTGGCGTTGTTCGAGGCGGGTCTCTGCCTCAGAACTGACCTGATCGTGGTCCGGTTCGTGGTTGGCGACGCCGTAGGCCACGTCGCGGTTGACTGAAGATTGTGCGGAGCGGACTCGATCAATGGCACGTCGGTGCGCCATCGTCATGATCCAGGTTTTGCCTGAACCCTTTGCGGAGTCGAAGCGAGCGGCAAGCCGCCACACCTCGACCATGACTTCTTGTGCGACTTCCTCACTTTGGGCTGGGTCACGGACCACCCGCCGGATCAATCCGAAGACTGATCCGGCGACCAGGTCGTAGAGATCGCGGAAAGCGACCTCGTCCCCACGGGCCGTGAGCAGGAGCAACTCGGTGATTCGGTCTGGATCCTGTGCCGTCGCCGACATGGAATCGAAGGGAATCACTGTCATCGTTGCTGCCTCCTCACTGCTCGTTGGGGTTCGCTGGTGGTGGTGGTCGTAGTGCGAACCTAGCTCGCTGGTGGTACCAGCACGCCGTCGATCACGTAGACGGTCGCGTTGGCAGTCTCAACGTTGCCGCAGACAACCTTGGCGGTGTCGTTGATGGTGAAGTCCTCGCCGCTACCAGTAATCGTAATGTCCTGGCCCTCAAGCGTGGTGTGCTTACCTGGCAGTTGTGCGGGCGTCAACTCACCAGCAACAACGTGGTACTTCAGGACGTTGGCCAGCGCACCTGTCGGGTCGTCGGTCAATGACTTCAGCGTCGCCTCAGGAACAGCAGCGAACGCGTCGTTCGTGGGCGCGAACACAGTGATGTCCTCAGCGCTATTGAGAGTGTCGACTAGGCCAGCGGCTTGGACCTGGGCAACTAGCGTGGATAGGGCAGGAATACCCGAGGCAGCAGTAGCCACGGGCTCATCAGCGATGACTTCTACCGATCCAGGTCCGGACGCGGGCACGGCAGAACATGCGGGGCCAAATGGTCCGCTGGCAGTCGTGGTAGTCGGCTCTGCGCTTGGCGTGGAGTCACTTGAGGTGCTCGAGCCACACGCGGCGGCGGTTAGGACCAGCGCACCGGCGCCGGCGACCATGGTTGCGATTCTGACACTTGATTTCATGTTGTCCTCCGTAAGTCGGTCCGCAGGATCGACTCCTGCAGTAGGTGCGTACAAGGGTGATTCGGGGGCCGACTACGACCGGATTGGTTGATTTGGAAAGTATTTTCAACTTTTTGATGTGAGGTGGGCCACACGGCTGGCTCGAGGGTCAGGCTACACCCCGAGGCGTGGCGTGCGCGGATCCTGCTCAACCGCTGGCGAGTGGACCCTGCGTGGACAGTCGCTTCGCCTGGGGGTTATGGTTTCGGTATGCATTACAGCATTCTCGTAGTTATCTAGGCGTGCGCCACTGAGCAATCCTCAGACCGCACGCCAACCCTCCATTGCCGCCAGGCAGGGGGGTTTTTTAGTGTCCGGCGGATCATCGCGCGATCCGCACCGAACCGCCGGACACTAAAAAGGCTAAAAAGGCTAAAACGGCTAGAACGGCTAAAAAGGCACAAGCGTGAATAGCGCAAGCGCCTAATGAGCACGGCAGATCAGTACTCAGCAACCGAACCTAGGACAATAGCTGGCACGCAGTCAGCTGCCATCCCACCAGCGAGGACCACATGAGCAACATGCCTGAGAAGATGACCGGCGCGCAGAGCCTGATCCGCTCCCTCGAAGACGCCGACGTCGACACGGTATTCGGTATTCCTGGCGGAGCAATCTTGCCCGCATATGACCCGATGATGGATAGCGCCAAAGTGCGCCACATCCTGGTCCGTCATGAACAAGGAGCCGGGCACGCCGCCGAAGGCTACGCCTACAGTTCCGGCAAAGTCGGAGTATGCATGGCGACGTCTGGGCCCGGCGCCACCAACCTGGTCACGCCGATCGCGGATGCCTACATGGACTCCGTCCCGATGGTCGCCATCACCGGTCAAGTGCCGAGTGCTGCGATCGGCACAGACGCATTCCAGGAGGCCGACATCAGCGGCATCACGATGCCGATTACCAAACACAACTTCCTGATCACTGATCCAGCCGAAATCCCCCGAGCGATCTCGGAGGCGTTCCACCTAGCGTCAACTGGCCGCCCGGGGCCCGTCCTGGTGGACATAGCCAAAGATGCGCTGGCAGCCCAAACCGAATACATCTGGCCAGACACTATTGAGCTGCCCGGCTATCGGCCAAACACCCGGCCGCACTCCAAGCAGGTCAAAGAAGCGGCGTCGATGATCGTCGCGGCGAGTCAGCCGGTGCTCTACGTGGGCGGCGGGGTGGTCCGCTCAGGCGCGTCGGACAAACTACTTGAGCTCGCAGCTCTCACCGGCATTCCGGTGGTCACCACGCTGATGGCCCGCGGAGCATTCCCAGATTCGCACCCACAGAACCTTGGAATGCCCGGAATGCACGGAACCGTGGCAGCAGTGGGGGCTCTGCAGCGCAGTGACTTGATCATCGCCCTTGGTGCCCGATTCGACGACCGGGTCACCGGTCACCTCCCGTCGTTTGCGCCAAACGCTGCGGTGATTCACGCTGATATCGACCCAGCGGAGATCGGCAAGAACCGGCGCGCTGACGTGCCCATCGTTGGCGATGCTCGCCAAGTCATCTCCGATCTGATCACATGTATCCAGTCCGAGAACGTCGCCGGACGTCTCGGGGATTACGAGCAGTGGTGGGATCAGCTCAACAAGTGGCGCACGACCTTCCCGCTGGGGTACGAACCAGCCCCAGAAGGTGAGGTGGCTCCGCAGAACGTGATTTCGCGGATCGGTGCCATCGCCGGACCCGACGCGTATTACGTCGCCGGTGTCGGCCAGCACCAAATGTGGGCCGCCCAGTTCGTGGGCTACGAGAAGCCTGGCCACTGGATCAACTCCGGAGGCCTGGGAACAATGGGCTTCGCCGTCCCAGCCGCGATGGGCGCCAAAGTCGGCTCGCCCGATTCAGTGGTGTGGGCAATCGACGGAGACGGTTGCTTCCAGATGACGAACCAGGAGTTGGCTACCTGCGCCATCAATAACATCCCAATCAAGGTTGCAGTCATCAACAACGGGACGTTGGGCATGGTTCGTCAGTGGCAGTCACTGTTCTACAACCAGCGGTACTCAAATACCGACCTCAGACCCACCGAATCCCGGATTTCGTGAAGCTCGCAGATGCCTATGGCTGCCACGGTTTGCGCTGCGACTCACCAGGTGAGGTCGACGCCGTGATTGAGAAGGCAATGTCACTCAACGACGCACCAGTGGTGGTGGACTTTCAGGTCCATAAGGACGCCATGGTGTGGCCAATGGTGCCCGCCGGAACGAGTAACGACATGATCACTGTCGCCAAGTCGTTGGCACCGGCGTGGGATCGCGAGGACTAGACGTGATGACCAAACCAAGCAGATCTACCCACAACGGCTCGGCCGCGAATTCAGATCAAGACGAAAGGCTCACCTCATGACTCGCCACACCTTGTCGGTCCTGGTGGAGAACAAACCCGGTGTGCTCGCCCGCGTCGCGGCGCTGTTCTCCCGACGTGGTTTCAACATTGACTCCCTCGCTGTTGGCCCAACGGAGGTCGCGGACATCTCTCGGATGACCATCGTTGTCCAGGTCGCTGATTTGCCACTTGAGCAAGTGACCAAACAGCTCAACAAGCTGATCAACGTGATCAAGATTGTCGAGCTCGAGCAGGAGTCCACCGTGGAGCGCGAACTCATCATGGTGAAGGTGCGCGCTGACTTAGAGACCCGTTCCCACGTGCTAGAGACGGTCCAACTCTTCCGCGCGAAGGTCGTCGATGTGGCTCCCGATACGGTGACCATCGAGGCAACCGGAACCGCCGGGAAGCTCGAGGCGCTGCTACGCATGCTCGAGTCGTTCGGGATCAAGGAGCTCGTCCAGTCGGGCATGGTCGCGGTCGGTCGTGGACCTCGATCCATCACAGATCGTTCGCTTCGCAGCGCCGGCTAGTTCGAAGCCCGGTTAGTGACGTGGCTAGTGATGCGTTAGTAGATAGTTAAGCCGGGTAGAACACCCGGGAAAACCCAGCACGTACCCTCATCCCAGCAACCGAGTACCAGAAACCAACAAGGAGAACTGAACCGTGGCCGAGCTCTTTTACGAAGCCGACGCTGACTTATCGCTTATTCGTAGCCGCAAGGTGGCCGTACTTGGGTACGGGTCGCAAGGCCACGCGCACGCGTTGAGCCTGCGCGATTCCGGTGTCGACGTTCGGGTGGGTCTGGCTGAGGGTTCCAAGAGCCGCGCCAAAGCGGAGGCAGCTGGCCTGCGGGTCGTGGATCCAGCGACCGCATGCGCAGAGGCTGACCTGATCATGGTTCTAGTGCCCGACCCCGTTCAGCGTGGTCTGTACGCCGAGGCGATCGAGCCGAACCTCAACGATGGTGATGCGCTGTTCTTCGCGCACGGTTTCAACATTCGCTTTGACTACATCACCCCGCCAGCGACGGTTGACGTTTGTATGGTCGCCCCGAAGGGCCCAGGACACTTGGTCCGCCGTGAGTACGTCGCGGGTCGCGGAGTTCCCGCCATCGTCGCGGTTGAGCAGGATGCCACCGGTCAGGCTTGGGAACTGGCGCTGTCCTACGCCGCCGCCATTGGCTGCCTGCGCGCCGGTGGGATCAAGACCACGTTCACCGAAGAGACTGAGACCGACCTGTTCGGCGAACAAGCCGTACTTTGCGGTGGCGCCTCGCAGCTGGTCATGTACGGATTCG
Organism: uncultured Actinomycetes bacterium; assembly: GCA_963821045.1. GTDB lineage: Bacteria > Actinomycetota > Actinomycetes > S36-B12 > UBA10799 > UBA10799. Next base: position 384,877 of record CAWGCB010000007.1, on the reverse strand, counting down.
AGACCCTCGTCGAGGCGGGCTACCAGCCCGAGGTCGCCTACTTCGAGTGCCTCCACGAACTCAAGCTGATCGTCGACCTGATGTACGAGGGCGGCATCGCCAAACAGCGCTGGTCGGTGTCGGACACAGCCGAGTACGGCGACTACGTCTCCGGTCCACGAGTAATCGATCCGAGCGTGAAAGAGAACATGAAGGCGGTGCTGGCCGACATCCAAAATGGTGCGTTCGCCAAGCGCTTCATCGACGATCAGGACGCGGGCGCACCGGAGTTCATCGAACTGCGCACCAAGGGTGAGACCCACCCGATCGAGGACACCGGACGCGAGCTACGCAAGTTGATGTCCTGGGTCGATGCTGGCGACGACGACTACGTCGAAGGCACCGCCGCCCGCTAACCCCGGCTCCGGCCCCACGCTGGCGCCAAAAACTAACGCGTGTGGGTGTAACTGGACGCGATGCCGTCCAGTTACACCCACACGCGGCAATTGCTCCCACCTTCGTTAACCCCGACAACCATCAGCAGAGGGTTGGGACTAGGGACTTGGGGTAGGTCCGTAGGTAGAGGGCAGCGGTGATGCCTGCCTGGTCTAGCGCGATCGACCCGTCGTAGGAGCCGATACCGCCTCCGGTGTAGAAGCCCGTCTTTGGGTCTAGGGCGTCGCTGGCCAGTCGATCGATCCAGGCGGCCTCAAGTTCGGCGCCGAGCGTTGAGCCGGTTTCAGCTCGCAGCACCCGCAGGTGGCGCAAATAGATGGCGACGAACGCCGGGCTCTCCTTCCAGAGCCGGTCGGCGCCGCTGTAGTAAGCAACCGACGTTTGGGCGAGTTCCAATGCCGCGTCCGCGTACTCGGATGAATCGGTGACTCTGGCCAATGCTCGATACAGGCCGATTGAGGTGCCTTGGTTGTACGAGTAGACCTGCGGGGCAATCGAGCCGTCCGACCGGACATGGTCGGCGATCAGGCCGTTGCGGTTGCGCAAGCCATCCACAAAGTCCGCGCACCGTGAGGCGAAGTCCACGGCGTCGCCTCGGCGGTCGGGGTCGGCGCTGTAGTCCACATCCGGGTCGCCTTCTTCCAGAGCTTGGGTCAACTCGACAAGTCGCAGGGCGACGAGACCTGACGGTGCTGTCGAGCACGTGTTGAGTGTGGACCCGCCGAGCTTCCACTCGACACCTCCGCCGTATTTACTGCCGCGCTGTTCCCCACTTCGGAGAAACTCCACGATCTTGTCGCCGCGAGCCACCGTGTCGTAGGGGCTCCCTGGCAGTAGCCGGATCTGCTGTAGGAGTCCGATCGACACCAGGTTCAGCGCGATCCAGGCGTTGTCATCGAAGTAGAGGGCGCCGCGACTTAAGAACCGGCGCACCGAGTCCGCGTACACGTCGGCCACTTGATAGCGCCCGAGTCCGGTATCCAGCGAATCCGCATCACCAATCGGATTGACAACCATGGGCTTACTCGCTGGGGACGCTGCCAGGGCAGTCGCTCGAGCGATCGCGGCTGCGAGCACCTGCGAGGTTGGCCAAAGATGGGCAGGTGCACCGTCGCCCTCCACCACGATCAGTTCGGTGCCGCGACGCTGACGGATACAACGCGAGCGCAGGGCACTCCAGGCGTCCTGCGCTCGCTGCAGGGCAGCCTCGTAGCTCTGCGCCGTCACTGTGACCTCCTGTCTCGCACGCCCTCGCGCGGGTCCATTCTGCGCATCCTCGCATCCGTGCCGACGCAGGTGTGACGTACGTCTGGTGTGATCTGCGACCGATCCGCACAGTTCGCACAAATGCCAGGGTTACACTGAGGTTTCACCTCATCCACTTTTTGACTCGTGCGGTTGCGCACGGTCGCGTGACTGCCACCTTTCGTGGCTAAGGAGTCTGGGCGCGTGTCCAAGCCAGTTGTGCTTATCGCCGAAGAACTATCACCAGCCACCATCGATGCACTGGGCCCCGATTTCGAGATTCGCCACTGCGACGGTTCAGATCGAGCAGAGCTGCTACCAGCGATCGAAGACGTTGACGCGATCCTGATCCGTTCCGCAACCAAGGTCGACGCTGAGGCAATCGCTGCCGCCAACAAACTCAAGGTCGTCGCGCGTGCTGGTGTGGGTCTCGACAACGTCGACGTTGAGGCGGCCACCGAAGCAGGCGTGATGGTCGTCAACGCACCTACCTCGAACATCGTCTCGGCGGCCGAACTCGCCGTGCATTGCTACTGGCCTGTGCCCGCAACGTCGTCCGGCCAATGCTGCGCTGAAGAGAGGGGAATGGAAGCGCTCCAAGTACTCCGGTGTCGAGTTGGCTGACAAGATCGTCGGCGTTGTCGGCCTTGGCCGCATCGGTGTCCTGGTTGCTCAGCGGCTCAGTGCTTTTGGCGTGCAACTGATCGCCTACGACCCGTTCGTGCAGCCAGCCCGGGCCGCGCAACTCGGGGTGCGCATGGTCGACCTCGACGAGTTGCTGGAGACCAGCCGACTTCATCACCGTTCACCTGCCCAAGAACAAGGAGACGCTTGGACTGATTGGCGAAGAAGCACTTCGCAAGGTCAAGCCGTCGGTGCACATCATTAACGCTGCTCGTGGCGGGATCGTCGACGAGCAGGCGCTGTTCGACGCACTTTCGGAGGGCCGGGTTGCTGGCGCCGGTGTGGACGTGTACGCCAAAGAACCCTGCACCGATTCGCCGCTGTTCGCATTGGACAACGTGGTCGCGACCCCGCACCTTGGAGCGAGCACCGGCGAGGCCCAGGAGAAGGCGGGTATTTCGGTGGCTCGGTCGGTACGGCTGGCTTTGGCCGGCGAACTCGTCCCCGACGCGGTGAATGTTCAAGGCGGCACCATTGATGAGGATGTTCGTCCCCTCATCGAGACGACCGAACGCCTCGGCTCAATCGCATCCGCGTTGGCACCATCGCCGATTGCTTCCGTCGATGTTGAGATCCTCGGTGAGGCAGCCGCGTACGACGTCCGGGTCCTGCAGCTTTCTGCCCTCAAGGGCGTGTTCTCGACACTCGTCGAGGATCCTGTTTCCTACGTCAACGCACCGGTACTGGCCGCCGACCGCGGAGTTGAGACGACACTGTCCACCGACGTTGATTGCCCCGAGCACCGCACGCTGATCCGAGTCAAGCTGGCGCTGACTGACGGTCTGTCGATTGTTGTCGCGGGTACCGTGACCGGTCCGCGCGATATCGAGAAGCTCGTTGAGATCAACGGCTTCGAGATCGACGTTCCGATCAGTGAGCACATGGCGTTCTACACCTACGCGGACAAGCCAGGGATCGTCGGCGTGGTTGGTCAAATCTTGGGTGATTCCGACGTGAACATCGCCGGTATGCAGGTCAGTCGCACCAAGGCTGGCGGCGAGGCGCTGATCGCTTTAACGGTCGACTCCGAGATCCCCGAGGCGACGCTCGTGGCCATCGCCGAGAAGATCGGTGCGGACGCAGTGCACGCCGTGGATCTCGTCCCCGCGACTTAATCGCCTGCGTGGACGAACGCTGGTCCATCGACCAGCGCCACGGGCACCCAGCTAGAAGACGCAAAGAGAGTGGCTCGCAGCAGGTATACCTGCCGTGGCCACTCTCTTCGCGTTCGAGCTACTGCTGAGCCCGGGGTATTCCTATCGCTTGCCCTTGAGGTTGATCGTCATCGTTGTTGGGGTCTCGCTTCCCATCTGCACAGGGATTGCGGCGTTGGTGGTCAATGTCGTACTGCTGCCAGTGCTCAGAAAGTTGACCGTCCCAGACTTAGCCGTCACTCGGTAGTCCCGGTTCGGTGCCGTGAAGCTGCCAGAGGTGACCTTGCCGTTCGTGTCAACCTGGAGTACGAGGTTGAAGTCACCGGTATCAGCATTGCCCTTGCCGAAGGCCTCGATGGTGCCTGCGGTGGGGCTGCTGCCGGCGGGCTTGAACGTCATCTCGCCGCCGTTGGCTACCCACTTGCCAGCACCCTTGACCTTGACGTTGCCCCCGGTCAGGCTGAACTTGGTCAGATTCGAGGTGGATGTGGGACTCGCGGTGGGCGAGGACGATGTCTGAGTCGGCGACGCTGACGCACTAGAGGCGGAGTTGGTGGGGGAGTCGCTGGGCTCCGGATCACTATTGCTGCTGCACCCTGCCAGACCCACGGCCGCCACACTCGCGACAGCAGCGGCAACCCCAACCGAACGAGAAATCTTCATCTGTTGTTCTCCTCTAGTGACCCAATCGATCGGCACAGCGCCGACGCCAGAATGCTAGTGGTGCAGCACGCGAATAGCTCGGCGAATCGGAGTGCAACGCCGACCCCACCAAGCGCCATGCTCAGGACTTATTCGCGCGGCAAGTCAGGGTTTCGGTGATTGATTTAGGCGACCAGTTCGCAGTGCCCACTGTTCAAAGATCAGCGTGAAGAACGGCGGAATCGATGCAGCCAGCGCTAGCAGCGCCACCCACCAACTCCACCGCAGAGGCCGGATCGAGAGCAGGGTGACAATCACGTACAGGATGAACATTGCCCCGTGCACGGCACCAAAAATCTCGACACCAATCGGGTTCTTCACGACCACGTATTTGAAGAACATCCCGATGAGCAGCAGCGCCCATGAGATGGCCTCGCCGATCGCGACAACCCGGAACCGTCCCGCGGCAGTCGAATACCAGGGCGCGCGAGATTCGGTCAGCGTCGACATCAACTCGGTACAGCGTCGCGGTCAGCGCGGTTCAGTGCGGAGACCACAGCCTTCAAACTCGAGGTGACGATTGACGGGTCAATCCCCACTCCCCACAACACCCGGCCATGCACTGCGCACTCCAGGTACGACGCGGCTCGAGCATCGCCTCCAGCGGCGAGGGCGTGCTCGTTGTAGTCGTGGACCTTGACGTCAACCCCATGGTGAGCCCAGGGCATCGCAGAATGCCGCGATCGGGCCATTTCCATGACCGCTGAGCGTGACTTCCTCGCCGTTATCGACGAGCACCACATTGACGTAGGTGTCGCCGTCGACTTCGCTGGACAGGTCATGTTTCACCAGTGAGAAGCGACCCCATGGGGCATCGGGTTTGGGCAGGTACTCGTGTTGGAACGTCGACCACATCTCGGCCGGGGAGACCTCGCCACCTTCGGAGTCAGTCAGCTGCTGAACAACTTGGACTGAATTCGATTTGCAGGCGTCGGGGAGATCCAGGCTGTGTTCGGTCTTCATGATGTAGGCAACCCCGCCCTTGCCGGATTGGGAGTTCACCCGAATCACGGCCTCGTAGGTGCGGCCGACATCCTTCGGGTCGATCGGCAGGTAGGGGACCGCCCAGGTGAAGTCGTCGACTGGCACACCAGCCTCATCAGCGTCAGCCTGCAGTGCGGCCAGCCCCTTTTGATCGCGTCCTGATGTGAACCAGAGAACGCCGTGTACACCAGATCGCCGCCGTACGGGTGGCGCTCGTTGACCGGCAGTTGGTTGCAGTACTCGACAGTGCGCCGGATGTCGTCGATATCGGAGAAGTCGATCTGCGGATCGATGCCTTGGCTGAACAGGTTCATCCCCAAGGTCACCAGGCAAACATTTCCGGTGCGCTCGCCGCTGCCGAACAGGCAGCCTTCGATGCGGTCAGCCCCGGCCATGTACGCCAGTTCGGCGGCAGCTACGGCGGTTCCACGGTCGTTATGCGGATGCAAAGACAGGACAACCGAGTCGCGGTGAGCCAGGTTTCGATTCATCCACTCGATCGAGTCGGCGTACACGTTGGGTGTGGCCATCTCGACGGTCGCTGGCAGGTTGTAGATGACTTTGCGATCCGGTGTGGGCTTCCACACCTCGGACACGGCGTTGCACACCTCGACGGCGAACTCAAGCTCAGTGCCGGTGTAGGACTCGGGGAGTACTCGAAGTAGATCTCGGTGTCGCCGGCGTTCTCCGCGTACTTGGCGCACAGTTGCGCGCCGTGCACAGCGATGTCTTTGATGCCGTCGCTGATCCAGGCCGAAGACGACCCTGCGCTGCAACGTGGAGGTTGAGTTGTACAAGTGAACGATCGCCTGCTTGGCTCCGCGGATCGACTCGAAAGTTCGCTCGATCAGTGGCTCGCGGGCTTGGGTCAGAACCTGGATCACCACATCGTCGGGAATCAGATCCTCTTCGATTAGTTCCCGGATGAAGTCAAAGTCCGTCTGTGAGGCCGACGGAAATCCAACCTCGATCTCCTTGTAGCCCATGTCCACCAGCAACTGGAACATTCGTCTCTTGCGTTCCGGGGACATCGGGTCGATCAGGGCTTGGTTACCGTCGCGCAGATCCACCGCGCACCAGCGAGGGGCCTTCGTGATGACAGCGTCGGGCCAGGTTCGGTCTTTGAGGCCAACGGGCGTGAATGGCTGGTAGCGCTCGATCGGCATTCCGCTGGGCTGTTGAGCGTTCTGCTCAGAGTAAGCATTCATAGTCAGGGTCTCCAGATGTTTTGGGTGGCTGGTCGACCGGGAAGTGCGGAGTCGTCGCGCACAGATTCACCGCGACGAGGGGACCGGTCGGTCAGACCCTGCCGCGGCAGCTAAGGAGCAGATGCAAGCTCGCCACATAGAAATGGTAACAGCCGACCGATCCGGCACGCGCTCTTCATCGCCAGTCGGGGCGATCGCTGTGCCCGAGGTAGGCAACCCGTAATCTCTACGCTCATGGCTCACACGCACAAAATCGCAGTTATCCCTGGCGACGGGATCGGTATCGAGGTCACCGCAGAGGCTCTCAAGGTCCTGAACGCCGCGGTCGCCGACGACGACGTCACCTTCGAGACCACCGAGTATGACCTCGGAGCCCGCGCCTACGCGCGAACCGGCGAGGCTCTGCCCGACGCGGTGCTGGAGGAGATCCGCGGACACGACGCCATCCTGCTCGGAGCGGTCGGCGATCCCAGCGTCCCGCCAGGAGTCTGGAACGTGGCCTCCTGCTCAAGATGCGCTTCGCGCTGGACCACGCGTTGAACCTGCGTCCCGTCAAACTGCTGCTGGTGTCGAGTCACCAGTGCGCGGCGCGACCGCCGGAATCAATCGACATGATCGTCTGCCGCGAGGGTACCGAGGGTCTGTACTGCGGGGCGGGGGGTTTCCTGCGCAAGGACACCGAACACGAGGTGGCGACCGAAGAGAGCATCAACACCTGGTTTGGAGTGCAGCGACTCGTTCGGGGAGCCTTCGAGCGAGCCGCAGCGCGACCACGTAAGAAGTTGACCACTCGTGCACAAGACGAACGTGCTGGTTCACGCCGGGAGTCTGTACCAGCGGGTCGTCGACAGCGTCGCGGTCGACTTCCCTGAGGTCACTGTCGACTACTGCCACATCGACGCGGCCACTATCTTCTTCGTGACCGATCCGGGACGATTCGACGTCATCGTGACCGACAACATGTTCGGCGACATCATCACCGACATTGGTGCCGCGATCGCCGGTGGTATCGGTCTGGCCGCGTCGGGGCAACCTGAACATCGACGGCAGCGCCCCGAGCATGTTCGAGCCCGTTCACGGATCCGCGCCGGATATCGCCGGACAGGGGAAGGCGGATCCCACTGCGGCCGTGATGTCCGCAGCGATGCTGCTAGATAACCTCGGCCTCACCGATGCTGCTGCTCGGATTGAAGCCGCGGTCGCAGCGGACCTGGCTGCTCGGTCAACGGCAAAGGTTCGCTCGTTCGTTCAACCTCGGAGATCGGTGATGCCCTCGCTGCGGGCGTCGCTGCGGGCTAATCACCGACCCGTGCGGATCGTGAAGTCAGTAGGCTTCCGGTTCAGGTCCAGATGTAGCACGACTCACCGGACCAGGCTTTCCACGGCTTCGGTCCACCTTAGGAGAATCGCGTGACAGAACTGTTCGAGGTCGAGCGCAGCCTGCGCCTCGTTGATGTTGACGTGCGCGATGCGATCCTCGCCGAGCCCGGATTCGGCCGATACTTCACCGACCACATGGTGCGAATCCTGTGGACCCAGGAGCGTGGCTGGCATGACGCGCAAGTCGTTCCCTACGCGCCGATCACACTGGACCCGGCCACGAACTTCGTTCACTACGGGCAGTCGATCTTCGAGGGGATGAAGGCCTACCGGTTGCCGGATGGGTCGCTGGCTACCTTCCGACCCGAGCGCAACGCCGCCCGCTTCGGTCCTCCGCTCGACGTCTAGCGATGCCGGAGCTGCCTGACGAGTTGTTCCTCGGCTCGCTTGAGGCGCTGATCAGCGTCGATGGTGCCTGGGTCAGTGACCTGCCGGATCGCTCGCTGTACCTGCGCCCGTTCATGTTCAGCACCGAGGTCGGGCTTGGAGTCCGCCCGGCCAACGCCTACACGTACTTGCTCATCGCATCACCCGCGGGACCGTATTTTCCGGAGGGGGTCAAGCCGGTCTCAGTGTGGCTATCTGAGGACTACGTTCGGGCGGCTCCTGGAGGTACGGGCGAGGCGAAATGCGCCGGCAACTACGCCTCTTCGCTCGTTGCCCAGGCCGAGGCGATCGAGAACGGTTGCGATCAGGTGGTGTGGCTCGACGCTGCCGAGCATCACTGGATCGAGGAGATGGGCGGGATGAACCTGTTCTTCGTCTACGGATCCGGCGATGACATCACACTGGTGACTCCCGAACTCTCCGGCGCTCTCTGCCTGGGGTCACTCGCGATTCACTGCTGACGTTGGCCGGAGAGCTCGGCTACGACGTCAGGAGCGCCGCATCAGCGTCGACGAGTGGCAAGAGGGCTGCGCTAGCGGCGAACTGACGGAGGTTTTTGCCTGCGGAACGGCCGCTGTCATCACCCCGGTCGGTCACGTGAAGAACCGCCACAGAGATTGGAGCGTCGGCACAGGCGAGCCAGGGCCGGTCACGATGAATCTGCGCGAACTGCTGACCGGTATTCAACGGGGCGCGATCGAGGATGACCACGCCTGGATGTACCGGCTCGGCTAACCGCTGCCCGGCTGGCTCAGCTACACGGAGCGCCCACGTTGCTCACCGGCCGGACTCGGCCCCGATTGGTCGCGCGCGAGCGTTTTGTGTCAGACTTATGTCGTGACTTCAGTCGCGATGTTGATTATTTAGCGCACCGCCAGCCGACCGCGGCTCCCGGTGCGCTTTCCCCCTGCCTAGCGTCTGGGGGTTTTTCTTTGCCCCTGACGCTGGCGCCAACTCCCGGTTTGCGCAGCAGTCAGCGATTCGGCGCAGACGCCGCCCACACCAGATAGCGCTCACCCCAGACAGTCACCGAAACACCCGATAGCCCAGAACACGCAGACGAACGAAGAAGGCAGCAAAATGACCTCAGCAACCGATGTGGACGCCAGAACCAACGGTTTCCAGTTATATGACACGACTTTGCGCGACGGCGCCCAGCGAGAGGGCATCTCCTACTCCGTCGAGGACAAGCTGGCGGTCGCCCGATTGCTCGATCAGTTCGGCGTTGAGTTCATCGAGGGTGGTTGGCCCGGGGCGATGCCCAAGGACACCGAGTTCTTCGAGCGCGCACGCACGAGAGTTGGACCTGCGCAACGCCCAACTCGTCGCCTTCGGAGCCACCCGTAAGGCCGGAGTGAAGGTCGAGGAGGACAAACAGGTCGCAGCACTGCTCGCCGCCCAGACCCCGGCGGTCACGATCGTCGCCAAGAGCGATGTACGCCATGTCCTCGACGCGTTGCACACCACACTCGAGGAGAACCTTGAGATGGTCGCCGACACCGTGAGCTACCTAGTGGCCAACGGTCGTCGAGTATTTGTCGACCTCGAGCACTTCTTCGATGGCTACAAGCGCGACCCGGACTACGGAGTTGCTTTGCTGAACGTCGCAGCGCAGGCGGGTGCTGAGGTCGGAGTCTTGTGCGATACAAACGGTGGGATGCTGCCCACCGGGATCGCGCAGGTGGTGACTGACGTCCGTGCACGAACGAGCCTGAACTTGGGCATCCACTGCCAAGACGACACGGCGTGTGCGGTGGCGAACACGTTGGCGGCCGTTGAGGCCGGCGCCATGCAGGCGCAGTGCACGGCCAACGGATACGGCGAGCGCACGGGCAACGCCGACCTGTTCTCGGTCGCCGCCAACCTGCAACTAAAGATGGGGCTGCCCGTGCTACCGGAGTCCTCGTTGCAGGACATGGTGCGCGTCTCCCACGCGATCGCTGACATCGCGAACTTGAACCCCGACACCCACCGCGCGTACGTCGGGTCGTCAGCCTTCAGCCATAAAGCCGGGCTACACGCGAGTGCGCTTAAGGTCGATCCGAGTCTGTACAACCACATCGACCCGAGCGTCGTGGGCGGCGATATGCGGGTACTCGTGACCGAGATGGCTGGACGAGCGTCAGTCGAGATGAAGGGCCGCGAGCTTGGCTTCGACCTCGGATCCGAGCCAGAGGTTCTCAATGAGGTGGTAGCCAAGGTCAAGGACCTCGAGGCGAACGGTTGGACATTTGAGGCCGCGGACGCCTCGTTCGAGTTACTGGTGCGCGACGCTCGTGCTCACTCCAAGGTCCGCGAGTTCCAGGTGGAGAGTTGGCGGGTGATCGTGGAGCAGGGTGCCGACTCCGTGGTGCGCAGCGAGGCGACTGTCAAGGTGCGCGTCGGTTCTGATCGAACCGTCGCCGTCGGCGAGGGCAATGGGCCGGTGAATGCACTCGACAACGCTTTGCGAAGTGCGCTGTCCACGGCCTTCCCCGAGTTGGAGAAGTTCGAACTCACCGACTACAAGGTGCGCATCGTAGAGGGAGTGAAGGGGACCGGTGCCGTCACGCGCGTCCTCGTCGACACGACCGACGGGAGCTCAACCTGGACCACAGTCGGCGTACACGAGAACGTGATTGCCGCATCCTGGATGGCGCTCGAAGATGCCGTCGCCTATGGCTTGCACCATCACTAGAAATCTGCTGTCCGCGCGTCAACAGTCTGCGCTGGCGGGCGACTGCCTGTCACACCAAATGACCGGTGGCCCTGCGATGCCCGATAGGGTCTCGACTCATCCCCAGTCTTTCGCGACATAGTTTTTGGAGCACACGTGAGTAGTCCGGTTCGGGTTCGGTTTTGTCCCTCGCCAACGGGGGATCCGCACGTCGGGATGCTGCGCACGGCGCTGTTCAACTGGGCGTTCGCCCGCCACACCGGCGGCACTTTCGTCTTCCGGATTGAGGACACTGACGCTGCGCGTGACAGCGAGGAGTCCTACCAAGCGTTACTGCACTCGCTGCGGTGGCTAGGACTGGACTGGGATGAGGGTCCTGAGGTCGGCGGTGACTATGGGCCCTACCGCCAGAGCGAGCGGGGAGCGATCTACCAGGATGTCATTGCGCAGTTGGCGCAAGGCGGGTACACGTATCCCTGCTTCTGCACCGCCGACGAGCTAGCGGAACGCCGCGAGTTGGCGCGTAAAGAGGGCCGCGAGTCAGGCTACGACGGTCAATGCCGCGACCTCGCACCCGAGCAAGTCCAGCAGTTTCAGACGCAGGGACGCACATCAGTCACCCGCTTTCGGATGCCGGACAAGGACTGGACCTGGGACGATTTGGTTCGCGGTGAGGTGACCTTCGGATCGGCGTTCGTCCCAGACTTCGTGCTCGTCCGGGCCAACGGCGACCCCCTCTACACGCTCGTCAATCCGACCGACGATGCGCTGATGGGAATCACCCACGTCCTACGCGGAGAGGACCTGCTCTCCAGCACCCCGCGACAACTCGCGCTGCACGAGGCCCTGATCGAACTTGGTATCGGCAGCGGGGTCATGCCGCGCTTCGGGCACCTGCCCTACGTGATGGGGGAGGGCAACAAGAAGCTGTCCAAGCGCGACCCAGAGGCGAGCTTCTCCCACTACGAGCGCCTCGGCTACCTTCCCGAGGGACTGGTCAACTACCTGGCACTGTTGGGCTGGTCGCTGGGCAACGACGTGGAGTTCTTCTCACTGGCGCAAATGGCAGAGAACTTCGAGGTGTCCCGGGTCAACCCAAACCCAGCACGATTCGATCTCAAGAAGTGCACGGCGATCAACGGCGATTGGATCCGGGCGTTGGACCCAGACGATCTCGCCGCGCGCATCGTGCCGTTCCTGATTGCCGATGGAGTGCTTCCTGCGCATCCAACCTCCGAGCAACTGGACTTGTTGCGCGCTGCCGTGCCTCACGTCAGCACCCGCATGGAGACGTTAAGCCAGGCCAGCGGAATGCTCGGGTTCCTCTTCGCAGGCGACCCAGATTGCGCCCCGTTTGCCCTCGACGAGGCCGACGCGGCGAAGCTGCTCGACCCTGCCGGGGTCGAGGTCGTTGCGGCGGCGAATGCCTCACTGGCCGGTCTTGATGATTGGAGCACCGAGTCGATTGAGGCGGCGTTGCGCGCGGCTCTCATTGAGGAGCGAGGGCTGAAGCCACGGTTGGCCTTTGGGCCGGTTCGCGTCGCTATTACGGGGCGCCGAGTCAGCCCGCCGTTGTTCGAGTCGATGGAACTACTGGGCAAGAGTCGATCTTTGGCCAGGCTGAGCGCCATTGGCTAGTCAGTAGGCCTCGGGCAATGCGGGTCTAGGCCCGCAACCACGCCCAGTAGGTACTGTGCGTACACTTATTGGGCACTGTGGGGTATGGGGTAATTGGCAGCCCAACTGATTCTGGTTCAGTTAGTCTAGGTTCGAGTCCTGGTACCCCAGCGCAAGAGTTTGACGCTGGTCCTGATCGTCGGATACCGAGTGCAGGACGTAGCGAACAGGCAAGTACGATTGCGCCTGATCTGCTGAAAGTTGCTTGACCGTCTAGGGCCCCGTTGTGTAGCGGCCTAGCACGCCGCCCTCTCAAGGCGGTAGCGCGGGTTCGAATCCCGTCGGGGCTACTTCATATCGATGCGTGCCATATCTATGCGTGTCGCCTGCCGCTCATTGCGCTCAGAGCGTGCCACGATGGCGCGCGTGACTCACTTCTCATCGCGAACCCCGTTGATGGCTGCCGTGATCGGTACTGTGGCGGCACTGGTGGTCTCGGGGTGCAGCGACTCGACAACCGATCCCAATGCCAACGTGACGAATGCCAGCAAAGACGTGTTCTATACGGCGTGCACGGAGTCAACCTGTGAAGGCGAGCTCGACGGTTCTCCCTTCAAGATTGAGATGCCGCGCCGGTGGAACGGTTCGCTACTGCTGTATTCCCATGAGGCCCGCGGTGAAACGAGCGTCACTCCTTTTGAAGCATCGACTGCTGCCGCCCAAGAGGCTGGGGCGAGCCCGCAGTTGGCGCCAACGTGGACGCTCGGCACCGCCGACCTCAAAGCGAGCCTCCTTGAGGCGGGCTACGGACTAGCCGGTGCGTCAGTACCTGCCAAGGGTTGGCGGGTTGACCAACAAATCGCAGCGGCGGATGCTGTCTATACCCAGTTCAACGAAAACGTCGCGACACCCAACCGGGTCTATACCTGGGGGCCCTCGAACGGCGCGCTAACCAGCGTCTACTTGGCTGAACAGCGTGACTGGGTGAGTGGCGCGTTCGGCATGTGCGGAACCTTGGCAGGGATTACGCGCAACTACGACGTCGCGCTTGACGCTGCCTTCGCTGTCAAGCGACTGCTCTACCCGAACATGAAGCTAGCGAACTACGCGTCTGCCGCCGAGGCCCAAGCGACCTACAAAGAGGCGATGAAGCGCGTTCGCAAAGCAGCGGCCGACAAGTTCGGCGAAGGCGCCATCCAACTAGCAGTCATCGGCCCGGTGGGGGAGATTCCTCCCAAGACTTCAACTAACGGTGGGGCTGGGATCAGCGGCCAGGCTGCGGCGATCGCCGAGGGTCTCGGAGTTGTGCTGGCACGCTCCACCGTTGAGCGGTTCGCCGTCGAGCAGGAGATGGGTGGCAACATCTCCTCGAACGAGGGGACCGACTACTTCGCTCGGGTCACCGTGGCCGAGCGGGACAAGATCGATGAGAAGGAGCCCGGCGCCACCCAGAAGTACCTCACCAAGATCAGCAAGGGGAAACGTATCGGGGCTAGTGCGCAAGCCCGAGGTAAGGCCAATGCTTCGCCGAAGCCGAACGGTTCGACGCGCGTCCCAACCGTCACGCTGCACACCGAGTTCGATCCTGTCGCGATCGTTGAGAACGAAGGGGCACTGGTCACCGCCGCGAATCAGACCAGCACTGAAGCGCGCAGACTGTTGTCTCCGAATATTGTTGGACCACCTGCGTTCTATCCGCAAGAAGGCCAACCTGTGGCGGGAGCTGGTCATTGCAGTTTCACCACCGAGTCAGTTTTCGGTTCAGTGGAGCTGCTCAACCGTTGGGTACGCGAGGGCCTGTTCCCCTCCGACGCCAAGACTGCAGAACTGCTCGGCCCCGACAGTGGCTTACGGCCAAACTTCCCGCTGTTGAAGTGGCCAGCCGGTCCAACTATCGGCTAGGTCTGGACACGCGAAGGTGTTGCGGTGACTGTGAGTGATCTTTTGGCTAGTGAACAGGATGTAAGCGATAAATCACGCAATTGTTACCGGTTATGCACTAACCTCTCGCCAGATGGGTGAACTGTCGTTGCAAAAAAATCGTTGTCAGTAGCTAAAAGCTCGCATCAGGGCACAACAGTGACCTAGATTACGAATAATCGTGCAATCGGGTCGGAGGACGAAAATGAAGAAGATTCTCGTTGGTGGGCTTCTGCTGCTCATCGTAACAATCCTGGGACTGCTCCTAGCTGACACGTTGGGGCTCCCGTTCTCGGGCATCCTCTTCACCGGCGGCGTCGGTGTTGTGCTTGGCCTCGTCAAGGGTGGTGGACCAATCGCGCGCATTGTCGGCTTCGTCATCGGCTTCCTGCTGGCGTGGGTCGCCTTCGGCGTCCAGGCCGCAATCCTGCCGCAGACGGTCGGATCTCAGATCCTGTCCTCAGGCCTCGTCATCGTCATTGTCACGCTGATCGCTGGACTCTCGCGGGACCGAGTCCCATTCTGGTCTCTCCTTCTCGGTACCGCCGCAATGGTTGGCGCGTACCAGACGAGCTTCGAGAACGCTCCGCAGAACTTCCTGAGCGAGTCACTCGTGAGCGCAAACGGAACCCTGTTTGGCGTCGCAGTAGGCCTCATCGTCGCAGGGTTCATGAACCTCATCGAGGAAGAGATCCCGGACACCGATTCCGCGTCCACCCCCAAGCCTCCAGCGAAGTCGGACAACTCCGACGTCCTCAGCGTTTAGTCACGAAGGGTTACAACAATGTCTAAGAAGTCAACTCGCATGGGCACGGCAAAGACCGTTATTGCCGCGACCGGCTTAGTCGCCGTCTTCGGCGCAGCTGCCGGTGTGGCCGCACCCGTTGCTGCTGAGACCTCGGCTCCATCAAGCAGTGCCGATGGCATCCAAACGACAGTTCGTAAGTCAGTCACCATGTCCGGTGACGCCGACGGCACCATCAACCAGACTGCGATGGTCACCCAGGTGTCCGCCGTTGGCGAGGGACAAACGTCAGTCAGCGTGCCGATCGGTACCGACAGCGTCCGTAACCTCGACGGGTTCGGCTCGGTGCCGACCGAGGGTAACGACGCAGTCTTCAATCTGAACGTCAACGGTTCCGAAGAGCAGCGCATCTACTCCTCGGCTACCCAAGACGTCCTAAGCGTCGAGACTAAGGTGACCCTAGACGGCAAGCCAATCGACGCCAAGGATGTCGCTGGTAAGACCGGCGTCCTTGATGTCGAGTACACAGTCGTCAACAGTGGTACGCAGACTGAGACAGTCACCTACCAAGACGCGCAGGGCAATACGGTCACCGAGACGGCCGAGGTTCCGCTACCCATCGGCGGATCAGTCACGATCGTGCTTCCGCAAGGTTTCAATGAGATCACTGCCACTGGTGCGAGTGTCGGAGGTGACGGAACCGGCGGGACCAAACTGTCGTACTCGCTGGTCCTCTTCACGCCGCTGGGCGACCCGGTCGGCAAGTTCGGCTACCAGAGCTACATCACCGATGGAACTCTGCCAGAGGCTGAGTTCACTTTCTTGCCGGTCATTCCGCTGGAGAACTCCTCCGCCGAGACTGCGCGCAAGGCGTTCGAGGGTGGCGCCAGTTCCGGTACCCAGATCTACGAAGCTGGTGTCGAGATCGGTGACAACCTCCTCAAACTCCAAGACGGCGCCAGCCAGCTTCTGACCGGCCTGTCAACCGCTTCCGACGGAGCAAGTCAGCTTGCCGCAGGACTCAACGGCACCGCGCTTCCTGGTGCAGAGAAGCTTGCGACCGGATCGGCGAACCTGGCTGAAGGCCTCAACGAGCGATGCTGTTCCGGGTGCCCAGCAGCTGTCGGAGGGCATCAGTGACACTGTTGCCCCGGGCGCGGAAACACTGGCGGCCGGACTCGCGAGCCTGCAGGCAGCAGTCAACGCGCTGCCGGCCAGCGTCGAGGCGCAGCTGGCGCAAAACCAGGAGTACCAGTACGCCCTCCTTGCGCTCAACATTATCGCCAACGGCGGGACCGATCCGATATTCGGGCCTATCCCTAGCCCAACCCAAGCCAAAGGCGCAGTAACGGCGCTGCACGGGATCGCCGCATTGAACCCTCAACTGCGACACGATTGTCGCCCCGGCTACCTGTGCGCAACTGAAGGCAGCGGCCGAGGTTACATTGACTATGCGAGTGGTGTCGCTGGCATCCTCGGCCCGCAGTTGCCTGTGTTGATCAGACACGGTTGCTAGAAGGCATCAAGGCCACACTGCTGGGTACCCCTCAAGCTCCAGGTGTCAACGGCGCTCGCGGCCGGAGCTGCCGAGTTGTCTGCTGGAATCGACGGAACGCTTCGGCCCTGGAGCCGCGAAACTGGCTGACGGGTTGGTGACGGCGGCCGATGGCGCCAACCAAGTTGCTGACGGAAACGCGACGTTGGCTGACGGCCTGGTGACCGCGGCTGATGGCGCTACGCAGCTGGCTGATGGTCTGCCTGCTGCAGTTGACGGTATTGGCCAAGCTGAGGCCGGTGCGGAGCAGTTGCGCGTTGAAGGTGCCGACAAGCTCGCCGCTACTGGTGAGGAAGCTCAAAAGGGCTTCGCCGTTCAGGTCGCGCAGATTGACGCGGTACAGCAGGTTGGTCTGTCGGGAGCGAACATTCCTTACGGCCCAGCATCCGCAACTGAAGGCGCCATCAACACCACCGGCGTGTACCAACTCACGCTGGCTGCAGCACCATCCGGTGAGAGCAACGCGATGGTCTTTGGCCTCGCAGCACTTGGCCTCATCGCCGGTGGAGCTGTCGGAGTGTGGGCATACCGCCGCCGCGCCGCCTAGAACGTTAGTTACATAAGAAAGGGAGCCGTCGCAAAGTGCGACCGGCTCCCTTTCTTATGCGCCCCGTCCAAGAAGCGGTGTCACTTCGCTAGGGCTTAATGACCATCAACTCGTAGCGCTCGATCGCCTCGCTTACGGTGTCCTTGGAGATGGTTCCAGCGTCGGCGAGTTCGGCGAGCGCAGCGACCGCAATCGACTGCGCATCCACCAAGAAGTGCCGACGCAGGGCCGCTCGGGTGTCGGAACGTCCCCAGCCGTCGGTGCCCAGCGACGTGAACTGGTTGGGCACCCACGGCCGGATCTGATCCTGGGTGGCCTGCATGAAGTCAGAGACAGCCACTACTGGACCGGATCGATCAGCGAGTGCGCGCGTCACAAACGGAACAACGGGCTCGGCTTGCGGCTGCAACAAGTTGTGATGGTCAGCCGCGAGCCCGTCGCGACGCAGCTCGTTCCAACTGGTCACCGACCAGACCTCGGATGCCACGTTCCAGTCATCGCGCAGCAACTGCTGAGCCTCGAGCGCCCACTGTACGGCGACGCCGCTGGCCAGAATCTGCACTGGATCATCGCCCGAAACCGACTCGTTGGAGGGTTTGGAAACAGGGGAGATGTGATGCATCCCAGCCAAGATCCCAGCGACATCAACGCCTTCGGGCTCGGCTGGCTGCGGGTACGGCTCGTTGTACACAGTCAGGTAGTAGAAGACATTCTCCGGATCGTCTCCGACCATCCGGCGCAGACCGTCCTGCACGATGTGGGCGATCTCGTAGCCGTAGGCCGGGTCGTAGGCCACCACACCTGGGTTCGTCGAGGCCAGCAGGAGCGAGTGGCCGTCCTGGTGCTGCAGGCCCTCGCCGTTGAGCGTGGTGCGCCCGGCGGTGGCGCCGAGTAGGAAGCCGCGCGTCATCTGGTCCATGGCTGCCCAGAACGAATCACCGGTGCGCTGGAAGCCGAACATCGAGTAGAAGATGTAGACCGGAATCATTGCCTCGCCGTGTGTAGCGTAGGAGGATCCGGCGGCCAGGAACGAGGCGGTCGAACCAGCCTCGGTGATTCCCTCGTGCAGGATTTGGCCCTGCTCGCTCTCTTTGTAGGACAAGAACAGGTCGCGATCAACCGACAAGTAGTTCTGCCCAGCCGGGTTGTAGATCTTCTGAGTCGGGAACATCGCGTCCATGCCGAAGGTGCGCGCCTCGTCAGGAATGATCGGCACCCAACGGGGACCAATGTTGGCGTCCTTGAGCAACTCCTTGAACAGGCGAACGAACGCCATCGTGGTCGCCACTGGCTGTTTACCCGAACCCCGCTTGACGACGTCGTACACCTTGTCCCCGGGCAGCACGAGCGCTTTGGCGTCGACTTGGCGCTTTGGCACAGCCCCGCCGAGTTGGCGGCGACGATCTTTCATGTATTCGATCGTCTCGTGGTCCTGCCCAGGGTGGAAGTAGGGCGGCAGTTCCGGGTCAGCAAGTGCTGAGTCGGGAATGTCTAGGTACAGGCGATCGCGGAAACCCTTCAGGTCATCGGCAGTCAGGTGCTTCATCTGGTGGGTAGAGTTGCGGCCCTCGAAGTGTGATCCCAGCGTCCAACCCTTGATGGTCTTGGCCAGAATGACGGTTGGTCGCCCTTGGTGCTCAACGGCGGCGGAGTAGGCGGCGTAGAGCTTGCGGTAGTCGTGGCCGCCGCGCTGTAGGCGCCAGATATCCTCATCACTCCAGTCAGCGACCAGTTGGGCAGTTCGTGGATCGCGGCCAAAGAAGTGGTCTCGGATGAATCCGCCGTCCTCGCTCTTGAACGTCTGGTAGTCGCCGTCCTTCGTCTCGTTCATCAGCGCGACCAGTGCGCTGTCAGTGTCCTCAGCAAGCAGGGGATCCCAGCCCCGTCCCCAGACGACCTTGATGACGTTCCACCCCGCACCGCGGAAGACCGACTCGAGTTCCTGAATGATCTTCCCGTTGCCGCGAACGGGTCCGTCGAGGCGCTGCAGATTGCAGTTGACGACGAACGTCAGGTTGTCTAGGCGTTCACGACTGGCCAGCCACAGCGCGCCTGTGGACTCCGGTTCGTCCATCTCGCCGTCGCCCAAGAACGCCCAGACGCGCTGGTCGCTAGTGTCCTTGATACCGCGCGCGTGCAGGTAGCGGTTGAACCGCGCCTGGTAGATGGCGTTGAGGGGGCCGAGTCCCATCGACACGGTGGGGAACTCCCAGAACTCTGGCATGAGTCGAGGGTGCGGGTAGCTGGGCAAGCCGCCGCCGGGGTTGCTCAACTCTTGGCGGAACCCATCGAGTTGGCTCTCACTGAGGCGACCCTCGAGGTAGGCACGAGAGTACGCACCTGGGGAGGCGTGCCCCTGCCAGAAGATCTGGTCAGCGCCACCGGGGGCATCGTGCCCACGAAAGAAGTGGTTCATCCCGACTTCGTATAGCGATGCCGAGGAGGCGTAGGAGGAGATATGCCCGCCAACGCCGATACCTTCGCGCTGTGCGCGGTGAACCATGATGGCGGCATTCCACCTGATGTAGGCCCGGATTCGGCGCTCGATCGCCTCGTCGCCGGGGAAGTCGGGCTCATCTTGCGGAGCGATGCTGTTGATGTAGTCGGTGTGGCGAACGTCTGGGACGCCCAAATCGCGTTCGGCGGCCAAGCGTTGCAGTTCGAGCATTAGGTAGCGAGCACGTGCCGGACCGGCCGTCTCAATGACACTGGACAGCGAATCGCGCCATTCGGTTGTCTCGGTGGGGTCGCTGTCGAAGTACTGGCTGGGCAGTTGGCTGCGTGAGTCGTGATCGCGAGGCGCCATAAGTAGAACTCCCAGGGTCGTCGAGGTAGTTCGAGGCTACTGCCACGCGTCGCCGTCCGCAACGGCGCCAACTGCTCTCAGGGATGCTGGTGCGCTAGGCCACGGGCTAGGACTGGTCGGGTGCCGGATCATCGGCGCGTCCTGCCGCAATCGTCACCACGACTTCGAAGATGACAAGCACCGCGAGGATGATGCCGAAGCTCAGCCATGAACTCCAAATGAGCAGCGCAAGCACCGCCACGATGATCGCCCCGAAGCGCAGGGGGTCGAGGTAGGTACGGGCGAATGCCGCAGTGCGATCAGAGGTAGCCGCATCCTGAGTGCTCTGGGAGACCTTCTTGGCGGCCTTCCTCGTGCTGGACCGCAGCCAGACCGGGAATCGTCCAGGTCCAACGAGATAGGCAACGAGCGCCAAGAGCACGCCGATGATGACCAGTGCGGTTGCTGCCGAGCGCAGAGTCTCAAAGATCACCCGGACGGAGGTCGATGCGGCAGTCTGCAGCTCGGGGTCGCTGATGCCGGCCAATGTTGACTGGTTCACCGCTCGCAAAGCGAAGAACACGATGCCGGTCACCAAGGCTACCGACATGCCCAAGACAAAGACCGTGCGTCGGCGCCCAGCTGAGATGGCCAGAGCCAGAATCAGGCAGATAAGTGCGCCGACAAAGAGCAAAATGTTGCCGGTGCTGACAACTTGGACACCAGTTTGCGCGGCCTCTAGATCCGAGGCGTTCATGATGGGGATTTGAGCAAAGTTCTCTGGCAGTTCGACGCCTAAGTACTTTTGGACGATCGCGGTTATCTGGGTGACGTTCGCGTCCGGCGGGATGCTCAGCTGAACGCTGTTGCCCAAGATCGTCGGTAGGTTGTTAGAGAGTTCGGCCAGCACCGCGTTGACCACACTAATCAGGTCGATATTGACAGTTCCGTCGACCACAACCAGGTTGGTGTCTTGCCCGGTTAGCGCCGCCGCGACACGTTCTTGGGACAGCCTCAGCGCGTTATCCCACAGCGTCCGAAATGCGTCCGTATCAACGAAGTTGCTGACCTGAGTTCCAATGAAGCTGTCGGCGCCGCTGGCGATCGGACCGGCAAGAAACTTGATGTTCTGTGGCAGAGCTGGCTCAATCTTCGCCTGCAAGTTCAGAGCATCGGTGATCTGGGTGGTCAACTGGCTGGAGACCGCTTGTCTCACGTCGGGTTCGTCGATGATCGGTCCAACCCTGGCTACGAACTTGTCGGTATCCAGCGCAGTGTTGGTGGTCCAACTACCCACGACTGCAGAGACCAGGAGCAACGCAGTGAGGAAGGCGAACACGCCAGCAACGCCGTTTCGAAGGGGTCGACGATCCTTGCGGGGCTGATATTGCGTAGGGGCGACTTGGCGGCCAGCCATAGTTTGCTGGGCTCTGGTGAGTTCCTGGACCTGCTCAGCAAGCTCCCGGTTCTTGGCCCGGAGTTCCTCCAGTTCTGATTGCGACCCGTCTAGTTCTGATTGTGACCCGCCGGAGGTACTCATACGAGGATCTAAGCACAGTAACGAGTCGGTCTTGGCGATCTTCGTGGCTTTTTTCCTACCTGTTGCGGGACGCTCCGCGAGCCACCAAACGTGTTCCTTGCCAGTCGCCCGCGGCGTTCACTGTGCTGGTCTGCTGTAGGCCGGCGGTCGGGGCCGCTTCGGCGATGTCGGCCGGCTCTAGGTTGCCCTCGCGTCCAGCCTTTGGAGTCAGTAACCAGACCACCCCGTTGTCGGCCAGGGGAGTGATCGCGTCCACGAGTGCGTCGACCAAGTCGCCGTCCTCCTCGCGGAACCACAGCAGTACGACGTCAACGACCTCGTCAGTGTCCTCATCGAGTAGCTCGGCGCCTGAGGCCGCAACGATTGAGGCGCGCAGTTGCTCGTCGCAGTCGTCGTCGTAGCCCAACTCTTGCACCAGCTGGCCGTTAGTAATACCGGCCAGGGCAATCCCGCTCACCGATTCCTCCGTTTTGTTGGTCGTGCCCGTGTTGGATCTTGTTGCCTAGTCTTGCTGACCTGCAATACCGCGATATTGCCTTGCGTGGGGTTGCATGCGTGCCAGTGGGTGTAGTTCATCTAACTTCGCGACCCGATTGCAACCTCACGCGGGGTCTTCAGCGAGGATAGGCGCAGAATTGACTGACACGCGACTATTTGAGAGATTCGAATGCTCGCGCCGCCCGCACAAGGAGTAGCAATGGCAGTTGAGGTTGGAACCGAAGCACCCGATTTCGAACTACAGAACCAGTTCGGCGAGACGATCAAACTCAGCGATTATCGCGGAGACAAGAATGTCGTGCTCATCTTCTTCCCCAAGGCGTTCACTGGACTATGCACGGATGAGATGTGCGCCATCCGCAACGACAACACGGATTTCTCGACTGACGATGTTGTGACCCTTGGCGTCTCGTGCGACTCGACGGCGACCCTCAAGGAGTTCGCCGAGAAGGAGGGGTTCGAGTACAACCTGCTCAGCGACTACTGGCCGCACGGCGCAACCGCACAGGCCTACGACGTCTTCTTGGACAAGTTCGGCATCGCGACCCGGGCCACCTTCATCATCGACAAGAATGGCGTCATTGCGTGGGAGGTCATCAATGGCCCCGGTGATACCCGCTCCAATGACGACTACCGTCAGGCACTCGCCGCGCTCTAAGCTCTCGTCATGGCGTCACCAATAGGTTTCGAGCAAGCGACCTTCGAGTTCTTTGAGCAACTCGCCGAACACAACGACCGCGCGTGGTTCAAAGAAAACAAGGCAACGTACGAGCAGTTCGTTCGCGAACCATTCGTCGCGCTGTTGGATGAGGTCTCGGGCCTGCTCGAGCAGGCGGATGTTCCACTGCAGGGTGGCGCCAAGACGCTGATGCGGATTAACCGCGACATTCGGTTCTCCAAGGACAAGTCCCCCTACCAGCTTGCGCAAAGTGGCTACCTGAGCCCAGACGGGACGAGGGGTTCATTCATCGGAGTTGGCTACATTCAGGTGTCCGCCCATGGTGGACTTCTCGGTGCCGGGACCCCCGGACTCGATGCGAAGCACTTGGCGCCGATTCGCGATCGGATCATCGATCAGCCGCAGGTGTTCGGGCGCATCCTGTCTGACCTGTCAGCTGCTGGTCTCGAGCTGGACACCTCGGAGTCGCTGCGGTCCATGCCGCGAGGCTACGGCGACTACGCAGAGCATCCGCAGGCGCCACTCCTGCGTCTGAAGTCCTTTGGGGTGCGGCAAACGGTGGACCGAGATTCGTGGATTGATGGATCGGTGGCGCGCCAAGCCGTCGACCTATTCGAATCGTCAGCGCCGCTACTGGCCTTCCTGCGTGCTGACACATAGTCAGCCACGCGCAACTGCGGTCGTGGCGACGAATGATCCGCCGGTAGCGGGCGTTTCCGCTGGGACACTGCGGCCGATTCGTGTCAGCCTATGGTCATGTCTGCTCTGACAGCCGCCAAGAAGTGCCGATATCCAATGGGCTTCACGCTGTGCGCTGGTCTCTTCTTCTTCGCGGCTCCGCTACCCGGTGCGTACGCGGCACCAGAGGTTTCGTTTGGCCCAAATATTGATTATCCGGCCGGTGATCGGCCCGAAGACGTTGCAGTCGGCGACGTCAATGGTGACGGCGAGCAGGACATCGTCACAGCCAACTATTCCGGGGACACTGCGAGCGTTCTCCTGGGCAATGGGGACGGCAGCTTCGGATCGCCCACTGATTACCCCGTCGGGGATGAACCACGCGCGGTCGCGCTCGGTGACCTCAACAATGACGGTCGACTCGACATTGTCACAGTCAACAACGAGAGCAACAACGTCAGCGTTCTGCGCGGAAAGTCCGGCGGCGGGTTCCACGAAAAGGACGACTATGAGACTGCTGGTGGGCCGGTAACTCTCGGGTTGGGTGACTTCGACGGAGATGGCTTCTTAGACATTGTCACGGCGGGCAAGTACCTCGTATCGGAGCCCTTCTCGATCAACGCTAGGGCGAGCGTCCTACTTTCCGATGAGGGCGCAGGTTTCGATCCCCATGTGGACTACAACCTGGACGGCAACCCAACCGACCTAGTCGTCGCCTACCTTGACGACGACAGTCACCTCGACTTCGCATTGGCTAACAGTGGGTCCAGCGATGCGTCGGTCTTTGTTGGTTCAAGCAGTGGCACGTTCACCGGTCCCGAACAATCCACCACTGGTGCAGACACGAATCCCAGAAATATCGCTGCGGGAGACGTCGACGCAGACGGAATCACTGACTTGGTGACCAGCAACAGAGGTGCGGGCGGTTCGGTGTCCGTCCTCATTGGAAAGGACGACGGCAGCTTCAAGGCGCCCGACATCATTGCGGTCGGCTCGTTGAATGCCGGGATCGCGCTCGCGGACGTCAACCTCGATGGCGAACCCGACATTGTGGTCAATCATCGGGTCCCGTCGCCGGACCCGAGTTCACTCAGCGTCCTGCTCGGCCTCGGGTCAGGTCAGTTCGCTGATCCTGTCGATTACGCAACGGGAGCGGAGCCGGAGGGTATCGCGATAGCCGACTTCAATAACGATAAGAAACCCGACATCACCACGGCAAACACGGCCAGTGACGCTGCTGGCGTGCTGCTCAACGATCTGCCGTTCCTGCAATCGCTGCGCAAATCAACGGCACCCAAAAAAATCAAAGATGAGGGTAAGACCGTCGTGAACAAGAAGCGTTCGACGACCGCGCAAGGAATTGCCCTGCGGGCGAGTGTGCGTGCCGTGCCACGGGGCGGTACCCAAACACGCGGCGATTTGGTCTGTTCGAAGATTAAAGAGGGGAAGGGTCGAAAGGTCGTTGTGGTGACAACCGGTGACTGCAAGCTCAAAGTCACCGTGACCTACACCGCAAAAGCGAAGGCCCCCTACTCGGCGTTCAAGACAAAAAAGAAGTACAAGACCAACCGAGCTAGCTAACGGCGGACCCTCAATGGAAGCGAATGTTGAGTACCGCCGCATCTGGGGTGTGCCCGATGAGGCGACTATTCGCGATGCGCTGGAGTTTTGGGCTGAGTCCTCGCTTCTCCCTGCGGGCGTCGATGCCGGCGAGCGAGCACGCGAGTTGTGCATAGCGGCATACATTGACGCGCGGCTTGTGGCCGTGTCAACAGCGCATTTAACGGACTTCCCACAACTGAGGCGCCGCTTCGCGTTTCTGCGCTGCGCGGTCCACCCATTGGCTCGACGCGATGACATCGCCTCCACCATCACCGAAGTTTCGTTTCAGGCGCTAGATGCGTGGTCGAAGCAGAATCCGCAAGCGGCAGTTGCGGGTATGGCGGTGGTTATCGAGAGCAGGGACTTGGCCGACTTTGCCGTTCTACCGGTCTGGACATCACGGATTGGCATCGACTCTGCTGGTTTGAACCTGGTCGGATACAACCGCCGGGGAGAGCAAGTGCGAGTGGCCTGGTTTAGTCACGCGCGCGTCGACCCGTTCGTGGACCCCGCGGCGCACAGCTAACGTGGCGCAGCCAGGTGCGCCGAGCCGGTAGGTGGGTGCTCAGCGCTCTCATGTACCTTTTCAACCGCACGTCACCGAGCCCTAGGCTCTCGACGGACCCGCAAACTGCGGGCGCATAGCTCAGTTGGTTAGAGCACCTCCCTTACAAGGAGGGGGTCAGGGGTTCGAGTCCCTTTGCGCCCACCATTTTTCAAGGCGTGCATTCCACGGTGCGCATTCCACGGCGCGCATTCATCCGGCGGCGCGCACCCCACATCGCGTGCCCTCGGCGCGTCGGTTCGCGCAGTGTGAGCGCGAGTCCCACTATCGTCGGAGGAATGTACTCGCCGAGGACTTTGCCTGGCCGGATCGTACCGACAATCCTGATTGGTGCGTCAGCGCTAGTTCTTGCGGCCTGCACCTCGCAGAGCGGATCATCCGACTCCCCGACGACTGCCGCGTCGCCGACCGAAGCTGTCATGACGCCGGTGATTGTCAACGTGACAAACGAACCTGTGCCATTCACCGGCTCAGATGCGAAGACCTACCTCGCCTACGAACTCGACTTGACCAACTTCACCGCCGGTGACGCGATCATTAGTCGCGTCGAGGTAATCGACCCCGCAACAGCCACGACCATCATGGATATGGACGCCAAAGCCATTGATGCGGCGCTGGTGCCCGTCGGGGGAAGCCGATCGACCGATGTCGAGGATCCAGCAAACAGCGAGACGTCTCCGGATAATCCCGACAACGACGCCAAGCCCACTATGAGTGCATCCACGTCTGCGTTGCTCTACATAAACGTGGCTTTAGAGCCTGGCACGAGCACCCCAACACAGTTGAGTCACAGGGTGACCACAACACTGGAGGTCGCTCCACCGGATACCGGTGCAATCGTTGAGGAAATCGCCCCCGTGTCAGTGTCCGAGCAGTCCGTAGCCAGCCTCCAGAATCCACTGCGAGGCACGGGCCTCGTTGCGGCCGACTCGTGCTGTGACTCCCAACGGCACCGGCGCGCGGCGCTGGCCATCAACAACGAGGTCTTCTTAGCCCAGCGATTTGCTGCGGATTGGGAGCAAGTCGATGCGGCAGGCAAAATCTTCGATGGCGACCCGGCCGACCTGCAGGCATACACGATCTACGGCCAGGACGCCTACGCGGTAGCGGACGCAACGGTGGTTGCCGCCGTGGATGGCCAGCCCGATCAGGTGCCGCCAACGCTCAAAGATGTGACTCTGCAGAATGCCGACGGCAACCACGTAGTACTTGACCTCGGTGACGGCAACTACGCGCTGTACGCGCACCTCATCCCGGGCAGTGTCGCCGTCAGTGCTGGTGACACGATTAGCGCCGGTCAGGTGCTCGGCAAGGTCGGCAACTCTGGCAACAGCATTGCTCCCCATCTTCACTTCCACGTGATGAGCACGCCGAGTCCACTGGCTAGCAACGGGCTGCCGTTCCTGCTCAGCGAGTTCACTGTCACCGGGCGCGTTGCCGGTGAGACGCCAGCAGCGCGGACTGCCGCGTTCGATAAGGCTGAGGCAAAAGGGACGGTTCTACCAGTCGGCGACGCTCCGGGAGGAACGGGCGTTCGGACTAATGAGTTCCCGCTCGATCAGCTC
This sequence comes from uncultured Actinomycetes bacterium, assembly GCA_963821045.1. Taxonomy (GTDB): domain Bacteria; phylum Actinomycetota; class Actinomycetes; order S36-B12; family UBA10799; genus UBA10799. The sequence continues at coordinate 357,746 of CAWGCB010000007.1, read as the reverse complement.
GTCGTGACCATGAACTAGCCAACTGCCGAGGCTCGGGTGCTGGCCTACTTGGTAGCCAGGTCAGTTGGGGAACAGTGCCAAGAACAGCGCCAGACACGCGCCGATCACGGCGAGCAAGGCAATCGCCACCCCAATCGTCTTTGAGGCGGGTAGTGGTTCGGCCGGCAGTAACCAACCCCGAAGCAGCTTCGAAAGCTGGGGGAGCCAGATCATCATTACCAGCGACATAGCAATCGCGTTAGTAAGCAACGTGGATAGCGCGAACGGGACAGTGATCAGTCGCTCAAGGAGTTCGTGAGCAATGATGACTGTCGGGTACAAGGCCATGATCCCAGCGATGAGTTGCTTCCACTTTTGTGGCGCCCCTGGTCCCGGTTTGGTGCTGAGCCCGAAGTTCAGCCAGTCGTTCTTGCCGGTACGGACCGCGGAGATCTCCGAGTTTTCTGTGTACCCCTCGATCTCCTCCAGTAGGGCAGCGAGTTCGGGGGAGTGAGCCCAGCGCTGCGAATCTTCCTTGTTGGCGAACCGAACGATATGTGTCCAAAAATCCTGCTGACCGGCGACGGCAGGTAGCTGCTCAGCCGAGATGAATCCGGGTTCGTGCTCCAACTGAGCCTGCACCTTAGCGCCCCACGCTCGGTAGTCAGCGACGCGCTCAGGGTTGACCCACCGGGTCGTCACAAATGCGACTCCGGACGTTGTTGTATCAGCTGTATTCGACGACATCGGCTACCTCGCTAAGGCTCAGATTCAGGAGTGGTTGATGCGGATTGCTCCTCAAGAAGCACGCTATTGCACCTAGGCAGACAACGCCGGGTGGGCAGCTTCCCGGGCCACGTGGGTAGGTAAGGGGCGAGCAAGCAAATGATTTCTAGCGAGAACCAGATGCCGAACTCACCTAGCGTGCAAGAGATTCCTATTGCCAGAAAGTGGGCCCAAAACGCGTGAGTGATACAGCGAAAACCGAATCAATGGTCGAAGCCGATCGCACAGGAGACTCGACAACGGGTGTGGGTGTTTGGGCCGGATTGAGTAAACCCGTCTTCATTCCGGCGACCATAATTATCTTTGGCCTTATCGGCTTCAGCATCTTTGCGGCATCTGACAGCCAGCGCATCTTTGGAGATATCAACGCATTTGTCGTCGATTACATCGGCTGGTGGTACATCCTCATCGTCACGTTTTTTGTCTTCTTCGCGCTGTATGCGGGTCTGAGCCGAATCGGCAACATCCGACTCGGGCGCGATGACGAGCTCCGAGTTCGGCGTCATCGCCTGGTTCGCGATGCTCTTCAGCGCTGGCATGGGCATCGGCCTGGTCTTCTGGGGTGTGGCCGAACCACTCAACCACTGGTGAACTCCGCCCAGCATCGGCGGACAAGCAAGCCGAAGGTATTGCCGCGGCCGACCAAGCGATGGAGCTGACCATGTTCCACTGGGGGCTGCAGCTTGGGCGATCTACGTCGTCGTTGGCCTCGGGCTGGCCTACATGACGTACCGCCGGGGTCGCCCACTGTCCATCCGCTGGTTGCTTGAGCCGCTGCTTGGACCGCAAGCGGGTCGAAGGCCGGATCGGGCACGCCGTCGATGCCACTGCAGTTGTTGGCACCCTGTTCGGCGTCGCCACGTCGCTGGGGCTGGGCGTGCAGCAGATCCTGGCGGGCCTGGTTCAACTTGGGTGGGTCGAAGAGCACCAGCAACGTCGCCATCCTCGGCGATCATTGTCGTGATCACCGGTATCGCCACGTTCTCTGTCGTCTCCGGCGTCGACAAAGGACTGAAATGGCTGTCCAACATCAACATGGTGCTTCGCGGCGGTGCTGCTGCTCTTCGTCCTACTTGCTGGGTCCGACGCTGCTGCTTGTTCCAGGCGTGGGTTGGCAACCTCGGTGGCTATGTCGCACTGCTGCCGGAGTACATGCTTCGGATGGCCCCGCTGTGACAACGCCGAACCCGTAAACGACACCTGGCTTGAGTAGCTGGACCATCTTCTACTGGGGATGGTGGATGAGTTGGGCACCGTTCGTCGGAATGTTCATCGCGCGCATCTCGCGGGGACGCACCATTCGGCAGTTCGTCTTCGGCGTGCTGCTGGCGCCGACCCTGGTCGCCTCGGTTTGGTTCACCGTCTTCGGCGAGTCCGCGCTGCTGCGTCAGATTGACGATTGGCGACATGATCGGCCCCGACGGGCCGTCGACACCAACATGTCGTTGTTCCTGCTGCTGGAGGGCCTGCCGCTAGTCATCGCGTCGCGTCAGTCCTGGCGATCATTGTGATTGGACTGTTCTTCATCACGTCGTCTGACTCCGGCTCGCTCGTCATCGACATGCTGGCCAACGGAGGGCGCACGAACACGCCGAGATTCACGCGGGTGTATTGGTCGCTGCTGGAGGGCGTGTGCCGCTGCGGTGCTGCTGATCGCAGGCGGCAGCGCCGCGCTGCTTGCGCTGCAGACTGCGTCGATCATCACCGCGGTTCCCATCTCGATCGTCATGGTGCTCGCGTGCGTCTCGCTGCTGCGCGCGTTCCGCTACGAGGTCGCCAAGACTCCGCAGTACTTCGAGATCGTTGATGGAATTGACGGCATCGGCGGGCAGCCTGAAGCAGATGGCAATGTCCCGCCAATGCAAGAGGTCAGCGCGGCCAGCGCAACCCTGGTCGGTCTGGGTCTTGAGTCCACTGCCGATGTTGCGTCGACGAACGGGAACGGCGCTGGTCCACTGGTGACCGTGCGCAGCATCAGCCCGCAGTACATCGAGTTTGACGCCCAAACCGGGGCGGCGGAGGTGGTGCCTGACGCATTCGGGCCGAATCCACTCAGTGACGAGGTGTTCGACACCCCCGAGTTTGAGGAGTCGGCGCAGGGTGCTGCGCTGGCTCGTGCCGCTGAGCAGCACGAAGCTTCCGACGGTTCCACCGAAGAGCCCCCGGCCAGCCTCGGGGATCCCACCGTGGTGCCATAGTCGCGCGCTGTCGTGGATATGGTTGGTCGTCTATAGGGCCAAGCGGCGCGCGAAGCCGCACTGCAACCAGTCTCGGGCGCACGCACGGGGCAGATTGGGATTCCTGATGGCGTGGACCGCGGACAACATTGGCAACCAACAGGGGCGCACGTTCTTAGTCACCGGAGCAAATACCGGCATTGGCTTCCAAACAGCCCTTGAGCTAGCCAAACAGGGTGCACATGTCGTCGTGGCCGGACGCAGCGAGCAGCGCGTAGAAAACGCCATCATTGAGATTGAGGCAGTGGTGCCGTGGGCGAGTCTTGAGCCAGGGGTCGTCGACCTAGGCAGCCTCGCCTCGGTCGACTCTTACGCGCAGCAGTTCAATGCAAAACATGATCGCCTCGATGTTCTGATCAACAATGCTGGCGTCATGTTTCCGCCACCAGGGACAACCGCAGACGGATTCGAGACCCAATTCGCGGTCAACTACCTGGGTCATTTTGCCCTCACGGCCAGACTGTTCGGCCGCCTCGCACACACTGATAACAGTCGCGTCGTGACGCTGAGCAGCATTGCCCACCGGGGAGCAAAGATCGATTTCGGGAATCTGCGACTTGAGAAGCCCTTCGACAAGATGCGCGAGTACTCGCAAAGCAAAGTCGCCGACCTGATCTTTGTGCTGGAACTGCAGCGGCGCATCATTGCCGCCGAGTTCGACGTCATCTCGGTTGGTGCGCACCCAGGGATCTCGCGGACAGAGTTGCTGCGCAACGATGATCCGTCGATGATCGCCGGATTCGACACGATGACGGCCAGTCAAGGTGCGCTCCCCACCCTGTTTGCTGCCACCGGCGACGTCACCGGCGGCGCCTACTACGGTCCTGACGGCAAGGGTGAGATCAACGGGTACCCAGCTCCGGCCAAGATCTCGAGCTACGCCCAAGCTCCCGGTATAGGCGCCGAACTATGGGATTTCTCGGAGGAGGCGACCGGCATTAAGTTCCTTTGAGGACGCTACAAGTTGAAAGCTCGCATCATTGCGAGTACATAGATCCCTATGGGAACGCGGCGTCGGCGTCATTCGCCGTGGTGGTGGCTGGCCGTCGCCGTCGGATTCGTGCTGGTCTACTCCACGTTGCTGAGTCTCTACGCGTTCAGCGGCCGCACAGATGGCCTCAACGTCGCTGCTGATCCGCCCAGCGGCGGAGTCGTCGTCGACATCACGATCCGCAACATCGATGCCGCCTCCAACATCATGACCGCAGACGTCACGGTGTCACCGAACCTGGCGCTGGTCGATCTTTCCACTGTGACGCTCAACAAGAACGTTGAAGTTCTGATCAGCCCGACCGCTGGCGCGCAGCAGTTGAAGTTTGCTCGCGGCACAACCCCCGGCACGGTGTCCATCGACTTCGTCACTGAGGGAGCGATCGAGACGTGGCCGTTCGATCAGCACAACAGCCAGATCCTCGTTGCAGTCGGAACCGGCGTCGACGGTGCCACGCCGTTGCCGTTCATCACCAGTGTCGACGGGCGCTCCCCGGGTTGGAAGAGTTCCATCGAACCTGTTGCTGACTCAACGTCCGTCGATGGACTCCCGCAGTTGTACGCGGTGAACAACGCGCGCTCCGGGGCGACGCAGGCCTTTGGGGCAATCATGATCGGCGTCCTCACCGTGATGGCGTTGATCGCAATGTTCGTCGCTTCGCAGGCGATTCGCCGCAAACGAAAGATTGAGCCAGCCTTCGCGGGATTCATCGCCGCGATGCTGTTCGCGACAGTTCCGCTGAGGAACTTCTTGCCTGGCAATCCGCCCCCGGGCTCGTGGGTTGACGCGGCGGTGGTGCTCTGGGTGATCGTGGCGCTAGTAGGTTCCCTCGTTGTCTACATCACCGCCTGGTGGAGCCAACCCCAACCGGAACCTGAACGCGAGCCTGGAACCGACGATGGATCGGAACCAGAAAGTGTGGGTGACCCCAGCGAGAGCGCAGCGCGACGAGCGGTAGCGTCGGGGGATGCCTGAGGGAGACACCGTGTGGCGCCAGGCCAGGGACTTGCGCCAGGTCCTAGAGGGTCGCAGCCTCACCAGAGGAGATCTTCGCGTGCCAGCGCACGCTACCGCGCAACTGGTCGACTGGTACGTGCCGTCGGTACGGGCCAAGGGCAAGCACCTGCTAGTGGACCTGAGTCGGGCTCCGAGCGAACCACCTCGCGCGGTGCTGCACACGACGCTGGGAATGGATGGCTCGTGGCGCATCTTTGAGTCCGGCCGCCGGTGGAACGGCGGCCCCGGCTTCACGATCCGCGCCGTTCTCGGTGTGCAAGGTCGTACAGCGGTTGGATACAAGTTGCCTCACGTAGACCTAGTGCGGTCTGAGCGCGAAGACCGACTCGTCGGTCACCTCGGACCTGACCTGCTCGGCGCTGACTGGGACCTAGACGTGGCGCGGGCGAATCTCTTGGCCGCGCCCGATCGCGGTATCGGCAACGCGCTGCTGGACCAACGAAACCTGGCTGGCATCGGCAATGTGTACAAAAGCGAGGTGTGCTTCATCGCTCGAGTTAATCCCGCTACTCCCGTTGGGCAGGTCCCTGATCTGGACTATCTGCTCGCTGAGTCAGCCCGCCTCCTGCAGCTCAACAAGGCCACGTGGCGACGTAACACCACCGGAATCGACCGTGCCCCGTTGTGGGTCTACAGTCGCGGTGGGCAACCGTGCCGGGTGTGCGGGGCCCAGATTTGCGTTAGCGAACAAGGGCCGCCGACTCGCGAGCGCTGGACGTGGTGGTGCCCGAACTGTCAGTAGGACGCCGCGATGCTGGCCCTGCGGGAACTGGTCGTCGCCGTGGCTGGGCGCTTGGCAGGATCCGGAACAGCGCGATCAATGCGACGGTAAGAGATCCCACTAACGAGACCGTCCAGGTGAGCAGGTCATCGGTTCCGCTGACGAGTCCATGGATGATCGCCACGGGCCACGCAAGGTAGGCGAGGACATGGATGCGCTGCCAGGTGAGGAAGGGCAACCGACTGCGTAGCAGGCTCGTGAGGACAACGATGATCACCAAGTCCACGCTGATGGCTGCTAGCCCGACACCGATCCTGTCGTAGCTAGATGTGAACGGCACCACGGCATCGAGGGCGTTCACAGCGACGTAGGAGTCCAACACGATGGCTGCGACGTGCAGCGCGAGCATGGCGCAAGCCAGGTACGCGACGCGGATGTGGATCTGACCACGCATCCATCGGGACCAGCGACCTCGAGGGAACTGCGATGAGCTGACGATGCCCATGGCCACAGTCGCGCTCAGAAGCACAACAGACAGCAGTCCTGCGCTTCGTGACATCAGCCAGAGCACGCTCATGATTGCCCCGACGAGCTGTGGTTGCTACCAGGTAGCGACCCCTGACCAGGTTGAGTTCGATTCGGTGTGTCCACAATCGTCCACCCAGAATCATCATCATCGTCGTCTCGCTCGTCGTCCCAGTCGTCGTCGTGAGAGCCCTGTGCGACCCGTTCAGACGAGCTGGCAGCCTCCGCATTGACCGTCGTGCTCGAGCCGACGTCGTCACCCACGCTAGCGGCCAGGGTAGAGGCGGCCGCAATGCCGGTTCCTAGTGCTAGCGCTGCCACGGCCGAGGTGGAGACGGCAATAGCAGTCACTCGATTGAGTTTCCGAATCTCGGCAGACTTGGCCGCCGACGTCTTGGTTGGTTGTTTCGACATGAGTTGATGGTGCGATCGGCGCCTAGGAGATCGCTTTGACAGACCTGTGAGTTAGCTATGAGACCGGCTGGGGCGCGTAGGGTTGGTCACATGAAGACGGTCGCAGATGTCATTGAATGGGTAGAGGCAGCGTTTCCTGCTCGGCTAGCGCAAGAGTGGGATGCGGTAGGCCTCGTCTGTGGTCGGCCCGACGCGCCGGTGAACTCCATCATGCTGACTGTCGATGTCACCGAAGATGTTGTCGCCCAAGCGCTCGCCGACGGGGTTGACTTCATCCTCGCTCACCACCCGCTGATGCTCAACGGGGTCACCTCGGTGGCTCCAAGCGATGCCAAGGGCCGCATTATTCACGATCTTATTGAGAATCAAGTCGCACTCTTCGTGGCCCACACGAATGCAGATTCGGCGCGCCCTGGTGTTTCCGATGCACTCGCAGAGTTGCTCGGCTTGGTCGATACCCAGCCGCTAGAGCCCGTCGGGGACACCCCGCTGGACAAGGTGACCGTGTACGTCCCCGGCGCAGCCGCCCAGCCTGTTCTGAACGCACTGAGCGAGGCTGGGGCAGGACGAATCGGCAACTATGAACGGTGTGGCTACTTCGTTGAAGGCACTGGCACGTTCCTTCCGCTGCACGGCGCGGATCCCCACATTGGACGAGTCGGGGTCGTCGAGGAGGTCGCTGAACTGCGATTGGAGATGGTCCTTCCAAGGACCAAGCGGGCGGCGGTGGTGACCGCTTTGCACGACGCACACCCCTACGAAGAGCCAGCCTTCGATCTCACCGAGATCGTCAACGCGGACACGCTAACCGCCGCCTCCCTAGGAACCGGACTCGGTCGAGTTGGGCGACTCCCGCAGGCGATGGCTCTTTCCGAGCTCTGCGCGGTCGTGGCTGACGTCCTGCCAGCGACTAGTCACGGGGTCAGAGTCGCTGGTGACCTGACCCGCATGGTCTCGCGGGTCGCCGTGTGCGGCGGGTCCGGTGACTCATTGCTAGCTGCCGCGAACCAGGCCAACGCCGATGTCTACCTAACGGCGGATCTCAAGCACCATCGCGTCGTGGATCACCTTGCCGAGAAGGGCTGCGCGATTATCGATGTCGCTCACTACGCCAGCGAGTTTCCGTGGTGTCCTCAGACTGCGGTGGCACTGTCTGCTTGGCTCGTCGAGCAGGGAGATAACGTGGCGGTCACGGTCAGCGAAATCGTTACTGATCCGTGGACTGAGCACGTCGATCCGCGGCGGTCGTAGTCGCAGACGTCAACAGCCAGTAGCGACCAACAAAACAATCAAGGAGCATGCCGGTGAGAGCTTCCGTCCAAGAGCAGCAGACTCTGCTTGAGCTGCAGCAGCTCGATACTCGGCTTGACCAGCTAGCGCATCGCGCTGCGAACCTGCCCGAGTTGGAGCGGCACCGGCAGTTGAGCGAGCAACTCGCTGAGTTCAGCACTGACACGGTGCAGGCCCAGACCGAGCTGTCGGACCTAGGAGAGCAAGTCGAGAAGGCTGAACTAGAAGTCGCCGGGGTGAGAGCACGCGCACAAAAGGATCAAGACCTGCTTGATTCCGGCGCGATCACCTCCGGCAAACAGCTAGAGGACTTGGGTCACGAAATTGCATCCTTGGCACGTCGGCAAACTGCCCTAGAAGATGCCGAGCTTGAGCTGATGGAGCTAGCCGAGGCGGTGCAAACCAAAGTGGACGACCTGAGCAATGCAATGGCTAAGACCCGTGCGCAGCTGTCCGAAGTCGAGGCATCGCGAGACGACGCATTGGAGGAAATCTCCGATGAGGTTCGAACGGTGGAGCTTCGACGACTCAAGGTCCTAGACGAGGTGAATGCGGACCTGGCAGCGCTGTATCAGCGACTGCGCGCCAACCTCGGTGGCGTGGGTGCGGCAGCACTGGTCGGAAAACACTGTGAGGGGTGCCATATGCAGATCTCGCCCACGGATCTAAAGGTGATCGCCGATGCCGACCCGCAGGAGGTTGTGCGCTGTGAGGAGTGCACCCGGATTCTGATCCGTGGGACTCGGGCATGAGCCGAGCGTTCGTCGTCGAAGCGGACGGTGGTTCGCGCGGCAATCCTGGACCTGCCGCGTACGGAACGGTGGTTCGTGACGCGCAGACCATGGCAATACTCATCGAGGCAGCTGCCTATCTGGGCGAGACGACCAATAATGTCGCCGAGTACGCAGGCTTGCTCACCGGTCTCGAACTGATTGCTGACATCGATCCCACAGCTCAGGTCGAGGCACGACTCGATTCCAAACTCGTGGTAGAGCAGATGAGCGGCCGCTGGAAGATTAAGCACCCCGATATGCGCAGACTGGCTATTGCTGCGCGCGACGCTTTGCCCCCAGAACAAGTTACCTATACCTGGGTTCCGCGGGCGGCCAACGCTGCTGCCGATGCGCTCGTGAATGAGTGTCTTGATCTTGTTGGGGCGGGTCGTGAGGGTGACTTTGTGCGCCGGATCGACGCAAACTAATCGCCGTCAGGCCGGTCGCAGAAAGTTCCACCTCGCGCTACGCCGTTTGGGCTACTCAACGCCTGGATTGGTTGCATAGGCGATAGCGGGAGAGTGTACTTATCTTGTTCGCCAACGAACCGGCGGGCGAGAGTGTTGTGAGGCCACCAGAGGCAAGGTCGGCAGTCGAGAGCTGCGGACCGCGCTGGTCGGGCTGGAGCCACTTCTCGCTTAACTGCATGCGCCGCGGGGCTGGTTGTTAGTGAACACCGGCTACGGCAGGTGGTGTTGATTCGTTCAGCAGCAGCAGCCGATAGCCAAACTCTGGCTAGGAACGCTCGACAACACTGGGTCGGGTAGAACTACCCGGAGAAGTCTCGGATCAACGAGGCGAGGCCGCGTGAGTGCCACGTTCTCGAAAGGTCGGAGCGATTCACAGGTAGGTGACTGTGCTACTGCGGTAGTCATTCATCACCTCAGCGAAGGGCCCCTCCCTGGTGGAGGGGTTCCTTTGCGTTACGGCTCATCTTCGGCGAATCGAGAATGAATCGAGAATGAATCGAGAATATTGGTGTGCGCCGCCAGGCGAGCGGTCAGTCGCCGAGCGACTCGGTGACGAGGCTGTACGCTGTCTGGCGGATGAGTCGGTTGGGCGATTGCGGTCCCGGTGACGGGATCGAGGAAAGTCCGGACTCCGCAGAGCAAGGTGGTGGGTAACGCCCACCCGGGGTGACCCGCGGGAAAGTGCCACAGAAAACAGACCGCCTCGCGCGAGCGAGGTAAGGGTGAAACGGTGGTGTAAGAGACCACCAGCGTGGCGGGTGACCGTCGCGGCTAGGTAAACCCCACCTGGAGCAAGGTCAAGAGGGCGCTGCCTTCCGGCGGTGCCTGCGCAGGGGAGCTGCTCGCTCATGACCTGCGGGTAGACCGCATGAGGCTGTCGGCAACGGCAGTCCCAGATGGATGATCGCCGCGTTCGAGTGCGTGCACTCGGATGGCACAGGATCCGGCTTACAGACCGACTCATCCCCAATACCCCGTCTGACCTGCGGAAACGCAAATATCAGGCCGAGTTAGTCCGCACACAGTCCGCAACTGCACTGAAAGCACGGTCCAAAGCCTCCCGCGTTCGGTCGTCAGAGTCCGGCCACAGGTGCGAATAGGTGTCCAGTGTTTCGGCGGCTGTGGCATGACCGAGACGAGACTGGACCGTCTTGACGGACTCCCCGAAACGGATCAGCGCCGAGGCGTAGTAGTGGCGCAGATCGTGGCTACCCATCGACGTCGGCAACCCAGCCGCCTCACGAGTCGGGGCCCGACGATGACCTCCATGCTTGTTCGCCCGGCCGCTGCTTCCCTGCGAGACCGTCGCCAGTTCCTCGAGGCCAGTCCAGACGAGCGGGAGCTGATCGCCGCTGAGCAGGTCTCCGTTGGTGCTGGTAAGTCGCTGACACCGCCGACACCTGTTGAGATCGCCGCTATCGACGCCTATCTCGGAAGCGTTGGACAGCACCGCAGCAGCGTTCGTGGCGCGCTCATCCCCGAGCCTGAGGTCACCGTGACCGATGCTAGTGACGACGCGGTTGTTTCGGTGCAGGGCTGGCTCGTTCCTCACTCGGAAATGATCCATCTTGGCGCGCGCTGACGGCTCGCTTGTCTCTGAGGCGTTCGCACGCGACTGCCGGATAAGCTGGCGCGGCGCGGACTCGTGCACACCGCTGCGCCACGAACACCGCGCTGACGCTCAGATCGGGACGATCGGCGCCGTTTACGGCATCGAGCGCGGTTGGGGTTTCGACGCGATCATCGCGAAAGGGCATTCTGCTGCCGACGACGTGACCGCTCTTGTACGTTCCGGCGGTTTGCGCCATGTCAGTCTCGGATTCGTGCCGACGCACACCGAGGAAATCCCGCTCAGTTCTGGCGGCAAACTGCTCGTGCGTCACGCGGTGGACGTGGTCGAGGTGTCGCTCGTTTCGGCGGGTGCGTACGGTCCTTTCAGCCGCGTGACCGATCTGAGGGTGGAGTCGCGATCTGATTTCGCCGCCAGGTCATCGGCTCGCAGGCGTGAGACGCAACTAGCGTCGCTCGGGATCAACACTGAGCAGATCAGGGAGGAAAGAGCGCGCGCCAGGTGGGAGTCCCGTGAGCGCCAGCAAGTCGAGCGCGACGAGCTCCTTGGCGCGGCGAACATCAAACGCGCTACGGCCCGTCGTGAGGAGAGGTTGGCTGAGATCGCCTCCCGCCACACCGTGAAGGGTCGGGCTGCTCGAGCGTTGGAGGAGACAGCGAACAGCCCTGGCGGAAGCTGATAAGAGGCGTCGGTTCGCAACGCTGAACGCCGCTATCGACACTAACGGCCAACCGAACTAAGTGGCCGGGGTGAGGTCGGCATCAGCGGCCCTTGTTGCAGCGATTGGGAACCCGCTCGAGGGTGCCGCGTGTGCACGCCCAGGTGTTGACCCTGATGTTTTCTTCCCCGATGAGGGTCTGAGTCGGTCCGTGCTGGACACGATCTACACCGACTTAGCCCGGCGCTACTGTGACGTATGCCCCGCATTCAACGCCTGCCTTACAAGGAGGGGGTCAGGGGTTCGAGTCCCTTTGCGCCCACCATGTGATGTCTCGGGACATCGTTGGCACCCTGAACCCCTGTATGGGGGTCAGGGTGCTTTCTGTGGAGGGCAGAGCCCACTGTGACGAGGCGACGACTCAGCTGAATAGCTGCTGCCACTGTGCTGCGGTACTGACTTCTTCCTCTAAGTAATTCATCAGCCCGGCACTGTTCGAGCTGAACAGTTCTTCCCATTCCGCCTGGATCATTGCCTCTTCACTCAGCCCCATGATGGGCGCCTCGGAGGCGGCTCCGGCGGCTCCCGCCGCGGGTATTGCGGCGACGAGCCCGGCTACCACCAATTCGGTGAGAATCATGACGCCACCCGCGAGTAGTCCGAACTCGACGGGATTAATGGCCAACTCGCGTTCAAACGCGGTAAGCATCTGGAAGTTGCAGAAGTTTCCATCGGGGAACCGTAGATCGCCCGAGTAGCCGACAGGGTTATCCCTAAATTTTACGTTGACTTCATCGCCGCTCTTCATGCTCGACAAGCCATTTCTTATCGGATCTTTACAGTCGGAATAGCCGGATGGCAAGGTGTAGATGTAATCGGTGTTGCCGTCCCTTAGCGTGAACCCGGCCGCCGTGTCACCTACCGGGCGCACGAGGTGGATGTACCGCGTCGAGCCATTGGGGAATGACGTAGAGACTTCAGGGTTGTTCCGATCGTTGCTTCGACCTTTGGCAACCAAGCGGAGATCTTTACCGGTGTTGTTGCTGAGCTTGTAGCTCCACCCGGCTACACCGGCAGTTGACGCCGTCACTGCGGATGTGGCGGTCGACCCCATGCGCAGCATGCGGGTGGATATACGTGCCTTGCTGCGCGGGACGTAGTTTTTCACGACCGCGCGGTACTGGTTGTTGCCGTAGCGGTTGCGGACCTTCACCTTGACCTTTTTGGAACCGTTGGTGCGTGCCTTTTTCAGCGTCTTCCAACGACCGTTGTCCTGGCCGATTACTGCATGCGGGTGTGTTCCCTTCCATCGTTGGACGCGAACCTTGTGATCACCCGGGGAGGCCATGCGGGTTTCTATTCTGAGTCGACCCCTAGATGCCGTCTTCCGGTCCTTCTTTCTAATCTTGACTTTCACGCAGTCGTCGCGGCGCTTACCGATGCCGACGCTATCGCAACTCGCGGCGTCACTGGCCTTCACCGAAGTTTGGGGTACAAGTCGTTCCAAAGACCCGTCGCTGGAGCCGTCCGTGATGGCCTGAGCTGGCAGCATGCCAGCCATCAACCCAAGGGTGGCGGCACCCACTGTGAACGTGATCCGGGTCCTGACTCTCATCTTGTCTCAATTCGTAATTGTTGAAAAACGGAGGGTGCGACACGATCAGACCCTGAAACGATCGTGGCTGGGTTTCGCGACAAAGTCCAGCGAGAAACTGGAGTTCACTCGAAAGATTCAACGGTCGTAGCTGAGCGTTAACGCGATTGCATCGGGACCCACGGGTTCTGGGGGTCGAGAAGTCAGACCGCTCATCCAACGCCGCTAACGGCTTACCGCAACTAGGTGACCTCGGAACTGTTCACGCCGCGTACAACGATGCAGAACACGATGCAGAGTTATTTGGCCCATGGGTCAAATAAGTCCCCTAGCCACCTTGTCGAGAGTGCTACCGGAGTGGCCGCGCTGTTAGCCGTGACGCTGTCGGCACTTCCTCGCAGCGTCCTCAACGGCGGCCTGGGAATCGCCCTCGAACCGGCACCCACAGGCGCACTCCATGCGGAAGTACTGCTGGGCGCGTAGCTGGGTCGTCATGGTTCAACGATACCGCGTTCCGATCTTGTTCTAGTCCGCAAATAGTCCGCAACTCAGTCCAACTTCACTACCGCGCGCCAACGCTGTTAGATACGTTTCCGCAGGTCAGAGGCTTATTGCCAACACGAGCAAACGCGGACTACTCCCCATGGTCATAATCCGGCTTACAGACCGACTCATCCCACTCGTTTGCGTCCCACCCGTTTGCGCTAGACCGACTAAGGGCGCTGAGGTACGCCGCCGATATTGGAGGTAACGCGGCAACGTTCCGGCGTATCTGCTGATTTCCCGCAGCCTCGAATCCCGGACAGTCGCAGGGGCCGAGGGGTCGGCGCGATTGTGGCACTTCACGGTCACAAACCGCGCCGGTTCCTCTACGGTGCCCTCGAACGAACTGCCGGTGATTGTTCGCAAAGTCTCTGATTCGGCCATGCGCGGGTATCGTGCGCAAGATGAGCAGAAGCGCGCGCGTATACGGTTCGGCAATTCTGGCGATAGCACTGGCTGCAACGCCGGGAGCAGCCGTCGCCGTGGACGATCCGGTCATTTCGTTTCCTCCGGGTGGAGCGGTAGCGAGTGACGGCTCTGTCGCGAGCCCGGCGTCTCCTGAGCTCAGAGGCGATGCTGCCAAGCAGATCGCGAAGATCATGGCGAGGATGTCGCTGAAGGAGAAGATCGGACAACTGTTTGTTCTTCAGTTCGCTGGTCAGAGTGCAAGCGCTCCAGATTCAACATCGGCAGCAACGAACCTTGCGCAATACGGAGTCCGCAAACCCTCCAAGATCATCAAGCGGTACCACCCAGGCGGAGTGATCTATTTTGGCTCCAACGTCGCCGATCCCACGCAAGCGGCCTCCCTATCCGATGGACTTCAGCGTGCCGCCCTGAAGAAGTCCCCTAATGTGCCCCTGGCAATCAGTACTGACCAAGAAGGTGGCTCGGTCACCCGATTTGAGGCACCGGCTACCGTCTCACCGGGGAATATGGCCGTCGGAGCAACCTTCAAGACGGGGAAAGCGAAGAAGATCGCTGATGTCCTTGGTAGTGAGATGGCGGCAATGGGCGTGCGGTACAACCTTGCGCCGGTGGTCGATGTCAACACGAACCCGCTCAATCCGACAGACGGCACGCGCTCCTTCGGAGACCGACCCGATCAGGTATCGGACTTCACTACCGCAGCCGTAAAAGGACAACAACGAACGAAAGTCGCCGTCACCGCCAAGCACTTCCCCGGGCTTGGCAGCACGACCACCGACACTGACATTCAACCGACGGTTTCGAACCAGACGAAGCGGCAGTTCAAGAAGCTGGACTTCCCGCCGTTCCGCGCGGCAATCGCTGCGAAGACTGATTCAGTGATGGTCAGTCACCTCATCGCCCCCGCCCTCGACAGCACCCGAACACCGGCCAGCTTGTCCAAGCCCATGGTCACCGGCCTCCTTCGAAAGAAGTTGGGATTTGAGGGAGTCGCGATCACTGACGCGCTGGTTGCCGGTGCCCTCAAACAGTGGAGCGCCCGCACGTTGGCGGTTCGCGCTGTTCGCGCCGGTAACGACATGCTCCTCATGCCCAGAAACTTAAAGAAATCGATCAAGGGGTTGGAGAAAGCTGTCCGATCAGGATCGATCAGCCGCAAACGCCTCGACACCTCGGTCCAGCGCATACTTGAACTCAAGCAAAAGGCCGGCATCCTCTCGAGCCCGTGGTCAGCAAAGCCAGCAGCCCTCAGCCGCATCGTTGGGTCGCAGTCGCATCTGGACACCGCTCAGAATATTGCGGATCAGGCGACGACATTGATCTCGCGCTCGGAATCCGGCGCGCCGATCCAGGCTGGGTCCAAGGTTCTTCTCACAGGTGCAGGCTTTGGATCTACGCTGCCGTCAATCGGCCAGATGCTGACCGACTCTGGGGCAGTAGTTGACCAAGTCCCTACCGGCAACGAGCCTACTTCGGGCGGCATTGAGGCCGCAGTTGCGGCCGCGCCCGGTAATGACGTCGTGGTTATCTTGACGTACAACGCGTGGGGCTCGCCCGGACAACAGCAGCTGATCAAAGAGTTGACGGAGCTCACGCCTGCTGTTCCAGTGATCTTGGCCTTCTTGGCGACCCCCTACGA
The DNA here is from genome assembly GCA_963821045.1 of uncultured Actinomycetes bacterium. Classification (GTDB taxonomy): domain Bacteria; phylum Actinomycetota; class Actinomycetes; order S36-B12; family UBA10799; genus UBA10799. The sequence continues at coordinate 342,110 of CAWGCB010000007.1, read as the reverse complement.
TGCCGCGCTAGCACCGAATGCTCGAGCCAATATCGCAATCTACAGCGATATGCCACCCTCGCGGGAGGCGTTGGTCAAGACCCTATTTGGTCGTGAACCAACCGGCCGCCTGCCCGTCACCATTCACAGCCTGTCTGATCCCAACCAGGTGCTCTTCGACTACGGTCGAGGTCTGGGCTGGGACTAGCTGACCGCGACTACGGAAGGGTCAGGATCTCTGAGCCGGTATCCGTCACCAGAATCGTGTGTTCAAACTGCGCGGTGCGTTTACGGTCTCGCGTGACCACGGTCCAAGTGTCATCCCAGATTTCGTAGTCGATTGAGCCCAGCGTCAACATCGGCTCGATGGTGAACGTCATGCCGGATTCGATAGTGATGTTCAGCGTCGGGTCGTCGTAGTGCGGCACGATCAGACCGGAGTGAAACGCGGTCCCAATGCCGTGGCCGGTGAAGTCGCGCACGACGCCGTACCCGAACCTCTTTGCGTACGACTCGATAACTCGCCCGACCACAGACAGCGCCCTGCCAGGTGCCACGGCCTTGATAGCACGCATCGTTGCCTCGTGCGTTCGTTCGACGAGGAGTCGTGATTCCTCGTCGACATTGCCCGCTAGGAACGTGGCATTCGTGTCTCCGTGAACGCCGCCGATGTAGCCGGTGATGTCGATATTGACGATGTCGCCGTCAGCGATCACCGTGGAGTCGGGGATCCCGTGACAAATCACTTCGTTGAGCGACGAGCACAGCGACTTGGGGAATGGGCTATGGCCCGACCCTGGGTAGCCCAGCGTTGACGGATACGCGCCGTGGTCGCAGAGGAACTCATGGCCGATGCGGTCGAGTTCATCCGTCGTCACCCCAGGAGCGACGGCCCGACCGACCTCCGCAAGCGCTTGGGCCGCGATTCGCCCGGCGATCCGCATCAGTTCGATCGTCTCGGCGTCCTTGACCTCAGAGCCGATGTAGGGCGTGACCTGCCCAGCATCAACGTAGGGCGGGCGGACAATTGTGGCCGGAACGCGGCGTTCGGGGCTAATAGTGCCCGCTTGTAACGACATAGAGGTGAGTGTAGATGCCACGATAGGGCGCGCGGCCACACTCATGGGCCGCGAGCAATCCCCGAGAGGACTATGGTGGTTGCTCCCGACAACGAAGGAGTCATCGTGGCTTGGTGGTACAACCTGCTCAGCGGCAAAGTCGAAGAGGGCGCAGGCGCCCCCAACTCCGAGCGGCTTGGGCCCTACGAGACCGAGGCTGATGCCCAGCACGCACTGGAGAAGGCTAAGGAGCGCAATGAAGCGTGGGACAAAGACAACCTTGCTTGGGATGGGGACAACGAGTAGATGACTGGGTCAACTGACTCAGCTTCGAGCAAGCCGTCACCGAAGAATCCGTTCCTGCTGCCTGACGTGTCCGACCTAGTCGTCGGGGTCCTCGGCGGAACGGGTGAACAAGGGCGTGGGTTGGCCTATCGGTGGGCCTGTGATGGCCAACGAATCCTGCTCGGTTCTCGCGATCGACATCGCGCGGAATCCGCCGCGCGAGACCTAGGCAAAGCACTGCCGGTCAGTGGCATGACCAATGCCGAGTGCGCGGCCCAAGCCGACGTCGTCGTTGCGGCCGTTCCATGGGCGGGTCACGCGGATTTGCTGACCAGTCTAAAAGATCAACTAGCCGGAAAAATCCTCGTAGACTGCGTGAATCCGCTCGGCTTCGACAAACAGGGCGCCTACGCCCTAGAAGTCCCGCAAGGTAGTGCGGCACAACAGGCGGCGGCGCTCTTGCCGGACTCCCGAATCGTCGCAGCGTTCCACCACATCAGCGCCGTGCTGCTCCTCGATCCCTCCGTAGTCGGGTTGGATACAGACGTGCTGGTACTGGGTGATGATCGCGAGGCCACCGACACTGTCCAGGCGCTGGCTGGGCGTCTGCCGGGCGTGCGTGGAATCTACGGCGGGCGACTTCGCAACGCACATCAAGTGGAGGCCATGACGGCGAATCTCATCTCGATGAACCGCCGCTATAAGGCTCACGCGGGGATTCGCGTCACGGACCTCTGAGCTACTGCGAAGAGTTACTTGTACTCGTGCTCGGGACCGGGGTACGCGCCCGTCGAGACCTCGTCTGCCCACTGCGTGACGGCGCCACTTAAGACGCTTCGCAGGTCGGCGTACTGCTTGACGAACTTCGGTGGCTTGCCAGGAGTTAAACCGGCCATGTCCTGCCAGACTAATACCTGCGCGTCAGTGCCAGAGCCTGCACCGATGCCGATGGTGGGAATCGCCAGGGAACGGGTCACCATGTCCGCCAACTCAGCCGGCACCAACTCCAGGACGAGGGCAAAGGCTCCCTGCACTCGCCAGCGCCTTGGCATCCTGCAGCAACGTCTGACCGGCCTCGCCGCGCCCTTGAACGCGGTAACCACCCATCGTGTTGACCGACTGTGGAGTCAGACCAAGGTGAGCCATTACGGGAATCCCCGCAGCAGTCAGCGCCTCTACCTGAGGCAAGACACGGGCACCACCCTCAAGTTTGACGGCGTGGGCGTTGGCTTCCTTCATGAAGCGTGCGGCAGTATCCAGCGCCTGCTCAGGGGAGGACTGGTAGGAGCCGAACGGTAGGTCAGCAACCACCATTGCCCGCGATGATCCGCGGGTAACTGCCCGAACGAGTGGGATCAGCTCATCCACCGTGACGGGAATCGTCGTGTCGTAGCCGTAGACGACGTTAGCTGCTGAATCGCCAACCAACATGACCGGAATGCCGGCCTCATCGAATACGCCGGCCGTCAGCGCGTCGTAGCAAGTGATCATCGGCCAATGTTCGCCGCGCTCTTTTGCACTAGCTAGATCGTTAACGGTGACGCGTCTGGCGCGTGCTTTGCCCTGGTCGTTCAGGTCCTTTGACTGGCCGCCGTACAGGGTGCTCTCGACTGACATGACACTGCTCCCATCTCGAGGCTGCCCAGTGCAGTCCCCGGATTGCGCCAATTGTGGCATGGAAACGACGAAAACGGGAGTCACGACCGTCACCCGATCCGCGAGGCGCTCGGAATCAAGCCCAGGCGCCGGCACCAGGAACGCGTTGTCTAACCTTGTCCAATGGCTAGAGGGCGAAGCGAGGTAGCAGACGAGGCGATCGTGTCGTCCACTCTCGCGGTAATCGCCGACCGAGGTATCGAGGGGTTCTCGGTTGAAGAGGTCGCCTCCCGCGCCAGCGTAGGGAAGGCCACGATCTATCGCCGCTACGCTGATCGCAATGAGTTAATCAACTCGGCCATCGAGACACTTAACGACGATCTTCCAGCGATCAACAAACAAGCCAGCACGGAGACCGTGCTCGTTGACATGTTGGAGTGGGTTCGCACTTCGCGCACCTCGGGTTCGGAGCTCCTCCCGCGGATCTTCGCCCAAGCTAAGAGCAATCCTGAACTATTCCGCCTGTGCCACGAGCGAGTGATTCTGCCCAGGATGCAGCGCGTTCAAGAAGTGCTTCGCCTCGGTGTGGAACGCGGGGAGTTCGATCAAAACTTGGACGTTGAAATCGCCGGAAGTATGTTGGTCTCGCCAGTGCTGATGTTCAAAATCATCAACGATCAGAATGCGCGTAGTCGCCGTGACTTCGTCAGGCGTCTAGTGGATCAAGCGCTACGGGGAATGGCGAGTCGTGCACCAACGAGCGCCGGGTGCGATGGTGAGTCGCAAATCAAACCGTCGCGAAAAACTACCCGTCGGTTGCGCCGGGTTCTGACCAACGATTCGTAATCGGCATTCGGTGGTCGCGGCCGAACGCCAGTCGAGTGATCTTCGTTCCCGGTGGGTACTGGCGGCGCTTGTATTCGGCAGCGTCGGTTAGCCGAATGATGCGCTCGGCTAGCTCGGCGTCGTATCCGCTAGCGATCAACTCCGCAGCTGATACACGCTCTTCAACGTAGCGTTCAACGATCGCGTCGAGTTCGGAGTAGTCCGGTAGGGAGTCGGTGTCGAGTTGCCCGGGCCGCAGCTCCGCACTAGGTGGTTTGCTAATCGACCGAGGCGTGATGGGGGGCGTTTCACCGCGTGCTGTGGCGACCTCGTTGCGCCAGCGCGCCAACTCCCACACCAGCATCTTGGGGACGTCTTTGATGGGCGCGAACCCGCCAACAGCATCGCCGTAGATGGTCGAGTAGCCAACTGCCAACTCACTCTTGTTGCCGGTGGCGAGCACCAGTGGGCCCTCCGCATTTGAGATCGCCATCAATGTCGTGCCGCGGATTCGAGCCTGCAGGTTCTCCTCGGCGAGACCAGACAAATCCAGCATGGATTGGAACGCGTCGAACATCGCTGCGATGGGCACGATCCGAAAGTCCATTCCGGTGCGTGCCGCCGTGTCTTGAGCGTCTTGCACGGAGTGGCCGGATGAGTACGCCGATGGCATTGCCACGCCGAGCACGCCTTCGGCTCCCAGAGCGTCACAAGCCAGCGCTGCCACCAGCGCCGAGTCGATACCGCCCGATAATCCGAGCACGACCCTGGACATACCGTTCTTGCGCACGTAGTCACCCAAGCCAATAGTGAGCGCCTCGTAGACCTCCGCCAAATCCGAGAGCTGGTCGGGCACGGACCCCTGCGGGGACGCGACCGTGGCGACATCATCGGTGCCTTCGCCGGAGGGGGAAATGTCGAACAGCAACATCTCGTCCCTGAACTGGCGGGCCTGAGCAACGACGGATTGGTCCGAGCGCACGACTAGCGATCCACCGTCGAAGACCAGTTCATCTTGACCGCCGACACAGTTCACGTACGCGACAGTGGCATCGACGCGACCCGCCACCTCGCGACAAAGGTCGAGGCGTTGGTCGTCTTTGCCTCGCTCGTAGGGAGAGGCGTTGATTACTAGCAGCACATCTGCCGCCTCGGTGGCGGCAACCTCTGCAGGAGAGTCGGGCTGCCAGAGGTCCTCGCAGATCGCGATCGAGACCACGACCCCATCGATGTCGACGAGTACCGGAGTCGTCCCTGCGTCAAAGAGTCGCCGCTCGTCGAACACTCCGTAGTTCGGCAGGTGATGTTTCACGTAGGTGGCTTCGATACGCCCCCCTCGAATGACCACCGCGGCATTCGTCGGCTTCGGGTTCGCATGGGAGTCGGCCGTTGGAGCTGCGAGGGTGCCTAGGACGACAACAAGGTCGCCGAGACCGAGGTCGCCCAGGGCAACCGCAATCGCCTGCGCTGCGGCCGCGCTCGCCTGCTGGAATGAACTGCGCAGCGCTAGGTCTTCAATGGGGTACCCGGTCAAGGCCATCTCTGGGAAGGCGACGAGCGCTGCTCCGCTATCGGCAGCCGTTCGGCACGCTGCCAGCACGAGCTCGGCATTCCCAGCTAGATCGCCTACGGTCGGGTTCACTTGCGCAAGAGCAATCCGAGTTGTCGTCACCGGCTAACCATATGCGCTGAGATTGCCGGATTTGTTGCACATTCGTGGCGTCATCCCGGCGTGGGGCAGCCTGAGGCGGGAGCATTGCCGATGGCGTCAGGCGGATAGCCCACTGCGCGTGGCAGGATAACCAGCATGGATAAGCAGACAGAGTTCGTATTGCGCACCATGGAGGAGCGCGATATCCGGTTCGTGCGGTTGTGGTTCACAGATGTACTGGGGATGCTCAAATCGGTCGCGATTGCTCCGGCCGAGCTTGAGGGAGCGTTCACCGAGGGAATCGGCTTCGACGGGTCAGCTGTCCAAGGCTTCTCGCGCGTCAGCGAGTCCGACATGCTCGCCCGGCCGGACCCCGCGACGTTCCAGCCGCTGCCATGGCGGGGGGACACCCAGGCTGTTGCGCGGATGTTCTGTGACATCACGCTGCCAGACGGCTCACCCTCCTACGCAGACCCGCGCTGGGTCCTCAAACGCACTCTGGCGCGCGCCGCCGATATGGGTTTCACGTTCTACACCCACCCCGAGATTGAGTTCTTCCTGTTTAAGGATCGCGAACTCAATCATCGGCTAAAAAGTGGAGAGCCGCCGGTGCCGGTTGACGATGTTGGCTACTTTGATCATGCGCCGCAGGGTGGCGGGCAGGACTTCCGTCGAACTGCCATCACGATGCTCGAGAAGCTCGGTATCTCAGTCGAGTTCAGTCACCACGAGAGCGCCCCGGGGCAGCAAGAGATCGATCTGCGCTATGCCGACGCACTGACCACGGCCGACAACATCATGACGTTCCGCTTGGTGATGAAAGAGGTTGCGCTCGAACAGGGTCTCGTCGCCTCGTTCATGCCCAAACCGTTCACCGAGTTCCCGGGTTCGGGAATGCACACACATCTGAGTCTCTTCGAGGGCGAGAAGAATGCCTTCTACGAAGCCGGTGCTGATATGCAGCTGTCCAAGATTGCCCGAAGCTTCATGGCGGGCCTACTGCACTACGCGCCCGAGATCACTGCCGTCACCAACCAATGGGTGAACTCCTACAAGCGGATCGTCGCCGGCGGCGAAGCACCCTCGTTCATCTCGTGGGGACACAACAACCGCTCGGCGCTTGTTCGCGTTCCGATGTACAAACCGCACAAAGGTAACTCCACTCGCTTGGAGTACCGAGCCATGGACAGCGCCTGCAACCCGTACCTCGCGCTGGCGTTGCTGCTGTCCGCGGGCCTCAAAGGCATCGAAGAAAACCTTGAGTTGCCACCGGGTACTGAGGACGATGTTTGGGCGCTGTCTGGCGCTGAGCGCAGGGCGATGGGCCTGCAACCGCTCCCGACCAGTCTGAACCGAGCGATCCAGGCGATGGAGCGCAGCGAACTGGCGGCCGAGACACTCGGCGAGCACGTCTTCGACTTCTTCCTGCGCAATAAGCGGGCGGAGTGGGAGGAGTACGCCTTGCAGGTCACTGAGTTCGAGCGGTCCAAGTACCTTCCAGTCCTGTGAGTGCTGCTGCTAGCGACGCTGGTGGTCAAGGAGAGTTAGATGGCTCGTAGGACGACAGCCGCCGGTCAACTCGCGCGCCTCGGATACACCGAGATCGAACGCTCAGTCCTGATCATCGCGGGCTTGACCTTCGACGACGTTGTGGATGCCGACGCTTTGGTGGAGGCCTTCGGGCGTAGCGCCGATCCGGATGGAGCCCTGCTCGCGTTCGAACGAGTGATGGCCAGCGCCCAGTTGCGAGGGTGTCGGGCCGACTTGGTTCAGGCCTTGGCCCGAGATGAGCACTTCCGAGAGCAGTTCGCTTTGGTGCTTGGAGCCAGCGAGGCGTTGGGTGAGCATTTGTGCCGCCACCCCGATCACTATTTGGCGTTGGTGGACAACGCCAACGGTGTCGCCGCGCCAACTCCGCAGGAACTCAAGGCAGGGCTCACGGAAGCGGTGATGGGCGCCCTGGTTGCAGGTGGATCCTGGTACGACGCCGCCTCCGCATTGCGAGTTGCCTACCGGCGTCGTCTACTCAGTTTGGCAGCCAGAGACCTTGTGCGGGATGCGACATTCGCCGAGGTTGCGCGCGAGTTGTCGTACTTGGCGGACGCCGTTCTAGAAGCTTCGTTGGAGCTAGCTCGCAGTGAGCTACCAGCGGATGCCGCGCCGTGCAAGATTGCCATCATCGCGCTGGGAAAATGCGGCGGTCTCGAACTGAACTACGTCTCAGATGTTGATGTCGTGTTCGTTGTTGAGCCGGGGGAGCTGCCCGACGGCTCACTGGCGGAGGAGTCGGCTGCGCTCACGACCGGTACGGCTTTGGCTAAGGGCGTCATGCGAGCGGCCAATGAACCGACTGAAGAGGGAACGATCTGGGAGGTCGATCCGGCGCTGCGTCCCGAGGGCAAGTCCGGCGCCCTCGTGCGGACGTTGGCCAGTCACGTGGGCTACTACGAACGGTGGGCGCAAACGTGGGAGTACCAGGCCCTGTTGAAGGCGCGCTTCGCCGCTGGCGACGCCGACCTCGGCGAGGCCTACGTCGACTCGATCATGCCATTTGTCTGGTCAGCTGCCGATCGGCCCGACTTCGTCGCCGACGTCCAGCGGATGCGCCGCAGGGTCGAGGACAACATTCCGGCTGCTCGATCAGAACGCGAACTCAAACTAGGCCGAGGTGGGTTGCGCGACGTCGAGTTCAGCGTGCAACTGCTGCAACTCGTACACGGCCGATCTGACGTCATGGTGCGTAGCTCCAACACCATGTCGGCGTTGGAATCGATGGCTACCTGGGGCTACGTCGGTCGCGAGGACGCGGCGGCTCTGTCCCTTGCCTATCGGTTCCTGCGCACGATGGAACATCGACTGCAGTTGTATCGCTTGCGGCGCACCCACGACGTACCCTCGGATCAGGCGGATCTGCGCCGTCTTGGGCGCTCCATGGGCTTCACCACAGTTGCCGCTGACGAGCTAGTGACCGCTTGGCAAAAGCAGCGCGTGGTAGTGCGACGCCTGCACGAGAAGCTCTTCTACCGACCATTGCTGAACGCTGTTGCTCGGCTGGACTCCGGCGATGCTCGCCTCAGCGAGGAGGCGGCTCGGGAACGTTTGACCGCACTCGGCTACGTGGATCCCCAGGGGGCGCTGCGTCACATTCAAGCCCTGTCCTCAGGGATCAGCCGTCGGGCCGCCATCCAGCGCACGCTCCTTCCGGTCTTGCTCGGCTGGTTCGCCGATGCGCCAAATCCAGATGCCGGATTGCTGGCGTTTCGTCGAGTATCGGAGGCGCTTGGCGGGACGCCCTGGTACTTGCGCATGTTGCGCGACGAGTCCGAGACAGCCGAACGTATGGCACAGATCATGGCGGCGTCTCCCTTCGCAACGGAACTACTCCTGCGTTCGCCGGATGGCATCAAGATGCTCAACAATCTGGACGACCTGCGGCCGCGAAGCCGTGACGAGGTTGCCAGAGAGATGGTGATTACCGCCGGGCGGCAGGACGACCCAGAGAAGGCCGCCGTCGCGATTCGCTCCGTGCGCAGTCGGGAACTGTTCAGGATCGCTGCCGGAGACATTCTTGAAGTGCTGTCGGTCGACGAGATCGGTCACGCGCTAAGCGACCTAGTTGATGCGACGATCTCTACCACCCTGGACCAGGCGATCACCTCTGTCGAGCAGTCAACCGGTCAGCAGATGCCCACTCGTTTCTGCGTCGTTGCGATGGGCAGGCTCGGTGGGCGCGAGATCGGCTACTCCTCGGATGCCGATGCAATCTTCGTGCATGACCCACTCGAGGGCGTAGAGGACCAAGTTGCGACGAAGGCCGCCACCGCTGTGGCCAACGAGTTGCGCCGACTCTTGTCACTTAACAGCCCCGACCCGGCGTTGGAACTCGATGCGGATCTGCGACCGGAGGGTCGATCGGGTGCGTTGGTCAGAACCATCTCCTCGTACCGCGCCTACTACAGTCGCTGGTCGTCCCCATGGGAGGCGCAAGCGCTGCTTCGGGCTAGACCAATGGCCGGCGATGCCGACTTGGGTGACGAGTTCGTGGAGTTGATAGATCCGCTGCGTTATCCCAGCGGGGGCATCTCCCAGTCGGATCTCATCGAGGCGCGGCGACTTAAGGCACGGATGGAGTCAGAGCGCTTGCCTCGCGGTGCCGATCCGGCGCTGCATGTGAAGCTTGGCCGCGGTGGACTCTCCGATGTCGAGTGGGTCGCCCAACTCGTGCAAATGGAGCACGCTGGTTCACCTGGCTATGAGGCATTGCGAACTACCGGAACGTTGGAGACATTGGCCGCCGCCCGCGACCTCGGACTAGTTGCCACCGGCGACGAGCTAGCCCTAGTCGAGGCATGGTCGCTGGCAACCAGCGTCCGCAACGCCATCTACGCCGCAACGGGTCGCACTGGCGACCAGGTGCCCACCGACTTCAACGTGCTCTCCCGGGTGGCGTTCCTGCTGGGGTACACCGCCGACAACCGCGCGTACCTGACGGAGGACTACCTGCGGATCGCTCGCCACGCGCGGACGGTATTCGAGCGTCTCTTCTACGGTTGGGACGCACCCGAGCAGGATCCTGAGACAGGAACCTTCCCGTAACGGGTTTGGGTTCGGCACTCTCGATCGAGGTGCCGACCCCATCTCCCGTGCCGTCGCAGGTTCCGTCAAGACTCAGTTCTTGACGGCGTCGTTAGCTGCCTGACCAGCTAGCCAGGTATTCCATCCACCGTCGAGGTTACGAGCTTCGTACCCGTTCGCAGCCAACATTGAGGCAGCGACGTGCGCTCGCTGACCGGCAGCGCAGTTGACGATGAGTTGTTTGTTCGGGATCTCGTCCATGCGGTTTCGCAACTCGTCGATGGGGATGTGCAGCGATCCTGGGATTGAGCCGAGCTCGAATTCCTCTTCCGTTCGCACGTCTAAGACGAGCCATCCGGCAGCGACGAGCTCCTCGACCTCGGACCAGTCGGCGCTGGCATGCTCGCGCAGGCGGTTCTCCGCGATGTAGCCCAACACGTTGATGGGATCCTTCGCGGACCCAAATGGGGGAGCGTAAGCCAGTTCCAGGTCAATCAGTTCGGGAGCCGGGATTTGCGCCCTCATCGCTGTTGCGAGCACATCGATCCGCTTATCGACACCCGAACCACCGACAGCTTGCGCCCCCAAAATCTGACCATCCGTCGGGTCGATGAGCATCTTGATGGTCAGACCCTCGGAACCGGGGTAGTACGTTGCGTGATTCGCTGGATGGGTATGGATCGCCAAGTAGTCGCGCCCCGCAGCCCGCAGGCGCTTCTCGTTCCACCCAGTCGTCGCAGCCACCACGTCGAAGATCTTGACGATGGCAGTTCCCTGACTTGGCTGCACTTTGGATTGGCGGCCCAGGATCGAGTCTGCGGCCCGTCGTCCTTGGCGGTTGGCGATGTTGGCCAACGGAGTGAGTGTGGCCTCGCCGCCCACCATGTCGGTCTTCTCGGTCGCGTCACCGACGGCCCAAATGTGTGGGTCGCTCGTGCGCATCTCATCGTCGATGGCGATCCCGCCGAGCTTTCCGGTCTCGATCCCAAAGCGCTGCGCTAGTTGGGAATCGGGTCGAACTCCGATGGCGAACAGCACGATGTCGGCGGGCACAACGCGGCCGTCGCTGAGGGTAGCGGTGCCGTCTCCAATCTCGACGACAGAGGTGTTCAGGTCAACGACGATGCCGTGTTTGTGCATCTCATCGATCAGTGGACTCGCCATTTCCGGATCGAGCGGCCCAAGGAGCTGATCTCCTAGTTCCACGACGCGAACGCCGAGGCGATGGCTGAGGTTCTCGGCTGCCTCTAGGCCGATGAAGCCGCCCCCAACGATGACCGCGTGTGACGCTCCACGCACCTGTGCAACTAGGCGGTCGAGGTCCTCAACATCGCGCAGGACGAAGCCGCGCTCCGACCCCGGAATGTCAGGGACGATCGGTGCAGCACCTGGTGATAGAACGAGGGCGTCGTAGTGCAACTCGTACTCGCTGCCATCGGCGAGTCGGCGTACGGTCAGTTGTTGGGTCTGGCGATCAATGCCAACCACTTCGTTTTGCACTCGGACATCGATGTCGAACCGCGTACGCAGGCTCTCGGGCGATTGCAGGAGCAGGTCATCGCGTACTGGGATGATTTCTGAGAGGTGGTAGGGCAAACCACAGTTGGCGAATGAGACGTATCCGCTGCGTTCTAGGACGATGATCTCGACCTCGTCATCGAGGCGGCGCAGGCGCGCCGCTGCGGACGCTCCACCAGCAACCCCGCCGATAACAACAATGGTCTGCATTCGCTCGGTAGGCTTTGACATGTGCAGTACTGTATACCCATGGGGGTATATCCCGAAAGTGTGCAGTGCTGATGTGTGGGTCACATACCCACCAAGAGGTGGGCGAGCGGTATGAGCAGTATGAACAGTCACGATGAAGATCCGGAATTTCCAGACCAGCAGCAGGACCAACAAGATGGAGGGCTCGGGATGAAGCTCGAAGAGAGCGACACAGATGCCGCGATTCGACGACTGCGTCGCGCGGAGGGTCAGGTAGCCGGGGTGATCCGCATGCTCGAGTCCGGCAGAGACTGTAAAGACATCGTGACCCAACTTGCGGCCGCGTCTAAGGCGCTCGATCGGGCCGGATTCGCCATCGTTGCGAGTGGAATCCGCCAATGCATGAGCGATCCCGACAGCGAGATGGATCAAAAGGACATGGAGAAGCTGTTCCTAAGCCTCGCTTAGCTGCCATCGAGCAGTTGCGCTTGGAACCTATGCCGTCTCTACCGCGCTCGGGTAGGGTTCGCTCATGGGTACTCAGGTGCAAACCGATGAGCAAGACGCAGCGTTGATCGCGACCTTCTATGCCGCCTTCGCGCGCGGAGATGCCGAGGCGATGGTCGCCTGCTACCACCCCGATGTGGTGTTCATCGATCCAGCTTTCGGACTCCTTCGCGGCGACGAGGCGCGGGATATGTGGCGGATGCTCTGCAAGGCGTCAAAGGACTTGACGATCGCCACGGCCGATATCGGAGCCAAAGGTGGTCGCGGCCACGCACAGTGGACCGCCAACTACACGTTTTCCACCGGCCAACATGTCACCAACGTGGTCGACGCGGAGTTTGACTTCGCGCAGGGATTGATCATTCGCCACATGGACGACTTCAGCTTCTCCACGTGGGCGGGGCAGGCTTTCGGCCTACCTGGCAAGGTATTCGGCCGCGTGCCGGTACTACCGCAAGCGGCCTTCTCGCAACTTGCCCGAAGACAACTGAGCCAGTACCGCGCCAAACAACGCCGCTAGTCGGCGCCGCCGTCTACGCTGCGATTCACCATGGGTGAGCTACTTTGACCAAGCATTCACGTGGTTTCAGCGTGCCTACGAGATCACTCCGTGGGCACGCGGGAGCTTGCTGTTGGTCATCATCATCTCGATCGTGCTGGCGATCCCGGGAGCGAAACTACTGCGGTCCAACGCGCTGATCGTTGGGCTTCTGTTCGCTGCCTACGGAGCAGTCCTCGTATTCACCCTGACACCCCAGTCGCGGGTCTACGGTGTCGCCGACACATGCAGCTACACACTGACTCGACCTACGCGGTCTGAACTCACCGAACCCACCGATATCAGTATGAATATGCTCCTGCTATTCCCGGTCGGAGTTCTGCTTACTTGGCTGCGCCCATTGATCGCGGTCCTGGCCGCACTGTTCATTGCCCTCGTCACGCCGTTCGCCGTGGAGTACTTGCAGTACGCCGTCGCACGACTCGGGCGAACGTGCTCGTTCTACGATATTGCTACCAACGAACTCGGCCTGCTCGTTGGAGTGGCTGTTGGGTTGGTCGCTCGGCTCATCTGGACGATTGGATCTCGACTTGCTGGATCTAGTGATCGCACATGATTGAGATCGACGAGGGCCACTTCGAGGAGCTCGTCGGCTACGCCTTGGACATGATTCCCGACGAACTCGCGAAACTGATCGCGAACGTTGCGGTGCTCATCGAAGAGGAGTCCCCACCGGGCTCAGCGACTCTGTTGGGCCTCTATCAAGGTATTCCTCTGACCGAGCGCGGCGCGGCAACATACAGCGGTTTCTTGCCAGATTCGATCACCATTTATCGACGCCCGATCTTGGCGATTTGCGACACATATGAGGACGTGATTCGACAGGTTCGCATCACCGTCGCGCATGAGGTAGGCCACTACTTCGGCATCGACGAGGAACGCCTCCACGAACTCGGCTACGGCTAGAGCCTTTCGCTGCGTTGAGCAGTCGTATCGGTTATCGGGATCGTTATCGGTGATCGGTGCGATCGGTGGGCAGTTGGCGGTAGGTTCACCTTTTGTGAGCGACATTGCAACTACGCCGCAGGATCGCGCTCCCGCCAAAGGGGGCAAGCGCAAAGTTCTGCTCGGTGTCGGGGCGCTCGGGGTCGTCTTCGGAGATATTGGGACAAGTCCGCTCTACGCCTTTCAAGAGATCTTCAGCGGCGCTCACTCGATACCTGCGCTCGAGGGACGAGTCATGGGCGCGGCCTCGATGGTGTTCTGGACACTTACCCTGATCGTCTCGGTCAAGTACGTGCTCATTGTGATGCGCGCTGACAACAAGGGCGAGGGCGGGATCATGGCGCTCGCGTCCCTGGCCGTTGGCGCGTTGGGACGTATGAGCAAGCGCCGCAAAGTCATCATCATGGGGCTAGGGATTCTTGGCGCGGCCTTGTTCTATGGCGACGGAATGATCACACCCGCGGTCTCCGTCTTGTCTGCGGTGGAGGGCCTCGAGCTAGTCGCGCCCGGGTTGGATTCCTGGGTTGTCCCCATCGCGGTGGTCATTTTGGTGGGCCTGTTCATGATCCAACGCCACGGCACCGGGAAGATGGGTGCAGCGTTCGGTCCGGTCATGTTCGTCTGGTTCGTGTGTATCGCGATCCTCGGCGCTGCCAGCGTCATTCAGACCCCCGGCGTGATCGACGCGATCAACCCCTCGCATGCCGTTAGCTTCTTCGTGGGGGAGCCGATGCTGGCATTTTTGGCGCTCGGCTCGGTGGTCCTCTGTGTGACAGGGGCAGAGGCCCTGTACGCAGATATGGGCCAGTTCGGTCGTGGACCGATCCGCTTCTCGTGGTTCGCTATTGCTGTTCCAGCCCTCTACTTGAACTACTTCGGCCAAGCGGCGCTGGTGCTGCGAGACCCCTCGGCAGTCTCTAATCCGTTCTATCTGTTGGTGCCAACTTCGCTGCAGCTTCCGATGGTCATTCTGGCGACCGTGGCCACAGTTATCGCCTCCCAGGCGGTAATTTCAGGCGCGTTCTCCATGACCAAGCAGGCCATCCAACTTGACTACTTGCCACGACTACTCGTTCGTCACACGTCGAGTCAAGAGAAGGGGCAGGTCTACGTACCAGCGGTGAACTGGACGCTGATGGTGGCCGTCGTGTTCCTCGTCGTCCTGTTCCAGGACTCCTCCAACCTGGCCTCGGCCTACGGGATCGCGGTGACCGGAACGTTCGTCATCACCACCTGCCTGATCACCGACGTTGCATTGCACAAGTGGAAGGTCCGTCCGCTCATCGTGTGGCCGGTGTTCACTCTGTTCTTCATCATCGATATGGCGTTCTTCACGGCGAACCTGACGAAGTTCTTCCACGGTGGCTGGTACCCACTACTTTCTGCCGCGATCATCTTCAGCATCCTGATGACCTGGCGGCGCGGGCGCTCACTGATGTTGCACTCGCTGGCAGCGCTCGGCCCGTCACTTAAATCGTTCGCCACCCAGATCCGTAAGGCTGGCGTCAAGCGAACACCTGGGTCGATGGTCTACCTATCAGTTGAGGACGACATCGCCCCGTTCGCTCTGGTGCAGCACGCGCGCCTGCTCGACGCGGTATCCGAACAGGTCGTCATCTTGAGGTTTGAATCACTTGACACTCCGCGCGTCTCGGAGGACCAACGAGTCACGGTGATCAACGACATCCCTGGGTTCTCGAGGGTGACGGCTCGGTTCGGCTTCATGGAGCGAACTAACGTCAACACCGCGATGGAGCGAGCGGTGGCGCAGGGGCTTCCGATCGATCCCAATCGGTGCACCTATGTCGTCCACCAAGTGTCAATCGAGCCTTCCAAGCAGGCACCGATGTGGCTCAGGCGCCAATACTTGTTCGCGTTCATGCAGCGTTCCGCCCAAAACCCGATGATCTACATGCATCTGCCCACTGACCGAGTGCTGGGCGTGTGGACTGTCGTGAAGTTGAAGAAGTAGGCAAGATGACTACAGCGAGTCCAGACCGAAGATTCTTGCGTGACCTCGACCGTCGCCGACATGTGTTCGCGCACCTTGGACCCAACTGGTACGCCTCAGTCATGGGCACCGGAATCGTGGCGGTCACGGGCGCCACGCTGCCGGTCAAGATTCCCGGCCTCACGACGTTCGCCCTGATCTTCTGGATCATCACGGTCGTGCTGCTATTTGGCATTACCGGAGCTTGGTTGATTCATTGGACTCGCTACCGCGTCCAGGCGCGCTCCTGGATCTCGGACCCCGTCCTGTCACAGTTTTATGGCGCGCCACCGATGGCGATCCTGACAACAGGCCTGGCCACACTCGTGGTGGGCCAAGAGGTGCTGGGATACGACACCGCTCTGGCGATCAGTTGGGCGTTTTGGATTGTTGGCACGGTGCTGGGACTGGCGTGTGCGGTCATCGTTCCATTCGTGATGTTCACCAAAGGCCAGGCAAAGCCTGATGCTGCTTTCGGTGGCTGGCTGATGCCCATCGTGCCGCCCATGGTCAGCGCGAACGCCGGAGCATACCTAGTGGATTCGCTGTCCGGTCAGGCCCAACTGTCGATGCTCATCATTTGCTACGCGATGTTCGGGATCAGTCTGGTGATCAGCATGATCATCATCACGTTGATTTGGGCGCGCTTAGTGTTCCATCCGATGCCGGTGGCTGTGCTCGTGCCAACGCTTTGGATCGTCCTGGGACCCTTGGGCCAGTCCACCGCTGCGGCCAACAACCTCAGTGCTGCAGTGATCCGCGACCTTCCCGGTGCGCTGGACGAGGTGATGGAGGGGTTCGGCCTGTTGTATGGAATACCGGTGTGGGGATTTGCGATGTTTTGGATGGTGATGGCGGCATTGATCACCTTGCGAGAGGTGCGGAAAAAGTTGCCGTTCGCGCTCACCTGGTGGTCCTTCACGTTCCCGGTTGGAACGGTGGTGGCAGGAACGACCGCACTGGCGGGTCGCAGCGGTTCAGTGATGCTCGAGGTGGTTGCCGTTGTACTTTATGCGGGCCTCGTTCTTGCCTGGTTCGCGGTCTTCGGGCGAACGGTCGTCAACGGCTTCCGGGGACACATCTTCTTGCCGCCGTCGCAAGCCGCCCTGATCAAAACCTAGTCGGGTTCGTTGTCACGGGCCCCGTCGCGGTCCAGCAGTCCCAGTCTTCAACGCTTTGCCAGCGAACAGTACGAGCGCCCCCACAAAGAGCACAAACGACACGACGGCGAACATCACAACGATCACTAGTAACGCGACGGCTGCGAGGATCCCGAGGAGAATCATCCACGGGTTGCGCGGTGCTCGGTCCTCGCTGGCCTGCGGCGCCGGACGGGACTGGCGGTTGGGGGGAGGAACATAGGCGAAGTTTGGCGATGACCACATGAACCGCGGAACTTCGTAGTCGTTACCGGGATTGCCGGTAGGCGTCGGAACTCCAAACGGCGCGGAGGAGCGAGCGTAGGCGCGCTGCTGGTTCAGTGCCCGCAGATGCCGCTGGTAACGGTCGTAGCGGCTACGTTCGATCGGGTTGGAAAGTACTTCGTAGGCGATTTCAGCCGACTGGAACTCGTCAATCGACCCACCAACATCGGGGTGCAGACGCTTTGCTGTCGTTCGCCAGGCGGCCTGCAACTGCTCACCGTCGGCCGTACGAGAGACGCCAAGAACCTCATACAGGTCGGCATCGACCTGATCCCAGAGGTTCCTACCCGCCATCAGTCACTCTCTCTTTCGAACCGTCCCTGAACCATCTCCGGACTCCTCCGGAACTCGTCTCGAACCGTTCGTGGTTGTCTCGTGGTGCTCATATTGCACCTGAGGCTTGAACAAAACAACAAGTGCGGAGATTCCCACGGCGAACATGTCAGATCTTACTGCCAAGGGTGAGTGGGAGAACGCCTGCCGCACGCGCCAGGTTGATTAGTGAGCAGCGGGCGCAACCGTCGCGAGACCGGCAGTTTCGCGGATGAGCTCGATCGTGCGCTGCGGCTGATCCCACATCGGCACGTGAGCGCAGTCCTGCAGCACGATCCAGCGGGAACGGGCGGGGGCAGCTACGCGGCGTTGGCGCTCAGGCAGGATCAGTTCGTCTTCTTTGCCCCAAACGATAGTCACCGCAACATCGTCGGGTACCTCGTCGGCGCGGGTATAGAGCAGGTCGAGCATGCCGTCGTGGCTGGGGTAGAAACCCCTCGCGTTGCGCATCGCCTCGGCTGCATCGTAGAAGACTGAGAGGTCAAGGGCGCCGAAGTCGACCGTGGCGTCCCCGAGTAGCAGGTCACGAAGCACTGGGGTCTTGGATATAATTCTGCTGTTGGACCCATCGCCGGTCCGAGTAACTGCGCCAGCATTCGTCGTTTGACGAGCAGATCATTGCGCGAGACCCACGGGTCGAACTCCAAACCGGCCGGGCATAGCGCTGTCAGTGACCTTGCCCACCCGTTCGCTGCGATCTCCAGGCCGATCCAGCCACCCATGGAGTTCCCGGCGATGTGCATTCCGGCATCGAACTCGTCGATGAGTGGCTTGAGCGCGGCAGCGTGTTCGGCTGGGGTAAAGAACTGTGGCTCTGGGTCAAGCCAACTCGACTCGCCGTGGCCCAACAGGTCAACACTGACGGTCGTGAACGACTCAGCAAGTTGCGCGACGATGGGCCGCCACACATGTCGCGAACTGCCCAGCCCATGGATGAGCAGCAGCGCTGGCCCCGTGCCTTCGATGGTGGCAACGAGTCCGTGCCGGTGGATGTTACGAGTGACCATGATGATTCCCGATCGCCAGTCTCTAGTAATGATCTAGCTAGGCGGGCGATTGCGCGATGCGGGCAACGTTCCCGGTTCCCGTGCCGGTGGCCTTACGCGGCGAACCGCTACGAGGTTGTGGCACCGAGCGTTTAGCCAACGCAGCGGATCTGCGGCCGAGCTTGATCTCTGCGGAGAGGTCCTCGACCTTGCGCCAGACGAGTGAACGCACTGCGGGATTGTTCATCTCGCCAGCGTGCGTGACGCGTCCGTTTACCTCGATCAACTCATCGATCGGCAGGTCCTGGAAGGTTCGCAAGTGTTTGGCGTACTCGCGCTCATTTGCGATCAGCACATTCGATACACCTGGGATGTCGATGTGGGCGCCGACGTAGGGGCGGATGAACAGTTCGTGGGTGCTGTAGATGTTGGTGACCCGATCGGCGATTGCGGGTAGGTCGGCGTGCAAGGTGGTGAGGAACTCAGAGTCTGGCGCCATATCACGCAGTGCGGGTGCTAGATGGCGCCCGCTGAGGCCCTTGATCCGGTTCGACCAGAAGCCAGCGCTTACCGAGCCTTGCCAGGGGCAGCCGACAGAGAACACATGCAGCACCTGGTCTTGATGGTCTAGGGCATATCGCAGAGCGGCGAGGGCTCCCTGGGAATGGCCAACGAGAACTAGCGGACAGTCAGGATCGCGGCCTTGTTCAGCGAGTCCGTTGGCGACGTCGCGGGCAATTTGGCGCTGAGAGCGGTGCAGGGGGACAGTCAGCCCAAAACTGGAGAGGGTCACGAGAAACGCATTCGGGTGCCGTTCCATTACGCCGCGCATCATGACATGCGCTGCCACGCCCTTAATGGCAGTGCCCGCCACAATCGGAACAGCAATCGGCATCGGTGACATCCTTCAGTCAGACATCGTCAAAACGAACGGTGCGTAACATTGACGTTACAACCTGAGATGTCTATTTGCGACTTAATGATACCCCTTGGGGTACTGGCGTGGCGAAGTTTCACGCATGGTCACGTGCCGGGAACCAGGCCGCTCCGTACAACTCTTACCCATGTCTAAACCCGAGACATGCCGGGCCTGATCTGTGTGCGGTGGTCGCCTCTCAGGTTCGGGAGCGCCGCTTGCGTGGCGGGTTTGCAACGGACCGCCCAGGCACGCATACTTGCGAGGATTTTCAGCGGAGGCAGGTGCGTATGGCGCGCGATCAACGTCGCGGCAAGTGGATGCTCGGCGTCGTGGTGGGTGCGGCAGTAGCGATGGCAACCGGGTGCACCCAAGTGAGTGCTTCAGCGGACGGCGACATGTCAGCCTCAGATGTCGGCCAGAATGAACCCGACGTCGGCATTGCATCGAGCGCAGCAGGAAGCCGCGCGGGTTCCTCGCGGCCCTCCGCCACAAAATCTGAACCCGTCGCGCCCCTAGTGGGTCCCGCACGAACACTGACGATTACCGGCTCCGGCGACATCCTTATTCACCCGAGCCTGGCTGATCAGGCCGATTCCAACGGTGGCGCGTCCAATCCCAACTTCGCGCCGATGTTGGCTGACCTCAAGAGCCGCATTTCGGCCGCGGACTACAGCATCTGCCACGCAGAGACCCCGTTCTCGCCGCCCGGCTACCGCCAACCATTCCCGCACTACTACGTTCACCCGAACCTCGCCAAAGGCGCCAAGGCGACCGGATTCGACGACTGCTCCATCGCCAGCAACTGGACGTTCGATAAGGGACTCTCAGGTGTTCGCCGAACCATCTCAGCTCTGGACGATGCCGGACTCAATTACGCTGGGGCGAATCCAAACAAGAACGCAGAACGCATCACGGTGCGCGAGGTAAGTGGGGTCAAGGTTGCGCACTTGTCCTACACCGACCCTGGCGACTCGCCGGCAGTACCAGGCGCTGAGTGGGCCGTGAATCGTCAAGACCCCGAGCAAATCGCTGCTGACGCCAGCCAGGCCAGGAACCAAGGGGCCGAAGTGGTCATCGTGTCACTGGCCATGGGGGAGATGGGTGCAGTCGATCTATCCGCGTCACAAAAACAGGCAGCAAACACCATCACCGCAAACGGTGATGTCGACTACGTGATCGGCCACGGATCACACACCGTTCAGCCAGCGCAGAAGTTCAACGGAACCTGGGTGGTCTGGCACGGAAACCTGATGTCGTCATTCTTCCCAGACCAGACGCGCATGTTGACAGGTTTGGTCTCCGCAGTGACGTTCACGGAGCAACCTGGTGGCCGATTCGCCGTCACCTCGCTCAAGGGCTACCCCGTCCAGTCGGTAAAGGGTGGAGCCATCCGCAGCTACGACATCGTCGAGCACGGCTGCTCGGGTGCCCAGCAGTACGGAACCCAGTGGAACATGATCGTTGAGACTGAGGCCAAAGCGATCCAACAGGGAATGGTCTTTCCAAAGCCGTGTAAGTAGGCTCAGGCACCCAACGGCAACGCCGACGGCAACGGCACCGACGGCGGTTAGCCGAGGGCTAGCCGAGGTTATTGTCCCGAATCACGTTCTTGCTGCCGCTGTTCGATATGTTCCCGACGGTGTTTGGCAGTGGCTCACCCACACGGCCCTTGCCAATGTTGTTGTTGATGACAGCGTTATCGCTGGTCTTGGATCGCAGCACGATGCCGTAGCCGATGTTGCCACCAAACACGTTGACCTTCTGACTGCCAGTTGCTCCGATGTAGTTGTCCCGCGCCTTGCCTTTCAGCAGGACACCTCCCTTGAGATTCGGAACTGCGATCGTGAGCCCAGCGCCAGATCCGACGTAGGTGTTGTAGACCTTGTTGTTGCGCGCATTCTTAGCGAATACCAGTCCGTATCCGACATTTCCCGAGAGCGTGTTCTGTGGGATGACGGAGACACGATTGCCTCCGATGGTGTTCTTGCGAGCATTCCCGGTGACGAGCACGCCGTGACCGGTGTTGCGCAGTGGTCCGTCTCCCTTGGTGTTGAGACCCACGATGTTGGGATCGATGGTCATCCCAGTAACGTTCCCGGCCAGCTTGATGCCGTTGCCGCGGTTGCCGGAGAAGACGTTAGTCCGGGCCAGGTTGTCGCCACCCGTGGACGTAACAAGCAGACCATTCTTCTTGTTGGGCGCCGCACCCTTGAAGGCCAGCAGGCCACCGAAGGTGTTGAAGGTTTCAAAGCCGCTGACTGTGTCCTTCACCTCGATCCCGTTCAAACCGTTCCCTGCTGCCACGTTTCCAAGCGGAATCACTCCACCCACGTGCGGCTTCTTGGAGTTGCCGTCAAAGAGCATTCCGTTCAGCTTGTTGGCCACCGTCGTGGTGTTGTCCATGCCGATCCCGAAGAAGTTTGCCTGCACGTCGGTCTTGTCCGAATCGGTTACGTGTAGGCCGTTCTTCTTGTTTCCGCTGACAACGTTGTAGTAGACGAACGGGTTGTCAGTAACGGTGCACCCACGAAGGACAGTCCCGTCGGATTCGATGACTCGGATGCCGTTGCCCTTATTGGCGATCGCCTTCACACCCGCAGCGTTAGTGCCAATGAAGTTTCCGCGCAGCAGACTCTTCTTGGATCCGTCGGTGATGAGGACTCCGTCTCGCTTGTTCCCTGAGATGAGGTTCCCCTGCGGAGGTGCCACGTAGTTCTCGGGGACCGTTCCCTTGTCGCCCGTCGGGTCGTTCGGCCCGTCGTCATTGGAGCCGATCGCGCTTCCGCCGATTTTGTTGCGCTTGGACCCGATGAGTTCGATCCCGCCGTGCTGGTTCCCGGCAGCTTTGGTTCCGGCTGGATTCGTACCGATGCGGTTGGCGTGAATCACATTGCCGGAGGAGCCGATGGCCCGGATTCCTGCGCCCCGGTTATTGGAGATGACGTTCGCGGTGGCACCCGGAGTGAGGGTCGGATTGATGCCGATGGTGTTCTTCCTCGAGGTGCGCTCGATGTAGATACCGTCGCCGCGGTTCCCGCTCGAACTGGCCGCTAGGTCACCGCGGTTGCCGGTTGTTTGACCGGATGCTGTGAGGCCGATGTAGTTGTAGTTTAGCGTGATCTTGCTGGCTGTCAGCGTCACGCCGTTTCCGCTGGCTTTGGTGACTGAGAGGGCAAGGAGTTGGGAGTTGTCCGATCCCGGAGCGAACCGAACAGCCCGGTGATCGTTGGCATTCAACCCAACAGCTGGAGCTCCTCCGGCAACGTAGCCAGGTGCACTGGTGCCGTCGATGACGACTCGTCGCACGATTGCTGGCAGATCGGACTTGAGGGTGATTGTCCCGGAGACAGCGAACACGATCTGAGTTGTAGAACCTGCCCCTCTCTTGTTGGCGCGCTTGATCGCGGTGCGCAGCGAACCGCTACCGGAGTCTTTAGTCGACGTAACCCGTTGAGTGCTCGAGATGCGGGTATCGATGACTCGCGTGTCGGGTTCGGTGGCCAGAGCCTCGTCAGATGGCAATCCCGACGTGTCGGCGATCGGCGAGGGGAGCGGCGAGTCGGTCGAATCCACCGGAGCAGCAGCAACTGCGGTAGCGGCGACGAGAGTCGCGGTTAGCGCGGCCGTGGTCGCCACAGCAAAGCGAGTTGAGTTTTTGTGAGTCATTGTGAGCGCGTCCTCAAGGGAGGCCGAAAGTACGGCGATGGCTCGATGATGCTCCCGTCGTCGCAGCTTCGCGCGGTGAGCAGCCATGTGGGTCGCCTATTGGGTATCAGCTGGCCTAACCGACCAGAGCCAGGCACTGTTCCTGAGAGGTCGCGCCTTCATTCTCCGTGGTCGTGTCAGGAAATGTATTTCCAGAAAGCAGTACATCGGGGCTGGCAGGGTCACCGTCTACGTTCAGACCTCTACGAATCGCGTGAATCAACAGCAGTGATCACCTACAAGCAACTCACCGCCGATCCTGTGCCAGGGTCGGTGAAATCTCAGGGACCCCTGCCAACCGCCGAACAACGTGTCGGAACAGGCCCGACTCACCCATTAGGTGAAATCCGCAACTCATAGTTGATTGGGCCGGGTCGCGGTGAAATCGCGATCGACAAGGTCCGGGGCACTCACTACCTGGGGATCGGACTCGGTAGTTCGCCAGTGTTTGCGCAGGTAACGCCGCCGGTTGAAATCACGAACGCAACCGGACACAATCGCAAAGGAAGGAATCAAACCCGCTGTGGTGGGTAACAACACCAATCGACCTGTTTTTCAACACCACCGACTCCCACTCGGCAACGATTACCTAGCATCCAAGCGTACGTGTCTCATCCAGGCTGACATCGTCCGCCAGCAGCAAAGTCCATACTCAGATTTTCCCAGGAGCGCCCCACTCACTAACTTGACAGTGCCCCCTCACGGACCCTGAAGCGCTCGCGGAACTCGAGGGTAGTTGCTGGATTGCTAGCTCGTTGGCGAGACTTCTTGATCAATATTTTCGCGAGACCGTTTGGGAAGGAGGTGGATACCTTCTTTGGATAGTTCTCGCACGCAGAGTCGGTAGGTAATCGATAGATGCAATCAACCAGGGAGATCGCTCCCAAGGGCACCGATGTGCGGTACGAGGACTATCGACGCTACAAGGAGAATCGCAAGCATCAGTAAGTTGGTGTAGGCAACGAAGCGGGCTCGTGATTTGAACTGCAGCAGCCATGCGCTTCGGAGCTAATATCGCCTGAATCAGGAAGGCAGCGGACAACACAACAAGTGTTGCTGATCCCCCTTCGAAACTCGTCTCCAAAAAGGTCAAGTACTTGATTTCGAAAGATAGTGAGGAGAATGAACGCGATCGTGGACTGAATGGCTAGAACTCCGAGCGTCGATGGATTCGCTGTTCTCGTTCGCGATTTTTTCCCTGCGCGATGAGGGCGGCTGCGACCGGCATGGCGGGTGTTGTGGCCGCCAGTAGAGCACGAAGATGAATCCGGCAGCAGCAACGCAAGCCCCATACACGCCTACCTCCTCCTCCGACCCAGGTGATAGCTTGGATGATTCAAGCGCCCGCTTGATTTGCTGCGACAAAAAGGATGGCCGCCCACCAGAATGGCATCCCAGCTCTAAGCCAACGCTTGCTTTGGTACTGCCAGCGCCAAAGGTCCAGCGGCCAATAATCAGTAGAAGCACCAAAATCATCAGAACGTGGACCAGTGGTCACCAAAATGGCTGCCGTGTGTTCGTTGATATCTATCGTTGACCAACGACAACAATGGCGAACAGGATTGCCGATGGCCCAGGTGGTTGGGGTAGGGACGACGGCAGGTAGTAACGAGCCACGGATGATCAGCACTCGTTCCAAAGGTAGAGAACTGCGAATGCTGGAGCCAGTGCTGCCGCCCAAATGAGGGGGTAGTCAGAATAATCCTTCATCACTGATGAAAGTTATCGCCAGGGGAAGCAGGACAGCGAGAACAAGCCCACAGCAGAGGATTACGAGAAGGATAAATCGAACTAAGCCTCGGGCAGCGAGGTCACTTCGGTCGGCTAGGTATGCAGGCAGGAGTTTAGAAGCGGCCTTGTCTGCGCCCAGCGGTATTACGGTCGCGGCGATAGTGGCGGCAGCGATCGCGACCATTAAGTCACCGAAGTCTTCTGCGCCGAGGTGTCAGCTAGCGCGATGCTTACGGTGAATGCGAGGAGGTAGGAGGCCACGAAGACAGTGAGCGATGAAAGAAAGTGGTCGCGATGTTGTGCCTCTTTCACTACTTCGATATCAGTCGCTTTGCGGGGTGTGTCAGGGGCGTCGTCTCCTTGCCTCACCATTGGTTTTCCAATCATCAACGGACCGTAAGGCTGTTGCTGAGCTCACCTGTATCAGCTTTCGAATGCACGCGTCGCACCGCGCGGGGTGTATTTTCGACTCTAAAGAATCAGCAATATGTTTGGCCAACCCGCCCGACTGATCCTTTCGGGTGAATATCTTACCGATCATTGTAATGGTAGCAAGTTTTGGTAAGGTCTTGTCGGCGGGAGAGATCGAGTTCCCTCATCCGCACCTACTCAACGTGGAGATCTGAATATGAGAAGAAAGATGCGCACTAGCTGGTTTGGAGCCGGGGCGGCTATTGCTGCTGGCTCTTTGGTCTTTTCTTCTCTGGTGGCGGTTTCGGCCCCCTCGGCAGCGGTAGCGCAGGAGCGGGCAGGGTTGCTGTCTGGAGTTAGTGCTGATCGACAGGCCGATTGTGCGGAATTTCCTCACCGCAGGCACTGTCGCCCGCGGCTGAAGCTCAAGGATGAGGATGGCACTGCCAAGGTTGGGAAGTCGCGCGTTCTTGTTCTTCGGGGCGTTAACTTGGCTGACAAACAAGTTCAGCTCCAGCGCCTGAATGTGCGGAAATCGAAGAAGACAGGGATCAAGCAGTGGCAACGTGTGAAGGCACCTGCTTCATCTGGCCGGGATTCCATCCGCAGGGATCGGTGGAGATGGCGAGTCTCGGCGCGGGAGGGTGTCCAGCTTTACCGTGCAAGATGGAAGACCAGGGTTGGGGATGACTTCAAACGCAAAAGCAACGAAGTCCCGTTCAAGGGTCTCGTTCAGGGAAGCAGTTGTTCCGGAGACGGCCACCTCAACGCGTGTGTCTCCGTGCAGAACGCGGCTCTGCAGTTTGTGGCACCCGACGAGTTGGGTCCGGTTAGCTTCACGCACCGCAGCAGCGTGCGCACACACGGCTACGCAGCCACCCCCGCCGGTGCGAAGGCGGAGCCGCCACCCCCACTGACTGCGGGTACACCACAACAGACCAGCTGGCAGTACCGCAACGCGTCGATGGCAACAGTTGGGATTGACGTGCAGGACGGTTACTCGGTCGACATCGCGGCATTTCCAACTAGTGAACAGGTTTCGTTTGCGCAGGAAAACGATTACAGCGGGGGGACGAACACGGGGACGTGTCAGGCCCCCGAGCGCTACATCCGCTGCTCTGTGTTGGATGGCCCTGACCCAAAGGACATGGATGTCAGCACTACGTATCGGGTTGAGACAGCGCCAACGACCATTGAGCTGACCAACAACTTACCGGTCACGACTGGTACGGGTGACTTAACTCGAGTTGGGAGTCCGCAGTTGAGCATGTTCCGCAATGACCCGGTCGGCGAGTCCAGTAACTCTGCGGTGGTGGGTACTGGCGAGTCCGCTTACTACGGCCTGTACCGCGCTGAATACACAGGCAACACCTTCACTGCGACGTACAAGACCGATCCGGACGGAAAGTACGGGGGCGGCCAGTTCGTTCTCACAGTTGTGATGAATAAGGACACCCTTGATCCAGTCCTGTCTACGTGCAGCTTCCAACAAGCGAACAATGTCACTGCAAACTGCGATTTGACCGTGGGTACGAATGCGCCTGGGCCTCAGACGGTGGCCGTTAACTTCCGCAGTAGCTGAGTAGGACTATCCCGCTCAACCCCACACCAACGATGACTGATTCGCGAATGGAAGACAGATGACAATCACCCTGATCCGACCGAGCGTAGGTCGAAGTGTGCTGGTGGCTTCGTTGGCGGTCGCGTTGACCGCAGCAACGGCGATCTCCCCAAGCACCGTTCAGGCGGTAGCAGCGGTACCTGCTGAAGTGCAGTCTGGTGGTGACTGGTACCCGCAGGATCTCGCTCCGTTGGGATTTTCCGATGGCGGTAAAGGTGCGCTGTTACCGGTTTATGGTGAGTCTGTTGTCACCCCGGATCAGGGTTTGGCGGTGTCGGTGCAGCCGTGGTTGAAACTGCCAGATGGTCCCGACGGCCAGATTACGTTCACGGTGTCGACGCCTGGGCCTAACAATCCGAAATCGTTGTGGTCTGGTAGCACTGCTTCGGCCAAGGTGCGGATTCCGGATGGTGTTTTGGAGTCGGGTCGCACGTACTTGTGGCAGGCCCAGAGTTTAGGCGGGGACAGCTTCGGCCCGTATGCGATGCAGGTCGATGTGCGTCGCACAGGTGTGCAGCCAAATCAGGCGTTCGGTCCCTTTAGTGTGGACTTAGCTAGTGGTGCGGTTGCGGTGGGTGCTGGGTTGCGGCCGCTGCATGGGGCCAGTGGAGCGTTGGGTATTCAGTTGACCCACCGTAGTGAGGACATTTCTGACCCGGGTCTTCCTTCGGGGTGGCAGGTCACTGCGCAGGGACAAGCGTGGGATCGGGTGCAAGTCAATGACGACGGCTCGGTTGAGATGGTGTCCGTTAGCGGAGTGCATACCGCGTTTGTTCCAACGAGTGGCGGAGCATTTCAGCCGAGGTTGGCTGCTGGGCGTGATCAGGCCACCGGCTCGACCCCGACGCTGGCTCGAAATGACGACGGGTCGTTCACCTCCACGATGCTTTCTGGGCAGGTGGCGGTTTTTGGGGTACCTAATGATGACGGTATTGGGTACCTGAAGCAGACGTTTAACGGAACGGTTGCGGGACCGCGTTATGACTTGACCGATGGGAAGATCACTTCGGTGCGGGACGGGATTGACAATGACTTCGGTTTGTCGGTCAAGTACCAGGGTGTGGATGGTTTCGATTGCGCGAAACCAGCGACCGGGTTTGATTCCGTTCCGGACGAGATGATGTGCGAGATTCAGTACCCAGACGGGTCGACAACGTCGATGTCCTACGTGTCTGTCGGGGGTAGTCCGGTGTT
Source organism: uncultured Actinomycetes bacterium (assembly GCA_963821045.1). Taxonomy (GTDB): domain Bacteria; phylum Actinomycetota; class Actinomycetes; order S36-B12; family UBA10799; genus UBA10799. Next base: position 314,109 of record CAWGCB010000007.1, on the reverse strand, counting down.
GGCTCGGATCACCGATTTTCCGGATTTGCGCGAGTCTGACGTGAAGGCGTCGGTCGTTGACTACCGCTACGACCAGGCTGCGCGAGTGATCGCGGTGCGTGGCGCAGCGGAGGCCGCAGCGCAGGCCTCTGGAGTGCGAACTGATGCGGATGCCCTTGTCGCTGAGGTGACTTACGACGATGCTGGTCGGGCGGATACGGTCACCAAATCGGCCGCTTCGCAAGGTGACCAGCGCCCAACGTACACCCTGGACTACGAGCCGGACTTCACAGCACAAAAGGGCCGCACCGCGATTAGTCAGCAGGGTAGGGACACCACGAGCGGGTTTGTCTCCCGCTTCGACTATGACAGTTCCACCCTGCACACACTCGTCAACACAGGTCCAAATGGGCGCAGTTCCACGACTGAATGGGCCGCAAGTGCAGACCAGGTGTCGCACACCGAGAACAGTTACGGGGTGCAGGTCGTCAACGAGTACGATGAGCAGGGACGATTGGCATCGACTGCGGGCCCGTTCGTGGGCGATGCTCCCAACGGTTCGACCGCTCGTCAGGTTTATGCGTATGACCAAGAAGTTAAGGCGGACCAACCAGTAGATCAGGCGAAGGATCTACACGGGTTCCATGTGACGTACTGGACTAATGACACGTTGACTGACATCCCCCAGAGCAGCGATTTGGTCCGAGCCTGGAAGGTAACGTGCCGAACTCGGCGCAATGGAATTGGAATGCGTCCCCTGATGGTGGTGATGGTGCGTGGGGTGCGCGCCTCAACGGTCTTGTGAGCCTTCCGGAACCGGCGAAAGGCGGTAGCGGCCAGTACGAGTACGCGTTTAGGGTCTCGAGCGGAAGTACCTTGTGGGTCGATGGGGTGTTGTGTCAAACAGACAACGCGAACTCTTGCGTGCTGGGGTTGAAACCGGGTGAGTACCCCATTCGACTCGACACTGTCACCGAGTCCGGTCCGATCGGTGTCAACCTTGAGTGGCTCCTACCGGGTGCCAGTTACGGACGGTTCCGATGAACGCGATCGCGCCAGGTTACGGACTTGGCACTTCTGTGACTCAACGCGACGCGTTGGATGACGGTGGCATCGTTGAGATGACGTCTGTGAGTCAGTACGCTGATCCGAGCTGCTGGAAAAGCGACTGCCAACTGGGTCGACCAAGTCGACCAGAGCGCTACCCTCAGCGATTTTGAAGATTTCGACCCGTCCAAGGGAGATTTTGGTCGACTGCAGACCAGGACAATGCCGGCTGGGAACGCGTTGACCCAAACCAACTACGCGGTGGGTGAAAGCGCTGACGTGCCATGTTCCGGGATGGGAACGATTGATCAACGCGGGTTACCACAATCAGTTATCCGAGGCGATCAAGCCTACAGCACGTACTACGACGCGATGGGCCGCACTATTGCGTTAGCAACGAACGGGAAAGCCACCAAATGTGTCTACCGTGACCAAACCGGTGCGATAACGCGCTCTGTCACCCCGGCGCGGGGGGACCAACCAGAGAGAGTCAGCGATGTCATCAAGCTCGTCGACGGTGATCCGTTCAAGGTGCGCACCGAGGTTCGCATCGACGGTGATCTGACCTACACCACGCAGTCCCACAGCGACTTGGCCGGTAACGTGATCTCGTCAACTGACCCGTGGGATGTGACCCTAACTCAGACCTTTGACCCGCTGACTGGCGACAAACTCACATCCACCACCACGGATAAGTCGAGCCGACAGATTTCGGCTTTGACTTACCGGTACTACAACGACGGTCCGTTGGCGGAAATCACCCGAAACGACGAGACCGTGGCCAGCTTGACGGTCCCCGATGAGTCGGGCACAACCATCACCTACGGCAACGGCGTCGTCGTACAGGTAAGCCCAGACGAGACGGGTAACCTTGAGGAACAGACATGGAAGACGTCATCCGGTGACACCTACCGGTACTCCAACGAGATTTCTCCGACCCAGCGGGTCCTGTCTGAGAACCTGTCGTTCGGTGGGAAGAAAGCCGTGTACGACTACACCTACGATGAGCAGTCGCGTCTGGTGGGCGCAGATTTGAGCACGGGCTTGCCCGCAGAGCACAAGCAGTGGCAGTACTGGTTCGACGCGACTCCAACCGGACGAAGCAACGTATCGACGATGCAGATGTCACGACATACGAGTACAACGCGAACGACCAACTCACTGGTACCAGCGCGACCGACACCATTACCTATAGCGATCGAGGTGAACTAACCGCTCTTGGAACGCTACGGATGGAGTATGACGCCGCCGGACTCGTTGTCGCTTTGACCGATACCGAATCCGATGCTCGACTCGACTACCAACGCGTCGGCACCGACATCCTTGAGAAGATCAACACTCCAGCAGATGGGTCTGATCCGGTAACCACCCGCTACGCCTCCGGTGGGCTGCTGTTAGCTGCCGACAACACGCCAGTCTTACAGCAGCTGAGTTTGCCCGGGGGCACGATCGTGTTGCTCGACATGCTCGAGCAAACCCAACAATGGCAACATCAAACACCTCGAGGTCATCATGTGTGGACCTCTGATGATTCCGGTGACGACACCGGTGAACGACACCTGTATTCACCCTATGGCGAAGAGTTGATCGCCGACACACCACCGACTCCCGAACCGACTCCCGAACCAACTCCCGAAGTAACACCCACGCCGACGCCGACTGAGACCCCGACTGAGACCCCGACTGATGATGCGTCAGAGGGGGAAAGCGGAGTCAACGTCGCCGTGCCCGTGATGTCCAAGAACGGCGCGAGGATCACAACCAAGGTTGACTGGAACGATGACCTTTCAGACGAGACCGGCCGCCATCGGTTCACAGTCAAGGCGTTGGCTGTCTCTCCCGGAGGAAACACACAGGTCGTTGCTCGGAACACCGTTCGTGAAGCGCTGGGAATGCAGCAAGTGCGCCTGAGCGTTCCGGCCAAATCGCGCGCCAAAGTACGCCAAGCCGCCAGCCTTATCGCGTCGGCTTCGCAAGCGCATCGTCAAAGCGGGGATCAACAGTTCACCCGCGCCTACGTGGCCACCAGTCAGGTCTCCAACCGTGGTGACATCGCAGCGGCAGCCAAGGACTGCTCCGACATGACGATTACTCAAAGCGCTCGGTTAGCCGGATGCAGCCTCATCGGCGCTGACCTTAACAAGATGGCGTTACGTGATGTGAACTTCAAAAATGCGGATCTGCGCCGAGCGAACCTGAAGAAGGCGGACCTACGCGGCGCGAACCTGAAAGAGCGGACCTTAGCGGCGCGAACCTTAAGAAAGCAAAGCTACGCGGTGCTAACCAAAGCGCGCCCCGCTCGCTCACAAGCACGTCCGGTACTGCCAACTCTTCGGGCACGCCTGCGACTGATGACGACAACGTGCGTGCTTTGACTCCCGACGCGTCCGCACCAGCATCTCCCTCGGTTACACCACCGAAGAACCGGTGGCAGGCAAACCACAGCCTGGAAACTGACACGGTCGGGTCGATTAGCGTCGTCAACATGGGACACCGGCTGTATCTTCCCGAGTTCGGGCTGTTCACCGCTCCAGATCCCAAGTTCAAGGACACGAGTAACTACGGATACGCTGCCGCAGATCCCATCAACAAGTCCGACCCCGACGGCACCACCGCTGGATGGGTCAAAACGTTGATCACTGTCGGCATCGCCCTAGCCTCGGTCGCCGCCGCAGTCGCCACCCTTGGTGCATCGATTCCCGAGGAGGCCGCGGTGGTCGCCGCCGGAGAGGCAACGGTATCGGTTGTGGGGACTACGGCACTCGCTGCCGGAAGCCTTACGTTTACAGGGGAGGCCCTGTATACGGCCATCAGCACGGGGCAAATAACCACATCCGACTGGGTGCACATCCTCTCAGAAACTGCACTCGCGGCGTCCCTAGCAGCAGGTATTGCCTACGCCCCGATTTACACTGCAAGCGTCGCAGCGGAGGAAGCCGCCACAGCGGAAGCGGATGCAGCTGCTGCAGAGTTCAACGCTCGCTTCCAAACGCGGGCAGAGATAAGAGCCGAGCGGATGCAGAAATTATGGACGAGGCAAACCAAAGGCTTCGGGACTTCAGCAACCCGATCTATGAGGAGACGGAGAACCGGCCGTGAGTTCACTGGTTATTGGGATATAAGCCTTGATGACTAGCTGGTTCCACTGTGCCTCTCTCAGAGGAAGCCGGGCGATGGCCGACCCGCGAACAGTCCACCATCAACTCCAATAATCGACCCGTTGATAAAACCCGCGGTCAAAGCCTGGTTTAGAGCGAGGCGCGGGTCAGCTGCGCGGGTCCGTCTGAATCGCCCTAGGTTTCCTGCCGCCTTCATACGGGTTGCGGCTCTCGGTTGAGAGTCGCGTAATGGGCTTGCTCGTGTTCGGCGGGGTTTTGTAGCCAAGGCTACTGTGCAAGCGACGGTTGTTGTACCAGTCAACCCATCCAGCGGTGGCGTACTCGACGTCTGTGACAGTGCGAAATGGCTCGTCGTGGAAAACTGTGGTGCGGATGCATTCGGTTTTGAATAGCCCGATCACGCATTCCATCAGCGCGTTATCAAACGCGTCGCCCACGCTACCGATCGATGGTTTGATGCCTTCGATCTCAAGGTGCTCGGTGAAGCGGATGCTGGTGTATTGACTAGGTTCAACCGGTCGTTGCAACACCGGGTTGAAGCGATGGTGGTGGATCGTGATCCGGAGTCGTGGGTCGCGCGGCGTGTGGCAGCGAACGGGATCGTGTGTGTGTGAACTGGCAGCAGATCTCGGTCGGTAAGCACCGCGGTGGCGACTCTGTGGACATCCACGTGCAGGAGAAGATCCTGCAAATCTGGTCGGGCAACGAGCTCATCAAGACCGTGGTTCGAACCCGCGAAGGTCAGGTGAGGAAGAAGAAGGCATGGATAATGATGTAGAAATCAGTCAATCAAGAGTGTCAACAAGGTCCCGAAGCCAAAGTGTCAAGCAGGTCCCGAACCTCAACATCGGCCCTGAAGAAATCCCTCTATTCATGGGGTTTCGGCTACTTTCAAGATCACGCGGCTATTAGCAAAAACCGTTTTAGTACCTACCCTGGCGTTAAGTCCATCTTCTCCAACACTTTGGACGTCATCAACGTAGGCATATCGGGATAGATCGGAGCGCCCGAGGCGGTCAGGAATACCTCAGAGGCGCCTTGCCAAAGCCTCGCCCGCGTCCCAGGTACGGATACCGACAAAGATCCCCGATGGTCGTCAGACTCGGCTTCGAAGAACTGAAGTCGAAACCACGGGAGAACAGTCGTCAGACTCGGCTTCCAAAAACTGAAACCGTTGCGGATATCTAACAGTTTCGCCTAGCTCGTCGGTTCACTCGATCCGGTGCGGTTCAGCGTATAAGTGACAATCGCTCCGTCAGGTCCGCCTTCTTGCAGAACGGCGTCAATTGTGTTTTCGTCTCGCACCCAGTAGGTCGACAGGATTGGGTCCTGGACATCTATACCCCGAAGTGTCCCATCGGGAGCCACTGTCATTCGGAACGTAAGATCGAAGTTGCGTGTCTCTTTACCTTCGCGCACGACGGGGGGATCGCTTTCCGGAATCGTCACGCCGTAGGTGTACTGGTAAAAGCCATCACTGACCTCGCTTATGGTCACGCTCGCAGATGGCACATCACTGACCTCGGCGTTAATCGATTGCCAACTCTTTGCATCAGTGCGCTGCCATTGACCCGCCAGGTCAACGCTATCGGCGTTGATAAACGAACTCGAAGACGAGGTCGCACTATCAGATTCTGAGCTCGGGGCACATGAAGTCGCAAGGAGCGCAATAGCTACTGCGCCGGGGACCAGCAGTGCGGAACGTACCCTCATTGGATTGCCATTCCTTCCGAAGTTTGACTTGGTGACTAATAACCGCTGCGGCACTCCACGTTGTCGCCGCCAAGGCTGGCGAGACTACCCCTACGGCAGGCTAAATGCATCATTCACGCAATGGTCTTCTGGTTCCAAAGATTATCACTATCGAAAATGGTAGCAACAGGCCTTGGCGCGGGGCGGTGAGGGGGAGTTCTTGCGAGTCGAAAGCTACCGGCAATGACTTGCACTCAACATCCCCGCCGCCCGATGGCGGCAGGTGCCCGCCCGAATCAGCAAAAGGTTCACCCAGCAGGAATGAAGAACAACGCTTCAGTGTCTAACTCATCAAGCGTCGCGTAGCCGTACAGCTCCGCTCGCTCACTGATCGCAGCCAACGACACAGGGCCAACGGCCAGGGCGTCGCAGTACACTGCTAAGCAATCGGCACGGGCGTAACCCTTAGCCGCACCAACGGTGAACAACAACACTGGTTCATCGCCTAACTCGACTGGTTCTAGATCGTTTGTCATAACTGAATCAGAACATTGCTGCACGTGTTGCGAGGAGCGCAACACACCAACGGTGTTCATCACTGAGACAAGTAGTGATAGATCGTTTGACGAGACACCCCGAACGCCTCAGCTAGCTGAGTCTTAGGCGTACCGCTGGCAGCTTGCTGACGTAAGTCGGTGACTTGCTCAGCGGTCAGAGCCTTAGACCGGCCTTTGTATTTACCGTCACGCTTCGCCACGGCAATTCCTTCGAGCTGACGCTCACGGATCAGGGATCGCTCGAACTCAGCGAACGCACCCATGACATTGAGAAGGAGCTTGCTCATCGCCTTGTCGTCACCAGTGAACGTCAAGCCTTCTTTCTCAAACTGGACTTGCACCCCACGACTCGTCAGCTCATCAACGGGCTGGCGAAGGTCGGACAGGTTGCGAGCCAACCTGTCCATGCTGTGAACGATCACCACATCACCAGCTCGAACGTGACTGAGCAATGCTTGCAACCCGGGACGCTCAGCGTTCTTCGCTGAAGCGTGATCCTCAAAAACTTGATCCAACTGCACACCGTCCAACTGCCGAACAGTGTTCTGCCCAACACTTGAAACCCGTACGTACCCAACTCGTTGACCGCTCATCGCCTTGTCCTCTCGCTAACTGGTTGTCAAGTTAGCGTCTATGAGGTTTCAGCTACGGTGTCAAGAAATGAGAAAAGCTACCCTAAGTTTACGGTCAAGGCTAGTTGGCCTTGACAGTTAAGAAAGGGTGTAGCCCAAGTTGACACAAGTCAGCGCCGACAACCGGGCCTAGCCTCCAAACGCTCGCGGCTAGGTGGTGGCGATTGCGACTGCTGTAGTTGGGCCTTGCGCCTCGGGCGCATCGGGGTCCCGCCGCAGCTTGGGTGCGGAAGGTGTCCAGGCTTTCAGTGATTGCGCGGTCGTTTCATAGAACTCGGTGAGCACGTCAAGGACGCTAGTAGGAAAGCCGTTGTTGCCTTCGCCTCTCTTGGAACCCATGGGCGCGAGCAAGGTCAAAGTAAATCGCGTGGGTTCGCGCTTTGCAGCATCAAGGAGCAAGTCGGGATTGGCTATGGCAGCGCTCAATGGCTCCGACATTGAGTCGCGAGATCGAGCTGCGAAGGAGTCAATGATCAAGCTCGGTGGGGCGCTCTTCAACTGGCGAAGCAGCCAAGTGATTCGGGTTCTAGATCGCCCGTCTTTGGGTGCTGCTACCTCGACCCGCGCTCCGACGTGCCTGGTCCGCAGGTCGGCAAAGACTGTGATGGGTGCGATCACGTCTGGTATGCGCAGCTTGCCTTCAAGGCGACCAGTCGCCACAAGTTCTGCAACCAGCGCATCAGTGCGAGCCTTTGGGTCCTGTCGCTGAGCGGCTGGCAAGATCGGCTCGACGGGTGCGCCAAGCTCCCGTCCGAGCATGAGTCCGGCATATCGCAGGAGCTGATCCCACTGGTTGACGATGGCGGGAACGCCCTTATCTGATCCACGCAGGCTTCCGTTCTTCGCAGCATCACGCACAACGACCCACGATTGACCCATATCAACCCGGGGGAGCGTGCCCGCCTGAGGATTCTCCAGATACCGAATCAGCTCGCTCAGAATCCACGCTTGGTCCGGGTCGGCAACTCCACGATGGCTGCGTTCCACGACAGCGATCGTCAGAATCCGAGTCCACGAGAGGTGCACGAGATTAACCTTGCGTAGCTTGCGCTTATCGACCTCTGTCGGATGAGTGTCAGCGACTGGGGAAATCTCATTACTAATAGTGATCACAGCGTCGAACTTCTCGGCTTTGGCAACATCCAAGTAGTTTTCGAGCTGCTCCCTGGCAAGCTCGTTGTCGCCAGTCTTAACCTCAACCAAGGCAGTCCAGCGACGCTTCCCGCGCGTCACGGTTACGAGACCATCTGGGATCACCGTTGCCTCGCCCATCTCGAAACGGGTCTCTATGAAGGTTTCGATGCGACCTGCAGGGGCTCCTGCGGCGGCAAGGACGACCCTGCCAAACTCATCCACGGCGGAAAGGACGGCCAATAACGCAGACGTTGCACGGCGCTCCTGTTCAGCGACGCCGCCGATCCCAGTTACTGGTATGAGGCGAGCAGTTTGCCATGGCTGTTGATCATCCGTTTCCGTCATACCGACCGAGTCTACTGATCGCTTTGCCTCGGCGCGCTTCGTAATGGCATACCAATACTGCGGCGAACTAGCGGCCCGTAATGCTGTCAGCCGGTGCCTGCCGATGAGGCCATTGCCTTCAAGTCAGCAAGATCATCGTTCACGTCTCCGATTACTCGGCTCAGGTTCTGTCTCGATAGATCCTGGTTGAGGCTCAGGTTCTTATCGTCGATAACCTTCTGCATGCATGCGGCGTAGAGGGAGTCAGTGGCCTTCTGAGTGCACTGAAGGGATCTGTCCCAAGTCTTTGATTCCGCCCTAACCCAGCCATTCCAAGCACCTGGAAGGTACGCCAGCGAAGGCATCACAGCAGTCGTTTCGTAGTCAACCTCATTGCTGAGGTCGTCAACGACGGTTGATATCTGAGCCAGTAGCCCTACTCGCTTCTCGGCATTCTGCTCAACGGAAGAAGGCTTTGCCGACTTTAGTGGTGGGATCTGTTCGTACTGACGACCAAGGGCGTCTAGTTCAGACATTGTGGCGACGAGCTGCGTAATGGCAGCCTCGCCGTCCGACTGCGCCTCTGACTGCTGCGTCGCTCCGCAACCTGCCAGTGAAGCAAGGCCAACGGTTGCAGCGGTGAGGGTGCCGACTAGTTTGCGCATCTGGCCATTGTGCGGCAACTCCTGTCGAAGTGGGCAGATTGATAGCAAGATCACGACTGACCGACACCCGGTCGTCTTTCGATGTGTTCGCTTTTTGTTCGCTTTGGTAAATGCAAGTACCCCCTTACAGACGACAACACCCGACAAGCCAAATGGAATGGTTTGCCGGGTGTTTGCCCAGGTCAGAGGGTATTAGTGGATCAATCAGACGACACTAAACGACAGTAGTCTGAAATATCCCTTTTGCCCTGAATCCTAAATGTCGTAATACATCTCGAACTCGTGCGGAGTTGGACGCAGGCGAACTGGGTCAATCTCCTGAGTGCGCTTGAACTCGATCCAGGTCTCGATCAGATCTGGGGTGAACACGTTACCTTCGGTCAGGTAGTCGTGGTCGGCCTCAAGCGCGTCGAGCACGCCGCCTAGGGAGTCCGGAACCTGCGGGATCGCCGCAGCCTCGTCCGGTGGCAACTCGTAGAGATCCTTGTCGACCGGCGCCGGTGGCTCGATCTTGTTCTTGATTCCGTCCAGGCCAGCCATGAGCATCGCGGAGAACGCGAGGTATGGGTTGCAGGACGGGTCCGGAACGCGGAACTCGAGGCGCTTGGCCTTCGGGTTGGTTCCGGTGATCGGGATTCGGATACAGGCCGAGCGGTTGCGCTGCGAGTACACCAGGTTGACGGGAGCCTCGTAGCCGGGCACGAGCCGGTGGTAGGAGTTGGTCGTCGGGTTGGTGAAGGCAAGCAGTGACGGTGCGTGCTTGAGCAAGCCACCGATGTACCAGCGAGCCAAGTCGGACAGGCCAGCGTAGCCAAGTTCGTCGTAGAACAGTGGCTTGCCGTCTTTCCACAGCGACTGGTGGCTGTGCATGCCGGAACCGTTGTCTCCGAAGAGCGGCTTGGGCATGAACGTGGCCGACTTGCCGTTCTGCCATGCGACGTTCTTGATGATGTACTTGAACTTCATCACGTCGTCGGCAGCCTGCTGCAGGGTGTTGAACTTGTAGTTGATCTCAGCCTGGCCGCCAGTGCCCACCTCGTGGTGTGCGCGTTCGATCTCCAGACCGGAGTTCATGAGTTCAATCGACATCTGATCGCGCAGATCGGCGTAGTGGTCGACCGGAGGTACCGGGAAGTAGCCGCTCTTGTAGCCGGTTTTGTACCCGAGGTTTCCGCCCTCTTCTTCGCGGCCGGAGTTCCACGCACCCTCGATTGAGTCAACGTAGTAGTAACCAGCGTTGGACTTGGTTTCGAACCGAACATCGTCGAAGACGTAGAACTCTGCCTCGGCGCCGAAGAAGCAGGTATCAGCGATACCCGTGGACTTCAGGTATGCCTCAGCCTTGGCAGCGACCTGACGTGGGTCACGGCTGTAGGGCTCGTCGGTGAACGGGTCGCGAATCGAGAAGTTGATGATCAGTGTCTTCTCAACGCGGAATGGGTCGATGTATGCGCTCGTCACGTCGGGGATGAGCTTCATATCCGACTCGTGGATTGCCTGGAACCCACGGATGGAGGAGCCATCGAACATTTGGCCATCCTCAAAGAGGGACTTGTCGACCGACTCTGCTGGCACGTTGAAGTGCTGCATGATGCCTGGTAGGTCGCAGAATCGAACGTCGATGAATACGACGCCCTCATCCTTGATGTACTTCATGACATCGTCGGCGTTCTTGAAATCTAGCTCTGCTGACATTCACCGCTCCTTCTTGGTCCCTGGCCGTTACAGCCGGAGACTCTCGTGGCTTGTGCGCTGCTGCCGGGTGTGGCGCGTCGCCTGGTCTAGCGGCCCTGGCCGCCAACTTCAGGTGAAACTTAGGTCGGCGCTGTGTCGCTATCGTGTCTCGTTTGTTGCGCATTTGTTACACAGCTAGTCATTCCAGGGCTGAGCCCACCCTAAACGTGCGACAAGTTAGCCTTGTCACATGGATCGCCGAGATATTGGCTCTTGGATCTCTGGGCCGCGTGCAGCACTCGAAGCTTCGGGCATTGACCTCGGCTACCGGGGTGAACGCCTCGGACTGCCGGAGTACGGAATCGGGTCAGTCGCGGGCTTTGGACGCAGAGCAGTCGCACTGTTCATTGACTGGATCGCCTCGGCTCTGGTGGCTCAGCTGATCTTCCCGCAATGGGCCTATGGCTCCGAGCAGCATGGCTTCGTCACGCTCGGCGTGTTCTTTGTCATGAAGTCGCTATTCACGATGTTCGGCGGTGCCTCGTTTGGGCAGCGAATCATGGGTGTGCGGGTTGTTGCGCTTGGTCGCGGCTACGTCAATCCGTTCCGCGCGCTTTTGCGCACATTTCTGATCTGTCTAGTGATTCCAGCAGTCATCTGGGACCGCGACGGGCGCAGCCTGCATGACAAGGCGGCCGGCACAGTCGTGGTGAACGTCCGCGAGCGGCGGACCGTGCCCGCTGCCTGATTGGCGATTCAGGCTCTAGTCGCCTGGTGTGCCAGCCGTGGCAGTCGGCGTAGGAGTGGGCGTCGGGGTGGGGGTTGGAGTTGGCACCGCAACGTCTAGATCCGGCAGTCGGCGTGTTTGCTTTGCTACCGCCCTCGCCCACCGCTTGACCTTCTTCTTGTTCACGTAGCGGGAGTTCGGCAACTCAACGGTTAGCAGGTACCCGGGAAGGGCATTGTTCGCCCACGAACCCATGGTGCCGGTAAATGCACGGCGGCACGGCTCCGGCGGAATCTTGGAAAGCTGCGCAAACTGCCAGGCATATGACGAGGTCTTGGAGTTGCAGATTCCCAGGACCATGTTCCAGTCCTGATGAAAGACCAGCGAGCCATCGGGGCGCAGCTTGTTCATGAAGGCCATGAGCGCTTGGGTCTCCGGCTCGCTGGCAGGCCCGCTGCCTGCGCCACGGGTCGCCCGCGACCAGCCGGTGGGGAAGTTACGGTTGAGATCGACTCCGCGGGCGTTGTAGCGGTTGAACGCAGCGGCACCATCGGGGTTCATCGACTTGATCGTCCACAACTGGACGTCTCCCGCGGAACTGAAATTCTTCTTGCGAACCTTCGAAATGATCCGCTTGCCCTTGTTCTCATTGCCGTGGATGATCCCGACCGCCAGCATCACCTTGGGAGCGTCAGGGTTACCGCGGCGTTTGGCGACGATCTTGCGTCCTTGGTTCGAGTAACCCACGAGGACTTTGCTCGGCCATTGCGATACGGGGGGCGTAGTCGGAGTCGGACTAGGGGTCGGACTCGGTGAAACTGTTGGCTCGGGGGTCGACGTGCCGGTAGGGGACGGCGTGACATCGCTTGGGGTCGCGGCGGCACTCTGCCCAGCGAGTAGACCCGCTCCCACGGCCAAGGTGGCAACAGAAGCGAGGGCCGGAAGTACGAGGCGTCGAGCGGACTTGGTAGACAAGGTGGGACTCCGGGGGATCTAGGCACGGGCGCTGCGGCGCGAAAGATCTCGACATCGTCAGTCGGTGACTAACAACTTGCAGTCTGCCCGCTTGTGCATTCGGTGTGCCTATGACGATGGCTGATTCCCGCTAGGGATGCGCCAGATTGCGTGCCCACGTCACCCAAAGCTCGTCTAATTATCGAAAGGTCCCCGACGAGTGGCAGCGAAATGTCCGGTTTGCCCGACGTTGGGCTAGCCGCGTTGGTTGCGAGCCGCGCGCACACTCTTGGGCATTGGCCCCTTTGGTGCCGATACCGGCTGCTGAGCGAGGGCGTCTAGTCGGCGCCTAACTTCTGTTACCTGCGCCGGTTTGAGCGTCCGCTTCTGCTTCATGACCTTGCGGTTGAGCTTTGTCAGCGGAATCTGTCCCTCGTCGTTACCTGACTGGATCTCGATGATGTTGATGTCAGGGACGAACCGCGCAGTCTTCTTGCGCTCGTTGGCGAGCATGTGCGTGACACGGCTACTCGGGCCTTCGGAGACGAGGATGACCCCGGGGCGCCCAAGGACGCGGTGGACTGTGTCCTGATTCTTGTTCAGCGCGATAGCCGGGGTGACAAACCATCCCGACTTCAACGATTTCAGCACCGCTGCCGCCGCGCCCGGTTGTCCCTCGATTTGGGCGTACGCGGAGCGTTCAGCCCGCCGCCCGAAGATGATGACGGCAATCAATAAGCCGAAGGCCAGGCCGATCGGGACAAAGAACCAAATCATCCCTAGTAGGAAGCCGATGAGAGTGAACACCGCGGTCGTGGCTAGCACGATTCCCAGCAGAATCCAGCCGATCCGTGGATCGGTCTTCTTCGTGAGTTGGTAGGTCTCACGTATTTGCTTGAGGCGCCCTGGGCTGCCGTCCTTACGAGCCATTGCTCAAGGGTATGTCATGGTCGCCGCGATGTGATGCCTCGCCGCGAACTCTATGGGCAGATGACTGCGCTGAAGCTGCGCACATGCAGTCAAACGGCTAGTGGCCGGGCGCCATGCTCATACTCGCTCGGGCAGCCGCGTAGAGCTTGCCGGCGCGATACGAAGATCGCACGAGCGGCCCACTCATGACCCCGAGGAACCCTAGCTCGGTCGCCACCTCGGCCAGTTCGTCGAACTCCTCTGGCGTCACCCATCGCTCTACTGGATGGTGGCGCAGCGATGGTCGAAGGTACTGAGTGATGGTGATCAGCTGAGTTCCGGCATCGACGAGGTCGGCCAACGCGGACTCAACTTCGGCTCGTTCTTCTCCCATTCCCAGAATCAGATTCGACTTCGTGATCAGACCTGCCTCGCGAGCCGAGGTGATGACCCCAAGTGAACGCTCGTAGGTGAAAGCTGGGCGGATGCGCCGCATGAGGCGCGGCACGGTCTCCACATTGTGGGCGAGCACCTCGGGGCGCGAGTCGAACACCTGCGCGAGTAGCGCTGCATCACCGGAGAAGTCGGGAATGAGTAACTCGACCCCGCAACCGGGGATCTGTTCGTGAATTGCTCGCACGGTTTGGGAGTACAGCCACGCACCTTGGTCGGGTAGATCGTCACGGGCCACTCCAGTGATGGTGGCGTAGCGAAGATCCATCGCGGCCACTGATTCGGCGACTCGGCGCGGCTCATCAGCGTCTAGCGGTGTCGGCTTGCCGGTGTCGATCTGGCAAAAATCGCAGCGTCGTGAGCAGACGTCGCCGCCGATGAGGAACGTTGCCTCGCGATCTTCCCAGCACTCGCTGATGTTCGGACAGCCCGCTTCTTGGCAGACGGTGTGTAGCCCGGCGTCGGCTACTCGCTTGCGGATGTCCGCGTGATTGGGCCCGTTGCGGTACTTGGCCTTGATCCAGGATGGCTTGCGCTCAATTTGGGTCTCGGTGTTTCGCACCTCTAGGCGCAGCAGCTTTCGGCCGTCGGGACCAACACCAGAGGAAGCGGACATACCGCTAGCCTACGCGTCCCGGGACGGGAGCGACGGTGGGTTCCAGAGCGGCACGCAAGTGCACCTCTAGACGGTCGGCGACCTCGCTCAAGCTGGGTGGTGCGCTCTGGCGCTGCCGCGCCAAGGAAGTGACGCCCGCATCGGCGATGCCACAGGGGACAATATTCTGCGCCCACGACAGATCGTTGGTGACATTGATCGCCAGTCCATGCAGCGTGACGCCACGAGAAACGCGGACACCGATAGCGGCAATTTTGAGGTCAGGTTGGTTCCCGTCGCCCCCGCACCACACGCCGCTGCGCCCCGGTATCTGGGCTGTTGCGACATCAAAGTCCGCGCAGGTAGCCATGATGGCGGTCTCGAGGCGGCGAACGTGGGCGACGACATCCATCGGATGGGGAAGGCGCACGATCTGGTAGCTGACGAGTTGGCCGGGGCCATGCCAGGTGATCCGGCCACCGCGGTCAACGTTGATGACGTCTGAGCCGTCCTGGGGTAAGTCGCCGGGTTGAGTTCTCTTGCCTGCGGTCAGCACTTCGGCGTGTTCGAGCATCAGGACGGTGGGGGAGCGTTCACCCGCCACAACTTGCGCATGCAGGTCACGCTGCAACTCCCACCCTTGTTGGTAGTCGACGAGTGCGTCGCCGAGGCCGAGTCGAGTGAACTCGAGGCTGCCTCCATCGGGTCGCGTCGCGGAGGTGACTGAATCAGTCTGGGCGGCCATGAATCAAAAATACGCGGGGCACCGGCAAGCCGCCAACCCGGTTACCGGCAGTGCGGCAGTTGCCGGTCACACTATTGCCCGTGCCAACAACGACTGCCGTGTTCCTGCACGGCGTGGGTGGAGCCATGCCGGGTTGGGACGACGCGCTGCGCGAGCGCCTTCGGCAGTTGCCGGGCGCCGTGGAGATCACCTCAGTTGAAGTCGGCTTCGACGATCTGATCGACCGTCCGGGGGCGATTCGTCGACGCCGATCCGACCACTTGCACGAACCGTTTCTCGGAGAGGATCGCAGCGATTCGCGACTCAGATATCAACGCCGCCAAGGTGCGCTGCGCCGGGCGATCTGGGACAGCCCGGACCGGGTTGGGTCGCCGTCGACCGTGCTTCCGGTATTCATCCCGGGCGAACTGATGGTTCGGCTGCCAGTACTGGGAATGCGCCAAGCGGGGCACTATCGGCATAACGATGATCTACGGGCGACGGTGCTAGACCGCGTCGCTGACCGGATCGAGGAGATCGACGGTCCCGTTGTCTTGTTGGCACACAGCTTGGGCTCTGTGGTGGCGCTCGATGCACTGCACACCAGGGGAGTGTCGGTGGAGTTGCTCGTCAGTTTTGGCTCCCCGCTCGGGGTCCGCGACTTCTGGGGCAAGCGCTGGCAAGACCCGGCCACGTTTCCCTACGACCGGCTCGGTGGCTGGCTCAATGTGGTCAACGTCAAGGACCCAGTCGTCTGGGGTCGAGGCGCCAGTGAGCGATTCCCGCAGGCGATCGACGCGTTCATCAGCGCAGGTCAAGGCCTCACCGGCAAGCTGAACTTTCACGATGCTGCTACCTACACCGGCGCCGAACTTACGTCCCGCGCGGTCGCAGCCGCCATTGCTGGTCTCGGCAGCTAGCCTCGCAGACCATTGAGGTACTGGTCGCTACCGCAGCGCTAAGGCGAGGCCACTTTCTCTGGTTCGGCAACTACTTGCTTTGTGCCTTCGACGTCCACCTTCGGCAGGATCTTGTCGAGCCACTTCGGCAGATACCAGTTGGCCTTGCCTAGAGCTGTCATGAGAGCCGGAACGAACATCAGACGGATCAGGAACGCATCGACCGCAATCGCCACGGCCAGCGACAGACCAAAGAGTTTGATCGTGGAGTTGCTTTGGAATACGAAGGACATGAACACCGAAAACATGATGAGCGCGGCCGCCACGACGACTAGCCCGGATCCGCCAAGTCCCACTCGAACAGCCCGGCGGTTATCTCCGTGTTCGTTGAACTCCTCTTGCATTCGGCTGACGAGGAACACCTGATAGTCCATTGACAGGCCAAACAGGATCGCGAACAGCATGACGGGCAGGAACGGCAGAATCGGACCGGCCCCGTACACGTCAAAGACGTAGTTCAGGTTCCCCCACTGGAACACGAACACCGATACTCCGAGCGCCGCAGCGAAGCTCATCAGCGCAGTGATGGCTGCGGTGAGCGGGATGAGCAGAGAACGGAATAGGACCATCAAAACGATGAACCCGAGTCCCACGACAATCATCAAGAACGCTGGCAACTTCTCGCTGAGGACCTGGCTAAAGTCCTCCGCGACCGCGGTGGCTCCACCGACGTAGGCAACGATGCCGGTGTTGGCGGTGGCCTTCGGGATCGTGTCATCGCGCAGAGTGCGCAGCAATGCCGACGTCGCCTCACTTTGTGGACTCGTGGTCGGGATGACGGTAATGATCGCAGCAGATTTGTCTTGCGCAACGGCGGGCGATCCGACAGCCACGGGACTGGCGAAGGCCACCCCCGGCGTGGCGGCGATGGCCTTGGACAGAGCCTCGGCCTGCGGTACGGAGTCGTCTCCATCTGGCAACTCGGCGACCACGATGAACGGGCCGTTGGCGCCGACACCAAATCCTTGGGCAGTTAGTTCGTATGCGATGAATTGGGGATTCTGAGGCGGATTGGAACTCGCGTCGGTGAAACCCTCGCGCATCGATAGGGCCGGAATCGCCATAACAGCAACCGCAACTAGTGCAATCCCACCAAAGATCCACTTACGAGCCTGGAGAACTTCGGCGTATTTTGCAAAGCGCCGGCCTCGCACGGCATCAACGGGTTTGCGTCCCCAGGGCATCTTCCAGGCGAAGACGCGCTCGCCGAGCAGCGATATCAATGCCGGTAGCAGCGTTACTGCCGTGATCATTACGCAGACGACGGTCACGCCAGCGCCCACGGCAAGACCGTTCAGGAAGCTCAGTCCTAGGACGAATAGACCGGACAGGGCAATGATGACGGTGATAGCTGCGAACACGATTGCCCGCCCAGCCGTGCCTACCGCGATCAGGGCCGAGGCCTTTGGCTCGTTGCCGTCGCGGATTGCCTGGCGGTAGCGGTTCAGCAGGAACAGTGAGTAGTCGAACCCAACCCCAAGTCCGATCATCGCGGCCAGGGTCGGAGCGAAACTCGCCGTGCTGACCGTGTTGGCCAACAGCGCCAATCCGGATAGTCCGGCGGTAAGACCTAGGAGCGCGGTTAGGAGCGGCAGTCCTGCTGCCACGACCGATCCGAACATGATCAGCATGATGATGATCGCGGCGATAATGCCGACGATCTCGCTGTCGGGCGCGTTCGTATCCGCTGCCGCGATGGCAGGACCGGTGACCCCTATTTCGAGGCTCTCGGTGTTGAGTGTTTCCACGTCTTGCAGGATGAGTTTTCCATCCGCCACGGGGACGTCGGCGTCGGGAACATCGAACTCGATATTGAGTTTGCCGACGGTGCCGTCTGGACTGACCAGTCCTGATTCCACGGCCTCTTGCGGAGAGGTTGCGGTATACGGCGACTGGACTGACTTGACTGAACTGATCGCCTCGATCTCGGTGACGAGTTCGTTGATCTTCGCTTGCAGGGTCGGGGAGGCGATCGTCTCGTTGCCAAGTGAGAAGAGCACCTGGGCTGTTGAGTTCCCGGTTTGTGAGCCGAACTTCTCGGCGAGCAGGTTCTCTGCCTGAGTCGAGCCGGTGTTGGGCAGGCTAAACGAGTCGTTGTACTTGCCCGCATGTAGGGCAGTAGCTCCAAGCAGGATCAGCAAAATCGCCGCCCAAGCAATGATCGCTTGCCACGGCCGATTGACGGCCCACCTCGATACCGGACCCATGAAGTCCCAACCTCTCGTTCGCGAGTGTTGCGTGCAGACTATTTGAATGGAGGAGGTGTTTGCTCCGTTAGCGCTCGAGGACGCCGCTGTGGATAACCAAAACGCTCCGGCCGAGGTTGAGTCAGAGTTACGTCATGGCGAAACCAATCGACCCCAAACGCTGGGATGAGTTTGCGATCCAAGGACCGATAGAAACCATGCACGGCGACGGGGCTTCGAACTCAGTCAGCCAAACCACGGGACAGTCGTTGCCATCGGTCGCCGCACCGCCAGGGTTGTTCCGCGAGGTCGACACGATCTGCCAACTTGCCTCTACCACGCCTATGCCGATTCCGGCGGTGACGGCATTAATCGTTGCCCTAGCGACAGGTCCGAGCGCGGGCAGTGGGACGTCCGACCTGGCCAAGGTGCGCGTTGACTTCGACGGCGCGACTGTGTGGCCCGAGGGGGCCTGCGTCGACGGCGCGAGTCTGATCGCCTTGCTGAGGGTCCTGGTTTCAGATCAGTCGGTGCCGCCCGCAGTCGCCAGGCTGCTCTTGGTGCAACCCGAGCCCAAACCGAACGAAATAGTCCGCACGCTGGAGGCACTCGCCGATCCTCTCGGGCTCGTCGCGTACCTAGCTCTCGACGACGTCTCGTCACCGGGTTCGCTGCAGACGTCGAATACCTCGTTCCGGGTGGATGATTCGGCCCCGGTGTCTGAACCCATCGGAAGGAGTCGGCTTGCGTCGCCTCGCGCTGATCGCCAGGAGCGAGACCTGTCACGAGGCCAGCGGCGTTCACATTCACGAGGGCAAACGACCAAGTCGCAGGTCAGCACATCGGACTCTTCAGCGTGGCGGCGGTTGCCGAGACCTTGGCGGGCGCACGGACGCGTTCTAGCTCTTGCGATGGCAGGTATCGGTGGACTAGCGGTCCTCTTGGTCCTCTTCTCTCCCTCAGAGCAGGTGGACCCGATTCGCGCCGATGGAGCGAGCGCGCCTCCTCCCTCGGCATCAGGGGTGCTGCCGACGTCTGCTTCGACAGTGCCGAGATCAGATCCTGCTTCTGCCGACGCTGCTTCTGCCGACGCTGCTTCTACCGACGCTGAAGTCGATTCAGCGACAGTGGCATCGTTACCAACATCATGGGTCGCTCACCTCGGGGAGCTAGATGTCGTCCGCGCCGCAGCGTTCGCCGATGACAATGCTGGGTCGCTATCCGAGGTGAACGCGCCAGGCTCTCCCGCGCAGCAGCGGGATCTGGCGACGCTGGCAACGCTGAGAAGTGTCGGAGTTACCGCTCGCAATCTGCGCACGACGATCATCGGTGTGCAGGTTCGACAGCAGGCGCAGCAGCGTGTGCGGCTACTAGTTCGAGACCGCCGCGATGCCTACCAACTCGTCTCAAAGTCATCGGGGGACATCGTGGAGCGACGACGCGCTGCAGGCCAAGGACGTTGGTCCGTGGAGCTTCGTAATGTGGAGGGTCGGTGGTTGATCGAGGACGTTGCGGCAGCCTAGCCCGGCCTAAAGAATCGCGGCGACGGCGTCTTGCATGGTGGGTTCTTCCCACTGGAATCCCAGGGAGGTGAGCGAGCTTGGAATGGCCCGAGTGGACGACAGCACGTCAGTAGCGAACTCGCCGAGAGCGATCTTCAGAGCGAATGCTGGCACCGGCGCGATGGCCGGTCGATGAAGCGCACTCGCGAGCACGCTAGTGGCGACGCGATTGGTCACCGGATCTGGGGCACTGAGGTTAATCGGTCCTCGCGCGTCGGGGTGGTCGATCAGGAACCGCAGTGCCCTCACCTCGTCGGCGATCGAGATGAACGCCCAATATTGGTTGCCAGAGCCGAGCCGTCCGCCACCTCCGGCCTTGAAGATTGGCAGCATTCGCTTCCACGCGCCGCCGTGGGCGCTGACCACCAAACCAGTACGGGCGAAAGCGACGCGAACACCTGCGTCCACGGCCGGTTGAGCCGCGGACTCCCACTGCTCGACAACGTCGGAGAGGAACCCCTTGCCCTTAGTCGAGGACTCGGTCAGCAACTCGTCTCCGCGATCGCCGTAGTAGCCGATCGCCGATCCGCTGACAAGGGTAGGAATATTCAGATCGGCGGCAGCTTGGGCAATCGTGGACGTGCCGAGCACTCGCGAGTCGAGAATCTCGGCCTTGTAGGCGTCGGTCCAGCGGTGGTCTCCAACGCCGGCTCCCGCGAGGTGGACGATCGCGTCTACGCCGGAGATTCCCGCTGTGTCGATCTCTTGAGCGGCTGGGTTCCAGCGCACTTCATCCTGTGCACGAGGATCGCGGCGCACCATTTTGATGACTGAATGATCGTCACGGATCAAGCTCTTAGTCAGAGCCGTCCCAATGAGTCCGGAGGCTCCCGTGATCGCGACGCGCACCTCTACAGGCCCAACTCTGAAGCGAAGTCCGCCGATTCCAGCCGTGCCTTGATCGCGGTCAAGAACGAGGCCGCGATGGCGCCGTCGACGATTCGGTGGTCATAGGTCAGTGCGAGGTAGACCATTGACCGGATGGCAATCACATCCTCGCCACTTGGCTCGGTGACGACGACTGCGCGCTTCACGACTGCTCCGGTTCCGAGTATTCCTACCTGAGGCTGGTTGATGATCGGAGTATCGAACAGTGCACCGCGACTGCCAGTGTTGGTCAACGTGAAAGTTCCACCTGACAACTCATCTGGGCTTACCTGGCTAGTGCGGGTACGCGCAGCTAGGTCAGCCACTCGCCGCGCCAGTCCAGCGAGGGTTAAGTCTCCCGCGTCTCGGACAACTGGAACGAGCAAGCCGCGATCAGTGTCCACGGCAACGCCTAGGTTGATGTCGTCGTGATAGGTCACAGTGTTGTCCTGGCCGTTCACCGAGGCATTCACCATGGGAAACGTGCGTAGCGCCTCGAGTGTGGCCCTAGCGAAGAATGGCAAGTACGACAGGGACACGCCCTCACGTTCTTGGAAGGAACCTTTCGCACGATTGCGCAGCGCGGCAATCTTGGTGACATCCACCTCGACCACGGTCGTCAGCTGCGCCGAGACATGCAGAGACTCGACCATTCGCTCGGCGATTACCTGCCGCAGCCTCGACATCTTCTCTGTCTTGCCTCGGGGGGTGATCGTTGAGGGCAGATGTGAATCGACCGGTGAAGTGCTGCGGGCGGGCACTGCTACCGGGACTGAACTGGTGGTCGCTGCCGTGCCTCGGTCTGCCGACGGTGCAGGGGCGCTGCTCGGTGTCCCGGGAGTTGCCACTGGCGAGGCGCTGCCGCTGGCTGCACGGACGTCGTCCTTGGTGATTCGTCCGCCGTCACCGGAGGGACTGACTGATCCAAGATCCACGCCGGATTCTCGAGCGAGCTTGCGCACGATCGGGCTCGCGTAGGCCTCGGCCCCCGGCTGCGGCGCCGTGCTGTCGCTAGCCGGTGACCCCTCGGCGGTCGTGGTGGGAGTCGACGGCTGCGGTTGGGCTGGCTGGGCGGGTGATGTGGGTGGCGATTTCACCTGCGAGTTGTCCGGCGTTGAGACAGAGCCAGTCGCACTCTGTGCACCCGGTTCGCCAACCATCGCCAGCGTGGTGCCGACGGGCACCGTCTCGTCTTCGGCTACTGCCATCTCCAACAGGACCCCAGCGACGGGGGAGGGGATTTCGGTGTCGACTTTGTCGGTGCTCACCTCGAGGAGTGGTTCGTCCATCTCGACGGTGTCGCCGACGTCCTTGAGCCAGCGCGTCACCGTTCCCTCGGTCACGCTCTCGCCGAGTGCCGGAAGCAGAACTGGGATAGCTGGTCCCGAACTGGCACCCGCCGGTGGCGCGGCTGGCTCTGGTTGCGCATGAGCGGCCGGGGCAGCTGGCTCGGGAGCGGGTTGAGACGGTGTGGGTGCAGCCTCACCAGCCGTGGATGGTTGAGCAGCAGCAGGTTGTTCGGCGGCAGGTTGTTCGGCGGCAGCTTGGGCAGCGACGGGTTGAGCAGTAGGTGGTGCTGGAGCGTTGGCACCTGAGGCTGCGGCCTCACTAGAGTCTCCGACCACCGCGAGCTCGCCACCTACCTCGACGACGTCATCCTCCACCGCTTTGATTTCTACCAGTACGCCGGCGACAGGGGAGGGGATCTCGGTGTCGACTTTGTCGGTGCTCACCTCGAGGAGTGGTTCGTCCATCTCGACGGTGTCGCCGACGTCCTTGAGCCAGCGCGTCACCGTTCCTTCAGTCACGCTCTCACCGAGTTGTGGCATCGTGATTGAGACCGGCATCGCGGGTGTCTCCATTCGTTCGCGGAATGCTGTGGGCTAGTTCGTTGGTGTGCGGTGAAACATGACTCGGTGCTAGGCGTGGGCGTGCAATGGCTTACCGGCGAGGGCCAAGTGGGCTTCGCCGAGGGCTTCGTTTTGTGTCGGGTGGGCATGAATCAGGGTCGCGACGTCGTCAGCCTCAGCTTGCCAGTTAACGATCAACTGCGCCTCCCCGATGAGCTCCCCGACGCGCGATCCGACCATGTGGATGCCCACGACCGGACCGTCTTTGACCGAGACAAGTTTGATGAATCCGGCAGTTCCCAGGATCTGGCTCTTGCCGTTGCCGCCCAGGTTGTACTCGTAGCTAACGACGTTATCCGCGCCGTAGCGCTGCTCAGCTTGGGCTTGCGTGATGCCGACACTGGCGACCTCCGGTTCGCAATACGCAACCCGTGGGATTCCCTCCTCGTCGATCGGACGAGGGTTGAGTCCCGCGACATGTTCGGCCACAAAGATCCCCTGAGCAAAGCCGCGGTGCGCTAGTTGCAGGCCGGGCACGATATCGCCCACTGCGTAGATTCCTGGCACGTTCGTCTGGAGATTCTCGTTGGTTGGGATGAACCCGCGATCCATCGTGACGCCTGCTTGCTCGTACCCGAGCCCCTCGGTGCGAGGTCCCCGACCGACCGCGACGAGCAGGAGATCTGCGCTAATCGAGGTGCCGTCCTCAAGGTTCACGGTCACCTCGGAGTCGTTGTCCACGGCGTTCGCGAATCGAACGCCCGTCTTGAAGGCGATCCCGCGTTTGCGGAACGTTCGCTCAAGGACTTTGGAGATGGCCGGATCTTCCGCTGCCAGTAGGTGCGGGAGAGCTTCAATGATCGTCACGTCGGATCCGAAGGAGCGCCACACGCTAGCGAACTCAGACCCGATGACGCCGCCGCCGAGCACGATCACGGATTTGGGAACTTCGTCGTAGGTAAGCGCTTGGTCGCTAGTCATCACCCGACCGGATATTTCGAGCCCTGGAAGCGTTCTGGCGTAAGAACCGGTAGCCAGCACAATGTTCTTTCCCTGGTACTGCTGGCCGTCCACAGTGACAGTATTCGGGCTGGTCAAGGTCCCGCGACCGGCGACGAAGTTGACACCTCTCGCCTTGACCAGTCCCTGTAGCCCCTTGTAGAGCCGCGCGACGACGCCGTCTTTGTACTTCAGCACCGCGGGCATGTCGATGCCGTCGAGTTTGGTCAACACCCCGATTGAGTCGCCTTCGCGAGCGGTGTCGGCGACCTCTGCGGCGTGCAGAAGTGCTTTGGTGGGGATACAACCACGATGTAGGCACGTGCCGCCCAACTCTGCTTCATCGATGAGAGTCACGCTCAATCCGAGTTCTGCCGCGCGCAGGGCACACGCATAGCCGCCGCTACCTCCACCGAGGATGACGAGGTCGGTGGTCGTGTCGGTCATCTGCACTCCAAGTGAGTAGGCCGGTAGTCGTTAGTCGTGTTACCCATCCTGGCACTTAGTGCAAAGTTCGGCCAACTCCCGTACCGCTGCGGGACCGGAAACTGGCCCGCAGTCGCGCAAATCACTTGTTTGCGGCGTCAGCTAAGTCCCTGACTAACTGGACTAACGTACGAACTGCGACGCCTGTTCCACCCTTGGGTGTGTAGCCGTGCGGCCCGTGATCGTTGAAAGCGGGTCCCGCGATGTCCAGGTGTGCCCACGGAGTCCCTGGGTCGACGAACTCCTGTAGGAACAACCCGGCAGTGAGCATTCCGCCCATCCGGTCCCCGATGTTCTTTAGGTCGGCGATCGGTGAGTCCAACGATTCCCGTAGTTCCGGTGGTAGCGGCATCGGCCAGAACTGCTCACCGGCCATATCCGCTGCTCGCACCACGTCGTCGCGCAACTCTGAGTCGTTGCTCATCACTGCCGAGACCCGGTTGCCAAGTGCGACCATTTGGGCACCGGTGAGTGTTG
Organism: uncultured Actinomycetes bacterium; assembly: GCA_963821045.1. Taxonomy (GTDB): domain Bacteria; phylum Actinomycetota; class Actinomycetes; order S36-B12; family UBA10799; genus UBA10799. The sequence goes on along the minus strand of CAWGCB010000007.1, from coordinate 289,538 downwards.
CCACGTCGATGATCACATCCGGCTCGTCTTGACCGGCGCGAACCAGCGCATCGGCCATCACTAGTCGCCCCTCGGCATCAGTGTTTAGGACCTCGACGGTTGTTCCGCCTAAGGTCGTCAAGACATCCCCTGGGCGCTGAGCTGTCCCAGAGGGCATGTTCTCCGCGCAAGCCGCGTAGGTCGTGACGGTCGCGGGTAAGCCCAGTCGAGCGATCGCTGCGGTGGCTGCGATGACTGCTGCGGCACCACCCATATCGCATTTCATCGTCTCCATGGCAGTAGGCGGCTTAAGGGAAAGTCCGCCCGAATCGAAAGTAATGCCTTTACCTACTAATGCAATGTGAATCTTGCTGCGGGCTGGTCGGTAATCAAGCCGGACGAGTCGGGGCGGATTCGCCGACCCTTGTCCAACAGCGAGGATTCCACCGAAGCCGCCGCGCTTGAGCGCCTTCTCATCGAGTACCTCCGTCTCGACGGGAAGATCCTTGACAGCATCGACCGCGAGCTTGGCAAGTTCTTTGGGATGAAGCGTAGAGGGCGGTGTGTTAACTAGATCGCGAGCGAAGCAGACCTCGGACGCGACGATCTCGGCTTGTCGGACAGCTTCTTTGACGTGCCGGTCGCGGTAGGCATCGGTCAGGATGTTGATGTACTTGGCTGGCGTGGATCGGTTCGGTGTCCCCGAACCTTTGAAACTTTCGAATCGGTAGGCCCCAAGCAACGCGCCAGCAGCGACCGAGGCGACATCGGCCGGCGAGTTGCCAGGCATGACGATGCCGATACGTTCCGCGTCCGTGCAACTGCGCGTTCCCGCTCCGGCCGCTTGCCTCCACTGCTCGTGGGTTGCCTGCTCAGCAGTTGCCCCGACGCACACACAGACCAGCACCGGCACGTCGAGTCCATTGACTCCGGGCAGTTTGTGGACGGCTCCCGCGATCGGCTTAGCTCCAAGGCGAGCGAGCGCCGCGAGGATTCTCTTGCGTTCGCCGTGACTCAGACCGGAACTGGCGGGGATCTCGAGGGAGCCCTCTCGTTTGCCATTCGTCACTGCGATGACAAGGCAGTCGAGATTCGCTTCGTTGGGTTCTGCGGCTATCAGGCGAACCTTGGTCACGTGGCCTCCTTGGGTAATGTCAGCTACTACTTGTCGCGGTGCGATGGTTGGGTTCTTTCTGTTCCCAAGTACCCCCGAGACTCTAACGTGGCAGCGGCGGGGAGTAAGTGGAACGATACCGTGATCCTCGTGACGAGTCTTAGCGCAAACAGGGGGCCAGTGCACGAACAGCAACAGGCGATGGGCGCCAAGTTCGGCGACTTCGCTGGTTGGTCGATGCCGTTGGAGTACGAAGGTGGGGGAGTACTCGCCGAGCACCGTGCCGTGCGTGAGCGAGTAGGCCTATTCGATGTCTCCCATATGGGCACTTTCGAGGTATCCGGGCGCGGGGCCAAAAATGCCCTCAACCAGGTGCTTACCAACGACCTAGACAAAATTGGCCCCGGTCAAGCTCAGTACAGCCTGCTCTGCAACGACAACGGTGGCGTCATTGACGATGTGTTCGTCTACCTGCGTAGTGACGATGACGTGGTGGTCGTCCCCAATGCGGCGAACTCATCGATGGTGACTGCCACGGTCGAGCGCGTGTTGGAGTCCAGCGATGTGCGCCTAGTGGATCTTCAACACCAGAGTGCCATCTTTGCCATTCAGGGACCCGAGTGTGCCGCTGTGCTCGATGCAGTCGGACTGCCCGCTGATCTGGGCTATCTGCGGTTTGTCGACGTAGCGACCGAGCACGGCCGACTGCTCGTTGCTCGTACCGGCTACACCGGTGAACGCGGCTTCGAACTGATCATTCCGGTGGCGCATGCTGGGTACTGGTGGAACGTGCTCGTCGATGAAGTTGAGCGCGTTGGCGGGCTCCCGTGCGGCCTCGGTGCTCGAGACACGCTTCGCACGGAGATGGGTTATCCGCTACACGGACATGAACTCAGCGCCACGATCAGCCCACTGGAAGCGGGCCTGTCGTGGGCGATCGGTTGGAACAAAACGGCGTTTCCAGGCTTGCGGGCGCTGTGCAGTCAGCGGGCACAATCCCGGCTCAGCCGCCGACTGGTGGCCATCCGCTGCATCGATCGAGCGGTCCCGCGAGCGGGGATGGTCGTGAGGTCCGTGGGTGAGACGCAGGCCGTGCTCGGTGAGACAACTAGTGGGACGTTCTCCCCATCGCTAAAAGCTGGCATCGCGCTGGCGCTTATCGATGAGGGGGCCGGGGTCCAGCTCGGCGACGAGGTGATCCTTGATGTGCGAGGGAAGCCATGTCTAGCGCAGGTCGTTGAGCTGCCGTTCGTTCCGGCGTCTGCCCGCGACTAGTCCGAGCTCGAACCCAGGCCTCCGTCAGGTCGTGTGGATCTGGGCTGGCTCCGCTATGGGACTCGCAGCCGCACGCGCGTCTCGTCGGCTGATCTCGACAAGATTGTTGATTAGTCCGACGGCCGCCGGAGCTAGCTCTCCGCGAATCAGATTCGATCGCACCGCAAGGACCGGCGTGACCCGCAGGTAGTCCCAAACGATCGCCGCTACTGCAGTCTCGCCGATCTGAAGGGGACGGGTGGTTACGAGCATCTCCGGATTGAGCTCGTAGGCGAGCAGGGCTGCCCCGGCAGCGATTGCCCCATCGACGAGCACACCGCGGCCAGTCGGATTATCAGCGAGCCTGTCGACCAGCGGCCCTAGTTGCGCCTCGACCTGTTCTCGCAGCGCGCTTGAGTCGTTGCGAACGGATCTGAGTCTGGCCATCTCATCGCGAGTTGCCGCGCACTGTGTCATCCATAGTTCGTGGTCGATGAGGCCGCTGTCGTCCACGAACGACGTTGTCGTGCTCGGCGCATCACGCCCGGTCAACAAGCCGGTCACCGCCGCCGCCGTAGCACTGGCCAGTGCGCTACTCGTCGAGTTGTCTTCCGCGCCGAATACCACCTCGATATTGCTGGCAAGATCGGCGTCGGGTAGATCCTCACATCGTGTGTGGCCGGTTACAGCGGCCCACCAGGTCACCAGGTCGCTGACGCCACCGATCGCGGGAGGTTGGAACACGGGCGCAGGTTCCGGCTCGACCGCTGGTGAGTCGTCGTCATGTTCAACGCTCTCGGCATGATCGTCGGGACCTGCGTGGGCTGGAGGATCTGTGTTGCTGCCCTCGTCCCAGGGTGTCAAATCGTCATCGCTCATTTTGTCTCGACCTCGCTGCGTCAGTCAGGGGAACGGCGGGTGCTACGTCGTCGAAGTTTGCGACCGCGCCGAATGCAGCCCGACGAGTCGCCCGACGTAGCGCATACAAGACGGGGCGTCCCAAGATTAAAATAGCCACCGCAGTGAACACGGCTCGCGGAATGTCGAAGCCCAGAGACGTCGTGATGTCGAACGCGATCCAGCGCTGCAGATTGTCAATCAGGGGATCACCTGGCACGAAGGAAATGGCCGATCCCAGGCCGATAGCCCACGGCCAAAAGGACAGATTCAGCAGTAGGCCGTAGAGCAAAGCTGCCAGAGCCCCGTAGGCGGCAAGTGCCATCACCTCGGCCCGACCGCGTAGTGAGGCTGGCAGGCAACCAGCGCCGAACCCGAACCAACCTGCGGCCATCATTTGGAATGGCAGCCATGGACCCACACCGCCAGTCAGTACTGCGGAACTGAACATCGTGATCGCCCCAAGCGCGAAGCCGAAACCGCGCCCCATAGCTCGCCCGCCGAGAGCCAAGATGATGAAGATGGGCTCGAACCCCGCGATACCTGTCCCAAGCGGTCGAAGTGCCGTGCCGATTGCCGCTAAGACCCCGAGCATTGCGATGCCCTTGGCATCCAATCCTCCGTCGGCAACCTGGGCGAAGACCACCGCAAGTACCAGTGGCAGTAGCAGGGCGAACAGGAACGGCGCGTCGCCAGAGTGAGCAACGGCGGTCGAGGAGGGGTCAGCTAGTAGTGGCCAGCCGAAGGCAGCCACGCCGATCACGCTGACCAGGATCAGCACGATCGTGGTGCGCTTACCCAGGTGAACGGCCCGCCCAGCAGTGTGTCGAGGTGACGTTCGATTTGTCGATACAGATTCCGCTGCAGACTTGGCAGGCTTTGACGGTGGCGGTGTTGCGGCCGGGGCGCTCATAGTCGCTGCGCCACATCGATCGCGTGGACCGCCTGGTCGACAGTCAACAGTGAGGTCGGGCGCAGCACCTTGCTGATCTGCGGAGCGAACATCGGTGAGGACACCACGACCTCGGAGGTCGGACCGTCTGCGACAAGCTCACCATCGGCGATAATCAGCACTCTGGTGGCGGTCGCCGCGACAAGTTCCACATCGTGGGTGGCCATCACGATGCCGTGGCCTTCACTGGCCAACTGCTTCAGGACGGCCGTGAAGCTGCGTTTCCCGGGGTAGTCCAGTCCCCGGGTCGGTTCATCTAGTAGGAGCAGTGGCGGCTCGGCACTCAATACGATGGCGAGCACTAGGCAGAGCCGTTGACCCTCGGACAGGTCGCGGGGATGGGTTCGGTCGTCGATACCCGGTGCGAACTTTTCCAGCAGTCCGCGGGTCGTTCCCGGGGCAGCTTTTGAGTCCTTGTCGGCACCGGCGCACTCGTCGGCGACAGTTTGGCAATAGAGCATATCTCCGGCTTCTTGCGGGACGAGACCGACGCGTTCGAGTAACTGCGCGCCGGGCATGCCGAATGGGTTATCGCGGGCCGGACCGACTCGAACGTTGCCCATGTCGGCTTTTCGCAGGCCAACCAGGGTGTTGAGCAGCGTGGACTTTCCGGCGCCGTTGCGACCCATCAGTGCAACGATCTCGCCCGGCATGATCGAGGTACTGAGGTCTGCCACGGCGGCGAACTTCCCGTAGAGCACGCTCAAATGCTCTACCGATCCGACGGGCTGAAGGCTCGATCGTTCTTTCCAATTGCTCCCAACGCTTGGCTGTTCGGTGGGCTCGCCGTCGGTGAGCGCCTGCGCTGCCAGTTCCCGGCGCCAAGTAGCGGTGGCTCGACGAGCATCACGCACTGAAAGCGGCAGCGGGGATAGGTCAAGTCTTCGACCCAACTCCACAACTGGGGGCGCCACCGGGGCCGTTGCCAAGAGCTGTGCCGGATCGCCGTGCGCGACTCGGCCGTCCTCCTCGATCACAACCAAACGATCGGCGTACTGAACGACTCGCTCGAGGCGGTGTTCGGCCATGAGCACAGTGAGCCCGAGATCAAAGACTAGGCGCTGGATGGCCGCCAGCACCTCCTCCGCAGCGCCGGGATCCAGGGCACTAGTTGGCTCATCCAGCACCAGAATCGACGGGTTAGTTGTCAGTACCGCACCGATGGCAGTGCGCTGGCGCTGCCCGCCAGATAGCGACAGGATCGAACGGTCCCGGATCTCAGCGAGGCCGAGCAGATCCAACGTGTCTTCAACTCGTCGTCGCATGGTCGCCGGTGGGATCCCCAGGGCCTCCATGCCGTAGGCCAGTTCCTCCTCGACAGTGTCGGTCACGAAGCCACTCATCGGGTCCTGTGGAACCATCCCGACGATGTCGGCGAGTTCGCGAGGAGCGTTCGTGCGGGTATCTCGGCCATCCACCGTGACTCGTCCGGTGAGGAGGCCTCCAGTGAAGTGCGGAACCAGTCCGTTCACCGCGCGAAGCAGGGTCGACTTGCCGCACCCAGTGCGCCCGACTAGCAGTGCGAGTTCGCCCTCTTCGATCAGCAGGTTCACATCGCGCAGCGCAGGTCTGGTTGCCTCTGGGTAGGTGACGGTCACGTCCTCGAAACTAATCATTGCGAGACCTCGATCCGCTGCATTGGGGCACCCGCGCGGCTGCCAGCTTGTCGCCTCACATTGGCGGGTGGGGGCAGCGGCGGAGCGATCACGCTTGGGAGCGCGGCGAGCACGATGCCGAATAGCGCCAGCAGGGGCAGTGGCGGCCACTGCAGGGGCGTGACTGAGATTTGCAGCGCAGCGGGATCCATAATTCCGGCGCCGATGACACCGGCCGCGGCCGCCAGTCCGCACGCAGATACCAGCCACTCCGGTGCTCGCCACGGATCTTTGCGATAGCGGCTGCGGATTGAGCGGCGCCCACCGAGCCACATTCCGGCGATCGCCGCGAGCAGACCTAGACCCAGTAGTGGCATCGCCATGGGGGACAGGCTGCTGGCAGATAGGAGCCCGAACAGGCCGATACATACTCCGAGTAGGCCGCCGATGACGAGGAGGACGGTCACCCGTCGGACCCGTACCGGGACATCGCCGGTCCGGCCGTATCCGCGGGAGTCCATCGCTGCTGCCAGGGTGATCGCTCGATCCAAGGCACCCTCGAATACCGGCATCGCGGCACCGAGCGCGCCTTTGAGTCCTTTATCTGGTCGCCCACGAAGGCGCCGAGCTTGCCGAACGCGTCCCAGGTCAGTCACGAGTTGCGGCGCGAATGTCATCGCGACCACGATGGCCACACCAACCTCGTAGAGGGCGGAGGGCATGGCCTTAAGTAAGCGACTAGGTGATGCCAGCGAGTTCGCCGCCCCCACACAAGCGAGCAACACTGCTAGCCGGAAGCCGTCGCACACGGCGAACACCAGCGACTCGAACGTGATCTGTCCGCCCAAGCGCAGTGCCGCCATCCAGTCGGGCAGCGGAACGACCGGCAACGTGATGAGCACGGTCGAACCGATCGGATTGCCCAAAATAACTTGGAACACAACACGGATCGCGATCACCAGGAGTCCCAGTTTTAGGAACACCGAGAATGACCGCGACCATGGTGCGTCAGGTTTGCGGGCAGCCACCACGAGAGCCGCGACAGCCAAGATCAAGCCGAGCAATAGCGGATTTGTGGTCCGGCTAGCTGCTGCGGCTAGACCAAGAGCCCACAGCCACCAGGCACCCGGATGCAGGTACCTTGGCAGCTGATTAGCCATTGCGCCGCCGCGACATCACAACGGCAGCGATCGCAAGTCCCACGATGACAATTCCGCCGATGATGAACGGCATCGCGCTCGAGGTTCCCTCGTCAGCCTGATTGGTTGTTTGACCGGCCGTGGGCAGTTCCTCTTCGGTGAGGACAGCTGCAGAGCTGACCATTTGGCTGCAGCCAGTGGCGGGATAGCCGGAGATCCCACAGACCATGCCCTCGGGCGTCGTTCGGGCCGGCAGTGTCTGCGTCAGTACCTGCAGGCCGTTCGCGTTCGGGTCAACCTGCGCGCACTCGTAGCCCTGGCCTGGAGGTGTCTCGCCGCTCGGTGCAATCGCAGTGGTTCCGTAATCCACCACAACTGCGACTCGCTTCTTGCCCTCGACAGGTTCGGTATTGCCGCAGACCTCATCAAAGTTGGCGGCGGTGCGCGGTGGCTGAGCTACCGGCGGCCCAGCGCCGTCGCTGTAGGCCCATCCCTCAATCGTGCCGTCGGCCGGCGTTAGCGAGCCTGCCCCAACTTGGGCGGATTCCCAGGGGTTGTTGTTGGTTGCAGTCCAGTAGGACCAGTAGACCGGAACCTCGGCACTTTGCGACTCGGTCGTCGTGGTCGCGGGTTCGTCTTCTGCGTAGGCGCCGGATCCAACCGTCAGGATCGCCCCTGCGGTGAGGGCTGCGACGGCCGCGAGCCGTGCCACTTTGTGTCGTGTTGCCCCAGGTTTTCTACGTGCCTCGAATGTCTTGCGCATTGCGCCCCTTCGGTTGTGGCCGAGCAACCCTCACAACCCGTTGGCACGCGTGACGCGAAACCGGTGGGCTGATACTGCTGTAGACCTCGACAGATGTCAGCCAGCCGCCTAGTTCAGGTGCTCCGACTTGTGGCCGCTTTCGCGCCACCTACGGTTGCGGGTCAGTGCCGGACTTTGACCGGCTTCCCCTGAGTTAGGCGGGTATTCAGATACCCCGAATACGTGCGAACCTTACACCGCGGGTCACGGTGTAGGTGCGATCGAGTACTACGCGGGTGGCTGCTTCTCGGAGAACAGGCCCATCGGCCCGTACACCAAAGCGCCATCTTCGAGTAGGTTCACCGATTGAATACCGCTGTCCAGGAGTTCCTGCCAGTTCTCGCCAAGCCAGGTCTCGGCATCAGCTTGCGCATGAAAACTGCTCTCCTCGGCCAGTTCCGGTGGGGCGCTAGCAATGCAGGCGTTGGCGTCGAGGAACTGCCACGTCCACGTCATGGGCGCGTCCGTGGCGACTTCGTGAGCGCCGGATCCCTCATGATGGTGTCCCCTAAGACCTTGTCGATGGCAGACATGACAGAGGGGTCAAGCGTGATGCCGCTCGCCTTGACGTTCTCCGCCACCTGCTCCGGTCGAGTCGCACCGATGATCGCTGCACTGACCGCTTCGTTTTGTAGGACCCAAGCGAGGGAAAGTTGTGCAGTACTTAGATCAAGGTCAGCGGCGATGGGTGCCAGAGCGGCGACCTTCGCGAGCACGTCGTCGCGCAGCCACTGAGAGATGAAGTTGGCACCCTCGGGGTTCGTCGCTCGCGATCCAGACGGTGGCTCTTGGCCAACTTTGTACTTCCCGGTTAGCACACCTTGGGCCAGTGGAGACCAGACGATTTGTCCGACGCCGTACTTCTTCGAGGTCTTCACGACCTCCTTCTCAATGACGCGCCACAGCATCGAGTACTGCGGTTGATTGGAGATGATCCGGTCGAAGCCGAGTTGATCGGCCATCTTCACGGCCCCCTCGATCTCCTCGGCGCGCCATTCGGACACTCCGACGTAAAGCACCTTGCCGCTTCTTACGAGATCATCGAAGGCGCGCAGCGTCTCCTCAAGCGGGGTCGAGTAGTCGAACCGATGTGCTTGATAGAGGTCGATGTAGTCGACACCTAGGCGGCGCAGTGAACCGTGGCACGACTCAATGATGTGCTTTCGAGATAACCCTCGATCATTGCGACCGGGCCCGGTCGGCCAGTAAACCTTCGTGAAGATCTCTAAGCCCTCGCGGCGCTGACCCTTAAGGGCCTCGCCCATGACTTTCTCGGCCTCGGTAGCTGCGTAGACGTCGGCCGTGTCGAACGTTGTAATGCCAGCGTCAAGCGCCGCGTGAACGCAAGCGATGGCCTGGTCATTGGCAACTTGTGATGCGTGAGTGATCCAGTTTCCGTAGGCCATCTCGCTTACGAGCAGACCACTTCGGCCAAGGTGCCGGTGTTCCATCAGACCTCCGAGAGTCGGGCTAGAGCCAAATCCTAGAGCAAATTAGGACTTCGGTTGCTTGGGTGTGACGGGTGCGCCGCCGGCCTTGAACCGTGGCGGTGGCAGTCGCAGTCGACGAATCTGCATCGCGCGCATGGTTCCGTAGAAGTTCACGCCCTTACGCTCGGCCTTGTCCGGGAACTTCTCCTTGAGCTTGCCGTTCATTCGGATCAACATGATGCCGGTGTCAGTAAAGACGGCGACGAGGATGACGAGCCACACAAGAGTTACGAATGCTTGGAGTTGCGCGTTGCGCATGAGGCCGAGCAACAGGACCACCACGGCAACGGGAACGAAGAACTCAGCGACCGTTCGGCGGGAGTCGATGTAGTCGCGGACGAACAGTCTGACCGGTCCTTGGTCGCGAGCTGGCAAGTAGCGCTGATCGCCTCGTTGCATCCCCTCGCGCGCCTTGATCCGCTGCTGTCGCACGTACTCGCGCTCGGCAGCACGTGCTTCGCGTTTGTCAGCCTTGCTCGCGTTCTTGCCTGCGCCATTTGCTCCCGGCTTGCCCTTGGACGGAACGATGCCCGTCTTCAGAGCTGCCTTGCGAGCGGCCTCGGCTTCTTTGCGAGTCGGGGTGGGGCGACCTTTTGGTGCAACTGATCCGGGCGCATCTTGGACAGAGACGTCGTCGTCGCGGATGGCGGTGTCGCTGTTGTCGTTGTTTGAACTTTTTCCGAACATCTAGTCAGGGTACGTGCTTGTCGGCAGAATGGAAGTCGAAGGGCCGACTATGCGCCGGGTAATGCCAACATTCTGTCGAGCGCGACGCGCGCCCAATGTGCGGTGTCGGGATCAACTTGGATCTGATTGACCACGTTACCGGCCACCAATGACTCCAACGCCCAGGTGAAGTGGGGAAGGTCGATCCGATTCATCGTGCTGCAATAACAGACGGTCTTGTCTAAGAAGACCACCTGTTTGTCAGGGTTTGCCTCAGCTAGGCGCTTCACCAGGTTCAGTTCGGTGCCAACGGCCCAAGCCGACCCGGGCGCGGCGTTAGCCAGGGCCTTGATGATGCCCTCCGTTGAACCAACGAAGTCAGCCTTCTCCACGACCTCACGTTTGCACTCTGGGTGGACGATCACATTCACGCCGGGGATGCGTGCACGAACATCGTCGACGCACTGCGGCGTGAATCGCCCGTGAACCGAACAGTGACCCCGCCACAGGATCATCTTCGCCGCTCGAAGTTGCTCCGTCGTCAATCCGCCGCCTGGTTTGCGCGGGTCGAAGACAACGCAGTCTTCTGGACTCATTCCCAGGTCGCCGATCGCGGTATTGCGGCCCAAATGTTGGTCAGGCAGAAACAACACATGATCCGCCGTGTCGAACGCCCAACGCAGACTGGTTTCGGCGTTGCTGGACGTGCATACCGTTCCTCCGTGGCGTCCGGTGAAGGCTTTGATCGCTGCGGAGGAGTTCATGTAGGTGACGGGTAGCGTTGAGTCAGCGATACCGGCCTCCTGCAAGGTACGCCAAGCGCTCTCAACCTGGTCAATCGCGGCCATGTCGGCCATGGAACAGCCGGCGGCTAGGTCGGGCAGAATCACCAATTGATCGTCGGATGTCAGGATGTCCGCGCTTTCGGCCATGAAGTGGACACCGCAGAACACGATGTATTCGGCCTCCGGTCGCGCCGCCGCCTCGCGGGCCAGTTTGAACGAATCACCGGTCACGTCGGCAAACTCGACCACCTCGTCGCGCTGGTAGTGATGCCCGAGGACGAAGACTCGCTCGCCTAGTGCGGCTTTGGCTGCGCGCGCCCGATCGGCGAGATCGGGATCGCTAGGTGAGGGAAGCGCGCCCGGGCAATCGACACCGCGTTCGCTGGCTGTATCCGATTGCTGGCCGAGTAGGAGCAGTAAGGGGGAGGGCTCTGGGTCGACCCAGCCGGTCGGCTCGGCTGCCTGCTCAACGATATCCGCGTGTGTCTCTGTCATCTGTCCGCTCTCTTCGGTGCAGGGCAGTACGGTCAGCGGATGCGGATCGTTATTGCCCCAGATGATTTCAAGGGGAGTCTAACCGCGCCGGCGGCCGCACGCGCCATCGCCGACGGTTGGCTCAGTGTTGCTCCCGATGACGAACTTGACTTGTGCCCATTATCCGATGGCGGCACCGGCTTTGTCGACACACTGGCTGCGGCGCTGGGTGGGGAACTGATCAGCGCAACGGTGTCGGGTCCGCTAGGCACTCCTGTGCCTGCGGCGGTGCTTCAGGTCGGGTCGACTGTGTACGTGGAGTCCGCGCAGGCGTGCGGGTTACACCTGATGAGCGATGAGGTTCGCGATCCCCGCATCACTAGTACCTACGGGGTGGGCGAGCTCGTGGCGCTCGCAGCATCATTGGGCCCCAGTCGCATCGTGATCGGGTTGGGTGGGTCCGGCACGAATGACGCTGGGGCGGGATTGCTAGCCGCTTTGGGTGCGAGGGGACATGGCGCGACGGGCAGGGTGGCCCTGGATCGAGGCGGTTTAGCCCTGGAGCACGTCAGCTCCGTCGATGCGAGTGAGGCGCTGCGGTTGCTCAGCGATATCGAGTTGGTTGCCGCTACTGACGTTGATAACCCACTGTTGGGGCTCACCGGAGCGACCAAGGTATTCGGGCCGCAGAAGTTTGCCCCTCACGAGTCTGCGCCGCAAAACGCGGCAGTTGGCGACTCGATCAGTCACGACGAGAACACGATCTTGGCGCTCGACTCCGCGCTCGAGTGCTTCGTTCGAGCTATGGGTCGCCGCGCTGACGGGAAGGATCCTTCGGTCGCTCTCGGCGCCGGTGCCGCCGGGGGACTTGGCTATGCATTGTTGTGGCTCGGGGCCACGCGGGCACCCGGGATCGACACCGTTCTGGCGGCCACCAAGTTCACAGATCGAGTTCGTACCAGCGACCTCGTTGTGACTGGCGAGGGGAGGTTCGACTGGCAGTCATTGCGCGGCAAGGTTGTCAGCGGCGTAGCGAGCGCCACGATGCCGACCGCTCGGCCGTGCATCGTGCTGGCGGGCGACGTGCTCGTCGGGCGGCGAGAGTTCAGTGCGCTCGGCATCGCAGCTACTTACTCAACTGCCGAGGTGGTCGGCTCAGTGGAGCAGTCGTTGGCCGACCCCGTCAGCTCGTTACGCGCGACTGCGGCCCGGGTAGCTCGGACCTGGAGCCACTAGCAGGTGGGATGCGTCTCGGCGCTGTGCCTCGGGCTTCGATGGGGGCCATTTCCGAAATCGGGGTTTTGTGGCACCATGGCAGCGACGCATATCGAGGTCTGGCGCGGATCGGTGTTCACCGGTGGGAATAGACACGAGGCCTCGCCCGTTCTCTCGTCTAACGACATCAGACTGCGCGCTGCACAAATCGACGAATGAACCTCGACCAACTGATCGGAGCTGCGGACCATGACCGCTGACACCTCAACGACACAGACACCAGAAGCCACCACTGACGAGGCAGCCGCCGAGTCGGTCGTTTTGACCGATGGTGCCGCCGTCAAGGTCAAGACCTTGCTTGAGCAAGAGGGCCGCGATGACCTTGCACTGCGCGTCGCCGTGCAACCAGGTGGTTGTTCCGGGCTGCGCTACCAACTCTTCTTCGATGATCGTTCGCTAGATGGCGACGAGAAGATTGACTTCGACGGGGTCGCCGTGGTCGTTGATCGCATGTCGGTTCCCTACCTCGGTGGGGCAGTAATCGACTTCGTTGACACCATCGAGAAGCAGGGCTTCACGATCGATAACCCGAACGCCACCGGCTCGTGCGCCTGCGGCGACTCGTTCCACTAGTTCCCACTAGGAGGATGGTTTCGAGGCGCTCACCCTCGCTCGACCTGCAGGTAGCCACAGCTACGGGATCGTCTGCCGTCACTTCCTAGGCCAACTCTGCGGAAAGCCTAGAAGTGAGTCGGCGCAGAAAAGTGTAGGTTGTGCCGCGTGAAACTCTGTGTAACGGGATCCATTGCCACCGATCACCTCATGACATTCTCGGGTCGCTTCGGCGATTCGATGATTGCCAGCGAACTGGATCACTTGAGTGTGTCCTTCTTGGTGGAGGACCTTCAGATTCGGCGCGGGGGCGTCGGGGCCAACATTGCGTTCAGTTTGGGCGTTCTGGGTCTGAGCCCACTTCTCGTCGGCGCGGTGGGCCAGGACTTCGAGGATTATCGCTCGTGGCTTGTTCGTCACGGCGTCGATGTCGAGTTCATTCACGAGTCGATCGTTCACCACACGGCACGCTTCGTCTGCACGACCGATTCGGAGAGCAATCAGATCGCTAGCTTCTACCCGGGGGCGATGGCGGAGGCCCGCGGAATCGAACTTGGGCCAATCATCGCGAAGGTCGGGCCACTCGATCTCGTCGTGGTTTCGCCGAACGATCCGGCAGCGATGCTGCGCCACACCGACGAATGTCGCGACCGTCGCATCCCATTTGCCGCCGACCCATCCCAGCAACTGGCCTTCATGGATGGCGAGGACATCAAGTCCCTGGTGGACGGTGCCGCCTACCTATTCACTAATGAGTACGAGGCCGCCCTCATCGAGAAGAAGACGCAGTGGAGTCCGCAAGACATCCTCGATCGGGTTGGGGTCCGGGTGACCACACGCGGAGCCAAGGGCTCCTTCATTGAGGCCGATGGGCAGCCAGTCGTCGAGGTCCCAGCCGTTCCGATCTCCGGTGTCGTTGACCCCACGGGTGTGGGCGACGGTTTCCGTTCTGGCTACCTGGCTGCTCTCGCGTGGGGCTTGGAACCACAGCGATGTGCCCAAGTTGGCTCCACCGTCGCTGCATTGGTCATCGAGACCACCGGTCCACAGGACTATGAATTGGTTCCTGATGAGTTCCTCTCGCGGCTGCGAGACGCCTACGGCGATGAGGCAGCGGATGAGGTTTCCGGACACCTCGGCGCGATTAACTAGGGGAAAGTAGCGAGGAAAGCGCGAGGCACTGGTCCGCCGATCATGGGATTCACTCCGCGGCAACCGGCGGCGTCTCCTGCGTTCACTCCCGTAGCTCTCCCGCCGAGCCAGTGGGGTCTGCCAGACCCGCGTTTGGCCCCACCCGGCCGAGAGTTGCTCGGTCTCGGAGCTGATCTGGAACCAGCCACGATGGTTGCTGGGTACGGCGGTGCAGTCTTTCCAATGGGCGTCGACTTACCCGATGGCGAGCATGCGCTCGGCTGGTGGTCACCAGATCCGCGCGGGGTTCTTTTGCCCAGCAAATTCCATGCGAGCCGATCGCTTAGACGTTCGGCCCGTCACTTCCACGTCACCTTCAACACGGAGTTCGCTCAAGTCGTGGCCAGTTGCGCCGATCCGGGTCGACCACATGGGTGGATTGACGAGGAGTTCCAGCTCGCGTATGGGCGGTTGCACAAACTGGGATGGGCTCACTCAGTCGAGGTGTGGTCTGACGACGGCGACCTTGCTGGCGGCCTCTTTGGGGTTCAGGTCGGCGGCCTGTTTGCTGCCGAGTCCAAGTTTCATCGACAGCGCGACGCATCCAAGGTCGCGCTGATGTCACTAAGTTCGCGCATGCGAGATACGAAGCTGCCAGGTCCCCGGTTGATAGATGTGCAATGGTCCACGGAGCACCTGCGAACCCTCGGAGTGCGAGATATGAGCCGCGAGGACTACCTGGCAGCATTGGCCGAGATCGTCGCCACTCCCGCTCTGGCGCTCGACCACCCCTTGGCGGGCTGATCCCAGGGGCCACCAGCTAGTGCTGCGGTCGGCTAGCTAGTGACCCGTACTCGGTATTGCTGACCGACTCTGTTCGGTAGGTCGCTCACTTCAAGAAGCTCCGCGTTCTTCATCCGACACCATGCGGGGATATCCGAACGAGCGGCCGGGTCATCGGCCCAGATAGTCAGATTCAGCGGCCGGTGAGGATGCGCCGCTACTGCTCTGCCGAGCGCAATCACTGGCAGAGGACATAGGTGGCCGAGTTCGTCGAGCAGCACGACATCTTCATCGCTTTCGTGCGCGAGTGCCGTTCCTTCGTCTTTAGGCTCGTCATCTCGAGGCTGTCTATCGCTAGGCCGTCTATCGCTAGGCCGCGGACCGCTAAGGGGATTACTCATGGCGCCCCAGCCTCGGCGCGAACGACCGCCACAGCATCGGGCAGGACGTGGAGGAAGTGATCGATATCGGCCGACGTCGCGCCAAGCGGAAGGCTGACTCGTACATTGCCATGGGTCAGCGCTCCGATTGCGCTGAGCACATGGCTAGGCAACCCGGCCCGCGATGCGCAGGCTGAACCGCTTCCGACCGCAACTCCGCGTCGGTCGAGTTCACTGGCCAACCGCTCGCCGTCCGCATAGAGGAACGAGAAGGTGACCACGTGGGGGAGGCGGTTTACCGGATCGCCCAGGACGTCGACGTCTGAAATCAGTGACGGAACCTGTGTGCGGATTCGCTCGACCAAGCCGAACAAGTGGGCCGTGAGCTGACGCCGTGATGTGTATACGTCATGCAGTGCTCCGGCGCATTGTGCCGCGGTGAGGACATCCGCCGTGTCTGGGAGTTGTTTCGATGCTCCCCGTCGCGCCACGATTGCTGCGTCCGCAGGCCCAGCCCATGAGCCCGCGTCTGCGAACAACACCGACCAGACTGGTGGAATGTCGATTAAGCCCAGGGCTCCCGTAGCGTCGGTGACGAGGCCGTCTAGTTCCACCTTCGAGGTGAGCGCCGCCAGCGGCTGAAGCGTGCCGACTTCCAGATTTGCGGCCTGGACGAGTGCCAGTCGCCGCCCCCCGTTCAGGTCAACCTCTTCGCCGATTGGATCGCCAAACAGGTTGCCGAGTGTTTCGCCCTTGGTGTCGAGCTCAATCGTCCCACGCGGGTCCACTCGCAAGGCTGTCCGTTCGGCGTTCGCTCGCTGCGTCAGTTCCTCGAGTGCGTCCAAGACGGGGGCGCGTTCGATCGGTGACGTCCACAGCCGCGGCGGCCCATCCTTGCCATCCCTGCCCCTAGCGCCCGTTCTACCGCTGCCGCTACGGCCGTCGATCGCCGCGAGACCCGCAGAAATGGCCACCCGGGGAGCGGACTCTCGTGACACGAAGGAGACGCCCGAAGGCGACACGCCCAAGACCGCAGCTGTCGTTTCGCGAGCAGCCTGCAGAATCTGGGCGCTAACGCGACCTTCGTGGTACGGCTGATTGGGGTCGGCCCAGGCACGCTCACTGAAGCCGTCACGCACTGCAATCGCAGCACGGCTCAACGGCTGCCCAGAGACAGCGTCAAGAAAGGCGCGCGACATACCTGGGAACCTACCTGCCCTGGCGAGAGCTTTCCGGCTCAAGCTGCGCTATTCTCACCGGCGAGACGTCGTTCACCCTCGGTGTGACAGCAATGTCGTGCGCTACTAGGGTGACGTAACAACGAGATACCGATTGTCCGCGAATCCAGGGAAGGCCTCACGTGTACGGATGCAAGCGATGACGGGTCACGAATCAGACCGCGCCGCGACCCACGTGCGACGAGCACCGCAGTTGCCCGGACAGAAGTTCGGGCGACGTGCAGGTGTAGCCGCAATTGGGTTGCTGACTGCTGTGGTAGCCACTGGCTGTTCGATGGCCGAGTGGGAACGCGGCGGAATGCCCGAGCCGGTTACTGAGCAGGCTCCGCTCACCCTTAGTTTCTGGACTGGCAGCTGGATCGCACTGCTCGTGGTGGGTGTCCTGGTCTGGGGCCTCATGTTCTGGGCGTTCGTGGCCTACCGTCGTCGTAAGCACTCCGACGTGCCCGTTCAGACGCGCTACAACATGCCGATCGAGGCGCTGTGGACAATCGCACCTCTCATTCTCGTTGTTGGCATTTTCTACTTCGCCGCTCGCGACCAAGCTGAGATCACCCGAGTCAGCAACGACCAACAGCAAACCATCAACGTGGTTGGTTTCCGTTGGAGCTGGACGTTCAACTACATCGATGAGAATGTCTACGAGACCGGCCAGCCCGCCTACCGTCCAGACTCCCCGCAAGGTTCAGGGCGCCAGAACGTACCACCGGACGAGAACTCTGCCGCACCGGTTCTGTACCTTCCCATCGATCAGAAAGTGCAGTTCCAACTCACCTCTCCCGATGTTATCCACTCTTTCTGGGTTCCAAACTTCTTGTACAAGTTGGACGTCATCCCTGGGCGTACCAACGTCTTCGAGGTCACGCCCAACAAGTTGGGCACCTACGCCGGTCGATGTGCAGAACTCTGCGGTGTTGACCACTCGCGCATGCTGTTCTCGGTGAAGATCGTGACGCAAGAAGAGTTCGATGCGTACATCCAAGATCTCCGCGATCGTGGACAAACCGGCCAGCTAGATACCGGACGAACAACTAACCAAGCCCAGACTGTCTAAGGGGAACGATCGTGACCATCCTCAACGAGCCAGCACCGTCCTCGGTCGAGAAGCCGTCAGGGCTGCCGCCTACGCAGAAGGAACTGCGTAAGCGGCACATGGGGCGCACCATCGTTCGGTGGTTGACGTCCACTGATCACAAGGTGATCGGCAACCTGTACTTCATCACGTCGATGTCTTTCTTCTTCATCGGCGGGATCATGGCGCTGCTGATTCGCGCAGAGTTGACCAATCCTGGTCAGCAGTTCATCTCCAATGAGCAGTACAACCAGATGTTCACGATGCACGGCTCGATCATGCTGTTGCTGTTCGCAACTCCACTGTTCGCTGCCTTCGCTAACGCGATCATGCCGCTGCAGATCGGTGCGCCCGATGTAGCCTTCCCGCGGTTGAACATGCTGGCCTACTGGTTCTACCTCTTCGGTGGCTTGGTTGTTCTATCGGCCTACTTCACGCCAGCAGGTGCTGCAGACTTCGGTTGGTTTGCTTACGCGCCGCTGTCAGGTTCTGTCTACACCCCCGGTGTCGGTGGCGACCTGTGGCTGCTCGGCTTCACGCTCGGTGGCCTCGGAACAATCCTCGGTGCCGTGAACTTCCTGACGACGATCATCTGTATGCGAGCTCCAGGCATGACGATGTTCCGGATGTCCATCTTTACCTGGACCGTCATGCTCACCAGCGTCCTGGTGCTCGTTGCCTTCCCAGTCCTCGCCGCTGCGCTTGTGATGATGGTGGTCGATCGAAAGTTCGGCTCAGTTGTGTTCGATCCGGAAAATGGTGGTGCGATCCTCTGGCAACACTTGTTCTGGTTCTTCGGGCACCCGGAGGTCTATATCCTCGCGTTGCCGTTCTTCGGCATCTGCTCCGAGATTTTGCCAGTATTCAGCCGCAAGCCGATCTTCGGATACAAGGGCCTCGTGTTCGCGACTATCGCGATCGCTGGGCTGTCGGTGGCGGTGTGGGCTCACCATATGTATGTGACGGGGGCAGTTCTGCTGCCGTTCTTCGCGATCATGACGATGCTGATCGCAGTCCCGACAGGAGTGAAGTTCTTTAACTGGATCGGCACCATGTGGCGAGGGTCAATATCGTTCGATACTCCGATGTTGTTCACTGCTGGCTTCCTAGTGACCTTCCTCTTCGGTGGTCTTACCGGAGTGATTCTGTCGGCGCCAACATTGGACTTCGCGGTTTCCGACAGCTACTTCGTGGTCGCTCACTTCCACTACGTGGTCTTTGGGACGGTCGTGTTCTTGATGTTCGCCGGATTCTTCTTCTGGTGGCCCAAGTTGACGGGCAAAATGCTCGACGAACGTCTCGGCAAGTTCCAGTTCTGGCTGCTCTTCATCGGCTTCCAGGTAACCTTCCTTGTTCAGCACTGGCTGGGAGTGGAGGGTATGCCTCGGCGCTACGCGGACTATTTGCAGAGCGATGGGTTCGAAGAACTCAACATCGTGTCCTCGGTCGGGTCGATCATCCTGGCTGTCTCGTTCCTGCCGTTCCTCTGGAACGTGTATCGCACCTGGCGTCACGCACCAAAGGTCGAGGTCGACGATCCATGGGGCTGGGGCGGTTCACTGGAGTGGGCTACGAGTTGCCCACCACCGCGACACAACTTCACGTCATTGCCTCCGATTCGCTCGGAACGACCAGCCTTTGATCTGCATCATCCCGAGTTAGCGCCGAAGAACATGCCTGCAGGAGCGCAGGTCGTCGGTAAGCAAGAGGCTGACTCGTTGCCGGGAGGTTCAGCATGAAGCTAGAAGGAAAGATATTCCTGTGGGGTGCCGGCTTCTACTTGATGATCGGCGTCATCTACGGACTCTGGTCCGGAGACATCGCAGGCTTCCTGCTGTTGGCTTTCACAGGCGCGTTGGCGGCCATCATCGCCTTCTTCGTTCTGCACGCTGCTCGGCGGGTCTACCCCCGGCCGGAGGACAGTCCAGACGCGATCCAGGCTGATGCGGACCCTGACTACGGTTTCTACAGTCCACACTCCTGGTGGCCGCTACCAGTTGCGGCCTCCTGCGCCGTGATTCTCTTCGGTTTGGCATTCGCGGCGTGGCTCGTCGTGGCAGGAACGGCGCTTCTGTTCCTAAGTCTGATCGGTTTCATGTTCGAGTACTACCGCGGAGATCACGCCCACTAATCGCCGCTACTTGTTACACCTCCGCCCACGGTTCCCTGAACCGGGCGGAGGTGTTCTTGTCTCTGAGGGCCCTCTATGCCGCTGCAAGAGCGCACTGTGGCGGGTTGGAGGCGTTATCGAGTAGGCAACCGCCCAGGATGCGGCAGCTAGCCGTTAATGAGAGCTAGCTCATCCTGAGCACTCTTGAGCTCGTTACTGGCATCCGCTAGTTCCTCGTCAGCGGTCTTGATTTGTACTGCCACGTCGGCGAGCAAGTCAATGGCATCCGTAACGTCCGTCCGGTCCGTACGAACTTGCCGTTCGACGGCGACCAGTACAGCTGCGTCGCTCTGGTCGGAGTTGAGGAAGATAGCTGCCTGGTTCAGGAGTTCAGGATCCATCCCGAGGATGTAGGACTGACGGATGGCACCGGCTACTTTCAGTTTGGCCGCAGCCAACTCGTCGGCCCGCTTGCTGTTCTTCTTCTCAAGGACTTTCCGAGTCTTGGTTGCAGTGTCGAAGCGTGCTGTTGCTGCATCGACCTTCTGCTGGGCGGCCACTCGCTGTTCGTGCTGAATACGTAGGGCTTCACCGTCGGGGAGGGAATCGGGGGAGACTTTCAGATCCGAAGGTAGAACGATGTCGTCGGTGGCCTGGAAGTCGCCGTATACCTTGACGTGGATGTGATCCATGTGGTTCGACGTCCAGTCTCCGCGGTCTTCCATCAATCGCCAAGCCTGGCCCGGATACCAGATGCTTTGGCGCCACACGAGGTAGTCGATACCCAGTTGGTTCGCATTGGCAGTGAGGAACGCTGCTATCTGGTGGCCCTGCGCGACGCTCTTGGCGTCACGTCCGCCGTTGGCCATCATGATGTCCAACGCCTGGCCGCTCGGGTGGTCCGCGATGGGGTCCTGCCGATAACCGCCGATTACGCCGCCATTCGCGTAGTAGGGCCAAAGTTGTTCGACGAGGCGCAGTAGGTGGACCGTGTTCGGTTGGAGGCGACCCTCCGAGTTGCTAGCCGGGGGTAGATTCTTCGGTACAGAGGCGTTGACACTCTGTTCGGCGGCAGGATTCGGCGCCGCGACACTCGCGGCTTGGATGCCGAACGCACCTACACCGGCGGCAAGGAGAGCTGCGGCGATGGGCCGGGCTGCCGTACTGCGGAAACGCACTCGTGACCCTTCGTCGTGTGTTCGCCGGTCACCAGTCGCAAACACTGCGCGGATCCCAGACTTCTAGAGGACTACGATCTTCTCATCCTTATCTGACTCTTGCTCAACTGCGTCCACCGGCAGTGCCTGGCGACTACGCAGGGTGGCCAATGACGAGCTGGCGTGAACGGCACTTGCTCCACGGTTGGGGTGTTGGCAGCTGCGGCGCAATCCTACATCCGGGCCAGTGGATATCTTCGTACAGGTGTTCGATTTGTGGTGTAGGGTTGGTGCATGTCAGCCAGTCATGTAGACCCGGGGTCGGGTCGTTCGCAGCCCACTGGATCGGTGGGGTCTGGGTCGGTGGTGTTCTGGGTCTGAGCCTGGAGTCGGCTGCCGTGTGCGGGGTCGTTGGCGGTGTTGGCGGGGGTGGATCCGTTGGCGGTGTCGCCGGGGGCTCGGGTGGAGTTGTTGGTTCAGTTGGAGCGGCATGCGGCGTGGGTGGAGTCGTTGCGGCTGTCGGTGGTGGCGGCGGTGGCGGGTCCGGGTCCGGATTATTCGGTTGAGGATGCGCAGTTGGTGGATGTGGCGGATCCGTTGTGGGATGTGCAGATGGTGCAAGACAGTATTCGTGATGAGTTGGCGGCGGCGTTGCACATTTCTGGGCGCACCGCGCAACGCCGGATCGATTTAGCCAGGGATCTGGAGCATAAGTTGCCGCGCACGCGGGATTTGTTGCGTGCCGGGTTGTGCACCTTCGCCCAAGCGGCGGTGGTGGCGCAGGAGTGTGGGTCGTTGTCGGTGGGTCAGGCGCGGTTGGTGGAGAAGCGGGCGTTGGTGAACACCGAGCGGCAGACCCCGAATCGGACGCGGCGGGCGTTGCGTCGCGCGATCGCGTCGATTTGTCCGCGCCGACCGGAGGCGTTGGTGGAGGAGGAGTTCGCGCGTCGTGATGTGAGCCTGGTTCATGATGGTGGGGTGATGGCCACGGTGGTGGCGACACTGCCGGCTCCGGATGCGATCGCGGTGTGGAATGCGTTAACCGCGGCCGCGCATCAGGACACTCACGCTGGTGATGTTCGGTCGCGGGCGCATAAACGCGCGGACGCGCTTGTCGGGTGGGCGCATCAGGCGGGGCAGGATCCGCAGATGCCGGTGATGCAGGGCAAGAAACGGTTGGACACGCAGGTCGTCATCGACGCGGCAACGTTGTTCGGGCTCGCGGATCATCCCGGGGAGATCATCGGCTACGGTCCGATCCCCGCCGAACTCGCCCGACTGTTAGCAGCGGATTCGAAGGGGTGGCGACGGTTGGTCACGGACCCGGTGACGGGATACTTGCTCGATTACGGGCACCGCACGTACACCCCACCGGCAGCGTTGCGGGAGTATGTGTTGGCGCGGGATCGGCGGTGTCAGTTCCCGGGGTGTGAGCAACCGAGTTACCGCTGCGACCTTGACCACGTAGAACCGTTCACCGGCACCCCCGAGGGCGGGTCAACGAGCGCGGACAATTTGTTGACGGTGTGCCGACGCCATCATCAACTCAAAACCCACCACCGCTGGCGGGTACGCGTCCACCACCCCAACAACCCAGAAGACCCAGACCATTCAGACGGACCAGACGATTCAGACGATTCAGAGGATGCGGCAGTCGCGGGACGGGCGTGGTCGAGACCGACGTGGATTGCTGTGCTGATGGCGAGATCGACGGCGCGATTAGTGACGCGGACACCCATGACTCGACGCTGACGCCGACGTCGATGCCGATGCTGTCACCGACGGAGGACCCGACGTTGACGTCGGTGAACCCGGTGCCACCGATGATCGAATGGACAAGCCCTCGGGGCCGCGTGCACGAGACTCCACGCCCAGTCCACGGGAACCCGCTCCCACCCGATGGTGATCGACCCCGCCACTGCGCAACGTGCTGCAGGATCCCAGGGCGAGGGTCGCGTGCACCGCACTCGAGTCGCGGCTCATGACCGCAGTCTTACGGCAGTGATGATGCCGCACACGACACCCATGTGATGCCACGCGGCGAGTATCTCGGCCAGACTTCCGCGGTCTCTGGACGATTGCCCATATGGCTAACCCGATCACGCAGCCGCGTAGGTCTAGCGCGGCGCAGCGTTGGCCTGGCGCGGCGAAGTGTGGGGGCGGCCTCGGCGCGGCTTGGCGCGTCCAGTTACTTATGGCATTGGTCTAAGCCGTACTGAAGCCGACGAGAAGTGTTTCCGCTCGATCTGACGCACGCAGGAGTGGGGGAGGGGAGTGCTTGTGGCGTTTGGCCCGCTCTTGCCAAGAGGCAGCAGAAGTGGCTAGCCCGACTAAACAGCGGAAACGACTGATCCCCTCGGGGTTGGATTTCTCCGGTTCCGAGGGGATCAGCTTGTATTGCTTGGTCGCTATGACAGCTAACGGACTACTTTCCGACGGGTGACTTGTCGGTGTCGCCCGCACTGTCCGCGGTTGGGTCGTGCAACACGCCACCTTCTGGTTCGAGGCCAGCGTGGTGTTCGATGACTCTCTCGCCTTCGGCTGCGCTGTGCAGGATGTGTGCTTCTGCGGCAGCCAGTTCGGCCTGTGTTGGCTTCGGGATGTTGTCGGCGTAGAACCAATGTGACAGCCGAGCCCAACGCTGGTCCTTGCGGTAGTTGGGATCCTTGACGCCGTTCGCATCGGTCTTCTCTGGCCACGGTAGGGGAGTGATGTCCTCCTTGGCCAAGATGACGGCCTTCTCGTTGTCGTTCAGCGGTGCGTGAACCTCAACAAACTCACCGTGTGGCAGGCGCATGATCGTGCCTGTCTCTCGGCCGTGCAGCAACTTCTCGCGATCGCTGCGCTGCAGACTCAAACAGATCCGCTTGGTGATGACGAACGCAATCGGGGGCAACACGATCATGCCGATCCGAACGAACCAGGTGATCCCGTTAATCGAGATGTTGAACTGGGAGCCGATGATGTCATTGCCACCGCCGATCAGCAGCAGCATGTAGAACGTCAACGCCATGACACCGAATGCGGTACGGGTTGGTGCGTTGCGTGGCCGATCGAGCAGGTGGTGGTAACGCTTGTCTCCGGTCACCTTCGCTTCGAGCCATGGATACATCGCCATCAAGCCCAGAATGATGCCCAAGAGCAGTGCCCCGGGTATCAGCACGTTCCAGCTGATGGTGTAGCCGAGGGCAGTCGTCTCCCAGTTAGGCATAGCCCGGAGACCACCCTCCAGCCAACCCATGTACCAGTCAGGCTGAGAGCCGGCAGTGATCTGATCAGGCATGTACGGGCCGTACGACCAAATCGGGTTGATAGTGGCGACACCAGCAAGGAACACGGTGATGCCGAAGGTGATGAAGAAGAATCCGCCAGCCTTGGCCATGTAGACGGGCATGAATGGGTAACCCACAACGTTGTCGTTGGTCTTGCCCTTGCCCGGGTACTGGGTGTGCTTCTGGTACCAAACGATCAACATGTGCGCAGTGATCAGCGCCAAGATGATGCCGGGAAGCAGCAAAATGTGGATGCCGTACAGGCGAGAGATGAAGATATCGCCAGGGAACTCGCCACCGAAGACGAAGAACGACACGTAGGTTCCGACGACGGGCACCGAGAGCATGATGCCCTCCGCGATGCGCAGTCCGGTACCGGAAAGCAGGTCGTCAGGTAGTGAGTAGCCAGCGAATCCTTCAACGAACCCGAGGGTCAGCAGTAGGACACCAATCGTCCAGTTGATCTCGCGTGGCTTGCGGAACGCTCCGGTGAAGAAGACGCGGAACATGTGGATGGTCATGGCGGCGATGAACAGCATCGCGCCCCAGTGGTGGATCTGGCGCATTAACAACCCACCGCGAACATCAAACGAGATGTTCAGAGTGGACTGATATGCGGCGGACATCTCCAAGCCGTTGAGGGGGGCGTAGGAGCCGTCGTAGACAACCTCTGTCATCGACGGGTCGTACCACAACGTCAAGTAGATGCCGGATAGCAGGACGATGATGAAGCTATACAGCGCCATCTCGCCGAACATGAAGGTCCAGTGGTCTGGGAATACCTTGCGGAGGTTCCGCTTGGCCCAGTTGCCAACAGTCAGCCGATCGTCAAGAAACTCCGCTTGCTCTCCGGCTTTGTCCATAATCGCACTCATGCGCGCTCCCAGAAGCTTGGCCCAACGGGCTGTTGGAAGGTATCTCTAGCGACGATGTATCCGTCGAGGTCGAGCATAATCGGTAGCTGTGGCAGATCCCGAGCGGCCGGCCCAAAAATGACTCGTCCGGAATCAGACAAGTCAAACGTGGACTGGTGGCACGGGCAAAGTAGGTGATGAGTTCGCTGCTCGTACAACGCGATGGGGCAACCAACGTGCGTACAGATCTTTGAGAAGCAGAGAACGCCTTCGTAGTCCCACGGCTCCTCGGCGCTACCGCCTTGTTGTGAGCGGATCTCGTCTGGATTCATGCGAACGAGGAGTACAACATCCTTCGCCCGGGCGTTGAGCGTGCCTTCTTCTTCCTGGATCTCCGGCAAGCTGGCGGGCATGGCTGAGACGATTCCGCCCAGCGGGATGTCCGCGGGGCGAATGGGTGCTCCGGTGACGTCGAGTACGACGCGCTCGCCGGGTACCCAGTTGGTGATGAAGAGCGAGTTGCTCGGTAGCGGCCCAAGGTCGCGCAGGATGACGACCAGCGGAATTGGGAAGAGGGCCATCGCTCCAAGCAGTGAGCGGCGCAGGATGCGTCGAGTGGCGAACCCTGAGTCGTCGACACCGTCGTTGTAGGCGGCGATTGCCTCTTCGCGCGACTCCGGAGGAGAGGCCAGCGAGTGACGGGGAGCTACTACCTCGCGGTCGGACATGAGCTTCTTTGCCCATTGCATGACACCGGCGCCGATGAAGAACGACGCAAGGCCGAACGTCACGCCCAGAGCTGCGTTGCTGGCGCTCCATGTTCCGAAGAAAGGTACCGGAATCGTGTCCGCGGTATCGATCATCACGTACGCGATCACGAAGAGCACTGTGAACAGTGCCGACAACATGAACATGAGAGTGATCTGTCGCTCAGCCCGCTTGGCTGCCCGTGGGTCGAAATCCGTACGCCTCGGGTGATGATCGGGTAGGACTACGTCGCCCTGTCCCTCTGCTGACTCATCGACTGTGTCGTGAGTGCCGAGTTCAACCTGCTTGTCGCTCATCGAACACGTGCTCCGATCCACACTGCGGCGGCAATCAAACCACCGATTCCGATAATCCAGATGAAGAGTCCCTCAGTCACTGGGCCGAGTGAACCTAGCGCCCAGCCGCCATAGGAGGGCTGCTCATCCATCTGCTGGATGTACTTGATGATTGCTCGCTTGTTGTCCGGTGTGAGCGTCTCACTACTGAAGACCGGCATGTTTTCGGGACCGGTGATCATGGCTTCGTAGATTTGTCGAGGAGTGGCATCACGAAGATCGGGTGCGTACGCACCGTTCGACAAAGCCCCACCAGCACCGCTGAAGTTGTGGCACTGCGAGCAGTTTGTCCGGAAGAGCTCCCCGCCGATGGCGAGGTCGGCATCCTGGTAGTCGATTTCTTCGTCAGTCGGGATTGCCGGGCCCGGTGACAAGGAGGCCACGAATGCCGCAAGTTGGGCGATCTCCTCGTCGCTGTAGATGACGGGCTTGACTGGCGCTTGAGCCTGCGGAGTCGCCAGCGGCATACGGCCGGTCGAGACTTGGAAGTCAACCGCAGCTGCACCCACACCGATAAGGGTGGGAGCTTCCGGGCCGCCCTGGGCTCCAAGGCCGTGGCAGCTTGAGCAACCTTCGGCGAACAGTTGCTGTCCGGCTTGAATCTGCTCCGAGTTCGCCGCAGTTTCCTTCTCACCGACGGCCTGTGCATTCGTGGCGGTGCCGACGAGCGCGTAAAGAATTCCGATTAGCGCCACCGTGAGCAGCACGAGAACGGGCGCTGCGTATCGGTGACGGCGACGCATTGCGAGGGAGTTCACCTTCGGTGCCCCATTCCTGTCGTACGGCCGGTGGGTGGGTTTTGGCTCATCATAATCACTACTGGAGGATGTAGATAATCGCGAAGAGCACGATCCACACAACGTCAACAAAGTGCCAGTAGTACGACACTACAATCGCGGTGGTCGCTTGTTCGTGCGTGAAGCGCTTCGTGACGTAAGTGCGAGATAAGACAAATAGGAAGGCGACCAATCCGCCGGTCACGTGGAGCGCGTGGAAACCGGTTGTCAGGTAGAACGCCGAACCATAGGGCGACGACGACAGAGTCAGACCGTACTCAGAGATGAGCTCGGTGTACTCGACGATCTGGCCGGATACGAAGATGGCACCCATCAGGAACGTGATGATGAACCACATTCTCAGCTTGGCTCGATCCCCGCGCTCCGCCGCGAACACTCCCAGCTGGCAGGTCACCGAGCTGAGAACCAAGATGGTGGTGTTGACCGCCGCGAACGGCACATTCAGCAACTGCGCCTCGTCGGCCCAGTAGTCAGGGTTCACTGAGCGCAGCGTGAAGTACATCGCGAACAGAGCCGCGAAGAACATCAACTCACTAGCAAGCCAAATGATTGTCCCGATCGCCACCATGTTGGGACGGTTCGCGGGAACCCGGGGTCGCACCTCTTGCGGGGTAATAGTCGCCACGCCGGCATTCTGGCAGGTTCTGAGATCGGATACCCCTTGGACCCCCCGATCTCCCACGATTTCGGCGTGTCGTGACCGATGCGTGACCTCGAACCCAGCGCGAACCAGCCGCAAACACAATCATTACCTGCGCGACGCCAGATTTTGCTGCGGCAGCCAGGTGCTGGGTTTTCTGCGTCCGATAAGCGCGGACATTTGCAGGCACGGCAGGCAACAGAAGGCAATCGGTGTGCCGGGGCAGTAGCATCTAGGCCAGGCGAAATAGCCGAGAGTCCTAGGAGACTCGAACCCACGCCCCTGCGGGCCACTAGCGAGTCCGGGCAATCACGAGGAGTTCAATGAGCGCCAACCCAGCCAACGATGCGCCTGTGCGGTTGAAGGTGCTGGTTTACAGCAGCAACGCCTTGACGCGGCAAAGTATTCGCATGGCTCTCGGCCGACGACCCGCACCCGAACTGCCTCAGGTCGAGTTCGTCGAGGTCGCAACTCACCCTGCCGTGATCAAAGAGATGGACACCGGCACGTTCGATCTAGCGATCCTCGACGGCGAGGCTGCCCCGTCGGGGGGACTCGGAATCGCCCGGCAACTCAAAGACGAGATCTACCGCTGCCCACCCATGCTTGTCTTGATCGGTCGTCCACAGGATGCGTGGTTGGCGACGTGGTCTCGCGCTGACGCAGTGGTGTCTCATCCGATCGACCCGCTGGTGTTGAGCGAGGCAACCGCGGCGCTACTACGTGCCCGGCTCAGTGGCACCGCATCTGTTGGCGCATGAGCGACACAAACTGGCCAGACCTGATTTCTGCACTGCTTGCCGGAAACGACCTAAGCGCGGCCAACACGAACTGGGCGATGACCCAGATCATGACCGAGCAGGCGACCCCAGCGCAAATAGCCGGGTTCGCCGTGGCACTGCGCGCGAAGGGCGAGACGGCACAAGAAGTCAGTGGTCTGGCCGAGGCCATGATCGACGCCGCGCAACCACTTGAGATTGCGGGTCCGAGCCTCGACATTGTCGGTACCGGTGGAGACATGGCAGCCACCGTGAACATCTCGACGATGTCAGCGATCGTGGCCGCCGCCGCCGGTGCGCGCGTCATCAAACACGGAAACCGAGCGTCTAGTTCCCAATGCGGTTCGGCGGATGTGTTGGCCCAGCTCGGCGTAGTCATCGACTTACCGGCCAGCGGTGTGGCCAAGTGCGTCGACGAAGTCGGGATTGGCTTCGCATTCGCACCTGTTTTCCATCCAGCGATGCGACATGCCGGGCCAGCCCGTCGAGAGCTGGGGGTTCCTACCGTCTTCAACATCCTGGGCCCGTTGGCCAACCCTGGAAGACCAACAGCACAGATGGTTGGGTGCGCAAACCTACGCCTAGCCCCCGTGATGGCCGATGTGCTGGCACAGCGTGGAACCAAAGCCCTCGTCGTTCGAGGCGACGACGGACTCGACGAGGTGACCATCTTCGATAACACCTCGGTGTGGGACGCCACCAAATCGACTGGCGTCGTGGCGGACTCGGTGGATTTGCACGCCACCGGGATCGATGAGGGAGAAGCCCGCTCGCTAACGGGAGGCACATCGGAACTCAACGCCGAGATTGCCCGAGCGCTCTTCCGGGGCGATACGTCAGGCCCAATGGCGGCTGTTCGCGACGCAGTTGCACTCAACACGGCAGCGGCGCTGGTCACCTGGGACGCGGCCAACGGCGTGGAGCAACTCGGCGGGGTCACCGAACGAGTCAGCGCTGCCCTGCCGCGCGCGTTCGAGGCGATTGATTCCGGGGCGGCTGCACCAATTGCTGGACCGGTGGGCGGTCGTGAGCGAGCAGGCGGCAAGATAGCGCCGTGGTTCAGATCCCAGACTCCGGCACTCGCTGGCGCTGCACGAGGTGCGGCAACTTGACTCGTTTCGACGTAACCCGCACGGTCTCAACTCGCGAATACTGGCACGCGGATTTGGGTGGCGACCCCGAAATCGAGGACGTACAGGTGCTCTCCGAGGATGTGAAGTCAGTAACTTGCCGCTGGTGCGGCAACGGAGAGGCGATCGTGACGGTGCCCAAGGCCGGGCAATAGTGACCGCTGACGTATCGCCAGTCGCGGCGACAGCAGACGGGGATCGCCCCCTCGCGGGTGTCACCGTCCTCGACCTGACCCGACTGCTCCCCGGGAACTACGCCACCTTGCTGCTGGTGGGACTCGGCGCCGACGTCATCAAAATCGAGGACACCGCAGGCGGGGACGGTATCCGCCACATGATGACGTTTCCTGGTCAGTCGCAAAGCGCCGGTCACGTCGTTCTGAATCGCGGGAAGCGTTCGGTGAGCGTCGATCTAAAGGACCCAGCGGGCCAAGAGTTGATGCTGACAATGGTCGCGACCGCCGACGTCCTGGTCGACTCCTTCAGGCCGGGAGTGCTTGAGCGACTCGGCCTTGGAGCGCAGGCGTTGGTCGAGGTAAATCCGAGGCTTGTCCATGTCTCCATCACTGCGTTCGGCCAAGACGGACCCGTATGCCGCACTACCCGCCCACGACCTGAATACCGCCGGATACGCGGGTCTGCTCGGCTTAGTCGCCGACGCCGACGGAACTCCGCCCATGCCAGGCCTGCAAAACGCCGACTTGGCCTCCGGGCTACACGCAGCGCTCGCGACCCTGGCCGGTCTGCGCGTCGCCGAGCGCACCGGGCACGGCTACCGGGCGGACGTATCCATGGCGGAGTCCGCTGCGGGTCTCCTTCCGCTGCAGACAGCGACACTGGCTGGGACCAATGCGGCGCCACCGATACCGGACTACCTCACGGGCGCCCTAGCCTGCTACGCCCTGTACGAGTGCGCGGACGGTAAGTGGATCACTGTCGCGGGACTTGAGCCCAAGTTCTTCTCTCGGATGGTGGATCTGTTGGGCCACCCCGAGTTGGCGAGTGACCAGTTCGACCCAGCGGGGCAGGAGGTGCTGCGGAACCGACTCAAAGAGATCTTCGCGGCGTCGCCTCGTCAGCACTGGCTCGACCTCCTAGCTCATGAGGACACCTGCGTTGGACCGGTCCTATCCGTCCCCGAGGCGCTGGCAGATCAGCAGTTCACCACCCGTGGGTCAGTGACGACTGCGCGTTTCTCCGACGGCGCTGACGCAACCGTCTTCAGTTGTGTGCCATGGGATAGCCATGCCGACGAAGCACTGTCAGCGCCGGAGCTAGGCGAGGACACGGCGGCCGTGTTGGCGCAGGTCGGGGTAACCGCTGAACAGTTGAACCGGCTCGTGGAAGCGGGCGTTGTCAGACCCACCTCATCGCGCGTTGTCAGACCCACCTCATAGCTTCAGCCCTATCGCTAAGTGAGGCCATCTCGCCAGCAGCGACTGAACGTGACATGAGGAGGTTCGTTGTGTTGATTGATTGTCAGACATGCGTCGCGGGGCCTAGCGCCTGCGACGGTTGCGTGGTCAGTGTGCTGCTTGGACCGCCGGTCGACGGGACGCTGGTCAGTGAGGAGCAGCGTGCGATTGGGGTGCTGGCAGACTCGGGTCTGGTTCCTCCACTGCGCCTAGTCACCCCGGAGTCGGGCAAGATGGCTGGGTGAGCGAACGCACCCTCGTTATTACCAACGACTACCCACCTCGCGCTGGGGGTATCCAATCGTTCGTTCACGGACTGGTTGAACGCCAACCCGCAGACTCGATGGTGGTTCTGGCTCCCCAGTGGCATGGATCAGAGGACTTTGACGCGGCCCAACGCAATCCGGTCGTTCGATATCCACATTCGGTGATGTTGCCAACGCCGGATGTTGCACGAAAGGCCCAGCGGATCGCCCGCAACTTCGGGGCGACCCGAGTGCTCTTCGGAGCCACTGCGCCGCTCGGGCTACTTGCCCCGGGGCTGCGGCGACACGGTATCGAGCGGATTGTCGGGATTACCCACGGGCATGAAGCAGCGTGGGCGTCCACGCCTGGTTCACGTTCCGTGATCAGACGAATCGGTAAGTCGACCGACACGATCACCTACCTTGGCGAATACACCCGCCGGTTGCTCGCGCAGGCGCTGAATGCTCGGGCGCAGCGGGCCATGCGTCGACTCGTACCCGGTGTCGATGCTCAGACTTTCAATCCTGCTCAGCGGGAGGACGCAGCGACCCTGCGTGAACGTTATGGCCTCGGGGACCGCCAAGTGATCGTTTGTGTGTCGCGGTTGATGCCGCGCAAAGGTCAAGACACCTTGATCCATGCACTCCCGATGATCCGTCGCGAAGTTCCGGACGCAGCGCTACTCATCGTTGGCGGGGGCCCATATCGCGGCACGCTAGACGAGCTGGTGACACGCACTGGTCAACACGATGATGTGGTCATCACCGGCTCGGTAAGTTTCGATGAACTGCCGGCTCACTATGGCGCGGGAGATGTGTTCGCCATGCCTTGCCGCACTCGGAACAGGGGATGGGACGTCGAGGGGTTGGGCATTGTCTATTTGGAGGCAAGCGCAACCGGATTACCCGTCGTTGCCGGCGATAGTGGGGGTGCACCCGACGCGGTCGTGCCAGGTGAGACCGGATACGTGGTGCCGGGCGGCTCACCTGTTGCGGTAGCGCGCCCCCTCATCGAGATTCTCAAGGATCCTGCATTGGCCGCCGAACTCGGTGCCAAAGGTAGGGAATGGATCGAGACCGACTGGAAGTGGTCGACGATGGCCCAGCGTCTAGCTGACCTTCTCGACGGGCGAGACCCGGACGCCTGACGAGTCAGCAAGCTCGGGTCCGGCAAGGAGTTCCGACTGCGCCAACTCGGCCTGCGCCAACTCGGCGTCGAGGTCGGTTTCCGGCTGCGTCGGCCTGCGCAAGATTCGCGCCGTGGCCCAGACTGTTGCAGCGACCAAGAACCCGATTCGGGCTAGTTGCAGAGTCACGCCAACGACTCCGCCCTCCATCATGCTCCCGTAGTACAGCGGGTAGACGAGCTGCCCGAATATGGCAGCGGGGATACACAGCCAGATGATTGGCCGCATGACGGTCTTGGGATCGAGCAAGCACACAGCGGCGATGCCGACGACCCAGACCATGTACTGGGGCGAGAAGACTCGGCTTGAGGCGATCGAGATGAGCACAATCGCTAAGGCCACGTCGGCTCCGGCGATGTGCTCCAAGCGACCTCGCAGGCGGGCGAAGCCGATGATCGCCATTAGTACGAAGCCACTGAGCGCAACTATGCTCGCGACCATCCCGGCGCCGGTAGCGTCGATCTCCATAGATCCGTACCGGAAGATCGTCGTCATGTCGTAGCCGAACGCATTCGCGAACACGTACGGAGCGGCGCCGACGGATTCGATCTGCAGTCCTCGTTCACCTTGCTCAGCCAGGAACGTCCCTGATCCAGGCCCCCAGGTTGTCAGCAGGGCACTAGCCGAGATGGCGATGGCGAAGAAGCCGGCCAGCGCTGCGGGGATCTTCTTCCGCGGGAAGGACACCAGCAGAAATGCCGGCCACACCTTCAACAAGGCTCCAACGCCGAGCATGAACCCAGATCGAACTGGCTTGTTCAGGAGCAGCAGTGCGCCAACGGCAAACAGCGTCGGGAAGATGTCGAAGCGGGTTAGGAACACCGGCCCCACAGCTAAGGCACCCAAGACGTAAGCCCACGGCGCGAGCAACGACGTGGTTTTTCGTGCCCGCAGCAGCAACCAACCGAAGATCACCAGGTCCGCGACTAGCGCCAAAATGATGAACCCGAATGACGGGTCGGCTGCCAGATGGGCCCCCAGGACAAATACGAAACCGGCCAACGGCGGGTACTGCCACATTGGGTCAGCCACTGGGTAGTGCCCGGACAGGATGACTTCGGACCACGTCCAGTAGAGGTGGGTGTCATTGCCGATGAGGGAACCGCTCGGATACAAGATGATGCCCAGCGGGATGAGGATGAGCAGGGCTCTGGAGATGACGTAGGTAACGCTCAGGCCGGGTATCCCTCGGACGTGGCGCGACTTGTCACTAGTCCACCACTGGCGGGTGCGCGCTGCTCTGGCGCGAATGGAACGGGTCATCGCTGTCAGTCGGGTGCGCTCAGGCGTGACCTCGGACTGGATCTCGGTAGGCGTCATTGACCGTCCCCCGGCGGTTGCAGCAGCACGTATCCAGCCTCTTTTCCGTCTTCGACCCAGCCGTTAGCTAGCAGTAGGGGCACCAGGGCGGCGTCCTGCGGCAACAGTGCAACGGTTGGGTTCAGTTCCTCGAGTGTCTCATTCCAGCCAGGTTCTGCCCGTTCCATCGTCAAGTATTCGTCAATGTAAGCAGCGCCATACCGATCGGCCCGACCGTCGATTCCGACCTGTACCTCACTGTCGCTGACTGCCGGGCGCGCAAACCAGAGTACAAGGCCGCTGACGTTATATCCGTTGAGCACCCGGCTCGGTTCAGGGGAGTCCGCGACCCGAGCGACGAGGCCCAGTGGGCGAGAGTCCGGTGGCAGGGGATCTGACGTCGCGATGGCGACTGTGCCAATTAGGACACCGAAGACCATCAGGAACGCGCTCAGTGGTCTGGCCAGTTGGGTGATTGCAGTAGATGGCGTCAAAGGGCGCGGGCCGTTGAAGGCGATGCTCAAGCGCCAGGCAAGTAGTGGCGCTAGCAGCAGGACAGCGGGCGCAACGTTGCGCGCCGCGCTGGCCCCAAAGGCGGCGAGCGCTAGGACGAAAAGTACCTCCGAGCGCGCCGGTCGGGTTCGTCCCCTGGCCCATGCCAAACCGAACAGAGCCAAGGTGAGGCCTAGGCCCAAGCTGACCAGAGACAAGAAGTCCGTCGGATCCCACTCGACGATGTGGCTCGTCGTGCCGGCGAACCTGATCGGAGCGAGCAAGTTGAGTGGTCCAACCGGTGTCAGGCTGCCGCCGACGAGGGCGGCGGCAAGCGCCCACAGTCCGGGGCGCAATGCGCTCAGTGTGCGTGGCGACTCCCGGTCGATCAGTCGCCCGATGATCGCTAGCACCAAGACAGCCGGAACCATGATCCACAAACCGTGGGCATTGGCCCAGACGGCGCACAGTGCCGCTACCACCCACCAGCGTGGTGCGACGCCGTCGCGCAGGTAGCGCAGCCACCACCAGCCCACGATGGGCAGCAAGATGAACGACACCTGCTGTGGACGGTCTTGGGCGAAGATGAACAAGGTAAATGCTGCTGCCAGGTACGTCGTGAGGACCGCCCACATTCGATTAGCCGGGTCGCGAAGTAAGACGACTGCAACGCTGGCTAGTGCAAGCGCTGTGGTGACCACCCGGAATCCGACGAGTCCATTGAAACCGGCGACGCCGTTGAGCAGCGCAAAGATGATCTCCACGATCCACTGGGTAGATACCCAGTTGTCTTGCACCGGCGCGTAAGACCATGTGCTGCCTGCGTCGTAAATGCTGACGCCGCTCAAAAGCTCGTCGCCGAGTCGGATGTGCCAGAACACATCTAGGTCGCGCAACGATCCCGCGGTCGTTGCCACCACCAAGATTGCGACGGCGATGATCGCCAATATGGCCGCCGGGCGCCAGCTACGCCCGATCTGCGGGTCTACGGAGGTCATCTCGATTGACCAGGACTAGTACTGCTGTTCTGATTGCTTGAGTAGTCCCAAGCGCAGAGCAGACATCAGTGCCTGCGCCCGGTTCGCAGCGCCAAGTTTCTCGTACAGTTTGGATATGTGCGTCTTAGTTGTCGACTCACTGATGTAAAGCTGCCGGGAGATCTGAGCGACTCCGAGTCCGTCAGCGAGCAGTTGCAGTACTTGGCGTTCGCGGGGGCTTAGCTTCGGCCCAGACGGTGACATCCGTCGTTTCATGGCCTCGGCGAGATCAGTTGCGGTGAATGCCCGCGGAGATGATGCTGCGTGGCGGGCGGCGGCGACGACGTCCTCGGCCGGAGCGTTCTTGGGTACAAAAGCACTGGCGCCAGCTTCCAGCGCGTCGAATAGCTGTTGGTCCCCGGCGTACATCGTCAACACCACGATGCCCATATCTGGGAACCGCTCCCTGGCATCGCGGGTTGCATCAATTCCGGATCCATCCGGCAAGCGCACGTCGAAAATGACGACGTTGGGGGACAAGCTACTCAGCAACTGACTGGCATCAGCGACGTTGCCGGCCTCGCCAACCACCTCAAAGTCCCCGACGCGTTCAAATGCCCTGCGCAGGCCCTGGCGGATTAGTTCGTGATCATCAACGATCAGAATCGTGATTGGCACGTCGCCATCCCTTCAGTACCCTCGACTTCTTCTGGTCCGGCAGCGTTTCGAAGCGAGGGTTGCCAAGAGTTATCTCGACTACCGTGCCGCCTCCATCGCGTTTGCGCACCGTCAGATCGACCCCGAGTCGTCCAGCACGCTCTCGCATAATGTCTAAGCCGTAGCTGTCGTTGCGCGGCGAGCCTAGTCCACGGCCATCATCGGCGACCCGCAAGAAGGCGTGCGGCGGGCTAACCCGGCACGTTACCCACAGATTCTTAGCCTGCGCGTGGCGACGGACGTTGGTCACGGCCTCCTGAGCGATTCGCAGGAACTCCATCTCGGTGTCGACCCTGAGACGATCAGCCGACTCATCAAGTACAAGGTGCACTGTCAACCCAGATGACGTGCCGACCTGTCGGATGTAGCTAGACAACGCGGCGCCGAGCCCACTGTGAGGCAGTACATCGCTGCGAAGGTCGAAGATCGAAAGCCTGAGCTCGCCCACGATCCGGCTCAACTCGCTTCGCAACTGCGAGATGCGCTCACGTTGCGCTGGATCCGCCTCCTCATCGACGAGTTCATCCACGACGTACCCAAGTGAAGCGATTTCTTGCGCGATTCCGTCATGGATCTCTCGGGCCAGTCGGCGGCGTTCCTCGACCGTTGCCAACGCGCGGACTTCGCTAAACAACCGACCGGAATCAAGCTGCAGGGCGGAGTCGTCGAGTCGACGCGCAGCGACGGCAAGCTCGTTGTCGGTCCACATTTCACCCGAGCGTTCAACTGCCACGGCCGCGATCAGCCGCCCGCTCAGGGTGATCGGTAGCAGCGCGCATACGCCGTCCTGCGAATCCGAGAATGAGCCGAACCGAGTTGCTGTGGCCCCCGTTGTGTGCGCGTGTTGCCACATCGGATGGTGTTCATCGATCGCCCAGTTGACCCGGTTCGAGCTCAACTCCGTCAACGGAACGACATGATCAGAGTCAGTCAGCGTGAACAGCACGGCGGAGTCAAACGGTGCGTCGTCGCGCACCTGGTTCAACATCATTTGACCAAGACTGACCTCGTCGAGGCCGCTCGGCAGAGCACGGGCCACCTCTCGCAGTTCCCGCAGCAAGGCGTGGGCCGACACGGCGTCGGAGCCGACAGCGTCGTCAGATCCGGCAGGGGGGCGCTCCACAGCTAACAGGGTGCCCGGTTAGCGCCCTAGTAGCTAGTCGATTGGCCGAATTCGAATTGGGATTACCGAGCGCACGGCGCTACGCGAAGCCACTCAGGTTCCCCGTAGCACGCGGATGGGGCGCTACGATCGCGTCTGTGGCGGGTATCGATTTGATAGATGAGACCTTCATCGCTGCCAGCCCGGCACGTGTAGCCGCGGTTGTCGCCGAGCAACGGCGTTGGCATCGCTGGTTTCCCGACATGGACCTGGCCGTGTTCATGGATAGGGGACTAGCCGGGATTCGCTGGTCGGTCAGCGGCTCATTCGTGGGATCGACCGAGATTTGGCTGGAACCCTTCGCCGACGGGGTGATCGTGCACTACTACCTGCGAGTGGACCCCACCGCGGGCCGTTCCCGGACCGAGCCTGTCCGCTTTGCTGACAATCCGCGAGGGCGCCGTGCTGCGGACAAGGCACGAGTGGCGGCGGCGAAGCGGGCCAAGGCGGTCTTCTGGGACCTCAAAGATGAGCTTGAGGCGGATCGGCTCGTAGCTACCTCGGCGGTGATGTCGTGAGGGTGAATGTGGTCAGTGACGTCCACGGCGCGAGCAAGGAACTCGCCATCGCCGCGCAGGATGCGGACGTATTCATTTGCCTAGGCGATCTGTTGCTGTACTTGGACTACGAAGACCCCAGTGAAGGTGCCTTCGCTGAGGTCTTTGGCACGGACGTGACAGCCGAGTACATCCGGCTGAGGCTGGCGAAGCGCTTCGATGAGGCGCGAGCGCTGACGGCGCGGGAGTGGGAGCGGCTCAGTGGATCGACTGATCCCGCGACCCGGATGGAGCACTTCACGTCCATCATTCGATCCCAGTACGAAGACCTCTTTGCGGCGCTCCCGCAACCCGCAATGTTGACCTTCGGAAACGTCGACGTTCCGGCCCTCGCAACACCGTACCTGCGAGAAGGCCACACCGTTGTTGATGCCGAGGTGCGCGAAGTCGACGGAGTGAGGTTCGGGTTCGTGGGCGCCGGACTACAGTCGCCCTACCGGACGCCGAACGAGATTTCCGTCAGCGAGTTTGATGCCAAGGTCGCCGCGCTCGGCGAGGTGGACGTGCTGTGTACGCACATTCCACCGGCGATTCCAGATCTCACCTTCGACGTGGTGGCTCGCCGATTCGAGATCGGAAGCCATTCGCTGCTCGACTTCATTCGCGCTGTACAGCCGCGCTACGCGCTGTTCGGGCACGTACATCAACCGCTAGCGAGTCGCTATCGAGTTGGGCGCACTGAGTGCCTAAATGTGGGACATTTTCGTGCGCGGCGAGAGCCATTTCGGTTGGATGTCTCGCCCAACAGCGGCGATAGCCGGGTAGCCTTGCCGCTGCGCGCGGGTGAGGGAGGGTAATGGCACAGCAAACGAGTGGTCAGATCACCATTGACGGGTCGCCGGAGGCCATCATGGATGTGATTGCCGACCTGCCCGCCTATCCACTGTGGAGTAGCGGTATCGATGCGGTCGAGGTGCTCGAAGAGTTCCCCGACGGGCGGCCGAAACGAGCCAAGTTTTCCTTCAATCCTGGAGCGATCTCCGACACGTTCGTCCTTGTCTATGACTGGAACGGTTGCCGCAGCGTGAGTTGGCACCTGATCGAGGGAGACTTGGTCAAGGCCCAAGAGGGGACCTACACACTCGTTCCACAGGCCGAGGGCGGTGTGTTGGTGACATACGAGCTGATGGTCGAGTTGAGTATCCCGATGATCGGCAAGATTCGGAACCGCGCTGAGAAGATGATTGTGAAGACCGCGCTAGCAGGTCTCAAAGACCGTGTCGAGACCAGCGAGACCAGCGAGACTCAGACACCTACCGGTGACAATAACGACGAGGAGAAGTAGCAGATGGGCGACAAGACACAGGGCAATATTGATATCCACGGCGACGCCGAGACGATCATGGATGTGATCGGTGACCTTCCTGCTTATCCTCAGTGGGCCGACGGCGTGAAGTCCGCGGAGATCCTCGAGGCGTTTCCAGACGGTCGCTGCAAGGTGATTCGCATGGACTTCGCCTCGGGGCCGATCAAGGATTCCTTCGTGTTGGAGTACGAATGGAATGGTGTCGAGTCAGTGAAGTGGTGGCTCGTGGAGGGCACGGTCTTGACTAAGGAAGACGGGATTTACAGCCTCACAGATAACGGCGATGGCACCTTTAACGTCCGCTACGAACTTGAGGTCGAACTCTCCATCAAGGTCCCCGGAATCCTTCGCAAACAGGCGGAGAAGAAGATGGTCAAGACCGCGCTAGATGGGCTCAAAAAGAGGGTCGAGAGCCTCTAAAGACATGCGGACGTTGTTGTTCACCGGTAAAGGCGGCGTGGGTAAGACCACCGTCGCCGCTGGAACCGCGGCACTAGCCGCGCAGGCCGGGAACAAAACGCTCGTGCTGTCCACTGACCCGGCGCACTCTCTGGCTGACGCCTTAGGTTTGGCCGAGCCGAACTACGGCGACGGTCCGACTGAAGTCGCGCCGAATCTGTGGTCGTTGCACGTTGATGTGCGAGACCGGTTCACCCGAGCGTGGGGCGAGATCCAGCAGTACTTACTGACAGTTCTCGATTCGGCCGGTGTCGACCCAATCGAGGCCGAAGAACTCACGGTGTTGCCGGGCGCTGAGGAGGTGCTGGCGCTACTCGAAGTCCGCGACCGGGTCAACAGTGGGGCATGGGATGTGGTGATCTTGGACTGCGCCCCAACCGCGGAGACACTTCGGCTGCTGGCGCTGCCAGATGCGCTCCGTTGGTACATGGATCGAATTTGGCCCACGGAGCGGCGCATCCTTGGAGTCCTGCGTCCAATCCTGCGTAAAGCAAGTGGTGTCCCAATGCCGCGTGATCGAGTGCTGGATGCGATCGAGCAGTTGCACTCAGACCTGGCAGATGTTCGGGCCATCCTGACTGGAGACCAGGCGTCAGTTCGCCTTGTGACGACTCCAGAGGCTGTGGTCTTTGCCGAGGCGAGGCGAACCCTCACCACGCTGGCGCTGTATGGCTACCGGGTGGATGGGGTGGTGGTGAATCGGATCTTCCCGACGGCCGACGCTGACGACTGGCGCGCCAACTGGGTGGCCGCGCAGCAAGTGCAACTCGATCGTATCGACGCCGACTGCGAACCCGTGCCGGTGTGGCGAGCCGGTTACCAAGCAGGTGAGCCGGTGGGTCCGGCGGCTTTGTCGGCGCTGGCTGTCGAACTCTACGACGGCGACGACCCAACTACCGTCAACAAGGTTCCAGATCCGATGTCGATTCGGCGTACCACTGCGGGATTTGAGTTGCGGCTGGCGCTACCGCTGGTAGCAAAGGGCGAAGTCGATCTAGGGCGTCGAGGTGACGAGCTAGTGGTGACGGTGGGAGCGCACCGGCGCGTAATCTCATTGCCAAGCGCGCTACGACTGGCAGTAATCGGCGGGGCCAGACTCGAGCCAGGAGCACTTCTGATTGACTTCATTGCGGACAAGACATGAGTTCCGATTCCGCGCCTCGCTTACCCCACACATCCGCTGCGGCGAAAGGTCCAAAGTGAATCAAGAATCTGACCATTCCGGCGGTTCACAAAGCAACGAGATTCCCGACGATTCCGCGACAACTGGGTCCGGCGGGTACGCCGGTCAGGACCAACCACCGTGGTGGCATGAGGACTTCGATGAGGACGGATCTAACCCGCACGCGGTGAGTTCCGCAGCGCAAGAGGCCGTCAAACTGGCTGCGGCAGTGGCCACGTGGGCGCAAGATTCGGGGGTTGGGGAGATCTTGCGGGGAGTCGTGGAGCAGGCGAGCGACACTGTGCGGACTGCAACTGCCAGTGCTACCGGTACCGCGGGTGAACCGAGAGAGCAACCTGACCCCGGTCCGGGCGCTGGCGAGCATACGATGTCCTGCGAGGTCTGCCCGATCTGCCAAGGAATGGATGTCTTGAACGAGGTATCCCCAGAGGCCGCGCAAGGGGTGACTGATGCGCTCGCGCTGGTGACGGCTGCGTTGAAGCAAGCCCTGGACACTGTGACGAGCCAATCGGGTGGATCTGCCTCGAGCGGCGTTGAGCACATCAACATCGACTAGCTCCTCTAGGTTGGCGCGCACCCCCACTCGTCGCTACGGTGTAACGACACACGTTGCGAATCCTGAGGAGTCCGGGCATGGCCATAACTGTCGGTATCGACGTCGGGGGAACCAAGGTCGCCGGGGGAGTGGTTGACGACACCGGAACCGTGCTGCAGATGGATGTTCGCAAGACCGTCGGGCGAGACCCTGAAGCTCTCGAAGCGACGATTATCTCCCTCGTGCGCGACTACCAGGCTGACTATTCGATCGAGGCGGTCGGAGTCGGTTTCGCTGGTTTCATCGATGAGAAGCGCTCGCGAGTGCTCATGGCAGCGAATCTTGGGTGGAAGGATGAGCCACTCAAGGCCGCAATCGAGACTGAAGTCGGGATCCCTGTCGTCGTCGAGAACGACGCGAACGCCGCAGCTTGGGGCGAGTATAGATTCGGCGGAGAGGACATCCCGCTAGACATGGTCTGCGTGACTGTTGGCACCGGGATCGGCGGCGGTCTGATTCTGGGCGGCTCCCTCTACCGGGGTGCCCACGGGGTCGCAGCCGAGATCGGCCACTTTTGTGTTGAGCCAGGGGGCCGACTGTGCGGCTGCGGCAATCGCGGTTGCTGGGAGCAATACGCCAGCGGCAATGCGCTGGTTCGAGAAGCGCGGATGCTGGCCGCCGAGCGGCGCGACGAGGCCAAGATCCTCTTGAGTTTGGGCGATGGCAGTCCCGAGGGAGTGTCAGGCAAGGACATCACCGAGGCCGCTCGACTCGATGATGTCGTGGCCCTGGCTGCCTTCGATTCTTTGGCCCGATGGCTCGGCCAAGGAATCGCGGACCTCACAGCAGTGCTCGATCCAGCCTGCGTTGTGATCGGTGGGGGCGTCAGCGAGGCTGGGGACTTGCTGCTTGCTCCGACGCGCCGGGCTTTTCTCTCCGCGCTGTCGGGCGTCGGCACACGACCGAATCCCCGAATCCAACTTGCCACACTTGGCAACTCAGCCGGCCTGATTGGGGCGGCTGACCTAGCCAGGATCTAGTCAACTGCAGAGCCTATGCCAACTGCAGAGCCTAAAGAGCGGAACCGTCATCCCAACCTGAGTCGCGACCAGCCTTGTCCTTGGGCGATCGGAAGAACAGCACCAGGAAACTCGCGACAAAGATGATGACGCACGCCGTGCCGAGCCGTACCGGTTCGTAGGTCAACAAGATCCCGACGATCACGAATACCAGGGGTGCTCCGATAACTCCGGCTAGCGCGGCAGCCTTAATCGGGTCGGTGATGGTGATGGGCGGTGGGTCAGGCGGGACAAAGTTGTCAGCACTCTCGTTGTCGTGCATGTCTACTGTTCCTCCGCCAGGACTCGGGTAATGAACTCGTCGCTGCCCTTGAAGATGACCTCGGCTTCGTTGTCGATGGTAGCCACGTGGTAGCTGTCGTGCAGGACAACTTCTTCTGCATCCTTGCTCGCGACGTTGGCCATGATCCACGCCGTGTTGGACGGCTCGACAACATGGTCGTCCGCACTGCGGAAGATCAGCAGCGGTTGCGTCACCTTGTTGATATCGGACTTGATAGCAGACCACATGTGGGTCAGGGAGTACGCGGCCTTGAGGGGGATGCGCGGGTAGCCGCCCTCGTCCTGGCCCGGCTTCTTGATGTCGTTGACGATTCCAGGGAACGCCGGGACGACCAAGCGCAGAACTGGAAGCAGGAACCGATCCGGTCGCTCGCTATGAACGGCGGGGTTCACGATCACGAGACCGGCGATCGCATCGCCCTTCTCCTCGGCTAGGCGCAGGGCCAATGACCCGCCCATCGATAGGCCCATCACGAACACGTGATCGCAACTGTCGGCGAGTTCGCGGTAGTTGCGCTCAAACTCGGCGTACCAGTCTTGCCAC
The DNA here is from genome assembly GCA_963821045.1 of uncultured Actinomycetes bacterium. Lineage (GTDB taxonomy): Bacteria > Actinomycetota > Actinomycetes > S36-B12 > UBA10799 > UBA10799. The sequence continues at coordinate 246,679 of CAWGCB010000007.1, read as the reverse complement.
ACGGTGTTGTTCATCTCTTGCCAACTCGTGCCATGCCCCGGAAGTCGCGGAGCGCGAACGGTGTAGCCAGCGTCGGCGAGGTACTTGGCCCACGGCTTGACGGATTTGGGTTGGCCGGTGAAACCGTGGCTGATTAGAACGCCGATCTTGTTCCCATCGTGTGAGAACGGCTCGGCATCAGGTAGTAGGGGCACGGTTCCTCCTTGCAGGGCGTGCGCAGTGCGCACGCGTTGGTTTGGTTTGAACAGGCGGACGTCCTGAGTATCACCCCGCGACCCCGCGATCTGGCCTCACTCTATCTTGCCGCCAGGAACGAGATTTTATTACCGCTTCTTGTCAATTCCATGCATAACAGCACCGGATGGGGGCACCATTAGCCGGAGTCCGTTGCCGCTGGCATTCGCGGGGCTCTAAGGTGAAGGCTTCGCGACCACCGGATTTTCCTGTGGGTCGACTTTGTGTCTTAGGAGGGGATCAGGTCTGTGCTGTATTGGATCCTCAAATACATCCTGCTAGGACCGCTGTTGCGCCTGCTCTACCGACCGAAAGTAAGCGGGCTGGAGAATGTCCCAGAGTCCGGTCCGGTGATCATGGCGATTAACCACAATTCTTTCGTGGATTCGATCTTCTTGCCGTTGATGGTCAAGCGACCCATGACGTTCTTGGCCAAGGACGAGTACTTCACTACCCCAGGATTCAAAGGATTCTGGATGCGCACGTTCTTCAAGGGGGTCGGACAAGTTCCGATTGACCGGTCCGGTGGCAACGCCAGCGAGGCCGCCCTGCGCACCGGCGTCCGAGTGCTTGACAGCGGAAACGTGTTGGGGATCTACCCCGAGGGCACGCGCTCACCCGATGGTCGCCTGTATCGAGGACACACTGGGGTCGCCAGAATGGCCCTCGCCGCCAACGCACGCGTGGTTCCCGTCGCTCTACGGGGTACCCGCGAGATTCAGCCAGCGGGTAGCAATATTCCCCGAGTCCGACGTGTGTACATCAGCATCGGCGAACCATTGGACTTCTCGCGCTACGAAGGAATGGACAACGACCGGTTCGTCCTTCGGTCTATGACCGACGAGATCATGTACGAAATCATGGCGCTGTCGGATCAGGAGTACCTAGACATGTACGCCTCGCGCGCCAAGAAACAACTTGCCGAGGCGGACAAGAAAACCGTCTAGCTTGCGGGCTAGCTACTTGCTGACAGCAGTAGCCCAACCCTTTGTACGCTCAACGGCGACTCGCCAGCGGCGGTGAGCCTGCTCGTCGCGTGCCTCTGGTTCGAAAGTCCGGTCTGAGCGCCACGTGTGGGCCAGTTCCTCCTTGCTGCTCCATACTCCGGTCCCGAGTCCGGCCAGGAATGCTGCGCCGAGACCAGTGGTCTCCAGAATCTCGCTTCGAACGACCGGGACCCGAAGTTGGTCGGCCTGGATCTGGCAGAGGAAGTTGTTGGCTGCCGCCCCGCCGTCCACGGTCAGTCGGGGCATCTCGACGTCAGCCTCGTTGACCATCACGTCAACGACATCGCGAACTTCGAAAGCGATCGCTTCCAGAGTCGCTCGGACTAGATGTGCGTCGGTGGCTCCTCGGGTGAGTCCGAAGATCGCTCCGCGCGCGTTTGGATCCCAGTCGGGCGCCCCCAAACCGGTTAGGGCGGGTACGAAGACGACGCCAGCGGAGTTCGGTACAGAAAGGGCAATCTCCTCGGTCTCGGATGCTGACTCGATGACGCCGAGGCCGTCTCGCAGCCACTGAACAGCCGAGCCGGTTACGAAGATGGCACCCTCAAGGGCGTACGTCAGTGTGCCGTCGGGGTTCTTCCACGCAACGGTGGACAGCAACCCCGCGTCAGAGCGAACGATCTCCGAACCGGTATTGACCAGGATGAAAGACCCTGTGCCGTACGTGCATTTGGACATTCCAACGTCGAAACAAGCTTGTCCGAACAGTGCGGCCTGCTGGTCACCGGCGATTCCAGCAATCGGCAACTCGAGTCCGGCGAATACGGCTGGATCCGTCATGCCGACCTGGCCGTACGAGGGCACAACCTCTGGAAGTGCGGCCATTGGTACGCCAAACAGCTCGCAGAGTTCTTGGCTCCACTCGCCAGTATTGATGTCGAAGAGCAGGGTCCGACAAGCGTTAGACGCATCGGTGACGTGCGTGACACCGCGGGTCATACGAGCAATCAAGTACGAATCGATCGTGCCAATCGCCGTGCGACCTTCAAGCACTCCAGCCCACACATTGGGCTCTTGCCGGGAGATCCAGGTGAGCTTGGTGGCGGAGAAGTAAGGATCAAGGCGCAGGCCGGTGAGTTCGCGCACTCGTGCCTCGTGGCCGTCGGCCTTGAGTTGGTCGCACAATCCGGCCGTACGGCGGTCCTGCCAGACAATGGCCATTCGCGCGCTTCCGAGCGTCTCGCGGTCCCAAAGCACGATCGTCTCGCGTTGATCGGTGATACCGACCGCCGTCGGTGCACCATGTTCGGTGATGGCGTCCGAAGCCAACACCGCCTCGACACTGGCTAAGGTCGCTGCCCAAATCTCGTTGGGGTCGTGCTCGACCCAGCCATCGGCGGGGAAGTGTTGGGGAAACTCCGAGTAGCCTCGAGCTACCACGCGGGCATCCTTGCTAACGAGCAGTGCGGTCACGCCGGTCGTGCCAGCGTCAATAGCCAAGATTGTCATGACGTGAAGATAGTGCCGATGAGACGGTGATAGCACGTCAGAAGCGCGATCGGGTCCCAGTACCAAGTCCGTAGGTGCAGGGCCAAAGGGTGAACATTCCCCGCCATCGAGTCCCCGACAGCGCGGTGAAACCGCTAGGGTCGTGAGCTATGACAGTTCGAAGAGTTGCGATGCTCACCGCCGGAGGACTTGCCCCTTGTTTGTCTACTGCGGTGGGCGGTTTGATTGAGCGATACACCCAAATCGCACCAGAGGTTGAGCTGATCGCCTACCTCGATGGTTACGACGGATTGCTGCGCGGCCGTTCGATTCAGATCACGCCGCAGGCTCGCGCCGGAGCCGGAGAACTGCACAAGTATGGCGGTAGCCCAATCGGGAACAGCCGAGTAAAGCTGACCAACGTCGAGGACTGTGTCAGGCGCGGTCTCGTGGCGGAGGGCGTGGACCCGCTAGCGGCCGCTGCCGAGCAACTCACCCGCGATGGTGTCGATGTGCTCCACACGATCGGCGGGGACGACACGAACACCACGGCTGCGGATCTAGCGGCCTATCTAGCACGAGAACAACTATGAGCTCACAGTGGTTGGGCTACCCAAAGACGATCGATAACGACGTCTATCCATTAAGCAGTCTCTTGGCGCTTGGACCGCGGCAGAACAAGGTTCGATTTTTGCCCAGAATGTGATCGCCGAACACACCGCCAACCCACGCTCGTTGATCATCCACGAAGTGATGGGGCGACATTGTGGTTGGCTGGCCGCAGCGACCGCCGCCGAGTACCGAAAGTGGCTCATGGGGCGCAACTGGGTGCCCGAACTTGAGCTAACGCAAGCCTCCTGGGACGTCCACGCGATCTTCGTGCCGGAGATGGACATCGATTTGGCGGCAGAGGCCGAGCGCTTGCGTGCCACGATGGATGAACTCGGAAACGTGAATATCTTTCTGTCCGAGGGTGCCGGAGTAGACGGGATTGTGGCGGAACTTGAGGCGGCCGGTGAAGAGGTGCCCCGCGATCCGTTCGGCCACGTACGCCTAGATCAGGTCAATCCAGGCCAGTGGTTCGGCGACCAGTTCGCAAAGATGCTTGGAGCCGAGAAGACGCAGGTGTTCAAGAGTGGCTACTTCTCGCGGTCTGCCCCATCCAATGCTGCCGATCTTGCGCTGATCGAGCGTTGCACCGACCTAGCGGTGGACGCGGCGCTGCGTGGTGAAGGTGGCGTGATTGGTCAAGATGAGGATGCCAACGACGAGTTGCGCCCCATCGAGTTCCCACGGATCGCTGGTGGGAAGCCGTTCGACATCGACACCCCTTGGTTCAACGAGATGCTCGCCGCCATTGGTGAGCCAAAGGGCACCCGCGTCGTTCATGATTAGCGGGACGGGCGCAGTCACAAAGCTAGGCCCGACGAGTTGATCGGTGTGACCAGGGAGCGTCGGTAGTGACTACAAGCGGATCAGTTAATGCGGGTTCGAAAGGCTCGAGTGGATTAGAGGTTCCTCCGCGCGCAGCGATCATCTTGGTGACCTTGATCGCTGGGGCGTTCGTCGCAAATATTAACCTGTCGATTGCCAACGTGGCGCTACCCGACATCGGGCGCGAACTAGGCGCCACCACAGTGCAACAGACCGCCGTTGCCTCGATGTTCACCCTGGGGTTGGCCTCCTCTGTCCTGTATTTGGGAGCTATCGGTGACCGCTACGGCAGGCGCCGGTTGCTGTTGCTCGGTGCGGCTCTAACCATTCCTGCGGGTCTAGCATCGGCGTACGCCCCGACAGTCGAGTTCCTCATCGCAGCCCGCTTCGTGGCCGGGCTCGCTGCTGGGCTGATGTTTCCCACCACACTGTCGCTAATCACGGCGATGTGGCGAGGTACCGCAAAGACGAAGGCGATCGCCTTGTGGTCAGGTATCGGGGGTGGAGCAGCCTCGCTAGGTGGAGTTGTCGGCGGCGCATTGCTCGAGGTCGCCTGGTGGGGTTCGGTGTTCTTGTTCGCGCTGCCGATAGCGTTGGTCGTCTTTCTGCTGGCAGCCAAGTATGTCCCGGCGGACAAAGGCGAGGGATCGGAGCCCGTCGATCACCTCGGGGGTGTCCTGTCCGTCGTTGCGGTGGCCTCCCTGGTCACTGCAGTTCAGCGCTTACCCCATGGGATCGACGCCCTCGAGATCGGCTTTCTGGTCGTTGCGGTTGCCGCTACCGTGCTCTTCATCGTGCGACAGCGGAGAGCGTCCAATCCCCTCGTCGACCTTCATGCTGCCGCCGTTCCACCGTTTTGGGTGGCGGCGGTGGCGGGCACGATCACCTTTGGGTCATTGATGGGAGCGCTGTTCCTCGGACAACAGTTCGCTCAAAATGTGCTGGGTTACAGCACCCTCACGGCGGCCCTCGTGACCCTTGCCCTCAACAGTTTTCATGATTGGTTTAGCTCCGTATTCCGGCAAGTTGGTGAATACGAAGGGTTCCCGATTCACACTAATCGTGGGCCTACTGATCGTCGCGCTCGGATTTCTCATCATGGTGGTGGGATGGCGCCAAGGTGCATCGATCTACGTCGTGCTGTTGACCTACGGCGTTGTTGGGGCTGGTGTCAGCATCTCTGTCACGCCCGCCGCCCACGCCTTGATGGCCTCGCTGCCCGTTTCGCGGGCCGGAATGGGTTCTGCCTTCACGGACCTGACGCGCGACTTCGGTGGCGCCATCATGCAATCGGCGATGGGTGCCATTCTGGCCGTCGTGTACGCGAACTACTTCGTTAAGGCGTTCGCTGGGCTACCCGCCAGCGAGGCTGATCAACTGTCCGATGAGGCAGCACAACAAATCATTGGGTCCTATCAGGGCGCTCAGTCAGTCGCTGAATCGTTCCCTCAGGCCCAATCTGAGCAGATCATTGATGCTGCAAATAAGGCGTTCACGGAAGGTAAGTCGGTCGCCTACACACTCGCATTGGTACTGATCTTGTTTGCCGCTGGGTTGGTTGCGTGGAAGTACCCGAAACGCGAAGCCGAGGAGCAGTTCTTTGCCAAGATCGCTGAGCAGTCGGCGCAGGATGAGGCGAAGGCTTCCACCTCAGACCGGCAGGCGATCACGTCCACATTATCGGTACGAGCCACACCAGCATCGATACGACGATGATCGTCAGGGGGAGTCCGAGGCGCGCGTAATCACCAAAGCGGTAGCCGCCGGGGCCGTAGACCATGGTGTTGGTTTGGTACCCGATCGGTGTAAGGAACGACGCTGACGCCGCAACCGCGATCGCAATCGCCACACCCACCGGCGACAGGTCTGTGTTGGCGGCGATGGTGATGCCAATCGGGAACATCAGCAGGGCAGCGGCATTGTTGGTGATCATTTCAGTAAGAATGACGGTCGCCAAGATGATGCCCAGCAACGTGCCTCGATCGCCCCAGCCCCCGAAGGCGTAGACGATGCCGTTGGCAACAGTTTGCGCAAGACCTGAGGTCTCCATAGCTGCAGCCAGACCGAACGCTGCCGCGATGATGACAACGACCTCTAGATCCACTGATCTCCTCGCCTCGGCGGAGGAGATCACGTTGAAGGTGACAAGTGCAACCGCACCGACCAGCGCACCAACCAGGATCGGCACGACATTGAAGACCGCCAGCAGGACAATCGCGGCCAGAACGCCAATCGCCAGTAGTGCTTTGGACGTCGGGACCGGCAACGAGGGGGCGGAGTCCATCGACGCGATGAGCAGGAAGTCGTCCCGGTTGGACCAACGATCCTTGAACCCGGGGTCAGCTAGGACGATCAGTGTGTCGCCGACCCGCAGTCGGACCTGCCCGAGTTTTGCATCGACCAGGTCGCCGTCGCGGTGGATGGCCACAACGGCTGCCTGGTACGTACTTCGAAAGCCGACATCCTTCAGACTGTGGCCCACCAGTGGGGAACGGAACCGATCACCGCCTCGTAGTACCGGATCGCCGGATCTTCCAGGCTCATGACGTGTTCGGATTCGGCCGATTCCAACCCCCGGCGCTCTGTCAGGTCGAGGACCTTGTTGGCTTGGCCAGCGAAGCGAAGGCGGTTTCCGGCTCGCAGAATAGTGCGCGGGCTTACTGGTGCGATGACAGTGTCGCCTCGATCGATGGATGTGAGGAACACGCCTTCTAGGTCTAGAACAGCCGGCCGCCTCTACCGTTGCCCCATCCATTTGGCCGCCGGGAGTCACTACCATTTCCACGTAAAAGGACTTTGACTGTTCAGCCAACTCGGTTTTGACTGAACGTCGTGCAGGCAGCACTAGGGGCGCCAAAATAACCATTACGGCGATGCCGATGACGGCGATGGGCAGGCCAACTCTGCCAATCTCGAAGAATCCGAGCGACCCCATCCCGCTGGACTGCATTAGGCCAGAGACCACCAGGTTCGTCGAGGTGCCGATGATCGTGACGGTTCCGCCCAGCACGACTGCAAACGACAGCGGCATCAGTAGTTTTGAGATGGATATCTTGTGCCGCTCGGCCCAACTTTGCACCTCGGGGATCAGCATGGCGACGATCGGGGTGTTGTTCAGGAATGCTGATGCGCCAGCGGCCGGGACAGCTAGGCGCAGGATGGGGCGTCGCACTGCCGGTTCGGTTGCCCAGTGCCCGATGCAGCAGGGGCGTGAGGGCTCCCGTCTTTTGCACGGCGGCAGCGACGATGTAGAGCGCCGCGACAGTGAACGGTGCGGGATTCGAGAACCCACTGAGTGCTTGTTCGGTATTGATCACACCGAAGGCCAGCAAGGCGACTGATCCGCCGAGCACAACGAGTGCTGGCGAGGTGCGACCTCGAATCAGCAAGGCTAGAACAGCGACGATGACGGCGACCGTCACCCAGGCGTCCCAAGACATAGCCGAAAGGTTCGCACGGAACGGGGCCCACCGGCGGCATCGGAGGGGGTGTTTCGGCTCGCGCTAGCTCACCCCGATAGTGCCTGGAGGGGAAATGCATCGGGCACGGCCCGCCAGGCTCGCGTTACGCTTGGGCCGTGACACCACCCGTGAGCCCTTCGTTCCCCGCTCTTCCGCCCAATGCGTCTGCCGGAGCGTCGGCACATCTGCAGGCACAGCTACCCGATCCGAGCGCGACACTTTCCTGGCCGGACCTGCCAGCCGCACATCAGCCCATTTGGCCGCAGGCCGCTGAACTAGAGATGGTTCGTCGTGAGCTTGAGACGCGCCCACCTTTGGTATTCGCGGGTGAATGTGATCAGCTGACCGAGCATCTGGCCGCCGTTTCGCGGGGTGAGGCTTTTGTGCTGATGGGCGGCGACTGCGCCGAGACGTTCGCAGCTAATACTGCGGACTCGATTCGAGCACGACTCAAGACTGTCCTGCAGATGGCAGTCGTGCTGACGTACGGCGCCCAGATGCCGGTCGTGAAGGTCGGTCGGATGGCCGGTCAGTACTTCAAACCGCGCTCAGCGCCCACCGAAGTTCGCGACGGCGTCACAGCTAACTCTTACCTCGGTGACGGCGTCAACGAACTGGTCTTCGATGTCGACGCTCGCCGCCCGGACCCCAGACGGCTCATTGAGGCTTACAACGCGAGCGCGGCAGCGCTGAACCTTGTTCGCGCGTTCACCCAGGGCGGTTACGCCGACCTCCGGCAGGTACATGCCTGGAATCAAGACTTCGTGCGCGACAGCCAGGCCGGTCAACGGTACGAACGCTGGGCCAGGAATATCGATCGGGCACTGTCTTTCATGGAGGCGTGCGGCGCGGATCCCGAGGAGTTCCGTCGGGTTGAGTTCTACGCGGCCCACGAGGCCCTGGTGCTCGACTACGAGAAGCCGCTAGTCCGTATTGACTCCCGCACCGGGAACCCGTACTCGGTATCCGGACACTTCCTATGGATCGGGGAGCGTACGCGCGATCCGCTCGGTGCCCATGTCGACTTCGCAGCGACCATCCACAACCCGGTCGGAGTGAAGATCGGTCCCAAAACCGAGCCTGACGACGCTCTGCGTCTCCTTGAGCGCCTTGATCCAGACCGCTCACCTGGCCGATTGACGCTGATTACCCGAATGGGCGCCGCCACGGTGCGGGACGTCTTGCCGGGCATCGTCTCAAAGGTCGAGGCGAGCGGGCATCAGGTCACCTGGGTATGCGATCCGATGCACGGCAATACCCAGACATCATCCTCTGGTCACAAGACGCGACAGTTCGACGACGTAATCGATGAGGTGCGGGGCTTCTTTGAGGTCCATCGTGGACTTGGCTCTAATCCAGGCGGTATGCACATTGAGCTCACGGGAGACGATGTCACCGAGTGCGTAGGTGGCTCATTTGGCATCGAAGAGCATCAGCTCGCGGATCGCTACGAGACTGCGTGCGACCCACGCCTCAATCGAGAGCAGTCGCTGGAACTGGCCTTTATGGTCGCGGAGATCCTCGGCGAGTAGCGAGGCAACATTCGCCCGATTAGACAACCGGTCAGACAACCGTTCAGACAACCGATTAGACAACCGATTAGACGACCGTCAGATTGATCGTTGTGCCCTTCGGGACGACCGTGCCGGGTCCGGGGTCTTGGCTGTAGACGCGGCCGATCACGACTACCGGTAACTGGTTGCTGACCACTGGTCGCAGGCCGAGTGCCCGAAGCTGCGCCACTGCTGAGTCCTGGCCCGAACCGACGACGTTGGGCACAGTGACCGGGGGTGGCCCCTTGGACACGACGAATGACACGTCAGTGCCTACCGGAACCGACTTGCCAGACTTGGGCGAGTTAGAAATTACCCGTCCGGTCGCCACCGAATCGGAGAACTCTTCACTGACCGTGAAGGGGAATCCAAGCGCTCGCAGGTTCGATTCGGCCTTGGACTGCTTCTTTCCCACTAGATTCGGGATATCCACCATTTGCGGTCCTGCCGACGTCACTGCGCTCACAGTGTCGCCCCGCGTAATCTGGGACCCGGCGGAGGGCTCCGTGGACACGATCGCCCCTTTAGGAACTGCGGCACTGAAGTTCTCACCAGTGACCTGCAGTGTGACGCCGTCAGGTTCCAGCACCGTTGACGCGGCACTCGGCGTCAATCCAACTAGCGTCGGCATCGTGACCAGTTGGCTGGTTGTGTAAGCCCAAGCGCCGAATCCGGCGATCGTCCCGAGCAGTGTGAGGATCAAGATGGCGATCAACACTCTGAAGCGGCGTGGACGTCGTTTGGTCGCCAGCGGTTCGGGTGGTTGATCGCTTGGCGGCATGGCCGCTGTTACGTCGGATGGGTGGGGCGCGGACGGTGCAGGTGACGGCGCGTCGCTCACCCACGGGCCGCCAGGCGGGCCGACCATCGGCGCAACGGCGGGAGCCGGTGTTACAAGCGTGGGGGATGTCTGGGCTGCGGGTGGGGCAGTAGCAGTCGTCACAGTGGCAGCATTGAGGCCAGGTGTTGTCTGCTGCGGATAGGTTCTGGCGGAGATAGTGGGCGAGGATGCATCCAGGATGACTGTGTGGTGTTGAGCTTGGTCGTCACTCTCTCCAGCGCCGAACTCGCCCTCGCTGGGCAGTTCCGCTCGCAGGGTGCGCAGATGTGCGGCAAAGTCAGACGCGTCTTGGTACCGATCTTTGGGGTCCTGGGCCGTCGCGATGGCAACCAGCTCGTCGATCTGGCTTGGTATCTGCGCGCGGATGGCCGACGGTGCGGGAACGTGGGAGTGGACGTGTTGGTACGCCACGGACAGCGGTGTCTCGCCCGAAAATGGCGGCTGGCCGACTACCGATTCGTAGAGCAGAATGCCGGCGGAGTAGACATCTGTCTGAGCATCGGCGTGACCTCGCTCGACCTGTTCCGGTGCCAAGTAGGCGACCGTGCCGATTAGTAGCCCCTGGGTCAGTCCGGAGGCGTTCGTTGTCATGATTGCTCGGGCGAGTCCGAAGTCGGCGACCTTCACCCGTCCGTCCGTCGCGAGCAGGACATTCTCGGGCTTGATGTCGCGGTGCGCGAACCCGGCCGCATGAGCCGCCGTCAGGGCCTCAAGGATCGGCTCAAGGACGGCAAGGGCTTGCGGTGCGGTGAGTCGGCCGCGGTCGTTGAGGACGTCGCGCAGCGTCTGCCCTTCTACGTACTCCATCGCGAGGTAGACAAATCCGTCGGATTCGCCCTGGTCGTAAACAGCGACAATTGCCGGGTGGGTCAGTTGCGCTGCCGAACGCGCCTCGCGCACGAATCGGGCGACGAAGTCGTGGTCCTCCGCCAAGGACCCGTGCATGACTTTGAGCGCCACAGTGCGCTCGAGGCGCAGGTCAGTGGCGCGATACACGGTCGCCATACCGCCGCGCGCGACCAATGCATCGACGCGATATCGGCCGTCGATGATGGCCCCAATCAGCGGTTGCGATGGGGTACTCACAGGTCGAGTGTACGAACTACCCGCCGCGAAAGGAGCAGGTGAAGGCCCCCGCGCGCGTCTTTTCTGGCTGGCGGCGACCGACTTGTCAACTTCTGAAGTATCGGCTGGCGCCGTGTTGGCGGACCCAGGGCCGAGCAGGGCGATCAGTTGAAGTTAGCGTTGACCTATGAGCAACCTCGCGTATTTGGGCGTGCTTGCTTTTTGCTTGATTGGGACTGGATGGCTCGAGATTGTCCTGCGAACTCGGGTCTACCGACGCTGGTGCGCTTGCTGCTGACGTTGCTGCCGGTGGTCGTCCTGTTCGTACTGTGGGACCTGTACGCGATTGCTAGTGGGCATTGGACCTTCGATGAGACGAGCACAACGGGGATTCTGCTTCCCGGCGGCCTGCCATTAGATGAGCTGCTGTTCTTCTTCGTCATCCCCATTTGCGCGATCCTGACGCTCGAGGCCGTTCGCTCAGTCAAAGGTTGGCCGGTAGGCGACGAAGCACCGGCTACTTCGGATGTGCGATGAGCTACACCTTGCTCGCTGTGCTCTCGATAGCCGCCGTGGTTGTGATCGACCTCTACGTGATGCGTACCCGGCTGATCACTCGAAGGATCTTCTGGACGTCCTACGCCATCATCGTCTTTTTTCAGTTGGTCACCAACGGGGTGCTAACCGGGTTCCGGATCGTTCGATATGACGGCGAGGTCATCATCGGGGGTCTACTCCGGTTGACCAAGCACCCGCGATGTTCGGTGACGGTCGGATCATGTTTGCCCCAGTTGAGGACCTAATGTTCGGCTTCTCGCTGGTCTTGCTGACGTTGGTGTTCTGGGTATTCTGGGGGCGCCGAGGCGTGCAGCTAGAACCGCGTTCGGGCCCGCCGCGCTACGTTCCAGGCAGGAAGAGCGACCGCCAAACGACGGCCTAGGGGAACCTTCGCACGGTTGGTAAATACTTGGTAGTCGATGTTCTCCACTTCATCGACGATGCCGCAGTACAAAATCCTGGCCGTCTCAATGCAGGGCTGTGAGTCGGGGGAGAGCATGGCAATGCCAGGCCGAGACCTCGCCTCGAGATCGCGAACTCGAGCGATCTGGAACTCAAGCGCGGCCCGCAACTGCGGTGTGACGACCCGAGCGCGCACGTCGTCGGCGCTGACTCCGAACTCAGCAAGTTCGTCGAGCGGCAGGTAGATGCGCCCCCGCTCGAGGTCTTCTCCAACGTCTCGGATGAAGTTGGCGAGTTGGAAGGAGATGCCAAGGTCCTTCGCGTGCTCATAGGCGCGTGGATCGCTCGGTTCCAGGATGGGCACCATCTGCAACCCGATTACGGCCGCAGACCCGTAGACGTAGCGTTCTAGGTCAGCGTAGGTGTCGTAGTGGTCGACGTGCAGATCCATTTGCATCGAATCGATGAAGGCTTCGAAGTACTCAGTATCGATGTTCCAGCGCAACGCGGTGTCGACCGTGGCCGCGATAACGAGGTCGTCGGAGGACCCCTGGGAGAGATCTCGGAAGAACCGATCCGCCAGAGCGCTCAGCGCGGCGGAGCGATCTGACACGGGTCGGTCGTCAAGGGAGTCAACGATGTCGTCGGCGTAGCGCGCGAATCCGTACAGCGCGTGGACGTAAGGGCGCTTCTTGGGAGGCAGCAACAAAGTTGCGAGGTAGTACGTCTTGCCGTGCGCGGCATTCAGCTTGCGGCAGTGCGCGTAAGAAGCCTAGTGCCGGATTCTGGATCCCTGCCGCTGCTAGTTGACGTTTGCCCACAACTCATCTTCTCGCGTCGTGTGAGGCGCTCAGGGAGGTCCGCGCCGAGTACCCTCGGGGTCGTGTCAGAGGAATCCAGTGGGCGTATCCCATCGCCTCGCAGTGAGGGTCAGGTAGCTGCCCCGCACACGCTGCTGGACTTCGTTCTGCACTCGGTTGTTCCGGATTCATCGCCACTATCCTGATCGCAATCGGCGCACTCGGTGTTGGTTGGCTCCCGCTGGACACGACGTTGGTTGACTCACCGGTCGTGGACGCGCTGCGCTCCACCACATTGGGCGCGGTGATCTCCAAGGGAGCCGTTGTCTTGGGGGTCACCCTGCTGCTTCAGTCGTGGCTGCTGCTTGGCTTCGACGTGCTAAAGGGCGGTGTTGCGGACATCCGGCGTCTCTGGCTGGCCCTTGGAGCGTGGGCACTTCCGTTGATGTTGGCGCCGCCGTTGTTCAGTCGCGATGTGTACTCCTATTTTGCCCAGGGCAAGCTAATGGCGGCCGGAATCGATCCCTACACCAACGGATCGTCAGCAGTCCCGGGATGGTTCAACGACGGCGTCGATCCGATGTGGGCCGAGGCACCAACTCCCTACGGGCAGTTCTGGTTGCTGCTGTCGCGTGGCGTCGTTCAGTTCACCGGACCGCACCCCTACAGCGGGGCGTTGACCATGCGACTGCTGGCCGTTGCCGGAGTCGTGATGCTCGCGTGGGCGGTGCCGAAGATCGCTTTTCAGTTGGGGATCTCGCCGTCCAAGGCGCTGTGGCTTGGCGTCTTGAACCCGCTCGTTCTCATGCACTTTGTCTCGGGTGCTCACAATGACGCGCTGATGGCCGGACTAGTAGCCATGGCATTCGCTGTGTCCCTGGCCAGACTCCCCTTGTTGGGAGTGCTACTGGCAACGCTCGCCGGCGGTGTGAAACCGATTGGCTTGGTGGCGCTTCCTTTCGTGGGCCTGATCTGGGCCGGCGCGAACGCCACGAGGACGCAAGTGGTGATTCGATGGCTGCTGACGGGTGCGATCGCGCTCGTGGTGCTCGGGGTGTTCGCCGCCATCACGGGTACCGGTTTGGGATGGCTGAGCGCACTGTCGACTCCGGGAGAAGTGCGGACCTGGCTGTCACCTCCCACCGCGGTAGGGATGGCAGTGGGTGGCTTCATTGACTTGTTCGGTTTTGACACCGTGGACCTCACAGTGGGCATTGCCCGGGCGGCTGGAACCGTCGCCACGCTGGTGATCCTGGTGTGGCTATGCGTCAAACCACAGGGGCGAACCGCCGTTCGTGGGGCAGCGTTGGCATTCTTCGTGCTCGTGGCGCTTGGGCCGGTGCTGCAGCCCTGGTATCTGCTCTGGAGCCTGCCGCTGTTTGCCGCATCCGGTTTGAGCCGAGTCGAGCTGCGGGTGGCACTGGTCGGTACCGCTGGTTTCACGCTCTTTGGACTGGTGACTTCCAGCGCAACGCAGGATTCCTTGTTGCAGATCTCCGATCTGCTAGCGGTGCTCGCGGTTGCGGCGGTCATTATTGTGCTCGTTGTGGTGAGTCCCCGCGAGCGGCGTCTGCTACTTGGTGCCCCATCTGACGTTGGGCTGGTACCAGAGGGCGTCGAGGCACAGTTGCGGGCCGAATCTATGATTATTCGCAGTCCTCGGCCGGGCTGATGGTGGGCGCCATATACAGCGACGTAGGCGAGCCAGGGGATAAAGTCTCGTCACATGGCGGATCAGGTCTCACCAGCTGAGGATTCTGCCCCCGAAACACCCGCTATCGAACTTCCGGAATCTGGCGCTAAGCCCAGCAAGAAGCGCCTGATCATCACAATGGTGCTCGGCACCGCAGTGATGGTGGGGATCTTCTTCCTCGTTTTGCCTGAGCTGGGCAACTACAGCGAGGCGTTTCAGGAACTAGCTGCAATGCCGTTGTACTGGGTAGCTGCCATCATCGCGACCGGTCTGATCAACATCTTCGTTTACCCCTACACAGTTCTCGTATCAGTCCCAGGTTTGAAGTACTGGCATGGCTTCGTGGAGCGCCAGGTCGGATTCGTGATCAGTTCCGGCGTCCCTGGCGGGGGAGCGTTCGCGGTTGCCGCTCAATATCGCATTCTGCACTTTTACAAGGTCCTGCCCGCCCGTGCCGCGGCGGCGGTGAGTGCGGACGCGGTGTGGGTGTACCTCCTGACACTTGCCATGCCCGCAATCTCGATCGGGCTGCTGTTCCTTGAGGGTCGCAACACGGTCGGCTACGCAACGATCGCATTGCTCGGCGGTCTCGCGGTGATTATCTCGATCATCGTGATCGTGATTGTCATTCGCAACGAGTCAGGTGCGGTGTGGGTCGGGAACTTCGCTCACAAGCTCATCGCGCCGGTTGCCAGAAAGTTTCACAAGGAGCCACCGAATACCGTCGACGCGCTCGTTGAGTTCAGGATTCACGCCTACGACTTGGTAACCAAGCGGTGGAAGGCAATCACGGTAGCTAACGCCGCCGCCCAACTCACGCCGTTCCTGGTCCTGGTCTGCTCCCTGGCCGCACTCGGTGCCTTCCCCGGCTCCCTATCGCTGATCGAGATCTTCGCTGCCTACTCCATTGCCCTACTGCTCGTGTCTATCCCGATATCGCCGGGTGGACTAGGAACGGTCGACCTTGCCCTCGTCGCGATGCTGAAGGCCTTTGGCTGCGACCCCGAACTCGCCCTCGCAGCGGACTTGCTCTGGCGCCTCGTTTGGTTCCTGCCGCAAATCCTTACTGGCCTGGGTTCGATGTTCGCGTTCTTCCTGCAGCAGCGCCGGGCAGAGAAGGAACAGGTGGCCTCCTAGTACACGCGAACGGCGCCTGACCCTCTTGGGAGACAGACGCCGTTGCGGCAGTATGGCTCGTTGAGCCAAGAGTCGTTAGGACAGTTTGTTCTTCTTGCTGTGGATGAAGCCGCCGACGTGACGGGGGCCGTAGGCGCCGAATGCCTTCTTGCCCTTCCACCGGTAAGTGTGGCGACCGTTGGCAGTCGCATTTTGCTCCATCGTGAGGATCTTCTTCTTCTTGACCTTGTGCACGACTGCAACGTGCTGGTAGGGCCCGCCGAGCTCAACGAGAACATCGCCTGGGACTGGCTTGTAGCCCGATCCGTTGCGGTGGAATCGCAGGTTGCCGTACGAGCGCTTACTGCTCATCCCGTAGATGTTGTTGAGCGTTCCCCAGCCTTTCTTGGCGTAGAGACGCGAGGCCAGTTCGGTGCACTGGCGACTGCGGTAGACGTTGACTCCTTTGCCCTGCATCCACTTCTTGCCGCGGACGGTGACTCCACCTCCGCTGAAGTGGGAGACGCGATTGGTGGGAGTTGTGGCGGGGGATACTTCGCTGCTGGTCGGTTGGCTCTGAGCCACTGGAGCGGCCTGCGCAGCACTCGACGTCAGCATGGCTGGCGTGATGACGGCGGTGGCGCTCAGCACCGGTAGTGAGACTGCGATTGCGGCCTTACGGGACCAGGTTGCTCGTGCTTTTCGTTCCTGCGTCGTTGTATTCATGTCTTCGACACTGATTGAAAAGTCAACAGATTGACAGGACCTAAGGCCCAATGCGGTATGACTCACGCCGCAAATCGGACATTTCAGTAGGTAAGGAACAGGTAAATTGTGGTGGCCGTCACCCACGTCGGTATTTGACGGACTTAGTGTCACCACAAACGGGGCCCTATTAGCCTGTCGGCCCAACGAGTGCGTGAACTGGGTGCATCAGATGGCCAAACTCCGGCGAGCGGGTCAATACTTCACCTATGTCGACTGCCGCGCTGCTGGGAATCGTGATGGTGATCATCGCCGCCGCGATTGAAGCGTTGAGCAACGTCATCCAGCACAAGGCGACAAACTCAGTCGACAAAGACGGCAAGTCCGAGGCATCGGCAGTACTACGCACGCTGAAGAAGCCGCTGTTCCTGCTCGGGTTCTTGCTGATGGTTATCGGCTACGCGTTTCACGTCGTATCGCTGGGCCTAGGCGAACTCGCGGTCATCCAGGTCATCTTCGTGACTCAATTTGGTGTTCGTTCTCCCGTTCGCCAAGCTCGTGTCAAAGACCGAGATTTCGCCGCGAGACTGGCTAGGAGCAGTGATCGTTACGCTAGGGATTGCGGCCTTTGTGTTTGCCGCACAACCGGAAGAAGGTGTCACTAGCGCGCCGGACTCCAAGTGGATCGTGGCGATTGGCGGGATAGCGGTGCTCTGCGCTTTGGCGATCGGGATCGGGTTCCGATTCGTTGGTGGTCCCCGCGCCGCTCTACTCGGGGTCTCTGGGGGTCTCATGAACGGACTCGTAGCACCCCTTACGACCGGAACCATCGCCGTGGCGAGTCTGGGACTAGGCGCCCTGTTTGGTGGATGGTTGCTGTGGGTGACGCTGATCGCAGCGCTGCTGGGCGTGCTGTTCCCACTATTGGCGTTTCGGGCAGGACCTATTACAGCGTCGTTTCCTGCTGTGATGGCACTCAATCCGATCGTGGCGACCGTGTTGGGGGTGTACCTCTTCGGTCAGACCCTGCAAGGCGGCGTCTTCAACGTTTTGATCATGATCGTCTCGAGTATCGCAATCTTCGTTGGGATTGTTTGGTTGTCTCGATCGAAGGCGATCGCTGAGGCTTTTGAGGAGGCCACCTCGGGCAGGCCCGGCGGCGGCGCTGAGAGCGCCTCCCTGCTGTAACTCTCGCAGTTCCCGGTCGTGGATTAATGCCTAGTTGTTCGTGGAGCAATGCTTAGTTGTAACGGGCCTCGACGCCGCGTGATTCGGTCGCATTCAGTACCGCGTAGCGCAAGTCGGCGAGGAACTGATCGGCATAGCGCTCGTGAATCGGCGAGATCATCATGTGTAGTCCGTTGGGGTCGGTGTTTCGATCCAGATTCCAGTCTCGGTCATCCATGAGGTCGCACACCGCGTAGATATCGACCAGGTCAGATGTGAAGGTCAGTAGTGGCCCGATGGGGTCGCCCATGATGGACAACTCTGGAATCGCTTCTATTCCGTTTCGGATTTTCTTGGTCGTGGCTAGTAGCGTCCGCATGATGTCGAGGTAGCCGTCCACGCCCAGGTAGTTCATGACGGACCAGGCTGCCGCGATTGGGGCCGCCGGGCGGGCACCGGCAACAGTTGGAGTCCCATAGATACCCGAGGGCCACGAGTTGTAGAGGAAGTACTGCAGGCCAATCCACTCCGACTCCCGGTGCAGAATGACTGAGGCTCCCTTGGTGGTGTATCCGTACTTGTGCACATCACACGACATTTCCGTGACCCCAGGCAGGCGAAAGTCGTACGGGGGAACGTCGTAACCGAGTTCCTCCATGAATGGGAGCACGAACGAGCCCACGCAGCTGTCGCTGTGGAATCCGATGCCACGTTCTAGCGCTAGGTTTGATAGATCCTCGATGGGGTCCATGACACCGTGTGGATAACCGTAGGCAGATCCGACAACGAGGACGGTGTTGTCATCGATGGCATCGGCCATCGCGTCGACGTCGGCCACGTAGGTCCCAGGCACGATCGGGATAGGTCGCGCCTCAAGCTCAAGGTAGTGAGCCGATTTGGCGAACGCAGCGTGCGCGGAAGTTGGGTAGACGATGTTCCCTGCGGCAGCCGCGATTCCTCGATCACGTTGGGAGCGGTCTCGATTGACCAGTACCGACATCAGAATCGACTCCGAGCCGCCACTAGACATTGTGCCGCCCCCCGCCGACGGCAGGTTCACCAGCGACCCCGTCATCTCTACGATGTCGGACTCCATCTGCTGCAGACTCGGAAACCTTATTGGGTTCAAGGCGTTCTCGTATAGGTACAGCTGATTGGCCTGCATCAGGACGTCATCGACATCTGGGCGTCCTGTCGGATAGATCAGGCTGAATGTCTTGCCCTCGTCCCACTTGGCATCAGCGAGCTTGCGTTCGCGCATCTTCGCGAACAACTCATCGCGATCCATCCCGTGGGCAGGTAGAGGCATCCTGACGCTCCTTCGTGGCGAAGCGGATAGGTGACCCGCTGTCAGTCAGGATAGAACTCGCGTCGGCGTTAGTCTTGGGTAAATCCTTCGACTAGGTCCCAGAGACGGTTCGACTGCTCTAATCCGGTGATGGTCCACGGGAGCTTGTTCCTTCGTCGCTGGCGTCGGTCGAGCCACAGGTGCCCCGAACTGAGTAACGGTTCATCCGCCGCGGCGAGCCACACCATCGTGTCCGCTCCTTGGTATGGATCGCGCAGTAGTGGTCCCATCAGTTTGGTGAAGCGTGGCAGCGAGGTCGCGACACCCGGGGTGGCAGCCCACCCAGGGTGCACCGAGTGAAAGACGGCCGCACTCGGTTCGCGCATTGCCCACTCGCTGGTGAGTGCGACTTGTGCGCGCTTGGCCTTTGCGTACGCCCGCACCCCGTCGTAGTCACTGCTCGTCATCATGACCGTCTCGGGGTCGAGCTTCTCGGCGTACATACCACCGGAGGTGACAGTGATAACCCGCGCATCGCCAGTTCGCTGCAGAGTTGGCAACAACGTCCTAGTCATGATGTGAGGGCCTAGTACATGGGTGGCGAAGGTGGTCTCGAATCCGTCAGTCGTCTTGCTGTAGGTGTCGAGTAGAGCTCCCGCATTGTGGATCAGCGCGTCGATGCGCGGCAGGTCGACGAGTTCTGCGCTGGCCCGACGGACACTGGCGAAGTCCGACATGTCTGCAACGACGACTGTGGCCGTTCCACCCGTCTCGTGGTGCAGATTTCTTGCTGCGGCCTCGGTGCGCTCGCGATCGCGCCCCACCAAGACCAGGTCGGCCCCGAACTCGCTCAGTTCGGACGCAGCGGCGGCACCGAGACCAGAGGTAGCACCGGTGATGACTATTGTTCTCCCGGTCAGGTCGGGTAGTTCGTCCCAACCAAAAAGTCGAGATCTCACGTTGTAGCCAACGTTTGTGAAGCTGCCGACTACCGTCGCCTCGACGGTCGCGTCGACCCCGCGGCGGCCAAGCCGCAACGCCTCGCTCGACCAGTCCATGCCAAAGATCACGGACTTCCCCCCAACCTAGTTTCCGTCCCCGTGCAGAGTCCGTGTTCAACAGCGAACAGAACTCGGCGACATGAATAGTATCGCCCGAGGTATTCGGGGGTTAGGCGTGAGGCCCACCTCAATAGGGATCGGCCCGACACGCTCTCGCCGCGTCCGACCGATCCCTACTATGGGAAAAAGCTGGATTCTTGTCCTAAATGAACATCATTTGCGCGCCGTCGGTCATCTCGATGAAGTCGGTCGCGTTGATGATGCCCTCAACGTCATCGCGCAGGTCCTCTTCGGTCAGTTCATTCATGTCTGCGGACATCCTGCACGCCCAGAGATGACCACCGGCCGCCACGATCTGGTCGAGGAAGTCCGGCACGTCCGGAATGCCCAACTCTTCGAGTTGTTGCTTCATCTTGCGCGTGGCCATCGCCTGCATTCCGGGTAGGGGAGCGAGCGCCTGCGGAACCCGAGCATTTCCAATCGGCAGGTGCATCGCGGTGTTGCCAACCGGAGAGAACTGAAGGTCGTTCATCCTCGATTTGGTGATCATGTCGAATCCCCAGAAGGTGAAGAAGATATGGACCTCAATACCCTCGCCAAGTGCGGCGTTAGCCAGCACGAGTCCGGGGTAGGCCATATCGAGGTTCCCCTTGGAACACACGAACACGATCTTGCGGTCGGTCTCGTCGTCGTCGCCAAAATCTGGAATCGGAACGTTAGTCATGGTCGTGCCTCTCTATACGCAGCCGTGTGGTTTGGGCAGTCCTGCGACGTAAGACATCTTGCGTCCGGGCTTTTTGGGGAAGAGTTGAAACTGTTGTTTGGTGGGGAAGCCACCAACCTTGTCGACCCGTCGAGTCGTTGCTGTCTCGTTCTTCTCCTTGTAGTCCTCGCGCAGGAACTTGATGAGTGCCCAGTGGTCATCGGTCATGTCGATCCCGATGTTCTTCGCTAGTTCGGTGCCGATCTCTTCGTTCCACTGGTCGTACTCGGTCAAGAAACCCTCGTCATTGATATCGACGTCGTAGCCGGCAATCGTTGCGGTAGTCATCAGTTGATCCCTCCTGTTGGTTGTGGTCCTAGTTGTTGTGTGGTCATCGGGTGGGTGGGCGCCCGGACATCGGTAAGGGCGGTTGTTCTTGGCCGACCGTGTTCAGCATGGACAACACTCGAGCGAGGCCACGACGAGTTTGCGGTTGGCGCATGCTCTTGAGTAGGGCCAGGATCGATGGCGGAGCCGTGTGCTCGTCCTCACCGGCCTGCATGGTGACTGCGGTGCGCTGCACCATCGCCATGACTTCTGGCTGGGTCATCTCCTTAACCGCGTTGAGAATGATGACGATGTTGTCACCGAGCGCAGCTACATCGTCTTCGGAGAACTCGCTGACCACTCGATCGGCGATTTGAGCACCCTGGCGTGCGAACGCGAAGTAACCCTTGTCGTCGGCCACCTGCAACATGTCGGTCGCCTTGGACATCGCTGGTCCGCTGAGCGAACTGAGGATTGCCGCCAACTCGCTGAGGCTGTCTAGTTGCGCCATGAGCGCATTTAGCTGGGGCAGGCTGCGGGCGAACGTGCGCATGAACTCGGTCGCGTCATCAATGGAAACGTCTTCGCTCAGGTCGCTCAACTCACGCGTCGCTCGATCCATTGCTCCGGCGGCGACGGGTTGCATTGTCTCCACGAGTTCCGACCACTTCTCGCGCGATTCCCGAGCGAGCTGCAGTTCTCGAGCCATCAGCTCAACTTGAGCACTGAGATGATCGATCCGAGCGCCGAGCTCTTCGGTTGTCGCCGACTGGTCCAGACTCATCACACACCCGCCTTGTCTTGCTCTGGCATATCCTTGCCAGCCATAGACATCAGCGCTGGCAGAGGTAGTTCCTTGCCCGGCAGCAGTAGGTTCCAGTACATCCAGCGGAACATCATCTTGCCCCAGTGGTTCATCTCTGTTTCCTTCAACAGGGAGAACGGTCCGATACCTGGCAGCGGGTACTTCCCGGTGAGAGGCTCGGTCGTGTAGTTGAAGTCGATGAGTAGTCCCTTGCCGTGACCGGACTCGACGAAGCAGTTGGCGTGACCATCAAAGGGATGGGTCATCGGAAGTCCCTCGATATGTTCGAGGAAGTTCTGCTCGAACAGATCCATCGAGAAGTGTGCGACAGATCCGGCCTTTGATGCGGGGATATCGGACGCGTCCCCAACGGCAAAGATATTGTCGTGAGCCTTGGACAGCAGCGTCCCCGGGTCGACCGGAACGAAGTTCAAGTCATCGCCTAGGCCAGAGCGCTCGACGAAGTCCGCACCCATGTTGACGGGCACGGTCACTAACAGGTCAAAGGGGATCTCGCGTTCGTCGTAGCTCACGATCTTCTTCTCAGCATCGTCAACCGACTCGATCATGAAGTCTGGTTCGAGCTTGATGTTGCGCGTCTCGAGCATGTCACCGAGGTGGGCAGAGGCCACGGGTTTTGTGAACGCTCCCTCTAGCGGCGTGACGTAGGTGATTTCGACCTTGTCACGCATTTCCTTATCTTGGAAGAACGCGTCAGCAAGAAACGTGAATTCAAGCGGTGCGACTGGACACTTGATTGGCATCTCGCAGATCTGCACAACGAGTTTGCCGCCCTCCCAGGTCTTAAGCTTCTCGCCCAACGCTTTGGCACCCTCGTAGGTGTAGAACGTGAAGACACTCTTGCCCCACTCGTCGCCTTCCATGCCGGGTGTTTCGTCGGGGTGTGGCGTAGCGCCGCTGGCGATGATGAGGTAGTCGTAGGGCAGTTCCACGCCACCCTCAAGGAGCACCTTGTTCGCCTCTGGGTCCACTTTGTCGATGACCCCGTTGATGAGTTCCACACCTTCGGGGATGAAGCGCTTGGTGGGCTTAACTACCTGGTCGGGTGTGTAGGTCCCGAACGGCAGGAACAGGTATCCAGGTTGGTAGTAGTGCGTGTCGTTTTGCTCAACGATAGTGATCTTCCACTCGCGCTCGTCGAGCTTGGGTCGGAGTTTGTTGACAGCCATAGTGCCGGCTGTGCCAGCTCCAAGAACCACTAGGTGTTTCATTGTGATGCCTCCATTTGTGTACGTGAGCGGGACATTGATGCGGACGGAGATGGGGGATTGGGTGGCTGAGACTGCCGAGAGATCACGGCCGCGACCAGTGGCAGTGCGCGCAGAACTTCCGAGCGGGCCTGCGGCGATAGCTTGTGCAACTCCTGTCGGTTCTCGCCAGGTTGATTAATCCCGCCTGCGACCACCATGGCGACCAGTTCGTGCCCGGAACGCACAAAGGATCGGGCGCATTGAAAACCTGCCGCAGCCGTCTGAAACTCAGTGTTGAATGTGTGCTCGTCAGCGAGTTCGCGCCACTCGGCAGCGCAGGTCGCCATCGCAGCGGCGTTCCCCGCGTTGGCAGAGAACCATTCGCATGGGTTCACAACCGAGGTGATTGGTTCTCCTGCCATGTCTGTCACGACCATCGTCACTCCAAGCAGTTCAGCGGCCACGTGCACCGCCGTCTGCGCCGCTATCTGGTTGACGCGTCCACTCACGGCCGCTCTCGCGGTGGGAAGGACAAGCCGCGTGTGGTGCTCCGTCAAAGAGCTATCAGAGGATGGCGTGGGTGTCACTGAGGTCGTTGCCAGTAGCGAGTAGATGTGTTCCCGTGGGAAGCGCCACTGCTTGCCTACGCGGATTGCGGGGAGCCTGCCGTCATCTGCCATGCGATAGACCGTGGAGCGATCGATCCCGAGCAAGTCTTGTACCTGCCGTGCAGTCAGCAAGCTCTGCATTGTCTGCATCGTCACCGGGTCTGCCTGCATACCTTGCATGTTATGCCTCTTATGCAGATTTTTGGAAGGGTTCTCAGGTAGGTCGGGACGTTGGACTATCAAGGTGGATTCGTTGCGACGGCTTTGCCCAAGGTTCGGTCCCGTCTACTCGGGACTTTCGGCTCTGGTGGGAGTAGCCGACGCGCTGGCGGTGACCTGGCAGGAGTAGCGTTCCGCAGGAATGAGAGAGGTCTCAATGTCTGAGTCGAAAGCCCAAGCTGCTGACCGTGCGTCCAAAGCCGCCTGGACCACGAGCGGTGAAGGCCACCCCCGGCGCTGGGCCATCCTGGCTGTTCTGGTGACAAGTCTGCTCGTTGTCGTCTTGGACAACACGATTCTCAACATTGCGCTGCCAACCATCCAACGTGATCTTGAGGCGACCCAGAGTCAGCTCGTCTGGGCAGTCGACTCATACATTTTGGTTTTCGCCGCACTGCTCTTCACTTGGGGAGTGCTCGGTGATCGCTACGGTCGAAAGAAGATCCTGCTCACCGGGTTGACGATTTTTGGACTTGCATCCGCCGCGTGTGCATTTGCCCCATCCGCCGAGGCGCTCATCGGATTTCGGGCGATCATGGGTATCGGGGGAGCGGCGGTCCTACCCGTCACGCTGGCCATCATCACGGTGGTGTTTCCTCCGCATGAGCGAGGCAGAGCTATCGGC
Source organism: uncultured Actinomycetes bacterium (assembly GCA_963821045.1). Classification (GTDB taxonomy): domain Bacteria; phylum Actinomycetota; class Actinomycetes; order S36-B12; family UBA10799; genus UBA10799. The sequence continues at coordinate 222,368 of CAWGCB010000007.1, read as the reverse complement.
ATGTGGGCCGGCGCGGTCGGTGCTGCTGTCGCACTTGGCCCGGTCCTGGGTGGACTGCTCTTGGAGAACCCAGCGTGGAGTAGTTGGCTGACGGGCAACGATTGGGGTGCGGTGTTCCTGGTCAACGTTCCCATTGTGATCGTTGGAATCATCGGAATCCTGCGCGTAGTTCCCGAGACGAAGAACCCGAAAGCGGCAAAGCTGGACATCCCGGGACTGGTCATGTCCTTCACTGGGCTAGTCCTGTTGGTGTACGGCATCATCCACGCCTCGGAGACGAAGACGTTCCTGGCTGCCTCCGTACTGATCCCGATGTTCCTGGGAATCTCTGTCATCGCGGCCTTCTTGGTTATCGAGGCGCGCAGCGACCACCGCAGCTTCGACGTATCGCTATTCAAGAATCGCGGATACGCCGTGAGTCTGAGCGCTGTCAGTTTGACGTTCTTTGCGTTGTCAGGAATCACGTTCACGTTGCCGTTCTACCTGCAAGTGCTGCGTGGCTATTCGACCTTGACTGCGGGGCTCTGCTTCCTGCCGTTCGCCGTCGGCCAACTCATTGCCGCGCCGCGCTCGGCGACGCTGGTCCTGCGATTCGGCTACAAGACGGTCATGGGTACGGGACTGTTCCTCGTCAGCTTTGCTCTGCTGGCTCTAACTCAACTTGAACTCGATACCTCGATCTGGCTGATTCTGGCAGTCTTCTTCCTCTTCGGACTAGGTATGGGCTCAGTGATTGCACCCGCGTCGACTGTGATGCAAAACGTGCTGCCACTTGCCAGGGCGGGAGCCGGATCCGCGGTGCAGAACACCGTGCGCCAGGTATTCGGGGCGCTTGGGGTTGCGGTGATTTCAACCATCCTGGCAACTCGGTTCGCTGCCGGGATCAAGCCCACGCTCGACCAGTTGCCTGCTGCCATTCCGCCGGAAGCCACGAATCTCGCATCTGAATCCGTCGGCGGTGCAGTGGCAGTGTTGTCGGCAGCTGGCGAGGCCGGACTTCCCGCTCCGGTGGTCGAGACTGCCACGGCGGCGGCATTTGAGTCGTTCTTGAACGCCTCCCATGTGACGGCGTTTGTTTCTGCTGGAATGGTGCTCATCGCTGCAGTGGTGATGGTTTCTATGCTGCCCAAGATCACGCCACCGAGGAAGGACCCGTCCGTACCTCCTGCTGCACACGAGCCCGGCGAGGTCCATGAAATTGACGGGGCAGACGCGGGCCGAGGCCGACGCTGATGCCGCAGAACTCGAAGACTCGTACCCAGCAGAAGTCACACAAGAGTTAGTGGACGGACCTCAACATCATTCGCCGCGGCGGCCAGAGGCAGGGCCGAGTTCTAGCGGCGTCGCTAGAGAATGACGTCGTTAGAGGATTAGCGATAGGCCAATGACCGTGGCGCACAGAGCAGCGAACGCAACCCAGGGCCAGACCTTGTTTGACCGGACCTTGGCCGTACGCGTTACCTTCTTGCGCTCCTGTTCTCTTGCGGCTTCCTGCGCCTTGTTTCCGTGGTTGATCTTGGCGTATCTGTCAGCGCGCTCTTGAGCAGACTTCTCTCTCTTCTTGGCGCCGGTGGCCCATTCATCGTTGATCTCGAACCCATCGAACGGGTCGGACGGTGTCGGCGACATGGGGACACGATACCCCGATCGATACCACGCTGGTGGCCCATGAGTCGCACTGTGAATAGTTCGTACAGGTGTTCGATTTGTGGTGTAGGGTTGGTGCATGTCAGCCAGTCATGTAGACCCGGGGTCGGGTCGTTCGTCGTCCTCTGGATCGGTGGCGTCTGGGTCTGGCCCGGCCGTGGTTGGAAGCGGGTCTGAGATCGCGGTGGTTGGGGCTGGGTTGTTCCGTGTGCGGGGTCGTTGGCGGTGTTGGCGGGGGTGGATCCGTTGGCGGTGTCGCCGGCTGCTCGGGTGGAGTTGTTGGTTCAGTTGGAGCGGCATGCGGCGTGGGTGGAGTCGTTGCGCCTGTCGGTGGTGGCGGCGGTGGCGGGTCCGGGTCCGGATTATTCGGTTGCGGATGCGCAGTTGGTGGATGTGGCGGATCCGTTGTGGGATGTGCAGATGGTGCAAGACAGTATTCGTGATGAGCTCGCGGCGGCGTTGCATATTTCTGGGCGCACCGCGCAACGCCGCATCGATTTAGCTCAGGGACCTGGAACACAAACTGCCGCGCACGCGGGATTTGTTGCGTGCCGGGTTGTGCACCTTCGCCCAAGCGGCGGTGGTGGCGCAGGAGTGTGGGTCGTTGTCGGTGGGTCAGGCGCGGTTGGTGGAGAAGCGGGCGTTGGTGAACACCGAGCGGCAGACCCCGAATCGGACGCGGCGGGCGTTGCGTCGCGCGATCGCGTCGATTTGTCCGCGCCCACCGGAGGCGTTGGTGGAGGAGGAGTTCGCGCGTCGTGATGTGAGCCTGGTTCATGATGGTGGGGTGATGGCCACGGTGGTGGCGACACTGCCGGCTCCGGATGCGATCGCGGTGTGGAATGCGTTAACCGCGGCCGCGCATCAGGACACTCACGCTGGTGATGTTCGGTCGCGGGCGCATAAACGCGCGGACGCGCTTGTCGGGTGGGCGCACCAGGCGGGGCAGGATCCGCAGATGCCGGTGATGCAGGGCAAGAAACGGTTGGACACGCAGGTCGTCATCGACGCGGCAACGTTGTTCGGGCTCGCGGATCATCCCGGGGAGATCATTGGCTACGGTCCGATCCCGGCCGAGCTTGCCCGACTGTTAGCAGCGGATTCGCAGGGGTGGCGACGGTTGGTCACGGACCCGGTGACGGGGTACTTGCTCGATTACGGGCACCGCACATACACCCCACCGGCAGCGTTGCGGGAGTATGTGTTGGCGCGGGATCGGCGGTGTCAGTTCCCGGGGTGTGAGCAACCGAGTTACCGCTGCGACCTTGACCACGTAGAACCGTTCACCGGCACCCCCGAGGGCGGGTCAACGAGCGCGGACAATTTGTTGACGGTGTGCCGACGCCATCATCAACTCAAAACCCACCACCGCTGGCGGGTACGCGTCCACCACCCCAACAACGCGCAGGACCCAGACCATCCAGACCATTCAGACATTGACGATCCAGACGATTCAGAGGATGCGGCAGCCGCAGGGGAGGGTGAGACCGACGCTGATGCTGACGCACGTGGACCCGACGCTGACGTTGGTGAACCCGGTGCCACGATGATCGAATGGACAAGTCCTCGGGGCCGCGTGCACGAGAGTCCACGACCAGTCCACGGGAACCCGCTCCCACGCGATGGTGATCGACCACGCCATGACGAAGGTGCGCAGGATCGCAGGGCGAGGGTCGCGTGCACCGCACTCGAGTCGCGGCTCATGACCGAAATCCTGCAGCAGTAATAGCGGCGCAGGCCACACCAACCGGATGCGACCTGTTGCCAACGGAATGCAAAGCGCTAAATCGTGCAGCCACTCTTCGCGCGGTCCCTCGCGGAAGCCTGCCGCCACGGGGTGGCCGACAGTCACGCAGTCAGGTAGCCACGTGGTCACGCAGTCACGTAGCGGCGCAGCGGAGGTCTGGCCAAGCACAGCATGGCCTAGCTGGTGGGAATGTCGGCGTCCTCGTCGAAGCTGGCGAGGAACTGGCTGTTGTACAGGTTGTAGTAGAAACCTCCAGCCGCGATGAGTTCGTCGTGGTTGCCCTTCTCGATGATGTGGCCGGCGTCCATCACCAGAATCGTGTCGGCGTCTCGAATGGTGGATAGACGGTGGGCGATCACAAAACTCGTCCGGCCCTGACGCAGATCCGCCATTGCCTTCTGGATTAGTACTTCGGTCCGCGTATCCACCGAACTAGTGGCCTCGTCGAGAATCAACACAGCCGGATTCGCGAGGAATGCTCGGGCGATGGTGAGCAGCTGTTGCTCGCCGGTCGACAAGTTGGCTGCGTCCGTTCCGATCACCGTGTCGTAGCCATCGGGCAACGTTCGCACGATTCGGTCGACGTGCGCGGCAGTGGCCGCCTCGACGATCTGTTCTTCCGTTGCGTCGATGGCGCCATAGGCAATGTTTTCTCTGATGGTCCCTTCAAACAGCCATGTGTCTTGCAGCACCATCCCAAAGGATCGGCGCAGGTCGTCTCGGCGCAGATCCCTGATGTCGATCCCGTCGAAGCTGATCGTGCCCTCGTCGATCTCGTAGAACCGCATCAGCAGATTCACCAGCGTGGTCTTCCCGGCGCCGGTTGGTCCAACAATGGCGATCGACTGACCGGGTTGTGCGTCGAGGTTGAGCCCGTCGATCAGCGGAGTGCTCTCTTCATAGCGAAACGAGACATCCTCGAACTGGACGTGACCGCGGCGCACTCCGAGGGCTTCCGGGCGTTGTGTCTCGGGGACTTGTTCCGGCTCGTCGAGGAGTTCAAAAACACGCTCCGCGGAGGCGAGGCCCGACTGCAAGAGGTTCACGATGCTGGCGATCTGGGTGATGGGCATGGTGAACTGCCGGGAGTACTGAATGAAGGCTTGAACGTCTCCGAGGCTCATTGTGCCGCTGGCAACTCGTAAGCCGCCGATCACCGCGATCAAGACATAGTTGATGTTCGAGATGAAAGCCATCGCTGGCTGGATAGTCCCCGAGATGAACTGAGCTTTGAATGAGGCTTGGTACATCTGATCGTTGGCCTGGTCGAAGTCCACCTGAGCCTGCTGCTGGTGACCGTAGACTTTCACTAGTTCGTGTCCGGAGTACATCTCCTCTACGTGGCCGTTGAGCGTGCCCGTCCACTTCCACTGCCCGATGAACTGCTTTTGAGAACGTTTCGCGATGGCGATAGTCACGGCGAACGACAGCGGAACGGTGAGTAGGGAGACGACCGCGAGTAGTGGGCTAATGACGATCATCATGATCAGCACGCCCACCACAGTGAGCAGTGAAGTGATCAGCTGGGTGAGAGTTTGCTGCAGGGTCGTGGAGATGTTGTCGATGTCGTTCGTTACGCGACTGAGCAGGTCGCCTCTGGCGTGGCGGTCGAAGTACTTCAGTGGGAGGCGACCAAGCTTGACGTCGACGTCCTCGCGCAGGCGGTACATCACTCGCTGAGTTACCCCCGCCATCAGATAGTTCTGCGCCCAGGAGAAGAGCGAGCTCAATAGGTAGACAACTGAAACCAGAGCGATGATTTGTCCCAGCGCGGCGAAGTCAACGCCTTGGCCGGGAGTGACGGTCATGCCCGAGAGCAGGTCGGCCTGCTGACTGTTCCCGCTTGCACGCAGCGCAGCCTCGGCCTGGGCCTGTGTTGTTCCAGCGGGAAGCTGCTTGCCAACGACCCCATCGAAGATCACGTTGGTTGCATTGCCGAGTAGTTTTGGGCCGATTACGGCGAAGAACACACTGGTGATCCCGAGCGCCAAGACAATCGCAATAATCAACGATTCGGGTTTGAGGCGACGAGCCATCCGCTTAAACGTGCCCTTGAAGTCTCGCGCCTTCTCCGGGATCGACATTCCCATGCCCATACCTGGGCCCCCCATACCTTGCGGTCGGCGGGGATTAGACGGTCGAGTCGCTCCGGTCAGACTCATTGGGCCTGCTCAACAGTGAGTTGCGAGTCGACGATCTCGCGGTACGTCTCGCAGGTTTCAAGTAATTCACTGTGGGTGCCGGACCCGACGATTCGGCCATCATCGACGACCAGGATCTTGTCTGCCTGCAGGATTGTGCTGACTCGCTGGGCCACGATGAGCACTGTCGTGTCGGCAGCATCGCGAGCGAGGGCCGCTCGTAAGCGCGCATCAGTTGCGTAGTCGAGGGCAGAGAAACTGTCGTCCAGGATAAGGATTGGTGATCGCCGGACCAAGGCGCGAGCGATCGCTAGGCGTTGGCGCTGACCACCAGAGACATTGGCTCCGCCCTGGTCGATTTCTGAGTCGAGCCCGTTCGCGAGGTCGGAGACGAAGGGTTCGGCTTGGGCTACTCGTAGGGCATGCCAGACCTGCTCATCGGTTGCGGTCTCTTTGCCGAACCGGACGTTGCTACCGACGGTGCCGCTGAAGAGGAAGGCCTTCTGGGGCACTAGTGCCATGAATGCCCACACGTCGGCTTGGGTCATATCGCGGATATCCACGCCGTCGATCTGGATCGATCCCTCGGTGACGTCGTACAGTCGTGGGATCAGATTCACCAGTGTTGTCTTTCCTGATCCGGTGCCGCCAATAATGGCGGTCGTCTGTCCTGGCTCAACGGTGAATGACACGTTGCAGAGCACGGAGTCTTGCGCACCCGGATAGCGGAAGGTGACATCGCGGAACTCGATTCGTCCGCGACTGTTGGCTCCGTCATCTGAGTCGGGTCCGGGTGTCTGCACAGCAACCGGATCGACTGGATCGTGAATCGCGGGTTCGGTCTCCAGGACCGCCTGGATCCGCTCGGCTGAGGCCGCCGCCCGAGGCACCATGACGAACAACATGACCGCCATCATCACCGCGAAGAGAATCTGCGTGATGTATTGCAGAAAGGCAGTGAGATCGCCGATCTGCATGTCGCCGTCGTTCACGAGGTTCCCGCCGAACCAGATGATGGCCACACTTGACCCGTTCATGATGAGCATCAAGGCGGGCAGCATCAAGGCGAAGAGTCGCGACACTCGCAGGGCAGTACTCGTGAGATCAGCGTTGGCACGCTCGAAGCGCTCCTGTTCGTGTTCAGTGCGAACGAAAGCTCGGATGACCCGAATGCCCGCCAGGTTCTCCCGGAGAACTTCATTGATTCGGTCGATCTTGACCTGCATGGATCGAAACAGCGGTATCGCTTTGACCATCAAGGTGCCGATCACGATCGCCATCAGCGGAATGATGACCAGCAGCAGCGCCGATAGTTGGAGATCTAGTCGCAACGCCATGATGATCCCGCCGATTGCGGTGATGGGCGCGAGGACCATCATCGTCAGGCCCATCAGGACGAGCATTTGGACCTGCTGGACGTCATTGGTGTTACGGGTAATCAGTGACGGGGTGCCGAATGTGTTGACCTCGTGCAAGGAGAATCCTTGCACCCGAGTGAACATCGCGGCCCGCACGTCTCGACCAAAGCTCATCGCTGTGCGCGCGCTGTAGTAGACGGCAATCACCGAACAAACGCCCAGCGCCAAGCTCACCGCCAGCATGATGCCGCCGACGCGGATGATGTAGTCAATATCACCAGTGACCACGCCATCGTTGATGATGTCCGCGTTCAACGTCGGCAAGTACAGATTCGCCATTGCCTGGACCAGCAAGAGGCCGACAATCACGATCAGCGTCCGAGCGTAGGGCCGCAAGAAGCGGCGAAGCAGACTGATCACGCGCTAACCCTGCCATGGCGAACGCGTCATCGCCTACTGGATTCTCCGCGAATGCCCGACCCGATGCGCTTGTCGTACTAGCAACGCGTGGCGCCATAAGGCACACTTCACCCATGGCGGATTTGAGTCCAGCGATGGAGTCGCATCTTGAGCAGATGGTTGATGCGTTGGTCGCCAATACCGGAGGCGAGATTCGGCGCCACGAACTCAGAAGCCTCGTATGGCAGTGCTACGACGAGTTGGCCGCCGACGCCAAGGTCACGACCTTCTTGCCCGTGCTAACAAAGCGACTGGCCATGAAGCGCCTCTCCGAGAGCGGCGACTTATCTCAGGGGTTCCTCGCTGGCTTGCCCAGCGTGCTGGTCATCGACGAGCACGACTCCGTGCGTGGGCAAAGCGCAGCTGCACTACTACGCTTCTATGCTCCTGGTCGGCTTCGAGTGAGTTCGGCAGGAACCAGTCCGGTCGGGGCGGTCAGTCACCTCGTTCCGGAGGTCCTCGGTGAGGTAGGTATGGACTTAACCGACGAGCCCGTTCTGCTGGACCAAGAGATGCTCAAATCAGCCGACTACGTGATCGCTATCGGTGCCCCGGGCATCGACCGGATGTCCGTCTCCGGCGAGATCGACGTCTGGGACATCCCGGAGCAGTTGACCGGTGACGATCGCCGATCGATCGAGAATGTGCTCGCCCAAGTCGATGAACAAGTGAGGGCGTTTCTTCGCCGGATCGATCCGGATCACCCACTTCATGATCCGCTACTAGCTAGTAACGAAGCTACCCACCTTTAGGCCCTTAGTCCCATCTGGAAAGCGTGCTTTCGCACTAGCCTGGGCCCTATGACAGTTGATCAGCACCAAGATTCAACCCCAGCGACCCACAAGTACGTCTTTGCCTTCAGTGAAGGCAACCGTGATATGGCCGACGAACTCGGCGGTAAGGGCGCGAACCTTGCTGAGATGACCCGGATGGGCATGCCCGTGCCGCCCGGTTTCACTATTAGCACCGCGGCTTGTCGCTATTTCCTCGAGCAACGGCGACCTTCCGCCGGAACTAGTCGACCAGATGGCTGAGGCGATCGCAGATCTTGAGTCGGCACGAGGCAAGTCGCTAGGCGATGCGCTGGACCCACTCCTGGTCTCCGTGCGATCGGGTGCGCGCTACTCAATGCCGGGGATGATGGAGACGGTCCTCGACATCGGACTGAACGACAAGAGTGTTGATGGTCTAGCTTCGGTCTCGCAAGACCCGAGATTCGCCTGGGATTCGTATCGGCGCCTCATCCAGATGTTCGGTCGAACAGTTCTGGGAATCGACGGGGAGCGCTTCGAGGCGCCCTTGGCCAGGGCAATGAAGAACGCCGGGGTGCGGGCAGATACTGAACTCGACGTCAACGTGCTCGCCGCCTTGGTCGACACCTACAAGCGGGTCATTTTGGAATGTACTGGCGCTGAGTTTCCGCAGGACCCACGAGAACAACTGCAACTCGCCGTCCGGTCAGTCTTTCGGTCATGGGATACCGAACGGGCGATCCTGTACCGCCGTCAAGAGCGGATTCCAGGCTGGCTCGGTACCGCCGTGAACATTCAGGCGATGGCCTTTGGAAACGTGGGAGCCGGGTCAGGGACCGGCGTCGCATTTACTCGTGACCCGAGCACCGGGGAGCGAGGGGTATACGGGGACTACCTGCCGGATGCGCAGGGAGAGGATGTTGTCGCTGGCATTCGCAATACTTTGCCGCTGGCCGCGCTGGGAGAAACCGACCCGGAGGCCTACTCGGAACTGCTGACCATCATGGAGGAGCTGGAACGGCACTACCGGGATCTGTGCGATATCGAGTTCACTGTCGAACAGGGCAAACTCTGGATGCTGCAGACCAGAGTCGGCAAGCGCACAGCGGCGGCCGCATTCCGGATAGCAATACAGCTGGTGGATGAGGGAGTCATCGATCTAGATGAGGCTGTTCGACGCGTCACTGGTGATCAACTCGCTCATCTGATGTTCCCGACGTTCGACCCATCCGTGCATACCGCTGAGATCGCTCGCGGAATGAGCGCCTCACCAGGTGCCGCGGTGGGGCACGCAGTCTTTGACTCCGCGACGGCAGTCACTCGCGCTGCTGCCGGGGATGACGTCATTCTCATCCGCCGGGAGACCAACCCTGATGATCTTGAAGGAATGGTTGCTGCGGTTGGCGTCCTGACGAGTCGTGGAGGCAAGACCTCGCACGCCGCTGTGGTTGCTCGGGGGATGGGTAAGACGGCCGTTTGTGGGGCGGATTCGCTGGAGGTCGACACCGTATCCGGTCGTATGACCAATGCAGATGCGATGGTCATACATGAAGGCGATGTCATCTCCATCGACGGATCAACCGGAGCGGTCTTCGCCGGAGAGGTAGCAGTCGTTCCCAGTCCCGTCGCGCGTTACTTCGAGGAGGGCCTCGACGAAGCACTGACGGGCGTGGACGAACACACCAGTGAACTGATCAGCGCTGTCGATCGAATCATGACGCGAGCCGACGAGGTCCGTCGCCTGAAGGTTCGCGCCAACGCGGACACCCGAGAAGACGCCAGGCGTGCTCGACGGATGGGAGCTCAGGGGATCGGCCTACTGCGGACAGAGCACATGTTTCTGGGCGAACGACGACAGCTCGTAGAACGGCTGATCCTCGCCTCGGAGGATGCTGAGCGTGAAGAGGCTCTGAAGGCATTGCTGCCGCTGCAGCGTAAGGACTTCATCCGGATTCTTGAGGCGATGGACGGCCTGCCGGTGACGATCCGGCTCATCGATCCGCCGCTACACGAGTTTCTGCCAGACCGCACGGAGTTGGCTGTTCGAGTTGCTCGCGCGGAGGAGCGCGGAGAGGACAGTGAGGCAGATCTGCGGATGCTGCAGGCCGTGAACCGGCTCAGTGAAGCTAATCCGATGTTGGGCTTGCGGGGCGTGCGGTTAGGTCTGGTGCTGCCGGGACTCTTTGCGCTACAGGTGCGGGCCATTGCCGAGGCCGCCTGCTTCAGGCAACGAATGGGCGCAGATCCGCGAGCGGAGATCATGGTTCCGCTAGTCGGTTCGATTCAAGAACTAGAACTGGTGATCGATGAGGCCGCCGGAGTGTTGGATTCCGTGGCCCAAGCCCACGGCTGCACGCTGGAGTTCCCGATCGGCACCATGATTGAACTGCCTCGGGCCGCGCTCACCGCCGGTCAGATTGCTGAAGCCGCGCAGTTCTTCAGTTTCGGCACGAACGACTTGACCCAGACCACCTGGGGTTTCAGTCGTGACGATGTGGAGGCGGCGTTCTTCTCGGCGTACATGGACAAGGGTGTGTTCGGGGTGTCGCCGTTCGAATCGATCGACCGCGAGGGTGTCGGTGCGCTCATCAAGATTGCCGTCGACGCCGGTCGAAAGACCCGTCCGGACCTGCAATGCGGGGTATGTGGCGAACACGGTGGCGACCCCGACTCGGTGCACTTCTTCGACGCGGTGGGACTGGACTACGTGTCTTGCTCGCCGTTCCGGGTGCCAGTAGCGCGACTTGAGGCTGCCCGCTGCGCACTCGGTGTCAGCACATCCGACAGTCGCTGACAAGATGCATGAATGCGGATCGGCCTAGTACTCGGTGGTGGTGGGCTGACTGGCGGAGCCTTCCACGCAGGTGTGCTTCAAGCGTTAGCTCAGGGTGTCGGCTGGGATGCCCGCCGCAGCGAGATCATTGTGGGCACCTCGGCTGGATCAATTACCGCAACGTCCCTGCGCGTCGGATTTGAACCAGCCGATCTGTACCGTCGGCAGATCGGGCAATCGCTTTCTCCTGCCGGGCAGATGCTGCTCGCGCGCGCCGCGTCGAGTCGACGCAGTTCCAATGCGGACGCGGCCGTTGGTTCGGGGGGAGCGGACGCTGGCAACACGAGGCGCAGTCTGCGACCTGCAGCGCCAGAGTTGTTCAAAACGCTGGCGAGGCGTCGCTCCTTGCCCGGGCTAGGGTCGCTGGCAGCGGCCGCCCTGCCGGAAGGGATCGAATCCACGGCCAGTATCGAGCGCGGGATGGATGCTCTATCCAGTGGCAGGTGGCCCCAACCACGACCCTGGATCACTGCAGTGCGACTTGATGACGGTCAACTAACGATTTTCGGCAGGGACGCCGAGGGCGCCCACAGCGACTCCCGGATCGGTCCCACCATCGGCGAGGCTGTCGCCGCCTCGTGTGCTATCCCCGGTTACTTCACGCCGGTGACTATCAACGGTCAGCGCTACGTCGATGGCGGCATGGCGTCGATCTGTAACGCCGACGTGCTGGCCGGGGAGCGTCTAGACGCCGTCATCATTAGCGCGCCAATGGCTATCCACGCGAGTCGGCGTCTACCCGTCGACAAACCCGTTCGACGAACTCTTCGCCGACAGCTCGATAAGGAGATCGATGCTCTTCGCGCAGCGGGTACCCAGGTTATTGCCTTCGCTCCGACCGAACATGACGTGGAGGTGATGGGCACCAACCCGATGAGTCCCGGGCGCGAACCCGCCGTGGCTAAGGCAGTGAGCGAAAGCGTGGCCGCGCGCATCGCGGCCGATCCTCGAATCGGCGAGCTACTCCGTTAGCGCTGCCACGTTGCCAGGGACCGACCTGACGCCAGACACTTGACAGCTAGGTCGCCAGATCCAGCGGCTCAAGTTTGGCTGCTCCAGGCAGTGGCGGGGAACCGGCCGGGCAGGTTTCATCGACCCAATCCAGCACGGTGTCCAGAACCTCTCGCCAGGCACCATCGAGCATCACATCGTGTCCACCTGGCACCCAGGTCAGGGGTGCATTCAACGCGGCTGCCGCTCGGGTCACATCGGCGCCAGCAATCAAGGCGTCCTGTTCAGCGCCAACGACCAGCACGGGGCTCAGGATGGGGCCCATTCGCTCGGGCCGCATCATCGCGAACTGAGCCCAGGGAGATTCGCGACCTAGGCGGCTAACCAGTCTCGCGGCCTCATCTGGCGGCAGTGAGCTGAAGAGGTCATCCGCGGTCAACGCCAGGGTCCGACCCACCATCGTTGAGGCAAGTGCCAGTGGCTTCTTACGCAGGCCAGCAGCGATCGAGTGGGGGATACCCCCTGCCGGTACCGGCGTCAGTAAAACGCCGGCCCGCGCTGGGTAGCGTTGCAGCACTCGGGCCGTAACCAGTGCGCCTAGCGAGTGACCGACGAGTACTGGAACTGAGGGCAGCTCGGTTATCGCCTGCAAGACGTCGTGGACGTAGTCGCGCATCATGGTGCGACCCAAGCGGGTAGATCCGCCCGACCCACCGTGCCCACGCAGGGATAGCGCGTAGGACGAATAGCCGCGCTGCGCCGCCGCGTCTAGCCAGTGCTCGTCGTAGCACCAAGCACCGTGTGCGAGTCCGTGGATGAACAGCAGTGGCGGCCGCGTTGAACCGGGGACTTCTCGGGAAAGAATCTCCAAGTGTGTTGCCTTCGGTGGCGTCGACCACTCCCAGCGGCGCAAAACTGTGCGGTGGGCGCCATTCATCGCGACACCGCCGTTGCTGGGCCAACCTCATCGAGTAACTGCGATAGGGCCGCTAAGTACTCCTGATGTGCCACCTCGTAGTAGTGGCGGGTGGAATCCTTGTAGTCAGCGCCACCGGAGAAGCGTCTACTCCGATCCTCGTTGAGATGTTGGTGAATCGTTTGCGCTCGCTGCGGGTTACGCCGTGCCATCGCCAAGAAGGACGCGATCGCCATCCCTTGCCAGTGCGCGATCGTCCATTGGCCCGAGTCTGGCTGGATGAGGCCCGAAAGCCACAGGTTGGCCGCGGTGGGCGAGGCCATCTGTAGTGCTAGCTGCGGGTGACCCTCAGACGCGTCCAACGCGTCCAAGTCTCGCAAGAACGGGAAGACGGCCAGATAGCCCGTTGCAAAGATCACTAAGTCCACCTTTGCTTGAGTCCCGTCAGCGAAGACCACCCCGTCGGGTTCGAACCGTTCCACATCGGGTTTGGGGACTATGTCGCCGTGTCCCACGTAGTACACGAGTTGTTGGTTGACGATCGGGTGCGTCTCAAAGAAGTCATGATCCGGTTGGCGTAGCCCAAAGGAAGTCAGATCCCCAACGGTCGCTCGAAGGGTCAGCTTGAACATGGTTCGCCGGATTGCCAGCGGCAGTCGCATAGCGAGGAGTTGGTCGGCTACCTGATCTGATGGACGCCCAAAGGCGTACTTCGGGTTGTAGTAGTAGCCACGGCGGGTCGAGTGGTACGTGGCCGCCGCGTTCTGCGCACTCTCCACGGCGATATCGCAGCCAGTGTTACCTGCCCCGACCACCAGCACCCGGTGGCCACGTACCTGCGCCGCGCTCTTGTAGTCGGCCGAGTGCAGCACCGTGCCGGTGAAATCCGCGAGGCCCGGGTACGTGGGCTTTTTTGCGCTCCAGTTGTGGCCGTTGGCCACGACCACACCGTCGTATCGCAGGGTGTGGAGTTGACCGTTGGCCGACTCAATCGTCACGTTCCAGCGCTGATCTCCTGTACTGCTCGGGCCGCCCTCGCCAGTTTGCTCGATCGCGACGACTGCGGTGTCGAAGGAGATTCGATCGCGCAGCCCAAAGTGGGTCGCATAAGCGTCGAAGTATTCCTTGACTTGGCGGTGGCTGGGATAGTCCGGGAAGCTGTCGGGCATTGGAAAGTCAGGGAACTGAGTGAACGGCTTGCTTGAGATTAGGTGAGTCGATTCGTAGACCCTCGACGTGGGCGCGCCGAAGTTCCAGTTTCCGCCGAGGTCACCAGAACGCTCGAACGCGTCAGCCGGGATGCCGAGTTCAAGCAGGGCTTTGAGTGCCGACAGGCCATGGGGTCCCGCACCGATCACGGCAACCGCGTCGCCTCGGTCGATCACGTCCTCGCCGACCGCTGTCTCGTCAATAGCCACCATGTGCTGAATCTACCTGCCAGTGGTGACGAAGTCAGGCCGCCGACCTATTCGCAGTAAGGGCAGTGGCGGCAGCCCATGTCGCAGCAGTCCCTCGTCGCGAGGTACGCCGAGGTGAAGACGAATAGCCCGGTCGCGGGGTCGTCGTAGCCGTCGTCGTCGCGCTCTAGGGCAGTTCGATGGCAGTCGATGATTTCATCGCGGCGAGCGACGTCGAGTGGAAGGCGGTGTATCGACGGCTCGTCTAGCTCGCGACTCGACAACTCCACGGACCCCACGATAGGTCAGGTCTGGCGCACGGTTGTCGTCGAACCGGCATCATCGCCCCGGGTCGCGCGTTAAGGCGATGCGATGGCCTTGGAAATCGCTGCTGCGTATGCGCGTGCACCTGGTGGTGTCAGGTGGGTGCCGTCAGCGACGAAGTAGTCTCGATTCCCTTCAGCCGCCTGTTCCCACTCAGCGATTCGCACGTTCGGGAACTCTTGGGCGACCTTGCGGATGTTCTGGTTGGACTCATCCATCCAGCTTCGGGGAACGTGCGTGGTGACCAGCACTACCCGCGCACGATCTGCCAATCCGGCGACTGCTTCGCGAAGATCGTCCTCGTAAGCCGGTCCATTGGTGCCGGGATGGATGACCACGACCGGCGCAAGTTTGCCCGCCGCGCGGCGTTCGTCAATGCGTTTGTACATGAGGTCGGCGTGGCGGCTGACCGTCGCATCGACGGTGACTTTGTCCAGCGCACCTTGCACCGCTTGGCGTGCGCCGAGCATGACCGAGTCGCCGATCGCGGTAACGGGTCGCAGGGTCAGGTCCTCGCCGGGCACGAGTGGCGCAGTCATTAGTGGATCGTCAGCAGCCTTCACTGCGCCGGATTCCGTGGACTTATCGGCGATCGTGGTGTCTGCACCATCACCATCACCGGCACCGGCACCGTCGCTTGCGCCCTGTGTAGCTTCGTCAGCTGAGTCGGTCAATGATCCGGCGCCGACCTCGGTTGCGCCACTGAGGTAGGTGGAAGAGTCGACCGCTGGGAGGGCGGCAACGCTGACTGAGAGACCGAGGACAACAACCACCGAGACAGCTGCAGCAATAGTGGCTCGCTTGAGTGCTACTCCCTGCTCCTTCCAACTCGCCCAGATGCGGCCAATGTCTCCGTTGCGTACTGGCATTTCCAGGTATCGATAGGACAACTCCGCGGCGCCGAAGGTCAAGGCAAACTGCAGAATGAGCGCCGGAATTCCGGTCAATCCGATGTCGATACCTGGGCGCAGAATGTTGAAGATCGGCCAGTGCCAGAGGTAGAGGCCGTAAGAGCGTTTACCGATGTACACCAGTGGTGCGATTCCGAGCAGTCTGGACGCAGCGATGGCCGGGTGGGTGGCGACCGCGATGACGACGACGCAAATACCGGCAAACACTAGGAATCCGCCGCGATAAAGGAACGCGGACTGATCCGTGATGTTGATGAAGAACCACGCCATGAGCGCAAGGGCGACGAGGCCGATCGCGCTCAGGGCAATCCTTGGTTGGAGGGCGAGCTTTCGAGGCAGTGCCTTCGGCCGCCACGCGGTGGCTAGGGCAGCGCCTGCGAGGATAGTCATAGCGTGGGTGTCCGTACCGAAGTACAAGCGCGACGCGTCGTTGTCCGTTGGCATCGCCAGCCAGAAACTCATGATCGCCATGAGAGCGGTACTGGCGAAGACCCCGATAATGGCGACCCGGCGCACTCCGTCGCGCAGGCGGCGACGGAACGTAAACAGCAGGACTGTGGGCCAGATTAGGTAGAACTGTTCCTCCACGGCTAGCGACCAGAGGTGCTGGAGCATCGGAGGTCGACCGATTGCCTCGAAGTAGGATTGGTCGCTGAAGATGTTGAACCAGTTGTTGACGTAGAGGGCCGAGGCAAGGACGTCTTCGCGGTACTTTCCGGCAGCATCTTGTGCGAAGAGCAGGATGAGTAACGCGCTGACCAGGATCACCGCTAAGAACGCGGGGACGAGGCGCCTGATCCGTCGCAGGTAGAACCGCTTGAAATCGATTCCACCGGTACGTTCGACCTCTTGAAGTAGCAGGCTGGTGATGAGGAAGCCCGATAAGACGAAGAAGACGTCGACTCCGAGGAATCCCCCCGGTAGCCACGGCACGGCAGAGTGGAAGATCATCACCGCCAGGACGGCGATCGCACGAATTCCGTCGAGTGAGGGCAGGTACCCCAAGTGCGGGGTTGGGCGTCCAACGAAAGTGGGTTTGACTGGTTTTGGTCCACCTTGTGAGCCGGTTGAGACTCGGGGACGCGTGAGCGCGGAGCGGTTCTCCGTAGATATGCTCATTCGCCAGCTCAACGCCTGCCTACTTCGTGAAGTCGTGCCCAGTCCCGTGTGATCTATCGACGAGAGTAAGGGCCGGGCAGACAAACTCCGCGGATTGCCGCGCACGTTTAGTGGAAGTTTCGTGCTGGGGGAGCGATGCTGATATCGAGTTCTTCAAGCTCGTGAGCGAGAACATTAATGGCACCATCGGCCGATTCCACATAGCCGCGTACTAGTAGCGCAGTCGCAGATCGGGCGACCTTCTGGTTCCTGCTCCATAATTTCTTTGTGCAGACGATATTCATTAGACCGCTGTCGTCCTCAAGGCTTATGAAGGTGACGCCCGCGGCCGTCTCTGGTCGTTGCCGGTGAGTAATGATTCCGGCCACGGTCACTCGCGACCCGTGTCTTCGATTGGGAAGCTGTGCTGCAGGGACGACGGGGTACCCGGTGAGTCTATGGCGCAGTAGTTGCATTGGTGAGGAGTCGACACTGACTCCGGTAGTTTCCAGGTCGGCAATCAGCGTCTCGTCGCTGCTCATCTCGGGTAGTGATGGGGCGCTGTCACCAAAAACTAGCCCTGGAAGCTGATCTTCACGCTGATGGGCGATAGCTCCCGCACTCCATAGACTGGCTCGGCGCCTGCCACCGTCAAGACTTTGCGTGGCTGCGCCGGTCGCTAGCTGTTCTAGTTGAGTTCGGTTCAGTCTGGTTCTCCTCGCTAAGTCATCGAGGTTCTCAAAAGGTGCGGCGACGGCGATCCGCTCGGCAACCTCGTCGCCAATTCCTTTGATACTGCTCAGCCCGAGTCGCACAACTGGTTGCCCAGGACTCGTCGAGGATTCTGAGGGTTCTGAGTTCAGGTGTGCCGGTTCCAATCGCGCACCGACAGCACTGGAGTTCACATCAGGGCGCCGAACTGTGACGCCATGACGGCGAGCGTCGGCAATAAGAGATGCCGGTGACCAGAAGCCCATTGGCTGAGAGTTCAACAAGCCTGCCAAGAACGCTGCCGGGTAGCGAAGCTTCAGCCACGCGCTGGCATAGACCAAGTAGGCGAAGGACGCAGCGTGAGACTCGGGGAATCCGAAACTCGCAAAGGCTGCGAGCGATTGGAAGACCTGATCTGCTGCTGCACCGGTGAGGTCGTTTCGGGCCATTCCTTCGTAAAGGCGACTGCGTAGCGCCTCCATTTTGGCGGCCGAGCGTTTGGAACCCATAGCTTGGCGTAGTTCATCCGCTTGAGCGGCGGTGAAGCCAGCCACATCGATAGCCATCGACATAAGTTGTTCCTGAAAGATCGGAACTCCAAGAGTCTTCTTCAGCGACTTCTCGAGTAGTGGGTGCAGGTAAGTGATGGGTTCTTTGCCTGCCCGTCGGCGCAAGTACGGGTGTACCGACCCTCCTTGGATCGGACCCGGACGGATCAAGGCAACTTCGACAACGAGGTCATAGAAGTTCTCTGGGCGCAGTCGGGGAAGTGTTGCCATCTGTGCTCGGGATTCCACCTGGAATACCCCAACGGTGTCAGCCGCGCAAAGCCGTTCGTATACCTCCCGTTCTTGGGGGAGTAGCGCTAGATCGATGGTGACGTCATGAAAGTCTTTTACCAAGTCGATGGTTCGGTGGATCGCCTCCAACATGCCGAGGCCGAGCAGGTCGAACTTGACGAGTCCAACGGTTGCGCAATCTTCTTTATCCCACTGCAGGACAGTGCGTCCGGGAGCAGTTGCCCATTCGACGGGGCATACCTCAACCACGGGACGATCGCAGATGACCATGCCACCGGAGTGCACACTCAGATGGCGAGGAAAGTCCAAGAGTTGCTCAGCGGTTTCTAGGACTTGCGCCGGGATCGGAGCATCGGCATCGACAGCACCGCGATCGCGACCGTGATACTCCACGTACTTGGTCCAGGCGTCGGCGCTGCCTTGCTCATAGCCAAGCCCGCGTGCTGCGTCCCGAATTGCGGAACGTGGCCGGTAGGTGTTGACGTTGGCAACTTGAGCGGCATGGTGACGACCATGGCGTTGGTAGACGTATTGGATCACCTCCTCGCGGCGTCCACTTTCGAAGTCGATGTCGATATCTGGTGGCCCATCGCGGGCAGCGGACAGGAAGCGCTCGAAGAGGAGTCCGAGGGCAACTGGATCGCAGTTAGTGATACCTAGCGCATAGCAGACCGCCGAGTTGGCGGCAGATCCGCGGCCCTGACACAAAATGTCGTTGCGACGGGCGAACTGAACGATGTCCCACACAATGAGGAAGTAGCCGGGGAAACCTAGCTCGGCGATGATTTCCAGTTCGTAATCGATCTGTTTCCACGCGCCTTTGACGCGTTCGCGATCGCGCGGACCGTAGAGTCGGTGAGCCCCTTGGTAAGCCAGTTCTCGCAGGTAGGACACCTCGTCGTGACCCGCCGGGACGGGGAAGTCGGGTAGCGACGGAGCAACCAGCGAGAGATCAAAAGCTAGGTCGGCGGCGAAGTCGGCCGCCTGCTCGACTGCCCCCGGGTATCGCCGGAAGCGACGCAGTTGCTCAGAGGCGCTGCGTAGGTGTTCGCTGGGTGATCCTGGTAGCCACCCGTCCATTTGTCCAAGATCACGCCGAGCGCGAATGGCTGCGGTTACATGGGCTAGGTGGGAACGTTCTGGTCCGGTGAAGTGTGCATTAGTAGTGGCGACAACGGGCAAGTTGCGGCGCTGAGCTAACTCGTGGAGGGCATCGTTGCGAGCGTCATCGTAAGGATCATGGTGATGCCATAGTTCTACGGCGACATTGGAATGACCGAATGTGGCGAGGAGTTCATCGAGTGCGCGTTGCGCTGCCGGCACTCCACCAGTAGATAAGGCCTGCGGAACGGTGCCTTTGCGGCAGCCCGTTAGGACAAGCCACTCGTTGTGGTGAGCGTCAGCTAGCGAGGGCAGGCTGGCGACTGGTTGGCCTTTTTGGCCATTTAAGTTTGCGGTGGAGATAGCCCGACTTAGGTGGGCATATCCAGCAGGACTGCGAGCGAGAACGAGTAAATGCTCTCCGGTCGGATCTGTCAGACCGTTCGGTCTGCTGGTGGCATCGAGAGTTAGTTCAGCCCCAAAAACGGTCGGCAGTCCAGCGTCTCGGGCAGCTTGAGCGAACTGGACGATCCCATAGAAGCCATCATGATCAACCAGAGCGAGGCCGGTTAGCTCTAGTCGACTTGCCTCAGCGACCATCTCGGCCGGCGAGCACACTCCGTCCAAGAAGCTGAAGTACGAGTGAGCGTGGAGTTCCGCGTAACGCGCAGATGTGGAGTGGCTAGTCATAGGTCGCCTCAATGAGCCAGTCATTACGTGTCACGAGGCAAAGATGCGCGTGACTATCGCCGTCGCCATCAGCAGTGATGAGCTGGAACCGGGCGTAGCGTTGATGAGACTCCGGCTCCCACCAGTGCTCATCTGTGAGCCATGGGCCGGTCCAAGCAGTGATGTCTTGGGTGCTGCGATCAGGCAGTTCAAGCAGGGTGGGCCGAGCGGATACATCGCCGCGGGAGGTCACCGCAACAGGTCCGGTGGCACCAAAAACTCTGATTGGGACCGGTGTCGTATGGACAATGGCAGGAGAGGGGGCAGGAAGTTGCCCAGGCCATGGCATAGGTGGAGGCGATTGTGGAGTGGGTTGTCCCCATGGGACGTAGTGAACTCGCTCGCGGGGACCTCGTCCGCCAGATAGTTGCACGGTGAAAACGCAGGTTGGCCCGAGTAAGCCACGGACTCGATCTAAACCACGCACTGCCCGACGGTCAGCTTCTGACATCTCGCCCCACAGGCTGATTTGCAGATCCGCCGAGCCAGCCACCTCATCTGCTGTGAGTCGGACCAGTGAAACGCCCGCAGTGGGACTTGCTGCGCTGCGATCGTGTGCGGGGCTGTTGAGCCAACCGGCCAGTTGCCAGCGAACTCGTTCAAGCATGGTTTCGGCATCAAAGACCGGGCTAGCTCGCCACACCCGAGTGTTCTCTTCAGCATGTTCGGTTTCTAACTCAACTCGCAGTTGAGTGCAGGCAAGACCTCGATCAGTGAGTAACCCTACGAACTCATCAACAACGTTTTTGGCCGAGAAGGTGGCGATATCAACACGTTCTGCTGGTGGGTCGAGTAGCCCGCTGGCCGATAGCGGTTCGCTTGGATGATGGATGGCTAACGGCTGGGGGTCGATACCGCGGGCGAGTGCATGGGATTGGGCTGCGGAGCTACCGAAGCGTGAGAGCACCGAACGAGCCGGTAGGGCAGCGAACTGGCCGAGAGTGCTAATCCCTAGTCTGCGAGACAAAGTTGTCAACTCGGCAATCCCCAACGTGGAAATCGGGAATGGCTTAAGGAACTCCGGAGTTCGACCCGGCGGAACAATTTGCCACTGTTTGGGCTGGGTTTTGGATGGAGTGGATTTAGCTGCGCAGAGGGCAGCGAAGCGACTGTCGGCAATCCCGATTCGCAGTGTTTCCCTCAGCGATTCCTTAAGTGATTTGTGAAGCGACTCCCTCGGTATCTGGTCTTGTGGCCAGTCCTGCGGCCACAGCGAAAGAATGTGTTCGATGAAGCGTTCTTCGCCGCCGTAGTAACGTGCGGGACCAACGATGGGGACAGTGCAAAGGCCGGGTTCGCTGACCTCGAGGCGGGGTACAGCGGTGAGCAAAGTTGTCACCACTGCTTCGAATGCTTGGGCGTCGCGATAGGGATCTGCGTGCAGAATCACCATCGTTGGGCTGTGGCTCTTTGCCTCGCGTCTACGCTGCCCGATTCGCACTCCGTCGTGGTAGGCAGCTGGCGAGCAAACGGTCACGACTCCGCGTTCAATGACGGCGCAGGGCTGCGTCATTGACAAGCCAGCAGCGGTGATTGGCCAGTTCGCGAACCAGAAAGCAGCGCAACGCATTTAACTCGCCTGCGCATGTAGATGTAGTTGTTCCACCAGTAGTTCGCTTGCATTGACTGGTTCGCTTGCATTGACTGGTTTTGTGGGACTACTGGTTTGAGGACTACTGGGTTGAGGATCACTGGTAGTCAGTTCGGTCTGACGTGGGACTCCGCCGAGTCGTCGGCCGTGTGCCGATACGGAGATTCGTTGGGAGCGCAAGGCGCCATGGCCATCTGAGACTCCGTACCAACGGTGGCCCTTAGCCTCAAATATCAGATCGGGCAGTTCGGGCCAGTTTGAATGGCTCACGTTGCGCGTGCCGGATAGTCCGATTGCCGATTGACCGCCAAATCCATCAACGAGTATCAGGACGCTTCGTCGTTGGCGTGCCCGGGCGAGTAGTCGACGTGCTTGGGTTGGTTTACACCGCCGTGGTGGATTCAAGACCACGAGTTCGACAGAATCCAAGAGCGCAGCAGTGACATCGAGCCACTGATCGCCAGGGTCAGGGATGAGAGCAAGGCGGTTGAGGGTGATGCCATTCTCTGCCGCAGCCTGAGCGCCAAGTTCTGGAAGTCCGATAGCGGCAGTCCAACACCCCTTCGCCATCGGCCCCGCTAGTAGCTGCAGTAATAGAGAGGTACGGCCAACGTTGCCGGTGATTCCAACCGATCCACCAGGGCGTAGATAGCCCCCTGGTACGAGCGTAGATAGCTCTGGGGTTAACGGCAGTCCGCTGCTAGGTAGACTTGAGCCGTCTTTAAGTGGAAGGGCCATAGCCCACACCTTATCGAACATGCGTTCGAAGTGAATAGGTCTTTTGGGTCAAAGTCTTAACTGCGACACAACCGTCCATCTGGCGCTCACGGCACGAAAGGCACCAAACTAGAGTCAGAGTCACTCAGTTCGGGTCCGCTAACGAGGGTCCGTCCACCAGGGTCCGTCCACCAAGTCCGTCAGGGTCATGCGGTACCGACGCAAGGGGTCAGTCTTGTCAGCTAAGCGTGTTGCCATACTCCTGGGCCTGCTCGTGCTCACGGCGATCGGACTGTTCTATCCCCTCGCCACGAGTTCAGGGGACTCATCGGCAACGGAACCGACCACCATCACCAACTACACCGCCGAGTACAACATTGACGATGACGGTGCAATGACCGCGACCGAAGTCATCACCGTCAACTTCCCCATTCCACGGCGCGGGATCTTTCAGTTCTGGGATGTTGCCGATCCCACGAACCCCAATGTTCGCTACTACCCAGAAGTGACCTCAGTAGTCAGAGATGGTTTTGCCGAGGACTACGAGACATATTGGGAGGGCGGCAAGAGGTACTACGTCGCCAAGATTGGCAACCCCGACGTGTATCTCAGTACCGGTCTGCACACCTACACCATTCGTTACACCACCGACGGTGTCATCTCGCCGGTTTCCGCCGGCCAGAACTTCACCTTCCCCTCCGCACAGGGGAGCGTCGCACCGGACTCACAGTCAACCTTCTTCTGGAACGTCGTCGCTCCTGGCTGGCGCATGCCGATTCAGCAGGCGACTATCACCGTCAACCTGCCGCACGCGAGCGGGCAAGTCCAATGCGCCGCCGGAACTACCTCGGGCGGAGCGAACCGGGCGGCAGGTTTCGGGACCTGTGACGTAGCCGGTGCGGGTACGCAGAAGCTCACACTGTCGGCCACAAACATTCCGCCGACCAGTGGTATGACAGTGCGCGCCACGATGCAGCCGACCAATCCGCCGCAGGTCACGTTGCCGTGGTCCGTATCGTTCGACGCGATCCTCGGGCGCAGTGTGCCGATGACGTTCTTCATTGCACTACTCACAGTGGTTGGAGCGATCGTCGGCTTCCTGTGGGCTCGGACTGCTCACGAGAAGCCACCAGGCTTCCCGGTCATGTACGCCCCGCCCGACGGCCTTGGGCCAGTACAAACGAAGTACATGGCCTACGAGGAGGTGGGTAGTCACGCGCTAACTGCGACGCTCTACTACTTGGCTGACAAGCGCATGGTGACCCTGGACCGGCAATCGGATGATCAATGGTTGGTCACCTCGACGGCCACCCCAGAGCAATGGGAGGCGATAGATCCGGTTAGCCGAGCTATCGCAAAGAAGCTCAGCCTGACGCGGACCGGTGGCTCGTTCATGGCCAAAAAGACCAAAGAGGCAGGCAAAAAGCTCGCAGCTGCCAAGACCTCCGCTGACGAGGAAACCAAGGCCTGGGCTTCCTCGGCCGGTCTGACGGTCATATCCGCCCCCGAGCAGATTGGTCGCGCGCTCTGGGTGGTGTCCCTAGTCTTCGCCGGAATCGGTTTCATTCTTGGTCCGGCAACGATGTACGGACTTCCGTTCGCCGCATTCGCCATCGCTGGAATCAACTTCACAAAAACCGGTGTTGGCACGCGTCGGACCACCGCGGGGCGTGAGGTCTGGTCCCGTTCGGCCGGATTCGAACGCCTCTTGGCCACTGATTCCTCGCAGGATCGCTTTGACTTCTCCGCGAACAAGGACTTGTTCATTAGCTTCATTCCCTACGCCGTTGCGTTTGGTGTCGCTGACAAGTGGGCGCAGAAGTACCGCGCCTACACTCACACCGATCCGCCGGATCCGTTCTGGTATCCCTACGGCTACATGGCTGGCGCGAGCCTGTACTCCTCCAATGCGGGTATGGGTAGTTTTGACTCGGCAGTCTCGTCGGCGATTAGCAGTTACCAAGCCTCACAAGCCTCAAGTGGAGGCGGCGGTGGCGGCGGTGGAGGAATGGGCGGCGGCGGCGGAGGCGGCGGCTCGTGGTGAGTTGGGACGACCAGTCGAATCGCGCCGCTGAAGTTCAACTCACGTCGCGCGCCAACACAGCGGTCCAGCAGGGTAGATTCAACGCTATCGACTTGATTGGAAGTGGTTCAAAGTGATCGTCGCGATCATCATTCTCGTGATCATTGTTGTCCTGGTGATCTTCGCCGTCGTCGGCTTCAACAAGTTGCGCCAGGCGGATATCGCAGCACAGGAGGCCCTCGGCGGAATCGACGTGCAACTTACCCGTCGTGCCGACCTAGTGCCTAACCTGGTTGAGACAGTCAAGGGCTACGCAAAACATGAGTCCGGTGTCTTCGAGGCTGTCACTGAGGCGCGGGCCCAGGTGAATAAGGCTGCCTCTAGTGGAACAGTCGAGGAGAAGGCTGCGGCCGAGGCATCGCTGGACCGTTCGTTGGTCAATGTTATGGCCGTGGCGGAGCAGTACCCAGACTTGAAGGCGTCGACGAACTTCCTGCAACTGCAGAACCAGTTGACCGATACCGAGGACAAGCTCTCGTTCGCTCGCCAGTACTACAACGACGCTGTGGCGACGCTGAACACTCTGATCGCCACGCTGCCCTGGATGCTGTTCAATGGCTTCGCGAAGGTCAGCAAGCGCGACTTCTACAAGGCTCCCGAGGGCCAGGAACTCCCGCCGCAGGTGTCCTTCTAGGAAGCTGCTTCGTTGTTCGCCGCCGTCAGAACCTAGCGGACCGCGAGGTCCGGTTCGATTGGTTCGAAGTGGGGGCGCTTGGCATCGATACCGTCACCGGAGCTTCTGCCGCGCAGGTGGCGGGCGAACCAGGGGAGTAGGTGCTTTCCGGTCCACTCGAGATCTGATCGAGCGATCTCAAGTCGACTCGGAGCACGACGCGGGGGCAACGGCTCGCGCCAGTCGAATTCACCGAGTCCCAACGTTGTTGCCACTTTCGCGGCAACTCGTTGGTGGCCTAGTTCGTTGACATGTAGTCGGTCCTCTGCCCAGAAACGTGGATCATCAAAGATCCGTTCTTCCCAGAAGTCCACCAAGTAGCAGTCCTGGTCAGCGGCAACCTCGCGAACCACATCGCGATACTGCCTGATGCGACCCGAGACGGTACCCAAGGTTTTGGACCGCCGTGAGGTGTCGCCGAAGGCAAAGAGCACGACGTCGGCGCCGGTACTTCGCGCTGCAATCACTCCGGTCTCGAGGACGTCACGAGTCCTGTCCACGTCCCAGCGGGGACGCAGTGCATCGTTGACGCCGCCACCGATGCTGATCAAATCCGGTTGCATGGAGATGGCGATCGGTAGCTGTCGCTCGATGATGTCGTCAAGTTTGCGCCCACGCACGGCCAGATTCGCGTACTGCAGATCCGGGTTAGTGCAGGCAATCGTGGCGGCTAGACGATCTGCCCAGCCGTGATGGCGTCCGTCGGGGGAGCGGTCCTCAAGACCCTCAGTGAACGAGTCGCCAATCGCGACGAATCGGTGCCAACCCCTAGCCGGTGAGCTATTACTTGATGCCATGGGGCGACATTATTGCCTGTCGCAACCGCGGTTCGTCAACATGACATGACCCGAAGGCTCACGCGTGGAGAATGTCGGCGAGTGCTCGCACGGTCTGCGGATCGACTCTGGCGGTTGGATCAGCCGTGGCGCTGCTGTGAAGATCAAGTGCGCCGATGTCGAGAAATTCGAGCCGCATTCTCGGGGCGCACGCCCCCGCCGGGCATGACGATCGGATCGTTGCCGTACGTCGTGACTAGCTCGCTCAACAGGTCAATCCCGTCCGGTGCGGTCG
Source organism: uncultured Actinomycetes bacterium (assembly GCA_963821045.1). Taxonomy (GTDB): domain Bacteria; phylum Actinomycetota; class Actinomycetes; order S36-B12; family UBA10799; genus UBA10799. The sequence goes on along the minus strand of CAWGCB010000007.1, from coordinate 196,358 downwards.
GCGCCTGACCGGACGTCAGAACGCGGTCGAAGCCGAGTTCGGTCAGGACGCGATACGACCGTCGAGGGTCGGTGACGACGTCGAAGGCTCGGTGGAAGGTCACCTCGATTGCCGGGTTTATCCCGCGGATGTCGGAGAGCAGTTGGGAGCATCGCGCGACGTCGACGAAACCCGCTGCGTCAAGAATCCCGAACACGACGCCGCTGAAACCCTGTTCAGCAACCATCCGAGCGTTGACACGCATGGCCGCGAACTCGGCCTCGTCGTAGACGAAGTCTCCGCCACGGGGTCGGATCATCGGGAAGACGGGGATAGATAGCGCCTTAGCTGCCTGAACGAGGTAGCCGACCGAAGGAGTAGTGCCTCCCTCTGGGCGACCAGCGCACAGTTCGATGCGGTCGGCGCCGGCGTTCTGAGCGACGACTGCGTCCGCGACTGAGTAGCAGCAGATTTCGAGTTGGCGGTTCACGCTAGTGAGTATGACCCCAACCAGACCGGATAGTGCGGCCAGCGGCCGTAGTTTTACCGACGGTGGCCCGACACGCCCTAGGTGAGCAGATCTAGCCGTGCTGTTGCTTCGTGGTTATGCTTTGCCCAAGACACGTGTTATCTGCAAGTGCTCATAGGACGCTGGGGAAGGCGACCCTGCGAGCAAGGGAGATGAGCAGTGTCTGTTTTGACGCGTTCAATGGACCCACAGAGTCCACCAACCGCACCCCTGAGGGGTGTCGTGTTCATACACTCATGTCCGCGTGCCCTGATTTCCCATGTGGAGTGGGCGCTGGCCAGTTCCCTAGGGGCTGCGTCGAGACTGGAATGGATTGCCCAGCCAGTCCTTCCCGGCAGTTTGCGAGCCGAACTCGGCTATAAGGCACCCGCAGGAACAGCGGCCAAGCTCGCCTCGGAGTTGCGAGCGTTCCCCGGGCTGCGCTTTGAGGTAACCCAGGAGCCGGGTTCACATTCCGAGGGCGAGCGCTACGCGTGTACCCCATCACTTGGCATCTTTCGGGCAGCGATGGGACCTCATGGTGATGTACTGGTCAACGAAGAGCGTCTTCGTAGTGCCCTGGCTCAGGGGGCAAGTGGAGCCGACCTCGCCGGGCTGATCCATGATCTGCTCGGATCAGCCTGGGACGAAGAACTCGAAGCCTTCCGCTACGCCGGCGAGGGTGCGTCAGTGCGCTGGATGCACGAGGTCGGATAACTAACGGCGGATAACTAACGCGCCACGGACACGCCCGAGGGCAGATGATGTCCGATGTGACCCACGAGCCAGCCTCAGCGAGCGCAGACTCCGAGCTGCGTGCTGACCCGCGTCGATGGTGGGCACTAGCCGCCCTGAGCCTGGCGGTCTTGCTGGTCTCGGTGGACAACACGATCCTCGCCCTGGCGATTCCGAGCCTGGCTGAGGACCTTTCTCCCACCCCCACGGAGTTGCTCTGGATCGGGGACATCTACTCCTTCGTTTTGGCCGGGCTGCTCATCACTATGGGCAACATCGGCGATCGGATCGGGCGCAAGAAGCTACTAATGATCGGCCTCGTTGGCTTCGCGGTCGCGTCAGTGATTGCTGCGTTCGCCCCGAGCGCCGAAGCGCTCATTGTCTCTCGTGCGCTCTTGGGTGTGGCAGGGGCGACGCTGATGCCCTCGACATTGTCCCTGCTGCGCAACACCTTCCACAACGCCAAGGAGCGCACGTTCGCAATTTCAGTGTGGAGTGCAGTTGCCGCTGCGGGTGGGGGGCTCGGTCCGCTCATCGGCGGCTTCCTACTTGAGCACTTCTGGTGGGGGTCGGTCTTCCTCGTCAACGTGCCGATCGTCATGGTCATCATGGGTATCGGCGTGTGGGCGCTACGGGAATCGCGCAATCCGAATCCAGGGCCGATCGACCTGATCAGCGTCGCGTTGTCGTTGGTAGGAATCCTGTCACTGATTGCAGGCATCAAAGAGATTGCCATCAGCGGTTTCAACCACCCCGAGGCCGACATCTTCTTGGTTGTGGGCATCGTGGCGCTGACCTGGTTCGTTCGTCGACAGTTGACGCTGGAATCGCCACTGATCGATATGCGCTTGTTCAAGATCCCAGCGTTCAGCGGCGCCGTTACTGCTGATCTCATCAGTGTCTTTGGCCTGATGGGCGTGTACTTCTTTCTGGCTCAGCAGTTCCAACTCGTCAATGGGGAGAGTCCACTGCGAGCCGGGTTCCAACTCCTGCCCGCCGAGATCGCCGCCCTGATCGGCGCGCTGGCCGCCGCTCGGGTCATCAACCGTTTTGGGCGCAAGTTCACCATCGTTGGGGGCATTTCGCTTGGTGCACTGGGCTTGCTCGGCCTCGGCGTCTTACACCTCGAGGGACTCGTACTCGTCACCGTCGCGATGATGTTGGTTGGACTCGGGTTCGGTGCCTCGTTGACTGGAACCGCTGATGCGATTTTGACGGCGGCTCCACCGGAGCGAGCGGGTGCGGCCGGTGCGGTGTCCGAGACGGCCTACGAACTTGGTGCCGCGCTGGGTATTGCGATTTTGGGGTCAGTGCTTGGCGCCTGGTACCGCAAGGTGGTCGAAGTTCCCCCGGGTCTACCACCGGAGGCTTCCGCCGCTGTCGGTGATTCGCTGAGTACAACAGTGGATGTGATGACTCGACTGCCAGCCGCCGTGGCCGATCAGATGTTGGCGGCGAGTCGGATCGCCTTCACTGATGCGTTCGCGGTGACCTGCCTGGTTGCGGCCGGCATCTGCGCCATCGGAGCGATCGTGGCGTACAAGATGCTGCCTAAGCGCAGTGAAGAGACGACCTTGGTGGATCATTAGTGGATGGTTTCCATCCATCCTTCAAACAGCACTGTTCAACGGGCGGGCGAGCGCTTCGCGACGGATATGTCGTGGCTGCAATCGAGACATAGTTTCTCGTTCGGCCATCACTACGATCCCGCCAATACGAACTTCGGGCTGCTACTGGTGAACAACGACGATGTCGTGGCGCCGGGAACCGGTTTCGATACCCACCCCCATAGAGATATGGAGATTGTTACTTGGGTGCTGTCTGGGTCGCTTGTGCATCAAGATTCACACGGCAATAACGGGGTCATCTATCCAGGTCTCGCCCAGCGAATGAGCGCCGGGACCGGAATCCTGCATTCGGAGAAAAACGATTCCTGGCAGTTGACCGGTGCGAACGAGCATGACGAGCCGGTGCACTTCGTGCAGATGTGGGTGCGCCCAGATCAGATTGGCATCGGACCGAGCTACCAGCAACGAGATGTGAACGACGAGCTAGCCGCTGGTGGACTCGTGCCCGTGGCAAGCGGTCTGCCTCGCCACAAAGACACCCCAGCTATCCGGATCGCTCAACCGGGTGCGGGGTTGCAGGTGGCGCGCATGGCAGCAGGTGACGTGATCGAGTTGCCTGATGCGCCCTTCCTGCACGTGTTCGTCGCCCGCGGTAGCGCAACGGTGGATGTTGGTGCGCAGGTCGTTGTGTTGGAGACTGGCGATAGTGGGCGTCTGCGCGACCTTGGAGGTTGCCTGTTGACCTCTGGGTCGGACGGCGCCGAGATCCTGGTGTGGGAGATGTACTCCGCGCGCTAAGTGCGTTGGCTGGAATTGCCGTCAGCTCGGCACGGTTGGCAGGCGGACCGTTCGCGCGAGTTGATCCGCGCTCGCAACAACTAGGCGCGCGTATTCGCGTCCGCGAGTCCGGGTGAGTCGCTCTATCGGGCCACTGACGCTCAATGCGGCAATGACCTGCCCACCGGGCCCTCGCACTGGCGCGGAGACACTGGCAACGCCGGGTTCTCGCTCTCCGACACTTTGGGCCCAGCCGCGCTTGCGAACAGCAGCCAGTGTGCTCGCCGAGAATCTGTTGGCAGCAGTGTGCGCCTGACCAGAGCCACGTTCGTCGAAGGCCAAGAACACCTGCGCGGCGGACCCCGCCGTCATAGTGAGTCGGCTGCCGACGGGCACCGTGTCCCGCAATCCAGCTGGTCGCTCAGCAGCTGCAACGCAAACGCGAACATCGGCGATGCGGCGGTATAGCTGTGCGCTCTCTCCGGTCTGCTCGCGCAGTTCGGAGAGGATGGGTCGAGCGGCCGCCACGAGCCGATCTTCGCCGACGGTACTGGCCAGCTCACTGATCCACGGGCCCAAGATGTAGTGGCCGTTGGAGTCGCGCGCGAGGAGCCGGTGGTGCTCGAGAGACGAAGCCAAGCGGTGGGCGGTCGGTCGTGGCAGACCAGTTGCCGTAACCAGGTCAGCTAAGCCCATTGGACCGGGCTCCAGCGCGGCCAACACGAGGGCGGCTTTGTCGATCACACCGACCGCGCTACTATTGTCCATGTAATGAAACGTATGTCTCACTATGTGAGATGTCAAGTAGAGTGCAGTGGTGGGTAGCGCGGCCGATTCCATGTCGTCCCTGCCGAATACGAAAGGGTTTGTGATGGCAAAGACACTCGCCGAGAAGGTTTGGCAGTCTCACATCGTTCGCCAAGCTGATGGCGAACCTGACCTGCTCTACATCGACCTGCACCTCATTCACGAGGTGACGAGCCCGCAGGCCTTCGATGGTCTGCGCGAGGCCGGGCGGGGAGTGCGTCGCCCTGATTTGACGATGGCGACTGAGGACCACAATGTGCCGACCACAGACATCGACAAGCCCATTGCTGACGCAGTATCCCGCCTGCAGGTAGACACGTTGCGTCGAAACTGTGAGGAGTTCGGGGTCCCGATCTTCTCGCTGGGTAACATCGACCAAGGCATCGTCCACGTGGTCGGGCCGCAACTTGGACTGACTCAGCCCGGCATGACGGTCGTATGTGGCGACTCCCACACATCCACCCACGGTGCCTTCGGTGCGCTCGCATTCGGTATCGGCACCAGCGAGGTGGAACACGTTCTTGCGACCCAGACCCTGGCGCTCAAGCCGTTCAAGACGATGGCCATCACCGTCAATGGTGAACTGCCAGCAGATGTGACAGCTAAGGATTTGATCTTGGCAGTTATTGCCAAGATCGGGACGGGCGGCGGCCAAGGATATGTACTTGAGTATCGCGGTGAGGCGATCGAGAAGCTCTCCATGGAAGCCCGTATGACCATCTGCAATATGTCGATTGAGGCGGGCGCACGTGCAGGAATGATCGCCCCTGACGACACAACATTCGAGTACGTCAAGGGCCGCGAACATGCTCCGAGCGGCGACCTCTGGGAAGAGGCGGTAGAAGCATGGCGAGCGCTTGCGACAGACTCTGACGCACAGTTTGATGCTGAGGTCGTGATCGATGCGACCACTTTGTCACCGTTCGTCACTTGGGGCACGAACCCAGGTCAAGGCTTACCGCTGTCCGCCTCCGTTCCAAACCCGGCCGACTTCGAAGACCCCGCTGCACGGATCGCCGCCGAGAATGCGCTGGAGTACATGGGGCTCGTTGCTGGCACGCCGCTGCGCGACATCACGGTGGATACGGTCTTCTTGGGTTCATGTACTAACGGACGCATCGAGGATCTTCGGGCTGCCGCAGCCGTGCTGGACGGTCACCAAGTCGCCGACGACGTCACCATGCTGGTGGTGCCAGGCTCCGTCAGGGTCCGACTGCAGGCCGAGGCCGAGGGGCTGGACAAGGTGTTCATCGCTGCCGGTGCGCAGTGGCGCCAAGCCGGTTGTTCGATGTGCTTGGCAATGAACCCCGACAAGTTGACTCCCGGCGAGCGCGCCGCGTCGACATCCAACCGCAACTTCGAGGGTCGACAGGGGCCAGGTGGGCGGACTCACTTGGTGTCACCACAAGTGGCGGCAGCTACCGCTGTCACTGGTCACTTGAGTGCACCCGGCGACCTCGTCAACGCCTGAGATTAGGGAGTTCCACCATGGAAAAGTTCACGACACACACCGGCGTTGCGGCTCCGCTGCGGCGCAGCAATGTCGACACCGACCAGATCATTCCGGCCGAGTACCTCAAACGGGTCACCCGAACGGGCTACGAGGACGCGCTCTTCTCGGCATGGCGAAACGACGGCGAGTTTGTGTTGAACAAGCCTGCCTACGCGCCCTCGACTGTGCTGGTCGCAGGTCCGGAGTTCGGCACGGGTTCCTCGCGAGAGCACGCTGTGTGGGCACTGCGGGACTACGGGTTCCGAGCGGTGATTTCTGCTCGCTTTGCAGACATCTTTCGCGGCAACTCCGCCAAAGGCGGCCTTCTGGCAGCGCAAGTTGATCAGACGGTTGTTGACGCACTCTGGGAGCAACTCGAGGCCAACCCTGGTACCGAGGTGACAGTTGACCTAGTCAACCGCCGTGTCATCGCGGGCGAACTCGATGAGCCGTTCGAGATTGACGACCACGTCAGGTGGCGACTACTCGAGGGCCTCGACGACATCGCCATCACACTGTCGTACGACGCCGAGATCTCCGCTTTTGAAGCAAGCCGTCCGGCCTATCTGCCGACAACGAAGTAGGGGTTCTGCGCTGGCCAAACGCGCAGGTGTGCGGCGTGGCGTTTGTGCCTACCGCATGATCGCTACTAGCCTCTTTTTCGGATGCGGGCACTCCTGTCCGCCACACTGACGGAGGTTTGACTAGTGAACAAGGCGGAACTGATTGACAAGGTCGCGGCCCGACTCGAGGTGAGTCGCAAGCAGGCTGCTGACGCCGTCGACGAGGTCATCAACTCGATCACCTCGGCCGTGTCGGAGGGTGAGCGCGTTGCGATCACCGGATTCGGTGTATTCGAAAAGGTCGAGCGCAAGGCGCGCACCGGCCGCAACCCAGCAACCGGTGCGATCGTGAAGATCAAGGCGATGCATGTTCCGAAGTTCCGCGCGGGAGCGGACTTCAAGGCAGTCGTCAGCACCGGCAAAGCGTCGGCAGCCCGACGGGTGAGCGCATCGAAGGCTGCGGCAGACAAGCTGGCTGCACCGATCAAGGAGAGCGCGGGAAAGACGACCGCAGCTGCCAAGAGCGCTGCCAAGAAGACGACGGCCGCGAAGAAGGCTCCGGCAGCCAAGAAGGCTCCGGCAGCTAAGAAGACGACGGCTGCGAAGAAGGCTCCGGCTGCGAAGAAGACGACGGCTGCCAAGAAGGCTCCGGCTGCGAAGAAGACGACGGCTGCCAAGAAGGCTCCGGCTGCCAAGAAGACGACGGCTGCCAAGAAGGCCCCGGCGAAGAAGGCTGCCAAGTAGTCAGCTAGCTGGGTTACGCCAGACGCGTTGGCTAGGGCACGAATCCATCTCGGGTTCGTGCCCTAGCTGGTTCGTGGCCGCGATGTTCTCACTGGGTCGAATTCTTGCCCTCGGATTGTGGCGAACGCCAGTCGGCGTATAGAGCTTCGGTATGCGGGCCAAGCCCGATTCGGTAGGCCAACTCCAGATCGGCAGCCGTGTCAACGTCAAGGCGCAGTCGCGGATGCGCCGTCATAGTCAGGTCATTGAAGTTTGCGCGGGCGTGCTTGTCTGCCGAGTTGGTTCCGAAGTGAGTGGTAACCGCACGCCCCGTTCGGTTCACCACAATCGTGGTACCCGCACCGCCGTGATCGGCGACGAAGCTCACTGAGTCGGGCGACGTGACATTGAGCAGGTCGCGCAGGCTGGCGCCGGTAACTGTCGCGAGGTCGGCCGTCGTGATGGCGATGTTGGCACCTGGAGTCTGCGAGAGCACAACGCGCTGGCCGTAGGCGAGGATCGCGTTCAGGTCACCAACCAACTCTGGCGGCTCGGGCAAAGTGATCGCTCCCAGTTCAGCGAGTTCGGTTGAGAGGCGTCGATCTCTGGTCACGAACACGACCTGGCTCACTGCGCCAGACTCCGTAGCCGCCACCAACACGTCCTTGGCGAAACTGCTCGCCAACTGCTCTCGCGCGGGTATGGCATGGGGCAGTGGCGAAGAAGCTAGGCGGCTCTTTGCCCAACTGAGTTCCTTAACCGGGACGATCGCTACCAAGTCCATCAACACAGGTCTTGAGTCGTTGCCCACCCGTGGATCCTGTCATCCGCGGTGGCGCCTAGGGCTGGCTAGGGAGTCACTCGTACCGTTCGGATCGACAACCCGGCTCAAAAGCGGAAGTATTGCCCGAGGGCATTCGGGCTCTGTGCTAACGAAGAGGGGTTGATCGTGGGCAGGAAACGGCATGGCGCCAAGCACCTGGGCCCCTACTACCGATTCGCCGTCGTCGTATTGGAGCCGTTCCTCACGCTCTGGACCAAACGTGAACGCCGAAACTTGGAGATCCTGAAGCGCGACTATCCGCCCAACGACGGAATCGTCGTCGTCGTTAACCACATGTCATGGTTCGACCCAATGAATGTCTGCCACGTCCTGTGGGACGCCGGGCGTCCGCCCCGCTTCATGGCGAAAGACGCCCTGTTCGACGCACCCGGTATTGGACGCGTACTTGACGGTGCGGGGCAAATACCTGTCTACCGATCTTCGGACAATCCTGCCTCGGCCATTCGTGCCGCGGTAGATGCCGTTCAGGACGGGGAGTGCGTGGTTGTCTATCCAGAGGGGACCATGACGCGAGATCCGGATTTGTGGCCGATGGCTGGGCGAACAGGTGCCGCCACGCTTGCCTTGGAGTCCGGTGCGCCAGTTATCCCAATGGCTCAGTGGGGACCGCAAGAAGTGATGCGCCCCTACGCCAAAGAGTTCAAACTCTTCCCGCGCAAGAAGATGATGACTCTCGTTGGTGAACCCGTGGACCTCGATGATCTGCGGGGCGTCCCCATCACCAAAGCGGTGCTCGACGAGGCAACCAACCGAATCGTCGGCACGATCACCTCTCTGCTCGAAGAGTTGCGCGGGGAACAGGCCCCGGCGCAGCGTCTGGACTTCAAGGAGTGGAAAGCGACACAGGAAGCCGAGAAGGCAGCCAAAGCGGCAGAAGACAACACGTAGCAATCAGTAGTTCGACTCATATCGGGAAGAGGAATCGGTAATGGCACGAGTAGCAGTCATGGGTAGCGGATCGTTTGGTACTGCCATGGGCATGGTGACCAATGACGCCGGTAACGACGTCATCATGTGGGCTCGTGAGCCAGAGGTACGCGAGTCGATTAACGAGCTGCACGTCAACGAGATGTTCCACCCGGGACTCGCCCTGCCCGCGACACTCGTTGCAACGAATGATCCGCAGGAGGCACTGACGGGGGCAGACATTGTCATTCTGGCGATTCCTGCTCAAACGCTGCGCGAGAATCTCGGTGTCTGGCGGGAGTGGATTGGCCCTGAATCGATCGTTGTTACCCTCATGAAGGGGATTGAGGCCACTACGACCCAGCGGATGACGGAGGTCATCGCCGAGGTCGGCGAGATTCCACCATCGCGTGTCGCGGCGATCTCGGGACCGAACTTGGCGCGGGAGATCATCCAACGTCAGCCTGCGGCTACGACGGTTGCCTGCGTCGATCCGATCAACGCCCAGCGCGTCGCCGAAGCGATCACCACGCCGTACTTTCGCCCCTACTGGACCGAAGATGTGATCGGGGCCGAGGTGGGTGGTGCGGTCAAGAACGTGATCGCCTTGGCCAACGGGATGGCTTACGGACTCGGCTACGGCGAGAATGCCCAAGCGTCGCTAATCACCAGGGGACTCGCTGAGATGACCCGCTTGGGGATCGCCCTAGGAGCCAATCCGATGACCTTCCTGGGGCTCGGTGGCATCGGAGACCTCATCGCCACCTGTACTTCTCCGTTGTCACGCAACCGCACATTCGGTGAGAACCTCGGCCGTGGTCTGACGGTCGAAGAGACGATCGAGCGGACGAATCAAACCTGCGAGGGCGTCAAGAGTTGCGCAGCGATCCTGGAGCTTGGCGAGCGCAACGGCGTCGAAATGCCGATCACGGAGCAGGTCGTTCAGGTGGTGCACCACGGAATGTCGCCGCGGGAGATGCTCGGCAACCTGATGTCGCGCGACCCGAAGGCCGAACAGGGCTCCGCTGCCGCCGCAAACTAGTAATCGCCGCGTAGGGTTGCGCGCGTGAGTCACACTCTGCGCGCACCTACTGCGTCCACTGATCGTTCGCGGCCAGACGACCGCGTTCACGTAACCGTTGTGCTTGGTGGTCAAAGTAGCGAGCACTCCATATCGTGCTTGTCTGCTGCCAGTGTGTTGTCCGCGCTCGACCAGTCTCGCTTTGACGTCAGTGCCGTCGGGATTACCACAGATGGTCAGTGGTATCGCGTCAGTTCCGATCCGACGGATTGGGGACGGTCGTCTTCTGGACTCCCGCAGGTGACGCCCGGATCCGCTGCAGTCTACGAACCCGTCGACCTGTCGGTGCTACGTACTGACGTTGTCTTTCCGGTACTGCACGGACCCTACGGAGAGGACGGCACTATCCAGGGTCTGTTGGAACTGCTCGGAGTTCCCTACGTCGGATCTGGGGTACTGGCCAGCGCAGTGATGATGGATAAGCAGGCCACCAAAGTTATGTTGGCTGCGGCGGGTCTACCGGTGGGTCCGTACGTGGCGATTTCGGACGCGGACTGGGTGAATCGGCCCAGCGAAGTGCTCGACCAAGTGAATGAACTCAACTTCCCAGTATTTGTGAAGCCAGCTCGCGCAGGTTCCAGTATCGGAATCACCAAGGTTCATCATCCTGAAGGCGTGCAGGCAGCAGTCGAGGCCGCGCGAGCCCATGATCGTAAAGTCGTTGTCGAGGCTTCAGTGCAGAATGCTCGCGAGATCGAGTGCGGAGTTCTGGCTCAGTTCGGCACGCAGCCACCCAAGGCGAGTCTGTGCGCTGAGATCGCAGTTGGCGGTGCGCACGAGTTCTACGACTTCGACGCCAAATATCTCGACGATTCCGCGACGTTGACGGTGCCGGCCGACCTGTCCGATGTTGAACACAAACAACTCGCCGACTTGGCGGTGGAGGCCTTCACCGCATTAGGTGCGCAAGGATTGGCTCGAGTTGACTTCTTTCAAGATACTGATGGCCAGGTCGTTATTAACGAGGTCAATACGATGCCCGGCTTCACTAACATCTCGATGTTCCCCAAGATGTGGGAGGCCACCGGGCTGGAGTACCCGCAACTCGTCGATCACCTGGTGGCGGTAGCGCTGGAACGCGGAACCGGGCTTCGCTAGCGCTCAGCTGCGCGGAACAGACTTCTCGATTGGCTCCGCGAGGTCGACCAACACGTCGCTCTCGGGGGCGAACGCGTCTGGAACTGCTACCTCGACGTTGGCAACTCGACCGAATGTCACGAAGACATAGCCGGCTGACCTTTGCTCGGGCAGCCAATCGACTCCGTTTACGGTCAACAGCTGGGATGTCGGCGTAAGAGAGGCAGGAGCGGGGACGCCGCACCGTAGCGTGATCGGCGGACTGCCCCAGGCGGTGGTCAGGGCTGATTCCGGTTCCGTGACGCGTCGGACTTGATCGAGCACGGCGCTTGGCAGAACCGCATCCAAGTCACTGCAGACCGTGACGATCTCACCGGTAGGCTCCGGTATCGGCAGCGGCACTGTCACGGGTCCGGCACATGCCGCGGTGATTGCCGCAGCCGCCAACGAAATACCTGCCCCCCAGATAACCCGTCCACGCACATAGCCGAGACTAGCTGCCAGTGAAGACCCGTCGCAGCGACGACATGAAGTCAGTCACGACATGGCATTATCCCACCGCTGATTAACAAGAGTTGAGGCTCAGATGTCACCATCACAACTGGTACGGACCATGCCGGTCAGCGAGGTCGGTGAACACAATCTGATCGAGGCCATTCGCGAGCGAATCGGGCCGGGCGACGTATTGGTCGGAATCGGGGACGATGCGGCCGTTGTGGCGGCACCCGATGGTCGATTCGCGATCAGCACCGATGTGTTTGTGCAGGATAGGCACTTTCGGCTCAACTGGTCTAGTGCTCACGATGTTGGTCGACGAGTCGCCGCAGCCAACTTGGCCGACGTCGCCGCCATGGGCGCGACCCCGAGTGCGCTGGTGTTGACGCTGGTGTTGCCGCCCGACACGCAGGTGGGCTGGGCCCTGGATTTCGTGGATGGGGTCGCGCTGGAATGCGAGTCTGCCGGTGCCGCTCTGGTTGGTGGTGACTTGTCAGCTGGCCCGATCATTGTCGCCTCGGCCACTGCCATCGGTGACCTACAGGGGCGCGAACCCGTCACCCGATCGGGTGCACGTCCCGGGGACGTAGTCGCCGTAGCTGGACGGCTGGGTTGGGCCGCTGCTGGATTGGCGGTGCTGTCGCGGGGATTCAGTGCCCCGCGCAAGGTCGTGGCCGCACATCGCTCGCCGGAGCCGCCCTACCTAGCAGGTCAACTCGCGGCCAGTGCTGGAGCCACCGCCATGCTCGATGTCAGCGATGGGTTGATCTCAGATTTGGGCCACATCGCAGTTGAGTCTGGTGTGGTGATCGATATCGAGTCCGCGCAACTTCCCGTCGAGGACGCTGTCCGAGACGCGGCGGCCGCGTTCACGGCTGACCCACTCGTCTGGCTGTTATCGGGTGGCGACGACCATGGGTTGGTAGCCACGTTTAGTCGCAACTCATCGATTCCGAAGGACTTTCAAGTGATCGGGACCGTGAGTGAGGCGCAGGATGCGCCTGGGGTAACAGTTGACGGCCAGGCACGGCCAGAACTGCGGGGATACGACCACTTCAGCTAGTCCTGCGCAAGAACACTTCGCAGGACGGTGTCGGCCGTGAGGCAGGATCAGACTGCGCGGGTGACCTTGCCAGCTTTTAGGCACGAGGCGCAAACGTTCAAACGCTTAGGCGCGCCGTTGATGAGGGTACGAACCTTCTGGATGTTCGGATTCCAACGACGGTTGGTGCGTCGGTGTGAGTGCGAAATCTTGTGGCCAAAGCCTGGCCCTTTGCCGCACACGTCGCAGTTCGCAGCCACAGTTGTCTCCTGAAATGTCTATCGATGATTTGGATGTTGCTGAGTCTTGATCTGTTTTCCGGTCTGGATTCCGGGGTGTACTCCGGACTTGATTCCTTGATTGCTGCTTCCGCGTGAAAGTTCAGCGCCAAAGCAACCTGTTTAGTCTACCCGAGGTGTTCGCTTCGACCGCACTTGAGTGGCGGATCGCACTACGCTAGCGGTTCTACCCCAGTACTCGGAGGCCACGCGTGCACGAAATCCTAGACGGAGCGGTCATACGGTCGTGGGCGGCGACCACGGTTGCAGCACTCGGCGAGTGTCGAGCTGAGATAGATGCTCTGAACGTATTCCCCGTGCCCGATGGCGACACGGGGACCAACCTATTCTTGACTGCTGAAGCAGCCGGAGCAGCGGTCGAGGAGCTGTTTGCCGCCAATCCTCACGCAGATGCTCAGGCGGCTAGTCGCGCTTTCGCAAAAGGAGCGCTGCTAGGCGCTCGCGGAAACTCCGGCGTGATCACGAGCCAAATCTTGCGAGGAGTAGCCGACGTGATCTCGGCCTCGTCGGCCTCGCTCGATCGTGACTCAGGGGAGGTGCTCGCGGCCGCCCTAACCAAGGCCTCGCAGTTGGCGTACGGGGCCGTAGGCGTCCCGCGCGAAGGTACCGTCCTGACAGTCTCGAGAGTGGCTGCAGAGTTCGCCTCCGAGGCCGCGATACCAGGGGCAACACTCGAAGACGTTGCTGACGCTGCGCTCGCGGGCGCTCAGGATTCGCTGGCCAAGACTCCCGATCTACTAGAGATCCTGCGCGACGCTGGCGTGGTTGATTCAGGTGGTCGCGGCTACGTTGTCATTCTTGAGGCGCTGGTGGAGGCCATCACGGGCGTCCACCAGGTGCGTGACTTGGACGCGAAGCTGCCCTCGCCGACTGTTGCGGTGCAGACCCACACCGTCAGCTACGGCGGCCCAGGCTACGAGGTGATGTACCTGCTCGAAGCTCAAGACGAGGAAGTCGCGGTGATGCGGGAGAAGTTGGGGGCATTGGGGGACTCGCTGGTCGTGGTCGGCGGTGGTGGTCTGTGGAATGTGCACGTGCACGTCGATGATGTCGGTGCCGCTGTTGAGGCGGGAATCGAGGCGGGTCGGCCGTACCGAATCAAAGTGACGCACCTTGAACTCGCTAGCGAGAAGCGAGAGTCAGGGCGCGGTGACGCTCGCCAAACCGATTCAACTCGGGAAGGGCGTGGGGTCGTCGCCGTTAGCCACGGTCCTGGGGTGGCTGAACTCCTAGCCGAAAGCGGGGTCACGTTCGTACCGGCTGAACCTGGGCGTCGACCGTCTACCGCTGAACTCCTAGACGGGATTAGTCGATCCGGGGCCAAAGAAGTGGTCCTGTTGCCAAGCGACGGCGACACCCGACCGGTGGCTGAGGCTGCTGCGGAGCAAGCCAGGGACGACGGCATTCGCGTTGCAGTGATTCCGACGAGGTCGATCGTTCAATCGCTGGCAGCAGTGGCGGTGCATGATCCAGCGGCCGTCTTCGACGATGACGTTGTCTCGATGGGCCGCAGCTCGGCAGCCACTCGCTACGGCGCAATCACGATCGCGGTACGTAGAGCCGTGACCACTGCCGGAGTCTGTGAGGTGGGTGATGTTCTAGGCCTAGTGAGCGGAGACATAGTCGAAATCGGATCTTCGCTCGCCGAGACGGGCGTCGCGGTTGCCCGCCGATTGCTCGATGCCGGTGGCGAGCTCGTCACAGTTGTTGCCGGTGAGCAGGCCGACGAGGAGTTGATTTCCACAGTCACACAAGCGTGCGAAGACAGCAACTCAGATGTTGAAGTCGAGGTTGTGATGGGTGGTCAACCGCTGTGGCCCCTCATCATTGGTGTGGAATAGGGGTGTGACGCCACCCGTAGGGTTGTCCACCAAACTGCGCGACGTGGTCGGTGGTCGAACCGCCACCGCGCTGGAGAAAGCCCTCGGGTTCGTGACGGTTCAGGATCTCCTGCTGCACCTGCCTCGTAGGTACAGCAGTCGGGGTGAGCTCACGGATCTAGCGTCCCTGCGCGAGGGGGAACTCGTCACCGTTATGGCCCGGATCCGGTCCGTCAGTTCCCGTCCCATGAAGCAACGAAAAGGCACGATCACCACAGTCGTCGTCACTGACGGCGGGCGAGATTTGAGCCTGACCTTTTTCCGGCGCCCCTGGGGCACCAAGCTCGAACCTGGTGCTGTGGGTTTGTTTGCCGGCAAAGTGTCATTCTTCAACGGCAAACCTCAGTTGACGCATCCTGAGTGCCACATGTTCGAGGACTCAGGTGACCTGCTGTCGGTCAATGACGGAGTTCAGGATGACGTTGACGCGGCTTCGTCTTTTGCCAACGAAATCATCGCTGTCTACCCGGCGACGGCGAAGCTCGCGTCATGGAAGATAAGCCAGTCGATCCGGATGGTGCTTGACCAAATCGACTGGTCCGCTCAGATCGATCCGCTGCCTGCTGCGATCCGCCAGCGTCAAAGTCTGTTGAGTCAGGGGCAGGCCTACGAGGTCATTCACCGCCCGCGCGACGTGACGCAGGCGCAAGAGGGGCTTCGACGAATCCGGTGGGATGAGGCTCTTGCACTGCAGACAGTCCTCGCTCTACGCCGTCGAGCACTTAGTGCATATGCCGCGACACCAAGACGAACCGTGCCTGGTGGGTTGCTCGCAGCGTTCGACGAGCAGCTCGCGTTTACGCTCACGGATGGTCAGAGCGCGATCGGCGATGTGCTGTTTGATGAGCTCGCGAGCGAGCATCCTATGCACCGACTCCTGCAGGGAGAGGTGGGGTCAGGCAAGACACTGGTGGCGTTGCGGGCGATGTTGGCGGTGGTCGACGCCGGAGGTCAGGCCGCGCTGCTAGCCCCAACGGAGGTCCTTGCTACGCAGCACGCTCGCTCGATTCGGGACCTGCTCGGTCCGTTAGCCGAGGGCGGGATGATCGGCGCTCCAGCCAATGCCACTCGAGTCGCGCTCGTCACGGGGTCGGCCCCGGTTGCTACAAAACGTGCGGAGTTGCTGGCTGCGGCAAGCGGCGAGGCCGGAATCGTGGTGGGCACCCACGCACTGCTTGAAGAGCACGTCACGTTCGCTGACCTAGGACTCGTCGTGGTTGACGAACAACATCGGTTCGGCGTGCAACAGCGAGCCGCGATGACCTCCAAGAGCCGCCAAGGACAGCGGCCTCACGTGTTGGTTATGACCGCAACGCCCATCCCTAGGACAGTTGCGATCACCGTGTTTGGCGACTTGGAGGTCTCCGTACTGCGGGAACTGCCCAAGGGTCGCGCTCCCATCAGCACGCATGTCGTGCCCACTATCGAGAAGCCGACATTCCTGCAGCGAGCGTGGGAGCGGATCCGCGAGGAAGTCGCCGCCGGGCGCCAGGCCTACATCGTGTGTCCGCAGATCTCGACAGCAGAGGGCGCCGATGATCCCGACGCGCTCGCGCAGATCTTCGATGTGCAAGACGATCAGGAGCAGGAACCTGGTCCTCCTCCAGTCGCTGTTGAGGACTTGGCTAGGGATCTGGCTATTGGCCCGTTGGCGGGGCTGCGGGTCGCGACTCTGCACGGCCGAATGACCGGTGCTGAGAAGGACCTCGTCATGCGCAGGTTCTCCGGCGACCCGATGCAGCCCGAGGGGGTGGATGTCCTCGTCTCGACGACTGTCATCGAAGTCGGCGTTGACGTGGCCAATGCGACGGTGATGGTGGTGATGGATGCTGACCGTTTTGGAGTTTCGGCACTGCATCAGTTGCGAGGCCGGATAGGTCGTGGCGGATACCCCGGCTTGTGTTTGCTGGTGACCGCAGCGGCAGAGGGCTCGCCGTCTCGTGAGCGCCTTGAGGCGGTCGCGGCCACTACAGATGGATTTGAGTTGGCTCACCTTGACCTGACGAATCGGCGTGAAGGTGATGTGTTGGGAGTTGAACAGTCTGGGCGCAGATCCTCGCTGCGGGCGCTGTCACTGCTGCGCGATGAAGAGATCATCGTAGCGGCGCGAGCCGAGGCTCAGCGGTTGGTAGACGATGATCCCGAGCTGCGCGATCATCGAGCGCTGGCAGAGTTGGCCAGCGACTTGGTCGGCCCCGAAGGCGCTGATTGGCTGGATCGTTCGTGACGAGAATCATTGCGGGTCAGGCACGGGGCAGATTGCTCAAGGTCCCCACCGCGGGTACTCGGCCAACTTCAGACAGGGTTCGGGAGTCGCTGTTCTCCTCGCTCGATCACCAACTGGGCTCCTGGAGCGGGCGCCGAGTTCTCGACCTCTACGCAGGAACCGGAGCATTAGGACTTGAGGCCTTGTCGCGGGGAGCTGGCAGCGCGCTCGCCGTGGACAGCAGTCCTGGTGCCGTCGAGATCATCCGACGAAACGCCAAGAGCGTCGGGCTACCTCTGATCGTCGAGCGAGCAGATGTGTCGCGCTGGGTTGCCAACGCAACTCAAGCCATCAGGGACGGGCAAGCGGTTCCTGCCCGCGAATCTGACAAGACCGTGAGTCGAGACGCGAGAGGGCCATTCGATGTCGTATTTATCGATCCGCCCTACGAGCTGGGACTCTTGCAGACTGAGTCAGTCGTCGCGCAGCTCGGTATTGGAGAGCTAATACGAGACGGTGCAGTTGTCGTAGTGGAGTACCCGACCCGCGCTGGCACCTTCGCGTGGCCGGATGGATTCACAGAAGTCACGGATCGCCGGTTTGGGGACACCAGCGTTACCCGCGCAGTTTGGTACGTTGCAGGGAATCGGAACTAGGGAGTGTTCACGTCTATGCGCAAGGCAGTCTGCCCCGGCTCATTCGATCCGGTGACAAATGGCCACCTCGACATCGTTGCGCGTGCCGCAGCGCAGTTTGATCAGGTGACGGTCGCTGTGTTGATCAACAAGCGCAAGGCGAGCCTGTTCACTGTCGACGAGCGAATTGAGATGCTTAAAGAAGCGACAGCGATACACGGCAATGTGGTTGTCGATGCCTTTCACGGTTTGCTAGTCGACTTCTGCCAAGAGAAAGAGATCACCGCGATAGTCAAAGGACTGCGCGCAGTCAGCGATTTTGACTACGAATTGCAGATGGCTCAAATGAATCACCGGCTCACCGGCGTGGAAACCTTCTTCGTTTCGACAAATCCGCTTTACAGTTACTTGTCATCTTCCCTCGTCAAGGAGGTCGCCACGTATGGCGGCGACGTCCGCGGCTTACTACCTGACAACGTGTACGAACAAATGAAGACGAAACTTGAGCAAGCGAACTCGCAGCGCGGTTGACGAGTTGGAACTACGCCAACTAGCAGCGGCTCGAGCGGGGCGTGGCATCGGCTCGTCACAAGGGGAGGACCCATGGAGATTCACGATCGGCTAGACGATATTGCTCAGCTACTGGAGACGGCCCGGGCCGTTCCCCTCTCGACGTCATGTGTGGTCCCACGCAACGAGGCGTTGGACTTGGTGGATGATGCTCGAGATGCTCTGCCTGAGGCGATCCGGGAGGCCGACGAAGTCCTCGCCGCTCGCGAGCAGTTGATCGAAGATGCTCAATCCGAGGCCGATCAAGTCGTTGCGGCTGCCACGACGCAAGCTGGTGACCTAGTCTCCGGAGCTCAACACGACGCAGACAGCATCGTCGATAACGCTCGAGCTGATGCCGATGAGATGTTGGATCGCGCCCGTGCCGAGGCGCGACGCATGATCGACGAACAGGAAGTACTGCTTCGAGCACAAGAAGAGGCGGTTGCTCTGCTCGAGGACGCGCAAGTACGCGCACGTTCAGTGATGGACGACGCTGCGCAGCGTGCCGACGTCCTCATAGAGGAAACACAGGCGGAGACTTCGCAGGAGCGACTGCAGACTGACGAGTTCGTTGACGGGAAGCTAGCCGACCTAGAGGAGTCGCTGGCGACGTCGCTCACGGCAGTTCGTCGGGGCCGTGACCGGATTCATGCACGTCGCGCTGCCTTCGATCCGGTTGATTTGCGAAGCTCGACCGACGATGATGCGCTGATGTTTAACCAAATCATCGAGTAGCGGAGCGGCAGCGATACTCGCCGTGCACCGAGCCCGTAGCGCAGGCTGGTAGCCTTAGTCCTTGGTTTTAGGTTTGGTCCGATTCTTCAAGTTGCTGTGGGAGCGTTCAGATGTCATCCCTGGACGCCCGCTCGCCTCTGGTTCTCGATGTTCGAGAGCTAGGTCGACGTGCGGGTGCGATGATGACCTTCGATCGGTCTGCGTCGGCTCCCAAGGATCTGACTAATCCAATGATCGGTGTCCCGGAGGGTTCGGAACTCCATCTTGACCTCATGGCGGAGTCCGTCATTGAGGGCGTGTGGGTTTCCGGAGACGTCACCGCGGTCGCGCAAGGTGCATGCAGTCGTTGTTTGGAGCCGGTTTCGGTTCCGCTTGAGGTCGAGTTGCAGGAACTATTCCGCTACGGCGACTCTGACAATCACAATGGGGCAGGCGCTGGCGCAAATCGCGGCAGCGGAGGGGACGTCGAGGCCGACGATGAGCTTCCAACGTTCGAGAACGACCTGATCGATCTCGAACCGACACTGCGCGACGCGGTGGTGCTTGCACTACCACTCGCGCCGGTGTGCGGGGAGGATTGTCTTGGCTTGTGCTCGCAGTGCGGGTTCGAGCTCAAGTTGGATCCGAACCACCAGCACGACCAGACTGATCCGAGATGGGCTGCTCTGGGCAAGATGTTCACCGATGACGAAGCGGCGACGAGCCGTCAGTCGAAAGATGAGGGCTAAAGCAAGTGGCTGTCCCAAAGCGCAAGATGTCGCGCAGTAATACTCGTAGCCGCCGTTCCCAGTGGAAGGGTGCGATGCCGCAGATCAATAAGGTCGAGAAGAACGGCCGCGTTGAGTACGTCGTCCCCCACCGCGTCGACGAGGACGGGCGATACAACAATCGTCAGGTCACAGAGGACTAACCGCCCCACATGACTACCTTCGCGCCCGCGTCCGATGCCGCACTGGATCTGACGTGCCGCGCACTTGGCCACGTGCTGGACGTCGACCCAACTTCGTTACGAGCGGACTCACCGCTAGCTGACTTGGGTGCGGACTCGGTGGCCATTCTGGTGTTTGCCGATGTAGTCGAGGGTTTCGCGGCCAGTGCGGCGCTTACGTCGTTCAAGGTCCGCAACGACCTGCTAATTCACGTGGGCTGCGTTGGCGACTTGGCATCGTGTCTGGTGTGGGACCAAGCGACTGCCGGAGCTGACACCGATGGCGGCGAAGGTGCGCAGTTGTGACCACTGAGGTCATTGATATGCCTGATCCGGGTGAGCTAAACGAGCAACTCGGTCTCGAACTGTCTGAGCAAATGTGGGAACTGGCACTGACTCACCGGTCATATGCGTACGAGAACGGCGGTATTCCCACCAACGAACGGCTTGAGTTCCTCGGTGATTCGGTGCTCGGTCTTATCGTCACCGACACTCTCTACCGAACCCACCCTGATCAGCCCGAGGGTCAACTCGCGCGGATGAGAGCGGCCGTCGTCAATGCTCGGTCTCTGGCCGACGTTGCGCGAACCGTCGGCCTTGGGCCATATATTCGGCTCGGCAATGGCGAGCGATCTACCGGTGGCTCGGACAAGTCTTCGATCTTGGCCGATACCACGGAGGCCGTCCTTGGGGCGGTGTACCTCGAGCTCGGACTGGCGAAGGCCACCGACCTCATCCACCAACTGTTTGATCCAGTGATGGACAACGCCTCGGATCTAGGCGCTGGTCTCGACTGGAAGTCCAGCCTGCAGGAGCTCTCGGCCCGGCTAGAACTCGGGCCGCCGGAGTACCTCGTGAGCCAAAGTGGGCCGCCACACGACCGAGAGTTCGAGGCTCGCGTCAGAGTAGGGTCACGGGACTATGGTCCAGGCACCGGAAGATCCAAGAAGGAAGCTGAACACATCGCGGCGGCGACGGCGTGGCGCGAGTTGTCAGGCAAAGCCGACAGCTAACGATGCCCGAACTGCCTGAAGTAGAGATCGTTCGTCGGGGCGCGCATGACTGGTTCGTTGGGCGCACGATCCGTTCAGTGGAGGTCCTCAACCCTAGGGCCACTCGTCGCCACGTCCCCGGTGGTGCTGACTTTATCGACCGGCTGCGGGGGACAACGATCGTTGCCACCCACCGGCAAGGGAAGTACTTCTGGTTCGAACTCGACAGTGCAGAGTTGCTGGTCGTCCACCTAGGAATGAGCGGGCAAGTGCGGGTTGGGCAGCCAGGTGACGCGCCAGAGCTAGCGCCACCAAAACACCTGCGGATCAGGATCTCTTTCGATGACGGCAGGGATGACCTGCTCTTCATCGATCAACGGACCTTCGGCGCAATGTTCCTGGATACCGTGGCAGATGCCCCCGCCGACGAACCGTCGGACTCGTCGCGTCGCAGTGGCTTGGCATCGCGGGGGAGTGACGTGGCATTGCCGAGTCAGTTGGCTCACATCGCACCGGATCCGCTCAGCCCACAGTTCGATCAAGCCACCGTGGTCGACCAGATTCGGCGAAGAAACAGCCCAATCAAGGCGGTCATTTTGGACCAGTCCGTGGTGTCGGGGATCGGCAACATCTACGCCGACGAGGCGCTGTGGCGAACTCGACTGCACTGGGGTCGTCTGGCGAGTTCGTTGAGTCTGCGCAAGGTCAATGAACTGCTTGACCACGCCCGAGATGTGATGACGCAAGCGCTCGCGGTTGGTGGAACGTCATTCGACTCGCTGTACGTGAACGTCAACGGCAGCAGCGGATACTTCAGTCGGGAACTTGCCGCCTACGGCCGTGAAGGTAAGCCGTGTCGCCGCTGTGGGGCGCCGATTACCCGAGACCACTTTGCCAACCGCTCGTCTTTTCGTTGTCCGCGATGCCAACGACCGGCTCGAATCCCACGCACTCGCGCTGACCCGCCCAAGGTGCAACTCAACTCGCCCTGAAAAAGTGCCAGGGGGTTTGGGTAAACAGATCAGGGGAACACTACTATTCACACGCTCGTTCATTTGTTGTCGATCGCGGCTGCACACACGTCAATAGCTAGCCGCGCATCCCGCTGGAGGTTTGATGGCTAAGGCACTAATGGGTCACATGGCAAATGACCACCTTTTACAGGCCCAGATCGTGTCACTGCGGGCGCGTGTTGCCACGCTTGAGACGCAGTTGGCGCAGGCGCGCGCAGCACTCGCCGTTGATGCAGATCTCGCCGGGGCTGTCTCGGGCGAGACCGGGCCTGGTGGCTGCGACCAAACTATCGTGCTGCCACTCGATCTCGAACTCTCCGAATTGGTAGATCACCACCGCGCGACGCGCGCCCTGGCCTAACGGTTCTTGCTGGCTTCGCCGCGTACCCTTAAGACCTCTTCCCCGAGAATCCGCTGTGCTCACTAGACCCGTTTTGCGGTTCGCGTTGGGTACGACGACCGGCTGGAGTAGGTGTGCATCTCAAGAGTCTGACGCTGCGAGGTTTCAAGTCCTTCGCATCAGCGACCACCCTGGAGTTCGAACCAGGGATTACCTGCGTTGTTGGCCCCAACGGCTCCGGTAAGTCGAACGTCGTTGACGCCATTGCCTGGGTCATGGGGGAGCAGGGAGCTAAAGCTCTGCGCGGCGGAAAGATGGACGACGTCATTTTCGAGGGGACTCCAGACCGCCCTCCGCTGGGTCGCGCCGAGGTAGTCCTCACGATCGACAACTCTGATGGGGCGTTGCCGGTCGATTTCAGCGAGGTGATGATCTCACGGACCCTGTTTCGCAGCGGGGGATCGGAGTACGCCATCAACGGCGAATCCTGCCGCCTGCTGGACGTTCAGGAACTGCTAAGTGACAGCGGAATCGGCCGGGAGATGCACGTTATCGTCGGCCAGGGACGCCTCGACTCGATCTTGCACGCGAATCCAGACGATCGACGTGGATTCGTTGAGGAGGCCGCTGGGGTTCTCAAACACCGCAAGCGCAAAGAGAAGGCGCTACGCAAACTCGAGGCAATGAACGCGAACCTGACGCGGTTGCAGGACCTCACACACGAACTCCGGCGCCAACTCAAACCGTTGGGACGCCAGGCCGAGGTTGCTCGTCGTTCACAGGTGATCCAACAGGATGTTCGGGATGCTCGCCTGCGCCTGCTGGCGGATGATCTGATTAACATTTCCGGGGAACTAGACCGCGAAGAGGCAGACGAGGCGCAACTGCGGGATCAGCGCGCCAAGTACGAGGAGGCGCTGACAATCGCTCGAGGTCGTGAGGAGCAGATTGAACAAGCCGGATCAGTTGATGCTGATGCACTTGCCAGAGCAAACGAACTCAATACCCGCCTCACCGCTCTGCGAGAGCGCTACCGCGGCCTGATCAATCTGGCTAACGAGCGCGCCACTCATCTCAACGAGTCGGCCGATCTGTCGCAGGGATCCGATCCAGACGAGTTGGATGCCCAAGCTCAAGTCGCGCTTGAGGCCGCCGACCAGATCTCAACGGAGCTAGTCGGCCTGCTGGCAGCTTTGGAACAGCGCGAAACGGCAGTCCGCGAGGCTGAGGATGCTCACTCAGCGGCATTGCGTAGCGAGAAGGAACGAGAGAAAGTTCAGGCGCGCTACCGGGAGACTCTCGTACGACTTGAGGGGGCCCTCAACTCCGCACAGTCAAAGGCCGACGCCCGAGAAGCGGAACTCGAACGACTCACGGGACAGTACCGAGATGCCCACGAGCGCCTCGACGAGTTGATCGCCGCGGCGGATGAACTCGGAGCTGGCGAAGCAGATGTAGAGCACCCCGAACTTGCGCTCCTCAGCGAGCAATTACGCGTCGCGCGGGACCGGCGCCAGTCGGCCAAAGACGAACGCGATTCGGCTCGAGAGGCCGTCGTCACAGCGAACAAGGACGTCGCAGGAATCGACGCACGCCTAGAGGCACTGCAACTCAGCGCTCAGGGCAAGGGCAGCGACGTCTTCTCGGCCTCGCAGTTGCCGACCCTTGGGGTTGTGTCTGAGAGCATCCGAATCGAACCAGGCTTTGAGGTGGCCATCGAGGCGGCCCTGGAATGGTCGGCGGACGCCGACGCCGTCGCGGTAGCCGACGTCTCGGCAGCAGTGTCGGCGTTAGCGCACTTGCGGGCAACCGAGCTAGGTCGCGCATGCGTCCTCATCGCTGGGCGGGGGACTCAGAGCCCTAGTCGTGATTGGCAGTTGCCAGCAGGCGCTCGCTGGGGAGCTGACCTTGTGTCGTCCAACAGCGCGGACGCCGGGGGCCGAATCGCCGAGGCAGTACGCCATCTCCTCGGGTCAATCGTGGTGGTGGATTCGCTCGAGGCCAGTCAGCAACTCGTCGGTGAGCACCCAGGTGTGGCGCTCGTATCTACAGCCGGGGACATCCTGACTAACGAGGTCGCCGCTGGAGGTCACGGTAGGAGTGGGCGCCTCGAGGTGCTCGCCGCAATCGAGAAGACTCAGCAGGACCAGGAGACGCTTCGCCGTGAGGCGGCTCACCGCCAAAGCCAACTCGACGTCGCCCAGGGCGAGTTCGACCTTGCCAGAACGCGGGCAACGGAGGCGAACGACGCCTACGATGCTGCCACGAAAGAAGCCAATGAGCACAACTCTCGCGTCGCGCTCGCAGTCTCGCGTCGAGACAGCGCACAGGCCGAGGTCTCGCGGATCGACGTTTCGCTGGAGAACGCCAAGGTCTCACTGGCCCGAGATGTAGTCGCGCGACAAGAGGCGCAACAATCGTTGGACGTGCACCTCGCCACCCGACCGGACGAGGACAGTGCCGACCACGAGCGCCCAGACGTAGATGCTTTGCGGGAGTCGGTGATTGCGGCCCGCCGTGAGGAGACGACAGCGCGCCTCGCAGTAAGGACTGCCGAAGAGCGAGTCGGGGCGCACACGTCGCGCGCACGCGATCTGCAGGCTAATGCGCAGGCACAACGAACTGCCCGCGCCGCCGCCATCGCCGCAGCAAAGAAGCGGCGCCAACAGGCGGAGGTCGCGGTCGAGGTACTCACTTTGGCTAACGCCGCGATGGCCGAGTTGGAGCGAACGCTGTCCCAGTCGCAAGGTGAACGCTTGGAACTCACCGCGCAGGCGGCCAAGAAGTCGGAGGAACTCGGGAAGCTGCGAGCGCAGATTCGGGAGTTGACCTCATCGATTGAGCAGCTAACAACTGACGTACACCGTGACGAGATCGCCCGGGCCCAGCAACGGATGCGCGTCGAGGCACTGCAAACGCGTGCCCTAGATGAGTTTGGGGTCGCCAGTGAGGAGTTAGTTGCCGAGTACGGTCCGCAGGTGCCGGTACCGCCGTCGGCGGTTGCTCCCGGCGACGAGATCGATCCGCAAGCACCAGCACCGCAGCCATATCCGTTCGTGCGTATCGACCAAGAGAAGCGGCTGCGCACTGCTGAGAAGGCTATGGCCTTGCTGGGTCGCGTCAACCCGCTGGCACTCGAGGAGTTCCAAGCGATGGAGGAGCGCTACACGTTCCTTAACACCCAACTCGAGGATCTCAAACGTAGCCGCAGCGACCTCCTCGAGATTGTCGCCGAGGTTGACGAGCGAGTTCAGCAGGTCTTCGCTGAAGCCTTCGCTGATGTTCAACGGGAGTTCTCAGGGGTGTTTGGGCGGTTGTTCCCGGGCGGCGAGGGACGCTTGGTACTGACCGCTCCTGACGACCTGCTGAACACGGGCATAGAGGTTGAAGCACGACCGGCCGGTAAGAAGGTCAAACGCCTCTCGTTGCTTTCCGGCGGCGAGCGCTCGCTGACCGCTGTGGCGTTCCTGGTTTCGCTGTTCAAAGCTCGGCCCAGCCCGTTCTATCTGCTGGACGAGGTTGAGGCTGCCCTCGACGATGTGAACCTCGGTCGTTTGATTGGGCTGATGGAGGAGCTCCGCGGCACCAGCCAGCTGTTGATCATCACTCACCAGAAGAGGACCATGGAGATCGCTGATGCGCTCTACGGAGTCACGATGCGCGGCGGTGTCACCCAGGTCATCTCTCAGCGAATGAGAGAACTGGTCCCCAGCGGTTCCTCCTGAGCGTGAACGCGGGGATTGAGAACCGAGAGCGCCGCGGGGCCAAGATTCGTGGTGGTTACCCGAACTGAGGATGGATAGGTCAGACTAGGCACGTGGATTCAGTAGCGCTCTACTTAGTCGTTGCGGCCGTGGTGCTCGTCATCGCGGTCGTTGCCATTGTCGGTCTCGTTCGCAGCAAAGCCCGAAAGCCGCAACTTCCCACCAAGACCGCGCCCGGCGTTGGCGGTCCAGGGCAGGACGACAGTTCAGGTGGCGAGGCCATACCTCCCGGTCGTGGTGCCGTCGACGCCGACACCAGTTCGGTCACTGACGACGGTGGCGGCGTTCTCACACTCGAACGCCCCGAGGAGGTCAGCGGTCGTTTTGCCAGGCTTCGCGCTCGGCTCGCTCGCGGCAGCAAACTGGGGCAGAGCCTGCTCAGTCTGCTTTCGCGCTCGACGATTGATGAGGCGACCTGGGATGAGATCGAGGAGACCCTACTGACCTCTGACCTCGGCGTCGGTCCAACAACCGAGTTGATGGACAAGTTGCGTACCGAGGTCAAAATCCATGGCACGTCAGACCCAGTCGTCGTTCGTGACTTCCTGCGCAAAGAGTTGCTCAACCTCGTTGATCCGAACCTCGACCGCACGCTGCACACCCAACGCAATATGCCCTTAGAAGTTCCGTCGGTTGTCATGGTCGTGGGCGTTAACGGAACGGGCAAGACGACGACAACAGGAAAGCTCGCCCGACTCCTGGTGGCTGAGGATGAAGACGTCCTGCTCGGCGCGGCCGACACGTTCCGCGCGGCCGCTGCCCAGCAGTTGAGCACGTGGGGCGCCCGCGTCGGCGTCCCCGTCATCGCTGGACCCGAGGGTGGCGACCCCGCATCCGTGGCATTTGAGGCCGTCAAGGCTGGTATCGACGAAGAAGTCGACTGTGTGATCGTGGACACCGCGGGCCGTTTGCACACCAAAGTTGGACTGATGGACGAGTTGGGCAAGGTTAAGCGGGTCGTTGAGAAGCAGGCTCCCGTCAGCGAGGTCCTGCTCGTGCTCGACGCGACGACCGGGCAAAACGGTCTCGTGCAAGCGAAGGTATTCGGCGACGTGGTGGACGTTACCGGTGTGGTCTTGACGAAACTCGACGGCACGGCCAAGGGCGGCATCGTCGTGGCGGTGCAACGCGAACTAGGTGTGCCAGTGAAGCTCGTGGGCCTCGGGGAGGGTGCTGACGATTTGGCACCATTCGACCCCGAACTCTTTGTCGACGCGATCCTCGGTTCGTAGCGTTCATCCATGGCACCTAGGAACCTCGCGAATATCGAGAAAGTCAGCAAGTCATTCGGACGCGCCGCGTTACTCGACGATGTGTCACTGGGGGTCCAGGAGGGCGACCGGATTGGTGTCGTTGGGCGAAACGGTGGCGGTAAGTCCACCCTGCTCAAGGTGATGACGGGTATCGAGGCCCCCGACTCTGGGCGGGTGACCATCGGGAACGACGTTGCGCTCGGGGTGCTCACTCAGTCGGCACTGCTGGATTCAAGTCAGTCAGTTCGCGAGTTTCTCGTGGGTGATCGACCAGAGCACGAATGGTTATCTGATCGACGTACCCGAGACTGCATCAATGCGTTGCTTGGGGGACACGGCTCGGCGCAACTCGACCGTCCCATCAGCCAACTTTCCGGTGGGGAGCGACGTCGGATCGAGCTCGCTGCGCTGCTCCTGCAGGATCTGGACTTGTTGATTCTGGATGAGCCAACGAACCATCTTGATGTGGAAGCCGTGGCTTGGCTGGCTGAGCATCTGAAGTCGCGCCGTGAGCTAGCACTTGTCGTTGTCACCCATGATCGGTGGTTCCTCGACGAGGTCAGCGACCGGACGTGGGAGGTCGTCGGTGGCGGTGTTGAGGAGTACGACGGGGGTTACTCGGCGTACGTATTGGCGAAGGCAGAGCGCCAACGCCAAGCATCGACGGAGTTGGCGCGCCGCAACAACCTCATCCGCAAAGAGTTGGCGTGGCTGCGGCGCGGTGCTCCCGCTCGGACATCCAAGCCAAAGTTCCGCATCGATGCGGCGAACGAACTGATCGAGAAGGAACCCCCACCGCGCAATAGCGTCGAGTTGCTGAGCTTTGCGGGCGCCAGGCTCGGCAAGCAGGTTTTTGAGGCGCACGATGTGAGTCTGGCGTTCGGGGACAAAGCGCTGATGTCGCAACTTGAGTGGAACATCGGCCCTGGTGACCGGATTGCGCTCGTCGGCGTCAACGGTGCCGGGAAGACAACCCTGCTGCGGGTGCTGCTAGGTGAGCAAGAGCCAGACTCTGGCCGCGTGGTGACGGGAAGCACTGTCAAGGCCGCCTACCTCTCCCAGCACGTGGAGGAGTTGAACCCGGACTGGCGTGTACTTGAGGCCATCGAACATGTCGCCAACCGGGTCGAGTTAGGGCGTGGATACGAGCTGACCGCATCGTCGTTGGCTGAGCGGCTGGGGTTCGCGGCGGACGCGCAGTGGACGCCAGTCGGGGACCTGTCCGGTGGGGAACGGCGGCGGCTTCAACTGGCTCGACTGCTCATGGGTGGGCCCAACGTCTTGATTTTGGATGAGCCAACCAACGACTTCGACGTCGAGACCCTGACGGCACTAGAGGACCTGTTGGATTCGTTTGCCGGAACTCTCATCGTGGTGTCCCACGATCGCTACTTCCTTGAACGTGTCTCGGATTCCGTATACGGGCTGATGGGCGACGGACTAGTTCGTCACCTACCTAGGGGTATCGAGCAGTATCTACAAATCCGGGCGGAGTCGGACGGTGCTGACGACAGCGGTGGTACTCGAGGGGCAACCAGTGAGGTCTCGACCAAACCTAAGGTTGACCAGGCCAAACTGCGGGCCGCGAAAAAGGACGTCGCAAGGTTGGAGCGGACGATCTCGAAATGCATGGCAAAGGAACGTGAGTTGCACAGTCAAATCGCTGAGAATGCCACCGATTCCGAGCTCGTCAGAAAGCTCAATGCAGAGTTGGCGACGGTGGCTGCGACTCAGCACGACGCGGAGCAAGAGTGGCTCGTCGCCGCCGAACTGCTAGAAGCTGTTCGCGCCTAAAGCGTGTCGCAGGAACCACACGCTCATTTCGTCGAGAACGTGTCATGGTCGACTTGGTGGGTCCCGACGATGAAGGAGCGTCCTAGTGGAGCACGGTGACTGGAAGAGTATGTACGAGGCCGCGTGTGCAGGAGACCTCGAACTAGTGCGTTACTACGTCGACTCCGGCGTTGACGTTGACTATGTGCATCCTGAGTTCATGTCAACAGCTCTCGTTTCGTGCATTCTTGCCGGTCAGGCTGATACTGCTGTCCTCTTGATCGAGCGGGGTGCCGACCCGCAGTTGGTCAGCCCGTGGGACGAGATGAGCCCGATCGAGGCCGCGACGGCGAAGAATCTGGACGATGTGGTGGCACGTCTCAACCATGAACTCAGTGCCGGCGGTTGACTGGCAGTTGGCTTCGTTCGGAGCAACGCGATCTCGGCAACAGCTCCTAGGGCAGTGGCTTGTCACGGCAGCGAACTTCGTCCGGCGCCGGTAGATGTGAAGACTAAATAACCCTAGCCATCACGCCAGGTGCGCGACGAACTACCGGACGCTCCACTTGCGCTTCCAGGTGGATGAATCAGTGACCGGTGAACCGGATTTGGGCACTGCGGCGATGGTTGCCTTGATGCGAACCTTGGGATAGCCGAAGGTCTTTACGACAATCTTGCCGTTCTTTTTAATCTTGGTCCTGCAGTAGACGGCATCGCCGCGCGCTGTGTTGCGAGGCGCGCACGTGACTCTGGTGCCCTTCTTCTTCTTTGTCGAAACTTTGCAGTCGTCGGAGGTCCGCGCCTTCGACACCAGCACCGTTCGACCGTTGCGCTTGACGGGTTTGTCTGCGTTGCGTGCACTGACCGACAGAGGGCAAACCGGAGCGGTTGGGTACTCGTTGTCGGCGGTCACGGTGATTGGAGAATCGTTCGTGGCCTTCACGACCACATCGGTGGCGATTACAGTCGGCACGGGAGTAGTTGAGTCGCCAGCATCCGTCTCCGAGACGTCGCATGTCGCGCCCAACGGTAGTGGGGTGACCGAAACAATCGGCGATTCCACTGTGACCTGCGTGGTGATGGGCGCCAGGGTTTGACTGTTGTAGGTGCAGTCGAATCGGAACTCGAATGGGCCCTTCGCGACCGAGGCTCCCGGTCCGCTCAGGGTCTTTTGCAGAGTAATGGCCCCAGCCTCGTACACATTGTCAAACATCACGTCGGAACCGCCATCGAATTCAGGCTTCACAGTTACGGTGATGCTGTCACCGGTGACTGGGTTGGATCCGTCCGCGGTGATCGTCGTCGTTGTTGCGTACTGAGTGTCTGTCTCGGTCACGAGGCACACCGACCCAGCTGGAAGCGCCGTTCCGGTCCCAACGTTGATGACGATCTCTGTGCCTGCGGTCAGTTCGAATGACTGTGGGAACCCGGGCAACTCCGCGCCCCCGTCGGGGAACTCACAGGAGACGGTAAATGGGAACGTCGCGCCACCAACCGTTCCATCAGGTTGTAGTGGTAGTCCGGCCGCACCACCACTTACTGTCTTTCTGATTGTCAGTTCACCCTGTTGGTAGCTGTTTGTAATCGGAACCTCGATGCCGGCGGGCACCGCGATACCGTCAGGAACAACTTGGGTGATTGCATTGTCCGGTCCGATGTTTGGACTGCTGCCGCCCTGCGAGTCGACCTCCCAGATGTTGCAGGTGGCTCCAGTGGGCAGCAGGGGCAAATCGCTTGTGCCACCATCGGGTACAAGGAGTCCTGGGTCGCTGGCGATCACGGTGCCGTCGTAGCTGCACTCGTACGCCATCGTGAAGTCACCAACCGATATTCCGCTGGGCAGACCCTCGACCTGTTTGAAGACGCTCAATGCGCCAAAGAGCATTACCGACCCGGTCTTCAATGGTTCGGATGCGGCGAGCACTGTCGAGCCGAACGTCGACTTCTGTGCGAACGAGTTCCATTCGGCGGGAACAACTGTTGTCGTGTCCAGCGTGAGCGGAGCCTTCATAGTCCAGACCAGAGTTACTTGCTCTCCTGGGGTTAGTGGATCTCCCGTGAAGTCCATCGTTGTCTGAAAACCGGTGGTGCTCGTTGAGGGTGTTGCGTTTGGGTAATCACTCGGGTCGCAAGGGGTGGGGCTGCTTGCAAGCTGCGTCGTGCAGATGTTCGCGAACGCTGCGTCGGTGTAGTCAGTGCTAACCCCAGAGTAGGACTCCAGGACACTCACGGGGCTGAGCATCGTTGGCCTGTTGTTCCACTGCGTGCCGCGTTGCTGGTTGCTCAGGATGACGCCCGTATCGCCTTGGACGGGCAACTTGTCCACGGCGACGGCTTCGGTCAGATTCTCCGTTCCGGCGTTAATCATTCGGATCACCTGTTGGAGGGTTCCTCCGGGCAGAGTGATCGCGGCGCAAGGAAATTTGGTGTAAGTAACTGAGTTCAGCGTGTATCGCGGGCACGACGGATCGCCGATCGGAACCTTCTGACCGGATACGCTGTCATACCAACCAAGCAGCGGATTACCCGCAGTCCACTTCTGGGAGTCAACATCCACACCGGCCAACGCCGTGATGTTGGCGGTGGAGTCGCAGTACGGATCCGGCGTCGGACTCGGGTCGGGTAGGTCGCAGCTGAACTGATCGGTCGGTGTCAATGCCGAACCGGCACCTGCGGTGTTCGGTATGACGTCGTCGGCAGCCACACCGGGGGACAGGCTCACGTAGATCCGAATGTTCACCTTTCCACCGGGGGGAAGGCTCCAGCCTGTGAACGTCCACCGCAGGTCGGCACCAACCTTGGGGTCGGGGCCGCCTCCACCGGTCTCAACGTAGTCGACCTGATCTGAGGGAAGCGTCGCGTAGCCGGCGGGTAGTGCTGGGTAGCTGATCACGAATGGCCGGGCAGTCGTGCCTCCCGGGGCATCCTCCAACGTGAGCTCCGCTGGTAGCGGGTCATCGATCACAGGGTCTTGTAGTGCCTTGGTGCCGGTGTTCTCGATGAGTAGGTCGAAGGGGGCGGTGTCTCCCGGAGCGATCCGACTATCTGGGCCCTTGACGAACTTGACCTTCGTCTCGCCGTCAACAATGGTCAGTGTGTCGGTATCGGGCGGTATCGGCTGGGGATTCGGGTCTCCAGACCACACGAAGCTTCCGCTGGTGGTGTTGTCGATCGAAGCGGGAATCGGGGTCGAGGAACCTGAGTGTAGGAACTGACGAGCGGTGACATCGAAACAGAAGTTGGCGTTCTTACACTGACCTGAGGTCGGCGGTTGGTAGTTCGCGACCGGGATGAGTCGGTAGCCCCCACTTTGGTGGAAGAAGCTGACACGTAGGCCGCGCACGTCGGCAGCGTCGATTCCAGATGGCAGTCCAGGCGCATGACTTGCTGTTGGGGTCCCGTCAACAAACGACGTGCAGCTGCCAGTGCACGCGTCCACTTGGACTCGGTTCGCGCCTGGTGGAAAGTTGACATGCATGTTTCCGCTGAAGTCCACCGCATCAAAGAAGTCTGAATCGGAGTCAGTGAAGGCCAGTTCTTGCAGGTAGGACGGACCGCCGTTGAAGATCGTTGTTTTGACGGTGGTCTGCTGCGCGGGTAGCCCCGGTTCTGGCCGTAGCAGCTGATTCGGATCGAATAGTTTGCGCAGAGATGCCGAACCCGCAGCGTCCTTGACCGTGATGAGATCGGAGCACACTGGATCGGGAGTCGGCGTCACCGATGGTGCGCCTGCCTCAGCGCAGTTGTAGAAAGTAGTGTCGACTGGAGTCGGCGGATCAAGGTCGCGCAAAGTCACTTTGTAGGTGACTCGGAATGTAGCTCCTACGGGCAGCGGTGCGGTGAGTCTGACGCGAAGTCCAGTTGCGCGTGATTTCAGGGCGGAATCGCTAGGCACGTAGGTCACGTAGGCCGCAGCATTCGGATCCCAGACTTCGATCACATGTGCTGGACTAGACGATGTCGAGATTGACGTGAACTCAACGATGTCAAACGGGTTGCCGGCGGAACTCGGGTCGGTGTCAACTGGATCAATGATGTATGCATCATCGATTGGAACATTGCCATTGTTTCGAAACGACAGCTTGAACTCCATCGGCTGGCCGGGAACGATAGTGTCCACGCCCGAGGTGCTCTTGGTCACGTTGCCGATCCCACTGCTCGGATTGACGACGTTAATGCTCTTGCACGCGACCGCTGCTGCGCTCGAGGATGCTGGTGTTGCCGCTGACGCATCGAAGCAGTTTTGGATCGTTGTGGGCGAGGTTATCGAGTCGCTGATTGATCCGTGCAGATCTAGTTGACCTGACGCCGTCGCGGCGATAGTTCCGTTTCCTTGATCGTCAGTACCTTCGTACGTGAGAGTCAACGAGGTCGGTGTTGTGCCAGATGTGCAGCCGAAATCAGTGATGTTGACTGGCGTCACGCTGGTATTCGTGAACACTTGTTGGGGCGGGGTTGCCCCGCCATGACAAACGACGCTCAAGGTTGCCTGCGTCGCACCACTCGGCCACGTGAATCGTCCCTTTGAGAGGTCGATCTGGTCTAGCACAGTCGGCGTCGTCGTAGATGGTTCGGCGATGGTTAGCGACTTGACCGGTCCGGCCGAAGAGTTGGTCGCTTTCAGTGTCGCGGTTACACCAGACTGCTGGCCGACCACGATCTTGCCGTTCGCCTTCCAGTTCCCAGCGTTGTCAGCAAACATGTTCTTTTGCGCACTTACCGTGATGGTGTCCGGGGCGACGGAGTAGCGGGCATTGGCAGTGGCGCCGACCGTGTTTTCGCTGTTCTGATCAACGGCCACGGGCGTCACTTCGTTTGTCACATTCAACGCTGTCTGGGGCTGGATCGGGTCCTGGGGCGCTTGCCGATAGTTGTCGCGTAGTCGCAGCCCAAGTTCGACCTGGCCGTCCGTCGCGCTGTAGGGAAGCGTCGAGTCGGAGGAGTTACTGAACTCAAACTGAACTCCGGTGATGGCGTCTAGGCCTACGGCTGGGCTGAAGATGGCGGTTGGATCGAACGGCCCGAGTCCAGTCTGCGGCGCCGATTCGATCCATTGCCCGCCAGTGCAGGGTGATCCGATCGGTTGAGTACACGCCCTCACGATGACTTGATCTGTTCCGGCTGGATAGCCGTTGGGGCTCGCTTTGATTGGGCCGAGGGCGGTCAGATCGAACGTATTGAAGGTGTCGAACGTGTCGTCGGTCAGGATGAGGGCTCTTACGTCGGCCGAGCTGGAGGACGCATTCCTAATGCCAAGCGTGACGGTACTCGTGGCGCCTGACTGCGCGATACCAGAGGAGGGTGACCACGATTTGGTGGCTACGGGCTTGACGACAACGGGAATCTCAGCCACAACCGTGACCGAGTCATCCACCGGGGTGCTGCCATTGGTATCCGTGGCCGTTGCCGTGTTCACGATTGAGGCACCGTCAAGTGCTGACGTCTCCGACGGTAGCCGTAGTCCGATCTGGATCGTCCGGTTCTGCCCTGCCGGGCAAGCCGGTTGTCGCCGCTGGACTGCTCAGAGGTATCCGGAACTTGACCGTCAGCGTTCGTGTTCCGGCGTCGTAGGTCACCTCGCGCTCGGAGCTAGTCGAGGGCAAAGAGGTAACCTCAAACTCCGCCGGGAGCACATCAACGATAGTCGCATCGACGCAGCCCTCGGTCAGCCCGTTACACGACAGTTGAATGTCGTAGGCGAGTTGCTCTCCAGGCTTGATGGTGGCCACCGAGGCCGTTTTCGACAAGACGAGCTCCGGAGCATCGGCAGCTTGTGCAGATGTCGCGGGAACCAGGAGTGCCGCAAGGAGCGAGAGTACGACCGCGACCGCAAGTCCGGCAGTTGTTCCGAGGGAATTGAGTGCGGAGTGGTGGCTGGTATATTCGAAGAGACACCTCTCGGATGGTACCGGATTGGTAGTCGCGCGCCCACCCGGTGTCCACCATGGGTGACTCTGGGTAGCGACTCGGACCTGCTGGGCACGCCCGCTAGAAACTGCGCACCACTCGAATCTTGAACGTGTCGATGGAGGAGTCTCCGAACTCGTTCTCGAGGCCGATCGTGCAGTTGGCTTTACCCTTCTTACCCTTGATGAGGGCCTTGGTTGCCTTCTTGCGATTCTTCTTGGTAGCTGGACGCATCTTGAAGTCTTGGTTAGATCCAGGAGTGATCAGCAGGCCTGGGGTGATGTTCCACTGCAGGCCGATGGTGAGCGATCCGAACGACATGCCGCATTCGTATGGCATGGCATAAACGGGTTCTTGCGCGGCGATAGAGCCCTTGACGATAACTCTCTTCTTTTTCTGTGGCTGCTTCTTCTTGACCATGACCTCGCCGTAGCTCGGCTCATCGACTGGGTCCGCCGCGTTCGCAGGAGCAAGTCCGACCGCCGCGCCCACCAATGATCCGGCGACGACGGCAACAGCTATGGCGTTGGACTTACTCCCGATTGGCATGTGCCCTGTGTAGCACGGTGAGCGAGCCAAGGACAGATGTGCTTGGACAAGTCCCACGAAAGTGTCCTACGCAGTGGGACACGGATACCGATGCCTAGTCCTTTTCCCCAGTGGCCGCTGTCACAGGAAGTGCCTGGTGATCGGCAGCGAGCTTCGGGCTGAGGTCGTACTTCTTGCGGTAGATGTTCAGCAAGGACAACACCATCGCTACGACCGGAATCGCCAGCAGCGCACCGGCGACACCGAACAAGGAGGCGCCGAGCAGCACCGAGCCGAATGCCACGGCCGGATGCACGTCGACGGCTCTAGCGCTGATGCGTGGTTCAAAGGTGAGGTTTTCGATCTGCTGGTACAGAATTCCCCAGGCAAGGGCGATGACGCCAATCCACGGGTTTCCACTCAGCAATCCGACGATAACTGGCAACGTGATGGCCAGGTAGGTGCCAATCGTAGGAACGAACTGGGCCACCAGGCCAGTCCAGATGCCAAGCGCGAGCCAAGACGGCATCCCAATGATCAGGAAAACGATGGCGGTTGTTCCGCCGTTTAGCGTGGCCAAGATGACGCGCGCCGCCACGTAGGAACCGGTCTTCTCAGCGGTTACATCCCAAACGTTGACCACCACGTCCTGTAAACGCGTTGGGAACAAGGATGCGAGCCATAGGCGAAACCGTGGTCCGTCAGCGGAGAGGTAAAACGCGAACAAGAAGAACGTGAAGGCACCGAATAGTCCGCCGACGACTGAGATCAGCACGCCAAAGAATCCGCCGGCGAACTCGCTGGCGTAACTGGCGGCTTGCTCGGGAGTGATGTTCAACTGCTGCAGGATCGTGTCGGTGGAGTATTGAGTCTCAAAACGCTCATTGATCCGGCGGATTACCTCATCGACGAACCCCGGTAGGCCCTCTAGTAGTTGGACGATCTGATCAAAGAAGAGGCGTCCGAAGGCGATAAAGAACAAGGCTAGAAAGACGATGACGCTCAACATCACGATGATGGTGGCGAACCCACGCCGCATGTGGCGGGAGAGCCGATCAACAGCAGGAGCCATCGCGATCGCCGCGAACCAGCCCATCAGGACCGTGAAAATGACCGAGCCACCGTCTTCGAGGACGAAGTTCAGCAACAGCGCGCATGCCAGCAGGCCGATAACTACCCAGCCAATACGCCAGATATTCTTGGCCGAGAACGTGACGAGTCCTCGCTGCGGTTTTTGGGGTTCCTCATTAACCGCAGTTGCGTTCGTTTGCGCCATCTTCACTACTCCCTACTAGCCGCACGTGCAACGGAAACCCGTCAATGGCGGTGATACTAGCCATTGACGGGTCTCTCGGGTCGAACGATCTAGGAGGGAACGCTTGCCACTCCTGGAGCCAGGAAGCGCTTGCCGTTCACGCGCTCTGAGACACCTTCGCGATCAAGGTACGGAGTGATTCCACCGAGGTGGAACGGCCAACCGGCACCCATGATCATGCACAGGTCAATGTCCTGCGCCTCGGCGACGACACCCTCGTCGAGCATCAGTTGAATCTCTTGGGCCATCGCATCCAACGCCCGGTCGCGAACCTGCTCGTCGCTCAACGGTGCATCGCCCTGCTCAAAGAGCGCGGCGACCTCAGGATCGACATGCTGCGTGCCGCCATCCCACGACCAGATTGCGGTCTTCTTGGCATCGACTAGACGCTTGAGATTCTCCGAGACGTAGAAGCGATCGGGGAAGGCTTCTTTCATCGTCTCCGAGACGTGGAAGGCAACCGCGGGCCCGACCAGCGACATCAGCACGAACGGCGTCATCGGCAGTCCCAGCGGATCCAACGCATTGTCCGCAACCTCGAACGATGTTCCCTCGTCGACCGTCTTGAGTGACCTCACCCATGAACCGGGTAAGCAGGCGGTTCACGACGAACGCGGGAGCGTCCTTGACGAGCACGCACGACTTCTTCAGTTTCTTACCGACCGCGAAGGCGGTAGCCAGAGTTGCATCGTCAGTCTGCTCGGCGCGCACAATCTCCACCAGTGGCATCACCGCAACTGGGTTGAAGAAGTGGAAGCCGACGACCCGCTCGGGGTGCGCAAGCTTTGACGCCATCTCGGTGACGGAAAGCGAGGAGGTGTTGGTCGCCAGGATGCACTCATCAGAGACAACAGCCTCGACCTCGGCGAAAACCTGCTTCTTGACACCAAGGTCCTCGAAGACGGCTTCGATGACGAAGTCGGCGTCGGCGAAGGAGTCCTTGCTGACCGAACCCTGATCAGGGCCTTGAGGCGGTTGGCCTTGTCTGGGTTCATCCGTCCCTTCGCTCTGTCGCTTGTCGATCTCGCCATGTGCGTACGCAGACGCCCTTGTCCACGCGTTCCTGATCTAGGTCGGTCATTACAACTGGGACCTCAAGTGCGCGCACGAACAGCAGAGCCATTTGGCTGGCCATCAGTCCGGCGCCGACGATCCCACCTTGTTTACTGGGCGGGCCAGCGACTTGTCGGGTACGCCGACGGGTCGCTTCGCCCGCTTCTGCACGAGGTCGAAGGAGTACAGCCCTGCGCGCAGTTCTTCGCTCATGATCAAGTCGGCGAGCGCCTCGTCCTCGGCGGCGAACACTCCTGCTTAGGTGTCGCGGTCTTTGCCAACTCGATCAAGTCCACAGCTCGCGATGGGCGCCGGAGCCGCACCGTGCAGCTTTGCCCTTCAACGAGCTCGCGCCAGCCGAAACGGCCGATCCCAGGCATCGCCCGCGGTCGATCTCGGGACGTGTCACCGTTTGAACAGCGCCATGCAGGACTCCTGCCGCCCAGGTCAGCGACATCTCGATGAAGTCAGCGGGGTCGAACATCTCGTCGAGCGATCCCAAGATCCAGTGACCTGCTTGGGCTTCAGCATCTTGTTCTGCTGCAGCGGGTTGTCGACGATGACCTTGAGCGCCTTCTCGGGCCCGATCAGGTTCGGCAGCAGGTACGCGCCACCCCAGCCGGGTACGAGGCCGAGGAAACACTCAGGCAGCGCGATGGCCGCCGCACCTTCGACGAGATCGTGCGGTAGTTGGCAGTGCAGGGCGATCTCGAGCCCGCCCACCCATGGCCGCGCCGTTGACGAGCGCGAACGTGGGCACCTTGAAGTTCGGTCAATCGATTGACAGCGCGGCTGGCCCATCTTTGACCGAGTCAATTTGGCCTGTCGCGTGCTCTGGATCGACGGCACAGCCGGACAGGTCCGCACCGACCGCGAAGATGAACGGCTTGCCCGTTATCGCAGACGGCCGACGAGGTCCTACGTCGGTACTTCGGCGGCATCCAGGGCCGCGTCGAGGGACGCCAGACCGCCGGGGCCGAAGTATTCGGCTTGGTGTGGTCGAACCCGTTGTCCAGGGTGATCAGTGCCGCGGTCCCGGCCTGCGCCAGGCAGAGTCCGATGAACTGAAGTTCGCGCTTGGTGACGACCTCGTCGGGAACTGCATTGATTCGTCGATCGCCTCGTTGGCGTCGAAACTGTGTCAGCCATCTCAGTTCCCCTTTCCGTAGTTGGGGTTTTCCCAGATGGACGTGTGCCGCCCATATCCCAGACCGATGCACATGCGTGGTGAGCCCATATTGCACGTCGGGTTTTCTTCGAAGTGCTCGGCCAAGTAGCGTCATGAGCCGGACGCCGGTGGAGGCCAACGGGTGGCCGACCGCGATCGCGCCACCGAATGGGTTGACCCGCGGGTCGTCGTCGGCGATGCCGAAGTGGTCCAGGAAGGCGAGGACCTGGACGGCAAAGGCTTCGTTGACCTCGAACATGCCGATGTCGTCGATGGTCAGGCCAGCCTTGCCAGTGCCTTCTGCGTGGACGGCACCGGACCGACGCCCATAACTTCTGGGTCACACCCGGCGAACGCGAAGGAAACCAATCGCATAGCTTCTTGTTCAAGCCCAGCTCATCGGCGACCTCCTCGGCGGCAACAGATCGCGCCGGTGGCGCCGTCGTTCAGTCCGGCGGCAGTTGCCGGCAGTGACCCGACCGTGCGGTCGGAATGGCGTCTTCAGCGGGCGAGCCCTTCAGCCGTCGTCTCAGGGCGAGGGCCGCTCATCGACTGTTGCCAGCCCGTAGCCCTTCTCGGCTGTCCGCGCCGCGACCATTGGTACGAGATCGGCTGAATCTTGCCCTCGGCGTATGCCGCCGCCGTCTTGGCCTGGCTGGCCACCGCGAAGCGTCTGCGCGCTCCTTGGTGAGGTGCGGGAAGCGATCGTGCAGATTCTCGGCCGTCTTACCCATCAGGAGTGCTTCAGGGTCGACGAGCTTCTCGGCGAGGAATCGGGGGTTTGGGTCGACGCCCTCGCCCATCGGGTGGCGCCCCATGTGCTCGACACCGCCGGCGAGGCCACGTCGTACATGCCACGCCAATGCCGGAGCGACGACACACGCCGCAGTCATGGCGCCTGCGCACATGCGGTCAACCGAGAAGCCAGGGGCGGTTTTTGGTAGGCCAGAGAGCATCGCAGCGGAGCGGCCAATGGTTAGTCCCTGGTCTCCGATCTGCGTTGTCGCGGCAACCGCGACCTCGTCGATCCGCTCCTTTGGGAGTTGGGGTTGCGGCGAACAAGTTCGCGGATGACTCTGACGACTAGGTCGTCTGCGCGAGTTTCGGCGTAGATGCCTTTGGCACCCGCCCGTCCGAACGGTGTGCGAACGCCGTCAACCATGACGACGCTTCTGCCGGAGAACGACATAGTTCCTCCTGATAGGTGCGAAGAATGCTGAGCAAGGAAGTACCACCGTCGGTACACCCGGGTAACCCAACCCGCTCTGCTGCGGTGGCGGCTATGTTACCCGCCAGTAACTGCGCGAGTAACCAACGGGTGCGACACGCGCGTCGTCGTCAGGCAGGGGAACTGATTTCTACCGGCGCGACTCCCGCCCGCGGGGGTCAAACTGCGGTAATGCGCGTGCGCGTCTCGGTCGCATCAGTCTTGCAGGAAATCTCGTAGGCGCCTAGTCCGAGCGGAATCGTCATCGACTTCGTAGCTCCGGGCGCCAACACGGTGATCCGGTCCAACTGTTCGATGAAGGCGCCGTCTTTGGGGCCGTACAAGGTGACCGACGATGCGACATCACCAACACCGGTGGCGGTGATCGTGACGTCCCCGTTATCAACGATGTATGGCGACGCACCGCAATCTTCTTCACCCGACATCACGCGCACCACTTGGGACTGTCCGGGAGTTGTGGGCGATGCCTGGGTCTCAGTTTGGTCGGTGTTGCTGCAGGCCGTCATGCTCGCCAGGCTCACCAGCCCAAGCGCGCCGATGCCTAGGGACAGCCCCCAGCCGTCACGGTTGCTGCGGTTCCCAGTGCGGTTGGCGCGGTGGGCTGCGGCGCCGAACCAGGCTTGTCTAAGCGACATCATTCCTCCGTTGCCGGTAGCGCAGCCAGCGCCTGCGTCAGACCAGTTCGAGTCAAGTTGATTTGCCACTCGCGAGCTCCTTGTTCTCGCATGAACTGTGCGACGACAGATTCAGACGGACTCGACGGTGGATTCCAGCACAACTGTCGGGCAATGTCTGGGGTCGAGATGTTCTCAATCGGGATCCCGAGGTCTTGCGTCAGCCCGGACAAGAACTCCTTTGCCGCACTGAGCCGAGCAGCCGCCGCCGGCTCGCGATCGGGCCAAGATCTAGGCGGCGGAGGACCGCTGGCACCAGCAGACATCTCGGGTAGTTGATTGCTGGACAAGTCGTTTGCGCGGGCTACTGCGTCCCACCAATAGTTGATGCGCCGCCGAGTGCCCCGCCCACTGTATTCCGGAAGTTCGGCAAGTTTTGTTGACACCGTCGGTCGGGCAGTCGCCGCAGCCGTGATGGCCTTATCTGGCAATACCCGTCCAGGGGCGATATCGCGACTCGCGGCCAACCGGTCACGGGCGATCCATAGCTCCCGCACGACAGCGAGGCCGCGGGGATTACGGATGCGATGAATTCCCGATGTTCGGCGCCACGGCTCTTTCTTCGGAGGTTTGGGCGGAACCGTGCGTAGGTACTCGAACTCCTCAAGCGCCCAGTCGAGGCGTTGCGTCGACACTAGGTCCGCGTACAGCAACTCTCGTAGTTCCACGAGTAGTTCTACGTCGAGTGCCGCATAACGCAACCAAGATTCCGGCAGCGGACGGCTCGACCAATCCGCTGCTGAGTGTTCCTTCGCCAATGCGAAGCCCAGCTCGCTGGCGGCGAGGGCGGCGAGACCGACCTTTGGGCGCCCCAGGATGCGGGCGGCCATCTCGGTATCGAACAGTTTTGCGGGGTTGAGGTTGAGCTGCGTCAAGCACGGTAGGTCTGCTGGGGCTGCGTGCAGGATCCACTCCGCGTCGCCAATCGCGGCACCCAGCGCGTTGAGATGCACAAATCCGATCGGGTCGACGAGGTGGGTCCCACTGCCTACTCGGCGCAGTTGAATCAGGTAGGCCTCGTTGCCGTAGCGGTAGCCGCCCGCCCGCTCAGCGTCAATGGCAACTGGGCCAGTTCCCGCAGCGATCGCATCGGCTACCGCTTGCAGTCCTCGCGGGTCGTTAACAACGGGAGGGACACCGTCGCGCGGACTCTTCAGCGCAATGAGTTCCGGCTCGGGCGCCACGACTGGTACGGGCTCAGGCGGCAGCGCTGGGGTTGACGTATTGCTCCCATCCATACCGCTGCTCACGGCCGCCACGTTAGCGACTCGGTATTGGATTCGTTCGCCGCGCCACGGGGTAGTCGCAGCTTGCTTGACTCTTACGTGGCTCACTCGAGGTCAAGTAGGCCCTTAGCGTACGAGCCCGGAGCGCATGCTGAGAGCGACCATTTCTGCTCGATCACCCGTGCCCAGTTTGCGGGCAATTCGGGCAAGGTGACTCTTGACCGTCAGTGCAGACAGGCCAAGTTCGTCGCCGATTCCCTTGTTGGAGCGGCCTTGGGCGACAGCTTGTAGCACCTCGATCTCGCGAGTTGATAGTTCGTCCGGTGCGGTGCGATTACGGCCCCGTTGAATAGGTATGACGTTGCGCGGAGCGGTTCCATTGTTGGATTGAGGTGCCACGGTGTAGCTACGTACGCCAGCAGAGAGAGCGGCTTTGACCGCGAAGGCGTCGCGACGGTCGGTATAGATAGCGATGCGTCGCCAGCGCATGGCGCGCAGTTCCGAGATCAGCGGCAGAATGGGCCCCTCGGCCGCCGTACCGTCGACAATGCAGATGTCGTGAGTCCCATCGATCCGGCCCTTGGCCAGGGCCTCAGCATCAGTTGCGGCCTCCACGGTGGTGCGCGCACCATACTGGCGCATCCGATGTACCAGTGAGCCTCGTCGGGCCGCGTCGTTGGACACCACCATCGCGGTGAACCTAGACCTACTCGCTGGAGCGCTGGTATGCGCTCGACCTCGATCCGCGATGGCAGCCACTAGAACCTCCCGATGTAATGCTCAACGTGGCCGAACCGGCCGCTGAGGGGTCGGTCTGGCTGGGTCGGTGTACTCCGACTCCAGTTAGTGCATCGGCAGGATTTACTCATTCCTAAATGGCACTGATGGGCTGCATCGGCATCATCCGAACGGGCTAGTTTTGCCGCCTTGGTGCCACTTCTGACGTACTCTCATCACCCGATCGAGTGATGACTAGCCGTCTAGGTGGCTTAGCGGAGGTTCCACGAAGTGGCGGTTGAACTGGCTTAGCGTCCGCGCAGAAGGTTCGAGACTCCGTCACTCGATGGCGACAAACCGCATGCTGAGGATGCCAGCAGCGCCCACGCATGCACGTGGGGAACTAGGTCGACTGGATCAGTTGGTGTCCAACTCGCGCGCACTTGCAGGCGCCCCTCGGGCTCCCGGGAATCCATGACACCGAAGGAGCGAGAGAAAACCTGTGTGACCGTTCCCCCCAGCGCGCCGACCGGGGCATTCGCCTCCTCGAGCCCCTCGTTTAGCCACGCCCATCCCACCTCCGGCAGTACCGGATCGGCGGCCACCTCGAGATCAACGTCCGCATCCAAATACGCGATCACACGCGTTTGGCCTTGCCAGGATGGCTGCCCCGCTGGGTCATGCAGCAGGACCAGTCGACCGGAAGCAACGATGTCCTCACCGAGTTCCACATCCACGGTCTGGGCGAACCCGAACGGCGCCAAGCGCGCGGGAGCGGGGGCCTCGCGGACGACAAACTCGGGGCGATACTGCAACCGGCGCACGACCTCAAGAGCATCGCCGAAGTCGCGCGGCATCTCAGGTCGGGGTTGCGAAGTCGCCACCAGTTCAGACTAGTGCCCACGACGACATCACGGCGGTTGGCTAGGCGCGTGTAGCGCACCGAAATCCCAGTCTGGGACGATCAGAGGCGTGG
Source organism: uncultured Actinomycetes bacterium (assembly GCA_963821045.1). Taxonomy (GTDB): domain Bacteria; phylum Actinomycetota; class Actinomycetes; order S36-B12; family UBA10799; genus UBA10799. The sequence continues at coordinate 152,599 of CAWGCB010000007.1, read as the reverse complement.
CATTCGAAAATGGCTCCTCAGCATTGATGACAGATACTCCTCGCCCTAACCTCCCCAAGAACCACCCGTTGCGCGACGGTCGCACGGCTCATTCGGCTCTGATTTCGGCCGCGCTTGGGGAGCCGGTCCCGCACACTCCGGTGTGGTTCATGCGCCAGGCAGGTAGGTCGCTGCCGGAGTATCGCGCTTTGCGCGCCGGTCACACGATGTTGGAGACCTGTTTCGATACCGAGTTGGCAGTAGAGATCACTCTGCAACCAGTGCGACGACACAATGTTGACGCCGCGATCTTCTTCTCCGACATCGTTGTACCGATGAAGGCGATTGGGGTGGACGTCGAGATCGAACCCGGCGTCGGACCCGTGATCGCGACACCGTTTCGCACCGAGTCTGACGTCGAGCGCCTACGTGACCTGACCGATGCGGACATCGTGACCATTGCGGCAGCGGTCACTGAACTCACAGAACAACTTGGCGCAACCCCCCTGATTGGGTTCGCCGGTGCCCCCTTCACTGTGGCTTCCTACCTCGTTGAGGGTCGGCCGAGTCGCGACCACGTTCACACCAAAGCATTAATGCTCTCGAATCCCAAGACTTGGAATCTCCTGCTCGATCGGATCGCCTCAATCTGCGCAGCGTTCCTGCGGATGCAAATCGAGGCCGGCGCTTCTGCTATCCAACTGTTTGACTCGTGGGCCGGAGCCCTCAGTCCACTTGACTACGAACGCTATGTCCTGCCGCATTCGGCAAAGGTCTTTTCCCTGATCAATGACCTCAACGTGCCGATGATCCACTTCGGTGTCGGGACTGGGGAACTGCTTGGACTAATGGAGCAGGCAGGTCCAACTGTCATGGGGGTGGACTTTCGCGTGCCGCTAGACGTCGCGGCCACGAGATTGAGTAAGCCAATGCCGCTGCAAGGCAACCTCGATCCGGCCGTGCTCTTCGCGGATCCGGACTCCGTGAGCGCCGCAGTCGACCGCGTGCTCAGTGATGCCAGGGGACTGCCGGGGCACATCTTCAACCTCGGCCACGGCGTGCCGCCAACCACGGACCCAGATGTGCTGTCGCGGATCGTGGAACTCGTCCACACGCGGACCGCATCGGCTGATCCGACAGCAGTGAAATGACCACGGGGGCCAAACCAGGGGCTGTGGAGTCAGCCCGAGATCGTCGATCTGAGCCCACCCCAGTGCAACTAGTGCGGCGGTTTCCATCGCTATCTCCCGAGCAGTTGTTGTCCGGTTTCGTACCACCACCGCACTTTGCCCAGGCCCGCTTCGACACTTACATTGCTGACCCGCAACAGCCGAGCCAGGCTGGCGCTGTGGAGGTCTTGTCAGCATTCGCGCAGCAGCTAGACGCCAGTAAGGAGCCTCGATGGCTAGCCCGCCGCATGCGTAGCCGCGAAGTCAGCCTGCCAGGTGTTTACCTAGATGGTGGGTTCGGCGTCGGCAAGACACACCTGCTGGCCGCGCTCTGGTTCGCCACCGCGCAGGTTGGCCTGCGCGCATTCGGAACATTCGTCGAATACACGAACTTGGTCGGAGCGCTCGGGTTCGAACAGACAGTCGCGGCCCTAAGCGAGTACCGACTTGTCTGCATCGATGAGTTCGAGCTTGACGACCCCGGAGACACCGTCTTGATGTCCAGTTTGCTGAACTCGCTTGGCTGACAACGGCGTCAAGCTTGCGGCGACCTCGAATACTCTTCCCGACCGTCTCGGCGAGGGAAGGTTCGCCGCTGAAGACTTTCTGCGAGAGATCCAAAACCTCGCCGCGAGCTTCCTGGTGTGCCGAATCGACGGCCAGGACTATCGCCATCGGGGACTACCCGTTGCTCCGGCGCCGCTCTCAGAGCAGGAGGTCAAAGATTCGGCCTATGTGGACCCGGCTAGCAGCAGTCTCGACAGTTTCGATGCGCTCATGGAGCACCTAGTCGCCGTACATCCGTCGCGATACGGAGCGCTCGTTTCGGGCTTAGATCGCGTTTGCCTGACGGGGGTGCACGCGCTTGACGACCAGGCCAGCGCTTTGCGGTTCGTCGTGCTAGTCGACCGGATGTATGACCGAGACGTCACGCTATTTGCGAGCGGCGCGAGGGTCGACGAAGTCTTCACTGCAGAGATGCTCACTGGTGGGTACCGCAAGAAGTACCGCCGCGCCATCAGTCGACTCGATGCGATGGCAGCAACCAGTCCGCTGATCAACAACTGAGCGCCCAGGTGTTCGCGACTATCCAGGGAACGCGCGCTCTAGGAGCGCATCGACATCGATCGCGGCGTCAAACGCTCCGAATGTGCGGTTTGCTCCCGTCGCGCCGAATCGTGTAGCCAGGAACGCATCCGCAACTGGTGCGCTGCCATGGCGAGCCAAGATCGACCCCTGCAGGAGCAGCGCCATTTGTTCCGCAAGTTGACGCGCGTGCACCGCCATAGAGTCCGGATCGCCCGCCAGAGTGTTCAGCACATCCGTGACGGCTAGGTCATAGTTCCGGTCCACTCCGCGGATCGCTCCGACCTCCAATAGCCACGCATCCAGACTGTCGGGGGAGCGATTGATGGCGCGAAGTAGGTCGAGGGCGTTCACATTGCCGGATCCCTCCCAGATGGAGTTCAGCGGCGCCTCGCGGTAGATCCGAGGGAGTCCCGACTCCTCGACGTAGCCAGCGCCACCGAGACATTCCATCGCTTCGCCGACGGCAATCGGAGTGCGCTTACAAACGAAGTATTTGCTCATCGGCAGGGCGATCCGCCGCAACGCGGCCTCGGAGTCAGAGTCCGAACTCGGTATTGCGCCAACGGAATGATCGGTGGCCGCGGCTAGTCGCATGCCGAGGAATGTGGCGGCCTCCACCTCAATTGCCAGGTCGGCAAGAACCTGGCGCATGAGGGGGGCATCAATGAGGTTGCTGCCGAATGCGCTGCGGTGGCTGGTGTGCCATATCGCCTCTGAGAGGGCTTTGCGCATGAGAGCGGTCGAGCCGAGTACACAGTCCAGTCGGGTCGCCGAGACCATCTCAACAATGGTGCGAACTCCACGGCCCTCGTCTCCGAGTCGCTGGGCCCACGTGTTGCTGAACTCGATCTCGCTGGAAGCGTTGGATCGATTGCCCAGTTTGTCCTTGAGGCGCTGTATCCGAAACACGTTGCGCGAACCATCGGGTAGGACCCGGGGAACGACGAAGCAGGTGAGCCCGGCTTCGGCTTGGGCGAGGACTAGGAATAGGTCGCTCATTGGCGCCGAGCAAAACCATTTGTGCCCGTTAAGGTTGTAGGCGCCATCTTCGCTAGGAATCGGCGTGGCAGTTGTGGTGTTGGTTCGGACGTCGGAGCCGCCTTGTTTCTCCGTCATTGACATCCCAGCCACGAGCCCGGCTTTACTCTGCGGATCGCGAAGGCCGAAGTCGTAGGTTGAGGACGTCAAGCCGGGGATCCACTGGTCACCGACCTTGGGGTCCATTCGCAGTGCCGGTATTGCTGCGTAGGTCATCGACATTGGACATCCGTGTCCGGCTTCAGTCTGGTACCAGGTAATGAATCCGGCGGCGCGGCGCTGATGTGCGTTGGCGTCCGCGCTCGTCCACGGCGCTCCACCAAGTCCGGCCCCGACCGCGTCGGCCATCAGGTGATGCCAGGCGGGGTGGAAGTCAACCTCGTCGATGCGATTGCCGTAGCGGTCATGGGTTCGAAGTTCTGGTTTGTAGGTATCGGCTTGAGTGGCCCACAACTGCACGGGGGCGCTGCTCGCGAGACGACCGAGCTTGGACAAGTCGTCTGTGTTAGCGGACGCGGGATCTGCGTCGAAGGCGAAAGCAGTCAACGAATCCACGAGCGCAGCATCGGTGCCGAACACGTCGTAGTCGAGTAGCGGTGGAGGTTGATTGAACACCTCATGAGTCTGCTCCGCGGGCCGACGAAATTGCTGGCCATTTGCGTCGGTCGAATTAGTCTGCTCGCTGCGTGCTGTCATGGGGCTACGGTAATCCTGTGTGACGGGCGACCCAAAGCAAGCGCCTCGATCTGGGGTCGCGATTGGGGACTAGACAAGCCTGCCGGGACAGGAGGGAGGGGAGCATGACGGCTGACCAGTTGAAACGCGACGACGGGTTCGGCGAGCTCGGCAGCGATGACACCGGCTGCAACATCCTGCATGTCGATATGGACGCCTTCTTCGCGGAGGTAGAACTGCGCGATCGTCCCGAGTTGCGCGGTAGGCCATTGATTATCGGCGGCGCCAAGGGCAGAGGAGTTGTCGCTACCGCCAGCTACGAGGCAAGAGCGTTTGGTGTCCACTCCGCGATGCCGATGAGTCAAGCCCTGCGGGCGTGTCCGCAGGCCGTCGTGCTGGCACCGAGCGGAAAATACGGACAGGCAAGTCGCGAGGTGATGGCGATACTGCGGGAGATGACTCCCGAGGTGGAGCAGGTATCCGTGGACGAAGCCTTTTTGGACGTGTCGGGCGCTCGCCGCGCGGTGGGCAGCCCAGCGCACATCGCCCGCGAGATCCGGCGACGTGTTGCCGATGAGCTCGGTCTGCCGTGTTCGGTCGGGGTTGCCACAGTGACGATGGTCGCCAAGATCGCCTCGACCTCAGCCAAACCCAATGGCCTACTGGTGGTCCCAGCGGCCTCGACGAGGCAGTTCCTGCACGCAATGAAGGTCCAACGCTTGTGGGGAGTTGGCGCCACAACAGCCAAAGCGCTGGCAGCGATTGGTGTTTACACTGTCGCCGATCTTGCTGAACTGGCGCCAAGTACCTTGATCAACGCGGTCGGCAAGGTCGGTGCTGCCCGGCTCACCGCGCTGGCCGCCGGTCAGGAGACTCGCGGGCTACACGCGAGCGTTGCGGAGAAGTCCATCAGTACCGAACGGACGTTTCCTACCGATATCAGCGATGTGGGCACACTGCGTGCCCAGCTGCGAGCCGAGGTCGAGGCAACTACCCGCCGCCTGCGCCGCGCTGAACTAGTCGCCACCACTGTGAGCGTGAAGCTGCGGTTCAGCGATTTCACCACGCTTGAGCGGTCGCGGAGTCTGAGCGCGCCAAGTGCCTCGGCCAGCGAAATCGGGGAGTCTGCCTCGCGACTGCTCGACAAGCTCGACCCAGGTGGCCGGGCTGTTCGGTTGATCGGTGTCCGAGTTAGTGGGCTTGTCCCACTGCGCGATGTCGGCCAGCAGCTCACCTTGGATACCGAAACTCAGGTTCGCACTGCGGCTGAGCAGGTGATGGACGATGTGATCGATCGATTTGGCTCGACTGCAGTGTCCCGCGCCAGTCTGATGGGCCGAACGGACAGAAATAGCTAACTGGGGTCGCTTTGGGTTTGCAGATTGACGCTGGATGTCTATCCTAATAACAAGCCGGTATCGTGCTCGTTAAGCTTAGGTTTTCGATCGCATCCAGGGTAGGAAACCACGCGGATCCTGCAGGGTGCCCTAGCCGCGTGCACGTCCGGTTGCCAGGATCGTACGATAAAGGCAAGATGTAACCCAACGCCTTTGCTGTGATCGATAGATCACATGACCATGAGGGGGTGAGCGCCCGTGCCACTATCTGAGCATGAGCAGCGCCTGCTAGAGCAAATGGAGCGCGCGCTCCATGAGGAAGACCCCAAACTTGCGTCGACTATGCGCCACGGCTCCAACAGGTCGGTCAATGGTCGGCAGGTCCTGCTTGGCTCGTTGGGCGTTCTGATCGGCCTAGCTGGACTCGTTGGTGGGGTCGCGACATCGCTCATCATCGTCGGAGTCGTCGGTTTCCTTCTGATGCTCGGCGGCACCCTGCTCATTGGAGCGGCCTTCCGTGCCCCGGCCAAGCCCGAGGATGGCACGCAGGAAGCCACCGCGACCGGTTCGACTGCAGGTAAGCAAAAAGCTAAGCCCGCGACCGGAGGATTCATGTCCAAGGTTGAGGATCGGTGGCGCAAGCGCCGCGAAACTGACGGCTTCTAGCCATCGGCGAGCGGATCGCACTGCGCGAGCATCTTCCAGGCCCAATCGCCTACGTTCTCGCCGGCGGGCTTCTTACGGCTCGGTTCAGGTTGGCCAACTGCGCGCCCTCGCCAAGACCGACATCACCCCAGATTTCATCGTCGGAACCTCTGTTGGAGCAATCAACGGGGCGGTGGTGGCCGAGGACCCACTGGTCGGTCCCGATCGGCTCGCGGCCCTTTGGTCGACGGTTACCCGCGAGGACGTCTTTGGTAAGAACTTGCCCACAGCGGTTCGGGTCGCTTCTGGTAAGTCGGCCGCAGTCGACAACACGCACTTGCGCTCCTTCATTGAGAGGGCCACTGTCGCTCGCGATTTTTCCGATCTTGCGATTCCGCACACGACCGTGTCGACGGACTTCGACACCGGCGAGGTAGTAGCGCTTAGCTCCGGTGAGTTGGTATCGGCGTTGCTGGCCAGCGCAGCGATTCCGGCGGTCTTCCCGGTTATCGAGCGGGAGGGGCGCCGACTGATCGATGGGGGCGTCGTGGCTAACGTGCCGATCGCAATCGCCGCCGCTGCGGGTGCGCGAACCATCGTCGTCTTGGACTGTGGCTTTACCGTGTTGGCTAGCGAACGAGATGATTCGCTGCGCGCGATGATGCTGCGAACCGTGGCGATCGTGGCCGCTCAACAGGTCCGAAGAGATCTGGACGCGGTAGCTGATCGCACTGTCTTATACCTGCCTGGTCCTTGGCCTATCGGCTCTCGACCAGACGACTTTCGCCGCAGTCAGGAGTTGGCGCAAGCCTCATACGATCTGAGTCGGCAGTGGTTGCGCGAGCTACGAATCTCCGGCCCGGGGCGTTACGGATCCGCGCCCGCCGACTCGTTGACCAGAGGCTCACACCTGGCGCTGTGAGGTGGCACTGGTTGGTGCTCTGGCCTATCCAGGCTTCGCGCAACTTTTGGTCGGGGGCGTAAAGTTCGCAGGACGTTCCGCACTTTAATCTCTGACGGATATCCGCTCATCGGCAACGAAAGGCTCGGCATGACAGTTCACCAGGCTCAACTCGGACGATTCTTTGAGGACTTCGAGGTGGGTGACGTGTACCAGCACCCGTTCGGGCGCACGATCTCCGAGGCAGACTCAACGTGGTTCACCTTGCTGACCTGCAATACCAACCAGAACCATTTCAACGCTCACCTGGCAGCGTCGAACCCGATCACCGATGGGAAGATCATTGTCAACAGTGGTCTGACGGTGGCGCTTGTCCTGGGACTATCGGTCATCGACATGAGTCAGAACGCTGTCGCCAACCTCGGGTGGACTGATATCAAGCTGACGTTTCCGGTCTACATCGGAGACACGATCTACGCCGAGTCGATTTGTATTGACAAGCGCGAATCGGCCAAGCGCCCGTACGCCGGTATCGTCACCATGATCACCCGGGGTCTCAACCAAAATGGCGATCAGGTCGTTTCTTGGAAGCGAACGGTGATGGTCCCCAAGGCGGACTCAGGTATCGGTAAGGACTACTTCCCACAGGCCAAGGCCGGTCCACTCGAACTGCCGCAAGACTAGCTGCCGAGCACCGGCCCGCCGACGCAACAGTCGTCAGCGAGCCCTACCCAGACGCCAAGAGAGCGGGCCAGCACAACGCTGGTCCGCTCTTTCGCGTCCAGCCCTCGATTCGCGAACAGTGGCGCAGGTGGGAGGTATGGGCGATTACTGAGGGTTGTGGGAGCATGAAATGGCGCTTAGGGGTTGAAAGTGGGGGAAAGTGGAGTACTCTCGGTTCAAAGTAAGTGGATGGTCTACGTACTTTGACGTTGGGGAGGGTGGTCGCTGTGTTCCTTGGCACGCATTCCCCCTTGCTAGACGACAAAGGTCGCGTGGTTCTGCCCGCTAAGTTTCGAGACGATCTGTCGGCAGGCCTAGTGCTGTCCAAGGGACAGGATCGTTCAGTGGTGATCTGGCCCGTCGCGGAGTTCAGTGAGTACGCGGCACGGATTCGAGAGGCATCGCGCACAGACGCGCGGGCGCGGGCCTATTCCAGGGTCCTGTTCTCCGCAGCCTTTGATCAGGTACCGGACAAGCAGGGCCGAATCACGATCCCCGCGGCGCTTCGGGAATACGCACAGCTCGAGCGAGAGTGTGTCGTCGTCGGCAATCACGACACTCTCGAGATCTGGAATCCGCAGACTTGGGATACCTACTTGTCCACCCAGGATCCTGCTTTTGCTTCCCTCGCCGAGGAGGTGGTCCCAGGAGTTTTCTAGCTCGCCCCAGCGTGGTTTCAGGCCCCTGGCCGCCGTTTGTGTCTCAGCGAAACACCTTCCCCGGTATCGCTGGAACTCGTGCCCGTCGATGTTCTTCCCCAATATCGACACAGGTGCGGACGGGGACCTGTTGCCGCGCCGGATCTCTCCCTCCCTCCACGCCCCCCCCACACCCCAAGGAAAAGCGCCACCAGCACCAACCGCGCGGTTAGCAGTAGCCGCCATTGAACCCATAACAGGATTTACGCAGACAGGTCAGACATTACGGAGGTTGCCATGCATGTCCCAGTGCTCCTCGACCAGTGTGTGGACATCCTCGGCCCCGCGGTCGATCATCCCGACGCCGTCTTGCTCGATGCAACACTCGGGCTCGGTGGGCACACGGAAGCCTTCCTGGAGCGCTTCGGGCAACTGCGCGTTGTTGGACTCGACCGCGACCCCGTAGCACTAGAGAAGGCGAGCGCGCGCCTCGCCAGGTTTGGCTCCCGATTTGTGCCACTCGCTGGTGAGCACGAGCATCTTGGAGAGTTACTCAAAGAGATCAACGGTGGTCGGCTAAACGCAGCGCTGTTCGATCTGGGCGTCTCCAGCATGCAACTCGATGAGCCGGAGCGAGGTTTCTCGTATGCGCGAGAGGCGCCGCTGGATATGAGGATGAACCCTGAAGACACCCTCAGCGCCGCCGACGTAGTAAACGGGTATCCGCCTCGTGAACTCATCCGGGTCCTGCGCGAATATGGCGAGGAGCGCAGTGCCGGAAGGATCGTGGACGCGATTGTGAGGCAGCGTGCGGTTGAACCACTGACCACCACCACCCAGCTCGCGGAGCTTGTCCGTAACGCCATACCTGCTCCAGCCAAGCGAACGGGTGGCAACCCGGCAAAGCGGTCATTTCAGGCGATTCGGATCGAAGTGAATCGCGAACTCGCGGGTCTCCCGTCCGCGATCGATGCAGCGTTATCGGCTCTAGTCGTCGGAGGAAGGATTGTTGTGATCTCCTACCACTCACTTGAGGATCGCATCGTCAAACGGCGATTTGCGCTCGATGCAAAGGAATCCAGCCCTGTCCGGCTACCAGTTATTCCCGACGACTCGCGGCCTCAGTTGCAGCTACTCACCCGTGGGGCGCAGGTACCTTTTGACGAGGAAATATCAACTAACCCGCGTGCGGCTTCGGCGAAGCTGCGCGCCGCTGAGCGCGTGAGGGAGGCAGCATGACCGCGATACCGCACCACGGCGTCGGATCTCGCGGGATTAATGCTGCCGGAGTGAGGTCCAAGGTAGGGGCCCGACTAGTGCGCCCGAGTAAGGGTGCCAAGCCCACTTCAAGAGCTAGGCAGAGCGGTCGCTCAAACGGGAGTGCGCAGCCTAGCGGCAGCGAGTACGACGGTGTCGCGACCAGCGGTGCCCTCGGCGCTTTGGATGGCGGACTGATCGGCGTCGGTGTCGGTGTTGGTAACGCGGGGACAGCGGGGCAGTCCCGGTATGGGCTGCGCCACCTGCGACTTGTGGTTTCCGGTGGCAGTGTTCGCCTTGGTAGCGGCGCATTCGTATTCCTCGTTCTCGGCCTCCTCACCTCCACCTTGCTCGCGCTGCTGTTTCTGAACACGGCTCTGGCAGAAAACAGTTTCCAACTGCAGGAGATTCGGCAAGACAGCCGAGAAATGACCCTTCGCGAACAAGTTCTCAGCGGGGAACTGGCTGCAGCGGAGAGTCCGATTGGTCTGCAGGAGCGGGCCGTGGAGCTCGGGATGGTTGCTGCGGGCAGTCCGGTGTTCTTGCGCCTCACCGACGGTAAAGTCCTCGGTGAGCCGGATCCAGCCGTTGCTCCGCCCGCTCCCAAGATCAAAAAGCCGAAGGCTGATAAGCCAGCCACCACATCGCCCAACTCTGGCGAAGTTCCGGTCGGCACCACCTCCGGAGAGGTTCCCGTGGTCGGCGGGACTGCTGGTTCGACCAGCGGAGCGACCTCTGGTTCGACTGGCGAGACCCCTGCCCAGCTTGGACGTCGTGTCGCATCCGAGAGTGCCGTGGGCGGCACGTCTGGGGAGTCACCTGTGGGCATCGTCTCGGGGGCCACTCGTTGAGTTTGAGTTCGCCTCCACGAAGGCCACGGGGATCGGATGGGCGCTCGCGCGACGGCGGCCGCCGAGACGACACGTCGCCACTTACTCGTGGAGCGTCCCGACTGTACTCATCGGTCTCGGCGCCGTTTCACCTCAAGGACGGCAGCCGACGACTGCGCGCCCTACTCATCGGTGGGCTCATCGTCTTTTCGCTGTTTGCGGCTCGACTGGTTGACCTGCAGGTGGTGCGCGGCCAGGAACTCGCAGCGGTCGCTCAGAACTCCCGCACGGTTACGGTGAAGCAGCCCGCCGAGCGTGGCAAGATCTACGATGCGAGCGGAATCGCGCTCGCCCAGAGCGTCCCAGCACGCGATATCACTGCAGATCCCTACCTGATTGACGATCCGCAGGCGTACGCCGAGTTGCTATCGCCCATCGTTGGGATCGAGCCAAACAAGATTGTCGAATCACTGCAGCGCCAGACCAACAGCGCAGGTCGCCAAGTGCGTTTCGCCTACATCGCTCGCAAGTTGGAACTGAACAAGTGGGACGAGATCAGGGCCCTCAAGTTGCCCGGAGCCAGGGAGCCTGGGTTGCCTGGGCTCTACAGCGAACCGGCGTCACTGCGGGTCTACCCATCGGGCTCGCTGGCCGCCAACGTCCTTGGATATACCAACGCCGAGGGTCAAGGTGTGGCGGGTTTGGAGGCTCAGTTCAATGAGGGTCTGGCTGGCGTGGATGGTGCCAAGACCTACGAACGCAGTGCCACTGGCGGAGAGATTCCGACCGGGACAGGCACCGAGATCGAATCCTCTCCAGGATCGAGCTACCAGCTGACGATTAATCGCGACCTGCAATGGATCGCCCAGCAACAGATCAACCAGAGCATCAAACGCTTCGACGCTGACAGCGCTGTGGCCATCGCGATGGATCCCAAAACTGGCCGGATCCTGGCGATGGCGCAGTCTCCTGGAGTCGATCTGAACAACATCAAGGAAGGCGAGGGTGACAAGCTACGCAACAAAGCTCTTGAGCAAGCCTTCGATCCAGGATCCACCGGTAAGGTCATCACGATGGCCGCCGTGTTGGATCAGGGAGTTGCCGACAAGTCGACTGTGTTCAAGGTGCCGAACCGACTGCCGCGGCCTAACGGCGATGGTGAGTTCCAGTTCAAGGACGACGTGGATCACCCGCTGTACAAGATGACCTTAGCTGGGGTGTTGGCTCAGTCCAGCAACATCGGCACCATCCAAGCTGCCGAGATGATCGGCGAAGAGACGCAGTACGAGTACATGAAGCGCTTTGGTATCGGCGAGCCCACGGGGTTGAACAGCGCACTTGAGAACAGGGGTGAGCTCCCCTCCGGTTGACCAGTGGGGCGATCTGACATTCCCCAACATCGCCTACGGTCAGGGTTACTCGACCAATGCCGTTCAGATGGCGTCTGTCTTCGCGACCGTGGCGAACGGCGGAGTACGGGTAGCTCCGCGTCTGGTGGACGCCAAGATCAACCCTGATGGCGAGGTGGAGCGTACGCCGGACGGTGAAACCCAACGGGCCGTCAGCGAAGAGGCCGCTAGCGAACTGACCGAGATGATGGAGCAGGTCGTTTTGGACGGCGGCACTGCCCAAGGCATCGCCAACGTCCCCGGCTACCGCGTCGCTGGCAAGACCGGCACTGCCCAGTTGTACGACCCAGAAGCTAATGGCGGCGATGGTGGATACCGCGGCTACGTTGCATCCTTCATCGGGTTTGCGCCAGCGGATGATCCGAAGCTCGTCGTGGCGGTCATCACCCGCAATCCGAAGCGTGAGTACTTCGGCGGAGTGACCGGCGGCCCAGTGTTCAAGGCCGTGATGACGGCCGGTCTGCAAATGATGGAGATCCCGCCCTCTGGCGAGGAGTCGCCGGTACTCCCACTGCACACAAAGGGCTCCACGAAGGGCGGACCCTGGAACCGGTGAGTCAGCCCGATCAAAACCCTGCTAACGGTCGACCCGCCGCGCTGATCAGGCCGACTGTCGAACCAAAGACTCTGCGATCGCTGCTCGGATTGTTGAACGTCTCTGCGGAGCCGACTGATGCAACTGACACCGCGATGTTGACCGGTGTGACGCTCGATTCACGTCGAGTCGCTGCTGGAGACTTGTACGCGGCACTGCCCGGCGAACACGTTCACGGCGCTATGTTCGCCGCGCAAGCCGTTGCTGCCGGAGCGGTGGCAGTGTTGACTGATGAGGCTGGCGCTCAGCGCCTAGCGACGGAGTCGATCTCGGCTCCAGTTGTGGTTGTTCCCGATCCGCGTGCCCGACTCGGAGAAGTCTCGGCCTGGGTTTACGACTATCCAGCGCGTGACTTACGCATCATCGGGGTGACGGGCACCGACGGAAAGACCACTGTCGCGATGCTCGCCGAATCAGGGTTGCGGGCATGCGGCTTCGCGACCGGCCTGATCGGGACAGTGGTGACCAGGATCGGCGATGAGGAACTGGCCGCGGTTCGCACGACGCCGGAGGCTCCGGACCTACACGCGCTACTAGCGCTAATGCGCGAGCGCGGCGTGCAGGCCGTCGCGATGGAGGTCTCAAGTCATGCGCTCTCGCTCGGCCGAGTCGCTGGAGTTGACTTTGACGTCGCAGTGTTTACCAATCTTGGCCATGATCACCTGGATTTTCACGGTGACCAGGAGAGCTACTTCCAGGCCAAGGCCTTGCTCTTCACCCCGGCGTATACCCAGAACGCGGTAATCAGTGTTGATGACGCATGGGGGCGCCGACTCGCTAGCGAGTCGCACATACGCACGACGACCTTCTCGATCTCAGCGAACCAGCAATCTACTGAAGACTCCGGTGAATCTGTGCGCGCTGACTGGACGACTAGTGACGTGACGATGGTGGACGTCGGATGGACGTTCACCATTCACCACGGCGACTCCCAGGTGGCCGGAGGGTGTCCCCTTCCAGGACTGTTCAATGTCAGCAATGCCCTCGCAGCAACGATCGCGGTCGCCAGTATCAGTGGAGATGAGGCTGGTGCCGCGGCAGGCGTCGCGGCAAGCCGCGGAGTGCCAGGCAGAATGCAACTGGTGACGTCGGCATCGCCGGTGATCGCACTCGTCGACTACGCGCACACCCCAGATGCCGTCACCCGAGCCATCGAAGTGGGTCGCGATGTTGCCCGGGCGCGGGGCGGTCGGCTCATTGCCGTCCTCGGCTGCGGCGGCGATCGCGACCGCGAGAAGCGCCCACTCATGGGCGCTGCAGCGGCCGCAGGAGCCGATATCACGATCATCACCGACGACAACCCGAGGTCGGAGGACCCAGCCGCGATCCGACAAGAGATGATGGCCGGCGTGGCGACTGTGGTGCAGAGTTCCGTTGGGCAAGTCCACGAGATCGGTGACCGTGTTCAGGCACTGAATCTTGCCGTTTCGCTCGCCACCGGAACCGACGTCATCTTGGCATTGGGCAAGGGGCATGAGGCCACGCAGGAAATCAACGGGCAGCGCATTCCCCTCGATGATCGCGTCATCCTTAGCCAGGCATTGGTCGGCGGTGTCAACTCGTGATTGCGATGACGCTGGCACAAGTGTCAACTGCGGTCAACGGTCGATGCACAGACGAGGTTGATCTGTCGACGACAGTGACGGGCAAAGTTGTGCACGACTCCCGTCTGGTCTCACCCGGTGACCTGTTCGTGGCCATCAAAGGCGAGAACTTTGATGGTCACGATTTTGTTGATACCGCGTTGGAGATGGGGGCTGTTGCAGCCATCGTCGAGCAAGCAGCGGATGCAAGTCCCGCTCCCGCTGGTATGGGAGCTGGTGCGCGGATCGTCGTTGAGGACACACTCATTGCTGTGGGACTGCTGGCAAACGCTGTGCTCGCGCTGCGTCCTGAGCTCACGGTTATCGCACTGACGGGGTCTAGCGGAAAGACCAGTACCAAAGACATCCTCGGACAGGTCCTGGCCAGCGCACGTTCCACTGTCTGGCCGAGTGGGTCGTTCAACAATGAACTCGGCTTGCCAATGACTGTCTTGACCATCGACGAAGGTACCGCTGATCTAGTGCTGGAGATGGGCGCGCGGGGGATCGGACATATCGCCACCTTGTGCCGAATAGCTACGCCCAGCATCGCCGTCGTACTCAACGTGGGCTCTGCCCATATTGGCGAGTTCGGCTCTCGGGATGCGATTGCTCAAGCAAAGGGCGAGATTGTCGAGGCCCTGTCGTCGGCGGGGACAGCGGTCTTGAACTCCGACGACCCGCTCGTGGTCGCGATGGCGGGGCGCACGGGCGCGACAGTTCGCTGGTTTGGTAGCGGTGCTCAAGCAGATGTTCAGGTGGTTGATGTCGAACTCGACGCAGGCGCCAACGTCTTTATGACGTTGCGCATCGACGAACACCAGAGATCATTTCGGCTGCCGTTACGCGGCGCCCACCAGGCGCTGAATGCGGCTGCGGCCGCGGCCGCGGCAACGGCCGCCGGGATGAGTGCAGCGCAAGTCTTCGACGCCCTCGAACAAGTCGGTCCCCAAAGCCGTTGGCGGATGGAAGTATGCCAAGCGCTCGATGGGACGGTGATCGTCAACGACGCCTACAACGCCAACCCGGAATCTATGGCCGTTGCGCTACGAGCACTGGCTGCCATGGGGGTGGGGAAAACCACCTGGGCCGTCCTTGGCGAGATGCGCGAACTCGGCCCGGAGTCGATGATGGCGCATGACGAGGTGGGGCGGCTCGCTGTGCGCCTCGGTATTGACAACTTGGTGGGCATCGGTGAGCCCTGTCGGCCCATGGTGCTCGGCGCGGCGAGCGAGGGCTACTACGGTGGCGAGGCCTACTATGCCGCGGGGACCCAAGAAGCCCGCGAGTACTTGCTGCGCAGCGTCGCCCCCGGCGACGTCGTGCTGCTGAAGGCGTCGCGCGGGGTTGCACTCGAGGTCCTCGCAGAGCAGCTCGTCGCAGATCACGGCGGCGCTGGCACTGCCGCTGACCCGACCGGACCCGCCGCTGAAGCGGATGTGGACGTAGCTGTAGACGAAGGAGGACAGCAATGATTTTTGTCCTCGTGTCCGCACTCGTTGCACTGCTCGTGACCCTGTTCGGTACGCCAATCTTGATCCGCGCTCTGCGTGCGCACGGCTACTCGCAGGCGATTCGAGTCTCGACCGAAGGAGAGCCTTACCCTGAACATGAGGGTAAGCGCGGGACTCCATCCATGGGCGGCGCCGCGATCATTATCGCAGTCCTTCTCGGATACATCGCCTCCCACTTAGTGTCTGGGCGGGGCCCAACCGCATCCGGACTGCTCGCCCTGTATCTGATTGTCGGGCTCGGTGCGGTCGGCTTCATCGACGACTACCTGAAGATATTCCGGCGGCGCAGCACCGGTATGCGGGCGCGCACCAAGCTGGTCGGTCAAGCGATGGTGGCACTGACCTTCGCTTGGTTCACGACCCAGTTTCCTGACGTCGACGGGGTGACTCCGGCTTCGCGCGCAGTGTCGTTCATTAGGGACACGCCGCTCGTGTTGCCGACCGCCTTGTTCGTGCTGTGGATCTGGTTCCTCGTCACGGCAACGACGAACGCGGTCAACCTGACTGACGGTCTAGATGGGTTGGCCACAGGCGCGTCGATGATGACGTTCATGGCCTACACCCTGATTTCGGTCTGGCAATACGGGCAGAGCTGTTCGTTTGAAGTCTTCACTCGCTGCTACACCGTTCGCGACCCGCTCGATATGGCGGTGCTAGCGGCAGCCCTGGCCGGGGCTTGTTTTGGCTTTCTGTGGTGGAACACCTCGCCAGCCCAGATCTTCATGGGAGACACGGGCTCGCTCGCACTCGGTGGAGCCATCGTTGCCTTCGCGATCCTAAGCCAGACCGAGTTGCTGTTGATCTTCCTGGGCGGACTATTCCTCGTTATCACCTTGTCCGTAATCGGCCAGGTCGGTTCCTACAAGCTCACCGGAAAACGGATGTTCCGAATGGCACCCCTTCATCATCATTTTGAGATGAAGGGGTGGGGTGAGGTCACGATCGTGGTCCGATTCTGGATCATTCAGGGTCTGCTGGTTGCGGCCGGACTGGGGCTGTTCTACGGGGAGTGGGTTCGCACGTGAGCACCGCGCCGCGTTCGCCAGCGTTTGACCCAGATTTTGGCACCCGGGATGAGGACTGGGTCGACTTTGATGTCCACGTCATCGGCCTCGGCATCGCCGGGTTCGCTTGCGCAGATGCGCTGATGCAGCGCGGGGCCAAGGTGACGATTCACGATGAGTCCGACAGCGCCAAGACTCGCGAGCGAGCGACGATCCTGGAGATCCTTGGGGCAACAATCCACCTCGGGGTCGACGTCTCGGTTGACCCATCGCGGGCAAAGCTGATTGTGCTGTCGCCAGGCGTGCCTCCTCACGCACAGGTTGTGACCGCTGCCCAATCTGCGGATATTCCACTGTGGGGGGAGCTGGAGCTCGCCTGGCGGTTGCGGCGTGAGGATGCGGCTAGTTGGCTGTTTGTCACTGGAACGAATGGGAAGACGACGGCAACTCTCATGCTGGAGTCGATGCTGAGCGCCGCCGGTAAGCGGACAGCTGCAGTCGGCAACATCGGGGTCAGCCTGGTCGAGGCGGTCACATCTGGCATTCCATTCGACGTGCTCGCGATCGAGGTCGGAGCACCGCAGTTGCCATTTGTGCACACTGTGAGTCCGTTGGCTGCCGCCTGTCTCAACGTTGCCGAGGACCATGTCGATCACTTCGGTTCCTACGAGGCATATGTGGCAGCAAAGGCTCGGGTATACGAGCGCACGGTCCGCGCGTGTGTCTACAACGTGGACGATCCGGCCACCGAGGCGATGGTGATGGATGCGGAAGTAATCGAAGGAGCTCGAGCAATCGGCTTTACGCTCGGCGCTCCCGCTCGCTCAATGCTCGGGATCGTTGACAACTACTTAGTAGATAGAGCGTTCATCGAGAATCGCGCGACTCACGCTCAAGAGTTGGCGACCACCGCAGATGTCCGCCCAGCCGCGCCTCACAACGTGGCGAACGCACTCGCTGCGGCGGCGCTAGCGCGCGCCTACGGCGTACCCCCAGGCGCCATCCGTCGGGGATTGATCGATTTCGAGCCTGCTGGTCATCGCATCGCCGAGGTAGCGGTCATTGATGACGTCACCTACGTCGATGACTCCAAGGCTACAAATGGTCACGCAGCGGCGACTAGCCTGGCTGCCTATGACTCGGTCGTGTGGATAGCTGGTGGCCTCGCGAAGGGCCAAGAGTTCGATGAGCTAGTGAAGCAATCGGCGCAGCGACTACGTGCAGTGATCCTGCTGGGCCAGGACCGGGCCAAAATCGCCGAAGCAGTCGCTCGACACGCGCCAGAAGTCCCGGTCACTGAGGTCTCGTCGTCAGACACTAGTGCGATGGCCGAAGTGGTCAAGTTGGCTGCCGAGGCAGCGCAACCTGGCGACACGGTGTTGCTCGCCCCGGGGTGTGCGTCATGGGACATGTTCCGTGACTACGCCCAAAGGGGAGACGTCTTCGCCGCTGAGGTCCGGAAGCTGTAGGAACTACACGAGTGGAGGGCGATCGCTATCAGCGACTCTGTTCACCCTCCAACTCGTTCGCGAAGCCGCTCAGGGGAGTCAGTTCCCGATGGGGAATACGTTGACGTAACCCAGGGCCGACGTCCCTCGCGCGCTTCACGGGAGTCCGAGCCTCGACGCAAGATGTTCTCGCTGGGCAAGGCACTCAAACACCCGATGGCCAATTACGGCTTCCTGCTCGGTGCCACGGCGCTATTGCTGATCGTTGGACTCATCATGGTGTTGTCGGCGTCAACCGTCGTGTCGTACCGCGGGACTGGGTCGAGTTACACCCTCTTCTTTCGCCAGTTGATGTTCGCGGTCATCGGCGTAGGCGCGATGATGTTCCTGTCCCGGATGCCGGTCAAGTTCTTTCGCCGGATTGCCCCCTTGCTGTTGATCGTCGCCTTCATCGCATTGCTTCTGGTGCTCGTTCCCGGGATTGGCGTCGAGGTCAACGGTCAGCGAAACTGGATCAACCTAGGCGGACCCTTCCGATTACAGCCAAGCGAGTTCGCCAAGTTCGCTCTCGTTGTTTGGTGTGCTGACCTCGTCGCTCGTCGGCGTGAGTCTGTTGATGGGTGGCGCAGCCTGTTGATCCCGCTGGCGCCCGTCGCCGGAGCGATGATCTTGCTGATCCTGCTCGAGGGAGACCTCGGCACGACACTGGTGATGATGCCGGCGGTGGCAGCCATCTTGCTGGTGGCGGGGGCGCCGTTGAAACTCTTTGCCTGGATGGGAGCCGGGGTCGCCAGCATGATCTTGCTGATGTCGGTAACCACCCCATACCGACTCCAGCGCTTTGCGACCTGGCTTGATCCCGCAGCTGATCCCGACGGTGCGGGCTGGCAGGTACTGCACGGCCAATACGCGCTGGCGACCGGCGGTTGGTGGGGTGTGGGCCTTGGCGCAAGTAGAGAGAAGTGGGGATTCCTCCCTGAAGCGCAGACCGACTTCATCCTCGCCGTCATTGGCGAGGAATTGGGACTGGTCGGCACGCTCAGCGTCTTGGGCCTGTTCGCCGTCATCGCCTACATGATTGCTCGTATTGCCATGCGAGCTGACACGGACTTCGTACGCTTGGCAACTGTAGGAATCGGGATTTGGATCGTGGCCCAAGCCCTGATCAACGTTGGCGCAGTCTTGGGCGCGTTGCCGATTACCGGTCTACCGTTGCCATTGGTCTCCTACGGCGGGTCGTCGCTGACGTTTACTTTGATGGCGATGGGAATGTTGCTGGCCTTCGCCCGCGCCCAACCAGAAGCGCAGGAGTTCTTGGCGGCCCGCAAGGCGGCCAAGCGGATCGCCACATCGAGGCGTTCAGATGACGGATCCGCGGCGGGTAGACGCGGACTGAGGGGGCGACGAGCGACCCGCAAACGTGCCGAGAGCACAAGGCGAGCTAGGCGTTCGCACGGTTCCTCCCAACCGGAGCACCCAGGGGATCTGGGCGGATCCGATTCAGGCGAGCGATCCTCACGTCGGGTCAGGAGATCGCGCAAACCTGTCCGAAGAGCCGAAGGCACCGGGCACAGCGAGTCCGAAAAGCGGCCACGCCGACGCAAACGCTCAGGGGGACAGTAGTGCGAGTACTCCTGGCTGGTGGCGGGACGGCGGGTCACGTCGAGCCAGCATTGAACACCGCCGACGTGCTCTGTGGACGCGACTCGGCCACCGACATCATCGCGCTAGGTACTGCGCGCGGCCTCGAGGTGCGATTAGTGCCCGAGCGTGGCTACGACTTGGAGTTGGTTTCGGCGGTCCCACTTCCGCGGCGGCCAAACCGGGACCTCGTGGCCCTACCAACTCGGCTACGGCAAGCGGTGCGAGAAGTGCGCAGCGTCATGGCACGCCAGCGCACCGAAGTCGTAGTCGGTTTTGGCGGATATGTCGCGATGCCGGCCTATCTGGCTGCGCGCGGGCGTGTGCCAATCGTGGTTCATGAGGCGAACGCGAAGGCAGGTATCGCAAATCGAGTTGGAGCGCACTTCACTACACACGTGGCGCAGGCCACCGCAGGTTCGATTAAGGGCGCGACCACGCTGGGTATCCCGCTTCGGACTGCGATCGCTGACCTCGATCGCCAGGCGCAACGAGCCCACGCACGGGAGTACTTCGGACTGGACCCCGCTCTACCATCCCTGCTCGTCTTCGGCGGCTCACTCGGGGCTCGCCACATCAACGACGCAGTTGGCCAGGCTGCTGGTGAGTTGCTAGCTGCTGGCACACAGATCCTGCATGTCGTGGGAGGGAACAACGCAGACCAAGCTCAACGCATGACAACTGACCTAGTCGGCGACCTAGGTCGCAACTACCACTGTGTCGACTACGTGAGTCGGATGGATTTGGCGTACTCCGCCGCCGACCTGGCGCTATGCCGCGCTGGCGCTATGACGTGTGCGGAACTCGCTGCCGTCGGGTTACCCGCAATCTACGTTCCGTTGCCGCACGGAAATGGGGAGCAGCGCCTCAACGCAGCAGGCATTGTGGCTGCGGGAGGAGGCGAGTTTTTGGCCGACGAAGACTTGTCCGCTGCATCGATCACGCGCTCGGTCCTCCCGAAGCTCACTGATGGTGCGCTGTTGGAGAGAATGAGCCGGGGTGCCCGTAGCCAGGGGCATCGCGGCGCGGGGGAGCAGTTAGCCGACATGATCGCCGAGGCAGTACAGGTAGGTCCAAACAGTGCCCGCCGCGCGAAGAACCGACGAGGAGGAGCGTGACGTGAGTCGACCCGAAGGCATTGACTCTAGCCTGGCGCAACTGGGGCCGGTGCACATCATCGGTATCGGTGGAGCCGGGATGTCCGGCATCGCCCGCATCTTGCTCGCTCGCGGCGTTGCCGTATCGGGAAGCGATGCAAAGGACTCGCGGCGGATCTCGGCTTTGCGGGCGCTCGGCGCGGACGTCGCGATTGGTCACGACGCCGCCAACCTCAACGACGCCGAGACTGTCGTGATCTCTACGGCCATCCCAGAGCGCAATCCTGAACTCGCCTTGGCGCGGGCGCAGCACCGTCGCGTCTTGAGTCGAGCGCAAGCCCTAGCCATCATCATGGCCTCAAGCAAGGTCGTGGCCGTATCCGGTACTCATGGCAAGACCACGACGACCTCGATGCTCACTGTGGCGTTGCAGCATTGTGGCGCAGATCCGTCGTTCGTCATCGGATCAGAACTCAATGAGTCCGGTTCAAATGCTCATTCGGGTTCTGGCGAGCTATTCGTCGCCGAGGCCGATGAGAGCGACGGTTCGTTCCTGGCGCTCGGGGCTTTCGCTGGCATTGTGACCAATGTTGAGGCCGACCACCTGGATTACTGGGGCTCGCTGGAGGCAGTGGAGCAAGGTTTCGACACCTTCGTCACTGACATCGCTGAGCGCGGCGGCTTCGCGGTGGTGTGCGTCGACGATCCAGGCGGCCGTGAGCTAGCTGAGCGAGGACGTCGCGCGGGCGTCGATGTGCGTACCTACGGATTCTCCGACGATGCAGCTAATCGGGTCGAGCTATCAGCGAGCCAGTCGGGCGTCGCGACATTCGAGGTCCTTATCAACGGGGTTCGCAGCGCTCCCGTATCGCTGCAAGTCCCGGGCCGTCATAACATTCTCAATGCGACAGCAGCCCTCGTATGTGGAATCGGTTTGGGATTCCCGGTCGGACAACTAGTTGACGGTCTCGGCACGTTCTCCGGAACTCGGCGCCGATTTGAGTTCCGGGGGAGCGCCAACGGTGTGCGAGTCTTTGACGACTACGCGCATCATCCGACCGAGATCGCCGCCACCTTGCGGGCAGCGCGAGATGTGGTGGGCGATGGGAATCTCATTGTGGCCTTCCAAGCGCATCACTACTACCGCACTGCGCTTTTCAGTAAGGAGTTCGGCGAGGCCCTTGGCTTGGCCGACCAGGTCGTTGTGCTTGAGGTCTTCGCGCCGGGCGAGGAGCCAATCCCCGGTGCTAGCGGCCAAGTCATGGCGTCGAACGTGCCACTTGCGCGCGACCAGGTCGTGTTTGAACCGTCTTGGTCCGCCGTGCCTGGGCACCTAGCCGCTCGGGCGAAGGCTGGCGACATCATCATGACGTTAGGGGCGGGAGATATTTCGATGATGGGACCCGAGGTCATGAGGCTCCTCGAAGCTCAAGACCGCGCTCAACGATCGGATGCCCAGTAGCGATGAGCACCCTGCTTGATCACCCAGTGCCGACGCTGCCGCCGCCGCAGAAGCGCCCCGGAGCGCGCAGGTTGCGCCCACCGCAGTGGTCTTCACGCACATATCGGATTATTGGACTCATCGTCGGACTGCTGTTCGCATTCGGATTGTGGCTGTTCTACTTCTCGTCGGTGTTCGCGCTCAACTCGCTCGTCGTCGAGGGTGTGCGCACCGTGGACCCCAAGGAGGTGGGGATCGCTGCAGATCTGGGCGCCGGGACCCCGTTGGCGCGAGTGAATGCCCAAGATGTGCAGGCGCGGATCACGACGATACCGGCCGTCGGTTCGGTCGAGGTGATACGTCGGTGGCCAGACACGGTGGTGATTAGGGTCGTGGAGCGTGACCCAGTCGCCGCCATTGCCGAGGGCGAGCGGTTCGCAACCGTTGATGCAACCGGCTTCACGTTCGCCACAACAAAAAAGCAACCCGGGGGACTGCCGTTACTTGAGGCAGCGGAAGGCTCCGCGTTGATGGCCTCGGTCGGTGTCGCGGCCGGTATGCCTAGCGACCTGCTCAAGAAGATCGCCACGATCGATGCGGTGGACCCCAATTCCATCGTCCTGACCACTAAGGACGGGGTGACCGTAATGTGGGGCAAATCCGAGGACAACGTGCTCAAGGGCCAGATCCTGGCGGCGCTGCTCAAGAAAACCGATGACAACTGGATCGATTTGCGATTGCCGAGCACGCCAACATCTGCTGCGGCCTCGCCCAAACCAGCACCGCCGCCATCGACCGAGCCAACTCCAACGTCGGGAGCTGTGGACGCGCAGGGCAACCCCATTGGCGGCGATGCCGGTGCGGAGATCCCAGTCGTTCCGGGACTCGTTCCGGAATCGATCGAGCCCGTGCCGGTCGACCCCAACTGACTTATCTTCTGATGGCGTGAAAATTTGATGCGGTAGCCGGGCCGCTCACAGCGCGAATCAAACGCCAAAAGCGTCAGAATCACACCTGTGCAACTCCCGGGGCTCACCGTGCTAGTTGCAGACGCTGACGTCCGACTCGATATGAGTGGCGTTGACTACGCGCTTCTTTTTGTCTACTTCATCTTCGTGCTGGGGATTGGCTTCGTGGTGCGTCGAAGCGTCAAGTCCAGTTTGGACTTCTTCCTGTCGGGCCGCTCAATCCCGGCTTGGATCGCGGGCTTGGCATTTATCTCCGCCAACCTCGGGGCGGTTGAGATCCTCGGGTTCGCGGCGAATGGGGCAGAGTTCGGATTCGCGAGTGTCCACTACTACTGGATCGGTGCCATTCCAGCGATGGTGTTCCTCGGCGTCGTCATGATGCCGTTCTACTACGGGTCCAAGATTCGAAGTGTGCCGGAGTATTTACGCCGACGCTTCAATAACCAGACCCACATCGTCAATGCAGGTTCGTTTGCTGTGTCGACAGTTCTTATCGCCGGAGTGAACCTCTACGCGCTCGCCATCGTGCTGGTCGCACTGCTGGGGTGGTCGTTGCCGGTGTCGATCGTGGTCGCGGCGATCTTAGTACTGTTCTACGTGGTGGCCGGCGGGCTCACGGGCGCGATGTACAACGAAGTTCTCCAGTTCTTCGTCATAATCGCCGGACTCATTCCGCTGACGATGGTGGCGATCGCTGCAGCTGGGGGACCGGGGGAGGTTATCGACAAGCTCGGAAACTACCCCGACTACTGGTTACACCCCTGGTCTGGCACGTCTGTAGGGGGAAACAACCCGATCGGGGACTGGATCGGCATCATCTTGGGACAGGCGTTTATCCTCAGCTTCGGCTACTGGACGACGAACTTTGCCGAGGTGCAGCGGGCACTGGCAGCAAAGAACCTCTCCGCAGCGCGGCGCGCACCGATCATCGGCGCCTACCCGAAGATTTTTATTCCATTCATCGTGATTCTGCCGGGCATCGTCGCTGCCTTGATTATTCCGGAACTCGGCAAGAGTGATGACCCGCAACTGACTTATACCAACGCCATACCGCTGCTGATGGACACCCTGTTGCCCAGCGGCGTCCTCGGAGTCGCGGTCACTGGTTTGGTGGCCGCTTTCATGGCCGGTATGGCTGCGAACGTCTCGAGCTTCAATACGGTCTTTACCTACGACATTTGGCAGACGTACATCAAGAAAGACAAACCCGATAACTACTACCTGCGTTTTGGGCGATTGGTGACGATCATCGGGGTCCTGATCGGGATTGGCACGGCGTTCATCGCGGCCTCTTATAACAACATCAACGAGTACTTGCAGACGCTGTTTTCCTTCTTCCAGGCCCCGGTCTTCATTACGTTCATCTTGGGAATGTTCTGGAAGCGAATGACCCCGTGGGCAGGCTTCTACGGGATGGTCAGTGGGATCCTTGCCGCGGCCGGGGTATGGGGTGTGGCGATCGCCAACCCAGAGCTATTCCGATCCTCGTTCCAGCAGGCGATGTGGATGGGGATTGCCGCCGCGAGCGTGGATCTTGTCGTGTCGTTGGTTGTCACGAAGTTCACCGTTCCCAAGCCGGTCTCGGAACTTGTGGGACTGGTGAAGGGCATGGAGATTCGAGATGTCAAGGCAGATGCCGAACCGGTCCGTTGGTACAAGCAACCCGCGTTCCTTGGGTGCAGGGGCAATCACCTTGGCGATGGCGATGTACATCCCGTTCGCGTTCTTGTAGTGGGTGAGGCGACAAGATGATGCTCGCAACCGTAGGCTCGAGAACAGGGAAGCGGCCCGCACAGCGGCGGCGAATGGACGACAGGGAGCAGGCGCGGAATGCCCGATAATGCCGGTACTCAGGCACCAGCGGACCCCTCGGCGATGACGATGCGTCAAGCCAGGATGCTTGACCTGCGGATCTACATCAGCGCGCTCTTCTTGATCTTCGGGGGGACTGTGACAATCCTGGGGATCGCTCCTAGTGATACTCAGATCCAGCGTGCGGCTGGCATCAATATCAACCTTTGGGCTGGCTTAGCGATGCTCATGCTGTCTGCAGTGATGGGGGTTTGGGCCTGGCGCTCGCCCCCGGAGTTGCCTAGCGCGGATGCGAACGATCCGAACATGCCGGATCTGCCGTAGCGGTCTCGCGGTGTCATCGGTCGATCTAGTCTGAAGACCGCAGACAGCCGCACGGTGAAACTAAGGGTCAACAAGACGATCAGAGTTGTACCGGTTTGAACCCCATTACCTTGTCTTCGGCACTCAGAGCCGCAAACTTTGCGGAGTTTCTCGGCGTTTCTTGGCCGAGTTGCTTGCGCGGCCCATCGCCGGAATCTAGTGTTCCCATCAACCGATAAGCGACTGATCAATAAGTCTCAAGTTGAGGTTTAGAGATTAGCAGCTCGGTCTTCCCTAAGAACTCTGAACAGGCCCATTAAGGGTCTACTTCAGGGTGCCTGCTGACTGTTTTTCAGTTTTGAACCGATTCAACTCCGTTTGAACGGTTCAACTGCTTCAACTGTTTGCACACACTCCACCCAGAACCGCACGCACTTAAGAGCGCAACTCGAGAACGAGTGACGTAACCAATCGAAAGGACCACGCCGTGGGAGCCCCGCAGAACTATCTGGCCGTAATCAAGGTCGTCGGCATCGGCGGCGGCGGCGTGAACGCCGTTAACCGCATGATCGACGTTGGACTCAAGGGAGTCGAGTTCATCGCAATCAACACTGACGCCCAGGCGTTGCTGATGAGTGACGCTGACGTGAAGCTCGACATCGGTCGGGACCTGACTCGCGGCCTGGGAGCAGGCGCGGATCCAGAGGTTGGCCGCAAGGCTGCCGAGGATCACCTCCAGGAGATTGAGGAGGTCCTTCGCGGTGCCGACATGGTCTTCGTGACGGCGGGCGAGGGTGGTGGCACCGGAACTGGTGGCGCACCTGTCATCGCCAAGATTGCTCGCACTCTTGGTGCCTTGACGATTGGTGTTGTCACCCGTCCATTCGGTTTTGAGGGCCGCCGCCGCGCGACCCAGGCCGAAGCCGGAATCGACTCGCTGCGCAACGAGGTCGACACGTTGATCGTTATTCCGAACGATCGACTGCTGTCCCTGACCGACCGCACTATCAGCATGATCGACGCATTCGGTCAGGCCGACCAGGTGCTGCTGCAAGGTGTCTCCGGCATCACAGATTTGATCACCACTCCTGGTCTGATCAACCTCGACTTCGCTGACGTCAAGAGCGTGATGAGTGGCGCTGGATCCGCCTTGATGGGTATCGGTTCGGCACGCGGGGAGGAGCGCGCGATGGGCGCGGCAGAGGCTGCGATCTCATCACCGCTGCTTGAGGCCTCAATCGAGGGTGCGCATGGTGTGCTGCTGTCCATCGCGGGTGGCTCAGATCTCGGACTCTTTGAAATCAACGAAGCCGCTCGGATGGTCTCTGAGGCCGTTCACCCAGAGGCGAACATCATCTTCGGCACCGTCATTGACGACACCCTCGGCGACGAGGTGCGCATCACTGTTATCGCCGCTGGCTTCGACGGTGGGCAACCGTTGCCGCGCAAGACCGCCGCAAGCGGCCGCGCGCTGATTAACAAGACACCGACGGGTGAGCGGACACGTTCTGAGGCACCGGCTCCAACCGAGACTGTCGACTTGACCTCGGTTGAGCGCAAGGCCGAGGTTGGCCGCCCCCTCTCACCGACGTCTCGGACCATCGCCTTCGACGAGCCAGCCGCTGGCGACCTCGACGTACCCGACTTCCTCAAGTAGAGGTCCTGGGTAAGAGCGGAACGGTCAGTCGAGTCGTACGAGTCAAGTCAACGCTGTCGGGGGTGAATCATGTGGACCGGAACAATCGGCGCCTATGGATCGCCCCCGACGGTCTCGTCCTCAGAGCAGCGACCGACCCAGACTCGTCTCAACTCGGGGTCCTATCAAGCCGATTGGGTGTTCTCGGGTCGAGGAGCCGGCGTTAGCGAATCACCATTCGACTCGCTGAACCTCGCTGATCACGTTGGGGATGATTCCAGCGCAGTGACGCGCAATCGGCAAACACTGCTTGAGGTCCTCGACCAACGATCGAACTCAGTGCTTGAAGGCTTGGTCGTCATGCAGGCCGTTCACGGCAACACGGTCGAGGATGTCAGTGATGTTGTCTGGGCGCAGGAATCCACTCGGGTCCGGTCACAGCCGAGCTGTGACGGACTCGTGACTAACCACCCAAACATCGCACTAGCTGCGCTTTCAGCAGACTGCGTCCCCGTAGTACTGGCAGATATTTCCCACGGAGTAGTAGGAGCAGTCCATTGTGGTTGGCGCGGAGTGGTGAGTGGGGTGGTCGACTCCGCGCTGGGGGCAATGCAACGGCTAGGCGGCGATCCGGAGTCGACCACCGCCCTGGTCGGCCCGGCGATCTGTGGGCAGTGCTACACCGTTGCTGCGGATCGAGCCGCGCAGGTCGCGCAGGCTTTGGACTGGTTGGACGAGGCGGGCGACGTCACCTGGCAGGGGGCAGCCGGTCAGTGGCACGTAGACGTACGGCTAGCGGTCATCGCTCAGTTGAGCTCACAGGGGGTCCGCACAGAAGCCGTTGGTGGGTGCACCTACACAGACGATCGGATGTTCTCTTTTCGACGAGATGGGACAACTGGGCGCCAAGGTGCGGCGATCGTTTTGTCGGGTTCTCCATGAGCGACCAATCGCCCGATCGGGGCGCGGCTGCAGCTCAACCGGCCGCCAACGACGCGAGGATCCACGAAGTCGAGTCGAACCTCAAAGACGTTCAGGCAGCGATCGCACTTGCAGCGCGTGACGCTGGACGATCGGCCGGTGCTGTAACCCTG
Source organism: uncultured Actinomycetes bacterium (assembly GCA_963821045.1). Classification (GTDB taxonomy): domain Bacteria; phylum Actinomycetota; class Actinomycetes; order S36-B12; family UBA10799; genus UBA10799. Next base: position 124,773 of record CAWGCB010000007.1, on the reverse strand, counting down.
ATCGGCATCACCAAAACATGGCCGATCGAGGACGTCAGGACCGTTGTCGATCTAGGGGTGCGAGACGTGGGCGAGAACAAGGCCCAAGAGTTAGCAAGCAAGGCCGTGGCACTAGCTGGGGAGTACAGCTCGCAACAGTTGCGGTGGCACTTCGTCGGGGCACTGCAGCGAAACAAGGCAAAGGCTGTTGCTGAGCACGCGGCGATGGTTCACTCGGTGGACCGCGTCGCACTTGTGGATGCCTTGGAGAAGGCAAGTGCGGAGCTTGAGCGCGAGCCGTTGCCGTGTCTGGTGCAGGTTAATCTTGACCCGGAACCGGTGCCCGGCCGAGCTGGAGTGGCTCCGTCCCAGGCACTGGAGATCGCCGAGCGCATCGCCGATGCCCCCCACTTGGAACTCGCTGGGGTTATGGGAGTGGCGCCCCGTGGTGGGAATGCCGCCGAGGCTTTCGACCTACTGGCCCGCACTGGGTCCGAGATTGCGGCTCGATATCCGCAAGCAACAGCCATCTCCGCAGGAATGAGTGGAGATTTCGCTACCGCGATCGCAGCGGGCGCGACACACGTCAGACTTGGTGCGGTTTTGCTCGGGCAGCGCCGTACCAGTGAGGTAACGTCAGAAGCCGCGGCGGTTTCCCCCCGCGGCCGGTCCAATGCACAAGCAGGGAGTGAGAGCATGGCCGGCGCAATGCGCAAAATGGCGGTATACCTCGGACTTGTCGAGGATGACCGATACGACGATGAGTACTACGACGACGGACCCCGAAACGACGAACGTTCGGGCTCCGGCGATCGCCAGAACGACCGGATTGGTTCCGCCAAGACGGATCGCTACGGTGATCGTTACTCGTCACGAGCCGACGACACGGTTCGGATTACCGAGCGCGAAGACGACGATCTAGCGCGTCGACGCCAAAGTGCGGAGCGCCAACCGACGCGCGACTGGCGCAGCGACACTGTCGCTCAAGAATCTGTCGGTTCACATCCAGCGGGGAGTCGGCCGAAGGCGACGCCACGGCCAGCCCCACGAACGGTGGACCCAATGAAGATCACCACGCTGCATCCACGCAGCTACAACGACGCGCGACGTATTGGTGAGGAGTTCCGTAGCGGCAATCCCGTCATCATGAACCTCACTGAACTCGATGACACAGATGCGAAGCGCATCGTCGATTTTGCCGCCGGGTTAGTATTTGGCCTGCGGGGATCGATCGAGCGGGTTACCAACAAGGTCTTCATGCTCTCCCCAGCGAACGTCTCAGTTAATGCTGAAGATGCGCGAGCATCGCTACAGCAGCGAGGCCTCGCTAACAAGAGCTAGCGTGTCACTTCGCTAGCTCGCACGATTTGAGGGAGCCCAGCCAGATGGCTGGCTGGGCAGCAGCTAGTGAGGGAGCAACTTTGGGCGGGCTGGGCGAGATCGTTGCGACGATCCTGTGGCTCTACTTCGTGGTGTTGTTGGCGAGGTTCGTTATCGAACTCGTGCAGACATTGTCGAAGAACTGGCGGCCGTCAGGATTCGTTCTCGTGCTTTCAGAGTTCATCTTTACGATCACCGATCCGCCCTTGAAACTGCTTCGGCGCATCATTCCGCAGCTAAAGATCGGCGGAGTTGCTCTCGACCTATCTTTCCTCGTCTTGATCATCCTGCTGCAGATCGCCATTCAGCTTTCGGTGACGTTGCTGTAGTCAGCGCTGATCGAGAGCAATCCGAACTCGACCGACCCCGGCGTTAAGAGTGTGCACGTCATCGGCTTCCTGATCTAGCGCCGCGACCTCAGTGATCGAGGTCGCTAGGACCTCCTTGGCGATGTCGTCGTCATGGCGTCGCAGAGCTTGTGCAAGCTCACCGCTGGCCTGCCATTGCACGACAATGCGATCGGTCACCTCGAAGCCGCGGTTCTTACGTGCCTCTTGGATCTCGCGGATCACGTCGCGGGACAGCCCGATGGCACGCAGTTCGTCATCGAGAGCCAAATCTAGCGCGATGGTCTCACCGGCGTCGGCGGCCACTGCCCAGCCCTGTTTGGGCGTCTCGGTGATGACGACGTCCTCGGGCAAGATCACCTCTTCGCTATCGGCGACCACCAACTTGGCTTGACTATTGGTTCGCAGTTCGTCGGCTAACTCTTGGGCGGGAGCGGCGGCAATAGCCGCGGCCACGCTTGGGGTTTGCTTTCCAAAACGCTTGCCCAGTTCACGGAAGTTGGCCTTCAGCGACACATCCACCAGGTCGGAGTCGGAGGTATCTAGTGAGACTGCCGTCAGCACATTGATCTCTTCGAGCACCTCAGCCACAAGGTCAGCCGGAAGTTCCGACCAACCCTGGGCAGCGACAAGTGCTCGACGCAATGGCTGCCGGGTTTTCATCTTCGAGGCGGCTCGCGCTGCCCGACCGAGTTCAACGAGTCGCCGGACTAGGTCGACTTGGGAATGCAGCTCGGTATGCACGAACTCGGGATTCGCCGTCGGCCAGCTAGCAAGGTGGACCGATTCAACCTCTGCTGGATTGGCGTTGGCGAAGAGGTCGCCCCAGACTCGCTCGGTGATGAACGGAGTAAATGGCGCCATCAACAGCGTCACGATCCGTAGGCACTCGTGCAGGGTGCCTAGCGCGGCAGGGTCACCGTCCCAGAACCTGCGTCGCGACCGTCGGACGTACCAGTTCGACAGGTCGTCGACGTAGCGAGAGATCAACCGCCCGGCACTTTGAGTGTCAAAGGAATCCAACGATGCGGTGACCTCGGCAACGAGTTCGTGTGCCCGCGACACCGCCCACTGGTCCAGCGAACAACGGTCATTGACCTGCGGGACATCAGCGCTGGCGTAGTCGAACGATGCGATGCGCCCGTAAAGGGCAAGGAACGAGGCAGTGTTCCAGTAGGTCAGCAGGGTCTTGCGAACGACCTCGGTGATGCTCTCGTCGCTGACTCGTCGCGCCTGCCAGGCGGATCCAGCGGCCAACATGAACCAGCGCAGCGCGTCTGCACCGTGTCGATCCATCAGGCCGATTGGCTCAATGACATTACCGAGATGTTTGCTCATCTTCCGGCCGTCGGCATCGAGGATGTGACCCAAACACAAGACGTTGCGGTACGCCGATTGGTCGAACGCGAGTTCGCCAACCGTCATCAACGTGTAGAACCAGCCGCGAGTTTGATCGATTGCTTCACAAATGAAATCCGCTGGGTAGCGTTGTTCGAACACCTCCGCGTTTTGGTGCGGGTAGCCCCACTGAGCAAATGGCATTGCGCCAGAGTCGTACCAAACGTCAATGACCTCAGGAACGCGCGCAGCGTCCTGGCCGCAATCAGGGCAGGTGATGGTGATGTCATCAACGAAGGGGCGGTGGGGATCGAGTTCGTCAAGGTCAGTGCCAGCGAGTGCGCCCAACTCGGCGAGCGAACCAACACACGTCGCATGACCCTGCTCACAACGCCAGATCGGCAGCGGAGTTCCCCAATATCGATTTCGGGACAAAGCCCAGTCGACGTTGTTGCGCAGCCAGTCGCCGAATCGTCCCCATTTGATCGTCTCGGGGTACCAGTTGGTTTCTTCGTTTGCTGCCAGCAAACGGTCCTTGATTTGGGTTGTCCGGATGTACCAGGACGGTTGCGCGTAGTACAGCAGGGGGGTGTGGCACCTCCAACAATGTGGATACGAGTGGGGGTAGTCGCGGCGGGCAAACATGACGCCGCGCTGTTCAAGATCAGCGATTAGATCGGTATCGGCCGTTTTGAAGAACTGCCCACCGACGATCGCTATGTCTTCTTCGAATGAGCCATCGGGGCGCACGGGGTTCACCACGGGGAGCCCATACTCTCGGCAGACCTCAAGGTCGTCAGCGCCGAATGCCGGAGCAAGATGCACGAGTCCGGTTCCGTCGTCGGTCGTGACGTAGTCCCCGAGGGTCACGAAATGGGCTCCCGGGATGTCGATCAGGTCGAATGGTCGCTGATAGGTCAGCCTCTCCAACTCACGGCCGGGGAACGTCGCCTTGACCTCCACCGCGTCCGCACTATCCGGGCCGAATACGGCGCCGATGAGGTCTGCTGCCACCACGTAGTACTGGCTGCCGAACTCCACCACGTTGTACGTGGCATCAGGCTTCGCCGCCACGGCCGTGTTGGAGACCAGCGTCCAAGGTGTCGTCGTCCAAACCAGCATCGAGATACCGGGAAACCGCTGCGCGAGGTCCCCTGAGGTCAGTGGGAACTTGACGTAAACGGAGGGATCGACGATCTCTTCATAGCCCTGAGCGAGTTCGTGATCAGAGAGTCCTGTTCCGCAACGTGGACAGTAAGGGGAGACGCGATGGGCCTCGCTGAGCAATCCGGCATCAAAGATCTTCTTCAATGACCACCAGACGCTCTGCACGTACTGGGAATCCATCGTCCAGTACGCCTCGTCCATATCGACCCAGTAGCCCATCCGCTCGGTGAGTGCGGCGAACTCACCCACATTGCGCAGCACGGAGTCGCGGCACTGCTGATTGAATGCAGCGATGCCGTATTCCTCGATGTCCTGTTTGCCGGTGAACCCGAGTTCCTTCTCCACGGCGAGTTCCACAGGCAGTCCGTGGCAGTCCCAACCAGCTTTACGTGGGACGAAGTAGCCCTGCATTGTCTTGTATCGCGGGAACACGTCCTTAAAGACGCGGGCTTCGACATGGTGGGTGCCCGGCATCCCGTTGGCCGTGGGTGGTCCCTCGTACACAATCCACGGCTCGCCCGCGGCGTTGGCGGCCAGGCTTCGATGAAAGACATCGTTTTCTGACCAGAAGTCCAGGACCTCCCGCTCCATGGCGGGAAGATCGACCTTGGGGTTCATTGCGTGATACACCCCGACAGGTTACGCCCACGCTCAGTTGCTGGGGCAGATGAGTCGCTGCGCGTGTTCTCAATCGGTCCGTCCACAAGTCAGAAGCCACGTGCGCCGACGCTGCGATGGACGTGTCGTGTTGATTGATCGACCGGGCAGGCATAATGTCTTGTCGCAGTGCAAAACCGCACAGTGCGTGAGACGAGGGCCATCCGCCCAGTGAGGAGCCCACAATGCCAAGGCGTGGAGTACTAGAGAACGAGTCGTCCTGGACCCCGGAAGAGCTAGTCGCGGTCAAAGCGGAACTGCTCTCTGAGCAAATGCGCTTGATCTCCGAATTAGAGGCGACCGAGTCAGGGATCGCGGGTCTAGTGAATGACTCAGGCGACGGAGCAGGCGACGATGTGGCCGATGCCGGTTCCAAGACCTTCGAGCGTGAACAAGAGATGTCGATTGCCGACAACGCGCGCGATTTGCTGCTTCAGACCGAACGAGCGCTAGATCGCCTTGAGTCCGGCAACTACGGCACATGCGAGTCCTGTGGTGGTCCTATCGGTAAAGCCAGACTACAGGCGTTCCCGCGAGCCACACTGTGCCTGCAGTGCAAGCAGGCAGACGAGCGCTCCTAAGCGCCTTACCGTTCACGTAGTCTCAGTAGGGTGACATCAGCACACGAACCTGCGGCCGATTCGGTCCCGACTGCGTCATCTGGGCGCTCCGAGATGCCGAGCACCCCTGCGGTTGAGGGGCCGTTACCCGCAGACGGCGCCGCCGATCGCGAAGAGGCACCCCGCCGGGTCCCACTGTGGGCAGTCACGATCGGTGTGGCTGCGGTCATTCTGCTGATCGACCAAGTCACCAAAATCATCGCAGTCGCTCGCCTAGAGGGCCAGCCCTCGATTGAGGTAATCGGTTCCGTCCTCAAGCTCACGTTTGTTCGAAACCCAGGCGCGGCCTTCTCGATAGGTACTGGGTACACGTTCATTTTCAGTTTGCTCGCGCTCGTGGTCGCTGGCGTCATCATCTACACGGCGAGGACGCTGGTCTCCGTTGGTTGGGCTATCGCGCTCGGCGGAATCCTGGGTGGTTCGTTGGGTAATTTGATGGATCGATTGTTCCGTGAGCCCGGCTTCTTACAGGGTCACGTCGTGGACTTCCTGCAGTTGCCAAACTGGCCGATTTTCAACGTCGCCGACATGGCAGTCGTCGGCTCAGCAATCTTGATGGTGATCCTGACGATTCGCAACGTGCCGTTGAGAGCGCCGTCCAAGTGAGTGCTGTTGAGCACTTCGAGGTACCGGATGGGCTCGCGGGTGAGCGTGCAGACGTGGGAGTCTCGCGACTGACCGGGATGTCTAGAAATCAAGCAGCCAACCTCATTTCCGACGGCCACGTGACGATTGACGGTGACCCCGTTGGACGTTCGACCAGGCTGGTTGCAGGAACCAAGATGAGAGTTGCCCCGGGCCCCGCACACGATGACGCGGCTAGCGTGTCGAGTGAGCCGGTAGTCGACCTTGAGGTCGTGTACATCGACGAAGACATCGTCGTAGTGACTAAGCCGGTAGGAGTCGCCGCGCACCCAAGTCCTGGGTGGCGCGGACCGACGGTAACCGCCGGGCTACCAGCCATCGGAATTTCGCTAGCGAGCGAGGGAGCCAGCGAGCGAGAGGGTGTCGTTCATCGCCTCGATGTCGGGACAAGCGGCCTCATGGTTCTCGCGAGAAGCCCTCGGGCCTATACCTCGCTCAAACACCAGTTCAAAGAGAGAGAAGTTTCCAAGACCTACCATGCCCTCGTCCAGGGCCACCCTGATCCGAGCACCGGAACAGTCAATGCACCCATCGGTCGCCATCCCGCCCACGACTACCGTTTCGCTGTCGTCAATGGCGGAAAGCCGAGCGTGACGCACTATCGAACTATCGAGGCGTACCCGTACGCGTCCCTACTTGAGATTGGGCTCGAAACTGGGCGAACCCACCAGATTCGCGTCCATATGTCGGCCTTGCGACACCCCTGTTGCGGGGACATGACTTACGGCGCCGACCCAGTTCTGGCGCAGCGCCTAGGCCTAGGTCGCCAATGGCTGCATGCGGTGGAGTTGACGTTCACCCACCCGGGTACGGGCGAACGCGTCAGCTTCACCTCGCCCTATCCGGCGGATCTTTCCAATGCGCTCACGATCCTCGCGGACTCCTGACGAGGCAAAGCTGGCGGGCCCTAGGAGACTCATTGGTAGTTAGAGTCCTAGCTCGCGTCCGATCAGTTCCTTCATGATCTCGTTGGAGCCAGCCCAGATCTTGGTCACGCGGGCGTCCTGCCAGGCGCGCGAGATGCGGTACTCATTCATGTATCCGTAGCCGCCGAAGATCTGCAGGCACGCATCGATGACCTCATTCTGAACCTGAGAACTCCACCACTTTGCTTTGGCGGCGTCGGTGGCACTCAAGTTCCCATTGATCTTGGCCATTACAGCTTCATCCAAGAAGGACTGCGTGACGTCGAGCTTTGTGGCTTGTTCGGCCAGGGTGAACTTCAGGTGCTGGAATGATCCGATGGGCTTGCCGAACGCTTGACGCTGCGTCGCGTACTCGACCGTCTCCAAGAACGCTTGCTTCGCGTGGGCCAGGTTGCTGATCGCGCAACCGATACGTTCTTGGGGGAGGCGCTCCATCATGTAGATGAACCCGGAGTCCACCTCACCGAGGAGGTTCTCCTGTGGCACCCAAACGTCGTTGAAGAACAGTTCCGCGGTGTCCGCCTCATGTTGGCCGGCCTTGTCGAGTTTGCGACCGCGTTCGAAACCGTCCATCCCCTCCTCGATAACGAACAACGAGATACCGCGCGCACCCTTCTCCGGACTCGTTCGGGCGGCGACCACGAGGATATCGGCGGTGTAGCCGTTCGTGATGAAGGTCTTTGAGCCGTTGATCCGCCACCCATCACCATCAGGTACTGCAGTTGTTTTGAGCGCCGCGAGGTCGGTGCCGCCACCCGCCTCCGTCATCCCGATCCCTGACGTCTTATTTCCCGCGCAGAAGTCGGGCAGCAGTCGCGATTTCAGCTCGTCCGTGCCGAGATCAACCAGATAGGGAGCCACGATGTCAGCGTGAATCTGCAGGCTCGAGTTGAATCCAACGCTGACTTTGGACATCTCCTCTGTTGCGACTGTGTTGAAGCGGTAGTCGCCGGCGAAGCTGCCGCCGTATTCTTCGGGAACTTCAAGTCCTAGAAAGCCCTGTTTGCCAGCCTCCTGCCACGCGGATCTGGCGATGAGGCGGTTGTCGATGTAGCTATCGAGGTTTGGCGTGATCGAGCGCTCAAGGTAGGTCGCCACCGCTGAGCGGAACTCTTCATGTTCAGGCTCGAAAATTGTCCGCTGCATGGTTGAACTCCAATCGCCAGGATTTTGCTGAAGCCCAATAAGCATAGGCGAGCGAAATTCCGCGAGGCACCATCCCGATGTCAGGTTCGACAGTTAGGCTCACCAAGTGACAAGTAGCGACCAGTTCGTGCACCTGCACGTTCATACCGAGTACTCGATGCTGGACGGTGCCGCGCGACTTCAACGACCTCTTGCAGACGGCCGCCCGGCTGGGCATGCCGGCCATCGCCATCACCGATCATGGGAACCTGTTTGGTGCCTTCGACTTCTGGAAGCATGGCCAGAATGCGGGTATCAATCCGATCATTGGGCTTGAGGGCTACTACGCGCCCCAAGGCCGCCGAGAGCGGTCGCCTTCGACTTTGGGGCGGCTTCGACGAGGGCAGGTGAGGATCCGGCTGCGGCGCACGGGCGCCAGCACTACACGCATATGACGCTGCTCGCCGAGACCACGGCAGGCATGCACAACCTCTTCAGGCTTTCATCGCTCGCCAGCCTTGAGGGCTACTACTGCATGCCGCGCTTCGATCGCGACATCTTGCAGACCTACGGCAAGGGACTCATCGGCGACAACCGGCTGCCCCAGTCGGCGAAGTCAATCGCTGGTTGCAGGCGGGCAACTACGACCGTGCGCTCGCCACTGCCGCTGACTTCCGCGACATCCTTGGCAAAGGCAACTACTTCTGCGAATTGATGGACCACGGCCTCCGCGATCGAACGTCGCCACCGTGAGGATCTGTTGCGGATCGCTCGCACCCTGGATATCCCATTGCTGGCCACCAACGACCTGCACTACGTCCACGCGCATCGACGCCGACGCCCACGACGCGCTGCTGTGCATTGGAACTCGCTCGCCTGATTCGATGAGAAGCGCTTCCGCTTTACTGCGCGAGACTTCTACCTCAAGACCGCAGCCGAGATGCGCGAGGTTGTGGGCCGAACTGCCAGAGGCGTGCGATAACACGCTGCTCATTGCCGAACGCTGCGAAGTGGAGTTCAACGAGGACGCCAACCTCATGCCGCAGTTCGCTGTGCCCGAAGGGGAGAGCGAAGACTCCCTCCTCGTCAAAGACGTTGAACGTGGTTTGGCCGCGCCGCTTCCATGGCAGCGTTCCCGACGAACACCGCGCACAAGCGGAGTACGAGACCGGTGTCATACCGACATGGGATTTCCTGGCTACTTCCTGGTCATTGCCGACCTGGTGAAGTACGCCAAAGACGAACGGTATCCGAGTGGGCCCGGGTCGAGGATCAGCGGCGGGTTCCATCGTCGCCTGGGCATTGGGTATCACCGAACTCGATCCGATCAAACACGGGCTACTGTTCGAACGATTCCTCAACCCCGAGCGCATTTCCATGCCTGATATCGACATGGACTTCGACGAGCGCCGACGCGGCGACATGATTCGCTACGCGACGGAACAAGTACGGATCCGAGCCGCGTCGCGCAGATCGTCACTTACGGCTCGATCAAGGCCAAGGCGGCCATCAAGGACTCAGCGCGGGTTCTGGGGCTTCCTTATGCACTCGGGGATCGCATCACCAAGGCAATGCCCCCAGCCATCATGGGCAAAGACATTCCACTGGCCGGAATCTTCGACGCCAAGCACGAGCGCTATCGCGAGGCCGCGGAGTTTCGGGAGATGTATCACGACTGAACCGGAGTGTGCCAAGTTCGTCGACACCGCAAGGGTCTTGAAGGGCTGAAACGCCAGCCGGGCGTTCACGCGGCTGGCGTGATCTTGTGTCGCGAACCATTGATCGATGTCATTCCCTTGTGGCGCCGCGCAGGACGGCTCGGTCATCACGCAGTTCGATATGGGTGTCTGTGAATCGCTAGGGCTGCTCAAGATGGACTTCTTGGGGCTGCGGAACCTGACGGTGTTGGAGGACTGCCTAAAACATCGCGGCGAATCGAGGCCAGATCGTGGTGCTTGAAGAGCTAGAACTTGACGATGTCCCCACGTACGAATTGCTCGCACGCGGAGACACCTTGGGAGTGTTTCAGCTCGACGGTGGCCCGATGCGCTCCCTGCTCAAGTCGATGCTGCCCGACAACTTCGAAGACATCTCTGCTGTTTTCGCCTTGTATCGGCCTGGTCCCATGGGCGCCAACGCGCACAACGATTATGCGGATCGCAAGAACGGCCGCAAGCCCGTGACCCGATCCATCCCGAGCTTGATGAGGCACTGCGGAGATTCTCGGTGATACCTACGGGCTGATCGTCTACCAAGAGCAAGTGATGGCCATCGCGCAGAAGCTGGCCGGGCTACTCGCTAGGGAAGGCCGACCTATTGCGTCGCGCGATGGGCAAGAAGAAGAAGGAGATCCTCGACAAGGAGTTCGTACCCTTCCCGGCAGGTATGCGTCGCGAATGGGTACTCCGAGGCCGCCAGTCAACACCCTATGGGAGATCCTCGTCCCCTTCTCGGACTACGCCTTCAACAAGGCGCATACTGCCGGCTACGGCCTCGTGTCCTTCTGGACCGCCTATCTGAAGGCGAACTTTCCGGCCGAATACATGGCGGCATTGCTCACCGCGTCAAGGACGACAAATGGACAACAGCGCTGTCTATCTCAACGAATGTCGGCGGATGGGGATTAAGGTCCTGCCGCCAGATGTCAACGACTCAGACGCCGACTTCACTGCTACGGGAACCGATATCCGCTTCGGTCTCTCAGCGATCCGGAACGTGGGTGAGAACGTCGTTGACTCGATCATACGTTCGCGCACGTGCAAAGGGCGCTTCGCCGACTTCCACGGACTTCTTGGCGAAGATCGATGCGAGTGGTGTGCAACAAGCGTGTCGTGGAATCACTCGTCAAAGCCGGCTCGTTCGATTCCCTTGGACACACGCGTCGCGGCCTAGCGCAGATACACGCCGAGGCTGTAGACGCCGTCATCGAGACGAAGCGCGCCGAGGCCATCGGCCAGTTCGACCTGTTCGCCAGCGCTGATTCCGGTGGCGCGAGTGACGCTGGACTTAGCTTCGAGGTGGCGATACCAGTCGGCGAGTGGGACAAGGCCGCGCTGCTGGCCAATGAGCGCGACATGTTGGGTCTTTATGTGTCTGATCACCCGCTCAACGGGATCGAGGCGACGCTCAAGGCCGCCACAGATTGTTCTATTGCCGCCCTACACGGCGACGAAATTAGCGACGGTCGAGTGGTGACCCTCGGTGGACTGGTGACCGGGATCTCTCGGAAGGTGACCAAGCGAGGAGATACGTGGGCCATCGTGACGTTGGAGGATCTCGACGCGTCCGTCGACGTCATGGTGTTCCCGAAGGCTTACGCGCTCATGGGCCCTTACTGTTCGCAGGATGCTGTCCTGTTGGTGAAGGGCCGTGTTGATCTCAGCGACGACGCAGAGTTGAAGTTCATAGCAATGGAGATCACGATTCCCGACCTGACCACCGGAGGGACTGAAGGGCCAGTGGTCATCAACATGGCCGCCAATCGCGTTGTCGAGCCCGTCGTGAAGAAGCTCAACGAGATACTGGCGACCCATCCGGGGACCACGGAGGTTCGCCTCGAGGTTCGCAACGGGACTCGCACGACGGTCTTGCGGTTGGACGATTCCAAGCGGGTGTCGCCCACCCCCTCACTATTCGCTGATTTGAAGGCGCTCCTTGGTCCGTCGTGTCTGGCCGGATCGTCGGCTGCCGAGTCGGTGTACGGGTAGCTGTGCTCAGCTCTCAAGTGCGCCGGATCCTCGTGATAGTGGGCTCCTGCGTTGGGATGGGCATCGTCCTAGGTCTGCTCTGGGTGTGGATTGCGCCTAGGCCCACGCTGGTCGTGCGAGATGGTGCGGCGTTCTATGAGTCAGCGGGTAAGAGCGGTATCTCCATGGATATGACATTCGGGCTGCTGGGGATTGCAGCTGGCCTCGTGGTGGGCATCGTCGTGGCGTGGTGGAGCAGATCCGGGCGTGCGACGGTGAGTCTCGGGATACTTATCGCCGCGGTCGGGGGTGCCGCAGCCGGGTCGGTTGTGGCGTGGCAACTGGGGATGACCGTCGTTGGAGGCGTCGATAGCGACGGGAGCGTGTTGGTCCCTGAACTTCTCAATGGGGAAACCTTCGTTGGCCCGCTGGAACTGACCGCTTTGGGTGTCCTTGGCATCTGGCCACTGACCGTTGCCGTTGTGCTCGCCGCGGTGCTCGTCGTTCGAGCCTCGCGTACCGGCAACCAGGCGCGCGAAGCTGCCCAGGCCTACCTCGACCGACATCAGCTCTCAGCAGAGTAAAACCGAACGCGAGAGCGCACTGTCGACCGTCGCGGATTGCGGTGTACTAATACCGGTCTCGGTGGCGAGTAATCGGGGCGGTTCGCGACTCGGTGACGTTAATTAGGTTCTCTGGCGATAGTTCGATCGTGAAGCCGGCCTCCCCGGCGCTAACGAAAACAGTTTGGTAATCGTAAGCGCTGATGTCGATGAGGGCAGCGATCCGCTTTCGCATGCCGATCGGACTCACCGCATCACCTGGGTACCCAGTCGCCTTCTTCATCTGCGCGATATCCATCAAGGTAGCTCGTTGTACTCCTACGGCCGCTGCCACGAGCTCCAGGTCAAGTTGAGCGGAGATCGGCACCATAAGAGCTAGTGGTAGGCCGTCCGCGTCCGCGATCTGCGTCCGGAACACGCGTCGAGGGTCGTCGAAGGCATCCACGGGCAGTGAGTCGCCCTCGGTCGCGAGGGGGGTCGCTGGGTTGTATTGGTGGACAGCGAACGGGATTCGTCGTTCGCCGAGGGCATCCGTGGCGCGGGTCTCGACGGTTGCACCCTTTTTGGCCATGGGAACACGGTAGCTGCGGAACTGTCGGGCAGCGACTTCGCGGGTGGTTCTACGATGGGCCACGTGATGCGAATGTTGGACCTGCGCGCCCAAGTAGGCGACCTGCGGTCATTGATCCCCCGAGCCGAAGTAGATATCGCATCGGCCGAACAGGTGGCCCAAGAAATCATCGACTCCGTTCGAGATGGTGGTGAGGTCGCGGTATTGGACATCGGGGAGCGGATCGAGCACATCCGTCCGCCGTCGTTGCGAGTACCGACCGAGGTCATCTCGGCAGCGCTGCACGACCTAGACCCTGCGGTACGCGAGAGCCTGCAGGAGGCGATCATTCGCGTCCAAGCGACGCATAGCGACCAGATTCCAGCACCTCACGTGACAGAACTCGCTCCTGGCGCCACAGTTTCACAGCGGTGGGTGCCCGTTGATCGGGTCGGGTTATATGTGCCGGGCGGTCGAGCTGTCTACCCCTCCAGCGTCGTCATGAACGTTGTGCCGGCCCAGCTCGCTGGCGTTGGATCGATCGCCATTGCCTCGCCCCCGCAGGCTGACTTTGGGGGTTGGCCTCACCCAACGATTCTGGCGGCAGCGGCGCTACTGGGCATCGATGAGGTTTACGCCGTGGGTGGCGCGCAGGCGGTGGCCTGGTTTGCCTACGGATCTGGTGCAGCCAAATCACCGGGTGAGTCTGGCTATTGCGCTCCAGTTTCCATGGTGACCGGTCCCGGAAATATCTATGTGACGGCTGCCAAACGGCTACTGCGAGGACGCATCGGAATCGACTCAGAGGCTGGTCCAACCGAGATCATGGTGCTCGCCGATGACTCAGCGGATCCAGTCCATGTCGCTGCTGACCTAGTTAGCCAGGCAGAGCACGATGTTGTCGCGGCCTCGGTACTTGTCACCGAAAGCGACGCGCTGGCTCACGCTGTTCAAACCGTCCTGCCAGATCTAATCGAGTCCACCAAACACAGCGAGCGTATTCGAGTTGCTCTTGGTGGGCCACAGAGTGCTGTCGTATTAGTTAGGGATCTGGCCCAAGGCCTAGACGTCGTCAATCTCTACGGTGCCGAGCACCTTGAGATTCAAACCCGCGATGCTGCGCGAGTAGCTTCGTTGGTTCGTAACGCGGGTGCAATCTTCGTCGGTGCATGGTCTCCGGTATCTCTGGGCGACTATTGCGCTGGCTCTAACCACGTTTTGCCAACGGGTGGTTGTGCCGCATACTCCTCCGGCCTATCCGTCGTTAGCTTCCTTCGTTCTATTCAGGTGATTGACTACTCCGCCGATGCCCTAGCCGAAGTCGCGCAGGACGTTCAGGTGCTCAGCGATGCAGAGGACCTTCCGGCACATGGACAAGCCGTGGCGGTACGGATGGCCTCTCGGAGCGACGGGTGATCGGCCCAGAACTGGCTGCCGACGACCTCCCGATCCGCCCGGAACTGATCGGCTTCCCAGCGTATGGAGCACCCCAGCTCGACGTGGCCGTTCGTCTGAACACGAACGAGAACCCTCACCCTCCCAACGATGTGGTTGTTCAGGCGATCGTGGCCGGCGTCAGGGCAGCTGCGAGCACACTGCAGCGGTACCCGGACCGAGACGCGGTCGCACTACGGACGAGCTTGGCCGCCTACATTTCGCAGCAAACAAACGTCGAGATTAGTTATCAGAACGTTTGGGCCGCTAACGGAAGCAACGAGATCCTTGCCCAACTGCTGGCCTTATTTGGTGGTCCAGGGCGCAGCGCGCTCGGTTTCGAACCGACGTACACCATGCATTCCAACATTGCTCGCACCTCATTCACCGAGTACCGCAACGTTGCCCGACGGCCAGACTTCACAATCGACGTGACGGCAGCACGCGAGGCCATCGCCGCCGATCCACCAGCGGTCACGTTCGTTTGCTCGCCGAATAATCCAACCGGTACCGCGGTCGACTTGGCGACTATTGAGTCTCTGTACGAGCAGATCGCCGCGAACGACGTGGGTGTGCTCGTTGTTGATGAGGCCTACGCCGAGTTCAGTTCCGCAACGAGTGTCGTGTCGCTGCTAACTGGCCGCCCTCGCCTGATCGTGACCAGAACGATGAGTAAGGCCTTCGCGTTCGCCGGAGCGCGGGTCGGATATCTGCTGGCTGATCCGGCCGTCATCGAGGCCATCGCCCGCGTTCGTTTGCCCTACCACCTGTCGTCGCTGACTCAGGTCGCGGCGATCGCCGCACTTGAGCACGCGGCAGACCTGCAGGCTGGTGTGCAGGACGTCATGGGTCAGCGCGACCGCATTGTCGCTGCGAGCCACGACCTCGGACTCGACGTGGCGGACTCTGATGCGAACTTCGTGCTAATCGGCGGGTTCGGCGACCAACGGGAGGTGTGGGAGCAGTTGCTGGCGGCCGGTGTCTTGGTGCGAGACGTGGGACTGCCAGGGCGCTTGCGCGTGACGGCCGGGACACGGGCTGAGACAGATGCGTTCATTCATGCTCTACGAGCTATCGTGGCGAACCGACCCTAGGGCCGACCTAGACCGGGGTGCGAGTGCCACACTAGAGGTCGCCGCAGCGCAGGCAGCGGAATCTAATGCTGCCCGTGTGTCGGCTGAATGAGACCTGAAGATTGTTAGATAGCCACGACTAGACACTTGAAGGAGCGACGCATGAGTCGCACGGCCCGCATTGCTCGCACGACGAAAGAAAGCGACGTCCTCGTCGAGCTCAACCTAGACGGGACTGGCCAAGTCCAGGTATCCACGGGTGTGCCGTTTTACGACCACATGCTCAGTCAACTCGGCAAACACGGCGGCTTCGACTTGCGGGTGGAGACTAAGGGTGACCTCGAGGTTGACGCGCACCACACTGTGGAGGACACCTCGCTGGCGTTCGGGGCGGCCCTGCGTGAGGCGCTAGGGGACAAAGCGGGGATTCGCCGATTTGGTGACTCGCTGGTGCCGCTAGATGAGGCACTCGTGCAATCCGCCGTCGACCTGTCAGGTCGTCCCTACCTCGTTCACGAGGAGCCCGAACTGATCGAACTGATTGGGACGTACGACACGACTCTGACGCGCCACATCTGGGAGTCAATCACCGCGTCGGCGCAGATCTGCCTTCACGTGCGCGTGATCACCGGTCGAAACGCCCACCACATCGTTGAAGCACAGTTCAAGTCGGTAGCTAGATCCATGCGCGACGCGGTCGCCCTCGACGAGCGGGTAGTCGGAGTGCCATCGACTAAAGGGACTCTGTAGCAGTCATGGATAGCCTCTGGCCAATCATGATGTTGGTGCTGTGCGGTTTCTTCATTGGCGGGGTCATTTCCTTCGCGAAGGCCAAGATCATTGTGCTGGCGGTAGCCTGCGGTATTGCTGCCGTCATGTGCGGTGTAGCTGCCGTCTTGTGGTGGGGTGTGTAGTTGTCCGAGCAACGGCGACCGAAGATCGCCCTCCTTGATTACGGGTCAGGCAACCTGCATTCAGCGCGCCGTGCCCTAGAACGCGCGGGTGCTGATGTTGATGTCACGTCTGATCGAGACGAGGCGATAGAAGCTGAGGGGCTAGTCGTTCCAGGGGTAGGAGCGTTCGCTGCGTGTATGGCTGGCCTGCACGATGTAGAGGGCCCGCGCATCATTGATCAGCGCCTCAGTGGTGGCAGGCCGGTGCTCGGAATCTGCGTCGGCATGCAGGTGCTCTTTAGTCGAGGAGTGGAGCACGGTGTTGACACTGCGGGCTGCGATCAGTGGCCAGGTGTCGTCGATCGGCTAGACGCGCAGGTTCTTCCCCACATGGGGTGGAACACGGTCCGCGCACCCGATGACTCACAACTGTTCGCTGGCATAGCGGATCAACGGTTCTATTTCGTGCACTCCTACGCGGCTCGAAACTGGGAGCTGGACACAGATGCCTGCCCGACCCGACCCCCGACCCTGACCTGGGCTACCCACGGAGAACCATTCTTGGCCGCCGTCGAGAACGGTCCGCTCATGGCAACGCAGTTTCATCCAGAAAAATCGGGAGACGCGGGAATGCACTTGTTACGCAACTGGTTGGCTACGGTTCGATAGAAGTAGGCTGCTCCCGTGACTCTTGAACTCCTACCAGCCGTAGATGTTGCCGATGGGCAAGCCGTACGCCTCGTCCAAGGGGAGGCGGGGTCCGAAACGACCTACGGCGACCCCGTCACTGCAGCATTGGCGTGGCAAGAACAGGGCGCACAGTGGGTCCACCTTGTGGATCTTGATGCGGCGTTTGGCCGCGGGTCCAACCGGGAGTTGCTTGCGCAGGTCGTTGGGCAACTCGACATCTCGGTCGAGCTATCTGGTGGCATCCGCGACGATGAGTCGTTGGCTGCCGCCCTAGCGACAGGTTGTCGCCGGGTGAATATTGGTACCGCCGCTCTGGAGAACCCGCAGTGGTGCGCGAAGGTCATTGCAGAGTACGGGGACAAGATCGCGATTGGACTCGATGTGCGCGGCACGACCTTGGCAGCGCGCGGTTGGACCCAACCTGGCGGTGAGCTCTTCGAGACACTCGAACGGTTGGACCGGGAGGGCGCGGCCCGCTACGTCGTCACCGACGTGAACAAAGACGGAACTCTGCAAGGTCCTAATCTGCACCTACTGCACAAAGTGTGCAAAGCGACAGATCGTCCCGTTGTCGCTAGCGGTGGAGTCTCTAGTTTGGAGGACATCCACGAGGTCGCCGGTCTTGTCAGTCACGGAGTTGAGGGCCTCATCATTGGCAAGGCACTCTACGCCGGAGCGTTCACGCTGCCGGAGGCTTTGGCTGCAGTTGCCCCCCACGTTGACTTCATGAGTTCCTTACTCAGCGGCGAGCCACCGCCAGACTCACCAGAGTCGAAGTAGTCGATCGTGACACTGGCGGTACGGGTTATCCCGTGTCTAGATGTCGACGAGGGTCGCGTGGTCAAAGGAGTGAACTTCGTTAACTTGCGTGATGCTGGTGATCCAGTAGAACTCGCCAAGGCATACGACGCGGCCGGAGCAGACGAACTGGTGTTCTTGGACATTACAGCCAGCAGTTCGGATCGATCCACGACCTACGACATCGTTTCTCGCACTGCGGAGCAGGTATTCATCCCCTTGACCGTCGGCGGTGGAGTCCGCACCGTCGAAGACATCGACAAACTGCTGCGTGCAGGGGCTGACAAGGTGGGCATAAACACTGCGGCGATTCGGCGACCGGAGTTCCTCACGCAGGCTGCCTCCCGCTTCGGATCCCAGTGCATCGTTCTGTCCGTTGACGCCCGTCGAACACAGCCACCAACGCAGACTGCCTCGGGCTTTGAGGTCACAACTCACGGTGGGCGAATCGGTACGGGTATCGACGCGGTTCAGTGGGCTCAGCAGGGCGCCGAGTTGGGAGCTGGCGAGATCCTGCTCAACTCAATGGACGCCGATGGGACCAAGGATGGGTTTGATACTGAACTAATCGAAATGGTGCGAGCCAAAGTCAACGTCCCAGTGATTGCCAGTGGCGGAGCTGGACATGTCGACGACTTTGCTCCGGCTGTCGAAGCGGGAGCGGATGCCGTACTCGCTGCGAGCGTCTTCCACTTCAGCGTCTTGTCGATTCCTGAAGTGAAGGCGGCACTAGCCGCGCAGGGTTACCCGGTCCGTCGCCCCTGATCTAGACGCTTAGGTCGGTGTTGTTCAGGGCCCGGATGGCATCGGGATCTCCGCTGATTGTCACCAGAGCATGGTCGCGCCGTCCAAAGCTGTACAGCAGGATCTCGGCAGCAGGACCGCTGATCGTGACGCTCTTGTCTCCCTTACGAACGACCTTCTGATCAAGGCCTTCGGAGCCATCGGTGCGTTCCAGGACGACTCCAGTTGGTGCTTTGCGGAACAACATAGAGCCGCGCTTGGCAGCGATATTCCACAGGGTATTGCGGAACTTTGCTGGCAGTTCCCGGGGGGTCCAGTCGGGCGCCGCTCGACGCACATCTTCAAGATGAATGAAGTACTCGCCGGTATTTAGCATTTCGTCGGCCTTGGGCAGGCTAAACAGTGAGATTTTCGGTGGGCCTTGGCGCACCGCTGAAACTAGTTCATCCCAAGGTCGCTCACTGGCTCGATCTTGGACCCGCGCACCCCAGCCAGCCAGCGGTTTTGCGACGATTCCTAGCGCGGCATCCGGGCGACTCTCCCGCACGATTAGGTGAGCCGCCAAGTCTCGGGTCGTCCAGTCTCCGCAAAGCGTTGGAGCATCCGGCCCGAAGCTCGACGAATAGGTCGCTGATGCCTTGTCGTTCGGACTGTGCCCAGGTGCGTGTGTTCACGATCTACACAATAGCTAGTCGTCCCGGGGCGATGAGCAGGCACAATAGACAGATGCCCGCACCAAGCGAACCAGCCAATGCAGACTCGACAACTCCAGGTTCACTCCAGCCAGATACGAATCGTTTGGCTGCCTTTGTTGAATCGATCGCATTCGACTCCGTCGGCCTCGTCCCAGTGATCGCTCAACAGGTGGACAGTGGCGAGGTGCTGATGTTGGCGTGGATGAACGCTCACGCGCTCACTCTGACGTTGGAATCAGGGCGGGCAACTTATTGGTCGCGCAGTCGCCAGGAACTTTGGCGCAAGGGTGACACGTCTGGCAACACCCAGATAGTCGAGTCAGTATCCCGGGACTGCGATTCCGACGCGCTGCTGCTTCGAGTGCGCGCCTCCGGACCCGCCTGCCACACCGGGCTACGCTCCTGTTTCGACACCGAAACGATTGAGCTAGCTGGGGAGTTCGCGCAATGACCGAGGAACGCGATGAGGCGATCTACTCGCGGGCAACGTCGCGACTCGACGGCGTAACGGTCCCCACTGCGCAGGAGTTCGTTGAACTCGCCGATAGTCGGCGCGTCGTACCTGTCGTTCGTCGTCTGCTAGCGGACACCTTGACGCCGGTGGGTCTATATCAGCGCTTGGCTCGCAACGCACCTGGCACCTACCTGCTGGAGTCAGCCGAGAACGGCCGAACGTGGTCGCGGTATTCCTTCGTGGGGGTTCGCTGTTCAGGATTGCTCACGGAGGTCGATGGGCGATCGCGTTGGTTTGGCGACGTTCCTACCGACGTCCTCGAGTCGATCACCTCCGATCCGCTAGCGGCGATCCGTGAGACGTTGTCCCTGTTGCACACGGCTAGGGTCACTGGGCTGCCACCACTGACCAGTGGGCTGGTCGGAATGATTGGGTACGACGCTGTGCGTCATTGGGAGCGCCTACCTAAGCTCACTGACGACGTGCTCAAACTGCCCGAGTTTGCGCTGCTACTGGCGACGGACCTCGCAGTTTTTGATCACTACGATGGTTCGGTCTTACTCATCTCGAACGTCATTCTGGATCCAGCTAGCGAGCGGACGCCAAGTGACCTAGCTGATCGCTACGAACAAGCCCGAAGTCGTATCGAGGCGATGGCTGCTCGTCTCGCGGAACCAGTTGAGGAGCCTGCGCTATCGATGGATTTGGCGGCGCCCGCGCAGATCACCTCGGACACCACCGCGCAGGACTACCAAGCCAAGGTTGAGCAGGTTCGTGAACACATCTACGCCGGTGACGCGTTTCAAGTAGTCGTCTCGCAACGCTTCAGCACGCCGACGTCGGCGCGCGCGTTGGACGTCTACCGGGTCTTGCGGGTAAGCAACCCGAGCCCGTACATGTATTTGATTCGATTCCCAGTAGTGGACGGAATCAGCGAGTTGGCAGCTAGTGACGCCGACCGCATTGGTCTTGGATCAGAGGTCTCCTTCGACGTCGTGGGGTCGAGTCCAGAGGCACTGGTAAAACTCAAAGGTGGGCAGGCGATGCTGCACCCGATCGCTGGAACTCGTCCAAGAGGTGCGTCAACAGAGGAAGATCAGCAGCTGGCCGACGATTTGCTCGCCGATGAGAAGGAGCGAGCGGAACACCTCATGCTCGTTGACTTGGGCCGCAATGATCTGGGCCGGGTGAGCGAACCGGGCTCGGTCGAGGTGGTGGAGTTCATGGCAGTCGAGCGCTTCTCCCACGTCATGCACATCGTCTCGACTGTCGTCGCAACTTTGGCCGCTGACAAGGGCGCCTACGACCTCTTGGCCGCAACATTTCCGGCGGGGACCCTCTCGGGTGCGCCGAAGGTGCGGGCGATGGAGATCATTGAAGACCTAGAGAGCACCCGCCGCGGGCTCTACGCGGGCGCGGTTGGCTACTTCGACTTTGCCGGAGACATGGATACCGCCATTGCCATCAGGACCGCCGTTCTGCGCGACGGTGTCGCCTACGTGCAGGCTGGTGCCGGCTTGGTTGCCGATTCAGTGCCAGCAACGGAACAGGCCGAGTGCGAGCACAAGGCGGCAGCCGTCTTGCGGGCAATCGCGGTTGCCGGCTCAATCGAGGCAGTGACCCCATGACGACCGCAGGTTCCACCTCGTCGGCTAGGGGTTACGCGGCGACGCTGATCGCCCTGACACTTGCTGGCGCAGCAGCCATCTGGTCGCTTTCCCAGCCGTGGGCCACCGCGCAGACGAGCAACGGCTTCAATGAGACGACACTTGAGATCTCTGGCAGTGCGCTGTACCCAGTCGGACTCGCCTGCGCGTGGATTGCGCTGGCGAGCGTCGTGGCGGTAATCGCCACCAGCGGTGTCGTGAGGCAGGTCTTCGGTGTCGTGATCCTGTTCGCCGCCGCCGGAATCGGGGCGGCGAGTCTGCTGTTCCTGCTCCTTGGCGAAGTAGTGAGCACCACCAGCACACCTACGGCCGAGGCTGTCTCCGCCGCTCGCACAGGCAGTTGGTGGGCCGTGGCCCTGCTCGCGGCACTGGTGATTGCTGCGTGCGGCGTCACGACAATGATCTTTGGGTCGCGCTGGCGCCGACTCTCTGCTCGGCAGGACGGTCAAACACGAGCTCCCGCGAGCGACTGGGAGGCCCTAGATCAAGGCGAGGATCCAACGCTGCCGAAGGGCTAGGTCTGCCCCGACACCATCAACTTGGAACGTCGGGACTCCGTAGCTCAAGCATTCCTGCGCGGTCGGCGCGACGGCACGAATGCGCTCGCGCAGGGTCTGCAGCGTGCTCCGTGCCGGTTCGGCGACCGTCGCGAGATAGTCATCGATGGGTCCGCTTGACACGTCGCCAAGCATATTCAACGGCGAGCAACCTGGGGAAAGTGGCGCGCCGCTATGGCGACCGCCACGCCGAAGTGCCAGAATGCGAGGCGCAGAGCCCACTGGGTAACATCTCCAGAGACTCACAGCGTCAACGTCACAAGTCAGCACGGCAGGCAACCCTCACAGGAGGAATCACATGGCTAAGCAGCGCGTCCGCGATGAATCACAGATGCGGGATCCGCATGAGGGCAACACTCCTGCTGCCTGGACTGCTGTCATCATCATGTTGCTGGCCTTCGCCGTGGGCACGTTCGGAGTGACCATTGCTCAGCCGTGGCTGTTCTGGGTCGGCGTCGGATTGCTCATCCTGGGTGCGATCGTCGGTAAAGCGATGGCTATGGCGGGTCTCGGGCAGTACCCAAAGGGCTCGGCGTAGCCGCCCAAAACGACACTAAGAGGTCCTAGGAATGGCCGAACGAAGCCGCGGCCTGGTAGTGGTCGTTGAGGACGAGCAACCAATCGCAGATCTGCTGAAGCTCTACCTTGAACGTGATGGGTTCGAGGTAGCGATCGTGGCCGACGGCACCAACGGTCTGCGGGTTATTCAGGACAGGGCACCGATTGCCGCGATCCTCGATGTCGGGCTTCCAGGGATGTCGGGGACCGATGTTTGTTCAGCCTTGCGTGCTGAACAAAACTGGACACCGGTGCTCTTTTGCACCGCCAGGGACGATGAAATCGACCGAGTTCTTGGTTTGGAACTAGGCGCTGACGACTACATCACCAAGCCATTCAGTCCCCGCGAGGTTGTGGCGCGGGTTAAGGCGGTCCTTCGCCGCTCGGCCAATAAGCCCGCTGTGCAGGAGGAGGTGACACTCGGCATGCACGGTGTCGAAGTAGACACCTCGACCCGGCGAGCTAGCGTGAACGGCGAGGAAGTTGAGCTAACCCCAACCGAGTTCGATCTGTTGGTATTCCTGCTTCGCAATCCGAGCAAAGTCTTCAGCCGCGATGAGTTGCTCACGGACGTTTGGGGCTACTCCAGTGCGGTTGGCTCGCGCACGGTGGATGTGCACGTTGCTCAATTACGCGCCAAACTAGAGCCCACGGAGATTATCCGAACGGTCCGTGGCGTTGGCTATTCGGTCGACGAGCGGACGCACTGACCCGTCGTGCCAACTGACGCACCGGGTTCGGTAGTACCAACAGAGCGCCACGTCGCAACCACGCCGCGTGGATTCACACTCACGACCCGAATCGCGGTTACCACGACTGCGGCAGCGGTGCTCGCAGTAATCGTGGCCGCCCTAGTGGCTTGGCCCCTGGCTCAGGCAACGGCCGAGCAGGACTCCCTGGTCGGTCTGCAACGGTTGGCGGACGCTACCGCAGCGGCCGTGGAGCGCAACCCAGACGCTGGATCTGAGCTCATTGGCAGTCGACTCGCTGAGACGTTTCGGAGCCAACAGTATCACCGCGTTTTATGTGACCGAGGGCGCGCAGATACGCTGGACTGCAGGTCGAAGGGACATCAACGCGTTGGCAGCCGGGGAACCAGTTGACGGCGTTCGCAACTTCCGCGGCGAGCAGGTTTTGTTGGCAGCGCAGCCGCTCGATAGTGGCGGGGGAGTTGTGCTTGTTCAGCCACTGTCGGCCACTACCCAGTTGGCCGTGGCAGCGATCGCCCGCTTCGGGGTCGCCCTCGCCGCTGGTGTTGGGATCGCCATCGTATTCGGGCTCCTGCTCGCTCGGCGGCTCACGCGCCCGCTACGCGAGGCCGCGCAGGCCGCAAAGCGACTTGGCGCGGGTGATCGTGACGTGGAGTTGTCCGTCACTGGCCCGCGGCGAAATTGCTGAACTCAACGAAGCACTGAACGAGTTGCGCTACGCCCTCGATCAGAGCGAGGGACGCCAGCGCGACTTCCTACTGTCCATCTCTCATGAGTTGCGTACGCCGCTGACGGCGATCTTGGGATACGGCGAGGCACTCGCCGATGGAATCGTGGCGCAGGAGGACCTCGCTCACACCGGGAGAACCTTGAACTCAGAGGCCCAGCGGTTGAACCTGCTCGTCGCCGATCTGCTCGATCTTGCCCGGCTCGATGCGGTGGACTTCAGAATCTCAGGAGTGCAAGCAGACTTCGCGGCGATCGCTGCTAGCGCTGCGAACGTTTGGGAAGACCGCTGCGCCAACGAGGGTTTGCGGTTCTCCCTCGAGGTGCCCGAAGCTCCCTTGCAGGGACGTACCGATCCCACCCGAGTACGCCAGATTATTGACAACCTCTGCACTAACGCGCTGCGGGTTACGCCGGTGGGTGGCTCGGTGGTACTCGCCGTGAGGCCGAGCGAGGGGACTCACGAGCAATCAGGGCAGTCAGGACGGGAGGAGAAAGTCGCTCACCCTGGCAGCAGGGCCGGTGGCACTGACCGAGAGGACGAAGAGGACACGATGCGGTTTGTCGATATCGAGGTTCGCGATAGTGGCCCCGGCCTGACGCCTGACGACTGTCAGGTCGCCTTCGACCCAGCCGAGTTATACAACAGGTACCGCGGTATCAGGCGAGTCGGAACCGGGGTTGGGCTGGCTCTCGTTGGTCGACTCGCGGGGCGGCTCGGAGGTAGCGCCGTTGCTGACTCGGCACCAGAGGGCGGCGCCAGATTCACCGTCACGGTTGCCCGGACAATGGATGGTGAGCAATGAGCGCAGATGTGGGTGGCCGTGGTGTCGGCAATAACGACCGCAATGAGTCAGAAGCGGGTAAAAGTCCTAGCCACAGCGGGGCCGCTCGAGATGTGGTGCCGAGCAGTTGGCTGGCACCGGCGATCGTGGCCACCTTGTGCTGTTTTTCTCCGACGGGCGTGGTTGCGGTCTACTTTGCAGCCCAAGTGTCGACTCGTTGGGGCAGCGGCGACCGTCGTGGTGCGGCCAGATGTGCCCGGATGGCGCGAACCTGGGTTCTGGTCAGTCTCGTGCTTTGGGCCGTAACATTGGCTATCTTGGTTGCGACAGGTCGAGCAGGACGATTCTTGGAGGCGGGTGTGCTGTGAGCCTCGATGTGCGAGAACCCATCATCCCAACCCACTCCCGCGCGTTCCCGGACCAAGCGGCTGTTCTGGCCGGTCACTGGCGTCGTTGCGGCCTTGGCTGGGTCTGCTTACGTCTTTGCGGTCGATCCAAACTTGGCCGCCGGGTACCCACCCTGTCCATTGAAGGTCCTGACTGGTTTGGACTGTCCAGGATGCGGGGGATTGCGGTGTGCCCACGCGTTGATGGAGGGCGACGTCGCTGCCGCGTTTGACCAGAATCTGATGGCCGTCATTCTGCTCCCACTGGCCGCCCTGTGGCTGGGTATGTTGATCGTTCGCAGGTGGCGCAGTGATTCAGGGCCCCCATTGCGGTCCGAACGTACTCTGCGCCTACAGCGAATCTTCACCGTTAGCATCATCGTTGCGGTCGTCATCTTCACGGTGGTGCGCAACTTGCCCGGCGTTGCCTACCTGCCCTCGGGGATTGGGCCAAGCAGCACTTCGTGTGGCCGCGCTATCTGCGCCGTGAGTGGCGCTCGCTAGGCTAACCGTTGTGACCGTTCTCGATGAGATAGTGGCAGGTGTGCGCGAGGACCTTGCTGTGCGCCAACAAGCTGTGTCGTTGGATGAACTAAAGAAGCAGGCAGCACAAGCGGTCCCGCCCCGCGATGCCCTCGCTGTTCTAGGTAGTGACGGGGTTTCGGTAATCGCTGAGGTAAAGCGTGCGAGCCCCAGCAAAGGACAGCTGGCAACGATTGTCGATCCCGCCCAACTTGCGCAAAGCTACGTCGAGGGTGGAGCCAGTGTTATCTCCGTGCTGACCGAACAGCGTCGGTTCAGCGGCTCACTGGCCGACCTGACGGCAGTTCGCGCCGCGGTGGATATCCCGGTGCTGCGCAAGGACTTCATCGTGAGCAGCTACCAGTTGTGGGAGGCGCGCGCCGATGGTGCCGATCTGGCGTTGCTGATTGTGGCGGCGCTGGACAAAACGCGCTGGTGTCGCTGGTCGAACGTGCCGAGTCAATCGGGCTCACCCCGCTGGTTGAAGTGCACGATGATCGCCGAGCTGCAGCGTGCCGTTGACGCGGGCGCTCGCGTCATCGGCGTCAACGCCCGCAACCTGGCCACCCTTGAGGTGGATCGCGACACGTTCGCTACGGTTGCCCCCTCCGTTCCTGCGGGCATCGTGCGCGTTGCCGAGTCGGGTGTGCGCGGGCCGCACGACCTCATTGCCTATGCAAACGCCGGCGCTGATGCCGTGCTGGTGGGCGAGAGCCTGGTCACCGGCAGGACCCACGCACGGCAGTGCGCGACTTGGTCACGGCGGGCGCACATCCCGCACTCAAACACGGTCGCACCTGAGCGCAGACAAGTTGTTATCGACACTCCGCTCCTCCAACGGTTCCCGATGCGCTGCGGGCACTTCGGGAATTATGGCGGCCGATTTGTGCCTGAGGCGTTGATCGCCGCTCTCGACGAACTCGATGCCGCCTACCGGCTGGCCCAGAGCGATCCAGCGTTCGTCAATCGCCTGGCTGATCTGCAGCGCACCTATACCGGGCGCCCAAGCCCGCTCACCGATGCCACGCGGTTCTCCGAACACGCCGGTGGCGCCCGCGTCCTGCTCAAACGCGAGGATCTGAACCACACCGGTTCGCACAAGATCAACAACGTGCTGGGACAAGCGCTTCTGACGCAACGGATGGGCAAGCGGCGCGTCATTGCCGAGACCGGAGCTGGTCAGCACGGTGTGGCCACGGCCACAGCGGCAGCGCTCCTAGGCCTTGAATGCGTCGTCTACATGGGCGAGGAAGACACGCGTCGGCAAGCGCTCAACGTCGCTCGCATGGAGCTGCTGGGAGCCGAGGTGATCCCAGTGACCGTCGGGAGTCAGACCCTGAAAGACGCGATCAACGAGGCGATGCGCGACTGGGTCACCAATGTCGACGACACCCACTACCTGCTGGGCACAGTCGCCGGCCCAGCACCCCTTCCCGGAGATGGTGCGCGACTTCCACCGCTGTATTGGCCTTGAGGCCAGGGAACAGGTACTCGGCCTCACCGGCAGCCTGCCCGATGCCGTCGCTGCGTGTGTTGGTGGTGGCTGCAACGCCATCGGCATCTTTCATGCGTTCCTCGACGACGATGATGTCGCGCTCTATGGCTTTGAGGCCGGTGGTGATGGCGTCGAGACCGGCCGGCACGCCGCGACCATCACCGGTGGGGCCCCGGGCGTGCTGCACGGCGCGCGGTCCTACCTACTGCAAGACGACGATGGCCAAACCATCGAGTCCCACTCGATCTGCGCCGGACTGGACTATCCCGGGGGTTGGTCCAGAACACGCCTTCCTCGCGACATCGGCCGTGCGACGTACCACCCCGTCACCGATGCAGAAGCGATGGACGCCTTCGGGCTGCTGTGCCGCACCGAGGGCATCATCCCGGCTATCGAGTCTGCGCATGCGCCTAGCCGGGGCTATCGTCTTGGGTCGCGACTCGGTCCGGATACCACTCGTCTTGGTCAACTTGTCAGGTCGCGGTGACAAGGACGTGGCTACCGCTGCGAAGTGGTTTGGGCTCGTCAAAGACCAAGCGGCGATAGATGGGGCGGAGTCGGTATGAGTGTTCTCGCTGAAACGTTCGCCGCTGCCCGCGCAGAAGAGCGAGCTGCCCTGATCGCTTACCTTCCGGCAGGCTTCCCCAGTAGAGATGATTGCGTCTCGGTGCTCGCAGCGATGGTTGAGAACGGCGTTGACGCCGTGGAGATCGGCCTTCCGTACAGCGACCCGCTGATGGATGGGCCGGTCATCGCGGCGGCAGTCGATTCGTCGCTGCGCGCCGGCGTCCGGATCGCCGATGTGATGAAGACAGTCCAGGGTGTCAGCGAGACCGGCGCTCCGACCCTGGTCATGTCCTACTGGAATCCGATCGAGAGGTACGGCGTCGATCGGTTCTCTCGGGAGCTAGCCGAGGTGGGTGGCGTCGGCGTTATTACTCCGGATCTGACACCTGAAGAGTCCGGTGAGTGGGCACGCGCGACGGATGAGAATGGGGTTGATCGCGTCTTTCTGGTCGCGCCATCCTCGAGCGACGAACGCCTCGAGCGAGTTGCCCGAGCCTGTTCCGGTTTTGTTTACGCCGCCTCAACCATGGGTGTGACCGGCGCCAGGACCACCTTGTCGGCTGGGGCTAGGCCCCTGGTGGAGCGCGTACGAGAGGTCACTCCGCTCCCCGTTTGCGTCGGGGTCGGGGTATCCAACGCGGAGCAGGCTGCCCAGGTGGCTAGCTACGCAGATGGCGTAATCGTGGGATCCGCGTTCGTTCGCGCGCTCGCGGATGCCTCATCGCCGACGGCTGGCGCCAATGCTGCTGCGGCACTCGCTGCTGAACTAGCGGCGGGAGTCCGGGCGGGGCGTCGTACTCGGATCTAGCCGAACTCGTAAGAGTCTCGGCTTACGCGTCAAGGGTCACGGTTCTCCCAACGGCTCGTGAGGTTCGTTCGGGTCGGGCGCCACGCACGGATCGCGGCCGGGTTAGAGTCAGGGCGGAATAATCCGCACGACTTTGGGTTACGTACAAACAACTGTTCCAGCAGGTTCAGTAATCACGATGTGGGCGAGGAGCTAGCACATGGCTGAGGGCAAAACAGGCGCGCGGGCGAAGGCCGCCGAGGCACGCGCAGCTGCGCAGGCCAAGGAGAAGCGTCGCGAGCGGATGACCCGGATTCTTGGGGCGCTCGCTGTCCTCGTCATTGTCGGCGCAATCGTCGGTGGAGCGCTCTACTTCTCCGGCCAGAACAGCAGTAGCGATACCGCCACACCGGATGCGAACGCATCTGTGCCACTCGGGGTGAACTCAACGAACTACTACTACGAGGTCAACCCCGAGGTCGCCGGTGATGTGCCAACTGTGCTGATCTATGAGGACTTCCAATGCCCCTTCTGTAAGAAGCTTGAGGAGACCTCTGGCGTCGCCCTGCTAGAGCAAGCCCGAGCAGGCAAGCTGCGATTGCAGTACCAGCCAGGCATCTTCATGGACGCCAACCTACGGAACACCGGTTCGCTGACAGCGACTGCTGCATGGGGTTGCGCGATGGACGCCGGTAAGGGAGTGGAGTTCCACGAAGGTGTCTTTGCGGAACAAGCTCAACAAGAGGTCGTGGGTGAACCAGGTTTCACTCAGGATCAGATGCTGGCGCTGGGACAGAGTGTGGGAATCACCGGCGATGCATACTCGACATTCGAGTCGTGTGTGACCTCGAATAAGTACAACGGATGGGCCGCCAATAGCAATGCTCAGTTCGAGGCCAACGGTGTTTCGACTACGCCTTCGATCTTCGTCAACGGCAGTGAACTCGACACAAACGGTCTAGACATCTTCGATCCTGCGGCCCTACTTCCCGCGATCGAAGCTGCGGCCAAGTAGTTGCTCAACGAGCCGGGATTTGGGGCCGAATCGATGACCGTTTTGGGCTTTATCCCGAGCCCTGAATCGGGAGTGTGGAATCTCGGCCCATTCCCAGTGCGGGCATATGCGTTGTGCATCCTGCTCGGCATCGTTGTCGCGGTCTGGCTTGGAAACCGCCGCTGGGAGCAGCGTGGTGGTAAGGCTGGCTTCGTCACCGATGTGGCGTTGTGGGCAGTGCCGTTCGGGATCGTTGGCGCGAGGCTCTACCACGTCGCCACTGACTGGCCGACCTACTTCGGACCCAACGGCCTCGGTCTCGCCGATGCGCTCAAGGTCTGGCAAGGCGGGTTAGGGATTTGGGGCGCAGTACTTGGCGGAGCACTCGGCGCTTGGATCGCTTGTCGGCGGGCCGGTGTCTTGCTGCCGCCGCTTGCTGACGCGATCGCGCCGGGTATAGCGATTGCGCAGGGGATTGGTCGCTGGGGCAACTGGTTCAACCAGGAACTATTTGGGCGGCCAACCGACGTTCCATGGGCGCTCGAAATCGATCCGATCAATCGCCCTGCCGGATTCGAGCAGTTCGAGACGTTTCATCCGACGTTCCTGTACGAGTCGATTTGGGTATTTCTCGTCGCTGCGTTTGTGATCTGGGCTGATCGTCGCTTCCAGCTCGGCCACGGCCGGGTGTTCGCCCTGTATGTCCTGTCGTATTGCATCGGTCGATTGTTCTTTGAGTTGGTGCGGATCGACACAGCAACACTGGTCTTTGGAGTGCGAATCAACGTCTTTACCTCGATCCTCGTTGGGCTCGGTGCGCTGGTTTACTTCGTTATCAGTGCCCGGATGCGCCCCGGCCGAGAAGTCTCGGTCTATCGGGAGCCCCAGGAGCACAGTGGGTCAGTTGTCGCGGCAGTCGATGTTCCTGGTGCGCCCGACAGCGCTGGCCGTGAGCAGGCGGAAGGTTCCTCCCCGCCACCCGGTGAGTCGAGTTCGGGCGACGAACAAGCAACGAAGCGAACAGACTAACCAAAAGCTAACCAATACCGTTTCGCGTCTCGCGAGGCGCCGAGTTACACTTTCTGGAGCGCAGCAGGGCCAACGTCGTCCCTGCTGAGCAAGATTCGAACCTTCCCTCACGAATCACTCGGTTCTGGTGGGATTCGCCTGGCCCGAAGCGGAGTCCAGGTCAGAGTGTCTGGACCAACCTCGATCCGCGAGGATTTCCTCGCTGCGAGACGAATACCCGAGTGGATCGCGCACCTGCGTGACTCTTGGGGTGCAACAGGAGGCAACGACGTGGGTTTCTCAACCTTTCCGCAAGCTCAGGGTCTGTACGACCCGACCAACGAACATGACGCCTGTGGTGTCGCCTTCGTTGCCACACTAACCGGCGTGCCGAGCCACGACATCGTGTCCAAGGCACTCACCGCTCTGCGTAACCTCGATCACCGTGGTGCATCCGGTGCGGAGGTCGACACCGGTGATGGCGCTGGCATCTTGGTCCAGGTCCCAGACGAGTTCTTGCGCGCGGTGGTTGACTTTGATCTCCCCGCCGCCGGTGAGTATGTCGTCGGAACGGCTTTTCTCCCGCAATCACTAGACGAGATCGCCTTGGCCCAAGGCGTGATCGAGGCAGTTGCTGATCAAGAAGGTATGGCCGTACTCGGGTGGCGCGATCTTCCGACCACGCCTGGACTCGTCGGCAACATGGCCCAGTCCGCGATGCCATCGTTCAAGCAGGTGTTCTTGACTGCCACAGACGAGGACGGCAACGTCATCACCGGCCTGCCGCTGGAGCGCTTGGCGTTTGTGGTGCGTAAGCGAGTCGAGCGCGAAACAGCCGTCTACTTCCCGTCTTTGAGTAGCCGGACGTTGGCCTACAAAGGGATGCTCACAACTGGTCAGCTCGAGCCTTTTTACCCGGACCTGTCCGACCAGCGGTTCGCGTCTGCACTTGCACTCGTGCACTCCCGTTTCTCCACTAACACCTTCCCGAGCTGGCCACTGGCGCACCCATTCCGCTACATCGCCCATAACGGTGAGATCAACACGGTTAAGGGAAACAGAAACTGGATGACCGCCCGCGAGGCGATGCTGTCTAGTGAACTGATCCCTGGAAACCTCGAGCGCCTCTATCCGATCTGCACTCCTGCAGGTAGCGATTCCGCGAGCTTCGATGAAGTTCTGGAGTTGTTGTACCTCGGTGGCCGTTCGTTACCGCACGCCGTCTTGATGATGATTCCCGAAGCGTGGGAGAACAACGTCTCGATGGATCCCAAACGTCGGGCCTTCTACGAGTACCACTCGACGCTGATGGAGCCGTGGGACGGTCCGGCCAGCGTCTCCTTCACCGATGGCGACCTGATGGGTGCCGTGCTCGACCGCAACGGTCTGCGCCCCGGGCGGTTCTGGATCACCAACGACGGCCTCGTCGTCTTGGGTTCAGAGGCTGGTGTGCTCGAACTCGATCCTGCCACCGTCGTGCGTAAGGGTCGACTGCAGCCGGGGCGGATGTTCTTGGTGGACACCAAGAACGGTCGTGTCATCGAGGATGCTGAGATCAAGGCGGAACTAGCGGCTGAATATCCGTACCAGGAGTGGCTCGATCAGGGACTGTTACACCTCGAGGATCTGCCAGATCGAGAGCATGTGGTCCACACTCACACCTCCGTCTTACGCCGCCAGCAGGCGTTCGGCTACACAGAGGAGGAGTTGCGAATTCTGCTCACTCCGATGGCGGTTACCGGTGCTGAGCCAATCGGCTCGATGGGTACGGATACTCCGATCGCAGCCTTGTCTTCTCGCCCACGGTTGATCTTCGACTATTTCGCTCAACTCTTTGCCCAGGTCACCAATCCGCCGCTCGATGCGTTGCGCGAGGAGATTGTGACCTCGCTGAGCACCACGATTGGCCCAGAGGAGAACCTCCTCGACACGACGAGCGATCACTGCCACAACATCGTGCTGAGCTTCCCAGTCATCGACAACGACGAACTCGCGAAGATCGTGCATGTGGACGAGGACGGCGACAGTCACTACAGCAGTGCCAAAGTCTCAATGCTCTATCGAGTTGAAGACGCCGCGCAGGGACTCGAACGGCGTCTTAGCGAGATTTGCGCTGAGGTCGACGCACTCGTCGAATCGGGCGTCAACTTCATTGTTCTATCCGACCGCGACTCAGACGCGGACTTTGCGCCGATCCCATCGCTGCTCGCAACCTCCGCCGTGCACCACCACCTAGTTCGCAACAAGAAGCGCACCCAGGTCTCCCTGATCGTTGAGACTGGCGACGTTCGCGAGGTACACCACGTAGCGTTGCTCATCGGTTATGGAGCGGCCGCGGTCAACCCGTACTTGGCGATGGAGACGGTTGAGGACATGGTCCGTAACGGACTCCTCACCGATATCGACCCGGCTCAGGCAGTCCGCAACCTGGTTCGAGCGTTGGGTAAAGGTGTGCTCAAGGTTATGAGCAAGATGGGAATCTCAACGGTCGCGTCTTACCGAGGTGCGCAGGTCTTTGAGGCGATCGGACTGTCCGAGGAGGTCATCGACCGCTACTTCACTGGGACAACATCCAAACTTGGCGGCGTGGGTCTCGATGTCCTGGCCGAGGAGGTAGCGGCACGTCACCGGGTGGCCTACCCGCCCAACGGAATACCACCGGCGCATCGCACGCTGCCGGTAGGCGGCGAGTACCAGTGGCGTCGAGAGGGTGAACCCCACCTGTTCAACCCCGAAACGGTCTTTCGGCTGCAACATGCGACCCGTTCAAAGCGGTACGACATCTTCCGCGAGTACTCCACGGCGGTCAATGACCAAAGTCGTCAGTTGATGACTCTGCGTGGGCTGTTTGGCTTCGATACCACCGGGCGCCAAGCAGTGCCAATCGATGAGGTCGAGCCAGTCAGCGAGATCGTCAAGCGATTCTCAACCGGGGCAATGTCGTATGGGTCCATCTCGCAAGAGGCTCACGAGACGTTGGCCATCGCCATGAACCGCCTCGGTGCAAAATCCAACACCGGTGAGGGTGGCGAAGACCCAGTCCGTTTCCTGCCGATGGAGAACGGTGACTCAAAGCGTTCGGCAATCAAGCAGGTCGCCTCGGGTCGATTTGGGGTCACGAGCCAGTACTTGGTGAACGCTGACGACATCCAGATCAAAATGGCCCAAGGTGCAAAGCCTGGCGAGGGGGGTCAGTTGCCCGCGCACAAGGTGTACCCGTGGGTCGCTCGTACGCGGCACTCGACGCCTGGTGTTGGTCTGATCTCACCTCCACCTCACCACGACATTTACTCGATTGAGGACCTTGCTCAACTGATTCATGACCTGAAGAATGCCAACCCACAGGCACGTATCCACGTGAAACTAGTGGGAGAGGTTGGTGTTGGGACGGTCGCGGCAGGTGTCGCTAAGGCGCACGCTGATGTCATTTTGATCTCCGGACACGATGGCGGCACGGGTGCCTCTCCGTTGACTAGCCTCAAACATGCCGGTGGCCCGTGGGAACTCGGACTCGCTGAGACACAGCAGACGCTGCTGCTCAACGGTTTGCGTGACCGCGTCGTAGTTCAGACCGACGGGCAACTCAAAACCGGACGCGATGTGATGATCGCTGCACTGCTCGGTGCCGAAGAGTACGGCTTTGCCACGGCTCCGCTCGTGGTGATGGGTTGCATCATGATGCGCGTCTGCCACCTAGATACCTGTCCAGTGGGCGTGGCCACGCAGAATCCAGTGTTGCGTAGTCGCTTCACAGGCCAGCCAGAGTTCGTGGAGAACTTCTTCGAGTTCATTGCCGAGGAGGTGCGCGAACTGCTCGCTGAACTCGGGTTCCGCACGTTGGATGAGGCCATTGGTCACGTTGAGCTGATTAAGGCCGACCAGGCCATCGACCACTGGAAAGCAGCCGGCCTGGACTTGGCACCGATCCTGCACCAGCCAGCGCTACCGCCCGGTGGTGGAATGCGCAAACTCATTGAGCAGGACCACGGCCTCGAGAAGGCATTGGACAAGTCGCTGATCGACATGTGCCAAGAGGCCCTGACCAACGGCGAGCCGGTACGCGCTCAGTTGCCGATCCGCAACGTCAACCGAACCGTCGGCACCATGCTCGGCAGTGAGGTCACCCGCCGGTACGGTGCGCAGGGACTTCCTGAGTCGACGATCGATCTGACGTTCATCGGTTCCGCTGGGCAGTCCTTCGGTGCATTTGTGCCACGGGGAATCACTCTTCGGATGGAGGGCGACGTCAACGACTACCTGGGTAAGGGGTTGTCGGGCGGTCGCTTGATCGTGCGCCCCGACCGTAGTGCCACCTTTGCCGCCGAGGACCACATCATCGCCGGCAATGTGATCGCTTACGGTGCAACGGCTGGCGAGATCTTCGTGCGAGGCAAAGTTGGCGAACGCTGTTGTGTCCGCAACTCCGGTGCGACGGTAGTAGTCGAAGGTGCTGGAGACCACTTGTGCGAATACATGACCGGTGGTCACGTTGTGGTGCTCGGTGAGGTCGGTCGCAACGTGGCCGCAGGCATGTCGGGCGGCGTGGCGTATCTACTTGACCTCGACGAAGAGATTGTCAACCGGGACATGGTGGATATCGAGGAACTCTCCGAAGGCGATGAGGTGTTCCTGAACGCAACTGTAAATAAGCACCTAGCCGAGACTGGGTCCGCTGTTGCGGCCGAACTGTTGGCGGACTGGAGACACGTCTCGCGGCAGATTCAAGAAGATCATGCCGCGGGACTACCGAAGAGTTCTGGAAGCTATTGCTCGGGCAGAAGAAGCCGGCGAAGACGTAGACGAGGCAGTAATGGAGGCGGCACGTGGCTGATCCAAGAGGATTCCTGAAGCGCGATCGTGATCTACCCAAGCGTCGTCCAGTGGACGTTCGAATCCAAGACTGGAAGGAGGTCTACGAGCCGTTCAAGCCCGAACATGTCCGTGACCAAGCTGGTCGGTGCATGGATTGCGGAATTCCGTTCTGTCACAACGGCTGTCCGCTGGGAAACCTGATTCCCGAGTGGAACGACCTGGTCTGGAAGGGCGATTGGCAAGACGCGATCGAGCGATTGCACGCAACGAACAACTTTCCAGAGTTCACCGGTCGGCTGTGCCCAGCGCCCTGTGAGACGGCCTGCGTTCTGGGTATCAACCAGAACCCGGTCACCATCAAGCAGGTTGAGGTCGAGATCATTGATCGAGCCTGGGCAGAAGGCTGGGTCAAGCCGCAGCCGCCGGAGCGACTAACGGGAAAGACCGTGGCAGTCGTCGGGTCCGGACCAGCTGGTTTGGCTGCTGCTCAACAGTTGGCTCGGGCCGGGCACACAGTTGCCGTGTATGAGCGCGACGACCGGATCGGTGGATTGCTGCGTTACGGGATTCCCGAGTTCAAGATGGAGAAAGTCCAACTCAATCGACGTCTGCTCCAAATGGAAGCCGAGGGTGTCAAGTTCCGCGCGGGAATGAACGTGGGAGTAGACGTCACTGGTAGCGACTTGCGCCGACGCTACGACGCCGTCGTGCTCGCGGTCGGCGCGACCGAGCGCCGCGACTTGGGAGTCGAGGGCAGAGAACTAGCGGGCGTTCACCAAGCCATGGATTACTTGCCGCTGGCAAATCGCGTTGTCGAGGGCGACATGGATGACACGACGATCTCGGCTAGCGGCAAACATGTCATCGTCATTGGCGGCGGAGACACTGGTGCCGACTGTTTGGGAACGGCGACACGCCAAGGCGCCGCCAGCGTCACCCAGCTAGAGATCATGCCCCGGCCACCACAGGAGCGCCCCGACGCTCAGCCCTGGCCCACCTACCCGATGACCTATCGAGTCAGTTCTGCGCATGAGGAGAACGGTGAGCGGGTGTTCGCCGTAAACACCAAGCGGTTCATTGACGACGGGTCAGGATCGGTGGCTGCTCTGGAGCTCGAGGAAGTCGAGATGATTGATGGCCGGTTCACGCCAGTACATGAATCAACCCGCCAGATCAAAGCGGACCTGGTGCTTTTTGCCATGGGTTTCACGGGGCCAGAGAAGGGCCCACTGGTCGACCAACTGGGTCTCGAGCTTGATATGCGCGGCAATATCGTCCGTGACGAGCAATATGCGTCTAACGTGGACGGTGTGTTCATCACGGGCGACGCGGGTCGCGGGCAGAGTCTGATTGTTTGGGCAATCGCGGAGGGTCGCGCTGCGGCCGCTGCGGTCGACACGTACTTGATGGGTACGACGAATCTGCCGGCGCCCATCCCGCCGTCAGCTCGGCCGTTGGTCGTCTGAGTCAATGCGCCGAGCAAAGATTGTTTGCACCCTGGGACCGGCTACTGCGGACCCGATCGTCGTCCGGGATCTGGTGCTGTCAGGGATGGACGTCGCCCGAATCAACCTAAGCCATGGCGACTACAACGACCACCAACTCTCCATCGACTCGGTACGCGCGGCGACCGATGAGACGGGTCGAGGGGTGGCCGTATTGGCTGACCTGCAAGGCCCCAAGATTCGCCTTGGGCGCTTCGCTAGTGGCTCTGCGCAACTCGAGGTCGGGGCACAGTTCACGATCACCACAGAAGACCTTGAGGGTGACGAGACGATCTGCTCAACGACTTACGAGGGGTTGCCAGCTGATGTCTTCCCCGAAGATTTGCTGCTGGTCGATGACGGCCGGATATTGCTACGAGCCACGTCGGTCACCGATACGACCGTGGTGACCGAGGTGCTCGAGGGAGGCACGGCCTCGGACAACAAAGGCATCAACCTGCCCGGGGTCGCTGTGAGCGTGCCTGCTCTGTCGACCAAGGACAAAGACGATCTGCGCTGGGCGCTGCTGGCTGGCGCGGACCTCATCGCGCTGTCTTTTGTCCGCGATGCGTCGGACGTATCCGGTGTGCACGAAATCATGGACGAAGTTGGTGTCCGCGTTCCCGTGTTGGCCAAGATTGAGAAGCCGCAGGCTGTTGACAATCTCGCAGAGATCATCGCCGCATTCGACGGTGTGATGGTGGCTCGCGGAGATCTCGGAGTCGAACTGCCCATCGAGCAGGTGCCGCTCGTTCAGAAACAAGCTATCTCGATGTGCCGAAACTCGGGCAAACCCGTCATCGTTGCCACTCAAATGTTGGACTCGATGGTGACCGCTCGACGCCCAACCCGGGCGGAGGCCTCGGACGTCGCCAACGCAGTCTTGGACGGAACCGACGCGCTGATGCTGTCCGCCGAGACGAGTGTGGGGGAGCACCCCATCGTCGTTGTGGAGACGATGGCGCGCATCATCCGCTACGTCGAGGAGCAAAGTCTGGGTCACTTCCACGAGGTCGAGGAGGTGCGTTTGGGCTCCACCGCTCGCGCTCTGACAAAGGCCGCTTGTCAAGTCGGGGAAGCAGTCCGAGCAACCCACCTTTGCACGTTCACCGAAACGGGGCTCACCACCCGCCTCGTGGCCCGACACCGCTCCCCGATCCCGTTGGTCGCGTTCACGCCAAGCCAGCGAGTTCGCTCTCAGTTGAGCCTCGTCTGGGGGGTGGAGACGTTCCTCACCCCGCATGCACGTAGCACGGACGGCATGGTGGAACTCGTTGATCACGAACTGCTTAGGCTAGGACGAAACCAGCCCGGTGATCGCGTTGTAGTGATTGCTGGTGTGCCACCGGGCGTAGCTGGAACGACGAATGGAATGCGGGTTCACATTATGGGAACCCAGGAGATCGATAAGCCGCGCAACTGAGCAGCGTCGGGGCGCTACTCCATCACCCGACGTGCTTCGGGGTTGAGAACTCCCCACTGAATGAGTTGCTCGGCCAGCAGACTTGGCGGCTCGTCGTAAATTACGGCCAGCGTGCGTAAGTCATCTTGGCGGATCGACAGGATCCGGCCGTTGTAGTCACCACGTTGAGCCTGGATAGCTGCCGCGTAGCGCGCCAACGGGCCCGCTTTCTCTGCGGGCACCTGGCCGAGGCGCTCTAGATCGAGGACTAATCGGGGCGGAGGCTCTGCTGCGGGTGCCGGGGCTGCGTCGGGCAGTAGTTCCGCGACCGGGACGCCGTAGAAGTCGGCGAGTTCAGCAAGTTTCTGCACGGTAACTGCTCGGTCTCCGCGCTCATAGGAGCCAACCACGACGGCCTTCCATCTACCTCCGGAGCGTTCTTCTACTCCGTGCAGGCTCAAGCCTTGCTGTTGACGGATCGCACGCAACTTTGCACCTAGCGCTTTGGCGTAGTCGCTGGCCATCGGGCTCCTCGGTTCGTAAAGTCGTGCGACGCTTGATGTGAGTCTTGACTTTTTGACAGGTGTAGCGGGGTCGACGTTACGGAGCGTGACGAGCACTATGCAACTCGGGCGTCTCAAATGCCCGGAAATCTTCGCTACTTGTTGACCTTGATACCCAGTTCTTCGGCGTTTGAATCACTGGATGCAACATTAGCGCCGACGCGCCGCCCGGGTCGAGCCCAAGCTCTACCGTGCGGCGGGGTAACCTCAAGTTCGTAAAGCGTCCTTTAACCACCGTCCTGTGAGACGGGAAAGGGGTTTCGCGAGTGACATCGCCGCGTGTTCGCCCGGTCCTTGAAGCTGCCGATATCGATCGAGTTCTAACTCGGATCTCCCACGAAATCGTTGAACGCGCGAGGGGGGCGCAAGATCTCGTTTTACTCGGTATTCAGACTCGCGGTGTCCCACTCGCACATCGCATCGGTCGAAAGATCTCCGAGTTTGAGCAACTTGAGGTTCCTGTCGGCGCGCTGGACATCACCATGTACCGCGACGACTTGCGGATGCGCCCGGCTCGGGCACTGGAGACAACCGCATTACCGCAAGTCGGGATTGACGACCGAACCGTTGTTTTGATTGATGACGTGCTGTTCTCCGGCCGAACGGTTCGAGCCGCACTTGACGCCCTGAACGAACTCGGTCGACCCCGTGCGGTCCGCCTCGCGGTGCTGGTTGACCGCGGTCACCGTGAGTTGCCGATCCGCCCTGACTACGTGGGCAAGAACCTTCCAACCTCGATTGCCGAATCCGTTAGCGTCCGTCTTCGGGAGATCGATGGGGCCGACGACGTGACGCTGACCTCAGAATCTCAGACAGTCGGAGGGACACTGTGAAGAAGCACCTGCTGTCCTCCGCTGATCTGACCAAAGACGACGCCCTGCTGGTGCTGGACACCGCGGCTCAACTGGCGCAGGTGGCTGACCGCCCAGTGAAGAAGCTCCCGACCCTTCGCGGCAGAACAGTCGTCAACCTGTTCTTCGAAGACTCGACCCGCACCCGGATCTCTTTTGAAGCCGCCGCCAAGCGCCTCTCGGCCGATGTCATTACCTTCAGTGCCAAGGGTTCTAGCGTTTCCAAAGGCGAGAGTCTCAAAGACACCGCGCTGACCCTAGAGGCGATGGGTGCAGACGCTGTCATCGTTCGTCACGGATCTAGCGGAGCGCCGCACAGACTCGCCAACGCTGGTTGGATCAACGGCAGTGTGATTAATGCCGGTGATGGCCTCCATGAGCACCCCACGCAGGCACTGCTCGATGCCTACACCCTGCGGGAGAACCTCACCGGCGGAGTCGGCGACCTCTCAGGAAAGCGGGTCACCATTGTGGGTGACGTACTGCACAGTCGAGTCGCCCGTTCCAACGTCTTGCTCTTGTCGACCCTAGGTGCAGACGTCACGTTGGTCGCACCGCCCACGCTGTTTCCAGTCGGGGTGCAGGAATGGCCCTGCAACGTCTCCTACGACCTCGATCGTTCACTTGATGGGGCCGACGCGGTGATGATGTTGCGCGTCCAACTCGAGCGGATGAATGACTCGTATTTCCCAACGGCGCGCGAGTACAGCCGACGCTACGGACTCGACCATCGCAGGATGAGCCGACTCTCGCCGGAGTCGATAGTCATGCACCCTGGACCGATGAACCGCGGGATGGAGATCACGGCGGACGTGGCGGACTCTGATCGCTCGGTCATTGTCTCCCAGGTCACGAACGGCGTGAGCGTACGTATGGCAGTGCTGTACCTGTTGCTTGGTGGCAACGCTCCGGCGCAAGCCTCCCAGTCCGAGGCGACACAGGGCTCCGCCGCCCCACCGACCGTTTCAGCCACCAGCAACATTCAACAGGGAGTCAACGTATGAGTCGGGTCGTCATCCGCGAGGTCCGACCGCTAGCCGGCGAAGCTGTGGACATCGTTATTGACGGTCGAGTCATTAGCGATGTAGTGCCTGCCGGTTGCGCGCCGCTGCAATCCGAGGACGCAACGCCCACCGCCGTGCTCGAAGCAGCAAACCTCATCGCTCTGCCCGGTCTCGTCGACTTGCACACTCACCTACGTGAACCTGGGCGGGAAGACGCGGAGACTGTGGAGTCGGGGACGAGGGCCGCTGCGCTGGGTGGATTCACTTGCGTGCACGCGATGGCCAATACCGAGCCCGGTCGCTGACACGGCGGGAGTCGTCGAGCAGGTGTGGCGCCTGGGTCGAGAGGCAGGCTGGTGTGAGGTTCGCCCAGTGGGGGCTGTCACGCAGGGCCTAGCCGGAGTGAAGATGGCCGAACTCGGGGCAATGGCGGACAGCGCCGCGCGGGTGCGAGTGTTCTCAGACGACGGCAAATGTGTTGACGATGCAGTCATGATGCGCCGCGCTTTGGAGTACGTGAAGGCTTTCGACGGAGTCATCGCTCAGCATGCCCAGGAACCGCGCCTCACCGAGGGTGCCCAAATGAACGAAGGTGAACTTTCCGGCATTCTGGGCTTGCGAGGATGGCCTGCCGTCGCCGAGGAGGCGATCATCGCCCGCGACGTACTGCTCGCCGAGCATGTCGGGAGTCGGCTGCATGTCTGCCATGTATCCACTGCCGGAAGTGTTGAGTTGATTCGTTGGGCAAAGGAGAAGGGCGTCGACGTCACTGC
Organism: uncultured Actinomycetes bacterium; assembly: GCA_963821045.1. Lineage (GTDB taxonomy): Bacteria > Actinomycetota > Actinomycetes > S36-B12 > UBA10799 > UBA10799. The sequence goes on along the minus strand of CAWGCB010000007.1, from coordinate 83,358 downwards.
AGAGGTCACCCCACATCACCTCCTGCTCACCGACGAACTCGCCACCAGCTATGACCCGCTGTTCAAAGTCAATCCGCCGCTTCGGACTGCAGTCGACGTGCAAGCACTGCGCCTTGGACTAGCCGACGGGACGATAGATGTGGTCGCGACGGATCACGCTCCTCATCCTTCAGAGGATAAGGAGTGCGAGTGGGCAGCAGCCGCGTTCGGAATGCTCGGTCTGGAAACCGCGCTCTCGGTTGTCATTGAGGCAATGGTGAATACCGGTCTGCTGGATTGGTCCGGCGTGGCGGATCGAATGTCGGTCCGACCAGCCCAAATCGGTCGTGTTCGCGGCCAAGGCGGCACCCTAGAGGTTGGTCAGCCAGCTAACATCACCGTCGTCGACCCTGGCGCGGAATGGACGGTCACTGCTGAGCAGTTGGCCAGTCGCAGCCGAAACTCGCCATACCGTGAGCGAGTGCTCCCAGGCCGGGTCGTCCACACGGTATTCGACGGGACGCCGACCGTCGTTGACGGCCGGTTGGCGCAAACCGAACGATGATTAGAACGCTCCTCGTCCTAGCACTGGTTGCGGTGGTCTTCCTCATCTTCCGCTCCATGTGGCGCAGTTGGCGACGGCGGGTCGTCAAGGGCGAGGTGATCCCAAACCTTCCAACGCCACCCGCCTCTCGTCTGCCTGCGCTCGCGGACGTCGCGCACGCGACCTACTTGGGCACCGTCACTGACGAGCATTGGCTCGACCGGGTTGCCGCCCAGGGGCTAGGCGGGCGTGGTCCAGCCAGCATTACGGTTCTATCGACTGGCCTGATTGTTGATCGGGTCGGGGCTACGACGCTCTTCATTCCCGTTGGAGCGGTCGCTGAGGTGGCCCTGGCCAAAGGAATCGCCGGACGCGTCTATGGGCGAGATTCCGTCATCGTGGTTAGTTGGACGTGGGGATCGACACTCATGCACACCGGACTTCGAGTAGCTGACCCGGACTCGCGCAGGTCGGTTGTTGAGGTCTTGACACAATGTGTGGACGGGTCAGATTCGTCTAGTGAACGACCAGAATCGGGCGGCGCCATGCCGACCGGGGAGTAAGGACCGTGAGGGGAAATCGTGAGTAAGTCAACGTTCGCTCGCCGAGCGCCAGGGTTGTTGGTACTGGAGGATGGCAGGTCGTTTTGCGGCACGTCGTTTGGTGCCACTGGTGCTGCGTTTGGGGAGGCTGTGTTCGCCACCGGAATGAGCGGCTATCAAGAGACGCTCACTGACCCGTCCTACCGTCGCCAGATCGTGGTGATGACCGCACCGCATATTGGCAACACCGGAATGAACGACGAGGACGCGGAGTCACGACAGATTTGGGTGAGCGGATTCGTCGTTCGCGACCTAAGCCGGGTGGCGAGCAACTGGCGCTCTCAGCGTTCGCTCGTCGACGAACTCGCGGATCAGGGGGTCGTGGGGGTGGCAGATATTGACACCAGAGCCTTGACCCGGCATCTGCGAGATAAGGGTGCCATGCGTGCCGGCGTCTTCGGGGCTGACGTCGCGAATACTCCGCTCGACGAACTCATCGCACAGGTGAAGGCGAGTCCGTCCATGGCTGGATCGAATCTGTCAGCCGAGGTCTCGACGCAGGTTCCCTACACAGTGTCGGCCCAGGGCGAGGCGCGGTATCGCGTTGCCGCGGTGGATCTTGGGATAAAAGGCATGACACCGGAGTTGATGGCAGCTCGAGGGATTGAGGTAGTGGTCGTCCCAGCGACGATCACGACCGACGAGTTGGCAGCGCTAGATGTCGACGGCCTCTTCTTCTCCAATGGCCCAGGAGATCCGGCGGCCGCGCAGCACGCTGTTGAACTGGCGCGCTGGGCGCTGAATCGACGCCTGCCCACCTTCGGGATTTGCTTTGGCAACCAGATTCTGGGCCGCGCGCTCGGATTGGGCACGTACAAACTGCCCTTCGGTCATCGCGGGATCAACCAGCCAGTTATGGACCTTACGACCCGCAAGGTTGAGATCACCTCCCAAAACCACGGTTTCGCCGTGGACGCGCCCATCGGGGTCGATTGGACACCGAGTTCGGTCGGGCCATGGTGAGCCACGTCGGTATCAACGATGACGTAGTCGAGGGTATCGAGTGCCTGGATGTGCCGGCCTTTTCGGTGCAGTACCACCCTGAGGCCGCGGCTGGACCCCATGATTCGGTCTACCTGTTCGATCGATTCGTTGACTTACTCGCTCGGGCGGATTGCGCGAGTACACCTGCACGACAGCGAGGTCATAGCTGATGCCAAGAAGAGACGACATCGCAAGCGTTTTGGTGATTGGATCTGGCCCGATCGTCATCGGCCAAGCCTGCGAGTTTGACTACTCCGGCACTCAGGCGTGCCGGGTCCTGCGGGAGGAAGGTATTCGTGTCATTCTCGTCAACAGCAATCCCGCCACGATCATGACCGACCCAGAGTTCGCGGATGCGACGTACGTCGAACCCATCACGCCCGAAATGATCGAGAAGATCATCGCGCTGAACAACCAGATGCCGTATTGCCGACGCTCGGCGGCCAAACCGCGTTGAATACGGCGATCTCCCTGTACGAGCGGGCATCCTTGAGAAGTACGGCGTCGAACTCATCGGAGCCGAGGTTGAGGCCATCGAGGCGGGGGAGAACCGCGAGAAGTTCAAGGAGATCGTTGCCACGATCGATATCCACGGTACCAGGCGGAATCTGCTCGCTCGGTCATTTGCCACACGATGGCGGACTGTTTTCGCCGCCTGCCGATGAGCTCGGTTATCCCGATGGTTGTGCGCCCCTCGTTCACGATGGGTGGGGCAGGCTCAGGTATTGCCTACGACGAGGCCGATGCCACGCCGGATCGCTGGGGCTGGGCTGGCCAGGCAGCACAACGACTGAGGTTCTTCTGGAGGAGTCCATCTTGGGTGGAAGGAATACGAACTCGAAGTCATGCGCGACAACAACGACAACGTCGTGGTCGTGTGTTCGATCGAGAACTTCGATCCGTTGGCGTCCACACCGGTGACTCGATCACAGTGGCCCCGGCCCTGACGTTGACCGACCTCGAGTTTCAGCGCATGCGCGATCTTGGCATCGACATCATCCGAGAGTCGGCGTGGATACTGGCGGCTGCAATATCCAATTTGCCATCGACCCAGACAGATGGACGCCTGATCGTCATCGAGATGAATCCGCGGGTTTCGCGTTCGTCCGCACTCGGCGTCCAAGGCAACAGGCTTTCCGATTGCCAAGATCGCGGCAAAACTGGCCATCGGCTACACGCTTGACGAGATTCCCAACGACATCACGCGAGAAGACCCCAGCGGCGTTCGAACCCACGCTGGACTACATCGTAGTTAAGGTCCCACGGTTTGCGTTCGAGAAGTTCACCGATGCAGACGACACGCTCACCACGACGATGAAGTCGGTCGGGGAGGCCATGGCTATCGGGCGGAACTTCAGCGAAGCGCTGAAGAAGGCCTTGCGCTGTCGAGAAGCCGGGGTGCATGTTTCAGTTGGCCGTCGAGCTAGACCGCGATGAGATCGAGGTCCAGATCTGCTCGACCCATGCATAGTCCCACCGATGGGCGCATCAACGATGTTCAGCTGGCCTTGTGCGCCGGTGCCGACTCGAGGAATGCACGAAGCCAGCGATATCGACCCATGGTTTCTCGATCAGATGCAGCTGATCCATGAGTTTGCCGACGAGCTACGCGACGCCAACGAACTCGACGCACAGTTCCTTCGCCGGGCCAAACGCCACGGTTTCAGCGATTGCAGATCGGTGGCCAGCTCGCGGGGCGACGAGTCCCGCCGACCAGTAGCGAAGCTGCGCGATGAGCTTGGTGTGCAACCGGTCTACAAGACGGTCGATACATGTGCTGCGGAGTTTGAGGCAGTACCCCGTACCACTACTCCCGTACGACGACGGAGAACGAAGTCGCTAGCCGCGGACAAACCACGCCGTCTCATCTTGGGATCAGGGCCGAACCGCATTGGGCAAGGCATTGAGTTCGACTACTCGTGCGTTCACGCTGCTCTGACTCTTCGTGAGGCTGGCTACGAGACCGTCATGGTCAACTGCAACCCCGAGACAGTCTCGACTGACTACGACACCTCCGACCGGCTTTATTTCGAGCCGCTTACCGCGGAGGACGTGATGGCCGTCTACCGCGCTGAGGTGCAGGCGGGTCCCGTGCTCGGGGTGATCTGTCAACTTGGTGGGCAAACGCCCCTCGGGCTGGCTCAGACTCTCAAGGATCAAGGTGTGCCGGTCGTAGGTACCAGCGCCAGAGGCGATCCACCTGGCTGAGGAGCGAGGAGCATTTGGTCGAGTCTTGGCCCAGGCAGGACTGCCCGCTCCGGCTCATGGCCTGGCCAGCAGTTTCGTTGAGGCCGAGGAGATCGCCGAGCGAATCGGCTACCCAGTACTCGTGCGCCCGTCCTACGTGCTCGGTGGTCGTGGGATGGAGATCGTGTACGACGAGTCGATGCTAGATGACTATTTGGCGCGAGCCACGGATGCGAGTCCGGAACACCCCGTACTGGTCGATCGATTCCTCGACGACGCGATCGAGGTGGATGTGGATGCGCTGTTCGACGGATCGGAGTTGTTCCTCGGCGCTGTCATGGAGCACATCGAGGAGGCCGGGGTCCACTCGGGTGACTCCGCGTGCGCCCTGCCGCCGATTACTCTGAGCCAGGACGAGGTGGCGCGTGTACGCGCTAGCACTGAAGCCATCGCCAGAGGTATCGGAGTCCGCGGACTTCTCAACGTCCAATACGCGCTCGCTGGTGGAATCCTGTACGTGTTGGAAGCCAACCCGCGAGCATCCCGCACTGTGCCGTTCGTGTCGAAGGCTACGGGCGTCTCGCTTGCCAAAGCAGCAGCTCGGGTCGCGATGGGCGCCACCATCCCCGAACTGCGTGATGCTGGAATACTGCCCCGCCACGGGGACGGTGGAGACCTCCCGGCAGGCGGCCCGATGGCCGTCAAGGAGGCGGTACTACCGTTCTCGCGCTTCCTCGGCACCGATACGTTGTTGGGCCCGGAGATGCGCTCCACCGGTGAGGTAATGGGAATCGACCAGGAGTTCGGCTCTGCTTTCGCGAAGTCCCAGGTAGCGGCATTCTCCGGTGGTCTTCCCATGTCGGGCCGAGTCTTTGTCTCGATCGCCGACCGAGACAAGCGCTCCATGGTGTTCCCAGTCAAGCGCCTCGCGGACCTCGGGTTCGAGATTGCCGCCACCCCCGGGACAGCCGCGATTCTGTCGCGCCATGGGGTCAAGACAACCAAACTGCGCAAGCACTTTCAGGGAGTCGGCCCCAACGGTGAGCCAACGACCATCGACGCTCTCGAAGCAGGAGAGATCGACATGATTGTTAACACCCCCTACGGAGTTGGCGGTCGAGTCGACGGCTACGAAATCCGGTCGATAGCGGTGCGCCTCGGGATTCCGTGCATCACGACCGTGCAAGGTCTCGCGGCAGCCGTTGAGGGCATTGAGTCGCTGCGCCAGGGTGACCTGCGAGTCCGCAGTCTGCAACAGCACGGTGCTGATCTCGACGCCCTGCGAGAGGCTCAATGGGCAACTGCGGCGCAGGAGGGGCGACGCTGATGGCGATCGCACCTGGTGCCTCAGCTACTGCGACGAGTCCATTGCAGGTCAACGGGGAGATTCTGGCCGTGCGCAGGGCCGGCGATTACTTCGTCATCGTGTTTGCGGCTCCCGGTGTCGCCCAACGCACAAAGCCAGGACATTTCGCAGCAGTGGCTGTCGGCGGTCACCCCACGGCGATGTTGCTACGCCGCTCCTTTTCGATCCATCAGGTCGATACCAGCGGTGCGCTCGGCGGGACAGTTGAGATCGTTGTCGATGCCCACGGTCCGGGAACTAAGTGGCTCGTGGAGCGCAAACCCGGCGATTCAATCGACGTCATTGCCCCGCTTGGTCGGCCGTTTTCGCTGCCTAAGGAGCCAACGGCTTGTGTGTTGGTCGGTGGCGGATACGGGTCAGCGCCACTGTTCATGCTCGCCGATCAACTCCGTGAACGCGGATGTCGAGTCGATTTGGTACTCGGTGCTGCTACCGCGTCGAAACTGTTCGGCGTGGTTGACGGCAGACGCCGTGCATCCACCCTGCACATCACCACAGACGATGGCTCATCAGGTACTCAGGGGCGCGTGACAGAGGTCATCGAACCAATCCTCGATCGCCACGACGGACAGGTTATCTACGGTTGTGGCCCGATGCCAATGCTCGCCGCTATCGCCGGGATCGCGCAACGTCGAGGCATTGCCAGCCAATGCGCGGTTGAAGAAGCTATGGCCTGCGGCGTCGGAGTCTGCATGACCTGCGTCTTGCCTGTAGTCGGAACGGACGGGGTGACCCGGATGGTGCGCTCGTGTACTGACGGCCCCGTCTTCTTCGGCGAGGATGTTCGCTGGAATGACGTGGGAACCGTTCCCGCTGATTGTCTTGGTGCTCCAGAAGCTAGCGCGCCTAAGGCCCGCTCATGAGCGCAGTCGATATGCGGGCGGACCTCGCTGGCGCCGTGCTGCCCTCGCCGATCCTAACCGCCTCTGGTTGCGCAGCGGCGGGACGCGAACTCGATCGTTTCTTCGACATCACGCAGATCGGTGCGGTCGTCACCAAGAGCATCATGGCGAACCCACGATCTGGACGCCCGACACCGCGAATGGCCGAGACGCCGGCAGGAATGCTCAACTCTATTGGTTTGCAGGGCCCGGGGATCGAGGAGTTCTTGGCCAAGGATCTCGAGTGGTTGAGGCAACGCGGAGCAAGAACGGTCGTCTCGATAGCCGGTGGGTCAGTGAATGAGTTCGCTGAACTAGCGAGCCGATTGCGCCACGTCGAGGGAATCTCTGCCCTAGAGGTCAACATCTCGTGTCCGAATGTTGAGAACCGTGGGCAAGTCTTTGCCTGCGATGCCATGTCGGCGAGTTCAGTGATCCACGCGGTGCGGCGCAACACCAGTGCTTTGATGCCGATCTTCGCGAAGCTATCCCCGGACGTCACAGACATTGCGGACATCGCCGGGGCGTGTATCTCGGCGGGTGCGGATGGGCTGTCGATGATCAACACGACGCTGGGCATGGTGATCGACACGGACACTTTGCGTCCGGCGCTGGCCGGAATCACCGGCGGCCTGTCTGGGCCGGCCATCAGACCAATGGCAGTGCGCTGCATTTGGCAGGTGCGCCAGGCGTATCCCGACGTGCCCATCTTGGGCATGGGAGGAGTCGCGACGGGTCTAGATGCGCTCCAGTTGATTCTGGCCGGTGCCAATGCCGTGAGCGTTGGTACTGCTGTCTTCAACGATCCGAGCGCTCCGATGCGGATTCAGCAGGAGCTTTCTGTTGCTCTAGCGGACCGCGGATTTGCCAGTTTGTCCGATGCCGTGAGCTACGCACATCGAGAGGGATAGTCAACCTATGACTGATTCACGTCAGATCCAATCCGAAGATTTCTCATCATCTCAGGGCACACGAGCTCCCATTGCGGTAGCGCTCGATGTGCCCGACCTAGCTGCAGCTTGTCGCATCGCCTCCCAAGTTGGCACCCACGTTGACTGCCTCAAGATTGGTTTGCAGACCTACCTGCGCGACGGGTCGGCCGGTGTACACCAGATCATGGACTCCGCGAGTCCGGGTACCGAGTTGTTCCTCGACCTCAAGTTGCACGACATCCCCAACACTGTTGCTGGGGCTGCATCCTCGATCGCCGAACTAAAGCCAGCGCTGTTGACGGTCCACGCTTCTGGCGGCCCAAAAATGATCTCCGCCGCTGCGGAGGCGTTGCCAGACACTCGCATCACTGCCGTCACCATCTTGACCTCAATGTCAGGCGCTGACCTTGCCGCGGTAGGAATCAGTGGCGAACCGATTGATGCCGTCGTGCGCCTAGCTCGGCTGGCCGTTGACGCTGGCGCGCGGGCACTGGTGTGTTCGCCGTTGGAGGTAGCTGCGGTGCGTGCTGCAGTGGGTCCGGACATTCGGCTGGTGACTCCCGGTGTTCGGCCTGCCGGTGCGGCTCTGGGCGATCAACAACGAGTCGCGACGCCCGCCCAAGCCATTGCTGACGGCGCAGATCTTCTCGTGATCGGACGTCCGATCACGGCGGCCGGCGATCCAGGTGCTGCCGCTGAGCAGATCGCGCTGAGTCTGGGATAGATCGCATTCGCGTCGCGCATGTCGATTGGCGCCGCAGGGTGCTATTTTCCCGAGGTGAGCTTGCCGACGTTGACCGCCCAGCAGCGCGCTGATGCAGCGGCTCGGGCAACTGCAGCGCGCCGAGTTCGGGCGCAGATCCGCCTAGACCTCAAGTCCGGTTCGTTGCGCATCTCTGACGTCATCGCTCGAGGTGATGTTGATGAGGCGGTCGCGAAGCTCAAAGTCGTCACCCTGCTAGAGGCGCTTCAGGGAGTCGGAAAGGTGAAGGCAGCGGCCATCATGACGAAGTACTCGATCGCCCCGTCCAGGCGTATCCGCGGACTTGGTCCGCTACAGCGCGATGCCCTCGTGAATGAGTTCGGTTGATGACGACCGCGTCTGGGTTTGGCCCAGGTAGTCGGCCACGTGGGCGGCTGATTGTCGTTGCGGGACCCTCCGGGGTGGGTAAGTCGACCGTTGTGGGCAAGGTTCTGGAACTTGACCCAGAGATCTGGCTGTCAATCTCGGCAACGACCAGGTCGCCACGTGTGGGCGAGCAACCCGGTCGCGAATACGTATTCCTCACGCCAGCGGAGTTCGCGTCGATCGACGCGGAGTCGGGCTTTTTGGAGTCAGCATCCTTCGCTGGCAATCACTACGGGACTCCACGCGAACCAGTTGTCTCACGGCTCGCAGCCGGCACGGACGTCCTGTTGGAAATCGACGTCCAAGGCGTTAGGCAAGTCGTCGCTGCGCTGCCGGAGGCGATGACAGCCTTCATTGCGCCCCCATCCTGGGATGTGTTGGCCGATCGTCTGACCTCGCGGGGTACGGAAAATGACGAATCTTTAGCTCGTAGGTTGGCGGCGGCGAAGGACGAGTTGGCGGCCGCTAGTGAGTTCGATGTGGTCATCGTTAACGAGGATGTGCAGCACGCTGCGAGCGAGTTGCTAGCATGGGTCCGTTCCAGTCGTCTCTGACGCATATTTCTGGCACACCCACTTTGGAAGGAATTGCAGTGGCTACTGCTCCAGATCCGCAAGGCATCACCGATCCACCCATCGACGAGTTGCTCGATAAGACCGATTCGAAGTACTCGCTGGTGATCTATGCGGCAAAGCGTGCGCGCCAGATCAACGCGTACTACTCACAGCTTGGTGAGGGCCTGCTCGAGTACGTTGGACCACTCGTTGAGACCCACCTGCAAGAAAAGCCACTATCGATTGCGCTTCGTGAGATCGATGGCGGTCTGCTGTACTCCGAGCCGGTCGAAGGCGCAGTGGAGAAGGTCCGCTGACCAAGCACGTTGTTCTTGGTGTAGGCGGCGGAATCGCTGCCTACAAAGCGTGCGAACTCCTGCGACATCTCACGGAGGCGGGTCACGACGTTCGCGTGGTTCCCACGCAAGCGTCGCTGCAGTTTGTCGGCCGGGCAACTTGGGAGGCCCTATCGGGAAATCCCGTTTCAACCACCGTGTTCGACGATGTTGATCAAGTAGCTCACGTCAGCATCGCTGCGAATGCCAAGCTCGTTGTCATTGCCCCGGCCACGGCCGATCTTTTGGCACGGATGGCTGCGGGTCGCGCCGATGATTTGTTGACGTCGACCTTGCTCATGACCACGGCGCCGATTGTGTGTGCCCCGGCCATGCACACGGAGATGTGGCGTCATGCTGCGACGACGAAGAACGTCTTGACGCTGCGCGAGCGCGGCGTTCGGGTGCTGGAACCAGCGAACGGTCGTCTGACCGGTAGCGACAGTGGACCCGGTCGACTACCGGAGGCCGCGGCAATTGCCCAGGTGTGTCACGCGCTGCTCGACCAGCAGTCACAGCAACAAGACCTACGCGGCGTACGAGTGGCAATCTCCGCTGGCGGTACGCGTGAACCCCTAGACCCCGTCCGGTTCTTAGGAAACCGATCAAGTGGTCGCCAAGGCTGGGCGCTTGCTGCCGCGGCAGTAGCCCGCGGAGCTCAGGTCGAGGTAGTCGCGGCGAATGTTTCCCTCGCGGATCCAGCCGGTGCGACGGTCACTCGGGTCCACACTGCAGCTCAGCTCCACGACGAGATGATGGGGCACCTTGACAACAGTGACGTGGTAATCATGGCCGCGGCTGTGGCGGATTACCGTCCGGTCGAAGTGGCGCAGCAGAAGATCAAGAAATCTGCCGCCGACGGGGGACTGCCGCTCAGTTTGGATCTCGAAGAGACAGTCGATGTGCTTGCTGCACTCGGGAGTTCGCGAACGGGGAAGCGCCCAGTCCTCGTTGGGTTCGCTGCCGAGACGCAGTCCCGCGACGACGCGCTCGTGGACCTTGCGCAACAAAAACTCGTGGCCAAGGGTGCGGATTTGATTGTCGCCAACGAGGTCGGTATCGATCGAGGATTCGAAGAGGCTGACAACAGCGCCGTCGTCGTCTCGGCCCAGGGAGTCGTCGCCAAGACGGGCCGCACTAGTAAGTTTGGCGTTGCCAACGCCGTCCTCGATGCGATCGTCGCCCGGTTGTAGGCCAGTTGGAGCCCGGCTGAAGCCCAAGGGGAACCGTCGGTATTGAAGTTGCAGCGAGTCGCCTGGCCACGCTGTCGGACTTCCTAGCTAGGGTAAGGCAACTCAACCATCACGAGAGGTACGCGTAAATGACAGGTCGTTTGTTCACGTCGGAGTCGGTAACCGAAGGTCATCCAGACAAGATGGCCGACCAGGTCAGTGATGCGATCCTGGATGCAATGCTCGCCGATGATCCGACGAGTCGCGTCGCAGTAGAGACCCTGTTCACTACCGGCCTGGTCGTCGTTGCTGGCGAGGTCACGACCTCGACCTGGGTTGACATCCCCGAGATTGTTCGCAAGACCGTCATGGACATCGGTTACGACAGTTCAGACAAGGGCTTCGACGGCGCGTCGTGCGGCGTTTCCATCGCGATCGGAAAGCAGTCACCGGACATTGCCCAGGGCGTCGATGATGCGTTCGAGGAGCGCGCTGAGGGTTCGAGTGACCCGCTAGACCTGCAGGGTGCCGGCGACCAAGGTCTGATGTTCGGCTACGCCAGTGATGAGACCCCGGAGTACATGCCGTTGCCCATCGCGTTGGCACACCGGCTTGCGCGACGTTTGGCGGCAGTGCGGCACAAAGGCGAGATTCCGTACCTGCGTCCAGATGGCAAGACGCAGGTCACGATTGAGTACGAGGGTGACAAGCCGGTACGAGTCGATACCGTCGTCCTGTCTACTCAGCACGCTGCTGACATTGACCTGGACACGCTGCTGGCGCCGGACATTCGCGAACTCGTCGTTGAGCCAGAACTGGCAGAACTCGGCTTGGATACCTCCGGCTACCGGCTCTTGGTGAACCCGACGGGACGCTTTGAGATCGGCGGCCCAATGGGCGACGCCGGACTAACCGGTCGCAAGATCATCGTTGACACCTACGGAGGAATGGCTCGCCACGGTGGTGGCGCTTTCTCCGGCAAGGACCCGTCCAAAGTCGATCGCTCCGCGGCCTACGCGATGCGTTGGGTCGCGAAGAATGTGGTTGCCGCGGGACTCGCACGGCGCTGCGAGGTCCAGGTCGCTTACGCCATCGGTAAGGCCCGCCCTGTTGGACTCTTCGTGGAGACGTTTGGCACGGGGGTGTTGCCTGACGCGCGGATTCAAGATGCCGTCAACGAGGTGTTCGATTTGCGCCCGGCAGCAATTATCGACGAACTCGATCTGCGACGACCAATCTTTGCCAAGACCGCAGCCTACGGCCACTTCGGACGGGACGAAGAGACCTTCACGTGGGAGCGTACAAACCGCGTCGACGCACTGCGTACCGCCGCTGGTCTGTAAGACACGCGCGTGGCGTGACCGGTGGACCAACTGCCGTTAGGTGAGGAATTTGCAGCGGTAAAGCCCGCAGTTGATCCCGCCGCCGCGGGGAACGGGTCCGAACCGGACGCTACGACAACGAAGAAGCCATCGAGGGCTAGAGCCAGGCCCAAGAAGCCGGTCGAGGTGGCCGAGCACGACCCGGTCGCGCAGGTCGTAGTGGATGTGAACGCGCTAGGCGTGGACCATACCTTCGACTACTTGGTACCTAAGCGGCTCAGCGATGCAGCGCAACCCGGGGTCCGAGTGCGAGTCAGATTCGCCGGGCGTCTCGTTGACGGCTTTGTGCTGCGACGGGCGGCGCAATCTGAACATTCGGGCAAACTTGCGGCTCTGACCCGCGTCCTTGGCCCCCCAGTCTTGACGACTGAAGTTGCCACGCTCGCGCGGGCGGTGGCTGATCGCTACGCCGGGACGATGTCGGAGGTGCTGCGCGACGCCATCCCGCCCCGCCACGCTGGAGCGGAACGCGCCGCTCTGGCGCCGGACGAGGGTTCCCCGATGGCCGCGGACCGGTCAGGCGTTCGCGCAAAGGAGGCCAGCGACTTCCTTGAGCAAAATAACCAGGTATGGCGGGAGTACGAGGGTGCGGACTCGTTGCGCTCAGGCATTGCCCAACGAGGCGACCCACTCAGGGCTGCGCTGACCTTCGCTGCCGTAGACGATCCTGTTCGACTTCTTGCCGATCTGGCTCAGGCAGCACGTTCCTCGCATGCCGACGGGGCTCCTGATGGGGCGGGCGTGCTCATTGTTGTCCCGGATGTTGCTGACCTCGCCCGACTGCGCCCGGAGTTTGAGCGCCGATTCGGCCCTCACCTCGCCGTTCTGTCGGCCGCTGATAGTGCCGCGACCCGATATCGCGAGTTTCTAAAGATCCGCAGCGGACACCGTCGAGTCGTCATCGGCACCCGCTCAGCCGTCTTCGCTCCCGTCGTTGACCTTGGTCTGATTGTGGTCTTCGACGATTCCGACGATTCGCTCGTTGAACCGCGCGCCCCCGGCTGGCACGCCCGGGAGGTAGCGGCGCTTCGCTCGCTGCAGACCGGCGCGAACCTGGTGATCGCAGGCTTCGCTCGCAGCGTCGAGGTCCAACGTTTGGTCGCGCGCGGTTGGCTCCAGTCGGTGCAGGGAACCAGAAGTCATAGGCAGCAAGCGGCACGTGTCCTGTCCGCTGCTAATGCGCGCGCTTCCGACCCTGGTCTGGGCGCCAGGTTCCCGCAGTTCGCCTGGCAAGTGATCAAGCGCGGACTAGAAACTGGCCCAGTCCTTGTTCAGGTAGGCCGGGGCGGCGTACTTGCCTGCGCTCGCCTGTCAGGGGTGCCGCGAGGTCGCCAGCTGCTCGACCTGCTCGGGTCCGCTGGGTCGATCCGGGGCGGACAGCGAGTTGTCGTGTCAGTGGTGTGGCCTCGCGGTCGAGTCCTTCGTATGTCCAACGTGCTCATCCACTGCGCTACGTGCGGTGCGAGTTGGCAGCCACCGAACCCGCGATGAGTTGGCAGCAGCGTTCCCAGACGTCTCGGTGCTTGTCAGTGGCGCAGACACCGGAGTCATTCGAACCGTCGGGGCCACTCGGCAAATAGTGGTCGCCACCGTAGGGGCAGAACCGGTCGTGGCTGGGGGATATCAGGCCGCAGTTCTGCTGGACGGAAACGCGATGCTTGCGCGGGCGGACTTGCGCTCAGAGGAGCAGACAGTTCGCCGTTGGTTCAACGCAGTTTCGCTCGTCAAGCCCGCGGACAGCGGCGGAGCCCTGGCGATAACCGCAGATCCCCACCACCGGGCCGTTCAAGCGCTGGTTAGAGCAGATCCTGTCGGATGGGCGCAACGTGAACTTGCTGACCGGGAACAGACCGGCTTGCCACCGGCGACTCGCTGCGCTGTTGTGTCGGGTTCGCAGTCGGGCGTTGCCGCGTTCTTGGCCGCTTTCACCGGGGAACCGGTCCCGTGTGACTGGCGCGTACTGGGGCCGACGGCAGTTCGCGGCCACCCGAGTGCGGACCCCAACGAGTCTAAGCTTCTGATCTTTGCTCCCACTGCTGCTGGTGGTGACCTCGCGCGCAGAGTGAGGGCTGCCCTGCTGGCGACACCGAACGAGTCCGCCGGTATCCGGCTGCGACTGCGAATCGATCCGATCAGCATCTTGGGGTAGTGCGTAGACTGACCGAGATCTGGCGTGCACCGGGTCAGGTGCACCGACGAGGCTGATTCCACAATCGGTAGATGACGATCAGCAGGGCACAATCGGCGGAGCATTATCGCCAGAGCACAATCAGCAAAGCAGTATCGGCAGAGCACAATCAGCAGAGAGTAGAAGGACGCACTGATGACCGCACAACCCATCCGCCTCTTCGGGGACCCAGTGCTGCGATCCCCGGCAGCTCCGGTTGAGACCTTCGACAAAGAACTGCGGGTGCTGGTCAAAGACCTGACTGACACTATGCACGCGGCCCCTGGGGCGGGCCTGTCGGCGAATCAGATCGGCGTCTCGCTGCAGGTTTTCACCTACGACGTGGACGGCGAGGTCGGTCACCTCATTAACCCGAACCTTGATCTGTCCGAGGAGGAGCAAGAGGGACCAGAGGGCTGTCTCTCATTGCCAGGGATGGTGTTTGACACTCCGCGGGCGATGGGAACCGTTGCTCGCGGATTCAACATGTGGGGCGAACCGGTTGAGTTGATCGGCAGCGGATTGCTAGCGCGCTGTGTCCAACACGAGACCGACCACCTACAAGGTGTGCTGTTCATTGATCGCCTATCGCCTGCGGAACGCAAGAAGGCGATGAAGGAAATCCGAAACTCCGAATGGTTTGGCGCACAACCGCCGATCGTGAAGATCAGCCCGCATCAGTTCGATCGCTGGTTCTAGCCGGTGCGCATCGTCTTCGCTGGGACTCCAGCTCCTGCTCTGCCAAGCCTCTCTGCTCTCATCGACAGTCACCACGAGGTGGTTGCTGTCGTCACCCGCCCAGATGCCCGCTCCGGACGAGGCCGCACCCTCACGATGTCTCCGGTCGCGCAGCTGGCCAGCGATCATGGGATTGCTTTGCTGCAACCGACGAGTGCGCGCGATCCCGAGTTCGCCGCGGCACTGGCCGACTTCGAACCGCAGGCCTGTCCCGTCGTGGCCTATGGCGCGCTGCTGCCCGAATCTGTCTTGGCGATTCCGCCTCACGGGTGGATTAACTTGCACTTCTCGCTGTTGCCCGCGTGGCGTGGGGCGGCGCCGGTACAACACGCCATCTGGGCTGGCGACGACATCACTGGTGCGACGACCTTCAGGCTCGACGCTGGCATGGATACCGGCCCCGTTTTTGGCACCGTGACCGCGGCCATCTCGCCCATGGACACGGCGGGGACTCTGCTGGCGACACTCGCGGAATCTGGTGCGATGCTGCTGCGCCAGACCCTCGACGGGATTGAAGCCGGAGCGCTGAGTGCGGTCCCGCAACATAGTGACGGCTCCAGCCTCGCGCCCAAGATCACCAAAGATGATGCTCGGATCGACTGGACCCACCCTGGTTTGTCAGTCGACCGGATGATCCGTGCCTGCACCCCGGCACCGGGCGCCTGGACGATGCTGGGTGAGTCTCGTATCCGGCTGTCCCCAGTCAAGTTGGCCGCCGATGTCGACTCCAGCCCCCCGGGTGAGTTGATCGTCACCAAACAGGCCGTCTACGTCGGCACGGCGTCCGCACCGGTGGCGCTGTCCACCGTGGCACCCGCAGGCAAGCGAGAGATGTCTGCAGCCGACTGGGCTCGCGGTAACCAGCTCAAGAGTGGAGATCGACTCGTATGACCGGTCAGCGATCGCGTCGGTCCGGAAAGCCTGAGCGTTCGGGACGTTCCCCCGGTCATGCCGACGGGTCGCAAGCGCGCCGGGCCGCTTACGACGTGCTGCACGAGGTCGGATCCCAAGGCGCCTACGCGAACATCGTCTTAGGCCAGGTCCTCAAAGACTATGACTTGGACAGTCGCGACGCCGCGTTCGTCACCGACGTCGTCAACGGGACGCTGCGTTATCGCCTCACCCTCGATGCCGTCATCGAGGCCTGCACAGACCGGCCCCTGGCAAAGCTGGATCCGCGGGTACTGGACGTATTGCGGTTGGGCTCCTATCAACTATTGGTGGCTGACACCGATGCCTACGCTGCTGTTGATACCTCCGTGAACCTCGCCCGCAGCGTCAGTGGGCCAGGGCCGGTAGGTCTGGTCAACGCTGTATTGCGCCGGGTGAGTTCCAAGAGTTTCTCGGAGTGGACCGCAGAGATTACCGAGGGCAAAGACGTCCTTGCTGCTCGGAGTTTGGCAACGAGCCATCCGACCTGGATCGTCTCCGCATTGACCGATGGGCTTGGTCGCGCCCGCGCCGCAGAAATCGACGACCTGCTAGCCGCAAACAATGAAGCCGCCCGAGCGACTCTTGTCGTCCGTCCCGGATTAGCCGAGGTGGATGAGCTAGTTGCGGCGGGTGCCAGCCCGGCTCGCTTTAGCCCATACGGCGCAGTCGCCCCGCCCGGGTCTATCAGCAACATCGCGGCCGTACGCCAGCGCCGTGCTGGCGTGCAAGACGAGGGTAGTCAACTCGTCGCCGCCGCCTTGGCGAATGCTGAGGTTGCGGGTACCGAATCGACGTGGCTGGACATGTGCGCGGGACCTGGCGGGAAGTTCGCGCTACTGTCCGCCCTGGGTGCCCAGCGCGGCGTAGTGACCGCCGGATTGGAACTACACGAGCACCGAGCGCGGTTGGTTCGCCAGTCGCTGCGTGGTGTTCCCGGATATGCCGGAGTTGCGGTGGGCGACGGCACGAACCCGCCGATCCGCCCAGGTGTTGACCGAATTCTGCTCGACGTTCCCTGCACAGGTTTGGGTGTGTTGCGGCGCCGGCCCGATCTTCGCTGGCGACGTTCCCCGAGTGACATTCCTGAGCTCAGCAAGTTGCAGCGCGAACTGCTGAACGCGGCGCTGGACCTGGTGCGGCCAGGCGGGGTGGTCGCTTACGCGACGTGTTCACCCCACTTGGCGGAGACAGACCTCGTGGTGTCAGCGGTGCTCAAACGGCGCGACGATGCCGTTGTGGAGGATTCGCGTGGCTTGTTCATCGGGGTTCCTGAGCTCGGTGATGGACCTAACGTCCGGTTGTGGCCACATATCCACGGAACCGATGGGATGTTCTTCGCCCTGCTGCGTAAGCGGACCTAACAGGACTAGCCTTACCTATCGTGGACGTTCAAATCTCACCCAGCATCCTGTCAGCAGACTTCGCGTATTTGGCCGCCGAGTGTGAGCGCGTCGCGGGTGCGGCCGACTGGCTTCACGTCGACGTGATGGACAACCACTTCGTGCCTAACCTGACGCTCGGTCTACCGGTGGTGGAGTCGCTGCTATCGGTGGTCACAACGCCCATTGACTGCCATCTGATGATTGATGACCCTGACCGCTGGGCTCCGGCCTACGCGGAGGCTGGCGCAGGAAGTGTCACCTTCCATGTGGAGGCGGCTCATGCGCCGATCCGACTGGCCCGCGAGATCAGGTCCAAGGGAGCACGCGCGGGCATGGCGCTTAAGCCGGCGACTGGAATTGACCAGTACGCAGAGATGCTTTCTGAGTTGGACATGTTGTTGCTCATGACGGTCGAGCCGGGTTTCGGTGGACAGAAGTTCCTAGATGTCGTGGTGCCAAAGATTCGCCGGGCTCGCGAACTACTCGGTCCCGAATCCGATATTTGGCTGCAGGTCGACGGTGGTGTCGATTTGGAGACAGTCGAGATTGCGTCGGAGGCTGGGGCGAACGTCTTCGTTGCCGGATCCTCGGTCTACGGCACACCTGATCCGGCAGAGGCAATCAGTCGTATCCGGGCCGCAGCTCAGGCCAGCCAGCCCGGAGCCTAGCTAGCGTGGCTGATTAGGCGCCCACAGTTTCGTTCGAAATCATGTTCGATATCTGCGACCAGAAAGAGAGAGCAACGCGGTGGCCAGTGCTGACGAGTGTGCGGCAATGGAGTTGGCGATTGCGCTCGCGGCGGATCCGGTCAATGAGCTGACGCCAAATCCACGAGTTGGCGCTGTCCTTATTGACGACACGGGAAAGACGATCGGGCAAGGTTCGCATCGCGGTGCCGGGAATCCACACGCAGAGGTGGTCGCCCTGCAGGAGGCTGGCAGTTTGGCCAATGGCGCGACAGCCGTCGTGACATTGGAGCCGTGCCGTCACACTGGCAGAACCGGTCCCTGTGTCCAGGCGCTGATTGCTGCGGGGGTTCGTCGAGTGGTGTTCGCACAGGCCGACCCAAACCCAGTTGCGGCTCATGGGGCGGACGAGTTGCGCAGAGCTGGCGTAGACGTCGAGAGTGGGGTGCTAGCGACCGAGGCAGCGGCCCTCAACGTCGAGTGGGCGTTGTCAGTGACCCGGGCGCGACCCTTCGTGACGCTGAAGATTGCTGCGACCCTGGATGGGCGAGTGGCTGCTCTAGACGGCAGTAGTCAATGGATTACCTCCGAGGCGGCGCGGGAACGCGTCCATGAGTTGCGCAGCGCGGTGGATGCTGTCCTGGTTGGCACGGGCACCGCATTGGCTGATGATCCCGAACTAACGGACCGCCGACCCAACTCGGTGGCGTCGAGCGACTCATCAATCGAACAGCGCAGGCAACGGGCGCCGATACCGGTAGTCATGGGACGTCGACAGTTGCCTGAAGGCGCGAAACTGCTAGCTCGCAGCGACCTGCGCCGACTTCCAACGCACGACGTGGATGTCGCACTCAAGACACTCTTTGACGATGGTGTTCGCCACCTGCTCGTCGAGGGTGGGCCTACCATTGCTACGGCGTTCCTCCAGGCAAAGAGGGTCGACCGGTTGGTCTGGTTCACAGCGCCCAAGTTGCTCGGAGCAGGACGTGCTGCGGTTGCTGATCTGGGAATCAACAGCATCGATGAGACGTTGGAATGGCGCATCACCCAAGCCACCCTCGAGGGCCCAGATGTGCGCCTCGTGCTCGAACCAGGTAAAGGAGACTGATGTTCACCGGCATAGTCGAGGAACTTGGCCAGTTGCGTTCGATCGAGTCGCGCGCTGGTGAGGCCGCAGCGGTCTGGGTCACTGGGCCACTGTCAGTCAGCGATGCCCTACTGGGTAGTTCAATATGTGTGAACGGAGTCTGCCTCACCGTGACCCGAATCGATGGTGATTCATTCGAGGCCGATGTGATGCGCGAGACGCTTACCCACTCGACTCTCGCAGATGCGCAAGCGGGTGACCGAGTCAACCTTGAGCGTGCTGTGCGGGCGGACACCAGGATGGGCGGGCACGTGGTGTCGGGACACGTTGACGCGGTAGGCAGGGTTCTGTCCCGCGAGCCGTCAACCCACTGGGAGGTCGTTCGATTTTCTCTGCCGACCCAACTTGCGGCGCAAGTTGCGCTGAAAGGGTCGATAACCGTAGATGGTGTTTCACTGACGGTCAGCGGTGTTGGCCAATCCGACGATGGGGGACACTGGTTCGAGGTTTCGCTCATCCCGACGACGTTGTCCCACACGACGTTAGGTTCCCGGCAGGTTGGGGATCAGGTGAATCTGGAAACTGATGTGCTGGCGAAATACGTCCAGCGACTTGTCGAGAATGGCAGCACTACATGATTCCGGCTGACGAACTCCTTGGTAAAGACAAGGATCGCCCGAAGAAGACTGCTGCCGCAGTCGTACCCGAAGAACGTTCGCGCCAGCTTGGGGACGCTGAGACGACGGTGGGTCTGGACTCGATTGACCGCGCAATTGACGAACTCAAGGATGGCAAAGCCGTCGTTGTGGTCGATGACGAGGATCGAGAGAACGAGGGTGACCTGATCTTCGCTGCATCGAAGGCCACGCCTGAACTCGTCGCCTTTATGATCCGGTACACCAGCGGTGTGGTGTGTGTGCCACTGACGGGCTCTGATCTAGACCGGCTCAGTTTGCCACCGATGACGCATGTGAACGAGGACCGCAAAGGCACCGCCTATGCCGTCAGTGTCGATGCCCGCGATGGCATCAGCACGGGGATCTCTGCCGCCGACAGAGCACACACAATTCGGGTGCTCATCGACTCAGCTTCCGACGCTCACGACATCACCCGACCTGGGCACGTGTTCCCGCTGCGTGCTGTTCCCGGCGGTGTGCTGGCCAGAGCGGGGCACACGGAGGCTGCGGTCGATCTGGCTGTGCTGGCCGATCTCCCGCCCGGTGGCGCCATCTGTGAGTTGGTCAACGATGACGGCACCATGATGCGCGCGCCGCAGTGTCGCGAGTTCGCTGACGAGCACGGCCTAGCGATGATCTCGATCGCGGATCTGATCGCCTACCGTCGCCACCACGAGTCCTTTATCGAGCGGGTCGCGGCCGCTGTCATGCCGACCGAGCACGGTGTGTTTACCGCCTACGGATTCCGCGACGACCTTGAAGGTCAAGAGCACCTGGCCCTGGTCTACGGGGATATCGGCGATGGTGAGGACGTGCTCGTGCGGGTGCACTCCGAGTGCCTCACTGGGGACGTCATTGGGTCACTGCGCTGCGATTGCGGACCGCAACTAGACGCGGCAATCGCAGCCGTTGCGCAAGAGGGACGCGGCGTGGTGCTCTACGTCCGGGGCCACGAGGGCCGAGGGATTGGGCTGCTTCACAAGTTGGAGGCCTACAGTCTGCAAGATGAGGGAGCCGACACCGTCGATGCGAACCTCATTCTCGGCCTCCCCGCGGACGATCGCCGCTACGGAACCGGTGCCCAGATTCTGGCCGACCTCGGCGTGAAGAGTATGCGTCTGCTCACCAACAATCCAACGAAGTTGGCAGGTCTACAGGGCTACGGCATCAGTGTCCTAGACCGCGTACCAATCGAGATTGCCCCCAACGAACATAACGCCAGCTACCTACAAACGAAGGCGGCCCGCATGGGCCACCATCTGGTGGCAACCGACACCAACACCGACGCCGAGGAAGGCCGGGATAACGGATGAGCGCGCTAGGAGCCCCACAGGAAGACGTTCCGGTAGACACGGGACTCAACGTCGCGATCGTCGCCGCCTCGTGGCACCAAACGGTCATGGATGGACTGATAGCTGGTGCGACGCAACTGTGCGAGCAGGCGGGGGCCACCGTCACACTGCTGCGCGCGCCGGGAGCGTTCGAGGTCCCGCTACTCGCTGCGAACGCCGCCCGCGGTGCCGACGCGGTCGTTGCCCTAGCGGTAGTCATTCGCGGGGGTACGCCGCACTTCGAGTACGTCAGCCACGCGGTTACCGATGGCCTAACTCAGGTCACTCTCAACACCGGCATTCCCGTTGGGTTCGGCGTGCTGACCTGCGACGACGAAGCCCAAGCGTTGGACCGCGCCGGGTTGGCGGACTCTCGCGAGAGCAAAGGTCGGGAGGCGGCCCTGGCAGCTATCGAACTTGCGTTGACGTTGCGCAGGTTGCAGTCTGCCTCGCCCGGGACCGGGCTAGGATTCGGCAGGTGAAGACCTTCGATCAGCTATTCGCCGCCCTTAGCGAGCGAGCCGCGACCGGTGAGACCGCCTCTGGCACGTCAGCATTGTTAGCCGGTGGCCCGCATCAGATCGGCAAGAAGGTTGTGGAGGAGGCCGCCGAGGTGTGGATGGCGGCCGAACACGAGAGTGCCGATCGCACCGCCGAAGAGATCTCCCAGTTGCTCTACCATCTTCAGGTCATGATGCTCGCCCGCGGTTTGACATTGAAAGACGTCTACGCCCACCTGTAGTGCGGTTAGCTCCGACCCCCCTGCAGACACCCGGACAGCCGATACCGAAGTGATAGTGAGGACACAGTGCTACGAGTTGCCGTTCCCAACAAGGGAGCGCTGAGCGAACCTGCGCGAACGATGCTGCGCGAGGCGGGCTATCTACGAACCAGTCGAGGGAACGAACTCGTCGTTCGTGACGCCGAGAATGACACCGAGTTCTTCTTCCTTCGTCCCCGCGATATCGCCATCTACGTCGGTGCGGGTCAACTAGACCTCGGGATCACCGGCCGGGACATGCTGCTCGATTCCGGGGCGCAAGCGACGGAGGTATTGGCACTGGGATTCGGACCCTCCACCTTCCGTCTCGCGAGTCCGCCGGAAGGCCCCTCGGATATCTCGCAGGTAGCTGGAATGCGCATCGCTACCTCGTATCCCGGCGTTTTGGCTGCTGAGCTGGAACGTGCCGGTGTGAGCGCAGAGATCGTCAAACTCGATGGTGCAGTGGAGAACGCTGTGGCGCTAGGAGTTGCGGATCTCGTCGCCGATGTGGTCGACACTGGTGGCACCCTCAAACAGGCCGGGCTACACCCCATTGGCGAACCACTGCTGGTTAGCGAGGGACTGCTCGTTCGACCCAACGGTGCTCAAGCGGACCACGCGAGCGAGACGTTCGTACGCCGACTTGAAGGGGTCATCGCCGCGCGCTCCTACGTGATGGTGGAGTACGACATCAGAACGGAGATGCTCGATAGGGCAACGCAGATCACCCCCGGCCTGGAGTCCCCGACAGTGGCTCCGCTGCACGAGCCTGGATGGCACTCGGTGCGGGCGATGGTTACCCGTAGAGACGTCCATTCGGTCATGGATGACCTCTACGACATCGGTGGTCGTGGCATCCTGGTCACCGACATCCTGGCCTGTCGAATCTAAGACAAAGCGACGCGATCTCCGATCGCCGCTGCGGGCAAACTCGCAGTTGGCTAGCCGCCGACTGCCGGGACGGCCTCTTCCTTCTCCTGGGTCACCATGCCACCGGGGTGGAACAGCGCAACAACGAAGGCGATCACCAGGGCAACCGACATCCCGTAGAACACGACTTGGTTCGCTTGGGCAAAATCGAGTTGGATCGCGGAGCCAATCTGTTCCGCCGTTTCTGCAGGAATCCCCGGGGGCAGCGAACCACTCGCTTGCGAAGCCCCGTCGGTGGCAATCTTGGTGCCAATGGCGGTTGCCTGATCCTGCGGAACTCCGAACCCAGTGAGAGTCTCGATGACTTTCGAGGTGTTTGTGTTGATCAGCATGGTTCCCAGGATCGCTAGACCGAGAACTGGATCCGTAGTTACGGATGGTTTGGTTGATACCAGTGACCTCGCCGTAGGAGGCATTGATGGAACGGTTCACAGCGTCGGTACTCGCGGGGCCCAGCAGCAGACCGATTCCGGCGCCACCCATCACGATGAACGGCCACTGCGCTCCGAGGCTGTAATCAGTTAGTTTCTGAGCCCAGAAGAAGAACCCGATCGCCGCGATGGCCGATCCCACGATCACACTTGAACGGGCACCTGACTTGTCCAGCATTCGCCCGCCGACTTGGACACCTGGCGCGAATCCGGCGAAGAAGACGAGCAGGTACAGTCCGGCCTCCGACGCGCTATAGCCCAGTACCGCCTGGGAGTAGACGCTACCGAAGAAGAACACCGGGACGAACGCCATCATTGCGAAGAAGAGCACCGCGTTGTCGACGAAGAATGCGCGATCTTTGAAGATCGCTACTTTCACGAGTGGGACTGGGACGCGGGTTTCGACCTTGAAGAATGCAGCCAGCAAGATGAGGCCGAGCAGGATCGAGCCGATGGTCTTGACGTCCCACCATCCCCACGTGCTGGCCTGTTGTAGACCGAGCACGCTGAGGGCCATCCCACTAGCGATCAGGACGGCTCCGAGGTAGTCGATCGGCTCCTTCTTGTGTTTGGTATGAATATGCGCCATCAGCGTGAGAATCACCGCGATGATTGCGACTGGCACGTTCACCCAAAAGATGGCCCGCCAGGTCCAGGTGCTCAGGTAGCCACCCAGGATCGGGCCGATAGCCGTCAGGCCGCCGGTGATTCCGAAGAATAACGCGAGCGCCTTGCCCCGCTCTTTGAGCGGAAACGCAGAGACGACGACGGCCAAGGCGGCAGGGAACAGCAAAGCAGCGCCGATACCTTGGGTGATTCTGAAGGTGATCAGCCACGCCTCATCGAATGTGCCCGCAGGTGTTGCTCCACACAGCGCGGAGGACACAGCAAAGATCGTGACCCCCAGCAGCACCATTCGCTTGTGCCCGAAGATGTCCGAAAGGCGTCCGCCGAGGACGAAGAATGCCGACAGCGATAGTAGATATCCGTTGACGATCCACTGCACACCTTGTTCAGAGAGTTGGAGTTCACTCTGAATGGTGGGAATCGCGATCGACACGATGGTTTGGTCGATGAAAATCATGGCAACTGCGAACATCATCGCGGCGAGCGCTAGCCATTTGGTGGATCCCGAGGGGGTACCTGCGGCGGTGGCCGCGGGTGTGGCTGGCTCTGGGGGTGTTGTCATGTACTGCCCTTCGGCTAGACCCGGTCACGATGTGCGAAGCACGCGATTCTGGGCAGCTAGAGGAAGCACTGACCTTCGCCGCGGTACGTCGCAACGGTGTCCACAAGCTCCGAACCCCGCACCAGGTTGAGTGTGTTGAAGTGTTCCGCAAGCTCGCCCGCTTTCGCGTGCCGAAACCACACCCTGTCGCCGATCGCGAGCTCATCTGCGGCATCACCGATGAGCGGCGTTTGTACCTCGCCGGCGCCCTCCTGACTATCGAGCTCCAACCCAGTCGGTAGCCAAGGCGTTGGCAGACGGCTTGGATCAGCGATCCCCGACGCGGGGTAGCCGCCACCGAGCACCGTCACGACGCCCCTGGTCGGGCGACGCACGACGGGCAATGCGAACGCTGCCGCCGGAACGAGCGAGAAGTGCCCGTAACTATCGAAAAGCGTCGGCGCAAAGAAGCCAGATCCCGCAGTGACCTCTGTGACGCTGGGATCAGCGGACGACAGTTCTAGGGAGCCTGTTCCCCCAGCATTCACGAACGCCAAAGCTGGATGTCCGGCCGCTGACAACTGGGCTTGCACGTGCGCAACGATCTCGGGGCGCCTGGCTGCCAGTTCCTTCCCAGAAGCGGATTGCATCATCGTGATAGCGCGTCCGCGTATGCGGTGACCTTTCGGTTCATTGCCGACACCAGCGATTTGAGCCTCGTAGAACATCAAGCCCACGAGATCGACTGCGGGGGATTCAATCGCTCTGTGAGCGACTGCTTCAACCTGGTCAGCGCTGTGCAACGGTGAGCGTTTGGCTCCGATGTGCAGTGACTTGCGCATCCCTGGCGGCTTGGGTCGCCAGGAGGCGTCCACGTCGATGCACACCCGCAGACGACTGTCAGCACGAGCCAGCGCTGGCACTGTCTTCTCGATCAGGTCGACCTGTGCGACATCATCGATCATCAAGGTGATGCGGTCGGACAGCAATGGGTCAGCGGCCACGACGGCTATCGCCGCCCCATTGACACTCGGATAGCCGACGACGACGTCGGCGATCCCCGCGTCCGTGTCAGTTGGGCTCGCGAGCCAAATCGCCTCGGGCAAGGTGTAGCCAAGCACACCTTTGAACTGGGCGTGGCGCAAAGCTTCGTTGATCGCCCAGCGAGATCTCAGGGATTTGCTCGCGACTCGGATCGGGCAGCCATGGGCACGGCGGGCGAGATCGCGCCGATTCGCGTCAAAAGCACCGAGATCGACGACTGCAAACGGTGGCTCTAGCGCCGCAGTGGCAGTGTCTAGGCGCTGCTTGAGTGCCAGGGTGTTGACCCAAGCCATGGTTAGTTCTCCTGAGCTAGCCGGACTGTCACGGTGCCGCGGAGCGTCTGCTCTGGCATGCGGGCGATCCACGTAAGTTGACCCGCACAGAGTGCTGCTGGGCCCTTCAAACGACCGTATCGCATTCGTCGCCGCGACTGCGGTGGGAGAGGTCGTAGCACGCACTACCACGAGGGGGCCGATGCTACGAAGCGGACAGCCTGCACCTTTGCTCGTTTTGTGCCAGAACTGATCGCGACTGGGCTACTTAGCTCGCATGACGATTCGTGTCAGTGCTCTGATGGTGGGATGAGAAGATTCGCAATCCTGTTGTTTGCCCTAGCTGCTAGTACTGGGTTGGCGGCTTGCGGGGGAGGTGACACTACCGACGGTGGTGAAGTGTTCTTGGCCGCCGCGTCTGATGTGGGCCCGGACCCCTTCACTGAGTCTGTGGCCAATCCGGAAGTGGATCTGACGAGTGAAAGCTCGGCCACTGTGACTGCGCAGCCGAATGGTGAGACGCAGTCGACTGTGGGAACGAGTCCTCGGGTCTACGCAGGAAGTAGCTCGATTTCGTCCTGCGACAAGCAAAACCTCGTTAGTGCTCTGAAAGCAGATCCGGGAACTGCTTCAGCTTGGGCCGGGGTCATCGGCATTGAGGCCGACCAGATCAGCGAATACATAGCGGGGACGGCCGCAGTCGTACTTCGGACAGATACCCGGGTGACGAACTACACGCTGACTGATTCACAAGCGACGCCCTTTCAATATGTCCTCCAGGCTGGCACCGCCGTGCTGGTGGACAGTGTCGGCGTACCTCGGGTTCGCTGCGCGTGCGGGAATCCATTGACTCCTCCCGTGGCGACCTCCTCAAGTCCAAGTTTTTCCGGCACAGCATGGTCCGGTTTCAATCCCGACAATCTGATCGTCATCACGCCTGGTCCGGTCGTGAGTAACTTGACGGTTGTCGACGTCACAAGCGGCACCGACGTGCAAGTCCCGGTTGGCGCGCCACAAACGAGCACATCGCCTAGCCCTACCTCGCCGGTGACATCAGCAACGCCTAGCAATGCCAACTACACAAGTTGTGCGAGGAGATACGGCGAACTCGTACGTGATTTGACCGTGGCTGGAGGCATATCTGCGCAAGACAGACAACGCTGGGCAGATCAAGCCAGAGACGCCGCCCAAGCTGCGCAGAGCGGGGATCTGACCCGTGCCAACGAAATCTGTGAAAAAACCGTTGGCGAGATGGAGCAAGCCTTGAACGGTTAGTGGTCATTTGGAGCGCAGCCTCCGACACCGAAACGCACCTACCGCTCAACGACCCGACCTAGGGGGCGCTAGCGTGGTGGGTGTGAATCGGATCCCGACCGCCGACGTTATCGAGGCGCTGGTTGATCCCGGCTCGTGTGTCCTACTCGGCGCAACGGAACTGGGGCTTCCTCCCTTCGAGACTATGGACTCTGGGTACCAGGCAGAGCTTTTCGATGCTCAGCAAAAGACGGGATCAGCGGAATCAGTCCGAGTTTGTCTCGCCCGGGTTTCCGGCGTGCGCACCGTCCTGGTGCTCGGAGACTTTGACTTTCTCGCTGGATCGGCTGGGCGGGCAGCATGTCAGTTGGTGATCGCTGCCTTCGACTTCGCAGCAGCGCAGTCCTTGCCGGTGATCGCTTCTCCGACCTCCGGCGGCACCAGAATGCAGGAAGGGACTCCGGCGTTCATGCTGATGGCCGACGTTGCTGCTGCTGCGGCCCGACTGCGTGCCCGCGGCAGTTTGCTTCTGGTTTGGCTGCGGCATCCGACGACTGGGGGAGTCATGGCCACCTGGGGGTCGCTGGGCACGGTCACGTTCGGGCAACCCGCTGCGCTGGCCGGTTTTCTCGGGCCTAGGGTGTTCGAGACCTTGATGGGTGAGGCGTTTCCAGCTGGGATTCAAACTACAGACCATCTCGCCGACGTCGGCGTCATTGATGCAGTGGTGGACTTGGCCGACCTGCGCGGCGTAGCAGCGCGGCTGCTGCGGACATGCACGGATTCGACGCCGCCAATCAGTGTTGCCGCCGAACTTGACCGCGACGCCGACTCGCCGGACGGGGCTGTGCCAAGTCCTGACGTCTGGGCGGACGTTCTCGCGACACAACAAGCGGAGCGACCTGGTGCGCAGGAACTAATCGATCGCAATATGACTGACGTCGTTTTTCTGGCCGGAACGGGGGAGGGCCAGCGCAGTGATGCCATCGCCTTGGTAATCGGCCGATGGCGGGGCTATAGCGCAGTAGTGGTCGCGCAAGACAGACGTGCCCAGCAAGACGGCAGTTTGGTCAACCCTGCGGCGCTACTCACGGCGCGCCGAGGGTTCGCGCTCGCTCAACAACTCAACTTGCCACTGGTGACAGTGATTGATACTCCTGGCGCTGAGCTTTCTGTCGAGGCAGAAGAAGGCGGACTGGTCGCTCAGATCGCGCGGTGCCTGGCCGAACTCAGCTTGCTGGAGGTTCCCACCGTCAGCGTGCTCCTCGGTCAAGGATGTGGTGGGGGAGCAATCGCTTTGCTGCCGACCGACCGAGTCGTGGCAACGAGTCGGTCGTGGGTCTCCCCTCTTCCGTTAGAGGGCGCTTCGGTGATTCGATATCGCAGCCCAGATCGGGCGCCCGAGATGGCGCAACGGCAGCGGGTCTCGGCTGTGGCGATGGCCGAAGATGGCTTTGTCGACGCCATCGTGCCGGAAGATTCCACCGACTCTGCTCGGACCCTGGACGGGGTTGGGACCGAAGTGGCAGTGGCTCTAGAAGATCTGTTTGCCCAAGACTCGATGCAACGACTTTTGACGCGTCGAACACGGTATGGAGGTGGTCTCGTATGACCGGTACGGACGAGCGCTTCGAAGGGAAGTCGATCCCACGTTCCGAGTTCGCTGGCGACACCGGCGACGCAGATCCCGCCGTCATCGATGTGCTCGTCGGCTACGCCGCCAACGAAGCTGATCAGGATCAACGAACGGGCACGGTCACTCGGTGGCAGGTGCTGGATGCCCTAGCCAACTCGAGGGTATTCGTTCCAGTAACAGCGATTCTGGATTCGGTGGAAACGCAAGCTGACGGGCACGAGGTTGAGAAGGACAGCCATATGGCCACCGTCTCCATGCAAACCCCAGACGGTCGACGAGGTCTACTCGCTTTTACCTCGACTACCGCACTGAGTGAGTGGGACGGCGCAGCGCGACCCGTGGCCGCATGGTTACGCCAGGCGGCCGCTGCGGCGATTGACGAGGGTGCCGACGCGCTGCTGATCGACGTGAATCAGAGCTATCGCTTCGTCGTCTCCCGATCGGAGCTCGCAGCGCTACAAAGTGGCGATTCAATGATTCCGGCCGCAGCGGATCCAGCAGTTCGCGAGGCCCTAGTCGGGTTACTCCAACCGATCAGCGGGGAATTTGGGTGTCAGTTTGAGCTGGCAGAACCCAGTGGTGACGCTGCCTTGCGCCTCAACGTGATTGTTGGTGCAGGGGTTGACCCCACTCCGGTGCTGCAGGAAGTAGCGAGCGCCCTTCCTGCCAACAACTACCTAGCTCGGCGCTTAGTCGGTGGTGTTGAACTGGGAACGGTGACGGTATGACAGTGGAGCAGCGGCACGCAAATGGTCTGCGCGGTAGGTTCAAGTCATGTCCGCAGTAGTTGCCAAAGAGTAGGGACCCGCAGATGTCCGAGACGACCGATCCAAAGCCCATCCTGATCTTTGACGGAGATTGCGGATTCTGCACGATGTCTATTAACTTCGTACAGCGCTGGATCAAACCTCGAGCACGAATCGTCGCGTGGCAACTGACTGACTTGGATGCACTTGGGGTTACGCAGCAGGAGTGTGCAGAGGCGATCCAATGGATCCCCAGGCACGGGCAAAAGCTGTCCGGCGGCGCAGCAGCAGCGGCCGCTCTCAAGTCGGCACCATCGCCGTGGCCCCTGCTGGGCGCACTGTTGGACGCGCCGGCCCTGCGCGTAGTAACGGATCGGGCTTACAAGCTCATCGCCCGCAACCGATACCGACTTCCTGGTTCAACTCCGGCCTGTAAAGTCGCCGCCTTGGAGTCGGCGGCCTGAGATGGCACTTCCCGCGACGTTTGATTTAGTGGCGCCACCACTGCGAGGCCCGGTGGTATTCGGGCAACAGTGGCGAGATTTGGCGTTTCTTCACTGGTCGGTTGATCCGAAGGATGTCGCGCACTTCATGCCGCGCGGAGTACGCCCAGATGTCTTGGACGGTCGCACCTACGTGGGGCTGATTCCGTTTCACATGCGCAAGGCGGGCCTAGCTGATCGGCCCGTGCCCTACCTCGGTGACTTCGCCGAGACCAACGTTCGGCTCTACTCAGTCGATGACGACGGGCGACACGGGGTGGTCTTTCTCAGCTTGGAGGCGTCGCGTTTGGTGACGGCCATGTCCGCGCGATACGGCTACCGACTTCCCTACACCTGGTCACATATGCGTATCGGTCGCATCGGGGCGCGGGTGCGCTACTTGTCCCGGCAGAGGTGGCCGCGTCGAGGTCTGCGAAGTGCCGTCACGGTCGATATTGGCGATCGCATCGACGAACCGTCGGATCTATCGAACTTCTTGACCGCTCGGTGGGGACTACACGCGACCCTGCTCGGTCGTACAGTCTGGCACCCGAACTGGCATCGACCCTGGTCGCTTTATCAGGCGACGCTGACCGATCTCGCCGACGACTTGGTCCAGGCGGCCGGGGTCGAGGTCACCGGTTCCCCGGATGTGGCCACCATGTGGTCACCAGGTGTCCACACCATTTTCGGGCCGCCCCGGGCCATCTAGCCACTCAGTCGGGGTGAGCTAAACCTCGCCGGGGCCTTCGCCTGGCAGATCTGGGATGGGTGATGCCTCACGGAATGCGGCCTGCAGACTCGATAACCCATCGCGCAGTGGCCCGGCATGGGAACCTCCGAGTAGGGGGGCCGAGGAGTTCACCAGCCCAGCGAGGGCGGTGATGAGGATGCGAGCCTCGGCCAAATCGACCTGGTCTTGGGCGTCGTCATCGTCACTGAGGCCACACTTGACTGCCGCTGCGCTCATGAGGTGAACCGCTACCGTGGTCACCACCTCAACCGCCGGGACGTCGGCGATCTCGCGGGTTGCCTGTGCACTGCTGTCACTCGAAGCTGTTGTGGTTTCTGACATGCTGCTACTCTTTCACTACGCCGGTCGCCGTACGCACCCGCACTGAGGTGTGGAACGTTCGGAGTCGGTGAGCAAAACACGAAGCGGAGCAATCCCACCTTTCGATGTACAGTCGATGAGGTCACCAACGCGAGACGCACACTAGTTGCGCCCCTGCGTCGGATTTCTCCCTTCACACCTAGCAAACCCGCCGGATACCGGCACCGTGAAGCAGACCGACGACAGAAGGAGGCGCCATCAGCGTCGAACCACGCATCAATGAGCGGATCAGAGTCCCCGAGGTACGGCTCGTGGGCCCGGCTGGTGAACAAGTTGGCATCGTCAGAATCGAAGACGCGTTGAGACTTGCTTCAGAAGCTGATCTAGACCTTGTGGAAGTAGCTCCCAACTCGCGGCCCCCGGTGTGCAAGTTGATGGACTTCGGGAAGTTCAAATACGAAGCCGCGATGAAGGCACGTGAGACTCGTCGTAATCAGACGAACGTCATCATCAAGGAGATGAAGCTCCGCCCAAAGATTGATCCGCACGATTACGGCACCAAGAAGGGCCACATCGAGCGGTTCCTGCGAGCAGGCGACAAGGTCAAGGTCACCATCATGTTCCGCGGTCGCGAGCAGTCTCGACCAGAGCTGGGCTTCCGGCTCTTGCAGAAGTTAGCGGAGGACGTGGCCGAACTCGGAGTCGTTGAGTCAACCCCGAAACAGGACGGTCGCAACATGGTCATGGTCATCTCGCCGCTGCGCAAGAAGTCGGACATCAAGACCAGCCGTGACGCCGCCGCCGACGCGGAGGCAGACGCAGGCGCAGACGACGAGTCGTAGTCACACCCACCTACCCCCGCAGCGAACTGCGGCGCAACCAAGGAGTACGAGGCACATGCCAAAAATGAAGACCCACAGTGGGGCCAAGAAGCGCTTCAAGGTCACCGGATCCGGGAAGATCACGCACGAACATGTGAACCGGCGCCACTTGCTGGAGGTTAAGAACTCCAAGCGCACCCGCCGATTGATGTTGGATTCAACGCTCGCCAAGGCCGACGTGAAGTCGGTTAAGCGTCTGCTGGGCCTGCGTTAATCAACCGATCGGAACCTCACGGGTTCGCCATACTTGAGAAACCAAGAACAACTAGGAGATAAAAGTGGCACGCGTAAAGCGCGCAGTAAATGCGCACAAGAAGCGCCGGGCAGTCCTCGAGCGCGCGAGCGGTTACCGCGGACAACGCTCACGGCTCTACCGCAAGGCAAAAGAACAAGTTACCCACTCGATGGTCTACTCCTACCGTGACCGCCGTGCGCGTAAGGGCGAGTTCCGTCGCCTGTGGATTCAGCGCATCAACGCTGCCGCTCGTGCGGACGGTATGACGTACAACCGTTTCATCCAGGGCCTGCGCGCCGCCGGAGTTGAGGTCGATCGACGGATGCTCGCTGAGCTTGCCGTCAACGATCCGGCAGCGTTCTCGGCGCTCGTTGAGGTCGCCAAGAACGCGGTCGAGACGACCGCACCTGCCGCCTAGTCCGACAAGTGAACGGTGACGGTTCGCCACGCCGGATCGCGGGCAAATCGTCAAAGATCGTCGCGCTGGCTCGATCACTTAGTCAGCGAGACGCGAGAGTCGAATCGAAGAAGTTTCTAGCTGAGGGCCCGCAATCCGTCGAATATGGATTGCGGGCTCAGCAAATTACCTCTCTGCTGGTCACTGAACACGCATTCGAGCAGTTCGCCGGGACGGTTGCCACCGCCGAGGCGCTTGGCGTCGAGGTGTACCAAATGGATGACCGAACGTCACGTTCAATCGCTGACACCCGAACGCCGCAGGGGATCATTGGGATTGCCGAGTTACCCGAACAGCCTGTGGGCGCCTGGAATGAGGGCCAGTATCGGTTTGCAGTCATGCTCGAGAGATCGCAAGACCCAGGAAACGTGGGCACCGTCATCCGCACCGCCGACGCGGCAGGTGCAGATCTCGTCATCTTGGGGCCAGGTAGTGCTGACCCCTTCAGTCCCAAGGTGGTCAGAGCGAGCGCAGGATCGGTATTTGGTATCGAGACGCTGTCGTGTGAGCGCCCATTGACCGAAATCGCGGTGGCCAAGAAGTGCGGTATGCGAGTCCTTGCCACCGCGGCTGACGGCGAACTGTCTCTATTCGACCCTGATGCTCTGCCAGAGTTTGGCGGCGCAGTCCTCTGGGTATTAGGTAACGAGGCAATTGGTCTAGATGCTCAGACAATCTCGGCTTGCGATCGGACGGTCCGAATCCCCATCGTGGGTCAGGCGGAGAGTCTCAACGTCGCAGCAGCGGCCGCCTTGTGTCTGTACACGACGACTCGAGCGAAGGAAGTTAGGGTACCCTAATAAATGCCACGAAACAGAGTGTCGTCCGCCCGAGTCAGTGCGCCTAGGTGGCAGGGTTAGCTCAGCGAAGCAGCGGTCGACGTCCGCGATCGACCGCAATGATCGACTACACAGCCTGATCAGATTGATCTACCAAGGAAGTGGGAGCACGATATGTCGTACTACAAGATGCCCGTACTGGAAGATTCCGGATTCGTCATGGTTGATTCCTATGACCAGTCTGCCGATCCGCAGGAGTGGAAAGACATCGAGTACGTGAACTGGAAGTCCTCCGGCGACACCCGATTCTCCCCGCTTGCATCCGCCTACGGCGATATGGAGTGCGATGGCTTCTGGAATCACACCCCGCCAAAGACCGACAAAGACGGCGTCTGGGTCGAGAAGAACGTGGCACTAGCTCCCCGCCTCGTTGCTCGCGCGCAAGAGCCAGGGGTGAACATCGGTCGCTGTCGAGTGATCGAACTGCAGCCGAACTCCTACGCCGACGCCATTCACAACCTCCACATCGACGACAACAACCGACTCAATCCCGAAGGCACCGGGTGGATTGTGCGTTCGTTCTTCAATCTGACCGACGATGAAGACTCAGTCATGATTCTGCGCGAAGACAAGAACGACCCAGCCACCGAGACCCGTGTTCCGCTGCCCGCTGGCACCCAGGTAGTCATCGACACCCAGCGCCTGTACCACGCAGTCTGGCACCCCGGCGATGAGCCGCGTTACTGCCTGATCACCTCGTGGGAGTCTGCACCCGAACTAGAGGCGTGGATCGACGCAAAGAACCCGAATACCAGGATCGAATCACCGGCAGTACCGGAGGACGAGCAGCGAGAGGCCGACCGCCGTGCTGCGGAGCGCGCAGCCAAGGAGCCGACACCCGAGGTCATGTCGGAGGCCTAGTCAGCATCGCCAGGGATCCAGCATGACGCGAGTCCCTGAACCACATCGAGAACAGCGCGGGAGAGGTCGCATTACGCACCTCTCCCGCGCTGACGCTGAGACACCGTCCGGCGAGTACCCTCTGACGTTGGAGGTTGCCACCGTCTGCAATGCGAAGAGGAGCTCATGTCCGCGCCAAACAAGGAGTACGACCCAGTGGAGGTCAGTGCGCTCGACCCGGCAGCGGTCGAGGCTGCGACTAAGCAGGCACTGATTGCCTTCGCCAATGCGAACGACCTGGACGAGCTCAAGGCAGCCAAGATCGCCCACACTGGCGATCGTTCGCCACTGGCACTGGCGAACCGGGAGATCGGGGCGTTGCCACCTGCGGCCAAAGCTCAGGCTGGGCAGCGGATAGGTAAGGCGCGCGGTGAGGTCAAGGCTGCCCTGGCAAGTCGCCAGAGCGAACTTGAGGAAGAACGCGACGCGCGAGTCCTTGTAGAGGAGGCGGTCGACGTCACCTTGCCCACAGATCGTGGCAGCGTTGGTGCCCGACATCCGCTGACGACTATCGGCGAGCGGTTGACCGACGTATTCGTGGCGATGGGATACGAACTCGCTGAGGGTCCGGAGATCGAGGCCGAGTGGTTCAACTTCGATGCGCTAAACATTGCTGCCGATCACCCGGCGCGCACGATGCAGGACACGTTCTTCGTTGAACCCGCGCAGGACGGTGTCGTGCTGCGAACCCACACCTCGCCGGTTCAGATTCGCGCGTTGCTGTCTCGAGAGCTGCCCGTGTACGTCGTTTGTCCCGGGCGGGTGTTTCGTACCGACGAACTCGACGCGACCCATACCCCGGTGTTCCACCAGATCGAGGGTCTCGCCGTGGACGAGGGAATCACGATGGCGGATTTGAAGGGCACGTTGGATCACCTCGCGTCCGCAGTATTCGGGGAGGGACTCGTGACTCGACTGCGGCCGTCGTACTTCCCCTTCACTGAACCTAGTGCCGAACTCGACCTGCAGTGCTTTGCCTGTCGTGGCGACAGTGTCGCTAACCCCGATCGGCCGTGTCGCACATGCGGTAGCGAAGGCTGGATCGAGTGGGGAGGCTGCGGAATGGTGAACCCCCGCGTACTGCGAGCTTGCGGAGTCGATCCGGAGCGCTATAGCGGCTTTGCCTTCGGCATGGGCTTGGAACGCACACTCATGTTCCGGCACGACATCACGGATATGCGCGACATGGTTGAGGGCGATATTCGCTTCACCCGCGCCTTCGGCTTGGAGGGTTAGCAGATGAGAGTCCCCATTCCCTGGCTACGCGATTACGTCGACGTGCCGAACACACTCTCAGGCCGTGAGCTCAGCGATGCCCTCATCAATCTAGGTCTAGAAGTCGAGACTGTAGATGTGTTCGCTCCGGTGCAGGGTCCTGTTGTTATCGGTCGCGTCGCGCAGATCGAGGAGCTGACCGAGTTCAAGAAGCCGATTAGGTTCTGCCACGTCGAAGTAGGCTCAGATAACGGTGGCACGCGAGAAATTGTTTGTGGCGCGAGCAACTTCTCCGTTGGCGACCTCGTTGTGGTTGCCTTACCGGGTTCGGTACTGCCTGGCGGTTTCGCCATCGCCTCGCGCAAGACCTATGGTCGAGTCTCCGACGGGATGATCTGCTCGTCGAAGGAACTCGACCTGGGCGACGACCATTCGGGCATCATGGTTCTCAACGACTCAGCTGCGCAAGTCGGAGATCTCGCTTCGGAGTTCTTCGGGTTTAACACCGAGGTACTCGACATCGCAGTGACCCCCGATCGCGGTTACGCACTCTCGATTCGTGGAGTTGCGCGTGAGGCCGCGATCGCGCTCGGCCTTGAGTTTCGAGACAAGGCGATGGAGTTGGCGTCCCTGCCAGCGCCAGTCGCAGACTCTCAACCAGTCACCTGCAGTTTCGATGACAGCGGTGGTTGTGATGTGTTCACCGCCCGCACGCTGCTTGGTGTCAGGGCCGACGTCACGACGCCAGCATGGATGAGTTCGCGTCTGCTCGCAGCTGGCATGCGTCCGGTGAGTTTGATCGTTGATGTCACCAACTACGTGATGCTAGAGACCGGCCAGCCCCTACACGCATTCGACAAGGACACGCTGCGCGGTGGACTAGTCGCACGGCGTGCACGGGCGGGGGAGACCCTGACAACTCTGGACCACGTTGAACGAACGCTCAATCCAGCCGACTTGGTCATCGCTGACGAAAGCGGGCCACTGGCGCTCGCGGGCACTATGGGGGGTCTGGCAAGCGAGATATCCGAGCAGAGCACAAATATCGTGTTGGAGGCAGCTCACTTCGATCCCGTGGTAGTCGCGCAGATGTCACGGCGCCACAAGTTGTCGAGCGAGGCATCACGCCGATTTGAACGCGGCGTCGACCCGGTAATCGCTCCCTACGCATCTGAGTACGCGGCGTCGCTGATCTGTGAGTTGGCCGGTGGTGTGAATGCTGGAATGACGGCAGAGCAAGCGCCGAGTGATCCGACAGTCATTGCGATGCCGGGGCAGTTGCCAGCGCGCACCGCCGGGATGGAGATCTCGACGGTCACCGCCGTGGACACACTCCAGCGAGTCGGTTGCGAGGTGCAACGCGAGGACGACGTGCTTCATATTGTGCCGCCGTCGTGGCGCCCGGATCTGACTGATCCTGCTGATGCGGTCGAGGAAGTCATCCGTCTGCTGGGGTACGACCGGATTCCTTCGACGCTCCCGGCGGCCCCCGCTGGGCGCGGATTGACAACAGCTCAGCAACTGCGCAGGCGCGCGAGCCGCCTCGCCGCATCTCTCGGTCTCGTCGAGGTCCTGAACTACCCCTTCATCGGACCTGCCGACTTCGACAAATCCGGCATCAACGCGGCCGATCCGCTGCGAGATGCCGTGCGCTTGGTAAACCCGTTGTCTGAAGAGCAGCCCGAGTATGCGAACCTTCTCGTTGCCCGGGCTGCTGGCAACAGCCCGACGCAACTGGTCTCGGGGGCGGAGTCCATCGCCATCTTCGAGGTGGGCGCCGTGGCTCGGGTAGGTTCGGCGGACCTGGCATCGACGCCACCGGTTGTCGGAGTCCAGACTCGGCCAAGCGATTCCGAACTTGGCCAGCTCAATGCCCGCCTACCGAGCCAGCATCGAGCGATCGCTGCTGTGTTGGCGGGAGCCGCGGAACTCAACAGTTGGTGGGGGCCAGGGCGCAAAGCCGACTGGGCTCGATGCGACGAGTTTGGCCAAGCGGATCGCTGAGGAACTCGGAGTCAGCGTGACTATCGCGCCGGGTAGCCAGCCTTCGTTTCACCCCGGGCGTTGCGCGCAGTTGGTCGTCGGAGGCGACGTTGTTGGGTACGCCGGCGAGTTGCACCCGCGAGTGTGTGCTGCATGGGAGTTGCCAGAACGCTCCTGTGCATTCGAACTGAATCTCGATGCCGTCATCGCCCACGGTACGGCTCACGTACCGGTCGGGCCGAGTGTTCACACCTACCCAGTGGCCAAGGAGGATGTTGCGCTGGTTGTTGACGAGACGACACCGGCCAATGTTGTGCAATCCGCACTAGTGCAGGGCGCTGGAGAGTTGCTAGAGGAGGTCAGACTCTTCGACGTCTTCCGAGGTGCGCAGTTAGGTGAGGGGAAGAAGTCGCTGGCCTTCGCTCTGCGCTTTCGTGCCCCGGATCGAACCCTTGAAGTTGCTGAGGTAGCTGCGGCGCGAACGAGTGCGATCAGCCGTGCTCAAGAGGTGTGCGGGGCTCAACTGCGCGGATAGGCGGGAATGTCTCCCAGTCCAGGTCGGCTGACGCTAATCGCGACTCCCGTCAGTCGACTTGGTCCTCGGGCCATTCAGGTTCGCTCTCGCTGTCGCCGACGAGGGCGCGACGCAGAATCTTGCCCGTAGGGTTGCGCGGTAGTTCATCCACCAACACCACTTGCCGTGGTCGATGATGCGGCCCTAGGCGCTTGCGGGCCCAGGCCAAAATAAGCTGCTCGTCGCACTCAACACCACGCCAGGGGACGACGTAGGCCACAAGGATTGACCCGTACACCGGATCTGGCACGCCAACGACCGCTACATCGGCGATGTCGTCATTGCGCCGCAACACCTCCTCGACTTCTGTCGGATGGACGTTCTCGCCACCGGTCACGACCATGTCGTCGGCGCGGCCAACGACAGTGAGGCGGCCGTGATCATCGAGGCGTCCGATATCGCCGGTAAATACCAGCCCGCGCGTGCGTTCCCGATCGGTGCCGTCGGTGTACCCGTCGAAGGTCGTGCGGCTGCCGACGAAGACCCGACCGTCGCGGCCGGTCGGGACGGGCCTTCCGCGCCGATCGAGGATCTCAATATGCACCCCGGCGAGGGGTTTCCCGGCACTTTGTGGGTCTGCCCGCAGG
Organism: uncultured Actinomycetes bacterium; assembly: GCA_963821045.1. Lineage (GTDB taxonomy): Bacteria > Actinomycetota > Actinomycetes > S36-B12 > UBA10799 > UBA10799. Next base: position 44,859 of record CAWGCB010000007.1, on the reverse strand, counting down.
TCATCGGGAGTGGCGCAGGTGGCGAAAGCTGCCTCAGTGCTGCCGTACAGGTTGTAAAGCACGTCGCCGAATACATCCATGAAGTCAATCGCCAGGTCACCGGGCAATGCGGACCCACTCACTGCCACGCACTTGAGCGAGCTGAGGTCGTAGCGCTGGCGCACGCGTTTGGGTATCTCCAGGAGTCGGCGTAGAACGACCGGAACGGTCACCAGCGTCTCGACCTGGTGGGTGTCGATCAACTCCAAGATTCGCTGGGCATCCGGACGGCGCATCACGATCTCGGTGTTGTCGAGCAACGTCGAGAGCCGGTGCAGCATCCATCCCCAGGAGTGGAACAGCGGCGCAGCGAGCAACATCGTGCCCGCCATCTTGATGGGAAAAGCGTCGAGAACTGCGGCCGCAGCGTCGAGCGGAACTGAGGAGCGTCCAGCTCCACGTGCGTGGCCGCTCGTCGTGCCGGAGGTCAGGATGATGTGCTTGCCGTGCTCGGTAACCGCGGGGATCTTCCCCTTACCAGGCAGGCTGGCTAGCAGCGCGACTCCCGATGGGTCGTCGGCAGACAGGCAGGCGATCCCAGTCGGAACTCGATCGGCGAACTCCTCATCCCGAATAAGCAACTCCACCTTCTGTTCGCTCAAGATCGAGGCCACGGCATCTGGGGAAGAGGACGTATTCAGGTACACCAAGTCAGCGCCTGTTCTGGACACGGCTGTGATCGTTTCCAGATAGGCGCGTGAGTTGCGACCGAGCAGGGCCACGCGCGAGCCGGGCCCAATACCGCGGTCCAGCAGGCTGAGCGCAAGCCGATCGCACCGATGGTCGATTTCGGCGAATGACACATAGGGGCGAACAGCCTCGTCGATATCGATGACGGCGATCGAGTCAGGATGGCGAGCGGCTCCTAGCGAGAAACCGACTGCGGGACTGGTACCCCAGCGCAGCACCCCGCTGGTTAGCTGCAAAGTCGCGCGCGGACTCGTTGGACGGATCAGTCCAGACCGGGCAACGCCGCGCGCCGCAGCACCGGCTACTCGTAGGTTGTCGGTGACCCGATAAAGACGAAGTGGCACGAGGTAATCGTCCCGCGACCATTACTGATCATGAACACCGGCTCCCAAGTTTGACCCCACAGCAGTGCACTTAGTTGTGCATATGCGTATATTTACGCCATGGCTACTTCAGTGGGTGTAGTGGGCGCATCGGGTTATGCCGGTGGCGAACTGCTGCGAATCCTCGCGACGCACCCGGTATTCGAGGTCACAATCGCCGCCGCTGGCAGCAATGCGGGTGAGCCTGTGGCGCATGTTCACCCCGGTCTGCGGGCGTTGGGAGAGATGAAGTTCGCCGCTACCGACCCACGCGCGCTGGCCGAGGCAGAACTGCTCTTCCTTGCCCTCCCGCACGGCCAGTCGGCGCAGCTAACCGCGCAGTTGGATCCAAACCAACTAGTCGTTGACCTGGGAGCGGATCACCGCCTGGTGGATCCGAGCGACTGGGATCACTACTACGGCACCTCGTCGGCCGCGGAACCGTGGGTCTATGGACTACCGGAGCTGCCCGGGCGCAGCGAAGAAATCGCCGCCGCGAGCAAGGTGGCCAACCCCGGTTGCTACGCGACGGCTATCGAGCTCAGCGTCGCTGCCCTGCTGGCACATGCGATCGGCGAGCCAGGCGACATCGTCGCGGTTGCCGCTTCTGGGACGTCTGGGGCGGGCCGCAAGGGGGCGATCCCGACGTCCGCCACTGAGGTGATGGGGTCCATGTCCGCTTACAAAGCTGGAGGGACGCACCAACACATCGCAGAGATCACTCAAGAACTATCACTTGTTGCTGGCTGCCCCACACAGCTGTCCTTTACCCCGCTATTGGCCCCCATGTCTCGGGGGATCCTGGCGACCACGACCGTGCGACGTCGGGGCTTGGCAACAGAGCAAGATGCCCGTACCGCTTTTACCGAGGTGTACGCCGATAGCCCGTTTGTGCATCTGTTGGAGCCGGGTCAGTGGCCCACCACCGCTTCCGTTAGCGGTACCAACTGTGTGTATCTGCAAGTAGCGCTTGATGAGTCGGCTAATCGGTTCGTGGTGGTCGCTGCGCTCGACAATCTTGTCAAGGGTGCCGCCGGCCAAGCGGTACAGAACGCCAACCTGATGTGTGGGCTCGCGCCCGAACTCGGACTGCCCATGCTGGCGGTGGCACCATGAGCGTGACAGCAGCCAAGGGCTTCGTCGCTAGCGGTGTCGCGGCCGGTCTGAAGACGACAGGTGCCCAGGACGTCGCGCTGGTCGTGAACAATGGCCCGCAACTAGCTGCGGCAGGTGTCTTTACGGCGAACAGGATTAAGGCGGCGCCCGTCGTCTGGTCCGCTCAAGTGGTGAGCGACGGGGAGTTACGCGCGGTCGCGTTGAACTCCGGTGGTGCCAACGCTTGCACCGGCCCGGAGGGCTTCGCGGACACCCATCGCAGTGCCGAGTACGTCGCGGAACTGCTCGGTTGTGGAGCAGGTGAAGTCGCTATTTGCTCGACCGGCCTCATCGGAGAGCGCCTACCCATGGACAAGCTCATGGCTGGCTACGCTCAAGCGGCGGCGCAGCTAAGTGCAGATGGTGGCCCAGCAGCGGCAACAGCAATCATGACGACAGACTCGGTTGAAAAGACCGCCGTAGTCGGAATGGGAGAGTTCACCGTCGCAGGCATGGCAAAGGGCGCCGGAATGCTTGCTCCGGGTCTGGCAACGATGCTGTCGGTTATCACCACCGACGCGGTGGTGGATGGGCAACTGATTGACAGTGTGCTGCGCTCTGCCGTGGCGCGAACCTTTGATCGCATCGATTCCGACGGATGTATGTCCACGAACGACACCGTGCTGCTGATGGCCTCGGGAGCAAGTGGCTACGCCGCTACGGCCGAGGAGCTTGGCAGTGCAGTCACGAGTGTCTGCACTCAGTTATCTCGGTCCCTGATCGCTGACGCCGAAGGGTCATCCAAGGACATCAACATTGCCGTTTCGGCTGCTGCGACCGAGCAAGACGCCTTGCGGGTTGCGCGGGCGGTGTCGCGCAGCAATCTGCTGAAGTGCGCAATCCATGGTGAGGATCCCAACTGGGGTCGAGTGATTTCAGCGGCTGGAACGACCGAGGCGGTGTTCGAGCCGGACCAGATCGCGGTGGCTATCAACGGTGTTTGGGTGTGTCGCAACGGTTCGGTTGGTGAGGATCGGTCGCTGGTTGACATGTCTGGGCGAGAGGTGCGCATTGAGGTCGATCTCGCGGCCGGCGATGCCCACGCAGACTTGTGGACCAATGACCTGACTGCCGCGTATGTCCACGAGAATTCGGCGTACTCGACGTGAGCGCCCAACAGCGATCCCGGGTATCGCAGATCCAAGAAGTAGCCGCCGCAAAGGCGTCCGTGTTAGCTCAAGCGCTTCCATGGATGACCAGACTGCAGGGCGCAACAGTCGTCATCAAGTACGGCGGAAACGCCATGATCGATGACACGCTGAAGGCATCGTTCGCGGCTGATGTCGTGTTCCTCCGGCTAGCTGGCATCAAGCCGGTCATCGTGCATGGTGGGGGACCGCAGATCAACGAACTACTGACCAAGCTAGGAATCGAATCGACCTTCGCCGCTGGAATGCGCGTTACCACCGACGAGGTACTCGACGTTGCGCGGATGGTCTTGACGGGGCAGGTTCAGCGCGAACTGGTCAATCTCATCAACCACCACGGACCGTTCGCGGTTGGAATCTCGGGGGAGGACGCTCACCTCTTTGAGGCGACGCGTCACGTTGCACGAGTCGACGGGCAGCCAGTCGACGTTGGTCTGGTCGGAGATGTCTCACAGGTGCGCACTGATTTCGTTGACACGTTGATCGCGGACGGGTTGATCCCCGTGGTTTCCAGCATCGGTGTCGGGGCGGATGGGACGGTGTACAACATCAACGCAGATATCGCGGCAAGCGCGCTCGCTGCTGCGTTGGACGCCGACAAACTCGTCATGATGACTGACGTCGCTGGACTCATTGCTGACTGGCCGGACTCCGATGAGGTCGTCGCCAAGGTCTCCAGTGCCGAACTGGCAGCCATGATGCCCTCAATCACCGGCGGAATGATCCCGAAGCTGCGGGCTTGTTTGGAGGCTGTCGACGCGGGAGTCACGAATGCCCACATCATCGACGGACGATTGGAACACGCCATCCTGCTTGAGGTCTTCACCGATGAAGGCGTTGGAACGATGGTGTACGCCAACCCAGATGCGCTGGCGGGTTCAGACTGATGGCCGACACCCAAACCAAGATCCGGACCTCGTCTGAAGAACTGGCCGTACGTTGGCGCAGCGTCATGATGAACAACTACGGCACGCCCAGCATCGCGTTCTCGCACGGCGCCGGTTCCCGGGTCTGGGACCTCGACGGACGCGAATACCTAGACCTCATAGCTGGGATCGCAACTAGTTCCCTCGGTCACGCCCATCCAGCGATTGCCGACGCCGTCAGCGATCAAGCCAGCCGCCTGGTCCACTCCAGCAACCTGTTCATGCATGAGCCGGGGATCAAGCTCGCTGAGCGCCTCGTCGCGCTGCTGGGTGTCCCGGCGCGAGTCTTCTTCAGCCAGGATGGCGCGACGGCTAACGAAGCCGCGTTCAAGCTCGCACGCCGCCACGGCTGGACCGCCGAACCGGATGGTTCGAAGCTTGAGATTGTCGCGGCCCACCGATCATTCCACGGTCGGACGATGGGTGCGCTTGCGCTGACGGGTAGTCCGGCGAAACAAGATCCGTTCCTTCCCTTGCCCGGGCCCGTCACCTTCGTCCCTTACGGCGATGTGGCCGCCCTTGAGCAGGCCGTATCCGATCAGACGGCCGCAGTATTCTTGGAACCGGTGCTCGGAGAGGCTGGCGTGATTGCGCCTCCCGCGGGCTACCTGCAGCGGGCTCGCTCCATCAGCGCCGAGCGCAACGCGTTGCTCGTTGTCGATGAGGTTCAGTCCGGTATCGGTCGCACAGGTGAATGGTTCGCGAGCACGAGTCAAGGTGTGATTCCTGATGTGATCACACTCGCTAAGGGCCTGGCAGGCGGTATGCCGCTCGGGGCTTGTATTGGAATCGGGTCGGCCGGGGACCTCTTTGAGCCAGGTCAGCACGGTTCAACGTTCGGTGGGAATCCGGTATCGTGCGCTGCCGCTCTTGCCGTCCTAGACACCATCGAGAATGACGGCATTCTGGCCAATGTTTCGACTGTGGGACAGCACTGGGTCAGCCGATTCGAGGCCATCGATCATCCCAACCTAATTGGCGTCCGGGGGCTGGGATTGTGGCTGGCACTCGAGTTGCAGGGTGTCCCGGCGGGTCGGGTCGCGAGCGCCGCAGCGGCGCATGGGTTCCTCGTTAACGCGATCGGGAGCGACGTCATTAGGTTGGCGCCTGCGCTCACGCTCACGACCGCTGAGGCCGACGAGTTTGCCAACGCGCTACCCGCGATCCTGACAGAAGCGACGGAGGGATCGCCATGAGCAGTATTCGTACCAGCCCGACCCGGCTCACCACGAAGGCAGCCCGACACCAGTACATCGCCGAACTCCTGGAGCACAACGCCGTCGCCTCCCAAGCTGCGCTCGCTGGTCTGCTTCGTGACGAGGGTTTCGACGTCACCCAAGCCACTCTCTCGCGCGATCTCGACGAACTACGTGCCGTCAAAGTGGCCACCGGGTCCGGGGTCGCGGTGTACGCCATTCCGCAGGACGGTGGTGACCCCACTCCCACTGCCGATGCGAGTGATGCCTCCGTACTCAAACTCCAGCGCGTTGTGGGCGAACTCATGAGCAGCGTGGACCACTCGGCGAACATGGTGGTCTTGCGCACTCCTCCTGGTGCGGCCCAGTACCTCGCGTCAGCGATCGACCACAACAATGTTGCGGGCATCTTGGGGACTGTCGCCGGGGACGACACGGTCCTCATCGTGACCCGTGATCCCAAGGGAGGATCCGAGGTAGCCGACTACTTCGCCCAGGTCGCTCAACGCCGCAGACACGCCACGCCGCGAGTCGACGGGTAGTAACCAACAACAGACATTCGAACAAAAATCTGCGATCAGTCGGTCGCAGATGACGAACTAGCAAGGAGCACGAAGTGAGCGAAAGAGTCGTCTTGGCGTACTCGGGCGGGTTGGATACCTCCGTCGCGATTGGGTGGATCGCCAAGGAAACGGGCAAGGAGGTCGTGGCAGTCGCGGTCGATGTTGGACAGGACGGAGAGGACCTCGAGGTAATCCGCAAACGCGCGCTAGCTTGCGGGGCCGTTGAGGCCTACGTCGCGGATGCTCGCGACGAGTTCGCCGACGACTACTGCTTGCCGGCACTGCGGGCAGACGCCCTATACCAGGGGGTCTACCCACTGGTGTCCGCTCTGTCGCGTCCCGTGATCGTGAAGCACCTGGTGGCCGCTGCCGCCTTGCACGGGGCTGACACCGTTGCCCACGGTTGCACAGGCAAGGGCAACGACCAAGTTCGGTTCGAGGTTGGCGTGGGTGCACTCGCTCCGGACCTCAAATGCGTCGCTCCCGTTCGCGACTACGCCATGACCCGTGACCTAGCGATCGAGTTCGCTGAGCGCGAGAACCTGCCGATTGACGTCACCAAGAAGTCGCCGTACTCGATCGACCAGAACGTGTGGGGTCGCGCAGTAGAGACGGGCTTCCTGGAGGACATCTGGAACGGCCCCATTGAGGACGTCTACGAATACACCGACGACCCCACCCTCGGCCTGCCCGCCGACGAGGTGACGATCACGTTCGAGCGTGGTGCGCCAGTCGCCATCGACGGGGAACCCGTCACCATGCTGCAGGCGATTGAACAGTTGAACCGGCGGGCTGGATCACGAGGTGTCGGTCGGATCGACATGGTCGAGGATCGACTCGTTGGCATCAAGAGTCGAGAGGTATACGAGGCCCCCGGAGCACTAACGCTGATCCGTGCCCATCAGGAACTTGTTGCGGTGACGGTTGAGAAGGACCTCGCCCGATTCTCTGGTTCGGTCAGTCAGCGCTGGGCCGAACTCGTCTACGACGGCCTCTGGTTCTCGCCGCTGCGCGAGGCCCTCGACGGGTTCCTGGATGTTATGAACCAGGACGTCTCCGGCGATATCCGGCTGAAGCTGCAAGGAGGCAGCGCAATCGTGACAGGTCGCCGCTCCAACGCGTCCCTGTACGACTTCAACCTGGCGACATACGACACTGGCGACACCTTCGATCAGTCGATGGCAAAAGGCTTCATCGAGCTGTGGGGACTACCGTCGAAGCTTGCAGCAAAACGAACCCAACAGGACTGAGGACTCACCACACATGTCAGCAGAGAATCCAAGCAAGGCCCTATGGGGCGGACGCTTCTCGTCGGGGCCCTCGCCTGAACTGGCAGCGCTGTCCCGGTCGGTCCACTTCGACTGGCGGCTAGCGACCTACGACCTACTCCAGACACAAGCTCACGCGGGTGTCCTGAACCGGGCGGGTTTGCTTACCGACACCGAACTCGATGATGTGCGCAGTGCCATCGAAACCCTTGGTGAGCAGCTTGCCGCCGATACGGTGCACGCCGATCCTGACGACGAAGATGTGCACACCGCAGTGGAGCGCATCCTCGTTGAACGGCTCGGTCCTATCGGGGGAAAACTGCGCGCCGGGCGAAGCCGCAACGACCAGATTGCTACTGATTTTCGGCTCTACCTGCGTCACAAGGCTCGGGCAATCGCCGCAACGGTCGTTGCGCTTCAGGAGGCGTTGATAGATCAAGCTGGTGCGCACGTTGACAGTTCCGCTCCCGGCTTCACCCACCTGCAGCGTGCGCAACCCGTGTCGTTTGGCCACGAACTTGCCAAGCACGTTCACGCCTTCGCACGAGACCTAGACCGCCTCGCGGACTGGGATGCCCGAACGTCAGTGAGTCCGCTCGGATCGGGCGCATTGTCAGGTTCGGCTCTGCCGTTGGACCCGGATCAGGTTGCGCTGGAGCTCGGCTTTGATCGTGCTGCCGAGAACTCCATCGATGCCGTTTCCGACCGTGACTTCGTTGCCGAGTTCTTGTTCGTCACGGCGATGATCGGGGTGCATCTGTCGCGCCTAGGCGAGGAGGTGTGCCTCTGGACGTCCAAGGAGTTCGGGTGGGCGACTCTGCACGACTCGTGGTCAACTGGGTCCTCGATCATGCCGCAGAAGAAGAACCCCGATATCGCTGAACTTGCGCGCGGTAAGGCGGGCAGATTGATCGGTGATCTAACCGGGTTGTTGGCGACATTGAAGGGTTTGCCCTTCGCCTACAACCGCGACCTACAGGAGGACAAAGAGCCTGCGTTCGATGCTGTCGACACGTTGCTCGTGCTAACCCCTGCTGTCACCGGGATGGTCGCGACCCTCGAGTTCGATACCGATCGGATGGCCGCTTCAGCTCCTGGCGGACATGCGCTAGCAACTGAAATCGCGGATTGGCTGGTTGCCAAGGGCGTTCCATTTCGAACGGCTCACGAACTAGCGGGAGCCTGTGTGAAGGCAGCCGACGAACAGGGTGTCGAACTCTGGGAACTCGACGACGAGACTCTCACCGGCATCTCTGAAGAGTTGGATGCGGGCGTTCGCGCGGTCCTTTCCGTACCCGGCGCATTGGCCACCAGGACCACCTCGGGCGGTACCGGTCCGGATTCGGTGCGAGCTCAACTCGATCTGCTGCGAGAAGAGCTGACCAAGGCACGCGTCTGGTCGGCCCGTGATCCGATCCCAGCTGCTCCGGCGTGGTTGGGCTAACTGGGAGTCCCTTCCCATTGACAGGCCATCGGGTATGAGCGATTACGTGCGGCTCGACCTTCCATACGCGGAGATTGATCCACTGGCGCTTGCGCCGCAGCTACTGGATCAGGTTCTGGTCAGCGACGTGGGGTCGCAAGTGGTTGCTCTGCGCATCACGGAGGTTGAGGCCTATTTAGGGGTTGGGCAGGACCCTGGGTCGCACGCGTTTCGAGGCCGCACTGCGCGCAACGCCACGATGTTTGGGCCTGGTGGACACCTGTACGTCTATCGGTCTTATGGCATCCACTGGTGTGGCAACGTCGTCGCGGGTCCAGCCGGGTCAGCAGGAGGCGTTCTCCTGCGCGGGGGAGAGGTCATTGTTGGCCACGACGTCGCGGCCGCGCGGCGAACCGCCACCGGCGTCCTGAGAGCCCCTGAGGAGCTTGCCAAGGGCCCGGGGCGCCTTGGTGCGGCTCTGGGCCTTGGCCCCGAGCTTGATGGCACATCGCTGCTTGGGTCGGGGCCACTCACTCTGTACCGGAACCCTGGCGACGGTTCTCGCGCCACATCTATCGGCATAGAAAGATCCACTCGCACCGGTGTATCGGGTGCGGGCGCTGCGCTGCAGCATCGGTTCTTCCTCGCCGCAGATCCAACAGTCAGCGCACATCGACCTGTCAAAGCCCGGTAGTTGACACTGTGGGCTGAGGTGCATTTCCAAACCAGGCCGCAGCGAGCTCGGCTGATAGGCCAAGATAGGCATGTGTCATCCCCAACTACTCCTGAACAGAACGAACTCCTCGCGGACTTGCGATGGCGCGGACTCGTTGCCCAAACCACCGACGACGATGCGTTATCGAAGGCCTTGGATGAGGGTCCGCTCAAGCTCTATTGCGGCTTCGACCCGACTGCCCCGAGCCTTCATGTCGGCAACCTTGTTCCGCTGTTGATGTTGCGTCGGTTTCAGCAACATGGGCACCGGCCGATCGCACTAGTCGGAGGTGCCACGGGGTTGATTGGCGACCCGTCCGGTCGAGCCACTGAGCGAAGTCTGAACAGCGATGAAGTGGTCGCCGAATGGGTCGCCCAGATTCGCAATCAAGTCAGCCACTTCGTCGACCTCGATGGCGATGCTGCCGCCGACGTCGTCTCGAACCTGGATTGGACTCAGTCGCTGTCAGCGATCAACTTTCTTCGCGAAGTCGGCAAACACTTCTCCGTCAACGTGATGCTCAGTAAGGAGTCGGTGAAGACGCGACTGGCAGATCAGGGGATCAGTTTCACCGAGTTCAGCTACATGCTGCTGCAGGCCTACGACTACCTAGAGTTGTACCGACGGCATGGCTGTCGCCTGCAAATCGGCGGCTCGGATCAATGGGGCAACATCACCGCCGGACTCGATCTCATTCGCCGGGTGGAGGGCTCAGATGGGCCAGACGCGCACGCGCTGACGGTGCCGCTGGTGACGAAGTCCGACGGCGAGAAGTTCGGGAAAACAGCTGGCGGCGCGATATGGCTAGACCCGGAGTTAACAACTCCGTACGCCTTCTACCAGTTCTGGTTGAATACCGACGACCGCGATATTGCTAACTTCGTCAAGTACTTCAGCATGGCACCGCGTGCTGAGATCGAACCGCTCCTAGAGGCTCATGAAGCGGAGCCTTTCAAGCGATCAGCGCAACGATTCCTCGCTCGCGAGCTGACCACACTCGTCCACGGCAAGTACGCCTGCGAGCAGGCTGAGGCTGCCGGCTTGGCTTTGTTCAGTGGGGGAGATCTGTCTGCGTTGGATGAGGAGACAGTGCAGGCGGCCCTGCAATCTGCCCCGAACAGCGTCCTGCACGTGCCACCTGGTGCTGACTGGCCAGAGGTTGTCGACCTATTCGTCGCAGCGGGCCTATCCGAGAGTCGAGGGGCGGCGAGGAGAACCATCAAAGAAGGTGGTGCCTACCTTGACAATCAGCGAGTGACCGATCAGGCTGCTCTAGCAAGCCCAGACCAGCTCGTTCACGGTCGCTGGCTGTTACTTCGACGAGGTAAGCGCAACTTTGCAAGCGTCGAAATCCAACAGTGACGCAGGACACACGAGAATGAGTTGACGCGGCAGGCCAAAAAGCGTAATGTTTCATCTCGGCCCAGAAAAGAGTTTCTACTCTAAACTGGCCGCCAAGCTCAGTAGCTGGTCTCAGCGAAAAGCGGGAAGACCCCGGCTGTAAGGCCGGAAAAGTCTTCAACTAAGGTAACAACGTTGCCCCGAAAACCTCGGCCCAAAAGGCCAAGTAATCGGTGCGCGCCCGAACCTTGAGAACTCAACAGTGTGCCAAAAGTTAATGCCGAATCCCGGCTCGATGGGATCGCTTAGGCGATTCCGTTGGAGTAGGAGATTCCTTTGAGGCAATGACAGAAAGCAAAAGCGATTTACGCATAGCAATCTGTTCTATTGCCAGGAATAAAACAATTCATTTATGGAGAGTTTGATCCTGGCTCAGGACGAACGCTGGCGGCGTGCTTAACACATGCAAGTCGAACGAAGCTCCGGAGCTTGCTCCGGATGACTTAGTGGCGAACGGGTGAGTAACACGTGGGCAACCTGCCCCAGACTCTGGGATAACCTCGGGAAACCGAAGCTAATACCGGATACGACCACTTCAGACATCTGATGGTGGTGGAAAGTTTTTCGGTCTGGGATGGGCCCGCGGCCTATCAGCTAGTTGGTGGGGTAACAGCCTACCAAGGCGACGACGGGTAGCCGGCCTGAGAGGGCGACCGGCCACACTGGAACTGAGACACGGTCCAGACTCCTACGGGAGGCAGCAGTGGGGAATATTGCACAATGGGCGAAAGCCTGATGCAGCGACGCCGCGTGGGGGATGAAGGCCTTCGGGTTGTAAACCTCTTTCAGCAGGGACGAAGCGAAAGTGACTGTACCTGCAAAAGAAGCACCGGCTAACTACGTGCCAGCAGCCGCGGTAATACGTAGGGTGCAAGCGTTGTCCGGATTTATTGGGCGTAAAGAGCTCGTAGGCGGTTTGTCGCGTCGGATGTGAAAACCTATGGCTTAACCATGGGCCTGCATTCGATACGGGCAAACTAGAGTTCGGTAGGGGAGACTGGAATTCCTGGTGTAGCGGTGAAATGCGCAGATATCAGGAGGAACACCGGTGGCGAAGGCGGGTCTCTGGGCCGATACTGACGCTGAGGAGCGAAAGCGTGGGGAGCAAACAGGATTAGATACCCTGGTAGTCCACGCCGTAAACGTTGGGCGCTAGGTGTGGGGAACCTTCCACGTTCTCCGTGCCGTAGCTAACGCATTAAGCGCCCCGCCTGGGGAGTACGGCCGCAAGGCTAAAACTCAAAGGAATTGACGGGGGCCCGCACAAGCGGCGGAGCATGCGGCTTAATTCGATGCAACGCGAAGAACCTTACCTAGGCTTGACATATACCGAAAACTCGTAGAAATACGGGGTCCGCAAGGGCGGTATACAGGTGGTGCATGGCTGTCGTCAGCTCGTGTCGTGAGATGTTGGGTTAAGTCCCGCAACGAGCGCAACCCTCGTTCTATGTTGCCAGCAAGTAATGTTGGGGACTCATAGGAGACTGCCGGGGTCAACTCGGAGGAAGGTGGGGATGACGTCAAGTCATCATGCCCCTTATGTCTAGGGCTGCACGCATGCTACAATGGCCGATACAAAGGGCTGCGATACCGTAAGGTGGAGCGAATCCCATAAAGTCGGTCTCAGTTCGGATTGGGGTCTGCAACTCGACCCCATGAAGTCGGAGTCGCTAGTAATCGCAGATCAGCAACGCTGCGGTGAATACGTTCCCGGGCCTTGTACACACCGCCCGTCACGTCACGAAAGTCGGTAACACCCGAAGCCGGTGGCCTAACCCTTTTGGGGAGGAGCCGTCGAAGGTGGGACTGGCGATTGGGACGAAGTCGTAACAAGGTAGCCGTACCGGAAGGTGCGGCTGGATCACCTCCTTTCTAAGGAGCACTTGGCACTAGCGAGCAATCGTCTAGTGTCCAGAGCCTTGCCAAGAGCGAATGTCTCTTGGGAGGTAGCTCAGATATGTGGAACATTAACTAGTTGGTTGTTTTGATCAACGGCAGCAAGTACAACTCCGTAAGGAGAGTGGAACGCTACTAGCGAGAGAATCTTCCTGGCACACTGTTGGGTCCTGAGGGATCGGGCGAAAGCTCACCTCAGGACTTCACTGGTTGAGAAACCAGTCGAGTCTGAGATTCGAGACTGTCGAACTACCTGCGCGAGCGTAGGCCAGCGACAACCATCTCGAACCTCGACCGTACTTTGAGAACTGCACAGTGGACGCGAGCATCGAAATTTATTCTGGTCAAGTTATTAAGAGCAGATGGTGGATGTCTTGGCACCAAGAGCCGAAGAAGGACGTAGGAGGCTGCGATAAGCCTCGGGGAGCTGTCAACCAAGCTGTGATCCGGGGATGTCCGAATGGGGAAACCCAGCTGGGGTAATGCCCAGTTACCCTCGACTGAACACATAGGTCGAGCGGAGGGAACGTGGGGAAGTGAAACATCTCAGTACCCACAGGAAGAGACAACAATAGTGATTCCGTAAGTAGTGGCGAGCGAACGCGGAAGAGGCCAAACCACATATGCGTGATAGCCGGTAGGCGTTGCATGTGTGGGGTTGTGGGATTGTTCTGTCGGACCTACCGATCCGACAGGGAGTAAGAAATTCGTGTTGTAGTTGAAGGCCATGCGAAAGGCCGGCATAGAAGGTAAGACCCCTGTAAACGAAACAATACGAACTCCCGAGCAATATCCCAAGTAGCACGGGGCCCGAGAAATCCCGTGTGAATCTGGGGGGACCACCCCCTAAGCCTAAATACTCCTTGGTGACCGATAGCGGACAAGTACCGTGAGGGAAAGATGAAAAGAACCCCGGGAGGGGAGTGAAATAGAACCTGAAACCATTTGCTTACAATCCGTTGGAGCAGGGATTCGTCCTTGTGACAGCGTGCCTTTTGAAGAATGAGCCTGCGAGTTAGCGGTGTGTGGCAAGGTTAACCTGTAGAAGGGTAGCCGTAGCGAAAGCGAGTCTGAATAGGGCGAATGAGTCGCACACTCTAGACCCGAAGCGGAGTGATCTACCCATGGCCAGGTTGAAGCGACGGTAAGACGTCGTGGAGGACCGAACCCACTTATGTTGAAAAATGAGGGGATGAGCTGTGGGTAGGGGTGAAAGGCCAATCAAACTCCGTGATAGCTGGTTCTCCCCGAAATGCATTTAGGTGCAGCGTCACGCGTTTCTTTCCGGAGGTAGAGCACTGGATGATCTAGGGGGCCTACAAGCTTACCGAAATCAACCAAACTCCGAATGCCGGAAAGTTAGAGCGTGGCAGTGAGACTGCGGGGGATAAGCTCCGTAGTCGAGAGGGAAACAGCCCAGACCACCAACTAAGGCCCCAAAGCGTATGCTAAGTGGGAAAGGATGTGGAGTCGCATAGACAACCAGGAGGTTGGCTTAGAAGCAGCCACCCTTGAAAGAGTGCGTAATAGCTCACTGGTCAAGTGATTCCGCGCCGACAATGTAGCGGGGCTCAAGCATACCGCCGAAGTTGTGGCATTCATGCATTATCTCGGCCTACTTAGGTAGGTCCAGGAGCATGGATGGGTAGGGGAGCGTCGTGTAGCGAGCGAAGCGGCAGGGGAACCTAGCCGTGGACGCTACACGAGTGAGAATGCAGGCATGAGTAGCGAAAGACGGGTGAGAAACCCGTCCGCCGAATGATCAAGGGTTCCAGGGCCAGGCTAATCCGCCCTGGGTAAGTCGGGACCTAAGACGAGGCCGACAGGCGTAGTCGATGGACAACGGGTTGATATTCCCGTACCGGCATTAACACGACCCTGACGAACCTAGTAATGCTAAGCGCCCAAAGCTCAGTGATTCCTTCGGGAAGAGTTGAGTGGAGCGCGCGACCCGAACTAGTAGTAGTCAAGCGATGGGGTGACGCAGGAAGGTAGTCCAACCCGGGCGATGGTAGTCCCGGGGTAAGGGTGTAGGGCGAGATATAGGTAAATCCGTATCTCATGTGCCTGAGACCTGACGCCGAGCCGATTAAGGCGAAGTGGATGATCCTATGCTGCCAAGAAAAGCCTCTAGCGAGTGTTAAAGCCGCCCGTACCCCAAACCGACACAGGTGATCAGGTAGAGAATACTAAGGCGATCGAGATAACTATGGTTAAGGAACTCGGCAAAATGCCCCCGTAACTTCGGGAGAAGGGGGGCCCGTTCTGGTGAGAAGATTTACTCTTCGAGCTGGGATTGGCCGCAGAGACCAGGCCCAAGCGACTGTTTACTAAAAACACAGGTCCATGCGAAGTAGCAATACAATGTATATGGACTGACGCCTGCCCGGTGCTGGAACGTTAAGGGGACGGGTTAGCAACTTCGGTTGCGAAGCTCAGAACTTAAGCGCCAGTAAACGGCGGTGGTAACTATAACCATCCTAAGGTAGCGAAATTCCTTGTCGGGTAAGTTCCGACCTGCACGAATGGCGTAACGACTTGGGCGCTGTCTCAACCATAGACTCGGCGAAATTGCACTACGAGTAAAGATGCTCGTTACGCGCGGCAGGACGGAAAGACCCCGGGACCTTTACTACAGCTTGGTATTGGTGGTCGATTCAATTTGTGTAGGATAGGTGGGAGACTATGAAACTCGGACGCCAGTTCGAGTGGAGTCATCGTTGAAATACCACTCTGATTGTATTGGCTGTCTAACTTAGGTCCGTGATCCGGACCAGGGACAGTGCCTGGTGGGTAGTTTAACTGGGGCGGTTGCCTCCTAAAATGTAACGGAGGCGCTCAAAGGTTCCCTCAGCCTGGTTGGCAATCAGGTATCGAGTGTAAGTGCACAAGGGAGCTTGACTGTGAGACTGACAAGTCGAGCAGGGACGAAAGTCGGAACTAGTGATCCGGTGTTGGCAAGTGGAAGCGACATCGCTCAACGGATAAAAGGTACCCCGGGGATAACAGGCTGATCTTGCCCAAGAGTCCATATCGACGGCATGGTTTGGCACCTCGATGTCGGCTCGTCGCATCCTGGGGCTGGAGTAGGTCCCAAGGGTTGGGCTGTTCGCCCATTAAAGCGGCACGCGAGCTGGGTTTAGAACGTCGTGAGACAGTTCGGTCCCTATCCGCCGCGCGCGTAAGAGTCTTGAGAAGACCTGCCCCTAGTACGAGAGGACCGGGGTGGACGAACCTCTGGTGTGTCAGTTGTCCTGCCAAGGGCACTGCTGATTAGCTACGTTCGGAAGAGATAACCGCTGAAAGCATCTAAGCGGGAAACTCGCTTCAAGATGAGGGCTCTCACAGGGTTAACCTGGTAAGGCCCCCAGTAGACCACTGGGTTGATAGGCCGGAAGTGGAAGTGCAGCAATGCATGTAGCTGACCGGTACTAATAGGCCGAGGACTTGACCTCATACACACTTTTTTTGCACGCGTCCACTGTGCGGTTCCCGAGATACGGTCGGGAACCGGTCGAAAGGCAACTGATAGCTCAGGTGTCGATTCGACCGACCAACTGAAATCTCCATAGAGTTTCGGTGGTCATAGCGAGAGGGAAACGCCCGGTCCCATTCCGAACCCGGAAGCTAAGCCTCTCAGCGCCGATGGTACTGCCCTGGTGACGGGGTGGGAGAGTAGGACACCGCCGAACATACTTCAGAAATGGCCACCGGAAACGGTGGCCATTTCTGTGTTTAGGGGCTTGTCCGCGCAGCGGTTCGGCGTCGGCCCTGCGCCATACGCCATAATGAGTTCGCGCCGGAGGGCTTCTCGTTGAGTCAACACCCTGGCGTCTTGCGGTACTCGAAAATTTCAATAGAGCGGAGCTCCACCCATGTCGTCCAGTAGTCGCCCAGACAACCGCGGCCAGTCACGACATCAGGGAAGTGGGAGCGGTTCAGCCAGAAAGGGCGGGTCCAAGCCCGCTGCTTCAAAACCGAGCGGGTCGCGTGGCAAGCCGAGCGGTTCCACATCCGGCAACTCTCGCCCAAGCAACTCTCGCCCTAGTGGGACTCGATCTGGCGCTGACAAGTCCCCTGCAGATCAGCGAACGGGTGGCTCCCCGAACAAGTCGTCACGAACGGCGACTGGATCGTCCCGGCCGCCCAGCGATCGGAACCGACGGTCAACGGGTGATCGAAAGCCATCTAGTCCCACGCAGAGGCGGGATTCCGGACCAAGTGGTGCCCGCAAGAGTGCACCGCGCTCGGACAGTTCGGTTCTCAAGACGCCTGAGGATTTTCGGGACGGGCTTGGGGAGATCGATGTCAGCATTCTGCCGCGTGATGTGTTGCGTGACCTTGAGGTTTTGAACCCAGGCGTTCGGGCTAGAGCGGAGCGCTGGCTCGCGGCAGCTCGAATGTCATTGGAGGAGGACCCAGCGCAGGCGCTCGAATACGCTCAAGAGGCGGGCCGCATCGGAGGACGTTCGTCTGTGGTACGCGAAGCCGTGGGCGTTGCTGCGTATCAATCGGGAGAGTTTGCGACTGCTCGCAAGGAACTACAGGCAGCGCGACGCATCGGCGGTCGCGATGACCTGCTGCCGTTGCTGGCTGACTGCGAACGCGCACTCGGGAACCCGCGCAAAGCAGTCGACCTAGCCAATAGTCCCGAAGGGAAGTCCCTTCGCGGTGAGTCGCAGGCCGAACTCTTGCTCGTGGCTGCGGGGGCGAGACTGGATCTGGAGCAGACAAGTGCTGCCGTCGCATTGTTGCGTGGACCGTGTTCGCAGACTCCCCAGTCAGCACCGTGGGCTGCCCGCCTGTTCTACGGGTACGCCGATGCTTTGTTGGCCAACGGACAAGTTGACGACGCGCGAGATTGGTTCTTACGTGCTGCCTCTGCAGATGTGGACGGATTGACCGATGCCTCCGAGCGCATTGACGATCTAGACGCGCCAAGCGATTAGCGCAACTACACACCCATCGGCACTTCGTAGGGTCGCGCCTTTTCCCCGCGCCGGTTTTGCGCGTCTGACCATTCCGGATTCCTAGCCCTGTTGTACCGTCGCGTTGATGAAGCCCGGGACTCCTACTGGCGAGCTGATTTTGGTCTTGGGCCGCGATCCGTTCACTGTCGATGGTGGCGGCCCGACTTATGTGAAGGCTTGGGGGTTGGCGGCGAGGGAAGTGGGACTTGAGCCGATCTTTTTCGCTATGCGCCCGCGCTCGTGGGGGACGAAGGTTGAGCAGACCTCCATCGGGACTATCTACCGGGTGGGCACACCCTTGGCAGGATCAGCGTGGACGACCTTGCCGCTACATGCGCCACTCCTGCGTCGTGCAGTGGTCAAGTACGTTCGTAACCGACGAGGTCGAGTTGTTGTTCACGGATTCTCGAGTTGGGCGGATATCGGGCCTCGTACTCGGAGCCGATTGCGAAGACAGGGTGTGAGTGTCGAACTCATCACTACCGCATGGACAACGATTGGTCATGAGGCCAGAGCCAAGCTGGCGAGCGAGGTGGTTCAAGCGTCGCTGAAGAAGCGTGCATTCGCCACACTCGCCGTACGCTGGAATCAATGGGCTAACCAGCCCACTATCAAGCGAGTGTGCGAGCAAAGTCGTGTCGTTTTGGTCAACTACGATTCGGTAGCACGCTTGCTGAGGCTCGATTACGGGACAGCAATGAAGGTGCGAAAGATCAGCTATTTGTCCGAGAGCGCCTTCCAAGACGACCTGATCAATCCAGCGACACGGCGGCCAGACTCCTCAGCACCGCCAGAACTTGTCAATCTGCTTGCGACCGGTCACCCACTGATACTGGCGATGAGTCGCCACGACGGACGCAAAGGCTTGGACGTTTTGATCCGCTCGCTCGCGCTCCTGCGTGATCGCGGAGTGAACTTTGTGGCGTGCATCGGTGGCGGGGGGCCACTCCTGCCGGGACACCAGGCCTTGGCAACGGAGCTAGGTCTCGACGGTCGCGTTGTCTTCACCGGCAGTGTCCCAAAGGTGTTGCCGTACCTGAAGGTTGCTGACATTTTTGTGTTGCCGTCGATCGAGGAGGGCAGCGGTTCAGTGGCAGTTCTTGAGGCGTTGCAGGCCGGAGTTGCGGTCGTATCTACCGATGTCGATGGGATGACTGAGGATTTAACGGACGCAGAGAACGCGCAACTAGTGCCTCCGAATGATGAGTTGGCGCTTGCCGATGCGCTTCAAGCGCTTGTGGAGGACGGGAATCTGCGCGCACGACTAGCCCGCGCTGGGCGCGATTTGTTTGAAACCAAGTTTTCGCGAGAGTCTGTTCTTCCGCAGATCGCTGCGCTCTACGCTGATCTTGGAATATTGTCCTCGAGCTAGGTGCCCACGGTCAAAGTATCGATTGGCATCGACTCGTGCGCACCGAATGCCTCGGCAATCGACTCGACCACTCGGCTCACATCTTCGGACCTCATTGACGGTCCAGATGGTAGGTAAAGGCCATGGCGCCCAAGTCGTTCTGCAACTCGATGGCGTCCTCGGTGTTCACGGGAGTACGACGGTTGTAGATGTAGCGGAACGAAGAATGTTCGCGTCTCGATACCTTCAGCCGCGAGATGACGACGCAAGTCGTCGCGGGAAACATGATTCCGGTCGCGCAGATCTAGCGTCGGGTGCCCACTGGTCGCGCCAGGCTCGTCTGCCACAACCAGTCCAAACATCCACGTCACACTCTCGAGTCCCACCGGAGACGGCGGGGCAAGCTCGATCCCTCCGATTCGTGAGAGCGCTGAACGGTAACTTGCTGCAGTTGCGCGGCGCCGCTCCAGAGCATCTGGTAGTCGCTCCACCTGCGCCAGTCCGACAGCTGCCTGCAAATTCGTCATGCGGAAGTTGTACGCACGCAGGCGATGCCAGAAGTGTCTCTCGGCAGAGAAACCATGGTCGCGAAGTTCTCGTACGGACGCCGCAATCGTCGCACTGTTGGTCGTGACCATGCCGCCCTCGCCCGTAGTGAGGATCTTGTTGCCGTAGAAAGAGAAGGCAGCGACGTCGGCAAGGCCACCGACGCGCTCTCCAAACGCCATCGCGCCGTGCGCCTGGGCGGCATCCTCGATGAGCAGCAGGTCGTTGCGGTCGGCGAGCTCACGGAATGGGCGGGGGTCGATGGGTTGCCCGTATGTGTGGACCAAGACAATCGCGCGGGTCTTAGGTCCGATTGCGTCAGTCACGGCCGCCAGGCTGATATTCCAGGTTTCCGCGTCGGTGTCGACAAATACAGGTCGCGCGCCGAGGTGACTAGCGGCATTGGCGGTGGCGATCATTGTGAAAGTCGGCATGATCACCTCGTCGCCAGGGCCGATCCCAGCCGCTGCGTATGCGAGTTGCAGTGCAGCTGTTCCGCTGGAACAAGAAACGGCATGTTCGGTGCCACACGCGTCGGCGAAGGCGCGTTCGAACCGTCCGATGAACGACCCAGCCGAGGAGATGAAGTTGTCAGTGATGCATTGACGTAGGTATTCGCTCTCGTTGCCAGACAGATCGGTATCTGCGACGTACAAGACACGGCCGCTCGGAGCATGTCCGAGGGGCGGCTCCGGGTCGGGTAGTTCAGGAGCCACTCGGGCCAGCTCCTTGTCAGTGAGTGGTTCCGGGTTTGGGGACCGTGGAAGAAGACCTGGAATCCTTGCGTGTAACGCTGCGTCTTCGCGTCGTGCTGCGGAATCGAGCGAAGGGTCAGTTAGTGGCGCGCTGATCCAGGTGGCAAGGCTTTGGGTTCGCGCCAACGCTTGCCGACCCTCGAGATTGTCCTCGCGCGTGAAGTACTCGCCAACGATCGCCTCAAGCCCGTCGCGAACACGCTGCTCAGAAAGCTCGAGCATCGGTGCGACATATCCCGGTTCGGCGCAGCAATCTTCAGCGCTTGCCAGTGCCTCGGCCTTTAGTGCGGCAAAGCCTGCGAGTGCGTCCGCGTCTCCATCGACGAGATCCGATACCTGATGCAGCGAGATACGTTCGAGTTGGCGGCGGCGTTGTTCTCTCGAAGATCGCCGCAGATCCTCGCCGGGGTCATGAAACTCACGTGGCCGCGCGCTGTCAATCGTCGGGTGTGAACGAAACAGTGTCGCGGTGTCAATC
Source organism: uncultured Actinomycetes bacterium (assembly GCA_963821045.1). Lineage (GTDB taxonomy): Bacteria > Actinomycetota > Actinomycetes > S36-B12 > UBA10799 > UBA10799. The sequence goes on along the minus strand of CAWGCB010000007.1, from coordinate 23,977 downwards.
GACGCCGTAGCGGGCGAGATGCCATCGGACAGAAGGTACAGCGCGTTGCGCAGGCACTCGCGGCACGAACTGCACGCCCCCTGTCCTTCGGACAGCGACCAGCAGGAGTACTGCAAATCAGCGAGTTCTGGGTACCGCAGCGCAAGCAGTCGCTGGACCTGGAACTGTCGTAGCGAAGCAGTCAGTCCGCTGAAGCCGATTCCGTGGGGGCTGAAGGCCGCCGCAAGCGCACGCTGGGTAACGCCTGAATACATGAAGTGAGGATGTTGAATCACCATGCCATCTCGGCGCTTGGTGGTCTGCACCTCAAACTCGGACGCCATCGCAACCATGTTCGCCCCTCGCGAGACTGCGACGGCTGCCGCTGCGCTGAAATAGAGCAGACAGTCCGTCAGTTCGGTGACGGCCATCCCGTACTGCTCGCTGATGAAGCCGTTGTCGATGATAGATCGATAGTCGGATGAGACCCGAACGAGCTCCACGTCACAGCGATCCACGATTTGCGACATCACCTCGCGATGGCGGGGTGATTCGTGTTCGATTGATCCCAGCCTTGGTGCAACAGTCGTAACAAGGAAGAAGGGCTCGCCGAGTTCGGTCAGCAGCCCAACTTGGGTGAGCGAGTCGCGGCCACCGCTAAAACATGCCGCTGCTAGTTGCTTGGTTTTTGGGGTGGCTTGCTCGACCAGTCTGGCTCCGGACTCAACGAGGTCGATCCGCCGACGTGTGTCGCTACCAGCAACGCGGCCTTCGAGCGTCCAGGTTGCCGCATCGCACAGCCGGAGCCAGAACTCGCGCTCTCCGGGTGCCAACCGGATTGGCAGGATGACCCTGACTGGACGCAGGATGACCCAATGGCTGTGCAGGCAAGTTAACGCAATGCGCCACCACAGTGTGCGCGGTACTAGAGAAAGATCAACGCTGTCCGGGAAGGTCAACGTGAAGTGTTGTTGGGTGTACAAGTCACAAGCGGGATCCACCTCCCACGAAAAAGTGACGCTTTGCTCGCAGATAGCTGGCTCATTGACAGTGATCGTGTAGCTGATCATCGGTTTGTGACCCTCCGCTGAATAGCCTTTTGCAGACTCTTCGCTTTGGCTGCCGCCGGACTGAGCCCTGGGTGCATCCGCCACCAGGTACTCGATTCAATGCGGCGTATCGCGGCGTCCGATTTTCTTCTCGCGGAGCGGGCCTTGTCGCGCTTTGCCACGGCGAGCCTTCGCTGCGCACGTAGAACCTCGATTTGAGCCGCTAGTCGATCCCGCTCAACCTCAGCTTCTGCTCGCATCGAAACCTCGTACCGGATCGTTGCCAGTACGGCCGCGAAGTCGCCGGCCGCCCAGTCGACGGCAAACTGTTCGGAACCAGCGGCGCCAACAGCCCGTAGGAGCAGTCTGGTGGCGGCCGGATCGTTGGCAAGTTCACCCGTGCCAGACAGGACTTCGGCCAGCTCGGCGCCGCCGCTGCGAAGGATTCGGTCGTGAACGCTGTAGAAGTGAGCCATGGTCTGAATCCGTCGCCCGTAGTGGTCGGCAAGAGCGGGCAGGCTGTCGGTCGAGGCTCTAGGCCCGTACCGGTGGATCGCAATCGCCTCGCGGCACCGTCTGAAGGGTTCGGCAAACGCCTGCTGCATTCTCAGCGCCCAGTCGTTGTCTTCGTAGTAGGCCGACATCATCGGGTCGATTGGGCACACGTCGAACGCCGAACGGCGAATCAGCGCAGCCGTTCCGGGAACCCAATCGCATCTCCCAGTTGTCGGTGCCGAGGCATCAAAGAAGTCCAAACCGCTTCCGTCGCCGGTGAAAGTTGCGTAGTCGGAATCAACAAAATACGAGCCACCGCAATGCTGGATCGAACCATCGGGGGAGATGACGCTGGCGGTGACTGCTTGGGTGCGCGGGTGGGCGTCAAGTTCTGCGACGAGTAGTTCGAGTGAACCGGGCAGTAGTTCCGCGTCATCATCGAGGAACAGTACGAATTCCTCTGGGACTCGCTCGACTGCCAAGCTGCGACCGCCGGCGCACCCCACATTGCGATCGGCCAGTTGGATCGTCATCGCCTGGTTTCCGGTAGCGAGTTCCGTCAGTTCGGCACGCGTTCGATCATCTGAGTTGTTGTCGTAGATCAGCGTTCGGACTCCATTACCGCTGGCGTGCACGGATGCAGCGCTACGTGCCACCATGGCGTGGCGGTTATGACTGAGAATCACCGCACAGACGCGAGGTCGCCCGTCCAACGAAGCAATTTTCGGCGCCGGTCTCAAAGCTTGAGTTGGGATGCTTTCACTATCTGCGCTAGCGGCTTCGCGGAAGTCGTCGCTTGTTGCGACCGAATCTAGGAGTGATGACCCAGGCGCGATACGCGGCCCTCCTTCGCGAAGGTCGACAACGCACCGAGACACTCGACTGTTCGAAGGCAACGTCCGCGCAAGGGCTTCGAGCTTGAAGTAGCCGCCACTGGAAAACTCCACCTTCCTACCCATCATTGCGGCCGCAATCATGACGTGCGCGCGATCAGTCTTGATTTTCTCGTATTTGGCGATCTTTGCGAGCCAATCGTCAAGGTTCGCAGCCGTCGCTGAAATGTCGTCGTTGTCCTCGGGTACCTCAACCTGCCCCATAGACTCACGGTCCGTGCGAAACGCTTGCAGCGTTCCTCCGATGCGCGACCGATGTGCTGATTCCTGGAACGGGGCGTAGTCGAAGAAGAATGCGCCGTCATGGGCAAGTCGGGCATCGCACAGACCCTGGATCCGCAGATACGACTCGCTCTCGCGCGCGAAGATCGTGGCTCGACTATTAGCCAAGGCCTCCCGCACCCGATCCACGCGGACGTCGAACGTGGACGGTAGAACAATCACTCGCTCAAAGCGTGATTCTGCGATCGCGAGAACTGTCGGCATGTGTTCGTGGTAGGACATGCTCCACGCGCCCCCACCCGAAAGCAGGACCGTGTCGCCGGTTGCGTTGCTCAACTCCGGGATACTGATCTCGCGGTAGATGTGTCCACCCAAGAGTTCGCGTTGCCCGGCCCAGATCAGGTCATCACCGATGTTTCCAAAGCCGCGAACTAGCGTGAGCTCGGGAGCTGGACCGATGCACTCTAGAAGCTCTCGGCGGCTCTGTTCGATTGACATCTGCGGACTGGATTCGTGCATAAGGCGCATCCTCACACGTGTCGTTGGCAAAGATTGGGAGGCGCGCAAGGTGATCACAGGACGACCGTCACCTTGCCGGGATGGCGGGTCCAATCGAGTACGTGAACTAGACAGGTCAAGAGATCAGCGGATCGACGTGCCGCTCACTTCGCCTTCAATCCCGTTCACTGGGAGTATGGCGAGCATGTCAGCATCTTTGAATCCGGCCGAGTCCACTGTGCTCGTTGAGTCGTTCGATGTCCTGCTGCTGGACCTCGACGGAGTCATCTATATCGGCCGATCCCCGGTTCCCCATGCGGCCGTTGCGCTAGAAGAATGCGCACGGGATAGCGGGACCCGCTTTGTGTACGTGACGAACAATGCCAGCCGGACACCGCAAGACGTCGCGCACGTGCTGGCGGCGGTGGGCGTTCGGGCGGAATCGGAGGACATTGTTACCTCCGCTCAGGTGGCCGCGAATCGGTTGGCTCAGATCGTCGAACGCGGCTCGTCGGTGCTGGTCGTCGGGGGAGACGGCCTAGATGTTGCGCTACGAGACGTGGGCCTGGTTCCGGTACGCCGACTCGACGATGAGCCCGTTGCCGTCGTCCAGGGATTCCACCCCGATATCGGTTGGCGAGATCTGGCGCAGGCCGCAGGTGCCCTACACAAGGGTCTTCCGTGGATCGCCAGTAACGCTGACCTGACACTGCCCACCGAACTCGGGATTGCCCCCGGCAACGGCGCCCTGATCGCCGCATTGTCGACTGCGGTTGCCCGCTACCCAGAGGTCGTCGGAAAGCCGTTTGCGCCACCGATCGTCGAGGCAGTCCGCCGCACCGAGGCAACGAGTCCGCTAATTGTGGGGGATCGGCTCGACACCGATATCGAGGCCGCGCACGCGGCGGGTTTCCAGAGTTTGTTGGTGTTCACCGGCGTCAGCGATGTTCTGACGTTTGTAAGGCGCCAGCCAAGCATCGCCCGAGCTACCTGTGCCTGGACTTGCGCAGACTAAACGAGTCCTAGTACAAGCGCCTAGACATCTGACTCCAGGGTGAATTTAGGTGGCTGGTCATTCAGTGTGACCGTGAACCGAGTTTGCATTGGTGAGCCGGGGGTGGGCGCGATCGAGGGTGTCAGGTCGCTTGCGGCGGCTTGTTGGCTGCTGCGAAACCGGCGGGCTAGATTGTCTCGACCCGTTGCCGCCGTGGGCTCAGGCACTAGCGGAGGAACTTGCTGCCGACCTCTCAAACAACTAGGGCTGAGGCCCACTGAGTTCCGTCCCGTCGGCGCATTGGTCCGGTCGCAAAGGAACTGGGTGATCGGTCGCGGCATCGGAGTCGCAACCGATCACCGTCGCATGCTGATGAGAAGGGCACCGTTTTCGCTTGGGCGAGCCACGACCAAGGTCGAACAGTCCTCATTGGCACCCGCGAGAGTCACCTTCCACCCAGAGGCCTTCCAGCTGTGAGGGAGGGCGGGTCATCCTGAATACCGTGCACCATTTGTGTCGGTAGAGCGCGCAAATAGTGCACGGTATTTAGGATCCAGCGAATGTCCGGATTCGGGGCTGCAAATCGGCAAATGATCGAAGCCCAACGGCATGAAAGTGGCGGCGCCGCGTCCGATGCCGCTTGGGTTGACGCCGTCTCGTCGCCTTTCCGAACGTGCCAGTGCATCAAAACACTCTCTAGTGCGCGTGGTAAATCGGCGCAGCGGAATCGGCGCGGGCAGTGGACCTAGTCCGCTGCGTTTTTCCGAGGGTTCCATAAGGGGTAGTCGAGCCCGCGAGGCGATTGATGATGAAGGCCTGAAGTAGCAGAACAGCACCGCGAGCATGAGGACGGTTAGTGCTTGGGGGTGCGCAGCAGTCCCAGTGCCACGATGAGTGTCGTTGCTGCTGCGGGAGCGTGCTGAACCTTGAACGCCACCATCAGGCCGAAGGTGAGGGCCATCGCGACTGCGCACGCTCCAATACGGGCGGGGTGACGTCATTGAGGTCGGGTGCCGCGCTGGAGCAGGCCGAACATGAGCAGGCCAGTAACTCCGGCAAGCACTCCAATCAGGTGGGCACTGAAGACAATTCGCGGAGCGGCGGTCCGTGACTGAGACTGGTAGAAAATAATGAATGCGGTCGGTCCCAAGGACGGGAAGATGAATGGTTCATGCGACCACCAGGCAATCATGCGAGGATTCCTAACGAGATCGCACCATTGAGACCTGAGTAGATGGCGAGCACCGCCAGGCTGGCATGGTTGCGCTCTAGTGCGGGTAGCTGAAGACGCTGGGCAAGTCCTGCCACCTGAGCTCGAAGGTCGGTGCTCATTTGTTAGAGCAAGGAGCGCAGGCGGAGCAGATCCCGGATTCCAGCATCTAGGTGCACGCGGCCGGTTGCCCAGGCGTGGGCAAACTTGAGTCGACCTTCATGCATCTCAATGAGGTCGTCGCTATCCATCGTGAGCCGGATGTTTGGCTTGGTCTCGGGCTGACATTCCCGGACGTCAACGAGTTCCCCATCGTGCAGAGTTCCGCAGAATGTGAGGTCGAGATCCAACAGCGTGAGTTGCAGCGAACGCTCCGGAAGGTGTTTCTTGCGTTTGTCGTGATCGACAGCCTTCAGTTTGGCCACCAGCTCGTCAACGGTCTCGCGACACTGAGCCTCCGATGCCACCTAGACCTCCACGTCGTGAAACGTTCGCGCTGATCGCGTGTTACTGACCGCGGGTCCACCCGGGTGCGGACACGCCTGATCTAGCCTAGGGCGAACAGCTCGCTGGAGCCAAGTAATACACGCGCACGTTGTGCTGCATCTGAGCGAAGTGAACGATGTTCGCTCGCGTGTGGCGCGAGCACCGCGGCTGCTCGATCATTGTCGGCACCTGTGAGCGAAGCCGCAGCATTCCGCAGAGTGAGTCGAGAACATGACGAGCACGCGGTACGGTTGATTCATTAGACCCGCAATAGCGACATCACCGCGCCGTCGCTGACGATCTAGGACTTTGATCGTCAGCTATTCGGGCGTCAGTGGGGCGCAAGGGAACAGGATTCGGCCAGTCGAGTGACTGACCGCGAACGAGGAGTCAAGCGTGATCGACGCACTACGCAGCTACCTGGAACTAGCCTCTGGGCTCGCAGAAGTAACGGCAGCGAAGGCCAAGGAAACAGCGGCAAATATTGCTAACCAGAGTTCTGATCCCGCAAAAGCTCCCGAGGCGCTAGCTGAGGGTTCTCCAGACGATGGCCGAAGACCTAGTGGAGCAGAGCCGAACCAACTCCGAGATGGTCGTTGGCTTGGTGAAGACCGAGGTTGAGCGAGCGGTGGGTCGTATGGGCTTCGTTCGCGAAGAGGAGCTTGCGGCAGTGCGTCGACATGTTCAGCGACTGGAGTCCGAGTTGAACGCACGATCCGGTCAAGCCGTTGAGGCTGCCACCGGCGCCATGACCGCGGCTACGGAATCAGCGAAGGCGGCAGCGTCAACCGCTCGAAGTGCCGCAACGCAAGCAACCACCGCAGCTACCACCGCCGCGGCCGGAGCGGCTGAGGCCGCCCGCGCGAGCACCGAGCGCCCTAGCCGGTCATCGTCGTCGCCCAACCAGGCGACTGCTGGCAAGCCAGCAGCGGCGAAGAAGGCGCCCGTAAAAAAGACCGCCGCAAAGAAGGCACCGACGAAGAAGGCGGCTGCTTCGAAGGCACCTGCCAAAAAGACCACAGCCAAGAAGACTTCTGCTAAGAAGACCACGACCAAGAAGGCCGCTGTCAAGAAGAGCACTAGCGCAAGTAAGTCGACCGCAGAGGGAACGTCGTCGTAATGCAGTTCGAGATCGACGGAGTCTCCACGCAGTCGGTAACGCCAACAGAGCAGGGCGAGTTCGAGTCGACCTTCACGATAGAGGAGCGAACCGAAGCACTCGAGGCCACTTTCGAACAGCTTCAGGCGAAACTTGCCGCTGAACCAGGAACGACGCAGGCCGATTCAGTCACGCAGCAATCCGCAACTCCTGACGCTTCGTGATCGGGTTCCGAGGGATCGAGTAGGTCGATGTCGGGTCCCGCCCTGCGGCGTCTTGACGCAGAACTGGTTCGCCGCAAACTCGCTCGTTCCCGGGACGTAGCCAGGGAACTCATCGAGAACGGAAGTGTTCTCGTTGACGGGGTGGCCTCGCTCAAACCGGCCAGACAGGTATCTATGAGCGTGCCGATCGTCGTTGAGGTAGATCAGCGTGCTGATTGGGTCTCGCGTGGATCGGGCAAACTGTTGGGTGCGCTCGACGTGTTCGATCAGATCGACGTCGGCGGGCGAGTCTGCTTGGACGCGGGTGCGTCGACTGGCGGATTCACCGCGGTACTTCTTGAGCGTGGGGCACGTCTTGTCTACGCCGTAGATGTGGGATACGGCCAGCTCGCCTGGCGGCTGCAACAGGACCAACGAGTGGTTGTCCGAGATCGCTTCAACGTGCGCAACTTGCAGCCAGCTGACCTCGCTGAGGTGCCGGATCTAGTCGTCGCGGACCTGAGTTTCATCTCCCTGAAGACGGTTCTTCCGGCGTTGCGCCGATCAGTAGCTGGCTCGGCAGATTTCGTCCTGATGGTGAAGCCTCAGTTCGAGGTCGGCAAGTCGGCGCTGGGCAAGAATGGCGTGGTGAAGGATCCCGATTTGCGGGCCCAGGCTGTCCTTGGCGTAGCGGCTACAGCGCAGGAACTTGGACTTGGCTGCGCCGGGATCGCCGCGAGTCCACTGCCCGGGCCGAGCGGAAACGTCGAAATTCTTCCTCTGGCTACACGAAGATTCGCCCTCGATAGGGGAAGATGACGTACGCAAGGCGATCGAGCTAGGTCCCAGGTAGGCGAATCTAGGTCCTCGGTCGGCCCGTTTGGTGATAGGTGGAGTTGCTATGGCGCTCGTCGCGGCCGAGGTACCAGCGCATCGGCGCGTTCTTGTGGTGCCCCACAGTGGGCGCAACGATGCCAACGCGGTGACGGCGACGGCAGTCCAAGGACTCGTTGCGGCCGGCATTGAGGTGAACCTGCTTGCCGAAGATGCCGCAAAACTGACCGGCGTCGATGTTCGAGTTGTGACTGCACAGAACGCCGCGCAAGGGTGCGAACTAGTGGTCGTATTTGGTGGCGATGGAACCATCCTCCGCGCCGCTTATCTAGCCAGCGCGTACGACGTGCCCTTGCTGGGTGTGAATCTTGGGCACATGGGGTTCCTGGCAGAGGCCGAACCCGACGGACTGCAAGCGGTGCTCGACGCGACCATCACCCGCAACTACCACGTTGAAACTCGGATGGCTTTGGAACTGTTGGTGTTGTCACCGCATGGTGATATCGCCCGAGGGTGGGCGCTCAACGACGTGACGCTGGAGAAGACCGAACGAGGTCGCATGGTGGAGCTCGTGCTGGCGATTGACGATGAGCCGCTGTCGTCGTGGGCGGCCGACGGCATCGTCTGCTCCACGCCGACCGGTTCCACCGCCTACGCTTGGTCTGCCGGGGGACCTGTGGTTTGGCCGGGAGTTGAGGCACTCATCGTGGTGCCGATCAGCGCTCACGCCCTCTTCAGTCGGCCGCTGGTGGTGGATCCCGCGAGTGAGGTCGACATTGAGTTGCTCCCGCAGTCGTCTCCAGCGATCGTTTGGTGCGATGGCTCCCGCCACATTGATGTCGCGCCGGGCTCACGGTTGGAGGTCCGCCGCAGCAACGAATCAGTCAAGTTGGCCCGGCTACACGACAGTCCATTCGCTCGGCGCCTAGTGGCTAAGTTCAATCTTCCGGTTGAGGGTTGGCGCGGACGCGACACATTCGAGGGGCCAACATCGTGATTGAGTTCTTAAGTTTGCGCCATCTCGGCATCATTGATGACGCCCAAATCGAGCTTCGATCAGGTCTGACCGTCATCACCGGCGAGACGGGTGCTGGCAAGACGATGGTCTTGTCAGCGTTGGATCTACTTCTCGGCGGTAAGACCGCCGCCGGGTTGGCCTCGGCGAAGGACACCGCGGTTCAAGGTAGCTGGCAAATCGACTCAACAAGTCCGATCCTCGAGTCCCTGCAAGATGCGGGAGTCGATACTCAGGATGGGGACTTGGTCGTTACCCGCACGATGCCGACGCAGGGCCGCAGTCGATGTTCGGTGAACGGGACCGTTATCGCGCAGAACACCATGGCTGCGATTGCTGATGACCTGGTTGCTGTTCATGGGCAGGCGGAGCAGGGCCTGCTACGTCGGCAATCTCGCCAGCGCGATGTGTTAGATCGATTCGCCGGTCCGGAACTGGCCGCCGCCAAGGTTCGTTACCAGGATCTTTATGAGCAGGTCCGTGCCATCGATGAGCAGTACTCCCAGGCGACCAACAACCACGACCAACAGCTAGCAGAACTCGAGCGCCTCACCGAGCAGCTTGAGTTGATCGAGTCGACAGCGCCGGTACCTGGCGAGGACGTGCAACTCGCCGACGCGGCCAATCGCCTAGGCAACTTGTCGCAGTTGCAGACTGCCGCTCAAGGCGCTGCCGATGCGATCAACGGCGACGAGGACTCACCTGTTCCTGATCCGGGAGCCATCGGGTCAGTCCAAGAAGCGCGTCGCGCTATCGAGGGTGTGCTCGACACCGATGCCGGACTTGAGTCGATCGTCGGTCAACTGCGCGAGGCAGCGGTCCTGCTCAACGAGGTCGGAGTCGACTTAGCCCGCTACCTCGCGGATTTGGATGCACAGCCCGGGGAGCTCGAGCGAATCCAGAGTCGCCGCGCGGAGCTGTCGGTGCTAACCAGGCAGTTCGGCAGCTCTGTAGAAGAGGTACTCGACTGGTCCGGGCGTGCGGCGAAGAGAGTCGATGAACTCGCAGCAGCCAGTGATTTGAGTGCGTTAGCTAGTCGACGAGCCGAACTGCGAGCCGAACTCGGTGTACTGGCTGCCGACCTGTCGGCGCACAGGGTTACCGCCTCACGACGGTTCGGCGAGTTGGTCACCGTCGAGTTGCAGGGACTCGCGATGGTGCACTCGCAACTTGTGATCGACGTGCGGCAACGATCGCTATCAGCAGACAGCGGGGGCATCGACGTGCCAGGACACGACGCCCCCGTCGCCTTCGGTGGATCGGGGATCGACGAGGTTGAGTTCATGTTGAAGTCCCACGCCACTGCGACGCCCGCGCCCGTGTCGAAGTCCGCATCCGGTGGTGAACTCTCGCGCATCATGTTGGCTCTCGAGGTGGTACTCGCCGATAGCGCCAGCGCGCCGACTTTTGTCTTCGACGAGGTCGATGCAGGCGTCGGCGGTAAGGCTGCCGTCGAGATTGGTCGGCGTCTGGCTCGCCTGAGTCGAAACGCGCAGATCTTGGTGGTCACCCACCTGCCGCAGGTGGCTGCGTTCGCCGATAACCACCTCGTCGTTTCCAAACAGCAAGACGGGCACGTGACCAGTTCCGGAGTCGATGACCTCGACGAACAGGCGCGCGTTCGTGAACTGGCACGGATGCTCGCGGGCCAAGAGGAGTCCGAGCACGCTGCCGCGCACGCGCACGAGTTGCTGGACTTGGCCGCCCACGAACGAGCGAGACACGCGCAGGCGAAGTGACGCCGCAGCCAAGAGATGCCCGATCCGCTGATAGCCTGGCACCCCGTGGGACAAACGCAGACTAAACACGTATTCGTAACCGGTGGCGTCGCCTCTTCGCTAGGCAAAGGCCTTACTGCTTCTAGCCTCGGCAGTCTGTTGGTGGGGCGCGGTCTACGCGTCACCATGCAGAAGTTGGACCCCTATCTCAACGTCGACCCAGGGACGATGAACCCGTTCCAGCACGGCGAGGTCTTCGTCACCGACGATGGCGCAGAGACCGACCTCGATGTCGGACACTACGAGCGCTTTCTCGATCACAGACCTGTAGCGCCGAGGCGAACGTCACCACCGGCCAGGTCTATTCAGCAGTAATCGCCAAGGAGCGCCGGGGCGAGTACCTCGGCGACACCGTGCAGGTCATCCCGCACATCACTAACGAGATCAAAGCGCGGATCCGCAATCGCTGGCCACCGACGATATCGATGTCGTCATCACCGAGGTCGGCGGCACTGTCGGCGATATCGAGTCGCTGCCCTTCCTCGAGGCCGTGCGACAGGTCCGGCATGAGGTCGGGCGAGAGAATGTCTTCTTCCTGCACGTCTCGCTGCTGCCCTTCATCGGCCCAGCGGGGGAGTTGAAGACGAAGCCGACCCAGCACTCGGTGGCCGCTTTGCGAACCATCGGTATCCAGCCGGATGCCCTCGTCCTGCGTGCGAATCGGCCAGTGCCCAATGAGATCAAGCGCAAAGTGTCGCTGATGTGCGATGTCGAGACCGAAGCGGTCGTTGCCGCCGTCGATGCGCCGAGCATCTACGACATTCCAAAGGTGCTGCATAGCGAGGGCCTCGATGCCTACGTTGTGCGCACACTCGGATTGCCGTTCCGCGATGTCAACTGGACGGAGTGGGATGACCTGCTTCGCCGGGTGCATCACCCCAAGAATCGAATCACAGTTGGCCTAGTCGGCAAGTACGTTGACCTGCCGGATGCGTACCTATCGGTCTCGGAGGCTCTCGAAGGCCGGCGGATTCGCCAATGATTGCGGTGTGACGATCAAGTGGGTCGCCTCCGATTCATGTGTGACGCCGGCAGGAGCACGCGCCGAACTCGGCGACCTTGACGCGATCTGCGTTCCCGGCGGATTCGGCGTTCGCGGGATCGATGGAAAGCTTGGTGCGCTGCGCTACGCCAGGGAAAACGGAATACCGACGCTCGGCTTGTGTCTGGGGCTGCAGTGCATGGTCGTGGAGTACGCGCGCAACGTCCTGGGCGAGGTGGAGGCGAACTCGACAGAGTTCGATGCCGACACCGCCTACCCTGTGGTCGCCACCATGGAGGAGCAACGCGACGTTGTAGCCGGTCAGCGCGATATGGGTGGCACGATGCGACTTGGCCTGTGGGAGGCGAATCTGGTCCCCGGATCTGTCGTCGGGGATGCCTACGGAACCTCAACAGCCAAAGAACGCCATCGGCACCGGTTCGAGGTGAACAACGGCTACGTGCCTGCGCTAGAAGAGGCGGGACTGGTGGTATCCGGTCGCGCGGCTGACGCGGACTTGGTGGAGTTTGTTGAACTCCCGGCTGATGTCCACCCCTACTACGTCGCAACGCAGGCTCACCCCGAGTTCCTGTCGCGCCCCACTCGCGCACATCCACTGTTCGCCGGGTTGGTGCGGGCGTCGCTGGATCGTCGAGTTGCTGCGGAGGCGGCCGACGCGGTTGACGCGGATGAGCAGACCGTCGACGCGACAGATAGTGCAGAAGCCATCGAGGCAGTACTTCGGTGATTGACGCCCCCTACCCCGGCGGTCAGTGGCACGGCGAGGTCAAGGACGAGCCGCTCGATTGGCCCATAAGCAAGTCACGCACGCGGTTCGACGGAGCTGTCTGGGATGTGCGCACCGACACCGTCGACATTGACGGGCACTCGGTAGACCGGGACTACGTCGTGCACACCGGAGCAGTCGCCGTCGTCGCTTTGGACGAGGATCAGCGCGTCTACTTGCTGCGTCAATATCGACACCCTGTCGGCATGGCGCTATTTGAGGTACCGGCAGGCCTGCTCGACATTGACGGCGAGGATGCACTGCATACCGCTCAACGCGAACTGGCGGAGGAGGCGGGTTTGCAGGCCGACCAGTGGCACGTGCTGGTCGACTTCTTCACCTCACCGGGCGGTCTGAGTGAAGCTATCCGGATCTATCTCGCCAGGGGTTTGACTGCGCGCGACGGCGGGAGAGTGCAAACCGGCGAGGCCGAGGAGGTCGACATGCCGGCCGCCTGGGTGCCGCTCTCGGACGCGTGCGACAAAGTGCTTTGTGGTGACCTGCAGAACCCGACGACGGTGGTGGGGGTGTTGGCTGCGCAGGCAGCCAGCCGGAACAACTGGGCGAGCCTACGACCGGCCGACGCGGTTTGGCCAGCGCGAGAGCACCTCATGCAGACGCATCGGGTGCGCACAAACGTGACACCCCACCGAAGCTAGCCCGTGGCTCAGCTCCCAGCGCCCGCGCTTGCGCAACAGATCGAGGGCTACCTGAGCCACATAGGCGTTGAACGCGGTCTGGCAGCGAATACTGTCGCCGCCTACCGGCGAGACCTCGGCAGGTACTTCTCATTCTGTGTTGCCAACGGCATCACCGATGCGGCCGACATCAAGTCGGCCGACGTGGCTGCCTTCGCCTCCTCACTTGCCCGTCCCGACGAGGATGGTGCGGCGATATCGGCGACCTCCGCTAGTCGGGTGATCAGTGCGGTGCGGGGTTTTCATCGCTTCCTGCTCACAGACGGATTGACACAGGACGATCCGGCCCACGAGATCAAGCCGCACGTGCCTGTCCGTCGACTCCCGAAGGCGCTGCGAGTCGACGAGATCCTGGCGATGCTGGACGCACCGTCGGACGAGACTGCCACGGGATTGCGTGACCGAGCGCTGTTGGAGTTCCTGTATGCCACGGGTGCGCGCATCAGCGAAGCGTTGGACCTCGATGTTGACGACATCGATCGGGAGGTCGGCGTCGTCACGTTGGTCGGTAAAGGTGGTAAACAGCGTTTGGTTCCGGTCGGACGTCACGCATTGGCCGCATTGGATAGCTACCTCGTGCGTTCTCGACCCGTATTGGCCAGTGCGGGAGCGTCGGTCCCTCCGGCGATCTTCCTTAACCAACGGGGACGCAGATTGTCGCGCCAAAGCGCTTGGCTGATCCTGCAGGACGCTGCCAAGGGCGCTGGGATCACCGCTCACGTCTCGCCACACGTCATGCGCCACTCATTCGCTACTCACTTACTCGACGGTGGTGCGGACGTTCGAGTGGTGCAGGAGTTGCTCGGGCACTCGTCTGTTGCGACGACCCAGATCTACACGTTGGTGACCGTTGATCGCCTCCGCGAGGTATATGTCACCGCGCACCCGCGTGCCCTGTCCTAGATTCGCTCCATTCCCACATACGGTGTTCCGGTGAGCACTGAGCTAGACGTTGTCGACCTAACGGACGGCGCTGAGTCGACGGCGCTTGGAACGACTGGTAGCGATGCGAGTCAGCCTGCGCCGAACCCCGAACCAAGTGTCGGATTCCAGGTACATCTCGAGGAGTTCGCGGGCCCATTCGACGTTCTACTGGGACTGATCTCCAAGCACAAACTTGAGGTAACGGAGCTCGCCCTCAGTCAGGTGACGGACGAGTTCTGCTCATACATTCGCGAACAAGATGCGAACTGGGACCTGGCCGAGGCCACCTCCTTCTTAGTCGTGGCAGCTACCTTGCTCGACCTCAAAGCTGCCCGCCTGCTGCCAAGCGGTGAGGTAGACGACGAAGAAGACTTGGCATTGCTTGAGGCGCGGGATCTGTTGTTCGCTCGACTGCTGCAGTACCGAGCCTTCAAGGAAATGGCAGCGATATTTGAGAGCCGGATCTCGGAGAACTCTGGTCGCTTGCCACGGACTGCCGGGTTAGATCCCGAGTTCGCGAACCTCCTACCTGACGTCGTGATCTCGATTAGTCCAGACCGCCTCGCCGAACTGGCCGTTGCTGCGCTGACCCCGCCAGTTGTGCCCACCGTCGGCATTGATCACATCCATGCGCCGCCGGTCAGCGTCGCCGAGCAGACAATCTTGGTCGCTGCTCGACTTGAGCGGGACGGATCGGCCACGTTTCGCGCGCTGATTGCCGACGTCACCGAGATTGCCGTGATTGTTGCTCGGTTCCTCAGTCTGTTGGAGCTCTTCCGCCAAGACAAGATTGCCCTTGAGCAGGCCTGGCGCGCTCGGCGATCTGCACGTGCGCTGGACAGGTCGAGAGCATGTGACTGAAGAAGACGTGTCCAACAACGAGTTCGATGAAGAAGACCTGTCACTAAAGGAGACCGCCACCGATGGATAGTCCACACGCGCCCGAGCAGGTCGATGAGCACGTCGTAGATCTGACTACCACCGTTGCGAGCGCGAGCGACATCGAAGCAGTTGAGGTGCTCACCGAACTGATCGATCGTCCGCCGCTGCCGGTGTGTCTTGAAGCGTTGGTGATGGTCAGCGAGATGCCATTGTCGACGTTGGAACTGGCCACTATCGTCGAGGAGCCCCCAGACGATGTAGAGGCTGCTTTGCAGCAACTTGCGCAGGAGTACATCGGACAAGGGCGCGGATTCGAGCTGCGACGACTCGGTGATGGCTGGCGGTTTTACTCGGCGCAGTCCTGCTCCCAAGTCATCGCCAAGTATGCGACCGACGGCCGATCGTCCAAGCTGTCTCAGGCGGCCCTTGAGACGCTTTCCGTTGTCGCTTACAAGCAGCCGGTCAGTCGGGCGCGGATTGGCGCGATCCGTGGGGTCAGCGTCGACGGAGTTATGCGCACGCTTATCACCCGCGGTCTCGTTGAGGAGGTCGACACCGATCCCCACACGGCGGCTGTCCTCTACGGGACGACGGAGTTCTTCCTCGAACGTATGGGTCTGAACTCACTTGATGATCTGCCACCGATCGCGGATCACTTACCTGACATGTCAGTACTCGATGAGTTCGTCGAACCCCTCGCATAGTGAGGAGCCCGGCGGCGTCCGGCTTCAGAAGGTACTAGCGGCCGCGGGCTTCGGCAGTCGTCGCAAATGCGAGGAGTTGATCGACCAGGGCCGCGTGAGCGTCGACGGGGTCCGCGTCGAGACACAGGGGATGCGAGTCGATCCGCACCAAAACGTCGTCCGCGTCGATGACAAGCGGATCGCTGCCCCCGAGGGAACTGTCGTGTTCGCCTTGAACAAACCACGGGGCGTGTTAACCGCGATGTCGGATGACCGATCGCGGCGTTGTGTTGGCGACCTCGTCGCGGAGTCCGAGATCGCGGCCGGAGTCAACGGGCTCTTCCACGTAGGGCGACTGGATTCCGAGACAGACGGACTGCTTTTGCTGACCAATGATGGCGATCTCGGCCACCTGCTCACGCACCCGTCGTTCGGGGTGAACAAAACCTACGTCGCTGGCGTCAAAGGTCAGCTGCGCGCGGCCGATGTGGCCAGGATAGGCAAGGGGATTCTCGTCGATGATCGCGTGGTTGAGGTGACGAAGCCCAGGCTGATCGGCACCCGGGCGGGTGAGTCCGTGATCGAGTTGACGATCCACGAAGGTCGCAAACATGTCGTCAGGCGACTGTTGGCCAACGCCGGTTTCCCGGTCGAAACATTGACCAGAACCCGCTTCGGTCCGATCGACGTCAAGGGCCTCGCGGCGGGGGAGTTGCGGCAGCTATCCACCGAGCAAATCAGCTCCCTCTATGATGCTGTCGAGCAACCGATTCAATAGCGCAGGAGTCGTGCTAGTTCACAAGCGCAAGATCACAGGGGAGTAGGCCGTGGCGGTGAGGGCGATACGGGGGGCAACGTGCCTGACTGCTGACGATCGCTCCGAGATGAACGATGCGGTCGCCGAGATGCTGACCGCAATCATGGAACGTAACAGTCTTGACGAGGCCGACGTGATTAGCGTCTTCTTCACCTCCACTCCGGACCTCGTCTGCGGGTTTCCGGCCTCAGCTGCACGGACGATCGGATTCGCCGACGTTCCGCTGATGTGCGCTCAGGAGATCGACGTGGCTAATGCCCTGCCGCGGGTTGTTAGAGCGATGGTTCACGTGCAGACCGATGCTGGACGAGACGAGATTGAGCACGTATTCCTCCGCGGTGCCCAGGTGCTGCGTGAAGATCTCGCGACATGAGCGGCGACGAGTCGCAATCTGCGAACCCCCGCGAAGTATTAATCGTCGGGACGGGTCTGATTGGCACATCGATCGGCTTGGCACTGACATCGGCCGGGCAGCAAGTCTGGCTACGTGACCGCGATGCAAGCACGTGTCAAAAGGCCTGTGACCGGGGTGCAGGGCAACCACTGGGACCACAGTCCAAGCCGAGTCTCATCGTCGTAGCAGTTCCACCTCGATCGATCCCCGTTGTCGCTGCTGAGTACCTCACACTGTTTCCTGAGGCGACTGTGACCGATGTAGCCAGCGTTAAGGCATCACCGTTGGCCAGGCTGGCTGAGATCGCCCCTAACCAGCTTGATCGGTTCGTCGGTGGACACCCCATGGCCGGGCGTGAGGTTGCCGGACCCTTGTCTGGTCGCGCCGATCTGTTCGAGGACCGGCTGTGGGCGATAACGCCGAGTCCCGACAACACTGTCGAGCGGGTGGAGGACGTCTACTGGCTCGCGGCGCAGTGTGGGTCGTTGGCGGTGGAGTTGAGCCCGCAGGAGCACGACCGGGCGGTGGCGTTGACTTCACACACACCCCAACTCTTGTCATCGGTACTAGCTGCCCAGTTGGCCGATGCGGACCCTGGTGACGTCGCTGTGTCCGGTCAAGGTCTGCGAGATGCCACGCGGTTGGCCGACTCCGTGCCTGACCTGTGGGCCGAGATACTGGCCAGTAACGCTGCTGACGTGCTCGCCGTCCTGGATCGGGTGACTGGCGAGCTGGCCACGGTGATGGCGGCGCTCCAACTCGTTGCGCAAGCCGAGTACGAGCGCGCGCTACCTCCGGACATCGAGCCTGTCCGACATGTGCTCGAACGCGGCAATGCGGGCCGGGCGGCGCTGCCGGACAAACACGGTGGAGCAGCACACACTTACGACACGATTCCGGTTGTTGTCGCTGACAAGCCGGGCGAGCTAGCACGGTTGTTTGCAGCGGCCGGGGAGGCTGACGTTAACCTTGAGGACGTCCGCATCGAGCACACAGTTGGTCGACAACGGGCCATTATCGAGATCGACGTAAATCCCGCGTCGAGCACACGCCTGCGAGAACTGCTCGTAGATTCGGGATGGCAGATTCGCGGGTAGCAACCGTGAACCGTCGAGCCCCGATATTGACTGACGACCGTTAGGGTAGAGCCCATGTCTGACGATGCGCCGACGCGCGACACTTTCGTTGTGGCCGTTGACGGACCATCGGGGTCTGGCAAGTCGAGTGTCTCCAGAGGGATCGCGACGATGTTCGGGTTTCGCTACCTCGACACCGGTGCGATGTACCGCGCAGTGGCCTGGTGGATGCTGGCGAACAAGATCGATCTTACTGACGAAGGTGCGGTCGCACGTGCCACTGACGGCTTGATCGTCGAGAACGGGACTGACCCGCAGCGTCCGTTCGTTCTGGTGGACGGTGTGGACGTGTCGCGGGAGATTCGCGAGCAGCGGATAACGGATGCAGTGAGCGCAGTGAGTGCTGTGCAGGTGGTACGCCAGGCGATGGTCGAGGCACAGCGGGCCGAGGTGGTTGCCGCCACGGCAGTCGACGTTGGGATCGTCGTCGAGGGCCGCGATATCGGCACGACCGTGCTCCCAGATGCCGATCTGAAGATCTTCCTAACTGCCGACAATGCTGCGCGAGCAGCTCGTCGAGCGGCCCAAGACAACGAAGAAGGTAGAACTGCTCACGTGGATAGCACCGCAGCCTCGCTCGCAGCGCGAGATGAAGCCGACTCAAACCGAAAGGCATCACCGTTGACGCAGGCACCAGACGCGGTCGTTATCGACGCGACGACGTTGGGATTTGATCAAGTTGTGGCCGAGGTAGAAAGACTCGTTACCCAGGGGATGCAGCGATGAGCGCGGGCGTCCCACTGTCGGCGGCTCGGGTGGCCCCGGATGGCGGCGCAGAAGGTCCACGCGCTGAGGTGAGAGTGCCCTCGGCCAAGGGAGCTGCACACGGTCGCAACATCGGTCGTCTGCTGTTTCGAGGTTTGTATCGAGTGGAGGTGATCGGCGCCGATAACGTTCCAAAGACCGGCCGGGTGATCGTCGCCTCTAACCACATCGGGCTGCTGGACGGCGGCCTGCTGTTTAGCGCGTCCCCACGTCCACTGAACGTTGTCGCCAAGTCAGAACTGTTCGTTCCTCCCTTCGATCGGATCCTGCACAGTTCAGGTCAGATCCCGGTGGAGTACGAAGCCCCAGATCGTTCCGCGGTTCAGTCTGCCCTCGGTGTCCTCGAACGTGGTGGCGGGCTCGGCATTTTTCCCGAGGCCCACCGCGGTATTGGTGACTTTGCGCGCGTCCGGCACGGTATCGCCTACCTCCACAGCCGTACGCATGCACCGATTGTGCCCACCGCAATGTTCGGAACACGCGAGACCGGGATGGGCAAGAACGACTTCCCTCGATTGCGCAGCAAGCTCACTGTTGTGTTCGGCGAGCCCTTTACGGTGAGTGCCTACGGAGACTTCGACACCCGCTCGACCCTCGCAGCAATGGGTGAGGGAATTCGACAACGACTAGCCGATCACCTTGATTACGCTCTCGAGCTGACCGGGGCCCAGTTGCCCACAGACGACGTGTCCATCGGCGCCAAAGGAGTCAGCGTATGAGTTCCCTAGAAGGCCAGGACGTTGTTGAGGACGAGGACTCGTTCGCCACTTTTGACATTGACGCTGGCCAGGATGACTTAGCGGCAGCGCAGGCCGCAGCTTTGGCCGAGTTCGGTGGAGAGGCGGTTGTTGAGGACATCGAGGAGCAGGAAGAACTTCTCCCCGTCGTCGCAATCGTCGGTCGACCGAACGTCGGTAAGTCAACGCTGGTCAACCGCATCATTGGTCGCCGCGAGGCTGTCGTTGAGGACATTCCTGGGGTCACGCGAGACCGGGTGCGCTACGAGGCCGAGTGGTCGGGAGAGAAGTTCTGGGTCATCGATACTGGTGGCTGGGATCTGCACAGCAAAGGCCTCGCATCACAAGTCAGTGAACAGGCCAGGCGGGCCGCAGTCGATGCAGACGTCGTCGTGCTCGTGGTTGATGCCTCGATAGGAATCACCGACGGTGACGCCGAGGCAGTGAAGATGCTGCGCAGGTCCGGCACTCCACTGCTGTTGGTGGCCAACAAGGTCGACTCAGCGCTGCTTGAGAGCGAGGCCGCAGCACTCTGGTCGCTGGGGGCGGGGGAGCCGATCTGTGTCTCTGCGCTGCATGGTCGCGGTTCTGGTGACCTGCTGGATTCCATTCTCGATGCGTTTCCCGAGCAGGGATCAGGCGTGCTGCAACAGGCAGGCCCACCCAGAGTGGCACTGCTCGGACGTCCGAACGTGGGTAAATCGAGTTTGCTCAACAAGCTGGCGGGATCTGAACGATCCGTCGTCGATTCGGTGGCCGGGACCACAGTGGACCCGGTTGACGAGGTCGTTGAGATCGGTGGTGAGTTGTGGCGATTCGTCGACACTGCTGGGATCCGTCGACGGGTGAAGACTGCCAGTGGGCCGGAGTGGGCGCGGCTGTCGGGCAGCGACTGGATCAAGAAGGCACAAAACCTTATAATCCTGGGATCTGACAGGCGTTGGCAAAACATACCTGGCATGTGCACTTGCCAACAGTGCTTGCCGCAACGGGTACTCGGCCATGTACAAACGTGCTCCACGCCTTTATCAGCAGATTGCCGTTGCCCTGGCTGATGGCGTACCGAAAGTTGATGAACAAGTTATCAAAGATCAAACTGCTGATCATCGATGATTTTTGCATAGCGCCCATGAACGACGCGGATCGCCGTGATCTTCTGGAGGTACTGGAAGACCGCCAGTCAATCTCATCCACCATCATTGCCACACAGGTTCCTGTTAAAAATTGGATCGAGCTGATTGGTGACCCGACCCTGGCCGATGCCATCCTGGACCGCTTGGTTCACAACTCACACAAAATAAATCTGAAAGGAGAATCCATGAGAAAAATCCGCTCGTCATTGACGAAAACAAAAAAATCTGGGAGGTAGAAAAAGCCAGCGTCGCTTCGCTCCGATCAAGTGGTCACTTTGAAGCGGAACAGCTGGTCACAATAAAACGGAACAACCGGTCATTATCCTCCGGAACAGCTGGTCACTTTGAGCGGATTAGGCATATTATGGATATTCCACAGTATTCATCGTCAGGAATACCCTCTGACCATAGCCGTATTCTTGAGTTTTGAAAACCATGGAAAATCCAGATACCATATAGCATACAGATCTAAATTAATGTCCGTACAGTTGATGTGTTGGAGATATATGGATCCGAGGTGTTAGAAAAGGCAGAATCGATAACGATTCTGCCTTCTTCAAAAAATAACTATGAGCCAAAGTTGAACCTATAGTTGTTTATGGCTATTTAGGCAACTCATAAGTTCCAGTCGCCCTGTTGCAGTTTTGGAAAGTCCCTTCTAAAATAGGATTACTATTTGTTATATACATATTTTTTCCACTGCCAGTAATGCCTTTCATTTTACCTGTTCCGTAAAAAGCCTTCCAAGTGCCCTCTGCTCCGGAAGAGGTAGTTTCACCAACCGTAAAATCACCATCCTTATCCATAAATTTACATATTCCTTGCCCCATTTGTATGCCATCCACAATCTTTGTAATACCGACGCATTGAAAGGACGTGTTGTCAAAAAGTTTGTCATCATTATTAGACCGGCAGATTCCCTTAATTTCATAACCAAAGACTACTAATTCCTTGCTCGCAACTAACATTGTAGTTTCTCCAGAAAAGCAGTTTGTAAGATCATATGGCCCAGCATAGACAACCGAAGCAAATGTACAACATGCCATAGCGAGAACCAGTAGAATTCTTAATATAGTCATATCCGATCTCCTTTCACATTGCTGATTATCGATAAAAACTGCTAAAAGGTTCCAGTTGCTTTCTCCTAATAGAATAACTATATCCCATCAGGAGCAAAGAAGCATAATTTGAGCGGTTTCTCCATTGAGCATTCCCAGTCTGCCTATTTGAATAACTTTTATAGAACCAGTATTCTTTGTTCAGCGATATTCAGGGTGAGGAAAGCTTTACAAGAATATTACAAACGGCTATTGTACTCAGCGGAAATAATCTTATATGATTGGAATTTGAAAAGAGAGAGAGTTATTCCTGTAACCTGATTATTAATATATTAGCGGCATAGGTGCAATACTTATTTATTATGTATTTATTACTTATAAAATTTAGTGCTTTCTGTATTGAAAATATTAGATCACCAGAATATAGATGGAGATAATCATAGATGTCAAAATTCCAGCTATTTTTGCAAATAACTGATGGTATCACAACGCCAGACTGTATTTGGTATTCTGGTGTAATCGGTGGGAGAAATACTGTCGAACCATAGCCGTAGTCCACGGTCTGCCAATGAGTGGAAAACCCAGATACCAAACCGGCATCACAGTTTAATAAAACCTATCAGCAGCCTTGATAAGTTGGAGGTATCGGCACTTTTTATTCAATATTTCTTACGGCTCTAACATAACTATGAAACAATATAGCTATGAGCCGCATAATAATTAGAGCGATTCGTAGCTATTGCCTCACTTACATGACCAGTATGAAAGTCAATAGTAGGCTTTCTGTTTCTAATAGCATCACCTGCTGTAGTAACGCCTTCAAGGCCTAAATTATTAGCATCAAGATATGAGAGGCTTCTATCTGAAGTCCAACAAACTTTGATTTTATTTGAGAAATAGGATCGATAAACAATCCATTTGTCTGTAGTGGTTCAAGCAAAGTATAAAGCTCTTCAGTTGTTGGAAGTCGCCAATCGTTATACCCGGCAAAGTTATTTTTATTCAGTGAGCCAATATATTTATCAGCTCTGCTAAATGTTTTTTCTCTTTTAGATCCTTCCTTTTCCCACATCAATTTAGAGGATTGATCAGTTATGGTTCCATCTCCATTATCCACAAAGTCATTTTGGAACTTGCCCTCAGGGTTTAATTTGCTATCGAAAAAGCCATGCTTTCTAATACAGTCTGTAATATCGTCAATAGCCAGTTCAGCTGGAGTATTTCTAAGCATTGGTTTTGCGACAGCAATGTAGGCAAACAATACACATGCAATACAAATTAGACACATCCTTAAGGGATTGGATATATGGTATTTTGTCATTTTAATATCCCTCCTTTTATGTCTGTATATTGTTAAAATCCTAATGTTGGATATACGTCTCATTCCATATTTCTTACAGCTTTTACATAACTGGAAATAATAACTCCATGGGCTTCGTAACCTGCAGTTATTTGCGTAACTATTGCTTCACTTATATGTCCAGATTGAAAGTTAATTGTAAGAACTCTGTTTTTTGTTTTGTAATTATTTGTCAGCCACCCATAAGCACTATTATCAATTCTTGAAAGACTCTTATCTAATGTCCAACAAGCATTTATTCTATTTGAATAAATTGAATCGATGAACAGCCCATGAGTTCTGAGTTGGTTCAAGCAGTGTATAGAGCTCTTCAATGGTAGGTAAGCGCCAATTATCATGCCCGGCAAACCTATTTGTATTTAATGATCGAACATATTTGTCGGTCCTGTATAAATGCTTTTTCTTTTTTGATCCATCCCTTTCCCACATCAACCCTGTAACCCTATCAGTTATTGTCCCGTCACCATTGTCCTTAAAGTCATTATTATAATTGTCCCTCAGGATTTAATTTCATATCGAAGAAATTATGCTTTTTCACGCAGTCTAAAATATCTTCTATCGTTAATTCAGCCGGTGTATTCCTGAGAACGCGTTTTGCGATAGCATTATAGCTTAGTATAAAAATGGATGCACAAACCATACTCAATATAAAAGTTTTTGATGAATATCGATTTACCATGGATTTGTCCTTTATTTATATTGATATGAGGTTGGCGCTATTTATTGGAATGGCTGTTCAATCGAGAATGGTATGAGACCATAATCAGTGGCAAGTATATGGGTAAAGTCCCCATGGCTGTCTGATTAGGTATGTAGTATATATCAGCGCAATAGCAATACGGTCCGACCAAGTAGTAGAAACAAAA
>CAWGCB010000006.1:0-754470 GCA_963821045.1 uncultured Actinomycetes bacterium | reverse complement strand
CCAGCTGACATCGGATCGCCGCGCTCTGACGACAGGTCGCGGTGGAGAAAGGTCCGGTTTCGGGCAATGACGGGTGAGAAATACTCCCGCAGCACTCTAGGGCTTGGCATGCGGTGGTCGTATCCGGAGCTGCTTGTAAGCAATCCTGAGGAATACGACATTTGCGCGATTGCGGCGAGTAGTTGCTCATCGCTGACCCGACAGACGGCGGCGCTGGTAGCTCAATGGTGGTCAGTGGGCCGGGTTGGGGCGACCACCAATATGACTCCTCACACTACATATTTTGCCTGCTCGGCGTGCTCTGCGAAAGTGCGAGTCCTACTGCTAGCGTCACCCACGGCAGTGTGCCGTCCAGTAGATATCTACCTTTGGAGCAGCGATGCGTAGGACAACGGCAGTGCTTGGCACCGTCGCAGTACTCGGGTTAGGTATCGCCGCGGCGAGCCCATCCAACGCCGGGGACAGCCCGCTCCCGCTCACCGAGAGTCAAATGAGACAGGCTTCGATGAAGCTGAGAGACATTCCGGATTCGTTCAGCAACGATCCCCAACGCAGTACCGAGTACGAGCAGGGGGCAGACGCGGCTCGCTTCGAAATCTGCATCGACGACAACGCCAGCAAGGTGTTCGGCAAGCCGCCCGTTCAAGATATGGATGCGACGGTCATGCTGAAAGACTCCTCCGACTCCATGGATAACTTCAAACAGCGCGCAACCAGGAGCGACATCGAAGGCTACTCCTCGACGAAGGCTGCACAAAAGTCCTGGAAGAAGCTCGTCAAAGCAACCGACCGCTGCGCGAAGAAGGTCACAGAGAACACCGACGTCGAGGGCCAACCGGCGACTGCAAAGATCAAACAGAAGGTTGCAGACCTGCCACGCGTTGGTGGCGCGCCGGGATTCTCATCTCCCAAAAGGTAGCTATCACTGTCGGCGGCTCCGGCGGGTTTACGCTCTACAGCGATGCATACATGCTTTACCGCCAGGTAAGCACCACCATCACCAGCATTGAGTTCATCAACCTGACCTCTAAGTCAAGCCGCCAAGGCAAAGCTGAAGCCAAAGTGGAAGAAGTTCACGCGCAGCGAGTCGCCACCGTCATAGGTCGAGTTGCAGCACTACCGACACGCTGACCGTCTTGACCTTCCTCCGGGTAGAAATAGTTCCGGCGCTGTAGTGATTTGATGCTGAGCTTCAACTGGAAGGTCTCGCCACCTCGAGCACTTCCGGGAATTTGGGCGCAAGGCTCAAAATTGCCTACCCGATGCCATTGCATCGCTACGTTGACATGTCTAGGTTCCACTCGACTTTCGTGCCCCTTGAGGCGAGGTTTTCGCCGATCTGAACTGGCGTCAAATACGAGCAGTTTCGGTCGCGGTATTCGTTTCATTCGCATACGTCGCTCAGGTTGGATTCACTAACGTGTCTGCGCACGGCAAGGGCCCGATATCAAGAGCCGATGCAATCGCGGTGTAGGTGGCGCCGTTCGCTCGCATCGCGCGCGCGGCCTCCAGTCTCTCCCCTGTGACGACGGTGGGGCGACCACCCACATGGCCTCTGGCTCGTGCAGCCGCGAGCCCGGCCAGAGTACGTTCCGAAAGCAGACGGCGTTCCATCTGAGCAAGGGCGGGACGGTCCGTGGTGGCCCCGGAGGCGTGATCAATCAAGATACTCGCGGTACCGGCAAGTGTTAGCGCGTCCACCTGTAATCGGTGGATTCATCGGTAGTTGAAACTCTGGCGTATCCAATGTTGTTCGACATACCTAGACATCGGATCGAGTCAGACGGAATCAGAACCTTAGGGCCCCTAGGAAGTGGCCTCGACAGGTCACAGCACCCGCGGTTGTTCGAGCAATATCATCGGACACATAGATGTGTGGTTTCGCGCGACTACCGGGAACTATTCGTAGTGACTCCACATTGCAAGAACTCGAACGATCCGGTCAGATTCCAACACCTCGTAGACGAGGCGATGTTGAAGATTGATGCGCCGTGAGTAACAGCCCCTGAGGTCTCCGACAAGCTTTTCGTACGGGGGTGAATTGCCAAATGGGTTGTCGGCAATAACGTCAAGGAGTCGTTGAGCTTGTGGCTGTAGCCCGCTGCTTGTGAGCTTCTTTGCATCTTTTCGGGCGCGAGTGGTGAAGGCCAGTTCGTAGGTCACCAGGTCAACGGGGTGGTATCGATAGGTTCGTCTCGCCCGGAGTTGATGTCTTCCACAAGGCCTGGAACGGAGTGCAAGGCGACTGTTTCCATCACGGCGTTCCAGTCATCTTCGGAGACCAGGACCGCATTTCCGGACTTGCCGGTAATCGTGATAGGGCTATGACTGGTGTTGACTTCGGCCAATAAGTTGTAGAGCTTTGCTCGGGCGTCTGTCGCTGTGATTGTGTTGGACATGAAGCAAGCGTACGGAATAACGTACGACAATGCAAGTCCTCTACAATCGAGCGACAAGCCGCTAGACGATGCCGCACGCATGCGCTCACCGGCGACCCGTTTGTGGCCGTTCTCGCCGAAGTGTCAACAAACGTTCCCTCGCCTTCAACCGGATGCTTCTATGTGTTGTCAAGTGGCTAGTTGTGTTTGGTTTCCATTTTCTAGGTGACGGTAGAGCTGTCGGATAACCGCCCGTTTGAGGCAGCGGCGGATTTCGCGGCTCGTCTTTCCTTGCGCGGTTCGTCGGGCTCGGTATTGCTGTGTTTCTGGATCGATCCGCAGCCTCGTTAGCACTATTGCGTGCAGCGTTTTGTTGAGTTGGCGGTCACCGTATCGGTTGAGTCGATGTCGCACGGTTTGACCACTGGAGGCAGGTATCGGGCTTGCCCCGGCGAAGGCAGCAAATGCGGCTTCGCTGCGGAATCTGCCGCGGTGAGACCAAGAGATCGACGGTTGCGGGCCGCTCCGAGTGGGCCGACCCCCGGTAGCTCAAGTAGGGAGGGCACATCTCGATAACCAGTGCGGTGATTTCCTTCTCGTGTTCACCTGCCTCGGCTTCAAGGGCGAGTGCCCGTTTTCGCGATCGCTCGCGCGCTCCTGACTGTTGCGCGGTACTCGGTGCCGTGATCTGGGCGGACCCGCAGCTTGGCGCAGCTTCGTAGTTGACGCCAGGTGGTGCCAGTCATGCGTTCACGTAGCGCCGGTGGTGCCCTGACCAGGACTGCTTTGAGTTGACTGATCGCGCTCGTTCGCGCCGTGATCGCTCCGTTCCTGGCCGTGAGTCCGACGCGTAGTGCTTCACGCTCGCCGCGAACGCGTGGGACCGCCAAATGTTGGCGACTGAGGGCCTCGCGGGCGGCCCGGATCGCGTCGACCTCGTCAGTCTTGATCCCGTCACGTCGACTTGTTCGACCTGGCCGGTCGATCTCGACGACCACCTCGCCGTTGGAAAGGAGCATGGTGGCCAAGCCAGACCCGTAGCTGCCGGTGCCTTCGATCGCCCAAACACGTGTTGATGTGTGATCGCAACCAAACGATAAGGCCGCTTGATAGCCAGCCGAGTTGGTGTCGAACTGGGCACATGCAATCACACCCGCACTCGATGTTTCCAAAATCGCAACTGAGTGGGTGTCTCTATGGGTGTCAACCCCGATGACATGAGTCATTTCTTTTGCCAGCATGTGCATGGCGGTCTCCTTCATTAGTCGGAACCGTTGGTTGGTGCCGGCCTGGATGGTGATCACCGTGCGGCAATACTGTGATGAGGCACGACCCAGCAATGAGTCGGCCAGGCTTCTGATCAAGCCAGCTGTGAGGTGGGCCAGGCCGGTACCAGCAACCACATCGACAAATCCGGTTCAAGGCACAACTCGGTTGGCCAGTCACTGCAAGGGTCCAGCGTGGTTGGCTGCAAGCCAGCCTGACAGCCACCACACGAAACGAACGAGACGGCCAGCACCAGGCGTTCGCAAGGCGAAGCACCCGACACAAGACTCACAGTCACTGCACCACTCGCTTCGTTCTTGGGTGATCGGTTGAGAGGAGAAGGTTGTAGTCGCGCTGGGTCGGGATTCCAGAAGATCTTGTTGATCAGGTGTTGGATGAGTGGGCGAAGGGTCAGTCGCTTCGCAAAATCGCGAAGATGGTGAATCGTTCTCGTGGTCAGGTGCCGCGGTTTGTGAACTCTTACGGCGGTGTCAGGCCTGGGCCGCGGCCCGCACGGATGCGCGTCCCGGTCACCCGGCTGGCGTAGCCGATCTGCAGTTGCTGCGACAACGGCTGTAGCAGGGGCGATCGTTGGGAGTCCGGCTCTGGAACCCGGCGCGTATGAGCCCCTCTGACTAGGAGTGCCAAATGTCTGTAGCTGCAAAGATCGCTGTTTTTGCTGGAGCGGGAGTGCTTGCTGTTGGGGGAGCGGGCCTGTACGCGGGCGCACTGTCGGTGACAGGTCCGGGTGCCACGACGGGATCTGGGTCAGTGAACCTGACCGCCGCGTGCAAGGACGATGTCACGATGGTGCCCGGTCCGGCCTACTACAACGCGGATGACCAGATTTCCGAGTACACGACGCTGACTCTGAGCTCCGACACCAACTTCACAGCGTGCGCGGGACAAGAAGTCACGATCATCGTCTTTGCGAACAAGGCTGTCACGGCCGGTGACTCCCCGAGCTACGGATACACCTCCGGTCGACTTTCTCGCGCGCTACGTCGGATATTTCAATGCAGACACCAGTCTCGACCCTGCGGCTTTGACGTACCAGCTCACACTCGACAACTTCGCCACGCCAGCTAGCGGGTCACCGACGGTGGGGTCGGCGCTGAATGGCGTCGACAACACCCTCGGAGCGGACGCCAGCTACAACATCACAATTCAGACGGCAATACCCACCTAGAGAACGCGCGAACCAGACAGTTAGCACTCTGCCACGGCGCATGATGGGGTGAACGATGGAGCAAGAATCTCGACCGCTTTCCGAGAGGCTCTGCCGTCGCGCCCTAGACACTTTGAGGGGACCGTATCTGAAGGTTGCCTTGGTAGTGGTTGTGCCGCTGAGCGCGTTCTCGTTCGGGTCGGCTGCAGCCTCGTCAATGGACGTTCGAGGAGGACAGGCGGGCTACAGCGTCTCGACACAGGGGGTGCGAGCGACAGCGGCCAAGACGGCTAAGGTCAAGCCAGAGGCGTCACCGGTCGCGGCGCATGAGCCGACGTCCGCTGAGTCGGTCCAGCCAACCCCGACCCCGACCCCGACCCCGACTACAACGGAAGCCCAGCAACCACCGCAAATAGCCAATCCCGACCCCACAAGTGACCCGTCGAGTGACGGCACGCCAGAGCAATCGAGCAGCCCCGAAACAGGCCCATCAGGTGTTGGAGAAGTGCGCGCTGACCTGCTCGTGGCCTCGGAACTGATCGACGCCGGATGTTGACTGCGGTGGACGAAGGTCCAGGCGGTGATCGAACCGTCAGGGCTGTCTTCGTCGCTGTCTTTCCGAACTGACGGAACGGGCTGCGACCTGCAGGTGGTCTTGTCCGCCAGTTTCGCCGTCCGGCGATGAGCGTGCCGCAGCACATATTCAGCTCGCACCCGGAACCGATGTCTACCAGGTCCTCTTTTTCTCCGCTAGCGGCTAGTTCGTGGCTACTATCGGTCAAGTGACAGCGGAGCCCACGACAGCTTGGCGTGGGCAACGCCTGGTCGGAGGCGATTCTCGATGGCACCTTGGCTGAGTTGGGTGTTCCACCCTGCTCGCCATCGTGATCATGGTTGTTTTCGTCAAGTGGGCGGGGATTGGCCTCAACGTGGTCAAGACCAGCTCGAATGGCACCTGGTTACGAACCCACCGACATGGTGCTCGTCGTCTCGCCGTCCGTGATCAGTCCGGAGGTGGGCAGCGTCATTGTCTTTGAGACGGAGTTCCGTGGACAGCCAGTCCCACCGCACATCCACCGGATCGTAGTCAAGAACGAGAACGGTGACTGGATCACCAAGGGTGATGCGGCCGCGAGTATTGACCCATGGTCGGTAGCGCCGGACCAGGTGACCGGCGTTGCGATCGCCTCGTTCCCTGGAGCATGGGTTCGAGGTCCCTTCCTGATCGGACTTCTGCTGTTCGTCATGTTTTCCGCTTTGTTGTGGCGCTTCCTTCAGACCCCGCCTTGAGGGCACCGATTCATCTGCAGGTGATCCACCGGTCGCACTCGTAGACGAGCGAAAAGGCACGCGAAATGGTCAGCATGATGATGATCGCAAAGTCGAGCGAAAAGGTACGCGAAATGGTAAGCCCACGTCGCTGGATCGCCTGCTGGACAAACAAGGAGATACGGGCCGGGACAAGTAACCCAGAGGGCGAATATGCCGACTGGTCACCCGGTTGGCGCAGCCGAATCGCTGTCGGCCGGGACATTGCCAAGAAGTGGGCGAGGGTTAGCTATCCGGCCCGGCAATAGGCGAATGTGGGCCCTTCTGACTAGGAGTTCCCAGTGTCTGCAACCACGAAGATTGCCATTTTTGCTGGAGCAGGAGTGCTTGCCGTTGGCGGTGCAGGCCTGTACGCGGGCGCGCTGTCGGTGACAGGTCCCGGTACCACGACGGGATCTGGGTCAGTGAATCTGACCGCCGCGTGTAAGGAGGCTGTCACGCTGGTGCCCGGTCCGTCCTACTACAACTCAACCGATCAGATCTCCGAGTACACGACGCTAACTCTGAGTTCTGATACCGACTTCAGTGCGTGTGACGGCCAACACATGGACATCGTGGTCTTCGCGAATAAGGCTGTCACAGCAGGTGCCTCGCCGAGCTACGGATACGCTTCCGGTCAGCAACTCGGGCGCATGTACTTGAAGACTTTTGGCGACGGGACGTTAGGCACCCTCGGACAAGTCCGCCTCCAGCTACGACATTACGCTGAACCAGTTCTACGCGCCAGCCAGTGGTGGACCCACCTCGAGTTCCGTCCCGCTCCTTGGCATTGACGACACGCTTGGCGCTGATGCTAGCTACAGCATCACGATCCAGTCAGCCATCAGCCTGGACTAGCGTTCCGCCGAGCGTGGGATCGAGTGTTCGCAGCCGCATCGATTGTGCGACGCCCAATGCCCTGACACGATGGCTGTGTGGACCCTTTTGGAGTTGCTGGCCGACATCGTCGGGCCCGAGCACGTGCTGACCGATGACTCCGTGACCTCTGCGTTGTACGCACGCCAATAGCCCACCTGAGGTGACCGAGGTCCTGCCCTTGCCATCTGTGGCCGGTGTAACCGCTTACACACCCATTGGGGTGTCTGAAAACCCACAACGAGGGATTCTCGCCGCCGCCGACGGGCTCTACATATGGGCGACGACAGTGAGGGGACTGGCGCCCAAAACGTGTCCGAAACTCAATCGCGACCGAAACCGTTAGGCATACGTTTTGGGCCGCCTTCACTCCGCGATCGTGGGGCATCAACCCTGCGAAAGGCTGCGGGGTGCCCACTCTGACAAGATCACCCAGGCTCCAAGTTCACCACGCGGTGCGCCCAATGCGTGGACATTACGTGTCCGAGTCAATGTCATCGGTGTCCGAATCCGTGACATCGATGTCCGGTCCCCTCATGACATTGAATGTCCGGTTACAGCCGAATCCGAATAAGAAGTGGCCCCGAACCAGATCGGTTCGGGGCCACTTCTTACGCAATGACTCCTACAAGCCTTTGGCTCGCGCCAAAGTCATGAGATTTTCGTTCAAACTCACGATATTCGCGAACAAACCCGTGAGATTTTCAGGCCAAAATCACGAGATTCTGCAATCAACTGCAGCCGGAGGTGGAGCCACATCCCTCGCAGACGTAGCAACTGCCAGCCGGGCGCATCTTGATTCCGCAGGTGAAGCACAACGGAGCGTCTGCGGCCTTACCTTGAATCGCTTCCAGTAGCTCCGTTGAAGAATGCACCTGTGGCGGAGTCGCTGCACTCGGTGCAGGTGACGTCGCGATGGTCTCCGGTCCAGCGGGTGCAACCGGAGCACTCTGAGCGAGAGTTTCGGCCGCGGTGTCCGCACCTTCGATGGCCGCCGGTCCACCGTATGACTGCGCGACCTGTTCCGCGCGCTCCTCTGCGGTGAAGATACCAAGACCCTCGCGAGTCTCTGCGGGCAAGAAATCCAGCGCTAGCCTACGGAAGATGTAGTCCATAATCGACTGAGCCATCCGCACGTCTGGATCGTCGGTCATGCCAGCTGGCTCGAAGCGCATGTTAGTGAACTTCTGAACGTACTGCTCCAAGGGAACGCCGTACTGCAATCCGATCGAGACGGCGATTGAAAACGCATCCATCATCCCGGCAAGCGTCGAACCCTGCTTGCTCATCTTGAGGAAGATCTCGCCAAGACCATTATCGGGGTAGTTCGACGCCGTCATGTAGCCCTCTGCGCCACCAACACTGAAGGACACGGTACGAGCTGGGCGCGACTTAGGAAGACGCTTGCGCACTGGCCGGTACTCGATCTTGGTCTCGACCTCGACAGCCTCGTCCTTGGACTTAGCCTTCGCGTCGTTGAGTGGCTGACCAACCTTGCAGTTGTCCCGGTAAATAGCCAAGGCCTTCAAACCCATGGTCCAGCCGGCCAGGTAGATCTCTTCAACCTCAGCGATCGTCGCGGTCTCCGGCATGTTCACCGTCTTCGAGATCGCCCCTGAGATAAACGGCTGCACTGCTGCCATCATCCGCACGTGGCCCATCGGTGGGATCGAGCGTTCTCCCATCGCGCAATCGAATACTGAGTAGTGCTCTGGCTTCAGTCCCGGGGCATCAATAACGTGGCCCTTCTCTGCGATGTGCTCAACGATGGCTTCCACCGTCTCACCGCTGTAGCCAAGCTTGCGAAGCGCACGCGGAATCGTCTGGTTGACGATCTGCATCGATCCGCCGCCAACAAGCTTCTTGAACTTCACAAGTGAGAAGTCAGGCTCGACACCTGTCGTATCACAATCCATCATGAAGCCGATGGTTCCGGTTGGGGCGAGCACTGATGCCTGCGCGTTGCGCCATCCGTTCTCTGAACCAATCTCCAGGCACTGCTCCCATGATTTATTTGCCTCTCGCATGACGTCGCGGTCCAATGTGCTGACCGAACGAATGCTGTCCGTTGCAGCCGCATGCTTACGCATGACTCTTGCGTGGGCATCAGCGTTGCGGGCGAAACCTTCGTACGGTCCAACGATGCCTGCTAGTTCAGCTGAACGCTTGTAAGCAGTACCCGTCATCAAACTGGTGATCCCGGCAGCGAGGGCGCGACCTCCATCGGAGTCGTAGGCAAGTCCCGTTGCCATGAGCAGCGCACCGAGGTTGGCGTAACCGATTCCAAGCTGACGATAGTCACGGGTGGTATCCCCGATCGCTTCAGTTGGGAAGTCTGCGAAACAGATCGAGATGTCCATCGCGGTGATGACCAGTTCAACTGCCTTGGCGAATTTGGTTGCCGCGAAACTTCCGTCATCGTTCAGGAACTTCAGCAAGTTCAGGCTCGCCAGGTTGCACGACGAGTTGTCCAAGCTCATGTACTCCGAACACGGATTGGATGCAGTGATCCGGCCGGTCTCGGGGTTGGTGTGCCAGTCGTTGATGGTGTCGTCGTACTGGATACCTGGATCAGCGCAGGCCCACGCGGCTTCGCAGATCTTGTCGAAGAGTGTCCGAGCATCAATCTCCTCGATTACGGAGCCATCGGTGCGCGAGCGTAGGCCGAAGTCTTCCTTGCCCTCCACCGCGCGCATGAACTCGTCCGAGACGCGCACAGAGTTGTTGGCATTCTGGTACTGGACGCTAACGATGTCGCGCCCGCCAAGGTCCATGTCATAGCCAGCGTCACGGAGTGCGCGAATCTTGTCCTCCTCGCGCCACTTTGTCTCGACGAACTCCTCGATATCTGGATGATCGACGTCGAGGACGACCATCTTCGCGGCGCGACGGGTAGCTCCACCAGACTTGATGGTTCCGGCGGATGCGTCGGCACCGCGCATGAACGAGACGGGCCCGCTTGCGGTGCCTCCCGACGAACGCAGTAGCTCCTTGCTAGAGCGGATCCTTGAGATATTCAGACCTGCTCCGGAGCCGCCCTTAAAGATCAGACCCTCCTCGCGGTACCAGTTCAGAATGGAATCCATCGTGTCGTCGACGGCGAGGATGAAGCAGGCTGAAACCTGTTGAGGGGAGCTAGTCCCGACGTTGAACCACACGGGAGAGTTGAACGAGAAGACCTGGTGCAGCAGCATCCATGTCAGCTCGTGCTCGAAAATCTCAGCATCGATTTCGTCGTTGAAGTAGCCGTTGTCTTTGCCCGCCCGCACATAGGTCAGAACGACCCGGTCAATCAGTTGGCGCAAGCTACTCTCACGCGTCTCTGAACCCAATGCGCCACGGAAGTACTTCGTGGTGACGATGGTGGATGCGTTCAGCGACCAGTCACTCGGAAACTCGACCCCTCGCTGCTCGAAGACCGTCTCGCCCGTCTTCCAGTTTGTCTGGTGCACGTCGCGACGTTCCCACGCCACGTCGTCGTAGGGGTGCACGCCGGGAGTCGTGAAGAGGCGCTCAATCTTCAGTCCGGTCCGAGTCACGGTTACCTCCGGTTTGCGCGATGACGGAAGTGTTTTGGATCCGCGACCGTGTCCGGCTGGATCTGCCGCTCGATCTGATGCACCGATTCCGTCACCTGGGTTGGCTATATCAGCCATTGTGGCCTCCTTCAGGGGCGCCGTTGCTCTGCCCAGTGGGACAGTGCTGATTGTTGTGTGGGTCGTGTTACTGAGTGGATTTGGTTGACTGTCGATCGTTCTTACTTAAGTTCTTTGATGTCTGGCTGGCGGACGTCGACTGCGAAGCCTCGCGCAGGGCTGATTCCCGTTCAACACGCAGCAGAGAAACCTCCGCCTCGAAATCCTCAAGGGATTCGAAGTCGCGGTAAACCGAGGCGAACCGCAAGTACGCGACCTCGTCTAGATTGCGCAGCGGTCCCAGAATCGCCATGCCAACCTCCCGGGCGGGAACTTCGGGATTCCCCAGAGCGCGTACCGCGTCTTCTACGGTCTGAGCAAGCAGGGCTAGATCATCGTCGCTAACCGGTCGGCCCTGACATGCCTTCCGTACACCCGATGACACTTTGCTTCGGCTGAACGGCTCCAGGACCCCGCTGCGCTTCTGAACCTGCAGTGAGGCCGTCTCGACAGTGGTGAACCGCTTGGAGCAACTCGGGCATTGGCGACGACGGCGAATGGCTGCACCATCGTCAGCGGTTCGGCTATCAACGACACGTGAATCGTCGTGGTGGCAGTACGGGCAGTGCATCTTCCGAACGCCTCCAAAACTGTCGATTACCACTAACTGGGGATAAAACTGGGGAAGTCCTGGGGAGAACCTGTGTAGTGCCAGGCACAACCTGTGGACTAGTTACACCCATGTAAGCACTACATGTGGTGGAACGCTAGGCCCCGCGGCGCAACTTCGCAAGCTGTTTAGGGTCAGACGTTCGGTTGATATGTGATCGTGCAGACGTATTCGCAGGTCAGGTGCCGAATTCCGTGGTGCGAAACAAGGCCGCGCCGCGCGTGTCGCCGCATCGGTCGCAAACTCGCCCTCCAACGCACTACTCGCTCACTGTGTTGGGACCACCAACTGCTGACCCGGCGTCAACGCTGAGCCCTTGAGGCCATTGGCTTCACGTAGGTCTTGAACAGCGGCCCTTGGGTCCAGATCCGGCATCGCACGTGAAGCAACAGACCACAAACTGTCGCCCGGCTCCACTGTGATGACAGCCTGCGCGACGGTCTCGGTCTCCTGCTTCGACGCTTGAGCGCTAATACCAGGCAACACCAGCATCAACATTGCGACGAGAACGGCAAATACGACGAATAGCCCATAGCCGCGTCGCGATGCAGATCGACGCGTTGCGCGCCTGGCACCGGTGATGGTCTTAGTGCCCTCTGTGCGCCTGAGCCTAGAAGGTGGCGTCACGCTCCTGCTTCCCCCGATGGGCACAGCCTGCCAGCGGGAAGCTGCCTCGGTGGAGCGGATGAGAACTCCCTGGCCACCGGAAGGAAAGGACGCCCGACCATCCACCTCAGGAGCCGGGAGTCTCGGCCTACTACGGCCTACGCTGTGTCGTGCATGCGGTTGACCAACTAGCCCGGGCACAGGTCGCATGCGGGTTGTATCCCATGGTCGAACACGCAGAGGCTTGCGCTGTCGACTGTCGGTTAACCGAGCAGCAGAGCGCTCTTGCGTGGCGGTTTCCTCAGCACTCCAGGACGGTGCGGTGATTGTCATAGTGACCTCCAGACCTCGCTTGCCCTGACGAACAAACGTTCGATTCGAACTCGTGTACTAGAAATAGCACGATGCGCCGACATTCCGCTAGTCAAATTCGAACATGTGTTTGATATGTGGCTTAGATGTGGCTATGTTTGTCACTAACAAGCAGCGATGCTGCGGAATCACCTGCAAGGCAACGCAGTATCGAGAACCAGCCCGAAACCCAAAGGAGCAATCGTGAAGCGCACGACGAAGGCACCAGTTAAAGAGAGTCCGACCAATGCTTCTAGCGGTAGCACCAAGGCCGACATCCAGCCGTCCGGGGCAAAGGGGTTGACGAAGCGTCAGACGGCGATTCTTGACGTCATTCGGGAGGCTGTCGAAGCTCGCGGGTATCCGCCTAGTGTGCGCGAGATTGGCGAGGCGGTCGGGCTCACCAGCCCCTCAAGCGTTGCTCACCAGTTGCGCGTCCTTGAGCAAAAAGGGTATCTGCGGCGGGACCCGAATCGGCCGCGCGCACTTGAAGTCATGTCGGAAAAGTCCGGCACTAGTGCCAAATCTAGTGCGCGCACTCGCCAGAGCAGCGCAGCGTCCACGGAGACCTCACAGACCGCGTTCGTCCCAGTGCTCGGTCGGATTGCGGCCGGTGGGCCAATCCTCGCGGACGAGGCCGTCGAAACGGTCTTCCCACTACCCCGAGACATCACCGGTGACGGCGAACTCTTCCTCCTGCATGTGGTCGGAGAGTCAATGATTGACGCAGCTATTTGCGATGGAGACTACGTCGTTGTCCGCAAACAAGACACTGCTGATTCCGGTGAGATCGTCGCCGCCCTCATCGACGACGAAGCCACTGTCAAAACTCTCAAGCGTCGTGACGGTCACGTCTGGCTAATGCCGCACAATCCGGCGTTCGCGCCAATTCCAGGTGACGACGCTCGGATCCTAGGCAAAGTGGTGTCGGTTCTGCGCAAGGTCTAGCTCGGCTGACCACCCGCGGGTCCGGCCTACTCAGTGCCTCCGGTAGCCGCATCAGCTAGCTGCTTTGCGAGTTGAGCGCTGACTCGAGCCTTCACGTGCGTACCAAAGTCGCCGTGTTCGATCGCGTCAATCTCACCCTCGCGGTGAACTCGAGCGACCAAGTCTGAGTGCTCGTACCCGACGGTCACATCGACCTCGACTGCCGGCGACGGAAGGTCGGCCTCCAACGCTTCGGCAAGTTCCTGCATACCCGCACCAGTCTTGGCGGACACGAACACCACGTGCTTGAGTTCGCGCCTGAGGTCATCCAATACGGCCGAGTCGGCCACGTCCGCCTTGTTGACAACGATCAACTCTGGAACGTCGTCGCCCCCTACATCTGCAAGCACCTCCCGCACGGCGGCGATCTGCTCGAGCGGGGCCTCATCTGCGCCATCTACCACGTGCAGGAGCAGGTCAGCCTCAGTCGCCTCCTCCAGAGTGCTGCGGAAGGACTCAATCAACTGGTGCGGTAGGTGCCGGACGAACCCAACGGTGTCCGACAATGTGAACTCGCGCCCACTGGGAGTCCTCGCCTTACGCACCGTGGGATCCACAGTCGCGAAAAGCTCATCTTGGACGAGCACACCAGCCTTGGTCATGCGGTTTAGCAGACTCGACTTACCCGCGTTGGTGTAGCCGACGATCGCTACTGACGGAGTCCTTGATTCGCGCCGAGCCGAGCGTGACACCTGCCTGGATTTGGCCATCTCCTTTAGCTCTCGTCGAAGTTTGGCCATCTGCGATCGGATACGTCGGCGATCAGTCTCAAGTTTTGTCTCACCAGCGCCGCCACGCGCGCCGATTCCACCGGATTGGCGACTCAGTGCCTCGCCCCAGCCGCGCAACCGCGGCAGCATGTAGTTCAGCTGAGCGAGTGCGACCTGCGCTTTTCCCTCTCTGCTTCGAGAGTGCTGGGAAAATATGTCCAGGATCAGCCAGGTGCGGTCGACGACCTTAACTCCAACGACCTTTTCCAGTTGGGTGAGTTGACCCGGGGACAGTTCGCCGTCACAAATGACCGTGTCCGCACCGAGCGCCGCAACCGTCGCCTTGAGTTCCGCTGCCTTGCCGGACCCAATAAACGTCGCAGCATCAGGCTTGTCCCGTCGCTGCACGAAGCCATCAAGAACGACTGAACCTGCGGTCTCGGCGAGGCGGCCTAGCTCAGCGAGCGAGCGACTGGCCTCGTCGATTGTTCCAGTGGTCCACACTCCAACCAAAATCACCCGCTCGAGACGAACCTGCCGATACTCGACTTCAGTGATGTCAGTGAGTTCGGTGGACAGCCCGCTAATCCGGCGCAGCGCCTCGCGCTGTTCAACGTGCGCCTCGACTGACTCATCAACCTCGTCAGTCTCAAACGACTCGTTCATCTATTGCGCACTCGCGACGACACCGAGTTCGGCTGCATCTGCCTTGGCCGGAAACGCTGCGTCCACTGCTCGATCCAATAGCGTCGCAAACTCTGCTCGTTCAGGCAGCGAAAGCACCAGCCAACTACTAGTCATCATCCGGTCTGTCTTGCGCTCGGCTTCGGCCCGCGCGGCGACGACAAAGTCAAAGCGGCTCGGCTCCACGTCGGTATCTGTCCAACCGAAGAATGCCGCGTTGGAGGCGCCGCCAGGTCCAGCAACAATCGCCTCACGAGGTGTCAACCCGGTGCTGAGGACGGCAGCCAAGTGCAGGCCGCCACGCAACTCTCGCAGCGTTGTCATCAGTTGAGCAACGCGAGCCGGTGCGTCGTCGGCCAGGGGCAGGATCCGCCAACCGGCAAATAGAGGTGCACCGATGGCTTGGCTCCCCCGAACAACCTTCTCCGCTAGTTCTGCTAACCGGGGAGCTTGCTCAAAACTAGCCAGGTGCGCTCGACCCCACTGCTGACAGGCCGCGAGATATACCTCCACGGCCGTCTGGAGATCTGCCTCGCAACCCTCGTCCCAGGCCTTGTGCACGAAGCTCTCTGGGAAGAAACCGCACACGGAGGCAACCACATCGGCATCGACTGGGCCCAACACCCCGCAGCGACCCACGAAGTAGGTGGGCCAACCGCGTAATCCAAGGTCTCGCCCCGCTTGTTTAGCCTCCCTCGACAGGAAGAACGCACCACCCAAACTGCCGACCCCGCTACGAACCCGAGCGGCGAAGGCGACGTCGTCGTCTGCTGCAAAGCTGTCGTCCATCAGTTCCGTCCCCACCATGTCGGTTCGAAGGTCCCATTGGCGACCAGTTCGGTTGGACCGATGAGGTTCATCCGACCAGTCGCGGTGTGTTCCACCGTGAGTCTGCCACCAAGCACATCTACCACCGTAGAGCCCGGTTCGGCTAGCCCCACATCGTGACGTTGGCGAACCGCTAGCGAGACGGCGCAGGCCCCTGTTCCGCATGAGAGCGTCTCCCCCACCCCGCGCTCGAGCACGCGCATGGTGGCGTGCAATGCGGCGCCAGACTCATCCTCAACAAACTCGACGTTTACGCCATCGGGAAACACGCCGTGATCGTGGATCGTCAAGGGTGAGAGCTCCGTCGGTAAGTCTGCGATCCGGTCAACGAACACAACAGCATGCGGATTAGGTACCCACCACGGATCCGCCACGAACTCCCACCCGGCTAGCTCGATCTCGGGTGCACGGGGCACAGCAATCCTGCGCGGGACTGCCATCTCGACGGAGACTTGACCGTCATCGTGCACCTGCGCCTCGTGGGTCCCGGCGCGTGTCGCAATCACGAACGTCCGATCCTGCGTCAGTCCAGAGGTAACCAAGTAGCGCGCGAATACCCGAGCGCCGTTGCCACACATAGCAGCGATCGAGCCATCAGCGTTGCGGTAGTCCATGAACCACACCGGTGAGCTGCCGCTCTCGCTGCGCTGGTCCCCCACGGCGTCCGCCGTGTGCTCGACCCTCACGACGCGCAGGAGACCGTCTGCTCCAATGCCATCGCGTCGATCACAAATGCGTGAGACCTGGTGTGGGCTGATCTGCAGCTCATCGTCTGGGTCAGCGATGATTACGAAGTCGTTCTTGGTCCCGTGCCCCTTGGTAAAAGAGATGACTGCAGCGCTGGACATGGAGCAAGCCTACGCTGCACACCTATGGCCGACCACAATCCTGTGCTCTGGCTGCGCACTCTTCTTGACCGGGGCTTGCCGAATTCTCACCGTTTGCCGTCTCCTTGATTGAGCTCTGCCACTGCCACCTGCACGGAGTCCACGACGGCCTCTACCTCACTCTCGACGCGAGTTGCCTCGTACCAGCGAATCCGCTCATCGCGCAGAAACCACGACAGTTGTTTGCGGACGTACCGGCGCGTTGCCACGATCGTCTTCTCCCGCGCGGTGGCTAGGTCCGTCTCTCCTCGCAGGTGCGACGCGATCTGCGCGTAGCCCAGGGCCCGCGATGCCGTTGGCGCGGTGGCCAAACCATGGTCAAGTAGGTCCCTCACCTCGTCTACGAATCCCGCGGCCAGCATCTGATCGACCCGTAACTCGATTCGGTCGTCCAGCTCAGACCTGTCCCGGTTCAAACCCACCATCACAGTCGGATACAGCGCTGGTGGGACACCCAGGTCGGCCGGATACGGCGCGTTGGTTAGCTCGATGACTTCTAGGGCTCGGACAATGCGTCGGCCGTTCGCTTGTTCTATGCGCGCGCCCGCTGCAGGATCACGCGCGGCGAGAACTGCGT
The DNA here is from genome assembly GCA_963821045.1 of uncultured Actinomycetes bacterium. GTDB lineage: Bacteria > Actinomycetota > Actinomycetes > S36-B12 > UBA10799 > UBA10799. The sequence goes on along the minus strand of CAWGCB010000006.1, from coordinate 737,539 downwards.
GTAGTGCGGGTGCACCGAGTCTGTCGAGTTCGCGCTCGTACTTAGCGCGGACAGCTGGATCCACACCCGGAAACCGCATGTCGTCGACCGCGGCATTGAGGTAGAGGCCCGATCCCCCCACCAAGATGGGAATGCGGCCTCGAGTGGCCACGTCCGCGATCGCCCTCCGCGCTAGGGATTGGTACTCCGCAACCGTTGCCGTGTGGTTGATGCCCCAGACGTCAAGCAGGTGATGGGGAACCCCACGCCGTGACCCGGCGGACAGCTTCGCTGTACCGATGTCCAAACCTTCGTACAGCTGCATCGAATCCGCATTGATGACCTCCCCTCCCAGGGACTGCGCAAGCTCTAACGACAGCGAGGTCTTCCCGACCGCCGTGGGACCCAACACAACGACAACAGTCGGTCGCAGACTTGAACCAGTTCCGGAGGCCTCCGACATCAGTCCCGCGCGCATCCTGGCGCTAATGAGGACGCCAAGGGTTCCACTGGTGCGAGCATTCCGGGCATTCCCAGTGTCACGGCCGTCGGCGAATCGGACTCTTGGGAGGCAGCCCAAGAGTCGCCGGAGCGAGTGGCCTCAACGTGTAGCGGCTGACCGTCGGCAACGAGATGATACGGAGCGGCCGCTGTGATGACGGTACGCACGAGATCTCCTGGTCGAATCAGTTGATCTCCGGGCGTAAAGTGAACCAATCGGTTGTCTCTGCCTCGCCCGGTAAGTCGGTGCGTTTGATTGTCCTTCTTTCCTTCACCCGCAGCAACGAGCACCTCAGCCTCGGCGCCGATTAGTGCCTTGTTCTCCTGCCAAGCGATCTCGTTGACGAGTTCGACGAGACGGTTGTACCGCTGCGTGACGACGTGCTGCGGGATTTGGTCGGACATCTCCGCTGCAGGAGTCCCGGGACGTTTTGAGTACTGGAAAGTGAAGGCCCCACTAAACCGGGCTTGGCGCACGACGTCCAGCGTCTGCTCGAAATCGGCTTCCGTCTCACCTGGGAAGCCGACAATGATGTCGGTCGTGATGGCCGCTTCTGGGATCGCGGACCTGACTCTGTCGATGATGCCGAGGTAGCGCTTCGCCCTGTAGCTACGGCGCATCCGGGCAAGCACCGCGTCGCTGCCTGATTGCAGCGGCATATGAAGCGATGGCATGACGTTGTGAGTGTTCGCCATCGCCTCGATCACGTCATCGGTGAAGTCACGCGGATGGGGACTGGTAAAGCGGACCCGACGCAAGCCGTCGATCTCGCCACATGCCCGCAGTAGTTTCGCGAAGGCTCGCCGATCGCCGAACTCGACGCCATACGCGTTGACATTTTGACCCAACAGCGTCACCTCGCTCACGCCCATCGTCGACGAGGGCCTGGACTTCCGCGAGAATGTCCCCAGGCCGACGATCCCGCTCTTTGCCCCGCAGGGCCGGCACGATGCAGAAGGTGCACGTGTTGTTGCAGCCAACCGATATTGAAACCCAGCCCGAGTACGCTGAGTCGCGTTTGGTGGGCAAGACAGATGGGAACTCTTTAAGGAACTCCAGAATCTCGACCTGACTGTCCTGCTCGACCCGAGAACGTTCCAAGAGCACGGGCAGCGAACCCATGTTGTGGGTCCCAAACACCACATCGACCCACGGAGCACGAGCCACGATGGTGTCGCGGTCCTTCTGAGCGAGACAGCCCCCGACCGCGATCTGCATGCGCGGGTTTGCGTCTTTGGCTGGTTTGAGTTGCCCCAGATTCCCGTAGAGTTTGTTGTCGGCGTTCTCGCGTACTGCGCACGTGTTGAATACAACGAGGTCGGGGTCGCTGGCACCTGCCGTCGCCTGGACGTAGCCTGCGGCCTCCAACAGCCCCGCGATCCGTTCCGAATCGTGCACGTTCATCTGACACCCGTAGGTGCGAACGTCGTAGGTGCGACTAGCTGAACTCACGAAGTAAGGGTAGATCCTCAGACGCTGACGTCTTCGTTCGAGTCGTCGGCGACCACTAGCTGACTCAAGGCTCTGCTCACGACGTCACCTGAGTAGCCGCGCCTAGCCAACATGCTCGCTAGTCGGCGTCGCTGAGTTGCAGTGTCGTAGCGGGACAGCGAACGGATCTTCTTTTGGGCCAGACGGACGGCAGCGTCGAACTCTGTCTCGTCATCTACTTGTTCCAGGGCGGTCGAAATTAGCTCTTCATCGACACCCTTTTGTCGCAACTCCTGGCGGAGTACACGTCGGGACAAACAGCGCGATTGATGGCGCCCCTTCACCCAGGTCTGGGCGAAGTCGGCATCGTCGATCAGGCCGACCTCAACAAACCGATCGAGTAGCTCCGTCGAGACCTCGTCGCTAACCCCGCGCTTGTCGAGCAGTTCAGCGAGTTGGTGGCGCGTGCGCGCAGCATTTGCGAGCGAGCGCAGGACGATGTTCCTCGCGTCCTCAAGTGAGACCGCCGGGACTGCACCCGGTGCAGACTCACTTGAGGACACTTCCACATCTGAGTCGGGCACCGTGGCTAGAGGTCGATCGGGGCGGGCTCAGGCGGGAGCACGACATCGATGGGTGCATCCACATCGAGCTGCGCGCCTACACCGAGCTCTTCCTTGATCTTCTTTTCCAGTTCGTTCGCTAGGTCAGGATTGTCCTTCAAGAAGTTGCGGGAGTTCTCTTTGCCCTGTCCGAGTTGATCTCCGTCGTAGGTGTACCAGGCCCCGGCCTTACGGACGAATCCGTGCTCGACGCCCATATCGATGAGGCTGCCCTCCCGAGAAATCCCCTCGCCATAGACGATGTCGAACTCAGCTTGCTTAAAGGGGGGCGCCATCTTGTTCTTGACAACCTTCACCCGGGTACGTGAACCGACCGCGTCAGTGCCGTCTTTGAGCGTCTCTATCCGACGCACATCGAGACGAACTGATGCGTAGAACTTTAGGGCCTTTCCGCCCGTCGTGGTTTCCGGGCTACCGAACATCACACCGATCTTCTCGCGAAGTTGGTTGATGAAAATCGCGGTTGTTCCGGTACCACTAATCGCACCAGTCATCTTTCGCAGCGCTTGGCTCATTAGGCGGGCTTGTAGACCCACGTGGCTATCACCCATATCGCCCTCGATCTCAGCGCGAGGTACGAGGGCAGCAACCGAGTCGATAACGAGAATGTCGACAGCACCCGATCGAATCAACATATCGGCGATCTCGAGTGCCTGCTCGCCTGTATCCGGCTGACTCACCAGCAGGTTATCGATATCTACGCCGAGAGCACCGGCGTAGACCGGGTCGAGCGCGTGCTCCGCGTCGATGAAGGCGGCGACACCACCTTGGGCTTGGGCCGAGGCAATCGCATGCAGAGCGACGGTGGTTTTACCCGAGGACTCAGGGCCGTAGATCTCTACCACTCGTCCTCGGGGAAGTCCGCCAATACCGAGCGCAACGTCCAAGGCGATCGCTCCGGTGGGAATCACCTCGACCGGCGGCCTGGTGTCGTCACCGAGACGCATTACCGAACCCTTGCCGAAGCTCTTTTCAATTTGCGCCAGTGCGTTGTCTAGCGAGTTTTCGCGGTTGCCCGTCGAGCTATTGCTGGCGGAACTGCCCTTTGACTTGGCCATGAGGAACCCCTCGGTTCATTCGGGAGGGGCAGATCCCCTCGCGGTTTTGGTGTGCTGCTGACGCTAGCCACCGCGGCCGACATTCCAAACTCCATCTCGATCCACTGTGGGTAACCGGCCACGGCCGATAGGGCTGTGGACGAACTAGACCGCCGCGTCAGAAAGGCACGCAACTCGGGACAGATTTATGGGTATTGGACGTCAGTGACAACACTCTAGAGCGAACGTATGTTCGATACCAGGTTTTGACACGCACAAATCAAGAATAGTTGGCCGAACTCCCGACAGGAAGTCCTGAACTGCCAGCCCGACTGTCCAACTGACTCCGCAGGACACCCGAGCGTAGATCTCACAAAACGGCTACTGCCGCTCTACCTCAGGCGGTGGTTTGCGAAAGCGCAGCCAAGAGACGATGAAGACCGACATGGACAACATCAACGCGATCTCAACCCAGTAGAAGACGAGCACATCCATCCACGCACCAATCGGCGGCGCATCGGGCAGGTTGGTCCGCAGCGGAATCAATGCGAACAGCAGCGCAGCGAACCAACCCGCCATTGTCGCTTCGATTGGACGACGCTTCAGAGCAACCGACCGAGCAACCACAGACGCCAGGCAAGCGACCAGAAGCATCAACGCCAGCACAACGAGTACGAACGCGAGCACGCCCCCGGAACGCTTCACGGACAGGTAGGCCGACAACGTCCCAGGGCTGCCCGATTCAAGCACCCAGCGTTCGGACCAGCCCTGCAAACCATCAGGGTCGTCGAATCCGATTGGGACCGGGTCGCCGAGCGAGCCATCCGCACCTATCTGCTGGATCTCGATCAGCGGGGCCGGTGCAGTAATGGGGTCAATCCCCAGATCCTGATCACCGTCTGAGGCGAGCCCAAAGTAGTAGGAGTCGAATGGGTAGACCAAAGGATCGCCATCAATGAGGAACGTAATGTCCTCCGTACCGCCGATGGGAGACCCAGCCGGGATATCCCGGGCCAGCGATCGCACGCCTAGCGGGGTCGTGATTCGAACTGACTTCGCCCAGGTGTTGGACTCTTGGTCGTAGTACTCGCCGGAGGGAAGGCCAATCGTACGAAGCGTCATCTCACTCTTGCCCGTGGCAATCCCGATCAGGCCGATGGAAATGTTTACTCCGTCATCGACGTCAACGGCCGCGGACTCCGAGTTCGTGCGACCAGATTGTGCGAAGGCCAGGATCGACAGCAAATAGATGACGATGACGACGCTGATGGTTACCGTCCAGACCCGTCTCGGGGAGCGCCTCACGGAGGAGTCGTTCTCACTGCTGACGGCCACAGCGAAACCCTAGCGACTGCGGGCCCCTAATCAGCGCTTTGATGCAGGCAGACCCAACTCGTGATGAACGGCGCGCCAAACGGCCTTAGTGTCTACGCCCGCAGCTAGCGCCTGCTCCACAGTGAGCCCGTTGAGTCCGGCCAACACAAAGTCGTGTGCCCAGGACTTGGCGTATCCAGCACCGAGCGCAGCATCCATTCGCTCCCAAAAGTCCGTCAATCGCACAAGGAGAGTGTGCAACGCTGTCTACCACCCCGATGAAGGAGGATGTACTTGTGGGAGATGTGAGCGCCAGCGACCTCGAGGCGTCACAGGCGCTTTCGGAGTTTAGTGACGTTACCCGCGACTGGTTCACGTCCGCCTTTTCTGCGCCCACAGCCGCCCAGGTCGGCGCGTGGCGAGCCATCAATAGCGGACAACACGCACTAGTTGTGGCGCCGACAGGATCTGGCAAAACGCTCGCCGCCTTCTTGTCCGCCATCGACAAGCTCGCCACTAGCCCGGCTCCCGTGGCGCGTAAACAGCGGTGCCGTGTGCTCTACATTTCGCCGCTCAAGGCGCTCGCAGCAGATGTCGAACGCAACCTGCGCAGCCCACTGGTCGGACTACAACGTGAAGCCGGGCTGCGCGGTCTGGCGCCGCCGGACATTTCGGTGGCGATCCGCAGCGGAGACACCCCACCTGATCAACGACGTAAACAGGCCAGTTCACCCCCGGACATCCTCATCACGACGCCGGAGTCACTATTCCTGTTGCTCACCTCGCAAGCTCGGGAAAGCCTGCGCGGCGTTGAGACTGTGATCATCGACGAAATCCACGCTGTAGCTGGCACCAAGCGTGGGGCCCACCTCGCGCTGTCCCTAGAACGCCTCGATGCGCTCCTGGCACAACCAGCACAGCGCATCGGCCTGTCGGCGACGGTTCAACCGATTGACGAGGTCGGCCTGTTCTTGGGGGGGTCGAGACCAGTAACGGTCGTGAACCCACCATCGGACAAGGTCCTCGAACTTGACGTTGTGGTTCCAGTGGAAGACCTGGCCTCCCCCGGCGGATCGCCCACCGGTCAAACCAGCATTGGACTCGGCAGCGATCCCCACCTTGAGGTGCTGGAAGGCGCCTCAGATGCTCAGACCCCATCCATCTGGCCGCATGTCGAGAACCGCATTGTTGATCTGATCAACCAGCACACGTCGACACTGGTCTTCGCGAACTCTCGGCGCCTCGCTGAACGGCTGACGGCGCGCATCAACGAGATTCACGCTGAGCGGACTTCCACAAGTGAGCAGGATCCCGGGAAGCATTCAGAACTCATCAACACCAGACCAGATTCCCCCGCCGATGTTATGGCCCAGGCAGGTGTCAACCTAGGTGCCCCTATGACGCTGGCCCGGGCCCACCACGGCTCAGTCAGCAAAGAACAGCGGGCACTAATCGAAGACGACCTCAAGGCGGGACGAATACCCGCTGTCGTGGCCACTAGCAGTTTGGAGCTCGGCATCGATATGGGTGCCGTCGACCTCGTCATTCAGGTGGAATCGCCACCATCGGTGGCCAGCGGATTACAGCGCGTTGGTCGCGCTGGGCACCACGTGGGTGAGGTCAGTAAGGCAACTCTGCTGCCCAAGCACCGAGGTGATCTGCTGACGTCAACTGTAGTCACCTCTTTGATGCTGCGCCGTCAACTCGAAGCGACGAAGATCCCGCGCAACCCGCTCGACGTGCTCGCCCAGCAGATCGTGGCGATGGTGAGTATCGATGACGGACTGCGCACCGATGAGATCTACCAACTTGTTCGCAGAAGCGCACCGTTCGCTGCACTACCGCGCTCGGCATTCGACGCGGTGCTGGACATGCTGGCAGGTCGCTACCCGGCCCAAGGCTTTAGCGAACTGCGGCCCCGCATCGTTTGGGACCGCACGAGCGACACGCTTACTAGTCGCCCAGGAGCTCAACGCCTCGCAGTAACGTCTGGAGGAACGATCCCCGATCGAGGGCTCTTCGGCGTATTCATGGTCGGCGAGAAGGCATCTCGCGTTGGCGAGCTAGACGAAGAGATGGTGTACGAGTCACGTGTTGGCGACGTGTTCGCCCTCGGGGCTACCAGTTGGCGTATCGAGGACATCACCCACGATCGGGTACTTGTCTCTCCCGCCCCGGGCCAAGCCGGCAAACTTCCCTTTTGGCACGGTGACGCGATCGGACGACCCGTTGAAGTTGGTCGCGCGCTTGGCGAGATGGTCCGCTCTGTGTCTACCTCCACCGACGCCAACGCTTTGGCGATGCTGGCCAGCAACGGGTTGGACGACTGGGCTGCGCAAAACCTGCTTCGCTACATCCGCGAGCAGCAAGCCGAGGGTGGCGGGCACGTTCCAAGCGACCGCACCCTGGTCATCGAGAAGTTCCGAGATGAGATCGGCGACTGGCGGATTGTTCTTCACTCGCCATTCGGTGCTCAAGTCCACGCCCCATGGGCCCTAGCAATCTCGCAGAAGGTCCGCGACGTCACCGGAATCGATGCCCAAGTCATGCACGCCGATGATGGCATTATTTTGCGGATTCCTGACACCGACGATGACGCCAGCGTTGCAGCAGCCATTGAGGCTCTGTTTCCGGATCCAGACGACGTCTCGAACCTCGTAACCGATGCGCTCGGGGGTTCAGCGCTATTCGCTAGTCGGTTCCGCGAGTGTTCTGCGCGCGCACTGCTCCTACCACGGCGCGATCCCGGCAAGCGCACACCTTTGTGGCAACAACGCCAACGTAGTTCGCAACTACTCTCAGTCGCCTCGCAGTACCCGTCGTTCCCGATCATCATCGAAACGATTCGAGAGTGCCTGCAAGATGTGTACAACGTCCCAGCACTCGTGGACCTGCTCCGAGACATTCGCAGCCGATCGATTGAAGTCGTTGAGACGACCACCCCGATGCCCAGCCCGTTCGCCAGGACGCTGTTGTTCTCCTACGTCGCTGCATTCCTGTACGAGGGTGACTCCCCTCTCGCCGAACGTCGCGCCGCTGCGTTGACGCTGGATACCGAGTTACTCGCGGAGTTGCTTGGCTACGTTGAACTGCGCGACCTACTCGACCCCGCAGCGGTCGAGGAGGTGGAGCTTTCCGTTAGCTACCGACACGCGGATCGCCTAGCGACCTCGGTTGAACAAGCCGCCGATCTACTGCGCCTGCTCGGCCCACTATCCGAGCGGGAGTGGAAGGAGCGCGGTGTTACCAAGGCCTGGTTAGACGATCTGGTGCGGGCGCGCCGAGCAATCGAGGTCGGCATTGGCGACGAGCGCCGGTATGCCGGAATCGAGGACGCTGCTCGACTGCGAGACGCGCTGGGAACAGCGCTGCCGCCAGGGATTCCCGATGCCTTCCTCGAACCGGTCGAGGATCCACTCGGGGATCTGCTCGCGCGATACGCGAAGACCCACGGGCCGTTCCTCGCCTCCGACATCGCTTCCGAGTTCGGCATCGGTGTGGCCGTTGCCGAGTCGACGCTCGCTCGCTTGGCCAGCGATGGTCGTGTCACGTCTGGAGAGTTCAGGCCAAACGGTGCTGGATCAGAGTGGTGCGACAACACTGTGCTGCGACGAATGCGACGACTCTCCATCGCCGCCTTGCGCCAGGAAGTGGAGCCCGTACCGCCGAGCACACTCGGGGTCTTTCTCCCCACCTGGTCAGGCCTGGACCGACCCGGTCGAGGCAGCGATGCCTTGATGAAGACCATTGACAACCTCGCCGGAGTCGCCGTACCCGCATCGACCTTGGAAAGTATGATCTTGCCCGCGCGAGTGAGCAACTACTCCTCGGCGATGCTCGACGAGCTAACGACCGCTGGTGAAGTCGTGTGGACCGGCCGGGGACGGCTGTCCACAGCCGACGGCTGGGTCTGCCTGGCACCATCAGATCGGGCGTCCCTCCTTCTTCCGCTGCCCGACGATTCGGCCCTGACTAGTGCTCACAGCACGGAGGTCCTATCGATGCTTCGTGGAGGTGGGGCTTGGCTAGTGCGAGAGATCGCAGCTCGCGTACCCGACGCGACTTCGCAGGCAATCCTCGAGGCTCTCTGGGATTTGGTGTGGGCAGGCTTCGCAACGACGGACACGTTCGGACCGGTTCGGGCGCTTATCGCCGGAGGCGGGAAAGCTCGCTCATCCACCGCGAACAGACGAGCGAGTGCTGGCCCTAGCGCACGGACGCGCGCGGCGCGAATGGCTAGGGTCAGTCAGTCAGGTCGCCTCGGCTCGCCAACTGGGATGGGCCGCTGGGCAGCCCTCGAACCACCGGATGACAACCCGACGCGGCGAGCAAAGGCACTCGCCGATTCGCTACTCGAACGCTACGGCGTTGTCTCCCGGGGGGCCGTTGCGGCCGAGGGTGTCATCGGAGGCTTCGCGGGTGTCTACCGCGTGCTCTCGGAACTCGAAGATGCGGGACGAACCCGGCGGGGGTACTTCATCGAAGGGCTCGGCGCGGCCCAGTTCGCGACGCCAGGCGCCGTCGATCAGCTTCGCAACAGGGCCAAGGAGATCCTCGACGACAGCCCAACACGCCAACCTGAAATCGCGTTGCTGGCGGCGACTGATCCGGCGAATCCGTACGGTGCGGCATTGCCCTGGCCCTCATCCCCGCAGGATCGCAGCGTCGGTCATCGCCCTGGGCGCAAAGCCGGAGCGCTCGTGCTACTCGTTGATGGTGCACTCGTGCTCTACGTTGAGCGGGGAGGGCGCTCACTGCTCTCCTTCGGTGACGATTCGCAACAGATTCAGCACGCTCTAGGACATCTGGTTCAAGCCGCAACTCGGCGCCAAATCGCCTCTCTCACGGTCGAGAAGATCAACGGAGCTGCTGCCGCCAGCTCGGCGCTAGCGCAATCGATGGAGGCTGCCGGATTCCTGCTCGTTCCGCGTGGTTATCGCGCACGCCCATAGAATCGATACCTACTCTCCGCGCTGATCGTGGACCGCTGATCGGCGCACCCGAAACCCAAGGAGTTCCTATGCGCGCTGAGCTTGCTCTCTATGCCCGGGCCGAACACGCAGAAGGCCCCATTTGGGACGAAGCGAGCAGGCGACTTTGGTGGGTCGACATCACGGGTCAGCGGGTCCATCGGTTCGATCCGAGCTCAGGCGCCGACTGCTCCTGGAATGTCGGTTTGGACACCGGGGCTGTCGTGCTGACCACCAGTGGCAACGTCCTCGTTGCTGTACCGAACGGATTTGCGACGTTCGATCCAGAGTCAGGCCAACTCGGCGAAGTGATTGCCGTCGAGGCTGACCTACCTGGCAACAGATTGAATGACGCAAAGGTGGATCCAACCGGGCGCTTGTGGGTCGGCACCATGCCGTATGACCGAACTCCCGCGGGGGGTGGTCTCTACTCAATCGACGACGACCAACAGGTCCGGCTCCGAATGAGTGACCTGACAATTGTGAACGGCCCCGCATTCGATCTAGAACGCTCGCGCCTGTATGTGGCGGACACAGCCGCGGGGCTGATCTACGCTGCAGACTTCGACGCCGCTACCGGTGAGGTTGGTCGCCGCCGCGTATTCGTTGATTTGTCTGGTTTCGGTCAATGGCCCGATGGCATGACGGTAGACAGCGAGGGCAGGCTGTGGGTGGCCGTTGGCCGCGACAGTTCCGTACATTGCTACTCGCCGGAGTCAATCCTTGAAGAACGTATCGAGCTGCCAGTTTCCAATCCAACGAGCGTCTGCTTCGGCGGCGAATCGGGTTCGACCCTCTACATCACGACATCTTGGTACGACATCGACGCACAATCGCGGGAAAGTCAACCGCTGGCCGGCAGTATCTTCGCTGCCGCGCCAGGCGCCGTCGGCGCACCGGCCTACCGATATCGCGACTAATCGCTGGTGGAGGCGCCGGGTCTGACTGCGTTGCGAGCTACGCGGCGCTCGTCACATCTGAGCGACGGGGCCGCTCTTCATCGGCAAGTTGATTACTTACCGAGTGCAGGACCTTCGACATCGGGACATCAAGCGCACCACAGATTGCCGCGAGTAGCTCACTTGACGCCTCTTTCTGACCGCGCTCAACTTCAGAGAGGTAACCGAGCGAAACTCGGGCCTGCGCTGAAACCTCGCGCAGGGTGCGCCCTTGCTCTAGGCGCTGGCGACGCAACTCGTCCCCGATGACACTCCGAAGAATAATCATTGCCCCACCCTTCTCACCGCTCGCTTGGTTTCGGCTGACTCAACGCTATTCGTCATAGGTTACTCCACCCTTGAAATCCGTGGGCAACCATTCAGTACCACGTGTGCACAGCATTAGCTGTGTCAACGTTGTGCTAGCCCCGTTTCATTCCCATCACAGGCAGACACCGGGGCCTTTGTCAGGCATTTTGACCCTACTCGGACTCTCCGACATCGACAAGGAATTGTCCAACTAGCTCCAGTGCGGCTGCAACGGTAGCGGCGCGGATAGCAGCGCGGTCACCCTGCAGCGCCAACTGCCGCGTCATCGTGAAACTCGAGGCGGCCTCGGCGACGCTGACGTAGACCGTGCCAACTGCAATACCGTTCTGCTCATCAGGGCCGGCCACGCCCGTCGTCGCCACCCCGAAATCACTTTCACAGACTGCCGTGACACCGAGGGCCATCTGAGCCGCGATATCAGCATCTACCGGTCCGGCCGCTGCCAAATCCTGTTCGTCAACTCCTAGCAGTTGGGCTTTGAGTTCCGTGGCGTAGGCAACGATCCCACCGCGAACGCAGGTTGAGGATCCAGGGACCGAGGTCAGGGCTGCGGCGACGAGCCCACCGGTCAACGATTCTGCCGTCGCGATCGTGCGACCCGCCGCGGTCAAATCGTGTATCACTCGAACCGCTTCATCCACGATCAAAGGCTACTGGGTCGCGACGCTTAGTTGTGCGTCGTTCAGGAGGTGTGCGTGGCAGCAGACGTGTCGGCCGAGGTGTTCGATTTTCGCAAGCGAAGTGCGCGTACCAGATAGTCGATCCCGGTGACCACGGCGAGGACCAATGCCGCGCCCATGACCCACACCCGGAACGTGGCCATGAATCCGGTAAAGGGGATGAGATAGAGGACGATCGCGACGATCTGGGTAGCAGTCTTGGCTTTGCCACCTCTGCTCGCGGCAATCACACCGTGGCGAATCACCCAGAAACGCAAGACGGTGACGGCAATCTCGCGGAACAGAATGACACCGGTCACCCACCACGGCAGTTCACCCAAATAGCTGAGTCCGATCAGCGCCACTCCAGTTAGTGCCTTGTCCGCTATCGGGTCGGCAATCTTTCCGAAGGTGGTGACCAGACCGTACTTGCGAGCCAGCGCTCCATCGAGGTAGTCGGTAATGGACGCGAGAACAAAAATGATCCCGGCTGCGAGCCGGGCGCCCGACTCATCGCCGTAGCCAAACAGCAGCACGGCAAACGGGATCACCAACACTAGTCGCGCCATCGTGAGCCCGTTGGGGATATTCCACAGCCGAGACCCAGAGGCGGGGTGTCCGACTGGATCTGGTTTTGGCGTCAGCCGTTCTCTGATGGGCGGCTTGGCCGCGCCCGACGCGGACTCCGGACGGTCAGGACTCACGTCCGGTTACACCTCCGCTTGCAGATCGACTCCTAGTGACGAGGTAACTCTGGCACGAATGACCTCACCGATGCGCAGGCGACGTGCCGAGAAGAGCGTGACATCTCCATCCTCCGGCCCTTGGTGCAACGCTCTTCCGACGGCCAAGTAGCTGCGATCGAGACCGTCGAAATCGTCCAAATCCTCTTGCTCGGCCACTCGTTCAGGTGTCTCTGATTTGTCGATCTCTCCAACTTCTTCGATGAGCACCTCTACTTCGGTTCCTATCCGACGCTGCGCCCTGGCATCGCTGAGGTCATTCACCAAATCGACGACGGCGACTCGCCTTGCCTCGATCACGTCCGCGGCGACTTTGTCCGGCAGGTCGAGAGCTGCGGTGGAATCCTCGTCCGAGTACGGAAACACACCTACCGCGTCGAGTTCGGCTCTTTCCAGGAACCTGACTAGTTCGTCGAACTCTTCTTCGGTTTCACCGGGGAATCCGACAATCACGTTCGTGCGAATACCCGCCTCAGGGTCGAACTTGCGAATTTCCTCAACCAGGGAGAGGAATTGGTCTGTACCACCGAAGCGCTTCATTCGCCGCAGTACTGTCGGGCTCGCGTGTTGAAACGATAGGTCAAAATACGGCGCAATTCCCGGGGTGCTGGCGATGATCTCGACCAGACCCGGACGCATCTCGGCAGGCTGCAGGTACGCCAGTCGGACGCGTAGTTGTGGGTGCAGTGACCCGAGCTCAGGGAGCACTGACTCAAGCAGGCGCACATCGCCTAGATCCTTGCCGTAGGAGGTTGAGTTCTCGCTGACCAGATTCAGCTCGCGCACTCCCTGCTCAATCAACTGGCGGGCCTCCTCGATCACCTCCGTTGGTCGGCGTGACACGAAGGCTCCCCGAAAGGTTGGAATCGCACAGAATGTGCAACGCCGGTCGCAACCTGACGCGATCTTTATGGACTCAACAGGTCCGGTGTGTAGTCGAGTTCTCGCCCCGTGCCCGGGCAACACTGGACTCGCCGCTGGGCGATCCACTGGGGTGAGCGGCAACAGTTTGCGCCGATCGCTGGGAGTGTGTGATGGCAACACTTGACCCTCGGCGACGGCGCGCAGCCGTTCACCGATGTCGGGATACTGATCGAAGCCGAGCACAGCGTCCGCCTCTGGCAGCGCCTCGGCTAACTCAGTTCCGTACCGCTGAGCCAGACACCCAACTGCGACTACGGGCTTAGACCCGTCAGCTTGGCTGAGGATCGTGTCGATCGAGTCCTTCTTGGCCGACTCGACGAACCCACAGGTGTTGACGATAACCGCATCGGCCTCGTCAGGATCATCAACGACGTCCCAACCGTCGGCGTTCAGACGCGCTGCAAGATCGTCAGAGTCAACGTCATTACGCGCGCAACCTAGGGTCAGTAGCGCAACACGATTCCCGGACACAGTTACTCAGGGTAGGTGTTGCCTGCGATCGACGATGCGACGGCTGTCTAGTCGGTGACCTCTCCGCGCAAATCAGCCAAGACTGCGGCTAAGTCGTCTGGACCGACGAGGACCTCGCGAGCCTTCGAACCCTCCGAAGGGCCAACGATTCCGCGCGACTCCATCAAGTCCATGAGTCGACCAGCCTTTGCGAAGCCCACCTTGAGCTTTCGCTGCAGCATCGAGGTGGAACCGAACTGGGTGGAGACCACCAGTTCAGCCGCAGCAAGCAGCACGTCCAAGTCATCGCCGATGTCCTCAGCCGCAACCGCGATCGGCGCTGCTGAGGTGACGACCTCATCCTTGTAGTCCGGAGACATCTGCTTCTTGCAGTGCTCAACCACGGATCGGATCTCAGCCTCGCTGATGAACGCCCCTTGGACGCGAATCGGCTTGCTCATGCCCATGGGCAAGAACAACCCGTCCCCCTGGCCAACTAGCTTCTCCGCGCCTGGTTGGTCCAAGATCACGCGACTGTCAGCCAAACTTGAGGTAGCGAAGGCGAGTCGACTCGGCACGTTCGCCTTAATCAAACCCGTCACGACATCGACGCTGGGTCGTTGAGTGGCCAGCACTAGGTGGATACCCGCCGCACGGGCCAACTGGGTAATCCGCACGATCGCGTCCTCGACGTCGCGCGGGGCGACCATCATCAGATCCGCGAGCTCATCAACGACGACGAGCAGGTACGGGTACGGGGTGAGAACTCGATCAACGCCTAGCGGTGCTTTGACTTTGCCGGCCCGAACTGCCTTGTTGAAGTCATCAATGTGGCGGAACCCGAACTCCGAGAGATCGTTGTAACGAAGGTCCATCTCCTTGACGACCCAGGCGAGCGCGTCCGCGGCCTTCTTCGGATTCGTGATGATCGGGGTGATCAGGTGTGGGACACCCTCGTAGATAGTCAGTTCCACCCGCTTTGGGTCGACCAGAATCATCCGCACGTCGTCGGGCGTCGCACGAACCAGAACCGAAGTGATAAGTGAGTTGATGCAACTGGACTTGCCAGCACCCGTGGCCCCGGCAACCAAAATGTGCGGCATCTTGGCGAGGTTCGCACACACGAAGCCGCCCTCTACGTCTTTGCCTAGGCCAACCACCATCGGATGTGGACTAGTAGTCGCGGCGGAGCTACGCAGCACGTCGCCGAGTGAAACTAGTTCACGATCAGTGTTGGGAATCTCAATTCCAATAGCGGACTTGCCTGGGATGGGCGACAGGATCCGCACGTCTGCGCTGGCGACTGCGTAGGAGATGTTCTTGCTCAAAGCGGTGACCCGCTCCACCTTGACACCCTGTCCGAGCTCAACTTCGTAGCGAGTGACAGTCGGACCACGCATGAATCCAGTCACGCGGGCATCAATCTCGAACTGATCCAGAACGCCCGTTAGTGCCTCGACCACTCGGTCATTGGCCTTGGTGGCGGCCTTGGGTGCCGCACCAGCCTTGAGCGCACTCGGCCCGGGCAGCTGGTAAATCACGTCGCCCGCAAGCGACAGTTGCTCTGGTGGCTTACGGGCAGCAGTGGCCTTGTCAGTGACGTCGACCGGTGACAGGTCCGTGCGAGTCTCTGAATCACTCGGACCCGTCGAACTCTCGTCGCTGTGGTGGTCACTGCCGACGGTCGCGTGGCCTAGCCCAGCACCGGTAGCACCGGCTACCGGGGAGACGAATGGCTCATTTCCGACTAGGTCGATCGGTTCGCCGTGCTCGGACTTCTTCCCGCGCCCGAATCGGGCAGCTAGCCCGCCTCTACGTGACGGTTTGGTCTGAGCATCGGCCTCGTTCGCCGACGAGTTGCCATCGGCCTTCGTGGGCTTGAGCACCGCCGTGTCGGCAGTTGGGTCGAGGACCTCATCGTCGTCAGCTCGCCCGTTGCCGACTAGGTGGGCGTAGTCCCGCACGCGCGCCACGAACTCACGCGGTGGAATCTGGAGCACCATAAGCACCCCGACCCCCAGAACAACCAAGGCAAGAATCCCCGTGAGCAGGGTGCCTACTAGCGCGACGAACGGTGCGGTGGATATCCACCCGAGCCAACCGCCGGCCGATCGCATCGCTTCAGCGCCGTCGCTTGGAACCGGCGCACCTGCCAGACACTGCCAGAGTCCCGTCGCGGCTAGACCAACCACTAACCAGCCCGCGAATACTGATCGCGGCATCCGGTCCGTCGGATTGTGTAGGAGGCGCCACGCAATCCACACCAACACGAACGGCAGCAGCACTGACATTGAGCCGATAGCACCTGTGACGAGCGCGATGACGACTGTACTCAGGGGGCCACCGATTCCAGCCCACACGCTGAGCGCGACGACGACGGACAAGAGTGCAGCGAACAGACCGAAGCCATCTCGTCGCGCGTCCGGGTGCAGTTCGTCCTTGGCTCCCCCGAAAGCACGGGCGCTCGCACCGAGGCCGTGGGCGATCGCCATCCACGTGGCCGCCAGGATTCTGCCTAGCCCAACCATGATGCGAGTGAACAAGCCTGGCTGACCAGCCGGCCGTGAGGTGGACTGCCTGGACTGCTTCGAGTGTGAGGATTGCCGCGATCGACCCGTGGAAGTGGCGCGTCCTTGGCTCTTACTCGATGACTTGGTCGAGCGATTACCAGAGGTATTCCGCGACGAAGACGACCGGCTAGAAGAGCTGCGAGAACTACGCCGCGCTCCGGAACCTGATCCAGAGCGCGAGCGGGAAGATGTGGGCGTGCGTGTCGCCATATCGAGAGACTAACCGTGAACTCGGACAACTACGCGCTTCTACACGCACTTATTGCGTCCGGGCACCCCACGAGAACATGGGAGTGTGGGAACTTCGGAGCGTGGTGGCTGCTAAGCCTCCACGACAACGGGAACAATCATTGGGCGCCGACGCAGGCGCTCACTGACCCACTTGCCAGTCGTTCGCCTGACAAGCTGCTGCAACTGGTAGGGATCGGTCACCCCATCCTTGAGCGCGTCCTCGACTCTCGCCGAGATTTTGGGCAGAACATCGTCGAAGACCTGATCACCCACGGCGAACCCCCGAGCGGTGACCTCCGGCCCAGCGACAACCTTGCCTTCCGAGAGATCAACCGCAACGAAGACTGAGACGAAACCCTCTTCGCTGAGAATCCGCCGATCCTTCAGCAATGCCTCAGACAGGTCACCGACACTGGAACCGTCAACGAACACATATCCGCACGCGACGCGCCCACTGACTCGCGCAACGCCGTCACTGAGATCCACGACCGTGCCATCCTCAGCCAAAATCACTCGCTGCGGGTCGACCCCCGCGGCGACGGCGAGTTCAGCGTTAGCAATCAGGTGCCTAATCTCGCCGTGAACAGGCATCACGTTCAAGGGTTTCACGATGTTGTAGCAGTAGAGCAACTCTCCCGCTGCTGCGTGCCCCGACACATGCACGAGCGCATTGCCCGTGTGGATAACGTCGACGCCCCACCGAGATAGGCCGTTAATAACGCGGTTGATTGAGTTTTCGTTGCCTGGGATTACCGAAGATGCCAGCAAAACGGTGTCCTGCTCGTGGACTCTGATCTTGTGATCGCGGTTGGCGATCCTGGCCAGGGCCGCCATGGGTTCACCTTGAGAGCCAGTGCAAATCATGACGACCTGGTCGTCGGGTAACTCGTCGAGTTGATCCGCCGAGACAAGTACACCTCCAGGGACCTTCAAGTACCCCAGATCCCGCGCTACGTTCATAGTTCGAACCATCGATCGACCGACAAAGGCGATACGGCGGTTGTGTGCCACGGCTGCGTTGATCACCTGTTGCACCCGGTGGATATGAGAGGCAAAACAGCCGACGATAACGCGTCCCGGCGCACGGTCGAATACCTCGTCCATGACTGGGGCGATACTGCGCTCACTCGTCACGAACCCGCTGACTTCGGCGTTGGTCGAGTCCACCAAGAACAGGTCGACTCCCTCATCACCAAGACGGGCAAAAGCGTTGAGGTCTGTGATCCGCCCGTCGAGTGGCAACTGATCCATCTTGAAGTCACCAGTGTGGAGAACGCGCCCCGCTGCCGTATTGATCGCTACGGCTAGCGCGTCTGGGATCGAATGGTTGACTGCGACAAACTCAACATCGAACTGTTGACCGATCGACTCCGTGCCTCCGGCCTGGACCTCGCGCAGGTCCGCCTTGATCCGATGCTCGCGCAGTTTCGCAGCGACCAGACCCAGCGTCAGCTTCGTGCCGTAGATCGGAATGTCGCTTCGTTCGCGCAACAGGTATGGCAACGCTCCGACGTGATCCTCATGAGCATGCGTTAGAACCAAACCGTCCACCGCGTCGAGGCGATCGCGGATGTAGTCGAAGTCAGGCAGGATCAGGTCCACTCCGGGCTGCGATTCTTCTGGGAAGAGCACGCCGCAATCCACAATGAGCAGTCGGGAGTTGATCTCGAAGACGGTCATATTGCGGCCGATCTCACCGAGGCCGCCGAGGGCCACGACCCGCAGAGCATTCGGTTCTAGCTCGCCTGGCGCACCGAGTTCGGCGTGGGTTGGAAGCAGCATGCTCATACCACGAACTCCTCTACTCCGCCGGCAGCCAGATCAGCACGCAAAGCAATAATCTGTTCGGGCGTCGCGTCCACTAATGGGGAACGCATTGGACCTGCCGGTAGTCCGAGCTCATTTAATGCTGCTTTCGTCAATATCGCGCCCTGGGTGCGAAACATTCCGGTAGAGACAGGCTGCAGCGACTCGTTGATTTCAATCGCTCGCCGCACATCGCCGGACCAGAAGGCCTCGGCCATCTCGCGTAGACGGGCGGCGACTAGGTGAGCCGTGACGCTGACAAATCCGGTGGCACCAACCGAGAGGAACGGCAGGTTCAAACCGTCGTCGCCGGAGTACCAAAGCAGATCGGTACGGCGCAAGGCTTCAACCACAGACTCTAGGTCACCCTTGGCATCCTTCACCGCGACGATGTTGGGATGTTCGGCGAGCAACACGAGGGTCTGCCAGTCGATCGCCGCACCAGCTCGGCCGGGGATGTCGTACAACATCACGGGCAAATCGACCGCATCCGCGAGCGCCAAGAAGTGCCGCGCGATTCCTGCTTGTGGTGGCTTGTTGTAGTACGGCGTCACGGCCAGCAAGCCATCGACTCCCCGCTCGGCGGCCGCCTGCGCGAGCTCAATGGAGTGCGCCGTGGCGTTCGTGCCGACCCCAGCCGTGATCGTCGCGCGGCCTCCAACTGCCTCAACGACAACCTCGAGAAGCCGATTCTTCTCCTCATCGGTGGTGGTTGGCGCCTCGCCGGTGGTTCCATTGACGACCAAACCGTCATTTCCGGCGTCGATCAACACCTCCGCCAGGGCCGCCGCGCCCTCATAATCAACCGCGCCAGTGGGGGTCATTGGAGTGACCATCGCAGTGACAATTGTTCCGAAAGCAGATGGTTCTCGTGGTGCGGCCATGTACCCAGGCTATCCGTTAGGTTCTAACTAGCGAGCGTGTGAACCGATCCGACTCGTAGATTCGTTGCCCAGCAGCCAGGAGGTAGCCGTTGAGTGCCATCAGCCGTCGCACCTTTTTGGCGACGACCACGGCAGCGGCGGGCGCGTTCGCAATCCCACATCACTTGCTTGCCAGCGCGACTGCGGCACCGCGCAGTGGCGCTGCGCAGATATCGACGTTGAACCAAACCATCAAACTCAGCGCTACCGCGAATCGCCAGTATCGGACCCTCGTCGCGGCGCCGGGAGAGCCCTACGAGGTGCGCATCGACATCACCAACTCCGCGCCCGCCATTGACCGCGAGAAGCAGCGCAGGTCCATCGGCTACTTAGGTCACCTCAGCGACATCCACATCATCGACGCGCAGTCCCCCGGTCGGTTAGAGCCGCTGATTCCCGTCTCCGCCTCCTTCATCGACGCCTCTCGCCCACAAGACACAATGACAGTTCAGGTACTCGCCCAGATGGTGTCCGCCGTTAACCGGGCGCGCTATTCCCCCCTGACCGGTGCCCCGATGTCTGCAGTAATCAACACGGGCGACTCGGCCGATTCACGCAACGAGCTCGAACTGTCCTGGTGCATCGACATCCTCGACGGACGCAGCGTCAATCCGAACAGTGGCCGCGCCGGTGAGTACCAAGGGGTGCAAATCTGGGACGACGCCGACTACGTCTACCACCCCGACAATCCCGACCTGAATGAGTTCGGCACTCGCGGATTCCCGCAACTGCCCGGCGTTCTTCAAGCAGCGGTAGACCAGCAGGTGGACTCCGTGGGCCTGCCTGTTCCGTGGTTCACGGTCTATGGCAACCACGACACCTTGTTCATGGGCAACATTGCTGTTGAAACGCAACTGCAAACGTGGGCCATCGGTGACCGCAAGGCTGCCCTGTGGCCGGCCACCACCCGGATGATGGCGAACTGGTGGGGCGCTAACTCCAGCATGTTCAGTCAGTTGGTTAACACGATTCGGGCACGCGCACAGCTCGTCCCAGGTGTCCACGAGGTGAGTGCCAACCCGCAACGCAAACTGTTCGACCAAGCGGAGTTCATGGCGGCTCATCTGGCCAGTCCGGCAACTCCAGGCCCCGTCGGACACGGCTTCAGTCAGGAAAATCTGCAGACTGGTCGCACCTACTGGCAACAGGATGTGTCGCCCTGGCTGCGCATATTCGGCTTGGATACCTGTAACCAGGTGGTGGGCGCAGACGGGGCAGTTCCGCAGGATCAGTTCGACTGGCTCGAAGCCGGGCTAGCCCAAGCGACGCGCGAGGGAAAGATCGCAGTCGTATGCAGCCATCACAACAGTTACACGTTAGAGAACGTCGCCGAACCGGCGATTGGGCCGAGCCAGCGCCTGATCCACGCCGACGAGTTCGTCGAGATGTTGGGCCGCTACCCGCACATGGTCGCGTGGGTGAATGGCCACACGCACATCAACACGATTACTGCCCATCGCCGCGGCGACAACGGTGGCTTCTGGGAGATCACCACAGCATCGTGCGTCGACTACCCACAGCAGCAACAGACCATCGAAATCGTTGATAACCGCGATGGCACGATGTCGCTGTTCACGACAGTGCTGGACCATGACGCACCTGCTTCTTGGAGTGCGGGTGACTACTCACAGGTTGGTTTGGCGTCGTTGAGTCGAGAACTCGCAGCCAATGCCTGGCAGTTCCAGCCGATTCCCCGCATCGGATCTCGCCTGGACCGCAACACCGAACTACTACTGCGCGCCCCCTTCGATCTGAACACCATTACGGACAAGGCGCTCAAGGAGCAAACAATCGTCGACACCGCACGCCTGATTCGCCGGGACGAGGGAGATACCCGATGAACCTGACTAAGCACAGGCTGCACAACTATCGCGGAACTATCTCGGCGGTCACCATCGGCATCGGACTCGTGGGTGGGCTCGCCGGATGCAGCCAGGTTGAAGGACTTGCCACCCAAGGCAACATGAACGTCATTTACCTGTCAACGGCTGCTACCGATGTCTTGATCGCGCAAGATGTCGCGATCGGACAAGCCCCAACGTGCACGGTGGATGCCTCCAAGCTGTACTCCTGCGAAGGGCTCACGGCTGACGGTGATTCAATCCTGGTGAGAGTGCCAGAGAACGATGCCGAGCCCCAGATGACGATCTGGGTAGGCGACGTCGAAGTCTTTCGTGGACCCGTCTTGACAGTGCTAGACGATGCCTCACAGGTGAAGCAGTGACCACTCCCAGTTACAAAACTCCCGCTACAACCAAGGGTCCCCTGCCCGCCTTCGTAGTGATCGTCTTGGCTAACGCCGTGATTCAGACATTACTCATACTCCCCGCGCCGATCTTTGGAATCGACTCAAGTCTTTTCCTGCTACTCGCCGCCGCCTCCACTGTGGTGCTGTTATTCGCCGCAGCGCTGACTGTCGGGACGATACTGGCCGCCGAAGCGGACAGTCCCAGTCTGCTCAACGGCTATCTGCAAATTCGACCCCACCTCTGGCGGTTCATCGGGTGGACGGCTCTTTGGCTAGGCGCGATCGTCCTAGGGTTGCTCTTCTGGGTCGTTCCGGGATTCGCCATTGCAGCAGTCTTCGTGTTCGTACCGATCGCGGCGGCAGACGGAAGCCGCAATCCGATCGTCGAGAACTTCCGCGCCATCCGAGCCCGACCAGGGCGCTATCTCGCTGCGGTCCTAGCTAGCGCCGTGGCACTGTTTTTTCTCTACCTGGTCGGTGCCGCGCTGGCCTTCTTGCTGCCGCCGAGCGCTGCGGCATTCATTACCTGGTGCTGTTTCGGCCTAGTTGGCGCATGGCTGATTCGGGGTTGGGTTCTGCTCTATCGCACCAACCGTGTGATCGCCGCTGCTTGAGGAAACGCCGATGACCCAAGACTGCGAGTCCGGCCTCGCTACGGCGAGACTCGACCGGAGTCGACGAATGCCTCGTGGGTGATGGGCATCAGTTCGGCGAAGTACGCCTCAAGTTGCTCCGCCACCATCTCAATCTCACGCTGCGGATACGAGGGGAAGGTTGAGTTCTCATCCTTGGTTCGCAGGCTCAAGAAGGACATCAATGATCGAGCATTACAGGTCGCGTACATCGTCGAATAGGTAGCGACCGGAAGCACCCCGCGTGCCACCTCACGGGCGATTCCGGCATCGAGCATCTCCTGGTAACTGACATAGGCCTGCGTACATGCTCGCTTCGTAGCATCCACCGTGATCTCGAACTGCTCAGGTGTGCCCTCGACGAACTCATATCGACCGGGTTTGCCAACTTGAATGAGCCGTCGCTCGGGACCCGGGACGTAGAACACCGGCTTGAGTTGACGGTAGCGACCCGACTCCTCGTTGTACGAGAAGCCGATTCGATGCCGGTGGAACTCGCGAAACACGAAGATCGGCGCAGTCACCATGAAAGTCATCGAGTTGTGCTCGAACGGTGACCCATGACGGTTCGCGCATAGCCACTTGATGAGAGATTTGGATCCCTGCGGATCCGAGTTCAGCGCCTCAATGGACTTCTCGCCGGCTGTTGAGACTCGCGCTGCCCAGATCACGTCGCTGTCCTGCGCCGCCGCTCGGACGAGCTCAACGCCCATGTCACTGCGGAACTCGATCTCATCTTCAACTTGCTGCACTGCAGCGGCGCTTACCTCTGTCATACCTGGACTTCCGTTCGGACTCATCGGTTTGGTGGTACTGGTTTGGTGGTACTGGTTTGGTCGTGCTGGTTTGGTGGTACTGGTTTGGTGGTACTGGTTTGGCCGTACTGTTGGAGCGATTTTCGCTCCGGTGGCCGTAGTGGAGTCTGCCAATTATTGTGGCAGTACCCGATTACGACACTCTTAGAACAGCAGCGAACCTGCGCCCTTGACCACCCACCGCCCCGCACCGAGCCGAATCCGACCTCTCCACGCGCCGCTTGATGACCCGCAACAAGGAGCACCGATGAGCCTTCGAAGTACCAACATTGACAAGATCCGAAATGGTGACTTCGACGTCTTGGTGGTGGGCGGCGGCATCAACGGCGCTGTCAGCGCAGCCGCATTGGCCTCGCGCGGCGCGAGGGTCGCAATGATCGATCGGGGCGACTTCGCGGGCTTCACTTCGATGCAGTCGTCGAACCTCGTGTGGGGCGGCTTCAAGTACCTCGAGAACTACGAGATCGCTCTCGTCCGGCATCTGTGCATGTCGCGCAACCGCCTCATCAAGGCGTACCCAGCCAATCTGCGCGAAATTCGCTTCTTGGCCGCGTTGGACAAACAGTCGCCGTACAAACCGTGGTTCGCCGGACTCGGATCAACGGCTTACTGGCTCATCGGCAACGCTCGAACCCGCCCACCTAAGGTCTACACCCGCAAACAACTGCACAAGAAGGAACCCAGTCATTCGGATGGACAACGTGATCGGAGGCATCGAATACTCCGATGCCTACGTGGTCGACAACGACTCGCGATTCGTCTTCCAGTTCGTTCGCAGCGCCCTCAACGTTGGGGCCGCCTGCGCGAACTATGTGGAACTATTGACTGCCCATCGAGATGCCCAAGGTTGGCGCGCAGAGTTGCGAGATGACGACACTGGGGAGACCTTCGAGTGCACCGCTCGAGTCATCGTCAACGCTGCCGGACCGTTCGTGGATGAGCTCAACGAGCAACTTGGGGTGGAAACTGACCATCAGATCGTGTTCTCCAAAGGGATTCACCTGATCGTTCCCCGACTGGTCAAGAGCGAGGAGGTCCTCGCGTTCTTCGATGACACTGAGCGATTGTTCTATGTCATCCCGATGGGCTCTCGATCTGTTATCGGCACCACGGACGAACGGGTAGTCGATCCAGTGACGCAAGTCGAGAACGAGGATCGGGACTTCTTGCTCACCCAGATCAACGAGCGCTTGAATCTAAAGGAACCGCTGACCCCGGCGGACATTATTTCGACTCGATCCGGCGTCCGGCCGTTGGTGGTGGAGAAGACCGATGACTCCCACGCGGAGACGGATTGGACGTCGCTATCACGCAAACACGCCCTCGAGGTTGACCCGAGCGACTCCTACATCACGATCTTCGGCGGCAAAATCACTGACTGCTTGAATATCGGAGAAGAGGTCGCTGAGGCTGTCATCAGCCTTGGGGTGCGCCTAGATAAGGATCGCCGCGATTGGTACGGCGAGCCGCCGAAGGCCACCCGGGACGAGTTCTTCCGCCAGGCTCGACTTATGGGGCTGAACAAGCTGCGCAAGCGTGCGAACTTTGAGACGTTGTCGACGCGGTTGTGGCGACGCTATGGCATGCGGGCTTTCGCCATGTTGGAGGCGATCCGCGATGATCCATCAATGGCTGACGAGATCATCGACGGCGCTGAGTACGTCCGCGCCGAGTTGTACTACGCAGCGAAGACCGAGATGATCACCAAACTTGACGACTTTCTGCGACGCCGATCCAAGATTGCCCTCGTCTTGGGCCGCGAAGTCCTCTCCGACGCTGATGGTCTTCGCGAGGCGTGCGAACTGTTGTTCGGCGACGACGCAGACCGGCGCATCGATGAGTACTTCGCCGTGGACGCGCGCGCTCAGGCCGCTGGGGTCCCACCTGTGCGCTAGCAGCGCATCGTCGCTTGGAAGGCGACGGGCAAGAAACGAGCGCGCCGACGTCGTGGCTAAGGGATTCGTAGGAAACCGCCGACCAGGTGTGTCGCGACGCTGATTGGTGGCGTCGGCGGTGCAACCTAATGCGGTGCCAGCGACCACGCCTAGCCACGAGTCACCACGTCCCGATGCGACGCGCTCAGACCTACGCGTCATCACGCAAGAGTCCGGCCGCAAAACACGCATGACGCCTGATTCTCGGGGCAGTCTCGAGGCCGAAATCTGGTCCGAGTTCGAGTGCGTGGCCTACGTGTTTGTAGGCGACGATCCAGAGCAACTGCACGAACGGATCCGCCGGACGCACGCTGGCGACCCCTGTTGGGATTACGTCCGGAACCTCAGCCGCGAAGAGCTTTATCAACTCGACTAGTTGCGTGGCGTCGCGACCAGTTGTTCCGGCGTGTCCGTAAGTCCGCTAATCAGCACCGCGCTCCGCGCTACTGTCGATGGGTTTGCCAGCGTGTACTTGTTGATCGCGAACCCCTTACGACTTGCCACGTACAGGACTTCTTGACCCTGCTCGGGGGGACCGAATGCCAGGCCAGAAGGTGACTTCAAATCAACCCCATCCATCTGCGGCTCGACCACCTTCGTCTGCGCGCAATCTGCCGAGCAACCGGCGATGTTTATGTAGTGAACGGCGTCACTGCCCTGAGTCCCGACGTACAACCCCTGCCCGTCAGTTGAAGCGAGCAACCCCGTGGGCTGGCCGGTATTGAACGACGCCGTTACGCCGAGGAAGGAGCCATCAGAAACGGAGTAGGTTTTAACGTTGCCAACCGAATCATCGGCAACAAAGAATCGATCGTCGACGCGGGCAATCCCTCGGGGCTCAGACAGTCCACCCGACTGCGGCGCGACCGGCGTCGGCGGCCTGTCTACCTGGGCAGCGAGTGCTGCTGGCGCGAATGTGCCAGGCAAGAAACCAGCAGCGGGAAATGCAGACGACCACGCCGACCCAGTCGGCACGACCGCACCGCTGCCGTCGATTTTGGAGACCACGTAGGTGTCCTGCGAGGAGATCAGCAAGTCACCGTTGGAGGCCATCGCCATTGCGTAGGGGTGCAAAATACCGGCTGTCGTCTGCGGGGAAGCGAAGACCTCACCGTTGGTGTAGGTATTGCCTTCGCTATCGAATCTGACTATTTGAGAGAACTTTCGCTTCGCGTTCGCAAGGTACAGGCGCCCCGTCTCGTCGATGAGCATTCCTCGCAACTCAGCCAGCGAAAGGTTCCCCACGTCGACCACGTTGGTGTCCAACTGACCGTCCGCAGTCACGCCATAAACTGTGTTGATCGGAGTGGACCCACCTTTCTCGGCCTCTCCTGAGAACGTGACCAGAACCGCCGAAGCCGCCCCATTCGTCGCGGCGTTGGGCTGCGCTGGCGCTGGTTCGGCGCTCTGGCTGGCACAGCCTGCAGCCAGAAGCGCGCCGAGCGCGATCATCCCAATCCCCGCGCCTCGACGGACCTTGCCCCGTCGGTCGTTGGATGGTCGTTGTGGTCGAACTGTCTCCGGCGTCATAGTGAGATAATGACGCTCCGTCCGTTGTGATGCAGCATGAGACCACATTCACCCGGTCGCATCAATGCGGATTTTGATCAAGTTCCGTTTCGACGGGAATGAGCACTCCGGGGTTCAGAATTGCATTGGGATCGAGCTCTTTCTTGATGGCAGCGAGCAGTTCGACACCCTGCGCTCCGATCTCCGCTGCGAGCCAAGGCGCGTGGTCCCGCCCGACTGCGTGGTGGTGGGTGATGGTCGCCTCAGCTGCAACGATTGCCTCACTTGCGGCTTGCTTGGCGCGCTGCCATTGCGACACCGCGTCCGCGTCATCACGGTTGGCGATAATCGTCACATAGAGCGAACCGCCCGTCTCATAGACATGAGATAGGTGCGACATCACCCACGGGCCGGGACCATCGTCGGGTAACGCCGCACGGATCGCATCTGTGACCGCGTCGCGCAGCGCTGGCAGTTCTCGCCAGCCTGTGGCAGTCTCGAGGGTCTCCACGAGATAGCCATAGTCCATCAGCGCGTCACGCAGATACGGTCCGGAAAAGCGCCCGTGTTCCCATCCCTTGCCGACAGTCGCGCCAAGAGAAACCGCCCCGAACTTACGCATGACTCGCCAACTCTCGTCGCGTCGAGAGCCGACCTGTGTGCGGCTTCCCTCCCACGAGAAAATGGCCAGCGAACCTCCCGCGACCCTGCGCAACTTCAAATATCCGTCCAAAGCAGAGGCCTTGGCCCCATCAGTGGCCATGGTCAAGTTCGTTAGCGACTCTTGCGGATCGGACAGTCGCATGACGTCTGCCGTCGCGCGACGAACAACCAACTCGCGAAAAGCCTTGAGACCGGCCTCGTAGGTCGGGAACATCACGCCCTCGAATCGAGTTTCGGCGGGTAGCCGTCGGATCCGCATGGTGACTTCGGTGATGATCCCGAGGATGCCTTCGCTACCGATGAAGAGTTGCCGCAGATCGGGCCCGGCCGCCGAACCAGGCGCTCGGCCTAGCTCGAGTTCAGAGTGCACGGTGGCGACCCGCAGCCGCTCGACCATCTCGTTGCTTCGCCCGTATCCAGCTGACGATTGGCCGGCCGAGCGGGTCGCAACGTAGCCTCCGATCGAGGCCCGCTCCCACGACTGGGGAAAGTGCCCCAGGGTGAATCCGCGCGCCTGCAACAGTCTCTCCAGCGTGGGTCCGGTGATTCCTGGGCCCATCCTCGCTGTCATGTTGACATCGTCAACCTCAATGAGATCCGCCATTCGCTCAAACGCCACCGCGATCACGGCGCTATGCCGGCCGCGTTCGGGCCGGACGCCGCCGACGACAGAGGTCCCGCCCCCGAAGGGGACAACGGCAATATCGTGCTGATCGCAGAACGTGAGCAGCGCCCGCACGGCGTCGTGAGACTGCGGTGACACCACAGCGTCCGGTGCTAGTGGGTTTGGGCCACGGTGCTCGACCAAGTCGAGGTAGGAGAAACCGCCGCCGTGCGCGAGCCGATCATCGTCCGAGGTCGACACAGCGGACGGGTCCAGTAGCGCCTGTAGGGCGGCTAGCTGATCGCTAGTCAGTCGCGAGGGGGCGACGGTGATGACCGAACGCTTTGTGGGCGGAGTCGACCTAGGGGCTCCAACATGCTGCGTCAAAAAGTCTCGGGCACGCTCGCTCAGTTCAACTGGCTCCTGCGGAACGCCCCATCGAGAAACAACATCGTCGTATCTGCCGAGCATTGGCTTCATCCCCTTAGAAACTTTGATCGAGTCGCCATTGGCAACTGCGTGAACACAGGCGCGCACCATCGACCTCGGGCCTCACCTAGTGGTGTTACATTGTTACACATGATGTCACATCGCCCCATGTCTGAGACGCCTGCACCCGGGCCCTCGATCAGCGATGAGGCGCACTCTGCGCGAAAACCAACCGTTGTGGCCCCGTCACAAGCCACCCGAAGCGACCCCGTCCTGCAAGCCGCCTACGACTCCATTCTCGAAGTCGGAGTTCGACGCACCACGTTGGCAGACGTGGCTCGCCGCGCGGGAGTCTCACGAATGACGGTCTACCGCAAGTACGACGATCTCCCCCGCCTGCTCTCGGCCCTGTTGACAGTCGAACTCGGAGCTCTCATCAACTCGATTGAATCCGCGACCGAACCAGAGATGTCCGCCCGAACTCGCACGGCAACGTTGGTCACCCAAGGATGCGCGGCCCTGACCGATCACCCGATCCTGGCCAGAGTGCTAGCCGTTGACCCCGAGGCGTTGCTTCCACTCATCGTGGATCGACTGGGATCGATCCAGCGACTCGCGCTGGAGCAACTTGAGACCCTGATCGAAGCGGGCCAGCCACCTAGCGGTGATGGATCGATCAGACCGGGCGACCCAAATCTCATGGCGTTGATGATTCTGACTACCACGCAATCCTTGGTCTTCTCGTCCCGCGCGATTGCCACCGCCGATCCGCTCGGTGATATCTATGCCGAACTCGAGCACATGACCGATTCATTTCTTCGACCTTGAGGTAGCGATCTATGAACCGCAAGACAATCCCCGCAGGTGATCCCACGAGCCTGCTCAGCGCGTCACGGCGTGACGCTGATCTCAACCGACTCGCCACCTACGGCGATGACCGCCCACTAGATCTGCTGGTGGTCGGTGGAGGTATTACGGGCGTCGGAGTTGCCCTCGATGCAGCAACGCGGGGATTGAGTGTCGCACTGGTCGAGGCGCACGACTACGCCTTCGGCACCAGTCGTTGGTCAAGCAAGATGGTGCATGGCGGTCTGCGCTACCTAGCTAAAGGTGATGTGGGTGTCGCCTGGGAGTCCGCCTCGGAGCGCGCGTTGATTGGTCAACGCATTGCCCCCTATCTAGTGCATCCATTTGCGCAACTAATCCCGATCTTCGAATCGACCGCGTCCAAGAACAGCGTGAGTGCACGCCTCGGAATGCACGCCGGAGATGTGCTACGACGGGTGAGTCGACTGCCTTCGGCAACCCTGGCCAAACCCTCCCGGATCAGCGCAGCCCAGGCGCTGGAGATGATGCCGACGCTTCGCAGCGAGGATTTGATTGGAGCCGACATCGGGTGGGACTTCCAACTCGAGGACGATGCCCGACTAGTCGTGGCCGTGGCACGAACGGCG
Organism: uncultured Actinomycetes bacterium; assembly: GCA_963821045.1. Taxonomy (GTDB): domain Bacteria; phylum Actinomycetota; class Actinomycetes; order S36-B12; family UBA10799; genus UBA10799. The sequence continues at coordinate 707,821 of CAWGCB010000006.1, read as the reverse complement.
GCAGCCTACGGAGCGATCATGCTCACTCGGACACGTGCGCTGAGCCTGCACCCCGGCGGCGCTACTGTCCGCGACATGCTCGACGGATCCGAGTACGAAGTCGCTGCTCGCAACGTCATCAACGCGACCGGTGTGTGGGCTGGATCACTGGACCCACAGGTTGAGTTGAGCCCAAGTCGCGGTACGCACCTGATCGTTCGAGCGGCGCGCCTTGGAAACCCGACAGCATCGCTGACGATGGCTGTGCCAGGAAGCTTTGGTCGGTTCGTATTCGCCGTCCCCCAGTTCAATGGATTGGTCTACATCGGCTTGACGGACGTCGCGCAGGAAGGCGACATCCCTGACATCCCTGCTCCTGACGATGACGAGGTCGACTGGATTCTGGGAGTCATCAATACGGGACTAGATGTTCCACTGACTCGCGACGACGTGGTCGGAACATACTCGGGACTGCGCCCACTGGTGAGTCAAACCGGCCAGAACAGCGAGTCGACTGCTGATATCTCGCGCCGCCATCTGGTAACCGGGCAGCGTGGTGAAGTCATCACAATTACTGGAGGCAAGCTCACAACGTACCGCCGAATGGCCCAAGACGCAGTCAACCTCATCACCGAGCGGGAGTGCCGAACCGCTGATATTCCGCTCGTCGGGGTTGGGCCCGTTACAGAGGATCCCAAGGTGCCGCAGCGGCTGCGTCGCCGGTTCGGGTCGGAGGCCGATCTCGTTGCCTCCCTCGCCGACCACGATCCCGATCTGCTGTCGCCCGTCTCCACTGTGGTCCACACCGACGTGCTCGCCGTTGAGGTGCTTTGGGCGGCACTGGCAGAAGGAGCGTTGGACTACGACGACGTCGTATCCCGCCGGATCCGCCTGTCACTAGTCCCCGGCGATGAGCAACTGATTGCACCGACGCTCACGCCGCTGGTCGAGCGGGCGCTAGCAGCCGCCGGATCGAGCGGGTCGCAGCGTGGCTCGCTACTCGCCGCCGAGGTCGCTAGCTAGTCGAGCAGTTCCGCGGATGGAATGATCTTTCCCTGGTAGACACCGAGGGCATAGCGCATTGCGGCCCGCGCTCGCTTGCGATCGCCTGCGGCATCGTATGCGGCGGCGACTCGGAACCAAGAACGCCAGTTGGTGGCGTCCTCGCGCGTGGCTTGTTCCACCAGAACGAACTCCGCGTCGGCAGCGGCTCGGTCGATGCTGCCACCCTCTAATCGAGGCAAGTTGTCTTCGGGTAATCCGCCCTCGGCTTCGAGTTGGCGAGCCATCCGCTGAACCCCGAAGCCAAACTGGAGTTCACGCCAGACGACCCACAGCCCAATGATCGGCAAAATCAGGATCCCGAGGCCCAGACCCATTGCCACCGGCTCCCCACTGCCGATCAGGGTAATCGCTTGAGCTCCGGCTACCAGCAGGTAGAAGCAGAGCACAACGATGAGAATGATTGAGGTTGTCCGCGCGCTCACAGTGACAGCCTAGGTCAGATCGAGGATGTGTTCGAGACCGACTGTCAGTCCGGGCCGGGATCCGATGCTGCGAACCCCCAATACAACGCCGGGCATGAACGACTCCCGGTTCATCGAATCGTGGCGAATAGTGAGCACCTCGCCCGGTCCACCAAAGACAACCTCTTGATGAGCGATCATCCCCTGAATGCGCGCGGCGTGCACGCGAACCCCATCGATGTTGGCTCCGCGAGCTCCTGGGACTTCATCGCTTGTCGCGTCGGGCATCGCATCGCAGCCTGCCTCCGCGCGAGCTTGAGCGATCATCTCGGCCGTCCTAGTCGCGGTTCCCGAGGGAGCATCGATCTTGTTTGGATGGTGCAGTTCGAAGATCTCAATACTGTCGAAGAAGCGTGCCGCCTGGGCTGAGAACTGCATCATGAGAACTGCGGCGATCCCAAAGTTCGGGGCGATGAGCACGCCCACCTGTGAATGACTAGCGAGTTGTTCACGCAACGAGTCCAACCGCTCGACAGTGAAACCGGAGGTTCCAACCACGCAGTTGATGCCGTGTTTGATCGCAAACTCGAGGTTGGCCATGACAGCGTGCGGATTGGTGAAGTCCACAACAGTATCGACCCGAGCATCGATCAGGTCGGTGAGCGCATCGCCCTGATCGAGTTGGGCGACCAACTCGAGACCCTCCGCTTGCTCGATCGCCTCGCACACACTGCGCCCCATTTTGCCTTGGGCACCCAGGACTCCTACCCGAATCGCATCTGACATGGCCTAGTCCTCCGACCCAAATGTTCGGTCGGGTTCGTAAGGACCAACGACCGTGATCGTCTGTTGCTGATTGAGCAGGTCGCTAGCGATCGCCGCGACTTCCTCAGTGGTGACGTTGTCAATCTTCTCGAGAATGTCGTCCATACTCTGCAGCGTGCCGGTCAGGATCTCCGCATCACCAAGTCTGCTCATTCGGGAGTTGGGATCCTCCGCATCGAGAACTGTGGATCCGCGCAACTGTCCCTTAGCACGCATCACCTCGTCGTCGCTCAGACCATCAGTTGCGGCGCGCAGCGAGTACGTCGCGGATGACATCGATCGTCGTATCGGCCTTGTCTGGCATCGTTCCGGCGTAGACGCCGAACATTCCCGTGTCGCTGTAGCCGGAGCGGAATGAAGCCACCGAGTAGACCAAGCCGCGCTTCTCCCGTACCTCCTGAAATAGCCGACTCGCCATCCCAGACCCGAGTGCGGTATCCAGAATCGCTAGTGCCCAGCGCCGGTCATCAACACGGCTCATCCCCGGCACTCCGAGCATGATGTGCGCTTGTTCCGTTGGCCGACTCACGACCTCGCAGCCAGCCACCGAACGGGGGCGACGTTCACGTTTGGCGCGAAGTGCTCGGGCAGGAGAAGGGACAGCCGAGCGATCAGTGACCCAGTCTTTGGTAGCGCGACGAACCTCGCTGACAAGTTGTTTGTGATCTACTGCGCCCGAGGCCGTCACGACTAAATCATTGGGCCGGTAGTGGCGTCGGTAGTGGCGCCACACGTTCGCCCGAGTGATGTCGGCCAGACTCCCGGGTGAACCCACGACCGGCACTGCTAGTCGGGAAGATGCAAAGAGTCGTGCGCTGAGGTTCTGGTGCGCGACATCAGCGAAGTCGTCTTCGTTCATGGCGATTTCTTCGAGGACAACCCCTCGCTCGGATTCGACATCCTCAGGAGCGATCAAACACGAGGTGACCATGTCACCAAGCACATCCACTGCCAGCGGCAGGTCATCAGCCAGGACGCGAGCGTGATAGCAGGTGCATTCCTTTGTCGTGAAGGCGTTGAGATCGCCGCCGACGCCCTCAATCTCCGCAGCGATCTCGAACGGACCGCGGCGCTGAGTCCCTTTAAAGAGCAGGTGCTCGAGAAAATGCGACGCACCCGATGATTTGGCGGTCTCATCCCTAGATCCGACGCCAACCCAGAAACCGACGGCCACAGATCGAGCAGCGGGCACAGATTCGCTAACAACCCGCAATCCGCCAGGTAGGACGGTTCGCTTAACGACAGCGCCGTCAGCACCGGTCAACAGGGTGAGGGTGGACCCCGCACGCTGCTGACCGGGAACTGACGGACGCATGAAATCTGTCGCTTTCGGCGAGACTAGCTAGCCGACTCGGCGGCAACTGCCTCAGTCGCGGCGGAGTCGTCACCCTCAAGTACTGGCGTGAGGGAGAGCTTGCCGCGTGGGTCGACCTCCTTGATGGAGACCTGCACCTTGTCGCCAACGTTAAGAACGTCCTCGACAGCGTTGACGCGCTTGCCACCAACGAGCTTCTTGATCTCGCTGATATGCAGCAGACCATCAGTGCCTGGAACCAACGAGATGAAAGCACCGAAGTTGGTCGTCTTCACCACGGTTCCCAGGTAGCGCTCCCCGACATTGGGCATCGTCGGATTAGCGATCTGGTTGATAGTGTCGCGGGCTGCCTCAGCTGATTCGCCATCCGCGGCACCGATGTAGATCGTGCCGTCGTCGTCGATCGAGATGTCCGCTCCGGTATCTTCCTGGATCTGGTTGATCATTTTGCCCTTCGGCCCAATGACCTCACCGATCTTTGTCGACCGGAACCTTGATCGTGATGATCCGCGGTGCGAGCACACTCATCTCATCTGGGTTATCGATTGCCTCGTTCATGACATCCAGAATCGCCAGGCGAGCATCGCGAGCTTGAGTTAAGGCGCCAGCCAAAACCGAAGCCGGAATCCCATCGAGTTTGGTGTCCAACTGCAATGCGGTAACGAACTGCTTGGTACCCGCGACCTTGAAGTCCATGTCGCCGAACGCATCTTCAGCGCCCAGGATGTCGGTGATGGCGACGTACTGCGTCTGCCATCGACCTCATCGGACACCAAGCCCATGGCGATACCAGCAACTGGGGCGCGCAGTGGCACACCAGCGTTGAGCAGCGACATGGTGGAGGCACAAACCGAACCCATCGATGTCGAACCGTTGGAGCCCAATGCTTCGGACACCTGACGGATCGCGTAGGGGAACTCTTCGCGGCTTGGGAGCACTGGAACCAGTGCCCGCTCGGCGAGCGCTCCGTGGCCGATCTCGCGGCGCTTGGGAGAACCGACGCGACCAGTCTCACCGGTCGAATACGGCGGGAAGTTGTAGTTGTGCATGTAGCGCTTACGCGTCACCGGATTGAGGGTGTCGAGTTGCTGTTCCATGCGCAACATGTTCAGCGTGGTGACACCCAGAATCTGGGTCTCGCCGCGCTCGAACAGCGCTGAACCGTGGGCTCGAGGAATCACCTCGACCTCGGCTGACAGGGCACGGATGTCAGTGATTCCACGTCCATCCATCCGGACCTTGTCACGCAGGATGCGCTCGCGAACCAGTTTCTTGGTCACTGAGCGAAGCGCCGCACCGAGTTCCTTCTCGCGGCCCTCGAACTGATCGCCAACCCGCTCCAGCATCGACGCTTTCACGACGTCGAGCGCTGCCTCACGCTCCTGCTTGTCAGCAATCGTGAGTGCGGCGGCCAACTCGGATGTGACCGCGCCTTCAACGGCTTGGAGTGCATCGTCTTGGTATTCCGGGAACACCGGGAAGTCCCGCGTCTCCTTGGCGGCTTTGTTCGCGATCTCGACCTGAGCGGCACACAGTGCAGCGATGAACGGCTTCGCCGCCTCGAGACCGTCGGCAACAACTTCTTCGGTGGGAGCTGTTGCGCCACCGGCGATCAGTTCGATCGTGCGCTCGGTTGCCTCGGCCTCGACCATCATGATCGCGACGTCACCGGTGTCAGTGACCCGACCAGCGACCACCATGTCGAAGACGGCGTCCTCAAGTTGGCTGTGGCTCGGGAATCCAACCCACTGACCGTTGATCAGCGCGACACGAATGCCGCCGATCGGACCGGAGAACGGTAGCCCCGCAAGCTGGGTGGACATGGATGCCGCGTTGATGGCAACAACGTCGTAGACGTGGTCGGGGTTCAGCGACATGACCGTCACCACAACCTGAACCTCGTTGCGCAGGCCCTTGACGAAGCTCGGGCGCAGCGGACGGTCGATGAGGCGGCACGTCAGGATTGCGTCCTCGCTTGGGCGACCCTCTCGACGGAAGAACGACCCAGGGATTCGTCCGGCGGCGTACATGCGCTCCTCGACGTCCACGGTCAGTGGGAAGAAGTCGAAGTGGTCCTTCGGATGCTTTCCGGCGGTCGTCGCCGACAAGAGCATCGTGTCGTCATCGAGATAAACGATGGCCGATCCAGCAGCCTGACGCGCAATGCGGCCAGTCTCGAATCGGACGGTGCGAGTGCCGTATTGACCGTTATCAATAACGGCTTCGGCGGTTACTACGTCGGGACCCTCCATAGGGTGCCCTCCTCTTTGTTGAGGGGGCGAGAAGCGCAATACCGCGTCAGTTTGGTTGGCCGGTCTTCGATCGAAGCGCTCGGGAGGCACGTTGACGAATCACCGCGTCCCGTAGGGCCACCACCGAGGACCGCGTCTACACATGACGCGCGGGCACGCTGCCCACCCCGGTGTGCGACTAGCGGCGGATGCCGAGTCGCTCGATCAGTGACCGGTATCGGTTGATGTCGGTCTTGGCTAGGTAGTTCAGGAGTCGACGACGACGACCAACGAGTAGCAGCAGTCCGCGACGGCTGTGATGATCGTGCTTGTGCTCCTTGAGGTGCTCAGTCAGAGCAGAGATTCTGTAAGACAGAACCGCGATTTGAACCTCGGGGCTTCCGGTGTCGCCCTCTGTTGTGGCGTACTCGGAGATGAGTCTGGTCTTCGTTGCAGCGTCAATCGACATGTATTTTTCCCTCGAGCGCGGTCAGGGCCAGTAAACAATGCGGTTCGTCTGGCGTGAGGTCAACCAAGCATTTCGTGCAACGCGTTCAGCATTGGCACTGAGTGGTTGAGTGGGTATCGGACAACCGCGCGCTCGAGCGGTTGCCGGTCCACCGTCTAGATTAGCAGGCATGAACCAGACACCTGACGCAGCGGACCCCGCTGAGTCAAACGACCAGACTCCCCCGGTCCCTGCCGCCATAGATTTAGCCCCACCTGCACCAGGTCGGTTTCTCACTTGGCTGCTGCTGGTCGGGGGAATCATCGGGTTCCTGGCGGCCTTCGACCTCACCGTCGAGCGGATCAGGTTAATCGCTGACCCGGACTACATCCCAACCTGCAATATCAGCCCAATCCTGAGTTGTGGATCGGTCATGTTGCAGGAGCAAGCGACCGTCTTCGGTTTCTCCAACTCGCTGATCGGAGTGGCTGGTTTCGCATCCATAATCACCGTCGCCATGGCAATCTTTGCCGGGGCCAAGTTCAAGGCCTGGTACTGGATTGGGATCCAGGTTGGTGTCAGCTTCGGAATAGTCTTCGTCCACTGGCTGATGTATCAAAGCCTCTACGTCATCGGCTCCTTGTGCCCGTACTGCATGGTGGTCTGGGCGGTCACAATTCCGATGTTTGTCTACGTCACCCTCTACAACCTGACATCGGGGAACTTCGGTGCGCCAGCAGCGAGGTCGAACTTCTGGAAGTTGATTCGTCGCAATGCCTGGGCGATCGTGTTGATTTGGTACGCGATCATCGCCGCCCTCATCATCGTGAGGTTTCCCAACCTCTTCTGACGAGCGGGCCAGCTCGCAGCAGTCGCAGCAGTCGACCTATTCGGCCTTCTCGCCCATCATCGCTCGGATCTCGCGGACGTCCTTGTCGACGGCAGCAACGAGTTGCTCTGTCGAATTGAACTTCTGCTGTTTGCGAATGAGTGCGGAGAAGTCGACCGCCACCGGAGCGTCGTATAGGTCAAGGTCAGTCTCGTCGTAGGCCCACGCCTCAACCCGGCGTTCAATCACATCATCGAACGTTGGATTCGTGCCGACGCTAATCGCTGCTGGATAATCCCTGCGTTGGCTCGAATCTGCGTACGGGTTGACGACGAGTCGGCCCGCGTAGACACCGTCGGCGGGTATTGACGCAAACGGAGTCAGGGCCAAATTCGCGGTCGGAAAACCCATCTCCTTGCCGCGACCCTCCCCCGCAACGACCGTTCCCTCCACACGGTGTGGCCTAGCCATCGCACGGTTCGCTGCGGCAACGTCCCCCTCATTGATCTTCCGGCGGATCAGTGTGGAACTGACCGCCTCGCCCTCGCGGTCCTCGGTCAGCAAGTGCAGACCTTCGACATCGATTCCTAGCCGCTGGCCGACCTCACGCATCAAGGCGACATCGCCGCGTGCCCGATGACCGAAGCGGAAGTTCTCACCGACAATGATCTCGCGTGCGTGGACACCCTCAGCGATCATCGTTCCGACGAAGATCTCCGGCGAGGCTTGGGACAGCTCGGGGGTGAAGGCAAGCACTAGCGTGGCATCGACCCCGAGCTCAGCGAACAACTGAAGGCGCTGCTGCAAAGTTGCCAGCCGCGCGGGTGGATCCCCCCGCTTTACGACCTCCGCCGGGTTGGGCCAAAACGTCACGACAACGCTGGGCGCTCCCAGCACTCGGGCTCGAGAAACAGTGCGGCGGATCAACTCCCGGTGACCTCGGTGCACACCATCAAAAACCCCGATGGTCACGACTGACGCCTGGCCAGTCGACCGGCACGTCGGCCAAGTCATCCCAAATCTCCACGGCTAGATCCTGCCATTGACGCCAGGTTGATGCCTGCGTCGGTCAGCTCCGAACGCAGCAGCAAGCGCAGTCACGCTGGCTGCCACACCACGCTGGGAGCCAACTCACCAGCTTTCTGAGTCGCCAGCCCGAGCAGATGACCCGCTGGATCTAGGACGACTAGGGTTTGGTCGTCCGCAGCCTGCGACGGCCAGGGAGCGCGACGGCCATGGCGAAAGCCAATAGCGTCCTGCGCGCCCAGCGTCGTTGGTGCGAAGAGCGCCAAGCACGCCGACTTCAGGCTCATCCCATGTCGGGATGGGCGGAACTGCGAGGCAAGCTCGTCGAGGGTCGCGCACTGATCGATGCCGAAGGGACCAACCCGGGTCCTGCGCAGCGCCGTCAAATGACCGCCTACTGCGAGGCTCTCGCCGAGGTCGCGAGCGAGAGCTCGAACGTAGGTGCCGGTGGAACACTCCACGTGCACGTCAAGGTCAATGACACCGGTAACAGTCCCGGCTGCGTCCGCCACGGCGTGCTCTCGAACGTCCTTCAGGTCGAATCGATTGACGCTCACTTCGCGCAGATCGAGAGTGATGTCCTCGCCGCTGCGCGCCCGATGATAGGCACGTTTGCCGTCAACCTTGATTGCGCTGATCGTGCTTGGGCGTTGCAGGATGTCCCCGGTTAACGATGCCATCACCGTGGGCAGTTGGGCGATCAACTCGTTGGCTGAGTCTCGCGTATCGGTGGTCATGAGCACGGCCCCCTGCGCGTCGTCTGTGTCCGTGCTGATGCCCAACCGAATGGTCGCGGTGTATTCCTTTGCGGTCACACTCACCCGACCTAGCAGCTTGGTGGCTTTTCCCACGCCACAGATGAGCACTCCAGTCGCCATCGGATCCAACGTCCCGGCATGGCCAACGCGGCGAGTTTGAGCGATCTTCCGCAATCGCGCCACGACATCGTGCGACGTTAAACCTGAGGGCTTGTCGACCAAGATCAATCCGTCAAACGGCTCGACGGCGCCTTCGGATTGGCTGCTGCCCCGGATGGCTGAGTCGGAACTGGAGGAACTTTTGGAGGGCATCGGGATCAGATCACTCGTAACTACGCTGATTTTCCCGCGGCCGCGATCGCATCGCTCATATCGTCAATGATCGAAGCTGGCTCACTGGTTGACGAAAAGCCTGCAGCAAAGCGGTGCCCACCGCCACCGAACTGGCTGCAAACTAGCCCCACATCGACTCGACCTTTGCTGCGACTGGAAACGCGCCACACTCCGTCGTCGCCTTCCTTGATGACGATCGCCACCTCCGCCTCAGAGGTAGCGCGGATCGTGTCGATCACTGGTTCAGCCGCGTCCAAAGACAGTCCTAGGGCCCTGCGATCGGCCTTGGAGATATGCGTCCACGCGATCCCTAACCCGCCCGCCGCCTGCGGCAGCAGCATGGCGTTTCCAATCGCCTTGCCAAGTAACTGCACCGCCGCGAACGGAGCGGTATCAAAGACTGCTCGAGCGATCTCGTCGTGAGCGATTCCCGCCTCGTGCAGGCGGGCTGCCAGACGGTGGGTGTCGGCACTCGTACCAGCGAATCGAAACGAACCCGTGTCTGTGGTCAAGCCGGTGTAGATACATTCCGCTATGTCTCGGGTGAGCTCTACACCGAGCCGGTCCACTAGCTCCAACGCCAATACGGCTGTTGCTGGAGCCGTCACGTCGACAATGGATACGTCACCGAAACCGGTATATGACCGGTGATGGTCAACGGCGCAAAAGAACGCGGCCTGCTCCCCGAGCCCACCTAGGGCTCCGAGTCGGGCCAGGTCACTGGCATCGAAGCTCACGACCACGTCTGGGGCACTGGGCAGTTCGGCGGGACTACGCAGAATCTCCTGACCCGGCAGCCACGCCAGCGACCCCGGCAGCATAAAAGGGTCCTCGTCAAAGGACACGAATGATTCAACTCCGAGCGCACGAAGCGCGAGTCCGGCTGCCATCGCTGATCCAAGCGCATCACCGTCAGGGCTCACGTGCGCAACGCACACGACCTCGTTGGCGCTGCAAAGGCGATCAACCAGGATCGACCAGTCAGCCGAGGTCGGTTCCTGCTCCCACGTCACTCGTCAGCCTGCTTCGGTGCCCGTGGCTCGCGGTAGGGATTCGACTCGCCGGCAAACTCGGCACCCGCCGCCTGACTGTGGAGTTGCTCATCGGCCTCTTTGGATTTGGCGATGAGGTCCTCAATGTGGCGGGCATTCTCTGGCATCGCGTCGGCAACGAACGTCAGCGACGGCGTATAGCGAACCCCCGTTTGCTTGCCGACCTCGCTGCGCATCAATCCTTTGGCTGAGTTCAACGCGATCGCACTAGCCTGCTGTTCCACTGGGTCGCCAAGCACCGTATAGAACACAGTTGCCTCGCGCAGATCGTTGGTGACGTAGGCATCAGTCACCGTGACGAAGCCGAGCCGTGGATCCTTGATCCGCTTCTCAATCATCTCGGCCACGATCGTCTTGATTCGCCCAGCCAGTGTTCGTGCGCGGGGGGATTCGTCGCTCATTGTCCTTCTACCAACCTTGTCGTTATCGGAAAGCTTGCTGGGTGCGCGCGAGTTGCCCCGCACGCACCCAGAATGTGGCTAGGTTCGAGCGATCTCTTGCATCTCGAAGGTCTCGATGATGTCGTCGACCTTGATGTCATTGAACGACCCGAGGCCAATACCGCACTCGAATCCCTCCTTGACCTCCGTCGCGTCATCTTTGAATCGCCGCAGCGATTCGACCTTGAGTTTGTCGGCCACCACGACGCCGTCGCGGATGAGTCGAGCGCTGGAGTTGCGCTTGACGACGCCGCCGCGAACGATGCAACCGGCGATATTGCCGAACTTGCTCGATCGGTAGACCTCGCGCACCTCTGCACTGCCGAGCTGGGCCTCCTCGAACTCTGGCTTGAGCATGCCCTTGAGCGCGGACTCGACCTCGTCGATGGCTTGGTAGATGACCGAGTAGAACCGCAGGTCAACGCCTTCCCGATCGGCAAGCTCGCGGGCTTTGCCTTCCGGCCGGACGTTGAACCCGATGATGACCGCATCCGATGCCATCGCCAAGTTGACGTTGGTTTCGGTAATCGCACCAACACCCCGGTCGATGATGCGTAGCGACACGTCGTCGCCCACATCCACCTTGAGCAGGGCATCTTCGAGCGCCTCGACTGAACCGGAAACGTCACCCTTGAGGATGATGTTGAGCTCCTGAAGTTCACCGGACTCGAGCGTCTTGAGGAAGTCCTCAAGAGTGCGGCGACCACGACGCTTGGCGAGTTGGGCGTTGCGCTCGCGCGCCTCGCGGGTTTGAGCGATCTGGCGAGCGGTTCGATCCTCGTCGACGACTAAGAACGAATCCCCCGCACCTGGAACTGAGGTCAAACCAAGGACCATTACCGGCCTCGACGGCGGGGCCTCTTGGACCGTGTCACCGTTCTCATCGAGCATCGCTCGCACACGCCCGTAAGCGCTACCCGCGACGATCGAAGCACCCGGACGCAGCGTCCCGCGTTGAACGAGCACGGTTGCAACCGGGCCGCGACCACGGTCAAGGTGAGCTTCAATAGCAACGCCTTGGGCGTCCTGCTTGGGGTTGGCACGCAAGTCCAGCGTCGCGTCCGCAGTCAACAGCACTGCGTCGAGCAGTCCGTCGATCCCCATGTCTTGCTTCGCCGAGACGTCAACGAACATCGTCTCGCCGCCGAACTCCTCGGCCACGAGTCCGTATTCGGTGAGTTGGGTACGCACCTTGAGCGGATCAGCACCCTCAACGTCAATCTTGTTGACCGCAACCACGATGGGTACGTCCGCAGCTTGTGCGTGGTTCAACGCCTCAACGGTCTGCGGCTTCACACCGTCATCTGCCGCGACTACCAGGATGGCAACGTCGGTGACCTTGGCACCGCGTGCACGCATCGCGGTGAACGCCTCGTGACCAGGAGTGTCGATGAAGGTGATCTTGCGCTCGCCTTCCTCTCCCTCATGGTGAGTGATCTGGTAGGCACCGATGTGCTGAGTGATTCCGCCAGCTTCGCGATCGCCAACCGAGGTCTTACGGATGGCATCGAGGAGCCGAGTCTTTCCGTGGTCGACGTGACCCATGACGGTAACAACGGGAGCACGCGCAACGAGTGCTTCCTCGCCGCCCTCGTCCTCACCGAACTCCAAGTTGAAAGTCGTCAGGAGTTCGCGGTCTTCATCCTCCGGGGAAACCACCTGCACGTCGTAGTTCAACTCGACGCCGAGCAGGGCGAGGGTGTCGTCATTGACCGACTCCGTCGCAGTGACCATCTCTCCCAGTTTGAACAGTACGGACACCAACGACGCTGGGTTTGCACCGATCTTCTCGGCAAAGTCAGTCAGAGATGCGCCGCGAGGCAACGTAACTGTCTGGCCGTTGCCCTCGGGAGTTGAGACGCCACCGATCGTCGGTGCCGCCATATTGTCGAACTCTTGACGCTTCGCGCGCTTGGATTTGCGACCTCTGGCTGGGCGTCCGCCTGGGCGACCGCCTCGACCGCTACCGAACGCACCGGCAGTGCCGCCGCCGGGACCTCCGGGGCGACCACTGAAGCCTCCCGGACGACCACCGCCGCCACCACCGCCTGGACGAGCCCCGCCACCTTGACCGCCGGCGTAACCGCCTGGTGAGCCGCCTGGGCGCCCCCCTGGAGAACCGCCCTGCCGCTGACCCGGACCACCTGGACGCTGGCCGGGGCGCGATGGTGCCTGACGCGCTTGAGGGCGCGGAGGCATTGTGCCCGGACTCGGCCGGGGTGCTCCACCTGGACCAGGACGCTGCATGCCGGAACTGCCGCCACTGGAGAACGGGTTGTTGCCGGGTCGTGGGCCGGCAGGTCGCATTCCACTGGTGCCACTGAACGGGTTGTTGCCCGGACGCGGACCGCTCGGCTTGGGACCCGGTGTTGGGGCCGACGAACCGGGTGTGGCTGCTGGTTTGGCAGGTGCGGGCGCCTGCTGTGGTGTCGTCGCGTCCGTCGACTCAGCTGGCGCAGCAGTTGCGGCGGGCGCGCTAGGCGCTGACGCGGCGGCCGGTGCAGGCGAGGCAGGTACAGCAGGCGAGACTGGCGCCTCGGGGACAGCCGCAGGCGCAGGCGGGGCCTGCGCAGCGGGAGCGTTTGGTACCGACGCTGGCGTCGGTGGCTTTGGAGCACCGTCGGCCGGGGAGGGGGCAGCCTTCTTTGCGGGTGCCTTCTTCGCTGGCTTCTTCTCTGGTGCAGGTACTGCATCGGGGTACGCATCGCGCAACTTACGGGCAACGGGTGCCTCGATCGTTGAGGAGGCCGACTTAACGAACTCACCCAACTCTTGGAGCTTTGCTAGAGCGGTCTTGCTATCGATCCCGAGCTCTTTTGCAACTTCATATACGCGGGCCTTGGCCACTTCTCTCCGTCCTGGCCCGGGCGCGTTGCTCGGACCTATTCGTGCTTGTACAGGCTCATAGCTGGTAACTCATCGAGCGCTCATTCCACTGCTCCCGAACTGTTCGTTGACATGACGCGTGCGAAGGACGCACGTAGTGCTTCGTCGCTGGTCGAGGCTGGGACCCGAAGAGCCCGGGCCAACGCCCGACGACGAACGGCGGAGGCTAGACAGTCGAGGCTGCGGTGCAAGTAGGCGCCGCGCCCGGGTGCTGTCGAACTCTCATCAATCACAAGCTCCCGCTCGGTCGCGATGATCCGCACAAGGTTGGCCTTCTCCTCCCGCTTGCGACAACCGACGCAGGTTCGAACTGGTGCTGCGGTTCGACTGGGTGAGCAGGCCGCTGGCCAGTCTACCTCGCGCAGACTGGCGGCGTCACTCACTGGTCGGATCGGCGTGGTCAAAGCCTCCGGCAGCGCCGTCTACCCCGTGTTCGGATGGGATATCGGCGATCTCTTCCGCGTCAGAATGGATATCAATGCGCCAGCCTGTCAAGCGAGCAGCAAGGCGCGCATTCTGTCCATCGCGTCCGATTGCCAACGACAACTGGTAGTCAGGCACCACGACGCGGGCCGAGCGAGTCTCTTCATCGACCACCGTGACTTCAGTAACTCGGGCAGGACTCAGAGCGTTGCCCACGTAGGTGGCGGGATCAGGATCCCAGTCGATAATGTCAATCTTCTCGTCCTGCAACTCAGAGGTGACGGCTCGGACCCGTTGGCCCATTGGGCCGATACACGCACCCTTGGCGTTCACCCCGTCGACAGTTGCTCGCACCGCAATCTTGCTTCGGTGCCCCGCCTCCCGCGCGAGCCCAACAATCTCGACAGTTCCGTCGGCAATCTCTGGACACTCCATCTCGAATAACTCGCGCACCAGATCGGGATGTGTACGCGACAGCGTCACGGTTGGGCCCTTGTTCCCGCGCCGGACCGAGACGACGTGGCACTTCAAACGCGTCCCATGACTGTAGTCGTCGGTTGGCACTTGCTCGGCTGAGGGAATGATGCCCTCGACTTTGCCCAGTGACACCTTCACGGTGCGTGGGTCCCGCGTCTGTTGGACGACCCCGCTAACCAAATCGCCTTCCTTGCCCTCGAACTCGCCGAAAGTCACGTCGTCGTTGGCTTCGCGCAGGCGCTGCATCAAGACATTTCGCGCGGTAGTAGCTGCGATGCGGCCGAAGTTATCCGGCGTGTCATCGAACTCACGCGGCGGGACCGCGTCGTCATCGGGGTCGATGGCCCAGACGGTGACGTGCCCGGTATCTCGATCTAGTTGTACCCGCGCAGTCGAGAACGACCCGGGTGAGTGGTGGTACGCGACCAAGAGCGCCTGCTCGATGCTCTTCACTACCGTGTCCCAGGAGATCTCTCGCTCGATGACGAGTGCCTTCAACGCCGCAACATCAATATCCATTGATCACTCATCGCCTTCGACTGAACGAAACTCAACTTGTACAACCGCCTTGGCAACCTCGGAGTAACTGATCACAGTCTCCTCGCCATCCTCATCTGATGAGGACACCGTGGCCGAATCTGCGCTCGCGCCGATTACTCGACCAGTCAGGGTGGAACCGTCCGACTTGACGACCTTCACTAACCGACCCTTTGCCCGACGCCAGTGGCGTTCCTGGGTGAGGGGCCGGTCTACACCTGGCGATCCGACCTCTAGGACGTATGGACTTTGGCCCATCACCTCCACCTCATCGAGGGCGGCGGAGATGCCGCGAGAGATATCAGCGACCGCGTCTAGTTCGACTCCACCGTCCCGATCCACCGTGACGACGATGACGGACCTTTTTCCTGCACGCCGAACGGTGACGGCTTCTAGATCAGCCCCGGATTGCGCAACCACCGGAGTGAGCAGCGCCATCAACTCCTCATTTGAAACGGGCATCCGCACTCCTATGTAGTTAGTAGGCACTCAGTCTTGCAGAAGACCGAGTGCCGCTTCCCGCGTGGCTAGCGATTCGAGTGCGCGAGCGATTGCCTAGGCTGTCCCGGTGAGCATGTTGCAGGTACCGGGAGTCGCGGCAAGCGGGCCCATGGCACTGCCCCGGCGAATCGTCTTGGGGGCCGCACTCGCGGCGCCAGTTCTCTTTGCTGGCGCGTGCAGCAGTTCAGACTCCGGCAGCGGACGAAGTAGCGACGATCAGGTCCGTGAAGAGGTTGCGAACGCCGAGGCAACTCTGATTGCGAGCTACGACGCGGTCATTGCAGCCTTTCCAAACCTGGCTGGCCGGTTGCAGCCTTTTCGCGATCAACACGTCGAGCATCGCGCGGCAATGGGTGTCGGGGATGGCACGGCGAACAATGAAGCAGTGATCAGCGCACCTACTAGCGAGTCCAAAGCGGTTCGGGAGTTGCGCAAAGCCGAGCGTTCCGCTGCGGTCGCGAGACGTGATTCCGCGCAGTCGGCAACGGCACAGGACCTCGTCGCGACTCTGGCACTCGTCTCCGCGTCAGAGGCCCAACATGGAGCAGCATTGGCCGCCAGCGCATGAGCGAACAGATCGTAGAAGCACTGACCAATGCCCTAGATGGCGAGTATGCCGCGACCTACGCGTACGGCCTCATCGGTGCGCAGGTCACTGGCGCCGCACTCGTGCGAGCTCGAAACGCTTTGGCAAGCCACCGCCAAGCTCGCGATAAGTTGCGCACGGACCTAGCGGCCCTATCGGCGCCGATTCCAGCTCCAGCACCTGCCTACGACACTGGCGGACCCATCGATAGTGCGATCTCGGCGGAGGCTTTGGCGGTCGAGGTCGAGCGCCGACTCGTCCCTCGTTGGGCAGATGTCGCGGCGGCATCGGGTGGTGAATCGCGCAGTCAGGCAGTGCGCAGCGCGCAGGAGTGCGCTGTGCGAGCAGTTGCGTGGGGCGGCGCCGCACAAGCCTTCCCCGGCTAATCGCCTCCCACGGTTCGAGCCACCGGAGAAGGGCCTCGCCACTTTGCGGGTGAATCGCGACCGGCGTCAACAGGAAATCTGACTCCTAGATCGCCATGCTTCACCACGTGAGTCTGCAGAGCGCTAGCGAGAACATCCTTAGCTACAGATGTCGACGATCGTGGGCACGGCCTCGCTGAAGCGGACTTCCTGCCGGTCTCCACTGCGCCGATCACGCACCTCGATGACTCCGTCGGCGAGCCCTCGACCGACCACGACGATGGTCGGCATCCCGAGTAGTTCCGCATCCTTAAACTTGACGCCAGGCGACGCGGCTTTCCGATCGTCGAGAAGGACGCGCAAGCCTGCCCGCTCCAAGTCCTGCGCCAACTGCGATGCCGCGTCGCGGATCGTCTCGTCTTTTCCTGCCGCCACCACGTGAACGTCCACCGGAGCGACTGAGCGCGGCCAGATTAGGCCAATCTCGTCGTGACTCTGTTCGGCGATGGCGGCCACCGCGCGCGAAACCCCGATTCCGTAGGACCCCATGGTCACGACGACGCGTTTGCCGTTCACATCGAGTACTTGCAGATCCAACGCCTCTGCGTACTTTCTACCGAGCTGGAAGATGTGGCCGATCTCGATTCCGCGCGCTAAGTGAAGTGCTTGCCCACAAGTTGGGCAAGGGTCACCCTCAAGAACAACGGCCGCCTCAATCAATCCGTCGGCGTTGAAGTCTCGTCCGGCAACCACATTAACTGCGTGCTGTCCTGGCACGTTCGCTCCGGTGAGCCAAGACGTTCCCTCGACCACCCGGGGATCAACGAGATACTCGATACCCGAATCCGACTCCGTTCCCAGCACCTGTGGACCGATGTAACCACGAACCAAAGCTGGATAGTTGGCGAAGTCCTCTGCCTCGAACGGGCGCGCTTGCGCTGGAGCGAGAGCGGCCTCTAACCGCTTCGCGTCAATATCGCGGTCACCCGGCACTCCAACAACTAGCGGCGCCGTTGACCCATCTGGCGCGGTGACCATGAGCACGACGTTCTTCAACGTGTGACTGGCTTGCCAACCGCCTGGCGTTTCAAGGTTCGGCGAACTGTTGACGAAATCGACGAGATCGACAATCGTCTCGCAGTTGGGGGTGTCAATGTTGCGGGCTGGATCATGCGATGAATCGGGTGGTACGGGGGCCGTTGTGGTGACGGCCTCGACATTGGCCGCGTACCCACACGATGCGCACCGAACAAAGGTGTCCTCGCCGTTCTCGCACGGCGCCAAGAACTCCTCGCTGGCCGAACCTCCCATCGCACCGGACGTCGCGGACACGATGACGTAGTCCAGGCCTAGTTCCTTGAAGGTCTTGATGTAGGCGTCGCGGTGTCGGTTGTAGCTTTCGACGAGTCCCTCGTCGGTGGAGTCGAAGGAGTACGAATCCTTCATGACGAACTCGCGACCGCGCAGGATTCCTGCCCGCGGACGAGCCTCGTCACGGTACTTCGTCTGGATCTGAAACAGCGATACCGGCAAGTCTTTGTATGACGAGTACTCACTCTTGACCAGCAGAGTGAACATCTCCTCGTGTGTGGGGCCTAGGAGGTAGTCACCACCCTTGCGGTCCTTGAGTTTGAAGAGGGTATCGCCGTAGTCATCCCAGCGACCCGTCTGCTCGTAAGCATCGCGAGGCAGCAGGGCCGGAAAGTGAACCTCTTGGAAGCCGGCGTCCAACATCTGCTGGCGGACGATCTGCTCGACGTTACGCAGCACTAGGTAGCCAAGCGGTAGCCAACTGAAGATGCCCGGAGCAATTCGCCTGACGTAGCCACCGCGAACCAAGAGGCGGTGGCTGGGCACCTCCGCGTCTGCTGGGTCATCTCGCAGGGTGCGAAGAAACAGCGTGGACATCCGCAACAGCAAGGCGAGCTCCTCATTAGATTCGTGCAAGGTCGTCTTCTCGCGTCTGGGCACGCGACGTTTAGTGAGGTCAGGCTACCCGCGGCTCAAAAGAGCACCGTCGCGAAGGTTGCCACCTGCCGAAAGCCGACGCGTCGATAGGTGTGCAACGCGGCCGAGTTGTGGTGGTTCGCGTACAAGCTAATGCGTGGGGCGTGTTGCTCGCGCGCGAGTTCGCAGGCTGCCGCGACGGCGGGGATGGCAATACCTGTCCCCCGCAGCCGCGGGTGAACCCACACGCCTTGGAGCTGGGCACTGCCCCTACTCACCGCGCCAATCTCAGCCTTGAAGACGACTTCGCCGTCCCGCACGATGGCGTAAGACTTGCCCTCCATGACGGAGGTCGCGATGCGCGCTCGATACGCCGCTGCTCGACCGCCCGCGATGGGCGAGATCCCCACTTCTTCACTGAACATGGCAACTGCTGCGGGCATGAACGCATCGAGTTGCCCCAACGTCACGACCTCGACCTGCGGGTCGCCGGCAACCAGCGGGGCATCGCTCATCACCATCAGCGGTTGATCCGCGCGCACCTCCCGCAAGGACCCCACGTAGGTTCAATCATCTGCCAGAGGCTCAGAACATCGTCTCGGTAGCCAACGATTGCTGATGAGCGTCGACCCATATTGCTCAGCCGCTGCCCGAAGGCCGCCAAAGCGGCAGCGGTGCTCGATGGGTGTCAGGTTCGCCCCGACGTAGATAGCCGAGCGCAGCCGCCCACCAACGAACCAGCCCCACGTCGGCCCACCGCTGGCGTGCGGGTTCAGACCACCTGCAGTGACGCGCTCGGCGACAACGCAATAGGCATCAGGATCAGTGTCCAAAAGCGCCAACAGCGCGTCTAGATCCCGCTGGATCTAACTCCCGTATCTCCGTCCCTCCGAAGGTGCTTCAGCTGACGGAGACTTCTGGTCCACCGTCACCTGAGACTCCGCCCTCGAGCTGCATTTGTTCTGCCAACCGCATCGCTTCCTCGATCAACGTCTCGACGATGAGGGCCTCGGGAACAGTCTTGATGACCTCGCCCTTAACGAAGATCTGTCCTTTCCCGTTACCGGATGCGACGCCGAGGTCGGCATCTCTTGCCTCCCCCGGACCGTTCACCACGCAGCCCATCACGGCCACCCGCAGTGGGACTTCCATTCCCTCTAGGCCCGCTGTGACCTGCTCCGCCAGTGTGTAGACATCCACCTGAGCGCGACCACAAGATGGGCAGGACACAATCTCAAGACCGCGTTGGCGCAGGTTCAGTGACTCCAATATCTGCAGCCCGACTTTGACTTCTTCCTCCGGCGGCGCCGACAACGAGACGCGGATCGTGTCGCCGATCCCACGACTGAGCAGAGCTCCGAAGGCGACTGCGGATTTGATCGTGCCCTGGAATGCGGGACCGGCTTCGGTAACGCCAAGGTGCAACGGGTAGTCACACTGTTCGGAGAGCAACTCGTATGCCTTGACCATGACCACTGGGTCATGATGTTTGACCGAAATCTTGATGTTGCGGAAATCGTATTCCTCGAATAGCGAGCATTCCCAGAGCGCGGATTCGACGAGCGCCTCAGGCGTTGCCTTCCCGTACTTCGCCATGATCCGTTTGTCCAAGGATCCGGCGTTGACTCCGATGCGGATGGGGATATCGGATTCCTTCGCTGCCTTAGCAATCTCACCCACTCGCCCATCGAACTCTTTGATGTTGCCTGGATTGACGCGAACCCCGGCACAGCCGGCATTGATCGCGGCAAAAATGTACTTGGGCTGGAAGTGGATATCGGCGATAACGGGGATTCCCGACTTCTTCGCGATCTGCCCCAGCGCTGCGGCATCGTCCTGGCTTGGCACGGCAACCCGCACCACTTGGCAACCTGTGGCAGTTAGCGCCGCGATCTGTTGCAGGGTCGCGTTCACGTCTGCAGTCACCGTCGTACACATTGACTGGACACTGATCGGCGCATCTCCCCCGACCAGAACTGGATGCGTTGGGTGGCGCAGTTCCAACTGCCGTGTCTTGCGTCGCGGCGCGATCACCGGCGGTGGGAGCTCGGGCATACCAAGGCCAACAGTCATGGGTCCAGTATGCCCCTTCGTCTCTTATCCGCCGAGCTTGACCGGATTGACGACGTCGCGTAGAGCAAGAGTCCACTCATTCCGATCAAGAAGAAGGCAACCGCGTATGCCACCGGAAGCGCCTTGGCGACGTCGACCGGGCCCGGATCAGGGCGATGCCGCAGTCGTGCGATTTGACGCCGCAGGCCCTCCCAGAGGGCTCCCGCGACGTGGCCGCCGTCAAGTGGTAGCAGGGGTATCAAGTTAAACAGAAAAAGGAATAGGTTCAGCGAGGCGACGAGCCCGAGGAACTGGGCCACCTTCCACTCAGCTGGCAACTCACCGCCGGGCAACTTCGCCGCTGATCCTGGTCACGCCCACCACTCCGATTGGGCCGTTGGGATCTCTCTCTTCCCCGCCAAAAGCAGCCTGGGAGACACCGACGAGCTTGGACGGGATAGCGATCAGCGCTTGGCCAGTCCGTACCGTCAGATCCCACATCTGGGCGGGAACGGTCGCGATTGGCTGTTTGACCAACACCCGTTGGGGAGTCATCCCGAGGAATCCCTGTTCGGCAACATCATCAGTGATCTGACCATCAACCACGACAGGGCGCGGCGATACCTCAATGTCGGCGGTGAGGGTCATCGGCTGGCCGTCACGCTCGATTCCGATGCTGGCTGGCCCCGACGGACTCCCGCGAACTGCGCTGGCCAGTTGATCCCACTGCTCGACCGGCGTGCCGTTGTAACTGGTGACGACGTCACCGTCCTGCAAACCGGCCCCGGCTGCCGGGCTAGAGAGCATTCCCGGCTCACACTGCCCGGAGGGAACGCTCGCCGTGGGGACACAGGGAGTCACTGCGGCAACGCCGAGCGAGGGGCTTGGTATACCGATACCCACGAGCACGATGGTGAACAACACGAACGCCAGGATCAGGTTCATCACCGGGCCGCCGAGCATGACCACGAGGCGCCGGTGCACGGGTAGTCGGTAGAAGGTCCGCTTAGCGTCGTCTTCGGTGAGCACCTCTGCTTGAGCTTGCGAGCGCGCGTCCTCGATCAATGCGCCCAGACGCCCCGTACTCGACGCCTTCGTTGTGCCGTCCGGCCCTGGCGGAAACATCCCGATCATTCGGATGTAGCCGCCGAACGGAATGGCTTTGACGCCGTACTCTGTTTCGCCTCGTTTGCGAGACCAGATCGTTGGGCCGAAGCCCACCATGTATTGGGTGACTTTGACACCAAACTTTTTGGCCGGGATCAGGTGTCCGAGTTCGTGCCAAGCGATCGAAAACAGGATCGCCAACACGAACGCCACGACACCGATTAATGTCAGCACGCCGTGCTCACCCCCTGATCACTTGTCGAGCTGCCGGGCGCGCCCAGGCTTCGGCAGCGAGGACCTCCACCGCTGACAGCTCGCCGTCAGGAACGAATCCAGATCCGTCGTCATTCCCGTGAGCAGCCAGGTGGGTGTCAACCACCCGCTCGACTGTATCGACGATCTGACCGAAGGCTAGGTTCCCCTCGAGGAACTGCGACACGCATTCCTCATTCGCGGCGTTGAATACGGCGGGCGCTGTACCCGAGTGTTCGCCCACAAGCCGAGCAAGCTTTACCGCCCGAAAAACGGACTCGTCGAGGGGTAAGAACTCCCACGTGGCGGCCTGCGTCCAGTCGCAACTCGGGGCTGCCTGCGCTGTGCGGTTCGGCCAGCTCAGACCTAACGCAATCGGCAACCGCATATCCGGTGGTGAGGCCTGAGCAATCGTCGAACCGTCGTTGAACTCGACCATTGAATGAATGATCGACTGTGGATGTACGACCGTGGCAATGGCGGAGTAATCAATCCCGAATAGCAGGTGCGCTTCGATGACTTCTAGGCCCTTGTTGACTAGCGTCGCTGAGTTCACGGTAACCACCGGACCCATGTCCCAGGTCGGATGGTTCAAGGCCTGCTGAGGCGTCACGTTCGCCAATTGCTCGCGACTCCAGCCGCGGAAAGGGCCGCCGGAAGCAGTAAGGATCAGTCGTCGCACCTCCGAGACCGAACCTGCCCGCAGACACTGGGCGAGAGCAGAGTGCTCTGAGTCGACCGGCACTATTTGACCGGGTTTGGCACGCGAGGTTACGACCGATCCGCCAACCACGAGCGATTCCTTGTTAGCTAGCGCCAGTGTTGTCCCCGCAGTCAACGCGGCCAACGTCGGTTTGAGCCCCACCGAACCCGTCATACCGTTGAGCACGACGTCGCAGGGGCGAGCCGCAACCTCTGTGGCAGCCATCTCGCCGAGTAGCACCTCGGGGTAGCGAAAACCCCCGCTAGTCAAACCGCGGGCAGCCGCCCGCCGCGCGAGCGCATTGTGAAAGTCGTCGCCGACCCGCTGGTCGGCGATGGCGACGATTTGGGCGCCCGTATCCAGTGCTTGGTCGGCCAAAAGGTCGAGGTTTGCACCACCGGCAGCCAAAGCAATAACCCGAAAGCTCTCAGGGTTGCGCGCAACAATATCGAGGGCCTGTGTCCCGATCGACCCCGTGCTTCCAAGCAGCACTACCTCGCGCATCATTTGGCTATTGTCACCTATCCCACTAGCAACGGCCATCGAGCCGGGCAGCGAACCTCAACCTCACGTAATCGGCCGTCCAATTCCCCTGCGCGTCGCGCAGCCAATCCGCAGCAAGGCCCTCGGCCGTGGCGATGACTTGTTCACGCGAATCTTCAGCAAGTGTCTCGAGAAAAGGCGTGCCGAAGGCCGCAATCCAGCCTCGAAGTCCAGTTGTAAGCGGCGTCGGACGGGAGAAGAGTTCCATTGTCGAGACGGCGAACCCCGCGTCGACTAGCTGGCTGCCGAACTGCTCAGGCGTGGGAAAGTAGAACGGATTTCCGACGCGGGCGTACCCCGTGGTCATCAGCGCGCCATTGAGCGCGGTACCGATGGTCGCGATGTTTCCATGCCCCCCGAACTCGCCCACAAAGCGACCGCCCGGTCTCAGCAGTTGGCGAACACCAGAGAGCAGTCCTGGAATCTGTGACTCGGGAATCCAATGTAATGCTGCGTTGCTGAAGACCGCATCGAAGGTTCCCAACGTCAGTTCGCCGCTGCGCAGCAGCTCCGGCAACTCCCCGGCGTCTGCCACATACGCGTCAATCCCTCGCGCAACGGCCGCTGACACCATCTGCTCGGACTTGTCGAGGCCGACGACCTCTACGGCACGCTCGGCGAGCTGCACCGTCAGCGCGCCCTCTCCACATCCAAGGTCGAGGACTCTCTCACCCGGCGCAGCATCCAACAGCGCCAAGGCGTCGCCGCCCAGGGCCGGGACGAACGCAACGTTGTCACTGTAGACGTCGCTATCCCAATCGTTGGTCGGCATTGCGAAGCTGTCCCCGTCCGGCTAAGCCGTCGTCGCGGCGAGCTGACCGCACGCGCCGTCGATCTCTCGCCCGCGGGTATCGCGCACCGTGACCGGCACACCGTGCATCTCCAGGCGGCGCACGAACGCGTCCTCCGATTCAGGGCGCGAAGCTGTCCACTTAGAACCGGGCGTGGGATTGAGTGGAATGAGATTGACGTGCACGAGGTGCCCCGCTAGGAGCCTGCCGAGCTGGTCGGCCCGCTCCTCCTGATCGTTAATGTCACGGATCAGGGCGTACTCAATCGAGACTCGACGTTTCGTCTTTCGGGTGTACTCCCAAGCGGCGTCCAGCACCTCCGCGACGGGATAGCGGTTATTAATCGGCACCAACTCGTTGCGCAACTCGTCGTCGGGGGCGTGCAACGAGACCGCGAGATTGAAGGGCAACCCCTCATCGGCCAGCTGCCGAATACGAGGCACCAGACCCACGGTTGAAACTGTGATTCCCCGGGCCGACATGCCCAGACCATCGGGGGCCTCAGCAGTCAGAATGCGCAGTGCCTTAACGACCCGGTTGTAGTTGGCAAGGGGTTCTCCCATACCCATCAGAACAACATTGGAGACCCTGCCGGGGCCCCCGGCGACTTCACCGCGGGCCAAGGCACGCGCGCCAGCGAGCACCTGCTCAACGATCTCGGCGGTCGACATATTTCGGGTGAGCCCAGCCTGGCCAGTTGCACAGAACGGGCAGTTCATCGCGCACCCGGCCTGGCTCGAGACACACATAGTCACCCGGTTCGGATAGCGCATCAAGACACTCTCGACGAGCGCGCCATCGTGCAGCCGAAATACCTGCTTCAAAGTGGCACCTTTGTCGCAGGTGAGCGCTCGCACGGGAGTCAGAATCGGGGGTAGCAGCGCCTCGGTGATCGCCTCGCGCGCAGCGCCGGTCAGGTCAGTCCACTCGCTCGGATCGTTCTCTAGGCGGGAGAACCAATGCCGAGAGAGTTGGTCAGCACGGAATGCGGGGATTCCCAACTCCGCCACTGCTTCTTTGCGTTCCTGACCCGTCAGATCGCTGAGATGGCGCGGCGGCAGCGTGCCCTTCTTCTTTGCTGCGCGCTCGACGAACTCGCGACGAGTCGGATTGGGTAGATCGGCGGCCACGTTGCTAGCCGCCCAAGAAGAAGTAGAACAGCGCCCACGACACGAACGCATTTGGGACGAGGGAATCGAGTCTGTCCATGACCCCGCCGTGGCCGGGGAGAATCTTGCTCATGTCCTTGACTCCGAGGTCACGCTTGATGGCACTCTCAGCAAAGTCTCCCGCCGTGGCGGCGATGGTCATCACGAAGCCAGTGATCGCGCCCTGCCACCACGGTGCCTCCAGCAGCCAAATGAACAACCACGCTCCGACGCTCATTGCGACGATGACTGACCCGGCGAACCCTTCCCACGACTTCTTCGGGCTGATCTGCGGGGCGATCGGGTGCTTTCCAAAGAGGACGCCAGCGGCGTAGCCACCCACGTCATTGCACACCGTTAGCGCAACAAAGACGACCACCAACTGCGGGCCGTTGTCCTGGCGAAGCATCAACATGACGAAGCCGACCATGAACGGCAAGTAAGCGGCCGTGAAGACGGTCGCCGTGACGTCTTTGACGTAGCCGTCAGTGCCACGTCGGATGCGCCACATGAGGACAAAGACGACGATCGTCCCGAACGTCACAAGTTGGGCGATAACGCCCCACTGATAGGTCGCTGCGGAACACGCGATGGCACCAAGGTAGAGCGGGGTTCGGGCAATGCGAATACCAACGTTCGCGAAGGAGTTCGTAACCTCCCAAATCCCAATGCAGATAGCCGCACAGGCCAAGGCGACAAAGAGCCACGCTTGGGTGAACAGGGTCAGCAGCGCAAAGCCGCCGATGGCGACCCCAACAGCGATCGCTACCGGTAGGTTTCTTCCGGCTTTGCTCTTCTTCTCGGGCGCGTCTGCGTCGACGTCAGCGGGGGGCTGGGACTTGTCCACGCGTTACACCTCAAGCAGTTCGGCTTCTTTGTGTTTGAGGATGTCGTCGACGTGGGTCACGTGCTTGCCGGTGACATCGTCGAGCTGCTTCTCAGCGCGACGGACCTCATCCTCTCCTGCTTCGCCATCTTTCATCAACTTATCGAGCTGATCCTTCGCGTGGCGGCGAATGTTGCGAATGGAGACTCGGGCATCCTCCGCCTTCGAACGGGCGACCTTGATGTACTCCTTGCGTCGCTCTTCGGTAAGCAGCGGCAGCACCACGCGAACGAGTTTGCCGTCGTTCGTGGGGTTAACACCGAGATCTGATTCGCGGATTGCCTTTTCAATTTCATTCATTGCGCTCTGGTCGTAGGGCGTGATGAGAATCATCCGCGCCTCCGGCGTCTGGAAGCTCGCCACCTGATTTAGCGGCGTCTGACTCCCGTAGTACTCGACCGTGATCTTCGCAAACATGGCCGGGGTAGCGCGGCCCGTACGAATGGTCGCAAAATCCTCGCGGGCGACACCGATCGCTTTGTCCATTTTGGCCTCGGCTTCAAGCAGAATCTCGTCGATCAAGGTGCGCTCCATCAGGTCGTATCGGACGGTGGTGTTCTGATTTGTCTTCTCAGTGTTTTAAGTAGTTCGAGTATGTAAGACGTTTGGGGCATGCGCCAGGTTGATTAGGCATCGGCGGTGACGAGAGTTCCGATCCGTTCGCCCGCGACGGCACGAGCGATATTCCCCTCGGCGAGTAGGTCAAAGACGATAATCGGCATGGCGTTGTCTCGACACAAGCTGATTGCCGTCGCATCGGCGACCTTCAGGTCTTGGGTCAGCACATCGTCGTAGGTGAGGCGGTCGTAGCGAACCGCTTGGGGGTTCGTTCGGGGATCGTCGTCGTAGACGCCGTCGACGCTCTTTGCCATCAGCACGACTTGGCCGCCGGTTTCGAGTGCTCGCTGGGCGGCGCAGGTATCAGTCGAGAAGAAGGGCACCCCCAGTCCTGCGCCGAAGATGACGACGCGGCCCTTCTCCATATGTCTGATCGCTCGCCGCGGAGTGTAGGGCTCAGCCACCTGACCCATAGCGATCGCTGTCTGCACCCGAGTTTCGACGCCCTGGCGTTCCAGAAAATCCTGCAAGGCCAGGCAGTTCATGACAGTGCCGAGCATGCCCATGTAATCGGCCCGCGATCGATCCATCCCTCGTTCGGACAGTTCGGCTCCGCGAAAATAGTTGCCACCACCGATGACCACGGCAACTTCAGCGCCGCCAGCAACGACATCCGAGATCTGGCGAGCGATGGTGGAGACAACGTCAGGATCGACGCCGAGTCCACCACCGCCAGCAAAAGCCTCACCCGAGAGTTTGAGAAGAACCCGGTTCCATCCCCGCTCGGGGACGTCAGACCAACGTTCGACGGTTCCCTCCAAGGTTGGCTGGACCGCAGTCGGCATCGCGGGGTTCCTCTCGTCTGCTAGAGAACGGATCTCAGGTGTGTGCAAGCCAGATAGAGGAGATGCTAGCCCTGTCCGACCTTGAACCGTGCAAAACGCGTCACGTTTGCACCATTCTCGGCGAGCAGTGCCTTGATGGTCTTCTTGTTGTCGCGAACGTAGGACTGCTCAAGTAGACAGACATCCTTGAAGAAACCGTTTGTGCGGCCTTCCACGATCTTGCTGATCGCTTGTTCCGGCTTGCCCTCTTCGATGGCGGTCTCTTGGGCGATACGTCGCTCGTTGGCGACGACGTCGTCCGGGACATCCTCGCGTGCCAAGTAGCTAGGAGCCATAGCAGCGATGTGCTGAGCGATCCCCTTCGCCAACTCCTCGTTGTCTTGATCGAGTTCGACGAGTGCACCCACGCTCGGCGGTAGCGCCGGGTCGTGCTTGTGCAAGTAGACGAACACTGATCCATTGTCGAAGCGGGCAAATCGGCGGATCTCGATCTTCTCACCGAGGCTGATATTGGCCTCATTGAGCAATTCTTGAACCGTCTGTCCTGACTCGATCTCGGCAGCCATCAGTGAGTCAACATCGCCGGGCTGATTGGTGGCCACGAAACTAGTTACTTGAGCCGCGAGCGACTGGAAGCCCTTCGTCTTTGCGACGAAGTCGGTTTCGCAGTTCAGTTCGAGCAATACTCCGTGGCTAGTGCCCTCCAAGTGAGAGAACACCAGCCCGTTGGAGGCACTTCGACTCTGACGTTTGCCGACGTCTTTGGCTCCCTTAATGCGCAGAACCTCAATCGCCTTGTCGAAGTCACCTTCGGCTTCTTCGAGAGCTCGCTTGCAGTCCATCATTCCGGCGCCGGTGAGCTCGCGAAGACGCTTCACTTCGGCGGCAGCAACCGCGGCCATAGTTAGGCTCCCTCGTTCTCGATGATTGCTGTTTCTGCTGACTTTTCCGGGTCGAGGGTAGGGACGATGTGTCCCTCACCTCAATCTGGGGAACCCCGACGGGGTCAACGGTTTCGACTGGAACACTGGCCTCAGCGGTACCCGCAGCCGCCGCTTCTTCGCCGGCTTTAGCTTCGCCGTCCGTGGCGAGAACCTCTCGCTCCCATTCGGGCATTGGCTCGGCAACCTCGGCACCTTCAGTTGCTGCAGCAGCAGCACCTGCGCGGGCCATCAGTCCGTCAGCGGCAGCATCGGCGATAACCCGAGTCAGCAGTCCAACGGCGCGGATTGCGTCGTCGTTGCCCGGCACGGGGTAATCCACCACATCTGGGTCGCAGTTGGTGTCCAGGATGGCGACAACGGGGATGTGTAGGTTGCGTGCCTCAGCGACAGCGAGTGCTTCCTTGTTGGTGTCGACGATCCAGACGACGCTCGGAACTTGGCCCATATCGCGGATTCCGCCGAGGGTGCGCGACAACTTCTCCTTCTCGCGGCTCATCATGAGCAGTTCCTCTTCGTGCGGCCACCGGAGCCTGCCACGTCAGAAAGATCCATCTCTTCAAGCTCTTTGAGGCGCTGCAGGCGCTTGTGCACGGTCTGGAAGTTCGTCAGCATTCCGCCGAGCCAGCGCTGATTCACGTAGGGCATTCCTACCCGCGTTGCTTGGGTTTCGATTGCCTCTTGCGCCTGCTTCTTCGTGCCAACAAAAAGGATCGTCCCCCGTGGGCGACGGTTTCGCGAACGAACTCGTACGCGCGGTCCAAGTAGGTGAGTGACTGAGTGAGGTCCACGATGTACGTGCCATTGCGCTCAGTCATGATGAAGCGCTTCATTTTCGGATTCCAGCGGCGGGTCTGGTGTCCGAAGTGGACTCCAGATTCCATGAGCTGGCGCATCGTTACGACGGCCATAGGTCTTCCCTTCTGCGCAGCACCTGGTGTCGGCGAGCCGGTTGCATTGCTCCTGCTAGCGGCGCACTGCGCCTTGAGCTGAGCATTGAAATCGACTGGCTCACGTGCTGCTATTTGGTTTGTGCAGCACCGGTTGGTGCTGCTCCTCTCCCGCCCATCGCTAATCGCCGTGAATACTCACGGACCACGATTAGGACGGCCGCCACGAGGACGGGCACGGGATGTGATGTCACAGGGCGAACCTGTGCGGGTGCGAGTCTACGCCAAGGCACTTGCGGGCTGCTGCCGGGAGCCTCCTGCTCCACAAGGCGCAGCAATCCACAGGTCGGCTCACGGTTGCGCCATTTCTCCGAACCTGGCGTGCACGCTTCTACCCATGGCCACAAAACTCGACGCAGGGACGACGCCAAGTTGCTCCACGCGCCCCCTCGGACGTCGCTCGATCAGAGGCGCGCTAACCGTTGCGCTCGGCGCCCTAGCAATGCTCGCAGGACTTGGCGTGCCAACGGTTCTTGCACAGGATGCCGCCATTGCCTCGAGCGCCCCGGGGATCCAGTCCAAGCAATGGGTCAATCCGATCAGCCAGAACGGTCATCCAGAAGTCGTACACGGATTCGATCCACCGGCGGCAGATTGGCTTGCTGGACATCGCGGCGTTGACCTGTTGGCTAGCTCCGGCCAACAGGTGGCTTCCGCTGGGGCAGGGGAGGTTACCTATGCCTCCCCACTCGTCGACCGAGGTGTGGTTGTTGTCAATCACGGCGAGCTTCGAACGACCTACGAACCCGTCGATGCCACCGTGAGGCTCGGCCAACGCGTCAGTGCAGGCGATCCGATCGGAAGCATAGGCAGCGGCGGGCATTGCAGTTCCCGCTGTCTGCATTGGGGGCTACGACGTGGAGAGGAATATCTGAACCCGCTAACGCTGATCTCACTGCAGCCTCCCGTCTTGAAGTCACTGCGGGACGCAGGGTCGGTGGCGGACACCGGGACGGATAGGGCGGCGACGCGCAATGGGCGCGAGTCCAGGTCCGGCCCCGATAGCGGAACGGCGCGGGGCGAAAGTCCCTCGCGTGCTGGCCTCAGCGACTGCCGGAATAGTGGTCGCAGGGCTCGCTGCGAGCGCAATGGTGTGGCGAAGAACTGCTAGCTAACCTCAGAGAGATCAGCCATTTTGGCTCGTAGTTGCAGCACTGCCTTGGTGTGGAGTTGGCATGCACGACTCTCAGTGACGCCGAGAACCTGACCAATCTCGTTGAGAGTCAGCCCCTCGTAGTAATACAAGGTGACAACGATCTTCTCCCGCTCAGGCAGGACAGCAACCGAATCGGCCAAAATGTACTTGGTCTCCTCGTCCTCGAACACCGAAACCGGATCCTCGGCTTTTTGGTCGACGAGAGATTCACCTAGCGTCGTGTGGTCGCCGCGCTCACCACCGGCGTGCAGCAATTCATCGAGGGCAACGATGTTCACGAACGAAACCTGACTAAATATCTTTCGAAGAGCCGGGACCGTCAGTTCCATCTCTTGCGCAACCTCCTCCTCGGAGGGGCTGCGCTGTAGCCGCGTCTCAAGTGTTGAGTAGGCGCGCTCCACTGCCCGTGCCTTGGTACGCACGGACCGGGGAATCCAATCGATGCTTCGCAACTCATCGATGATGGCGCCGCGAATACGACTGATTGCGTACGTCTCAAACTTGATTGATCGATCAAGATCGAACTTAACGATCGCATCGATCAACCCGAAAATCCCGTAGGAAACTAGGTCAGCCTGGTCAACGTTGTTGGGCAAGCCCGCGCCGACGCGACCGGCCACGTACTTCACCAGCGGCGAATAGTGCAAGATCAGTTGCTCGCGAAGCGCCTCGTCGCCAGACTCTTTGAAGTCGCGCCAAAGGTTGGCGAGTCGCTCCTCGCTCTCGCTGACCGGTTCGGGGGCACCGTTCGTCTCAAGCTCTACCGACATAGTGCGCACCTGCGTTCCTTGGGGCCCAACCCAATCGCACTACAGGTACCGGTCACTTGCTGTTCTCCTTGGTCTAGCCATTGTGGGTGAGTCCGGCAGTACGCGTGCGGCGATCGAATCGCTGCCTCACGCTCGCGGGTGCGCCTGCTCATAGCTCGTCCTCAAACGATCAAGTGACACGTGGGTATATAGCTGAGTCGTCGAAAGACTAGCGTGGCCGAGCAGTTCTTGGACGGTTCTCAAGTCCGCCCCTCCCTCCAAGACATGGGTCGCGGCCGTATGCCGCAGCCCGTGAGGAGAGAGTTGCGCGACCCCGTCGATCCCCCTCGTTGCAGCGTTGACCACGCGACGCGCACTACGTGGATCGAGTCGGCGTCCGCGCTGACCAATGAACACTGCATCGTCACTCTCCGCTGTCACCCAGTGCCCTCGTCCAGCCTCAATCCAGTGGGTCACCGCTCGAAGTGCGGGCAATCCAATCGGCACAACGCGCTGCTTGTTGCCCTTGCCCAGCACGCGCAATGTGCGTCGCTCAAGATCGATGTCTTCCAGATCCAGTCCGCAGAGTTCACTGACCCGCAGGGCCGACCCGTAGAGCATCTCCAACACGGCGATATCGCGCAGGCCCTCAGGTGATTCCGCTTGGGAATCACGCGCGAGTTCATCCCGTTGTGAATCGAGCACATCGGTCATTTGGTCTTGGCGTAGAACCGTCGGCAGAGTCCGTGGAATCCGCGGACTCGCCAAGCGCAGACCGACGTCAACTGGTAGCAGTTCCTGGCGCTTTGCCCAGGCCGTGAACGACCGTGCTGCGGCAGCTCGGCGAGCGAGAGTGGCACGCGAGGAATCCCGCGACATCTCTGCCAGCCAACCACGCAAGGTGGCCAATG
Organism: uncultured Actinomycetes bacterium; assembly: GCA_963821045.1. Taxonomy (GTDB): domain Bacteria; phylum Actinomycetota; class Actinomycetes; order S36-B12; family UBA10799; genus UBA10799. The sequence continues at coordinate 675,805 of CAWGCB010000006.1, read as the reverse complement.
TAAGCGCCGCCGGATCTTGCACTCCGCTGCGGATGCAATATGCCCCGAGCGCGGAAATATCGCCCACGTAAGCCCGGATCGTGTGTGCAGCTCGCCGATCTTCAAAACGAAGGTGCTCGTAGAACTGCTTGAGTGTTCTCGCCCACGGCTCGCTCAACGCGGCCGCCTCGCTGATCGCGGGCGGCGTGGCACGAGCTTCGTCGGAAGCGCCGCTGCTGGACATAGACCTAGCGTCGCTTGCTACCGACCGCGCCGTCAAACGCAGCAGGTTTGTTCTTATCCAAGAATCAGCTCACTCCCACTAGGACCCGGCTATCGAACCCGCGGTCCCCGACCGAGTTGTGGCTGCGCGACTCCGTTTCGCGCCTGGACCCAGCCGCTACTCACCCGCTTCACTAGTCCGAGACGTTCCAAGAGAAACAACTCCGACACAATCTCGGCGAGGTTCACGCCGTAACCAGACTCGGCCAATCGCTCCCCTATCCATTGCTCATGCCGTGGCGCTGGCGAGACGAGGCCCAGCAGTCGGCGCTGTCTGTCGGTCAGTTCTGCTGCGGCGATCGGTAGTCCGGCGCGGGGCCGAGCACCTCGTTGATGATGTCAGCTGCGCACGTAACCAAAGCGACGTCGGAGTTCTGGAGAATTGAATGGCAGCCAGCCGATAGAGCCGAGGTCACAGGTCCGGGGACTGCTCCGACTATCCGACCCAAGGCTAGGGCTTCGCGGGCGGTTGCCAACGCCCCTGAGCGCTGAGCTGCCTCCACGACGACGACTGCCGGGACCAGGGCGGCAATTACGCGGTTCCTGATCAGGAACCGGTGCCGGTTTGGGTGCGAACCGATCGGCACCTCGCCAACGACCGCACCGCTGGAGTAGATCCTCGAGTAGAGCGACGTGTGGCTCACCGGGACGGCTCGGTCGCACCCCGCCGCCGTGACAGCGACCGAAACCCCACCGACGCTCAGTGCGCCATGGTGACTTGCAGCGTCGATGCCGAATGCCCCACCTGAGACAACGCACCAGCCCAGAACAGCCAGCTGCGCCGCCATGTCCTCCGCAACCCACTGGCCGTATTGAGTGGCACCGCGTGCTCCGACGATCGCGATACTGCGGGCCGCTGCAGTGCGCAAATCGGCAGTCCCCTGAATCCGAAGGGCAAGCGGAGCTCGCTCACCTAGATCATCGAGTTGGGTCGGCCAGGTGCGATCGCCAGGAACCGAGACTTCAATGCTTAGCCGCTGGCACTCTTCCCGTTCGTCGTTTGCCCTGGCGAGCCAGTCCTTCTCCTCCCATCGCTTAGTGATTCCGCGCAGTCCTAGGCCGTGGCCGCGCCCACTGTTCAAAGCGTCGACCACCGCTCGAGCCCCGTACTGGGCAACTGCCAGACCGAGTGCCTCGCGTCCGGGCTCGAAAGCCCCTGACAACGCCAACCGTGCGACGATTTCTGCTTGATCGCTCATGCCACCCACTCCTGCTCCGAGGCGCGCATTCCCACGGCAGTAGCGATATCACTGACTGATGGCGAACCCCGGTCTCCGAGGGCTGCTAGCGTCCAGGCCACCCGGACAACCCGATCGCGGCCCCGCAAACTATCCGTCCGACATGCGACGTCCAACTCCCGGCGCGCAGCGACCGCAAGCGGCCACCGTTTTAGTAGTTCTTCTGGAGGAACCGAGATCATCGTGGGCCATGGCGTCCCGAGCAGGTACTCACCGATTCGCACTCGGGCGGCGCAAACCCGCGCCGCTATAGCCTCGCTTGTCTCGGAGGGATGGCTCGTGGACATGGCAGCAAGAGTTGGCCGACGCAAAACGACCCGGACGTCGACTCGATCGAGTAGCGGGCCAGATAGCCGAGCGAGATAGCGTCGTCGCTGGCTCGGAGTACAGCGGCATACCGCACCGCGGTGGGTATCGAGTGCGTTCCCACACGGACAGGGATTCGTCGCAACCACGAGTTGAAACCGTGCGGGAAACGTCAGGTGGAACCCAGATCGCGCAACGCTTACCTCACCGGACTCCAGCGGTTCACGCAGCGCATCGATGACTGACGGCTCAAACTCCGCCGCCTCGTCCAAGAAGAGCACGCCCCGATGAGCGAGCGACACCATCCCGATAGTCGGCCGGTCATCGGAACCACCACCGACCATGGCGGCTCGCGAGGCGCTGTGATGTGGTGCGAACCAGGGAGGCCGACGTATTAAGCCGCCGCCCGAACTGCGATGAAGCCGCGCTGTTAGTTGATGGATCGCCGTCACCTCCAACGCCGCCTCATCCGAGAGGTCTGGCAGGAGGCCGGGTATCCGCTCGGCCAGCAGCGTCTTGCCCACACCTGCCCGACCAAGCAGCGCGATGTGATGTCCTCCGGCGGCCGCGACTTCAATCCCGACCTTTGCGGCGTCCTGTCCCTCGAACCTCTGCCATGTCCTTGTCTGCGCCGACCGGCGAGTGCTGAGCTGCAGCGTTGACCGATATTCCGAGCAGGGATTCGCTGCCCTCATCCTCAGGTTCCTGTTCGCCGCGAAGTCGGGCCGCGAGGGCGCGCAACGACGTCACTGTGAGAACTCTCATGTCCGGCACCGACGAGAGCAGTTGAGCATCGTGAGCACCAGCGACGATCGCGTCAGCTTTCCTCCCAGGGAGGCGACGCAGCGCCAGGGCCGCAGCCAGTGCGCCCGAGACGTGCCGGATCCGACCGTCGAGTCCGAGCTCCCCAAGGGCGACGAGATTTGCGACACCATTCGAGGGGATCTGCCCGTCGGCCGCAAGGATCGCCAGCGCGATTGCGACATCGAGTCCGGAACCACGCTTAGGCAGCCAAGCTGGGCTCAAGCCAACCGTCATTCGACAATCTGGCCACTTCAATCCCGAGTTGACAATGGCGGCTCTCACCCGATCTCTGGCCTCATTGAGAGAGGTATCCGGCAGTCCGACCAACGTCAAGGCTGGGAGACCGGGACTCAAGTGCGCCTCGACCTCAACGATGTGCGCACGCACACCGACGACGACGGCTGAGTAGGTCCGAGCGAGTCCCATCAGTGGACTCCGACTAGGTGTTGGACGCGGGCAGCTCCCCGTGCCGGGCGCCAGATTGCGACTACATCGATTCGTAGCCCGTCGACGCTACATGGATGAGCAGCGACCCACTCTCCAGCAAGTCTTCGAAGTCTGGCCAACTTCTCATGCGTGATAGCAGCCAGTGGGCCACCGTAGCGATCGTTCGTCCGGGTTTTGACCTCGCAAATGACCAGGACGGCCCCGTCCAGTCCAACCAGGTCGATCTCTCCGCTGCCTCCACGCCAGTTGCGGTCGAGCACGACGATTCCGGAATCCTGCAAATACCGAGCCGCTACATCCTCGCCGTAGCGACCCAATGAGTTCGAACGAAGCCTCTTTGGCTGCCCTGCTGCTGGTGATCTCGACATGGACCCCACCCCCAACGAGCAGACTGCCGGAAACGGGGCGGACGCGTCGGGACAGTCGGGTCTGCTGTGGAAACGGGTCGGCTGTGGAAAACTGTGGCATCCCGCAACGACGAACGGTTGGTGTGCAAAAGCCGCCCTTGGCGAGAGCTATTCGGCGTTTAGTTCCTCAACATTCACGTCTTTGAAGGTGAGCACCCGCACTTTGCGTACAAATCGCGCCTGGCGATACATGTCCCAAACCCACGCATCACTCATGTTGACCTCGAAATAGACTTCCCCACCGTCCGTTGCGTGGACAACGACGTCGACGCTATTCGTCAGATAGAAGCGGCGCTCAGTCTCAACAACATGCTTGTACGAGCCGACGATGTCGCGATACTCACGGTAGAGGGCAAGCTCGACCTCAGTCTCGTACCGCTCTAGATCCTCCGTGCTCACGCCACGCCCTCCTGCTGATCGATAACCGTTCGCGCTTGTCGTGCAGACTCTGCTGGCAGGCGGCCTCGCACCGTAGCTCGCGGTGAGTCCCCTGACCGTATCTGCTGAGTGAAAGCCTGACGAACCGGGGCGAAGCAGAACCGGTGAACCGGCGACGGTCCGAAGCTTCTCAACGCCTGCCGATGCATGGCGGTTACGTACCCCTTGTGCTCCGCGAACCCGTACTGCGGCCAGTGCCCGTCTAATTCCGCCATGATCCTGTCACGCTCAACTTTGGCCAGCACACCGGCCGCACTGACGCAGGCACTCACCTCATCGCCCTTCCAGACGCCAAGGCTTGGAACCGATAGGCCGGGCACTGGGAAACCGTCGGTGAGGACGTAGTCAGGCGTCTGGCCGAGTCTTGCGAGCGCCCGGCGCATCCCCTGCAGATTGGCGACGTGTAGGCCAATCCGGTCGACTTCCTGAGCCGGGATCACCACCGTCACCCAGGCTCGTGCCGTCTGCTTGACTTGAGCTGCGACTCGTTCACGCGATTGCGCGCTTAGTTTCTTGGAATCGTTGAGTTCGGCTAGCGCCCTGTGGCATTGCGGTGACTGCGAATCCAGGATCGCTGCCGCGACTACCAGCGGACCAGCGCACGCTCCCCGGCCGGCTTCGTCTATTCCGGCAACCGATTCGAAGCCGGAGCGTCGAATCGCCATCTCGTACCGGAATAGGTCACCGTCCGATCCGCCCACTCGTGCACGGCGCACGTGCCGAGGAATCTGAACTGTCATGGTCGAGCCAGCATAACCGCGCAGGGTGCAGCTAGGGCGTGGGATTGGCTGCTGCCGGAGACGTGTCGGAGGGCTGATTGGCCAGCGCGGGATTACCGAAGGGCACGTCCGGGATGGGAACGGTTCCGAACTGGTCTAGCGGCCAGACCTTCAGGACTACTCGACCCACGACATTATCCAGTGGAACCCCACCGTCATTCTGATCCAAGTGATACCGCGAATCCGCCGAGGCGGCTCGGTTATCGCCCATAACAAAAACGGAGTCTGGCGGCACAATCACATCGAAATTCACTTGGTCGGTGCCGCGCCCTGGCTTGATGTAAGGCTCTTGGAGTCCAATCCCGTTGAGGACGATTTGACCGTCGGCATTGCAGCACATGATGCGATCGCCCCCCAGCGCGATCGCGCGCTTCACGAGATCATCGCCTGCGCTGGAAGGGAGCAAACCGATGAACTCAAGCGCCTTGGATACCGGACCAACCTCGGTCTTGGCCTTGGGAAGCCAGTCTCCCGGATCCTTGAACACGATGACTTCGCCACGCTTCACGCCAGAAATCGATGTGGTGATCTTTGACGCCAAGATTCGATCATCAATGAGCAAGGTGTTCTCCATCGATGCGCTTGGGACATAGAAGGCCTGCACGAAGAACGTCCGAACTATCACCGAAAGCACCAGCGCGCAAACCAACACGATGGCGACCTCGCGGGCAAAGCTCCACGCGCCGCCCTGTTTATCGTCGTCGTTGGCAGTTGCCACCCCAGATGTCTCCTCTGCAGTCAACGCGCTAGCCCCCGTAGCTTGGAGAATCGATCGATCTCGCCGAGGATAGCGGCCAGATCACCCACCTGGCCTTGCCAACCACTCGATCTATTGGAATGAATCCTCCGCCTGGCGCGCCGAGGTAAGCCCGGGAGTCTGCGGAGGCACTTCGATGATCCCCCATCACCCAGATTTTCTCTGGCGGAACCTCGACGTCGAATCGAACCTTACTTGCTTGGTCGGACTCAAAGAGGTATTCCTGCTCTTGAAGTGGAGCGCCATCAATGAGGACTCGACCGGAGGTGTCACAGCACGTCACTCGCTCCCCTGGCAGCCCGATGACGCGTTTGATGAACGTCGAGTCTCCAGGAACAGGCGAAGCGAACAGCCCGGTACCGTCGAATACGACGACGTCACCGCGTACCGGCTCGGATGTCCGGTAGCTGATTTTCTCGACCGCTACTCGCTCGCCAACTGCGAGCGTGCTTTGCATCGATCCTGACGGTATTGAGAACACTTGAGCGACGAACGTCTTCATGACGAACGCACCGAGCAAGGCGGCTGCGATCAGGATGCCCACCTCTACCAGGATCCGTCGGCCACCACGCTCGTCAGCGGCGTGAACCCCGGTCGACCCCGGCGTCGGAGTCGACCGCCCCCGTTGTTCTTCCAAAACTGGACCGCCATCTTCTGTTCGCGAGGTCACTGACGTGTCGCCCGCGAAACCGTTCCTACTTGGCAGGTTCGCGCTTCTCGCGGATCTTGGCGGCCTTACCGCGCAGGTCGCGCAGGTAGTACAACTTCGCACGGCGCACGTCACCACGGCTGACTAGCTCGATGTGGTCGATGATCGGGGAGTGAACCGGGAAGGTGCGCTCGACACCGGTTCCAAAGCTGACCTTGCGAACGGTGAACGTCTCTTGGAGTCCGCCACCTTGACGACGGATCACGACACCGGCGAACACCTGGATACGTGAGCGGCTGCCTTCGACGACCTTCACATGGACCTTTAGTGAGTCACCGGGACGGAAGTCCGGCACATCGTCGCGCAATGAAGCAGCATCAAGTTCATCTAACGGGTTCATAATTCTCCCGCAGCTACGCCCGCCACAGGTCGCCGTAGTGCTGGTGGTCCGGTCATCGACCGAAACTGTCTAATGGATTGCGCGACTTTTGAGCAAACCCCCTGTGGCAGGTGATACCCGTCGACGCAACCGCCAAGTCTGCCACAGGCACACTGGTGGAGTTGACGTCAGGCTCCCGACCGGGGATCGGCTGGTGGATCTAGCACTTCGCGCTCGGTGGGCCGTTCGTCTCGAGTCGCCGCAACGAGGTCAGGCCGGTTCCGCGCTGTTCGCGCGGCGGATTCTTGCTCACGCCATCTCGCAATATGTTCGTGATGACCGGACAGTAAGACCTCGGGAACACCCAAACCTCGCCATTGCGCGGGTCGGGTGTAGACGGGGCCCTCTAGCGCCGCGCCATCACGTTCCTTAGCAAAACTATCGTCGGGGGCGCTGTTCACATTGCCCAGTACTCCCGGAAGCAGTCGGATGACCGCTTCGCAGATCACCAAAACGGCAGCCTCCCCGCCAGCCAGCACATAGTCGCCGACGGATACCTCTAGGACATCCATCTCGTCGCTGTAGTACGCGGCGACGCGAGCGTCGATCCCTTCGTACCTCCCGCAAGCGAAGATCAACCAGTCACGTTGAGCGAGTTCGTCGGCAACTGGCTGAGTGAACTTCGTGCCGCTCGGTGTCGGAATGACCAATGTAGGACGCACATCCGCCGATCCGAGCTTGCGCACGTAGTCGAGCGCTTCGCCCCAGGGCTGGGGCCTCATGACCATCCCCGGTCCGCCACCAAAGGCTGCGTCATCAACCGTGCGGTGCGGATCGCTGGTGAAGTCGCGCAGATCATGCACTGCCACGTCAACATCGCCTCGCCTGATGGCCTTGCCGATGAGCGACAGGTTCAGCGGGGAAAGGTACTCCGGAAAGATGGAGACAACGTCAACTCGCATCGGGCGAACCATCAGCCGGACTCGTATCGCCGAAATCCTCGCCGTCGAGCAACCCCTCCGGAGGGGAGATCGTTACTAGGCCCTCGGAGATGTCGACAGCGGTCACGATCTCTTTAACGAAGGGCACGAGCCGAATCGGGCCGTCATTGAGTTTGATTTCTAAGACGTCTTGGGCGGGCAGGTGCAGTACCGTCAGCACCTTGCCGAGGACGTGGCCGTTCGGATCCGCCACGTCCAAACCGTGGAGTTGACGGTCGTAGTACTCGTCAGGATCCTCTGGTGTCTCAGACGACGACACCTCCGTCTCCAGAACGCAATGGCGAAGAGCCTCGGCATCCTCGCGAGTCTGCTGGCCCTCGAAGGTGACGATCATCTTGCCGTTGTGAAATCGAAGGTCCGAAACCACTAGAGCGCGATCCGCTGGTGGGCCAGCAAGAACTTGCTGACCCACCGCGAATCGCTGCTCCGGTGAATCGGTCAGCGGCAGGACAAACACACCGCCACGAATACCGTTTGGTCGCCCGACGCGTCCGACGACCACTCGGATCCGCGGCGAACTAGCGTCCGTTGACATCCAAGAAGTCGATCCGCACGGGACCGTTCCGGTCGAGTGCACCAATCACAGTTCGCAGTGCAGTCGCCGTTCGACCAGCGCGACCGATAACCCGCCCCATATCACTGGGGTTGACGCGTACGTCGAGGGTCGTGCCTCGGCCTCGGCCCTTGCGAACACTTACGTCGACGTCATCGGGATTGCTGACGATGCCACGGACAAGGTGGTCGAGTGCGTCGACTAGCACTAGGCGTCCTCGGCCTTGATCTCGTCTTGCGCCTTCTTCAGTTCTTCTGCGCCGGCTTCGGCTTGCTCAGCCGCAACCTCGGGTGAGGCCTCCGCAGCTTCTTGGGCAACTTCCTCGGCGATCTCTGCGTCGGCGGTCGCTACCTCAGCTTCAACTGCGGCTTCTTCTTTTGCGCTCTCCGATGGCGTTTCGGACTTCTTGGCCTTAGGGGCAGGTTCACTCTTGGCCTTCTCACCGTCAGCGACGGCGGCGGCAAATAGGGTGACCTTGTCTGACTTTTCGTCAGCTACTCGCAAAGTTCCTTCTGCGCCAGGCTCGCCCTTGAACTTCTGCCAGTCGCCTGTGACCTTGAGGATCGCTCGCACTGGGTCGGTGGGTTGAGCGCCGACGCCTAGCCAGTAGGCAACACGGTCGCCGTCAACGCGAATCAACGACGGCTCTTCTTTGGGGTGGTAAATGCCAACCTCTTCGATGACCCGTCCGTCACGCTTCTTGCGTGCGTCGGCGATAACGATGCGGTACTGCGGGTTGCGAATGTTTCCAAGTCGCTTCAGTTTGATTTTGACAGACACGAGTTAGTAGTTCTCCTGCGTTTGAGTTGCTCAAGCCCGCGACGCAGTGGGTTGCATCTAGAGCCGTCGCTGGATCCGGTTCATCGTGGTGAGAGGGGCCACGCGTCCGGTTCGACCTACCAAGTGTGCCAGAACCCGACCGCTTCGACGCAGGTGGGCTACTGCTTGCCTAGACCGCCCAGCATTTTCTGAAACTCCTCTGGCAACTCTTCAATGGATTCCGGCGCAGCGCTACCCGCGCCAGCACCTAGCCCCGACCCAGGCTCGCTCGAACTAGGGCTCGGCGCGGCGGCCTGTTGGGCTCGTTTGGCAGGGTTGCCAGAGCGACCCTTCTTGTTCTTGCGTGCCCCTGCCTTGCCTTTCGCTTTCTTGCTCTGAGCGCGGCCGAGCCCAGGAACCGATGGCATTCCTGGCATGCCACCACCCTTGCGCATTTGCTTCATCATCTTCTGCGCCTCGACGAAGCGGTTCAACAGATTATTGACCTCGCTGACTTGCACCCCTGAACCCTTAGCGATACGGGCTCGCCGGGAACCATCGATGATCTTTGAGTTCTGGCGCTCCTGCGGGGTCATCGATTGGATGATGGCGGCAATCCGGTTGATATCTCGGTCATCGACCTGCTCGAGTTGTTTGCGGACATCCCCCATTCCGGGCATCATCCCCATGAGCTTGGTCAGGGAGCCCATTTTTTTCATCGCCTGCATTTGCTGCAGAAAGTCCTCAAGGGTGAAGTCGTCTCCGGCCTCCATCTTGCGGGCAATCTCGGCCGCCTCATCAGCGTCGAAGGCCTTCTCGGCCTGTTCGATGAGGGTGAGCATGTCGCCCATGTCGAGGATGCGCGAGGCCATGCGATCGGGGTGGAACTGCTCGAAGTCGTCGAGCCCCTCCCCGGTTGAGGCGAACATGACCGGACGACCGGTGACCTCGCGCACCGACAGCGCGGCACCACCGCGAGCGTCGCCGTCGAGCTTGGTCAAGACGACTCCGTCGAACCCGACTCCTTCGTCGAAAGAGACCGCAGTATTGACAGCGTCTTGACCGATCATCGCGTCAACGACGAACAAGATCTCATTCGGTTCGACCGCGTCACGGATTCCTCGCGCCTGGCCCATCAACTCTTCATCGATGGCCAGCCGTCCGGCGGTATCGACAATGACGATGTCGTAACTGTTGTCTTTTGCGTAGACCAGGCTGTCTCGGGCTACGACTACCGGATCGCCCACCCCGTTTCCGGGCGCGGGGGCGTAGATCCCAACGCCAGCGCGCTCAGCGACGACGGAAAGTTGATCGACTGCGTTGGGGCGCTGCAGGTCGGCGGCTACGAGCAGGGTCCGATGGTCTTGACCGTCGAGCCACTTTGCCAGCTTTCCAGCTAGCGTCGTCTTGCCTGCACCCTGCAGGCCCACGAGCATGATGACGGTCGGAGGGTGTTTGGCGAAGCGAAGGCGCCGCGTCTCGCCCCCGAGCACCTCAATGAGTTCAGAGTGCACAATCTTGACGACTTGCTGAGCGGGATTGAGCGCTCCGGAGACCTCAGAACTCAGTGCTCGCTCTTTGACGCGGGCACAGAACCCACGCACTACGGGCAGCGATACATCGGCCTCAAGTAAAGCCGTACGGATCTCGCGGACGGCCGCGTCTACATCGGCTTCGGACAGGCGGCCTTTACCTCGGAGGTTCTTGAACGTCGAGGCAAGCCGATCAGAGAGAGCGTTAAACACCTTTGCAAGGTTACCCGTCGGAATCAGACAGCGACGCCAGCACCGCACTACGAACCGTGTTGACCTGTTCGTCAGTCAACAACTCCCCCGCCTCGTCGAGGTAAAAGACGTCCACTATCTCAGAACCCAGCGTTGCCACCTGAGCTGCAGATATGGAGACTCCCGCACGGGAGATTGCCGTCGAGACCAGGTACAGCAAACCCGGTCGATCGTGGGCGCGAATCTCAACGACCGTGGCCCGCGCGGACGCCCCCTCGACCACATCGAAACTCGGCGCTGGGCGAACGATCGGGGTCCGTCTGCGGTAGGCGTTCGCCCGCGCAGCGAGCTTGCCACTAATGTCCAGCGTGCCATTGAGGGCGAGCCGGACGTCCTCTCGGAGGCGATCGAGGGGCGGCGGATCGCCATACTCCGGGATGACGGACCACATCGTGACAGCACGAGAACCGACGGTCTCCGTGCGAGCTGAGCGAACTGCGAGTCGGTTGACCGAAAATGCCCCAGCAATGAGACCAAGCAAACCAACCCGGTCATCTGCGGCAACGGTGATCCACCAAGCTCCCTCGCCGGCTTCGATCGCGACCGCCACGCCAGGGGCATCCGCTAGGGCACGTTGCTCCTCGGTGAACTGATCCGGGATTTCTCGCGGGACGCCCGCCAGTGTTGCTCGTGCCCGAGCGACCAACTCCGCGACCAGGCTCGCCTTCCAACGAGTCCACGCGGCCGGACCGGTTGCGGTGGCATCTGCACGAGTCAGGGCGTACAACAAGTCCAGCACGGACACCGATTGCACCGCCTCGACGACAGTCTCGACCGTCGCTGGATCGTCTAGATCGCGGCGCGTCGCCTGGTCGGGCAGAAGCAGGTGGTATCGGACGAGGTCAACCAGAATCTCACTATCCGGTTCGTTGAATCCGAGCCGAGGAGCGAGTCTGGAAACGATCTCAATCCCGACATCAGTGTGATCGCCTGGCTGGCCCTTCCCGATGTCGTGCAGAAGTGCCCCGACCAGCAGTAAGTCAGGCCGCGAGACTTCTCGGGTGTAGGCCGCCGCGTTGACTGCCGCCTCGACCAGATGCCGGTCCACGGTAAATCTATGAACTGGATTGCGCTGGGGTGCGCTGCGCACCACTGCCCATTCCGGAATCAGCCGGGTAATCAAGTCTGCCTGATCGAGCGCCTCCCAAACTGGCACGGCCGATCGCCCCGCTCCGAGCAATGACACGAGCGCATCACGTGCACTCGCGGGCCAGGGAACTGGCATGGGTGCGCTCTCCGCGGCGAGGCGCGTTACCGCATGGGGGCTAAGTCGCAGACCGGCCTGAGCGGCGGCCGCAGCTGCCCGCAAAAGCAGTACCGGGTCTCGATCAGGGCGCGCATCTGCAGCCAGAACGACTTCGCCATCTTGTACGACGACACCATCGGTCAGCGGCGCACGTTCAGGTTTGGCCGAACGCAGGCGACGGACCGAACTAAAGCGGGCCTTGGGGGCGATGGCTCGGTCGACCCGATGCCACGCAACATCGCTTGCGTAGGCGATTCGGCGCCCGGCAGCTAGAACGCGCCTGAGCAAAACATCCGAGTTGGGATCCTCGCAGGAGTTCGGCAACAGGCTGTTGCTCTTGCAGGGTGAGTTGGTCAACATTGCGACCGGTTGTCGTGTGCAAAGCATCGCGCACATCGAGTAACTCGTCGTGCGCACGCTTGACCGACTGGTGATCTGTGTCGGCGATCCACGAAGCCGCAATGGCCCGCAGGATGGTCACATCTCGCAAGCCCCCATATGACTCCTTGAGGTCTGGTTCGAGCAAGTTGGACAGGACACCCGCTCGGCCAGTGCGCTCCGCAACAGCCTCTTGCAGTTCGGGCAGGCGTCGTTTGGCCATCGCCCGCCAGTCCTGTAAGACGGCACCGCGCAAAGCGTCCGTTAGTTCGCCGTTACCGGCAACGGTTCGCGCGTCGAGAATACCAAGGTCGACTTTGAGATCGTTACCAGCGAGCCTGCGGGCCTCGGCCACGGTCCGCACACTGTGGTCCAGACGCACTCCTGAGTCCCAGATCGGATACCAAATCTTGTCGGCAACCTCTGCTACATCGGCTTTGGGTTCATGTAGGAGCAGTAAATCGAGGTCGCTATGGACACAGAAGTCACCCCGGCCAAGGCCTCCGACGGCGACGATCGCCGTCTCATTTGGGTCGGCACCCGCCTCGTCAAATAGGGACTGCAGCCAATCGTCAGTCAGCCCCGCCAACGCGCGACGGCGCGCTAGCGTAGGTCGGCCTGGACGATCTAGTAGCTCTGCGCGCAGGCCCGTGTAGTCCATCGATTCTAAAGAGCGTCGTCGCCGCGCTCACCAGTCCGGACGCGGACCACCTCATCGATTGGTGTGACCCAGACCTTCCCATCACCGATCTGGCCGGTGCGAGCAGCCGTAACCACGGCGTCGACGACAGCATCGACCACATCGTCTGAAATCAGCACCTCGATGCGAACTTTGGGGACTAGATCAACCGTGTACTCAGCGCCTCGGTATACCTCGGTGTGTCCGTGCTGTCGGCCGTGACCGCTTGCTTCGGAAACCGTGAGTCCCTCGATCCCGAGAGTCCCAAGCGCGTCTTTGACCTCTTCTAGTTTGAACGGTTTGACGATTGCCGTTACCAGCTTCATGATCGACCCTCCGGGTTAGGTTTTGGCGACAATAGCTCGCCAGTTTGTGGTGCGTGGGTTGCGCTAAGTCCAGCATGTCCGACTCAGAGGTGGACACTGCTCATGACCCCCCGCAACGGGCGACTTCGCGAAGAAGGTGCCCATGACTCGACCGCCAGACCCGCCGGTCGGGAGAGGCGGATCTGGCGGTCTTGTCACCCGGCGGGGCCGTCTGCGCTCACACTGCAGACGCCCCCGCCCTGGCGGCAAGTGATGCGCCAATGGGGGCCAGCCACCTTGCGGTTGAACTGACCCCCACGGCACCCACTTGCGTTTGCGGGATGCAGCTAGAGAGCGTCTGGTCCACGCTCGCCGGTACGAACCCGAGCAACGGAATCGACTGGGATCAACCAGACCTTCCCGTCGCCGATCCGTCCGGTTTGCGCGCTCTTGATGATGACGTCCACGACACTGTCTGCATCGTCGTCATCGACCAGCACCTCTACCCGCACCTTGGGTACGAGGTCGACGGTGTATTCCGCGCCTCGATAGACCTCGGTGTGTCCTCGCTGGCGGCCGTAGCCACTAGCTTCTGACACTGTCAGCCCGTTGATTCCGTAGGCCTCAAGTGCACTCTTGACATCGTCGAGCTTGAAGGGCTTGATAACAGCGGTTACGAGCTTCATGCTGATGCACCTTCCTTGTCCGTGACATCTGCTGTCTTTGCAGCTCCCTTGGCGAATGAGCCACCGTAGGAGGAATCGTTGAACTCGTATGCCGTCTCAGCGTGGTTGGCGAGGTCAACACCGTTGATCTCGTCGTCCTTGTCTGAGCGGAATCCGATGGTCTTCTCGATTCCGAAGCCAATGATCAGCGTCAGGATGAAGCTGTAGGCCATAACTGCGACTGCTGCGATTGCTTGCTTGCCCAGGAGTTCTGCGCCGCCGCCGTAGAACAGACCCAGCGGTGAATCTGCAACGAGAGCATCTGTAGCAACCAGACCGATCATCAGCGTACCGACGAGTCCACCAACGAGGTGGACGCCGACGACGTCGAGTGAATCGTCGTAGCCCCACTTGTACTTCAGGCCCACGGCCAGAGCACACAGGACACCAGCGGCGATACCGATCGCGATGGCACCGACAACACCAACCGCGGCACAAGCCGGGGTGATGGCGACGAGGCCAGCGACGACACCGGAAGCTGCACCAAGTGAGGTGCTGTGTCCGTCGCGGATCTTCTCAACGACTAGCCAAGCCAGCATGGACGCTGCGGTTGCGATCACGGTGTTGAGGAACGCCACACCGGCGAGTCCATCGGCACCAAGAGCTGATCCAGCGTTGAAACCGAACCAACCGAACCACAGCAGTGCTGCGCCGAGCATGACGAACGGCAGGTTGTGCGGACGGAACGGCGTCTTGCCGAATCCGATGCGCTTGCCGATCACTAGCGCCAAGGCCAAACCTGCGGCACCGGCGTTGATGTGAACGGCAGTACCACCGGCGAAGTCGATGGCGCCGAGGTTGTTGGCGATCCAACCACCTGTGTAGCCCTCGTCATCGCTGAAGGCGAATACCCAGTGAGCCACTGGGAAGTAGACGATCGTTGCCCAAATACCGGCGAAGATCATCCACGAACCGAACTTCGTCCGGTCGGCGATGGCTCCGGAGATGAGCGCGACCGTAATAATCGCGAACATGCACTGGAACATCACAAAGACAAATGTCGGGATGGATCCCGACAGTGAATCGGCGGTGATACCCGAGAGTCCGAAGTATTCGGTCGGATCACCTAGTAGGCCCGCGCCGACGTCGTTGCCGAACGCCATCGAGTAGCCATATAGAACCCAGAGGATGGCTACTAGCCCCATCGCCCCAAAGCTCATCATCATCATGTTGAGCACGCTCTTCATACGGACCATTCCGCCGTAGAAAAACGCAACTCCGGGAGTCATGAGCAGTACAAGCGCCGTACTGACCAGAATCCACGCGGTCGCACCAGAATCTTAATTCCGGCATATCGAGCTCCTTTCGTTCCCCCACCGGGTTGACAGGAGCAACCTTGCGAAATCGCTGTTACCGGTAATGGCGGAGCGCGTTACTCGCAGGTGACGAAGTGGCGATGTTCGTTTCATTTCGGTTGCCATTCAGGGCGGAATGTTTCAGCAAGGTTTCGCACGCTGAGCGGCTGTGCGCCCGGTCACAGTGGCTTGAGGACCATTTACTTCGTTGTTTCCTTCGGTTCAAGGTGCGTTCAGTCTCCGGTCGGAGTACGAAACACGCTATTTTCGTCTCAGTACGCACAGTGCGCAGTATGAAAGTGCCGCGCGTAGGTTGGGAGAGAACACTGGCCGGACTAACAAGAAGAGCCTTCATGGCGACAACTGCCGCCATGGCCGCCACATTCGCGGTACCTCGCGATGCGCTCGGAGCCGTCCTTGCGGCACCGCTGAAGCCCGCTGACGTGCCAACGACCTTGCAGCAGACCATCGCCTTCACGTCGCCGGTCTACAACCAATACCGCAAGCTCGTGACGGCACCGGGAGAGCCCTACTTGCCGCGCCTAGACATCCTGGGCAAAGAGGCGGCCACTCGCACCCAGTCGCGCCGATCGCTGATGTACATGGGCCACTTCACTGATATTCACATGATCGATGCCCAATCCCCCGCTCGCCTTGACGTGATGGCAGGGCAAAGCCAGAGCCTCTGGGCCGGAGTCATCCGTCCGCAGGACACGATGCAGATGCATATCCTGGCCGAGATGACGAAGGCGATGAACGCAGCGAAGCTCTCGCCGGTCACTGGTGCCCCAATGGCCGCCGCAGTCAACACTGGCGATAGTTCCGATCAGCATTCCCAGCTTGAACTCGACTGGTACATCGGCGTTCTTGACGGTGGCCAGTTCACCCCGAACTCGGGAGCTCCTGGGGTATACGAGGGTGTGCAGGTCTGGCCGAGCACGTTCGCGTGGCATCCAGAGGACCCAGCCCAAGACGACTTCGGCTCCTACGGGTTCCCGAAGATTCCTGGACTGCTCGACGCCGCGGTCAGCGGAACCGTGACCTCACCTGGGCTGGCTGCTCCCTGGTACACAGTCTTCGGCAACCACGACACGCTGTGGAACGGTGTGATCAACATCGACCCGAATCTGCGCTCGATGGCTACCGGGAATCGCAAGGCTGACGCGTGGCCAGCCCTCGCGGAGACGTACCTGCGCGGCATGAGTATGGACGGCAGCGTCTTCACTCGCCTCACCGATCAGTTGTGGCGAAAGTGGAATATGGACGCGCGAATGCGCGATATCACTCCAGACGGCAGCCGCCGACTGTTCGAGCGGATGGGCTTTATCTCCTCGCACCTAAACTCCCCCGCCACGCCCGGCCCGGTCGGTCACGGCTTCACCGAAGACAACCTCAGTAGCGGACGTACGTACTGGTCCGCGGACCTCAACAGTAACTTCCGAATATTCGGATTGGACACCTGCAACCTCACCGCTGGTGCGGATGGCGCCGTACCCGAGGATCAGTTCAACTGGCTCAAACAAGGTCTCGCGCAGGCGCAACAAGAGAACAAAATTGCCCTCGTCCTTAGCCATCACAACAGTCTGACGTTGGAGAATGAGGCTGAGCCAGTAGTCGGCGGACAGAAGCTCTACCACGCCGACGAGTTCGTCTCCATGCTCAACGAGTTCCCCAATATGGTCGCCTGGATCAACGGGCATACCCACATCAACACCATTCGGCCGCATCCCAACGGCAACGGTGGCGGTTTCTGGGAGATCACGTCGGCTTCGTGTGTGGACTTTCCCCAACAGCAACAACTCATCGAGTTCGTCGACAATCAGGACGGCACGATGTCGATCTTTGCGACGACGCTGGACCACGCCTCGCCGGCGCAATGGTCCGATGGCGACTTCTCCCAGGTTGGCTTGGCATCTTTGAGTCGCGAACTTGCGGCCAATGACTGGATCGAGAACCCGGCCATGCGGGGAGGGTCGCCGCTGGACCGCAACACCGAACTTCTGCTGCCCGCACCCTTCGACCTGTCCACCATTACCGACGCCACGCTTGAGCAGGAACAGGCAGCGAGCAGGGCACGAATCGAAGCCTTCGACCAGAAGCAGGCGCTATGACAAACACTGCGAGGAACATAAGCAAAGACTCCTTGGACCAATCTGCGCAATCGGCGTCAACTGGTCACCCGCGCCGCGCAAGGCTGGCACTGGTGACCGCGGCCCTGGCTGCCGGAGCACTTGGAGTCGCTGGCTGCTCTCAGATCGATTCGCTTCAACAGGTCTCAGGTGTCCCAGAAAACACCCTGCAAATTGCCATTGGCTACGAACTCATGGACAACGAGGTTCCCGTCTTGGTTGCACCTGTATGCACGAAGAATGAACCTTCGAATGACTTCACCTGCACCGGCAAGACAACGAAGGGTGAGGTCATCGACGTCGCAGCCACGCCAGCGACCGCGGCGACGTTTACCCTCTCCCCCGGCGGCACGCCTACTGCGCTGCCGGCCGGAACGCTGGAGTACAACATGGTGATCAAGGTTGGCAGTAAAGAGATCTACAGCGGCGGCGTCCAAGCTGCCATTAGTGCAAATCAGGACGGTGCCCAATGACGACCACTGACGTAGCCGCCGAACCAAAGGCGCAGAAGCCCCTGCACTACCGCTACTCGGTTTTGATCACTGCGATCGGACGCTTCTTTAGGGCGTTTGTCCCCTTCGCCATCGTGATCGTCTTCAACGCACTGGTTCAGATGACGCTAATTTGGATCTTCGACCCACTTCCCGGGTTCAACCCCGCGTTCATCATCACCTGCCTGATCTCGTTCGTTGTGCTGTTGTGGGCGTTCCACGCACTGAACGTCACTGCCCTCGCGGCAGCAACAGGCAAGGCGAACCTCTCGGAAGTCACGAAAATGGGCGCGAACTGGTTGATGTTCTCGGTCTGGTCCGTTGCGATGTACGTGCTGGTCTTGATCGGCATCATCATCAACACAGGCATCGGTCTGCTCGTCTTGCTCGTCCTACCATTCGTCACTCTGGCCGCAGCAGACGGGAAGCGCAACCCGCTCCTAGTGAACTTCAAGGTGATCGGCGAGCGCTTCATTCGCTACCTCATCACCGCGATCATCTTGGGAGCAATACTGATCATTAGCACCGTGTTGAGCGCCGTCAACGGCTTCTTCATCGGCGGCAACCTCGGCTCGATCATCGTCTGGCTCTTTTGGGGAGTTGCCGCAGCCTGGTACCTATCTGCCCTGGCATTGATCTACCGGAGCACGAACGCTGGCGCCGCCCAGGAGACCAGCCAACCTTTGGATGCCTAGGGCGACGGTTCCGCTTCTGCCAGACCCGCTCAGTGAGGTGTCAGCGGCACATCGGCGGTCAAGTCGACCATAACTTCCGTGGCGTAGCGAGTGCGCAAGATAGCTTCCATTTCGGTTGCTCCGACCGGCTTACCGTAGCGATAGCCCTGCACGTGATCGCACCCCATCGTGCGCAGTTCCTCTGCCTGCTGCTGCGACTCCACCCCCTCTCCAACAACGACGCACCCAAGGTCGTGGGCGACCTGAATCACGGCGCCGACGATCGCGTTGTCGCTCGTTTCTCCGCCCAGGCCAGAGACGAAACTGCGGTCGATTTTCAGCACATCCGCGGGAAGGTGCTTGAGCGTGGTGAGTGAGGAGTAGCCAGTTCCGAAGTCGTCAATGCCTACCTTCACCCCGAAACTGCGCAGCCGACGCAACGTGATCAGCGTCGGCCCTGTCGCGTCAACGATTGCCCCCTCGGTGATCTCCAGGCACAGCGACTCTGGAGCCAGTCCACGCTGACTCAGGCCAGGCGAACACTGAAGGCGCGAAAGCTGCTCGCGCCAGTTGTCGCGGTGACACGTTCACGTTGAGTTGCACCTCGATACCCGATACTTTCCAGGCCGCCAACTGATCGAGCGCAATCTCCAAGACGCGAGTACCCATTGGGGTGACCAGACCGCTCGTCTCAGCAACTCCAATGAAATCCGCCGGGTGAACCAGACGGCCCTCCTCCGTCAAGATGCGGGCCAGCGCTTCGACACCGACGATTTCGTTGGACTGGACATCAACAATCGGCTGGTAGTGGACTAGGAACTGATCGTGGGATAAGGCTCTGCGCAGAGTCTGGGTCGCCTCGACGTGAGCCACCGCGCGGGCCTCAAGCTCCTCGGCGTAGTACTCAACCCGGTTGCGACCATTGTCCTTTGCGCGGTACATCGCCAGATCAGCGCGGCGCAGCAGATCCTCCGCTCGGGCATCAGAGTCGGTAGTTGTCGCGATCCCCACACTGACCGTCAGTCCGTACTCTCGATCATCGATCCGGAACGGTTCGCGCATGGCCTCCCGAATCCGCTCACCGATCTCTCGAGCCTGACCCGGATTCGCCAGATCCTCACAGACCAAGACGAACTCGTCTCCTCCAAGCCGCGCGACAGTATCCGGCGGGCGCATCACTGAACGAAGACGCTCGGCAACTGAGACCAGAACCTGGTCCCCAGCTCTGTGCCCGAGCGTGTCATTGAGATTCTTGAAGCCGTCGAGATCACAGAACAGGACGGCGGTGTAGGAGGGAGTGCGCCACAACCGGTTCAAGGCGGCATCCAGGCGGTCCACAAGTGCGTACCGGTTCAACAGCCCAGTTAAGGCATCATGCAGCGCCTGTTGAGTAAGCCGCTGCTCAGCAACCCGGCGGGCAGTGATGTCCTCGAAGACCACCAGCGCGAATGCGTCTCCTGAATGCGCGCTAGATGTGCGTGCAGTGTCACCTGACGGGGTCGTCTGATCCGGTTCAGAAGCGTCAACGACACTCGCCGTCATTGCTACCCACGCTTCCTGCCCATCTCCTCTCACCATCCGGGATTCTCGACGGTGTCGATGCGAGCTGACGCCGTCGATCGGGAAGATACCGATTGCCTGCTCATCTGGGTGCACGAACCTGTCCAGGGTCTGGCCCACCAGACCGCGAACGGGAACCCGAAATAGCTCAGACGCGGAGTTGTTTGCATCCAACACAGTGCCTGGCGAGTCGCTGCGCAGAGATATTCGCAGCATCGGCACGGGTGATTCCTCGAACGTTAAGCGCATTAAGCGCTCGCGACGCCGGTGTTCGGTGATGTCCAAGGCAATGGAGCCGACAGAGAAGGAGTCGTCGATGGAATCTGCAACTGGAAACTTCGTGACCAAGTAGATTTTTTCGTCAGCATTCGCTCCGAGCTCAGCGCTCGCGCCCGTCACTGACCGGGTTACGAACACTTGCGAGTTGTCTGATTCGATGACTCGCATGTCCTGCTCGCGCACCCGTTGTGCTGCTTCACTGCTGGAGGCGAGTTCGTCCTGGGTACTGCCGACGACACCCTCGACCTCACGATCTAGGGCGCGGGCAAAATGCGGGTTAGCCAGCAGGTAACGGGCTCTGCCGAACTTGTCGTAGCGGACAACGCTGATCATCGCGTCGCTGTTAGCCAGCAGCGAGTCGACCAGACCATGAGCTGCTGTCAAACGCATTGCACTAGTTCTGCGCTGCTCCTCATTGATCGCTACCGAATACACGGCCAGCGCCACAAAGGTGAGGGTTATCTGCATCGATAGCAGGGTTGTCGGTGCCATTGTGTAGTCGGAGAATGGACCGATTCCATTGTGGGTCACGGCGACGACGACGAGGTCCACTAGCGATGTGACAGCTGCCGTGATTGCGAGTCCGAACCGAATAGCGAACCACAAAACGATCGGAATCAACAGGTATTGCACGCCACTGTTTTGCGCGCTCTCACTACCCCCCAGGCCCAAAACGAGAGCCAACACGGCGGCCGTAATCGCCACGGCGGTAGTCAGTTCGATGATGCGTCGAGTAGTGAGCGGAAACCGCGACTTACGAAACATGACCACGCATGGCGTTGCGAGAACGATCCCGCTCGCGAAGGCGACCCAGGCACTTTGCCACGCTCCATCGGAGGTTCCTGTGACTAGGCGAGTGGCCAGCGCCACCACGATCGCGCCCCCCGAAGCCGCGAGGACAGCGGCGACCATGAGGGCAACGAACCCGTCCCAGCGAGGCAAAGACCTGGGGCTGAGGGCCACGATGACAGCACAGCCAAGCGAACTAACCCCGACCCCAATCAGGCTGAGTCCCAGGGCGAGCGGGAGTGAAGCTGTACTGAACCAAAGAACCGATGCGCCGACAAGGTACTGGGCGCAAAGGTAGGCCAGGCGTTGCGACGGGGAGACACGCGCCAACACTCCGGTGGCAATACCAACAGATAGGGCTAGTGGAGCCCAACTGCCATCCACTCGCAGGTTGACCTCGACGAGGACGAGAGCACCGTAGACGGCAACGAATAAGACTAACTGCCGCATTGCTGGCAGACCCGCTAGTTGATGGCCGGAGGGTAGCGCGACCTGCCCGTCAGGTCGCTGCATATCCGGACTCCTCTGCTAAACACTCGCGGCGGTGCACCCTCGATGGCGGCCGAGGCAAACAACGCTCTGCGACGGATCACCAAGGTTACCGATCAGTGCGGCATGGTGAGGCCGGAATCCAAGAAGTAGATGTCACCAGAACCGGTATATGTCGGTCTCTTCGCACCGGCGCGCGGGCGCTAGGCGATTCTGCCGACTAGGGCCGGGCGCTACCCACGTCGGCAGAAGTCTGTGACGTCTCGGCCAGTGTGAGTATCTGGGCCAGGATCGCGTCGACGCTCATTCCGGCTGCCGCTTGCACATCGGAGCGCTTGCCATGCTCAAGGAACTCATCAGGCAGCCCTAGGTCGCGCATCGGCACCTCGACATCACGATCACGAATGGCCTGGGATAGCTGTGAACCGACCCCGCCAGTGCGCACGTTGTCCTCAACGCAAAGCACTGCGCAACTCGCCGCAACTACATCGAGCAACTCTAATGGCAACGGCGCGATCCACTTGGGGTCAACGACAGTCACGTCGATCCCCATCTCCTTTGCCCGGGTTGCTGCGTCCACACACATTCCGGCTGTCGAACCCACTGCCACCACGACGACCGGGTTCGCAGCTTGTGCAGCCACGAGCACGTCGACGCAGCCCAGGCTTCCTACCGACTCGATGTCGGCGGGCACCGCACCGCTGGGGAATCTGACCACCGACGGCCCATCATCGATCGCGATCGATTCGTTGAACAGGTCTCTGAGGCGTTGGCCGTCTCTGGGCGCAGCGATTCGGATTCCGGGCACGATCGACAACAGCGACATATCCCACTGACCGTTGTGGCTGGCACCATCCGGGCCGGTGACGCCAGCGCGGTCGAGTACGAATGTGATTGGCGCACCGTGCAAGCCCGCATCGAAGAGAACCTGATCGAAGGCTCGGTTGATGAAAGTTGCGTAGACGGCGACGACGGGGTGCAGACCGGCGTAGGCCATGCCCGCCGCACTAGTCACAGCGTGCTGCTCGGCAATCCCCACATCGAATGTTCGCTGCGGGTACTCCCTCGCGAAAGCGTCGAGGCCGGTCGGAGCCAACATCGCAGCAGTGATCGCGACGATGCGCTCGTCCGTCGCTCCTGCCTTGACGATCTCGTCACTGAAGACGGAGGTCCAGGTTGGAACTCCGGCCGTTCGCGGTTTGCCGGTCTCTGGGTAGCTGACGCCGATGCCGTGGAGTCGATCGGCGTCGTCTAGTTCAGCGGGAAGGTAGCCGTGACCTTTCTCGGTGATCGCGTGCACGATGACCGGCCCGGAGAATGACTTCGCCCGGTCCAACGCAAATTCCAGGGCCGCAACATCATGGCCGGCAACTGGGCCGATGTACTTGAGTCCTAGATCCTCAAACATCCCCTGTGGAGCGACCATGTCTTTGACGCCCTTTTTCAACCCGTGCAACGCGTCGTAGGTGGCTGATCCAACCATCGGTGTTCGCTTCACGACCCGCTTGCCCCAGTCCAGGAATCGCTCGTAACCGTCCGTGGTTCGAAGCGTGGCGAGATGGTGCGCGAGGCCGCCGATGGTGGGTGCATAGGAGCGCTCGTTGTCGTTGACCACAATGATCACTTGACGGTCACTGCCGGCGATGTTGTTTAGCGCCTCCCAGGACATACCGCCGGTAAGCGCACCATCACCAACTACGGCCACGACGTGGCGGCCTGCGCCCGAGCCGGTAGCTAGGTCGCCCGTTATTGCCCACGCTTTGGCGATTCCGTCGGCGTAGGACAGGGCCGTCGACGCGTGAGAGTTCTCGATCACATCGTGGGGGCTCTCACCGCGACTGGGATAGCCGGCCAAACCACCCGTCTGGCGCAGGCTGTCGAACTGCTCGCAGCGCCCCGTCACCATCTTGTGGACGTACGACTGGTGTCCGGTATCCCACAAGATGACGTCGGTGGGACTGTCGAAGGTTCTGTGCAGCGCCAAGGTCAGTTCCACGACGCCGAGGTTGGGGCCGAGATGCCCCCCAGTCGCTGACACGCGATCGACGAGGAAGTCGCGAATCTCGGCTGCCAACTCCTCTAATTGGGCCTCATCAAGCGAGCGGAGGTCACTTGGCTGGCGAATGCTCTGCAGCAAACCCACGGAAGGTCCCTTCGCTCATCCTGCGCCCAACCGTTCAGCATCATGGAACTGACGTGGGCACCTGCTGGAGTGTTTCACTCAGTGTAGGCCGACAGGTGCAGCTGTGGCAGCCACACCCACCCGTGCCGCTAAACCAGCGAGCGCAACACGTACTGCAGGATTCCACCGTTTCGGTAGTAGTCGAGCTTCACCGGGAGTGTCGATCCGGCACGACAGCATCAAACGAGACTGCCGAGCCGTCTTCCCGAGTTGCCACGACAGCGACGGTTGACGGGACAGGACCATCGTTGAGGGCCTCGATGCCGGTCACGGAGAACGTCTCCTGGCCAGACAGCCCTAGCGATTCCGCGGTCTGTCCCTCGGGGTACTGCAGCGGCAAGCACGCCCATCCCGATCAGGTTAGACCGGTGAATCCGCTCGTAGGACTCCGCGATCACGACGCGAACACCGAGCAGCGAGGTTCCCTTCGCTGCCCAGTCGCGTGACGAGCCCGAGCCGTACTCCTTGCCGGACAGCACCACGAGCGGGATCCCGCTGGCCGCGTATGACTGCGCCGCATCATAGATAGGTGTAACAGGCGCATCTGCCGCTGAAGCACCCTGCGTGAAGTCCCGAGTGAAGCCACCCTCAACGCCGTCAAGTAGTTGGTTGCGCAGTCGGATGTTCGCGAAGGTGCCGCGAATCATCACCTCATGGTTTCCGCGACGCGATCCGTAGGAGTTGAAGTCTTTTCGAGCGACACCATGTTCAGCTAGGTAGACCCCAGCAGGACTGTCGGCTTTGATCGAACCGGCAGGTGAGATGTGATCAGTCGTCACCGAGTCGCCGAGTTTCGCGAGTACTCGCGCGCCGATCACATCGGTGACCGGCGATGGTGCCGCGCCCATTCCGTCGAAGTACGGAGGTTTGCGCACATACGTCGAATCGGTGTCCCAGTCGAACGTCTCTCCGGTCGGAGTATCTAGTGACTGCCAGTGCTCGTCGCCAGCGAAGACGTCGGCGTATCGAGACTTGAACATGTCGGCATCGATCGATGACTCAACGGCCGCCTCGATCTCGTTCGGGGTCGGCCAGATGTCGCGAAGGAAGATGCTCGCGGCCGTCGACGTTCACACCGAGTGGTTCGGTCTCGAGGTCGATGTCCATCGTTCCGGCAATCGCGTAGGCGACGACGAGTGGCGGGGAAGCCAGGTAGTTCATCTTGACATCGGGATTGATTCGGCCCTCGAAGTTTCGGTTTCCGCTAAGAACTGACACAACGGCGAGATCTGACTCGTTGACCGCCGCGGAGACCTCCGCTGGCAGCGGCCCGGAGTTGCCGATACAAGTGGTGCAGCCATAACCAACCAGGTTGAAGCCAAGCTTCTCGAGGTACGGAGTGAGTCCGGACTTCTCGTAGTAGTCAGTGACGACCTTGGAACCTGGCGCCAGAGTGGTCTTCACCCAGGGCTTGGCGGTGAGACCGGCTTCAACCGCCTTCTTGGCTAACAAGCCCGCACCCAACATCACCGATGGGTTCGAGGTGTTCGTGCAAGAGGTGATGGCAGCGATAACTACGGCACCGTGGTCAATGACTGTCTTGGTGCCATCAGCGAGAGTGACCGGAGTTGGACGGGTCGGTCGCCCGATGCCATGTCCTGGCTCGCGTGGTGCTCCGCTGGCTGTATCAGCAGGCACGGCTGGTGGATCAGAGGCGGGGAATGACTCCTCTTCGGCCTCATCGACGGCCGATTCCGGCTCCCCGGCGTGGTCAACGACGGCCGCGCGGAATGCCTCCTTCGATTCGGTCAACGCGATCCGGTCCTGCGGTCGCTTGGGACCCGCCGAGTGACGGAACGACCGTTCCGAGGTCGAGCTCGAGAGTCTCGGAGTAGGTGACCTCGGCAGCGGGATCGTGCCAGAGGCCCTGCTCCTTGCAGTAAGCCTCGATTAGCGCAATCTGCTCCTCTGACCGGCCCGTCATGCGTAGGTAGCGAGACGTTTCGGAGTCGATTGGGAAGATGGCCACCGTTGACCCGTACTCCGGGCTCATATTGCCGATCGTTGCCCGGTTCGCTAGCGGGACTGCAGAGACTCCGTCCCCATAGAACTCCACGAACTTTCCGACCACCCCGTGCTCGCGCAGTTGCTCGGTGATCGTGAGCACCAAGTCTGTGGCGGTTGCACCCGGAGGTAGCTCGCCGGTGAGCTTGAAGCCGACGACGCGCGGAATGAGCATCGACACCGGCTGGCCGAGCATCGCTGCTTCAGCCTCAATACCGCCGACACCCCAACCCAACACTCCAAGTCCGTTAACCATGGTGGTGTGGGAGTCGGTGCCCACGCACGTGTCCGGGTACGCCTGACCGTTGCGGGTCATCACCACACGCGCGAGGTTCTCAATGTTGACTTGGTGCACGATGCCAGTTCCAGGCGGAACGACTTTGAACTCATCGAACGCGCTCTGACCCCACCGCAAGAACTTGTATCGCTCCTCGTTGCGCTGGTACTCGAGTTCAACATTGCGCGCGAAGGCCGACGGCATGCCGAAGTAGTCGGCGATGACGGAGTGGTCGATGACGAGTTCCGCCGGTGCCAGCGGATTGATTTTGCTGGTGTCCCCGCCAAGATCTGCCATCGCCTCGCGCATCGTTGCCAGGTCCACGACACACGGGACACCAGTGAAGTCCTGCATGATGACCCGCGCCGGGCTGAACTGGATCTCCTGGCTTGGGTTGGCGTCAGCGTCCCACTGCCCGAGGCTGCGGATCTGATCTGCCGTGACGTTGGCGCCGTCTTCGGTTCGAAGCAGGTTCTCAAGCAGGACCTTGTGCGTGAACGGAAGTCGCCTGGACCCCTCGACAGCCGATATCCGGAAGATCTCGTAATCCTGACCATTGACGGTCAGGGTGGATCGGGCACCAAAGCTGTCGTTACTTGCCATACGAATGTGGCCTTCTCTCACGGTCGGTACATGCAGTACATGCGGATCAGGTGGATATGCGGCTGAGAATAGGTTTAGCCAACGGTCCAAATCTAGTAGACCGACTCTTGACTGACTCGCCTCGGCTCACCTGCAACGGATCTGTTGAACGCAGTTACGCTCTATCGCGCAAGAACTCGGCGCCAACAGCCACGACGTGCTGCTCATGGACCGCGACCCCAACAAGGCTAAGCAAGAAAGGCCGGCGACGAGCTGCTCTTCGTCAGCGCCCCCGATCAGGAATCCAACCTCGCGAGGCTGTTCGCCGACTAGCCCTGAGCAGGCGGTTCGGTCGTGGGTTGCGGCGAACCATCGTCGAGTTCGCGCGTCTGATCCTTCGACTTTGAACGCTCATGCGCAGCAGCAAGCGCCGGTTTGATGACCCGGTAACTCCACAAACCAACGAGCAAAATCAGCGGCCAGCCCAAAGCGATCTTCGCCACGCCAAGAGCTCCGACGAGACCGGCGAAGTACAGCGGCAACTGCACCGCCAGACGGACGGTGAACATCGCTGCCCACAGCCACGTGACCATCCGGTACGCCTTGGTCAAGGCGGGGTCTTTGCGCCATCCGGTCGCATCGCCCGTGGCAGCACCGACGGCAAGTCCGACGATAGGCCAGCGAACGAGGTTGGAGATGGCGAAACCGACTCCGTACGCAAGGTTGATGAGTAGCCCCGGTAGAAAGAAGTTCGCCGCCTCACCCGTGCGCGCGGCGAAGAAGGCGGAGATCGCGACACCGAAGAATCCGCCGAGCACCTGCTGCAGACTCTGGCGGCGCAAGAGTCGCCAAATCGCGATTAGCGCTCCAGCACCGATCGCCGTCCAGATGGACAGGGTGAGGTCTTGTCCCGTCACCAGGTAGGCGACGATGAACGTCAGTGCGGGCAGGCTGCTGTCGATGATGCCGCGCCAACCGCCGATCGCGTTGGCGAGCACGTTCGAGTTGATTGAGACATCGGTGCGCAACTCTTCACCGAGCGAGGAAAGCGGCCCTGGTAGGGGCATCCCTGGCGCGTTCGGCGCAGGCCTGTCAGCCCCGTCCGAATCCGTCGAGTCGGCCTCACTGGTGTCGGTCGCGGCAAGTTCTGGCTCGGTCTGTTCTGAATCATCTGTCAGATTGCGATCCTCCATATCCCCTACTCACCAGCCAATACTGGGCGCAGTGCGTAGCGAGGGTTGAAGATCACTTGGCGGCCGTCAACCGTATTGAGGCGCCCAGTAGCTGTGAGCACGCGTCCTGGTTCGATACCGCGAATGCGGCGCCGACCCATCCATACCAATGAAACCCGCCCAGTCCCGTCATACAACTCAGCCTCCAGAGACGCCGTCCCGGCAACCGGGAGCAGGGTTACTGAGCGAAGCGGACCAGAGATCGTCACGACCTCACCGCACGCGCACCTCTCCACTGGAGTCGCACCCGATTCGCGTGCTGATTCGGCCAGCTCGGCAGCCTCAAGTTCGGCCTCGCTCGTACCTAGTCGATGTAGGAGTCGACGGATCGCTCCACCGGACACGGGAGTTGGCATATGACCAGGCTAACCCGCGCCCTGGGCTGTTCCCAGGCCACGGCAGTCCGTCGGTGCCTTTGTTGCGCCCAAGCGCCGCCACTTCCCCAGTTACCGGACCTTCGGAAGACGCCGCAGCCGCGAGCTATTCCAGACTACGAACGCGGATGAGAACGCCATGGCGGCAGCGGAAATGAGTGGGTTGAGCAATCCAAGAGCTGCGATCGGGATCGCGGCCACGTTGTATCCGAATGCCCAGCCGAGGTTGCCGCGGATGATCCGGTGCGTGCGCGTAGCGAGCAGGATGGCCGCACCAGTGAGCCGCAGGTCATCTCGAACGATGATGATGTCCGCAGTCTTCATGGCCACGTCTGTGCCCGAACCGACGGCTATCCCGAGGTCAGCAACGGCCAGTGCTGGGGCGTCGTTGATTCCGTCGCCAACCATCGCAACGGACTTCCCGTCAGCCTGCAGCCTCGCCACCACTTGCGCCTTCTCGTTTGGGAGAACCTGCGCGACTACGTCGTCGATTCCCAGTTCACCAGCCAGAGCAGTAGCCGTCGCGGTGTTGTCGCCGGTAATCAGCACGGTCCTCATGCCGAGTTGCTTGAGGTCTCGGATTGCGGCCTGTGCCGACTCCCGGGCTGTGTCGGCCACCGCGATGGCCCCGAGCGCCAATCCCGAGCGTGCCACTACGACAACCGTGTTCGCTTGCTCTTCCCACTGCGAACACTGCTGCGCAAGTTCCGCGGGTATCGCTACGGCTTGGTCTTCGAGCCAAGCCTTCCCGGCCCACGAGGACCAGTTCCTCGTTGACGAGTCCGCTAGCGCCTCGTCCAACAGACTCACTGAACTCCTGCGCATTGGACAGATCGCACATCGCGCTAGCTTCTTCACGGATCGCCCTGGCAACAGGGTGCGATGATCCTTTCTCGACAGCACCTGCTGCCGCGAGCACCTCGCTGCTGTCGACACCGTCAACACTGACGATCCCACGCACTTTCATCTCCCCTTGCGTGAGGGTTCCCGTCTTGTCCAGCAACACAACGTCGACGGCCCTGGCCGCTTCCAGTGCGTCGTAGCCCTTGAAGAAGATCCCGATTCGTGCGGCCGTGGCGGATGCGAACATCAGGGCGGTCGGCGTAGCTAGGCCCAGCGCACATGGACAGGCGATGATGAGCACCGACAAAGCAGCGTTGACTGCTGTCGGAGTTGGCGCGCCTGTGAGCAACCATGTGGCACCCGTGAGCAATGTCAGGACTAGAACGATCGGCACGAAAATCGCCGATACCCGGTCGGCCAAGTGTTGTGCACCAGCCTTCTCGTTCTGCACGTGCTCGATCAGAGCCATCATCTGCGCCAAGGCAGTGTCTGACCCAACCTTGGTTGCAGCGACCGTAATGACGCCATCGACGCAGACGGTTCCGCCAGTCACGGAATCATCCACCGCGACTGAAACGGGGACAGACTCCCCGGTCATCGCCGAGGTATCCACCGAACCGCCACCCGACACCACGACACCATCGGTGGCGACCGTCTGTCCTGGTTGGACGAGGAATCTGTCCCCCACCCGCAGCGCGGAGATCGGAATCGAATGTTCGATGCCCAGATCATCGACCAACGTCGCATCCTTGGCGGCAATCGAGGCCAGCGCCGCCAACTCGTCGCCCGCACGCAACTTCGTCCGAGCCTCGAAGTAGCGCCCGGCCAGAAGGAACGTCACCACCCCCGCGGCAACGTCGAAGTAGATCACCTGGGTATCGGCGAACCCGGGCGGTTGCCAGAACATGATGTAGAGCGATAACGCGGTCGCACTCAGAATCCCGAGTGATACCAGCGTGTCCATCGTGGTCGTGCGGTGCTTGAGCGCATTCCAAGCCGCACGGTAGAAGGGCCAGGCACACCACGTGACAACGGGCGCCGCCAGTGCAGCGAGCGCCCATTGCCATCCAGGGAACCGAGTGGAGGGGAAGAACGAAAATGCGATGGATCCGTCCCCAAGGGGCATGAACAGAACTAGCGCGACCAGCAGTCGGTTACGTAGCGAGCGAGTCTTCGCGTTGGTTCCGCGCCCGGTTTCACCAACCGCCTGACCCGCCGACCCGTGTCCGCCCCGGTCCTCGTCGCCCTGATCCGGGAGACAAGCACCATAACCAGCAGATTCGACCACCGCGATGGCGTCCGTGGCTGTGACGTTCTCGGGCAGCGACAAACTCGCCCGCTCAGTGGCGTAGTTAACCGTCGCCGTCACTCCAGGCATCTTGTTCAGCTTCTTCGTCAATCGAGCCGCACACGCACCGCACGTCATTCCTTGGATATCGAGCAGCGCAGTAGTTGGACCGGACGGAGATGTTGGGGCCACGCTGGCGCATTGATCCGCGCCAGCGTGGCTAGAGCCCGACATTCTCGACATCTGAGTATCTGATCTAGTCATGGCAAGCACTCCCTCATGCCATCAGTTGCATGCCGAGGAACATGTAGCTCATCGAAGCCGCCATGACTGCCATGCTGAGGTTCGATAGGAACGAGGTATGCCCTAGTCGAACTGCCTCGCCACGGGGTCCAGGACCCACCTCGAATCCCCGCCCTGGCTTCACGTCGCTGATGCGACCGACTAGCCAGACCAGCGCCTCCACCGCGAAGTAGGCGGTCAGCAGGTAGCTGAACCACGGAACCCACGAGCTCATTGGAATCCACATGTAGATCATCGCCGCCTGCTGGAGCAGCGCAAGCACCCACAGGTAGCTGAATGGCTTGCGCGTAACGAACCTGACAATCATCCATACGAGAATCGCAGCGGTCGTGACGGTATAGAACCACACCCAGACTGGACCAGAGACCCACTTGAGCTTGAACTCCATCATTGCGTACATGTAGATCATTCCGACGATCATCGCCACGTGCGCAAGATGGAACCAGCGGTGCTGACCAGCCATCCGCAGTAGGTAGCCGATGTGCAGGACAAGCACCGCAGTTAGTGCTGCAATCCAGCCGAACATCACCCAGGACGGGAACAGGTCGGGCCCGCTCATGGACATCGACCCACTCATCTGATCGCCTGAGCTCATACTGTCCATCTGATCGCTGCGGTTCATCCGCTCTCACGACCTACATTGACGCGTGCCTGAGGGCACGTAAATACAACGAACATGTCATCTACTTTCTTGTCGGGGGTACGTAGCACCGAGCCCACGGCGGGCTTTGGGTGCCGCAAACGGGTGCGCCTGATAGTTCGCGCACCGGGGATCGCCACGGACGTCCTACGAATCGACGATCCTTAGATCTGTTCCGATTGGCAGGTGTCGGTGTTGGCGACAGAGTCTTGCCTGAAAGCAGGTATTTGCTAGGAGACAGCCAGCCCTAGGGGCGGTCCGCGCCGAGCAATGTCGTGCCCAATGAGAAGAGACTGCACAGTTGGCTGCGAACGGCGCCCGAGGACAGTGAGTCGAGCGTGAGAGTGTGCCGGTCGAGCCAGGGGGATCCTACGACTGAATAACCCAAGCAACAGGGCAAGTAGCGACGGCAGGAGTCTGTGCAAGTTGAAGTAGGTGCGTTCTCCCGCTCGTAAGATCAGCGCCATCACCAACGCTACGGCGGCGTGCATCAGCACCATGGGCGCTGCGCTCAGAACCGCACTAGCTGCGCCCACCAACGTAGTACCAAGGGCCGCCGTCGCTTCCGTCGCTTGGCCCACCGATCCGTGCGCGTGGGTAGCGAGTGCAGCACCGGTCGTGGCGCCATCCGAACCTGGGACGGCGCCAAGCGCAGCTGATGAGGCCCCATGCGAACCATGAGCGCCGAGGTGGCCGAAGAGGAAGTGGGCGCCGACTTGAGCTGACCCGATGAAGGCGAACAACGACCTGCCACTGAGTTCACCGGCTGTTGCGAAGACAGCCACCAGCAGCATCAAGATTCCCACAACGGCAATGCCGAGCAGTGACACTGAGCCCGCGGCCGCGACGTGGCCGCCTACGGTCACGGCAAGCGCGACTCCCCCGAGAGCGAGCACGCGCCCCACGCGACTGGCTCCTGCCCTCGGATCAAGCACGCGCCGACCTTATCTCAACAGCCCATGCCGACTGCGCGTCCCCGCACTGTCGGCGAACGTCAAGAGCAACTACAACGCGAAAACCGCGTCGAGGCCCATCGTTTCCGGGATTTGGAGCTGTTCGTAGGTGCACGACGTCGGGTCACGGTCTGGGCGCCAACGGCGAAACTGCGCGGTATGTCGAAATCTGGTCCCCTGCATATGGTCGTAGGCAACTTCGACGACAAGCTCAGGACGAAGCGGCTCCCAGGACAAGTCCTTGCCACTGTTCCAACGTGACACGGCGCCGGGAACTCGGCTATGGCTAGCCGATTCGCCCGACTTGGACACAGGTTCGGGTGTCGCGAGCCACGGGTGCCCATTGCGTTCTAACTCGTCGGCGCTTGGACGAAGCGGCTCAAGCAGGTCAACGAGTTCAGCGCGTTTGGTCATCGTGAACGATGCACACACACCCACTTGCTGCAGTACTCCAGCATCGTCGTAGAGCCCAAGCAGGAGTGAACCGACGACTCCCCCGGACTTGTGCCAGCGGAATCCTGCCACGACCACATCCGCAGTTCGCTCGTGCTTGATCTTGACCATCGCTCGCTTGTTCGGTTGGTAGCGCCCCGTCGGCGACTTGGCCACGATGCCGTCCAAGCCCGCACCCTCCAACTGTGTGAACCATTGCTGAGCTATCGCCAAATCCTCGGTTGCGGCCGCAACATGCACGCCCCGACCCGTGTTCAAAGTCGGATCGGGAACGGACTGAGCCGACCCCGCGATACTGGCCACGAGTTCTGCGCGCCGAACGACAAACGGCTCGGACATGAGATCGCGATCACCTAGGGCCAGTAGGTCAAATGCGACGAACTGGGCGGGGGTCTGCTTCGCCAGGAGATCGACGCGGGACTGGGCCGGGTGGATCCGCTGTAACAGCGCCTCAAAGTCCAGTCGTCCATCCGTGGCGATGATGATCTCCCCATCGACCACGCACCGCTGCGGAAGTTCTCGCAAGGCATGCTCGACGACCTCAGGGAAGTACCTAGTCAGTGGCTTTTCATTGCGGGAGCCGATCACAACATCGTCTCCATCGCGGAAGATGATCGCCCGGAAGCCATCCCATTTACCTTCGTAGATCATGTTGGCCGGAATCGTCTTTGCTGCTTTTGCCAACATCGGCGCAACAGGCGGCATCACGGGCAACTGCACGACTCCAACCTACCCCTCACCATCGCTGGGTTGCGATCGGTGCGATTGGTCCCGAACCTTGTGTGCTCCACCTCCACGCTCGGCCTCAGTGCGAGGCCTTCCTGCTCGGCTGAACTCGATCAGGCTCACCAGCCATCTTGGGATAGTCAGGCGGATACGGCATCTCGCCAAGTCCAGAGTCCCGTTCGTCACGCTCGTACATCTCCAGTAATCCGGAAATGTCGAAGGCGACGTCGTCGATGGCCTCGTGCAGGTCACCGAGGCGGGCGAAGCGCTCCGGCATCGTGAGCACACTGAAATCGGCTGGGTTGATGCTCGCCAACTCCGACCAATCAACCGGAGCCGACACGAGTGCGCCAGGTTTCGAGCGCACCGAGTATGCACTGGCAATCGTGCGGTCGCGGGCGTTCTGGTTGTAGTCGACGAAGATCCGCTCGCCGCGCTCCTCCTTCCACCACTTGGTCGTCACCAAGTGAGGGGCGCGCCGCTCTAGCTCTCGACCGAACGCGATCGCGGCGTGGCGCATGTCGATGAAGTCCCATCGGCGCTGTGTGCGCACGTAGATGTGGATACCGCGCCCGCCGGATGTCTTGGGGAAACCTCTCAGGCCCAGTTCGCTGAGCAGTTCATGTGCCATCCCGGCGACCTCGACTGCGTCAGCGAAATCAGTGCCAGGCTGCGGATCTAGGTCGATCCGGAGCTCATCGGGGTGTTCTACATCGTCTTTGCGAACCGGCCAGGGGTGATACGTGATCGTCGCCAGGTTCGTGGCCCAGGCGATCACGGCGAGGTGATCTGGTGCCACCTCATCGGCGAACCGGCCGGAGGGGAAGGAGATCCTCGCTGTGGGGACCCACTCAGGCGCCCCCTTTGGGACCCTCTTCTGATAAAACGCCTCCTTGGCCGGTCCCTGCCGCTGGGTCAGTTCGACACCGGGTTTGACTCCGCTGGGCCAGCGCTCCAACGTGGTCGGGCGGTCGCGCAACGCGCGCATGATGCCCGGCCCGACGGCGAGGTAGTAGTCGAGCAGTTGGCGCTTTGTCACCCCGACGTCCGGGAACAGTGGGCGTAGCGGATTGGACAGGCGCACCTCGTGTCCGTCGACTTCGAGCAGGATCGGCTCGCCGTAGGCACCCATATCGGCGACAGTATCGGAAATCTTGACTCTCCAGAACAGTCAAAGAATCCGCACTTCTCGCCGAGTTGCTCGCTACGATCAGGCTTGCCTCATCATGCTGCTCCTCGTCCTGAAAGGTCTTCATGCCGCTCGACAACTCAACGACCCCACTCTCGGCGGCGCAAGCGCAGGCTTTCGCCGGACAGTTCAATGACATTGTCGCCAATGTTGAGCAGTTCATCCGCGGTAAAGACGCCGTCGTACGTCTCGCACTGACCTCTTTGCTGGCCGAGGGACATCTGCTGCTCGAGGACGTTCCTGGCCTGGGAAAGACGTCGCTGGCTCGGGCCCTGGCCGCCTCGCTCGGGCTGCGCGGATCGCGGATCCAGTTCACGCCGGACTTACTGCCCAGCGATGTCACCGGCGTGACTGTCTACCACCAAAGTAACGGCGAGTTCGAGTTTCACCCCGGTCCAAATTTTCGCGAACGTCGTCCTCGCCGACGAGATCAACCGGGCCTCACCCAAGACGCAGTCCGCCCTCCTAGAGGTGATGGCGGAGCGGACGGTCACAGTCGACGGGACCTCCCGGCCAGTGCAGCGCCCGTTCCTCGTCATCGCAACTCAGAACCCCATCGACATGGACGGCACGTTCCCGCTGCCCGAAGCCCAGTTGGACCGGTTCCTGATGAAAATCTCGGTTGGTTACCCAGATCGCCTCGCGGAGGAGTCGATCCTGCGCAATGACCATGAGGGCCACCAACTCGCCGACCTCGCGGCAGTCACCGATCCGGCGCAGGTAACTGCGATGATCGCCGACGCAAGGCGAGTTCATGTCAGCGAATCCGTGATCGCCTACATCGTGGCACTTACGGATGCGACGCGTCGCTCCAGCAAGATCCGTCTAGGAGCGAGCCCTCGAGGAGGACTCGGCTTACTCGCCGCTGCCCGAGTGGTGGCCGCTGCCGCAGGTCGCAACTACGTCCTGCCTGACGATGTAACAGCATTAGTCGGCCCAGTTCTGACCCACCGGTTGATGTTGGCTCCGGAAGCACTTGCGGAGGGTGCGACCACGGAAGGTGTGCTCACTGCTGTGGTTGGCGCTGTACCCATCCCTCAGGGGTAGATCTCGCCGAACGCCGCACGCAGTATTGACTCACGGATGGTGTGAAGGGAGTTCAGATGACCGGCCGCGCAATAGGACTGTTGGTCAGCATTCCGTTGCTGGCCGGGCTGTCATGGTGGATGGGCTATCCCGTCATCGCGGTAATTGCCTTTGGCTTCGGAATCGTCTTGGTGCTGTCGGCTGCACTGGTGGCAAAGCCACCGACGTCGGTCGTGGAGCGATATGTGGATCCGGTCAAGGTCACTCGAGGTCAGCCCGCGACAGTCGTACTCACCAAGCACAACCGCAGCCCGCTGCCGTCAGCTCCCATCGACGCTACTGACGCAATCGGGCATTTGAGCATCGACGTAACGATTCCGTTTACCCCGCCGCGAGGGTCGAGCGAGGCTAGCTACCGCTTCGTCACGAGTCGCCGCGGCTACCTACCAGTTGGCCCAGCGACGCTCACCCGACGCGATGCGTGGGGAATCTTTCGGCGCTCCCGGCTGGTCGGGGGTCAGGCAGAGATTTGTGTCTACCCGAAGCTGATCGCGATGGCAGCACCAGACATCGTCGGGCGACTTAGCCGAGACGCGGGTGCCGCCGACGTGGCTGCAGGCGCGGACCGCTTCCATACGTTGCGCGAGTACGTAGCCGGTGATGAGCTCCGCAAAATCCACTGGCCGTCAAGTGCCCGGACTGGGACGCTGGTCGTCAAACAGATGGTGGACAGCCCTCAGCCCCGGCTGTTGCTGTTCTGCGACTGCGACCGCAGCAGCTACGCCGAGGAGGCTGACTTCGAGTCGGCCGTGGATGTCACGGCGTCTTTGGCGAACGCCATCGTCGCCACGGGCGTGCCGATGACGGTCGCGGTCGGCCAAAGTCACCCCCGGTCGAGGTTGCCCGACCAGAGGACATCCCGCGACTCATGGACCACCTGTTGACGGTAGGCCTTGAAGATCAACCAGTGGCCCCCGCCTGGTTGCGCACCGTCGCGGTTCGGGCCCGTGCAAGTGCCATGGTCGCGGCAACTGGGTCATCCAACGTGCTACTTACCTCCGCCTCCGGGCTGCGAAGTACGTTCAGCCAGACGACCGTGTACCGACTGGGCTCGCCTCGTGGGCAGATCGTCCGGCAGCGCTCGTTGACCGTGATTGACTCGTTGGACGTCGACACCCTGGCTGAGTTGACGAGTCCACCTCGCGAGCGGGCCCGAGGTGGACCGTGACTAAGGCCGATATTTGGCGTCGTAGCTTTGCGGCGATGCTGGTGTGCGTCGCCGCTGCGTCAGCGTGGTGGCGATTACTGGGCCCGATCCCAACATTGACGCGGATCATCCCAGCGATCATTGTGGTCGCGGCAGCCTTCGCGATCGGCACGGCCGGCGGCCGACGAATCGCCAGAGGTGCTGGCGCACTGCTGGCGCTTGGCGCGACCTTCGTTACGGGACTCGTTCTTGGAGCGATGACGCTGCCCGACTCGGCCGGAAACGTCAACCCCGGGTCCCTCTTCAAAGGGGTCGTGGAGGGCCTAGGGATCCTGCTGCAATCTCCCGTCCCGGCCCCGACCAACGCCGAGACCGTGACCGCTGCGATCGTTTTCAGCGGATACGCCACCGTCGTGGCATGTTTGCTCGCCTGCACAAAGGCCCCAGCCACGGCACTGATTCCGGCATTCCTGCTCTTCCTCGGCGCGACCGCGTTGAGCCAGGGTTCACTTGCCACCGCGACCAGCACTGGCTTGGCCTTTGCGCTCGCGGCACTGGTCCTGCTCTACCTCATTCCGACAAGTGGGTCAGCGAACGCCATCAGCGACGGAGTCGAGTTCGCGGAGGCTCAGACGAAGGTCGGCGCGGGGACCATCGTCTACTCGGTCGTGGTGTCGGTGATCGCTGCCGGTATCGCCATCGCCGCGGTGCTGGCCGCCCAAGCTACCGGCCTGGGGACGCAGCGCGAGCCGTTCGACCCGCACCAAACGAGCAACTTCCGACCACAGACTGACGTGGATCCACTGCTCGAGATCACCGCCTGGCAGTCATTCGGGGCGTTGACCGCGACGCCACTACTGGAAGCCACCGGAACCGGCCTGCCGTCGGCACTGTGGTGGACGACGGCTGAGACGTACAGCGGCGCTGGATGGAACTCGATCCGAACTTACGAGTCGGTGAAGAACCCGCTGCCCTACGAGGGGCCCGGCCCGCAACTTACGCGCACCGTCACCACGACCATCGACACCACGGAGAAACTACCGGGCCCGTGGCTGCCGACCTTCCTGCGCGCCACTGAAGTAGATGGCCTCGCGGTCAGAGTGAACCCTGATGGCGATGTGATCGCAAACAGCGCGATTGCCGCTGACCTCGTGTACTCCACGACCTCGTCCACACTGGCGCTGAAGTCCACCAAACCGCTAACCAACGCCAAGATCGCCGACGCTGGTCAGTACGACGCCGCCAACACACTCCCGCCTGGTGTCCCAACGGAGCTGGAGGAGTTCGCCGCGAACAACCTGGTCGGCTCCACACCGTATTCCAAGCTCACCGCTCTGGCCGACAGTCTGGGAACGAGCGCGTACCGAGTTAATCCATCAGTCACGTCAAGCGACCTGTTCAGCTACGCCGCTATGGACCGCCTCGTTAACGAGACTCGGGTCGGAACCGCCGCGCAGTATGCGTCCGCGTTTGCCATCATGGCGCGGACTCAGGGCTACTCGACCCGAATGGTCACCGGTTTCAAGTTGCCGACGGACAAGGGCGGAAAGGTCACCACCCTCGACGCAATCGTCTGGCCCGAGGTCAATCTGACTGGCGTGGGTTGGGTCGCGTTCGCGCCCGGCCCGAAGGACGCGCGTGCGGGCATTCCGCTACCGGTCCTGCAATCCGACGACATCGTTCCGAATCCATTTGATCCGCCTGCTCCCGAACCCGAGCCAGCGCCGGAACACGGCCACCGATTCCGACGGGAACATCCTCGGTGTCGCAATCGCTGCTCTGGCCATTCTCGGTGTCGGCGCGGTGCTATGGATCGTCTACGTACGGATCCGCTGTACGCGGCTACGGTCCAGCCTGGAGCGCGGCCGCCCAGAATCCGACGACACGTCCGGGCCTGATGTTTCATTCGGGCCATGGGTCTGGTCCCGCTCTGTGCGCGAACACCTTCGAGCACCAACACCGATCTCTCCGCACAGCGCTGCCGTCGGGGATCCGCTAATCGTCAACAACCGCGAGGATGACGCGGATCGCTCAATCGACACCGACACCGGCACCGACCGGGCAAACGAAGTCGTGTTTGCCAGCCCAACATTGCGCCAACTCGGGGCGATCTCCGAAAAGGCCCTGTACGGCACAGACCGACCGAGCACGGAAGAGAGTCAGATCGCCTGGGGCCTTGCCGCCGAAGACGCTGCAACCGTTCGCACTGCCAGTGGCTTCTCAGGACGACTTCGTTGGTGGCTCGTGCCCATCAAGCGAGCGAACAACCCCGTGACACAGTGGCACAGCGATCAGAATTTCGGGTTGGCCAAGTTGATCGCGGTAGAGGCACTCAGCGACGTCGGTCAGTTTGTGGATCACCTTGGTGGGTCGCGGACCAGCGAACACGAGATGACTGATCACCAGCCTGACCAGAGTGTCGATTACATCGCGCAATGGTTCGACCGGGATCGTCGGATAGCGAGCGACCGACCACTCGAATAGCGTTTCGGTGGCGATGTAAAAGACTGGCCGATCGCGTGTCACGGCCCGCGGCAGCATCGGGTCACCCGCTGACTCCGACGAGACGAGAATGGCGCGCAGCAGTGGATCTCGCCGAGCCTCGGCGAATGTGTAACGCATAGCGACTCTGAACGCCTCGACTGGCTCGTCGCTGTAGCGCGAAAGACGGTCAGTCACTCCTGTCAGGTATCGCTGCGTCTGCTGAGCAACAAGGGCCCTGGCGATTCCGTCTTTGTTTCCAAACTCCGCGTAGATAGTTGGCCGGCTGACACCGATTTCCGAAGCAATCTTGCCAACGCGAAGTTGATCCCAACCGACGAGCAGTACTTGCTCATGGGCGAGCGCAAGAGTGCGCTCCCGCACATCTCTGCGGAACTCGGATGCCTCTGATCGATCCAACACAGAGTCGATCTTGTCACGCGGATCCGACAGTCCATCTCCACGGGGGGTCACCATGATCACCTCGAGAAGGATCTTACCCCTGAAAATGCCCTAACTTGAACGAAACATCGCACAGTGGCTAGTAGGTTCACCCAAAAGCAGTGGCGGTCGCGTCGCAACCTACCCGTTGGCTTCGGCGTCCTCGTCCAAGGTGAGACTGATGGAGTTGATGCACCACCGTTGGTCCGTCGGAGTCGGGTAGCCCTCCCCCTCGAACACGTGCCCGAGGTGTGAGCCGCAGTTTGCGCACCTTGCCTCAGTGCGGGTGGACATAAGCGAACGATCCTCAAGCAGAACGACCGAGTCGCCTGCGAGCGGCGTGAAGAAGGAGGGCCACCCGCAATGCGAGTCGAACTTCGCCTCTGACGAGAACAGCGGTGCTTGACACGCACGACAACGGTAGGTCCCCGGTGTCTTCGTGTCCGTGTACTGGCCGATGAAAGGCGGTTCAGTGCCGGATTCCCTCAGCACGTAGTACTCGTCCTTCGCGAGCTTCGA
The DNA here is from genome assembly GCA_963821045.1 of uncultured Actinomycetes bacterium. GTDB lineage: Bacteria > Actinomycetota > Actinomycetes > S36-B12 > UBA10799 > UBA10799. The sequence continues at coordinate 635,484 of CAWGCB010000006.1, read as the reverse complement.
GGTCCACTCGATCTCTGCTCTGGCATCTGGGTAGGCGGTCCCGTCTGGTCGCACGGGTCCGTCACTCGCCGGTGTGCTGCTGCCCATCACTCGCCTCCACTTACCTATGAATCTAGTTACGGCATTCACTCGTCCCACCCCAGCCGGAGTCCCACAATAGCTAGCTTATTGCTGAGAGGTAGTCTCCGAGATCCCTTCGCTTCCCCGTGTAGAAGGGGATCTCCTCGCGCACATGTAGCCGTGCTCTTGATGCCCGCAAGTGGCGCATGAGATCAACAATCCGGTCTAGATCATCTGCCTCAAACGCCAAGATCCACTCATAGTCGCCGAGGGCGAACGCGGGGACGGTGTTGGCCCTAACGTCCGGGTAGCCACGACCCATTTGACCGTGCTCCGCTAGCAGTTCACGTCGCTCGGCATCCGGCAGTAGATACCACTCGAATGAACGGACAAACGGGTACACACTCACGTAGTCCCGAGCATGCTCCTCGGCTAGGAAAGCTGGCACGTGCGACTTGTTGAACTCGGCGGGGCGATGCAGCGCCATCTGCGACCAGACTCCGCTTAGGCTCGCTCCAAGGTCAGTGGACAGCAGTTTGTTGTACAGGTTCTGAAGCGCGTCGCTACTCGGTGCGTGCGTCCACAACATGACGTCGGCATCTGCTCGAAAGCCGGCCACGTCGTACCAACCACGCAGTGCGACATCCTCGTCGCGCGCAAGTTCGTCAAGCAGATCGTTCACCTGCCCGGCTAGCTGCTCGGCCGGACTATTGAGAGTCTTGCGGTCGACCTTGAATACCGACCACATTGTGTATCGAATAACGCTGTTCAGATCACGCGCTTTGGGTTTCTTGGGCGTCGCGTCCGTCGAATCAGCCATGAGCCAACCGTCCCTGTTCGTCGAGGTAGCTAACTATTTGCCCGGCAGCGAACTGCGCGGATCCAATACATGCGGGGATTCCAACCCCATCGTAGGCAGCCCCGCAAACCGTGACGCCAGGTGTCGAGACCAACTCCTCGCGGACGTTCGTAATTCGGCCGCGGTGTCCGACTGTGTACTGCGGCAGCGAGTCATCCCACCGGGTCACGGCGCTCGCGATGGGCTTGGGCCCCAGACCGCAGATCTTGTACAAGTCCTTTGCAGCAACTGCTGCAAGTTCGGCATCGGTGTGGTTCAAAATTTCCGGTTCGTTGAAGCGCCCAAGTGATGCTCGAACGATCACCACGCTCCGCTTATGGCCCTTGGAATCTTTGGCAGACGCCCCCGCTCGCGCGACCCATGACCACTTCCGTGACGAGTATGTTGCGGCCTTGATCGAGTAACCCTCAACCGGAGGGACGAGGAAGCCACTTCCCGACAAACTTGTCGGCACATCCTGCGGGTCGTAAAGGAGCGTAGTCAGCGCAACCGATGCGTACTTCACCGTGTCCAACAGTTCCGAGGCGCCTGGATTGGCCTTGCGAAGGAGCTTGGCTGAAATGGGCGCGGGAGTAGCCAACACGACCGCGTCAAAGTCCCTGGGGTGAGAACGCCCGTCAATCCGTACAGAAACCCGCCAGCCACTCGCTGTCTTACGCAATGCCGACACCGGGGAATCCACCTCGATCGTTACCCCACGGTGAGCTAAGCGGTCGGCGAGCGCGAGCGGTAGCCGACCCACTCCCCCGGAGATCCCAGCAAATACCGCACCGCCGCGTCTTGCACCAGTGGGCGAGGCGCCTGTCGCTCGCGCCTCAGTGGCGGCCACCAGCAGTGAGCGCTCGTTCTTGGCTAGCCGGTACAGTGCCGGAACGGTCATCTCGAGGCTCAAATCGTCCGCCCATCCGGCGTATACCCCGCCCAGCATCGGCTCGACTAGTCGCTCGACAACCTCACGGCCAACTCTGGTTGTGACAAAATCTCCGATGGAGACGTCGCCTGTGAGGGCAGTCTTAGGCAGCACGTAGTCCAGTGGGATGCGCAGCAGTCCTGGAACACTGATGATGTCGCTAGCGGCCAGCGACTTCATGTCCGTTGGAATCCCTGACATCAGCCCAGTCGGCAGCGGGTGCAAAGAACCTCGTGACACGACGTTCGCGCTGGTAGTTGTTGGGTGGACGATCGACGAACTCAATCCCACCGCTTTGGCTAAGGCAACTGCCTCCGGTCTAACGGCGAGCAGCGACTCCGCGCCAGCATCTAGGGTGATCCCCTCGACTTCAGTCAGCGCGAGCTTGCCGCCAACCTCCCCAGAAGATTCGAAGATTGTCACATCTGCCTCGACCTTGCGGTCGTTCACCAGCGACCAGGCCGCCGCGAGCCCAGCTATGCCGCCGCCAATGACCGCGATACGTGGCTTGCGACCACCGTCGGGGCGAGCGGTTGGACCCTGCGATTCGGTGGGTGGCTCCTGCGGCATCTTGCCAGTGAGCGCAACCTCAGCGATCTCCACAACATCATGGGCAAGGTTGTTGACCAACTCACCAGCAATCAGGCGCAAGCTCGGGCGATTGGACTCTCGTTCAGCCATGGCAACACTCTCTCACTGTGCGAACTGTCACGCATGACCACCACTCCGACGAGTGATCGCATGGACTCCCTGATTGCTGAACCGTCGCCCCTTCGGTGAGACTCGCCCCTAGGTCGCCACAAGAAACTGGGTGGATAGATCGAGTTGTCTCGTCCCGAGACCGAGCAGTGCCGCGACTCGCGAGACGAATGTTGCGGAATCACGCAGACTGTCGTCCGCCTCCCGTGCGCTCACGGCGGCAGTGCCCGCATTCACCGACATTCGTTTGTCCGCGCTGAAACTGAATAGGGCGGCCCACTCGGAGAGTTCAGGCGCGAACCGCGTGAGCAGTTGCCAGACATTCGTTGCCTTCGATCGCGGCGCGCCACGGCTAGCTGGCGCTTCTCCGCGAACATCAACCTCCGCATTTCCGGCATCGCCGATCGTGGCAGCCGGACGGGTTTGGGCTGCGGACCGATCAGCGACTATCGCGGCCGCCGCCCGCAATGCAGCGAGTTGGGCATCCGTGAACCGCTTGGCAGGATCAGCCTCGCGGGCTGATCGCCCAAGGTCGTGGATGGATAGTCGGATGAGGTCACGCGCTTGAGTCGAACACATGTTCGGATATTAGTCGTGCACAACGGCCCCCGTCAAGCCAATATCGAGGGATCAATCTGACTCCAAATCGCAGGTTGCCGCCAGCTATCCGTTGCTGGCCGTTTAGCGTGGACCTATGAGCACGGGCAACCAGACCCCACCAGTGGTCGTGGTGCACCTGTGGGGAGTGGGAATGCGTGGCCTGCCGGGCTCGCTACTGCGGATGGCGACCTCTCGGCGCGGCGTTCGCCGCAGTCATGGACTGCGGTTCGCCAAGCTAGTCGGCACTGGGTCTGGTCAATCGTTCAGCGTCCGCGATGCCGACCTTCGGCACTGGGGACTCATCAGCGCTTGGGACGACGAGGCTGATGTCCGTGTGTTCGAGCAGGGCGCTGTTGTCACCGATTGGGACCACCATTCATTCGAGAAGGCGCGTTTCGTGCTCGACCCGATCCACAGCCGCGGCCAGTGGTCGGGAACGAACCCCTTCGCCCCCGGACGCAAGCCGCCCGGCGATGGGCCCATCGCCGCCATCACTCGCGCTCGAGTAAGGACGTCTCAGTGGCGTCTGTTCAGCAGCGCGGTCCCACCTGTGGCAGCGGCTGCTCACGACACCGGCGGGCTCCTATTGAGCACCGGAATAGGTGAGGCACCGATTGGTTTACAAGGAACCTTCACTGTCTGGCAGGACAACGCGTCACTACGCCGATTCGCCGTCGGAGCAGAACACCAGAAGGTGGTTGATCAGACCGAACAAACCGGCTGGTACGCCGAAGAGCTCTTCGCTCGATTCAGTGTGCGCAGTGCGATGGGCAACTTCTGTCATAGGCCAGTGGAACTGACCGCGTGAACGATCAGCAGAATCTGGACCGCGAGATGGCCCTACCAACGGCTACACAACTGTTGTTTCGGCTGCGGTGGATTCCCTGGATTCTGTTGGCGTTGTCGATTGGGCTACAAATCCTGTGGCCTTTGGCCGAGGGGCAGTCACGCATCACCTTGACGATTGTGACCGTCCTAGTCGTCGCCGGGACAAACGTCGCACACGCGTGGATCTACCGCGGACTGCCTTGGGCCGCGGGGTACCTAGCTATCACGTTCGCATTCGCGCTGACACTTGAGGCGGTGGGCACCAACACCGGGTTCCCATTTGGGGCGTACACGTACGGCGACATGCTCGGACCCAGAGTCGCCGACGTTCCTCTGCTGATTCCGGCGGCATGGGCGATGACCGCTTATCCGGTACTGCTGCTGAGTCGACGCCTCGCGTCGCATGTGACTACGTCCTCACGGTTGAACTATGCGGTCGTGGTGGCAATCGGGGCATTCGCCATGACGTCGTGGGATTTGTTCCTGGACCCGCAAATGGTCTCGCAGGGTTACTGGGTCTGGGACAACCCAACTCCCTCCTTACCTGGCATTGACGGCATCCCCGCGGGCAACTACGTCGGCTGGCTTGGCGGAAGTGCGGTATTGATGTTCTTCCTCAATCTGTTACCGCGGCGCACCGCACCGGAGGGTGTCCCGGCAGCACTTTGGACATGGACTTGGGTCGGCGGAATCGTCGCCAACGCGTTCTTCCTTGGCCGCCCCTCTGTGGCGCTCGTTGGGGGCATCGTGATGGGCTTGGTAACCGTGCCATACCTGATCGTTCTGCGTGCAGACACCAACGCGGCAAGCACTCGGCGCGAGACAAGCACGTGATGAACCGACTACTTCGTAGGGCTGTTGTGGGAGCAGCGGTTGCCGCGGCCGCGTTGACTGTCGCCTCGGCTATGAACAGCGCACATCTACCGAGCCTGCGACCTTCGCGTGGTGGCGAACCTCGGCGCCCCAACGGGAGACTCGGGCGGCCAGACAGAGTAGCCGTGCTGCTGCCGGTCAGAGACGAAGAGACCAATATCGAGGCGTGCCTGACATCGCTACTCAATCAGTCGAGTGTGGACGAGATTCTGGTGCTCGACGACGGATCGACGGATCGCACGGCCGAACTCGCTGAGGCGATCGCATCGCACGATCCGCGATTCTCACTCCTCGTCGGCGGGGGCGATGATCCCCCGCCGGGCTGGCTAGGCAAGCCCTGGGCATGTCAACGTCTGGCCGGCGCCACCAGCGCCGATGTACTCGTCTTCGTCGATGCCGATGTGACGCTGGCACCTGGCAGCGCCCTGGCGGCTACCGAAATGCTGCGCGAGTTGGACTTGGCAATGTTGTGCCCTTATCCGCAACAACAGACCACGACACCGCTCACGCGGCTAGTTCAACCGCTTCTGCAGTGGTCATGGCTGACGTTCATTCCGTATCGATACTCGCTAAGTAGGCAGCCGCCATCGATGGCTGTCGGCAATGGTCAGTTCGCCGTGTTCGACGCGGAGTCCTACCGTGCGATAGGCGGACATGCAGCCGTCAGCGATGAGGTCGTTGAGGATGTGGCTATCGCTCGACTACTGCGCCAGAGCGGCGTGCGCACCGCGGTCGTCGATGGCCACGAGGCCGCGGCCTGTCGAATGTACGACTCTGATCGAGCGCTGGTGGACGGCTACACGAAGTCACTGTGGCAAGCGTTCGGCTCACCAGCCCAGTCGTGGATCGTGATCGGATTCCTCAGCTTCGCGTATCTGCTGTGTCCAGCAGCGCTGCTGAGTCGGGACCCAGCAACGAGAAAATGGGGGTTGGCTGGCACCGGCGCTGCCATGGCTGGGCGGGTCATGGTCGCCCGACGAACCGGACAGCGAGTGGTGCCAGACAGCCTGTTCGGGCCCGTCTCCATCGGCGCGCTGATTGCTTTGACGGTCCTGTCGAAGTACCGAAGAGCGCACAATCAGTTGACCTGGAAGGGCCGACCTGTCTAAGGGGCTGATTCCTCTAGATCGAATCCGACCATCGGGTAGAGCGGTTGTTGGTCGTGGATCTTGGCCCACAATCTGGTGCCGTACTCAAAGTGCCACCACTCGCAATCGAGTTGTACGAAACCAACCGAGGTCATTGCCACGCGCAGCAGGCGACGCAGGTTTCGGGCAAGCTCTTCGGGGTGCTGGTCGACACCTTCAAGCGCGCGGGTGTGCGCCTTGGGGACGAACTCGTCGAACCTCGTTCCTAAGTTCAATGGCACCCCATGCCAGGTCAGCGTGAGGTCGAGTGTGCCGCCGGTGGCATGTGGCGGCGGCGTTCGAGGATCACGAGACGGAGGACTCACGAAACCCGGGGCCAAGGTTGTGTCGCGGTACGCCAACTCGTGCAGGGCACTCTGCAATCGCGGATCTCGCCACGCATCAAACACCGCGAACCCGAAGCCTGCAGGCAATCCCTCGCACGCCCTGTGCAGTTCCTGACACACGGTCTCTCGCAGCGTGGAGAAGGGGACAGCGTGTGGCCAGCCGCTGTGCCAATATGCGGCCAGGTCTCGGACTCGCTCGCTGGTGACCGGGACAAGGGGTTCATCAGATCCCCGCGCGTCGGATCCCACGATGGGTAGCGAGGCACCACTCGGATCGCCAAAGAGTTGCGGAATAGGTGGCCACTCCCGCCCGAGCGGCAGTGGCGGAACAAGCGGGTGGGCATCGCAGAGACGATCCACATCCAGACCTGCCCAGGCGTAGGTCGGTAACGACTCCGGTAGGCGACGGACCCCATTCTGAGCTTGCTGTCCACCGTAAAGATCAGCCACGTTGCGGCTCCTTTCCCTTCACGGTGGTCTTGCGGGCGTGCCGGTGTAACCGGTGATGAGAGCCTAGTTCTATCGTCAAACCTCGTGGCTAAGGTGATTGTGATCGGGGCCGGTATCGGTGGGCTGGCCACCGCTGCCCGGCTCAGCGTAAAAGGACATGACGTCACCATTCTTGAGCAATCCGATTCTGTTGGCGGCAAAGCCGGTGCCTACCAGCGCGATGGGTTCGTGTTTGACACCGGTCCCAGCTTGGTGACGCTGCCCGCGGTCTACCGGGACCTCTTCCTGAAGACAGGTACGGCCCTTGAGGAGAACGTCGACCTACAGTCGGTAGATCCGGGAACGGCGTACTGGTGGCCTGACGGATCACACGTGACCTTGCCGGGGGTAAACCCGAGCGGCCGTGGCAAACACTCTCGGCGAGGCGTTCGGCGGTTCCGCGCGGGATGACTGGCTGGCGTTGATGAGCCGAGCAGCCGATATCTGGGATGTCACCAGGCGCCCATTCCTAGAGTCGCCCCTGACGGGAATGAAAGATCTGATCGCCCTTGCCAAGGATCCCTCGGATGTGCGCACGGTGGCTCCTTGGCAAACACTGAGATCCCTGGGCAAGCAGTACCTTCACGATCCTCGACTACGGGACTTACTGGACCGCTACGCGACCTATTCGGGGTCAGATCCACGCAAGGCACCAGCAGCGCTGGCGACGATTCCGTACGTCGAGCAAACCTTCGGTAGTTGGCATTTGGGCGGCGGGGTCCACACGTTGGCGGACGCGCTTGCCACCCGTTGCGCACAGCGCCGGGTCGATATTCGACTGACGACCGACGTGGCAAGGATCAATACGCACGATGGTGCAGTCGCCTCCGTCACGTGTACGGACGGCCAGATGTTCGACGCCGACATCGTTGTTGCCAACGCTGATGCGACACACGTCTATACCGACCTCACTCGACGATGCCCGCGGTCGCCAACCGTTGCGAAAGATTGCCAAGGCGACTCCGTCGTTCTCCGGCTTCGTCATGTTGCTCGCCGTCGAGGGCCGCACACCGGGTATCTCCCACCACAACGTCTGGTTTGGACGCAACTATGACGACGAGTTTGACTCGGTGTTCAGAGGCCGACCAGCCCTCGACCCGACCATCTACGCATGTGTCCCAGACGATCCGAAGATGCGACCAGACGACGATCACGAGTCCTGGTTCGTCCTCATCAACGCACCTCGAGATGGCTCAGGGAAGAACGAGTTCAGTTGGTCCGCCACATTCGCTGAGCAGTATGCGGACGCAATGCTCGCCTTACTCGCGCAGCGCGGTGTCGACCTGCGCGATCGAGTGCTCTGGCGCGAGATCATCACGCCAGCAGACCTGGCATCCCGCACCCGGGCACCGGGCGGTTCGATCTACGGGACGTCGAGCAACGGCATGCGTGCTGCGTTTCTGCGACCTGCGAACCAGTCCCCCATCACGGGGCTGTACCTAGTGGGAGGTTCGTCCCATCCAGGAGGTGGCCTACCTCTGGTAGGAATGTCGGCGGAGATCGTGGCCAATCAGATCGGCCGAGCCAAAAGAAACCCTCGCGTCCCATCCGAGCGAACGTGAGCAGATCGACCTCTGATCGACCTCTGGTCGGCAACCGCGTTCAGCGCTCCAACGTCAACCGCTTGCGCAACGCGACAAAAACCTGCACTGCTCCGATCAACGCGACCGCAAATGCGGCCCACGCCCCGATAGTGCCCCAACCGGCAATGTTGATCCCGTAGGGCGACCAGGCGGCGAGCGCGAGGAAGACCGCAACGATGATCACTCTGGTGGGCCGTTCGGAGATGCTGACGACGCCAACTTCACTAATGCCGGCTGCTGCTGCGCGGGCCCGTGCGTATTCCTGGGTTGCCCCGAGGAGTCCAGCGGCTACAACCAGCGGACCGGGCGCCCCAAGCGCCCAGAGCGCTGCCAGTAACGCCGCATCACTGAGCCGATCCGCGATCGAATCGAGTACGTATCCCCATCGAGTCGTTCGCCCACTAATGACAGCAACCGCACCGTCGAGGTTGTCGAGCAGGCCGGTCAACACCGTCACAAGGACAGCCGCCAATAGCCACCATCCGCTTTCTTGGCGTGCGCCCTGCCAGGCAAGCAGCGGAACTCCCGCAGCGACGACGAGTCCCAGGACAGTTACGGCGTTGGGAGACATCCCTAGCCGTGTCATTGGTCGTGCCACCGAGTAGGCGAAGCTAAGCCAGATATTGATCAGTCGACTCGCTTGTGGATCGACCCCTCCGTGTAGTTGCGACCACCGCGCGAAGTACTCCGCACGACTCGTCGCCGGACTGATGGGTCCGAGTTCGTCGTGATCAGAGCCGTCCATCTTGCGCAAGAATCCGGCGACTCAGACTCGGGCCGCGAGGCGGAGGTTCGCGTAGATCTCCCGCGTAGCGCTAGAGCGATTCAACGTGTAGAAGTGCAGCCCGGGTGCTCCGCCGTCGATGAGTTGTTGGCACATCTGGGTAGCCTTGGCGATCCCGAGGGCGCGCACGTCTTCCTCCGCAACTTCGGCGAACTCTGTGTGAACTGCCTCCGGGAAGTCGGCGCCGGAAAGCTGGGCGAATCGTTCGATCTGCGTGAGGTTGGTGACGGGCATAATTCCCGGAATGATGGGAATCGTGACGCCGATACTGCGAGAACGCTCAACGAGGGACTCATAGGTTTGGGCTTCGAAGAAGAACTGGGTAATGGCGAAACTCGCACCTGCTTGTTGCTTTGCTAGCAGGATGTTGGCGTCGAGGTCAGCTGATCCGGATGCCGGATGTGGATCCGGAAAAGCGGCTACGCCAACGCAGAACTCTTTATGTCGCTGCACCAACTCGACTAGCTCGCTCGCGTAGTTCAAACCGTTTTGCGTCGGAACCCATTCTGCGCCCGGTCCACCAGCAGGATCACCCCGAAGCGCCAATATGTTGCGTACACCTGCGCGCGCGTATTGGTCGATCACCGACTCTAATTGCGCGACTGTCGCCCCGACGCAGGTCAGATGTCCCACCGGCAAGAGCGAGGTATCCCGAGCAATTCGCTCGGTGATTCCCACGGTGCGTTCTCGAGTCGACCCGCCGGCGCCATAGGTGACGGACACGAACGTCGGATTGAGCGGCTCAAGTTCCTCAAGCGCCTGCCAAAGTGCCGCCTCGCCAGCATCGGTCTTGGGCGGGAAGAACTCAAACGAAATCGATGGGGTTTCGCCCATGAGTAACTGGTCAACACGTTCGGACATACCTGCAGCGTAGTGCCCAACACGTCACGTTTCGCGCAGCGTCGCCTACCTCAACCGCGAGCGATCAATGGAGATCCTTAGAGTTGGGGTATGGCGACCCGAGACTCCCCATTCGACGTCGACGATGTGCGAGCGCGAGTCAGCGCTACGTTGGTCGATTTCATCGACTCTCACCGTGACGCGCTCGTGGCAATCAGTCCAGATGTCGCCGAGCTTCATGACCTCGTCAGCGCCTTCACTGGGGGCGGCAAACGCATCCGATCCGTTCTGGCGTGGTGGGGATGGCGCGGGGCTGGCGGCGGTGACGATTCTGCGGCTGCCATGCGCGCAGTCACGTCCTTAGAACTCCTTCAGGCGTGCGCGCTCATCCACGACGACGTGATGGACGGCTCCGACACACGCCGCGGCGCGCCGTCTATTCATCGCAGTCTGGAGGGAGTCCATACTCGCCAAAGCTGGAGTGGGTCAGCCCACGACTTCGGGATCGCGGGCGCCATCCTGCTCGGCGATCTGTGTCTGACCTGGTCCGACGAACTGCTGCTAGCCAGCGGGCTACCGGTCGAGGATCTGATGCGCGCTAAGCCCATCTTCAACGTGATGCGGACCGAACTGATGGCGGGGCAATACCTCGACGTTGTGGAGCAGGCACGAGGCTGTGTTACCCCCGAGCGGGCCCTCCACGTAGCCCGTTACAAGTCGGCAAAGTACACCATCGAACGACCGCTTCATCTCGGCGTAAGTTTGGCCGCTGACCGCCCTGACCTCATCGCTGCGATGAGTGACTTCGGCCTACCCCTCGGCGAGGCATTCCAACTGCGAGACGACGTTCTCGGCGTTTACGGTGACCCAAGCGTGACTGGCAAACCAGCCGGTGATGATATCCGCGAAGGCAAGCGCACGTTCCTGATCGCTCAGGCAACCGCAGCCGCTGACGGTACTCAACTAGCGGTACTCAGCGAGACGCTCGGCGCTCAGGAACTCACAAGCGACGATGTCGAGCGAGTACGTTCGATCATCGTCGACACAAAGGCACTAGCCAAGACCGAAGAGAAGATCGAAACTCTCACGCAGGAGGCCATGGCCGCACTATCGCAGGCGGACTTGGCGAACGGGGCCCAACATGTTCTAGCTGACCTAGCAACTGCTGCAACTCGACGAACGAAGTAGGTAACCATGAGAACAGTACGCGGAAAGACCGACAACGTCGTCGTCGTCGGAGCGGGACTTGGAGGGTTGGCGACCGCGATGAGGCTCGCTGGCGCCGGTCGACACGTGACCGTCGTGGAGCGGGAGTCAACGCCTGGCGGTCGGGCCGGAATCTGGCAAGCACAGGGGCACCTATTCGACACTGGACCGACAGTGCTGACGATGCCCAATCTGATTGATGATGCGTTCGCGGCCATCGGCGAACGAACGGACACATGGCTCGAGATGGAGCCGGTGTCGCCGCTGTACCGCACGTACTATCCCGACGGATCCCGGCTCGACGTCCATTCTGATATCGACCAGATGGCTGCCGAGATCGAGGCTGTTATCGGCCCGGACGAGGCAGCGAACTATCGGCGATTCGTTGACTACGTCAGCGAGTTGTACCGCCTTGAAATGAACGACTTCATCGACCGAAATATCGACTCACCGTTTGATTTGTTGACGCCGAACTTGGCGAAACTCGTCGCGATCGGTGGGTTCCGCCGACTTGCGCCAAAGATCAACCAGTTCCTCAAGGACCCGCGCACCCAACGCGTCTTCTCGTTCCAAGCAATGTACGCAGGAATGTCACCTTTTGATGCTCTTGCCATCTATGCGGTGATCGCATACATGGACTCAGTAGCTGGGGTGTACTTCCCCAAGGGCGGCATGCACGCACTACCCAAAGCCATGGCGGCGGCAGCTGCATCTCATGGCGTCACGTTCCGCTACGACACCGAGGTGTCCTCGGTCGAGCACGACGGATCGCGCGCCTCGGCAGTAATCACGACCGATGGCGAGCGCATCGAAGCCGACGTGGTCGTCCTCAACCCCGACCTGCCAATTGCTTACCGCGACCTGCTCAAGACCGACCCCTGGTCGGTCAGGCGCCTGGAGTACTCACCGTCGTGTGCGCTACTCCTGGCCGGATCAACCGCCCAGTACAGCCAGATCGCCCACCACAACATCCATTTTGGCGCGAGTTGGCGCAACGTCTTCACCGAACTCATCGATCGTGGCGAGATCATGAGCGACCCCAGCTTCTTCGTCACTAACTCATCTCGATCCGACAAGTCGCTTGCTCCGGCGGGCCGCGAGAACTATTACGTCTTGTTCCCCACGCCAAACAATCGAGCCGGGATCGACTGGGCAACGTTCGGACCCCGGTATCGCGATCAGATGGTCGAGACGCTCGAGGCTAACGGCTACATCGGCTTTGGCGACGCGATTACCGTTGAGCAACTGACAACTCCGGCCGACTGGCAAGAGCGCGGTATGGAGGCGGGCGCACCGTTCGCTGCGACTCACTCGTTCACGCAGACTGGGCCGTTTCGCCCCCACAACATCTGGGGCGAGAACGTGGTCTTCGTCGGTTCGGGCACCACACCGGGGGTCGGCGTGCCAATGGTCTTGATCTCGGGTCGGCTAGCTGCCGAGCGAATCACCGGATGAGCGTCGAGCAGGGACAGGACACCTGTCCCTCGTTCGGCACTGCCGCCACCCCGACCAGACTTTCCCGTGATGGTTGGAGCATTGAGATCGACCGGTGCTGGTCGCAGGGGCGAACGTTGTTCGGTGGTCTGGTGGCGGCGAACGCGCATGCTGCCATGTCTGAGTTAGTCGAACCTGACCAGCGACTGCGCTCCATCGCGCTGAACTTCCTCGCTCCGCTGGAACCCGGGACTGCGACGCTCGCGACGGCTGTTGATCGACGGGGAAAATGGACAACGTTCACTTCAGCGACGGTCAGCCAAGGAGACCAGCTCACGTCACGTATCCAGGCAATCTATGGCGGGTCAAGAGAGTCCGACATCACTGTCTCGGGGGCTGTTCCACCTCTTGAAAGATCGCTCGACGAGGCGCCGGAAATGCCGTACATCGAGGGACTTGTGCCGGTCTTCTTGAAGAACTTTGAGATTCGATGGGGACATGGTGACTTCCCCTACTCCGGCTCACCGAGGGCAACCCTGGGTGGCTACTGCCGCCACCGGGAACCTGTCGCTGGCGCAGCCGGAATCCTCGGTCTACTGAGACGCCTGGCCCCCCGCGACACTGCCGATGGCAACGTCAGGCGCTGCCAGTACGGCGAGCTGGACGGCTCACATCGTTGATGAGATCCCAGTAGCCACCACGGACTGGTTCGAGTTCCGCTACGACACCATCAGCGCCCAAGACGGCTACGCAACATTCGTCGGGACGCTCAGCCAACACGGAAGAGTCATTGCCTGGACCGAGCAACTAGCCGCGGTCTTCAGCTAGTCCTGTGTCACAGGCGCGCTAACGAAGTAGTTTCGCTAGGAACTCACCGGCGCTGCTTGCTTGGGCTGCCCCGAATCTGGGTCGTCGATGTCAGCGATCTCGGCGGCCTCTTCCTCGGATTCGATCTTGATCTCTGGAAGAATCTTGCCGAGCCATTTAGGCAGGTACCAGTTGGCCGGACCCAAGACCGTCATTAGCGCAGGTACGAGCACCAGGCGGATCACGAATGCATCCAGCGCAATCGCGACGGCCAAGCCAAGCCCGAACGCCTTGATCGTTGCATCGTCACCGAATACAAACGAGATGAAGACGCTGAACATGATGGCTGCGGCCGCGGCCACGACTCGACCAGAACCAGCGAGGCCACGGCGCACGGATGCCTTGTTGTCCTTCGTGCGTCCCCACTCCTCTTGCATCCGCGTCACCAAGAAGACTTGGTAGTCCATGGACAAACCGAACAGAATCGCAAAGAGCATGATCGGCAGGAAGGGCAGGATTGGCCCAGTTCCGGTGATCCCAAACAGACTCGAGAGATAGCCCCACTGGAAGACAAACACCAATACTCCAACGGCGGCCCCGAAGCTCAGCAGCGCGGTGAGCGCAGCTGTGAGCGGGATGACTAGCGAACGGAATAGCACCACCAGCACGATGAATCCCAGCCCAACCACAACGGCCAAGAACAGCGGTAGCGCATCGCTGAGCGTCTCGCTGAAGTCAACGACGATCGCGGTGGAGCCACCAATGACTGCGGTAACACCGGTCCCGTTTAGCGCCTGCGGGATCGTCTGGTCGCGCAGGCGCTGCAGGGTCTCGTCTGTTTCCAGATCCTGCGGACCGGTGGTGGGGATCACCTGGATAATCGCCGCCTGACCATTCGCGCTTACAGCCGGCGTCCCGGAACTACAGGTGTGGCAGCTGCAACACCGGGGGTAGCGGCAATGGCGGTTGACAGCTCCTGCGCCTTGGCGACGGCGGCCTCGTCGGGCAGTTCCACGACCACGAGGAACGGGCCATTGGCACCTGCTCCGAACCCTTCTGTGGTGAGGTCGTACGCGATACGTGTCGTATCCGTCTCAGCCCGGCCACCAGCATCGGGAAAGCCTGAGCGCATGGCGAACATCGGCAGCGCGAGAATCACCATGAGAACGAACGCAGCTCCTCCGAAGAGCCACGGATGACGCTGCAGATTCGACCCGTAGCGAGCGAAACCCTTGCCCTCAGATGCAGGTTTGGGGTTACGCGCCCACGGCATCTTCAAGGCGAATGTCTTGCGTCCAAGCAGGGAGATTACCGCCGGGAGCAGAATCACGGCAGTGAGCATCACGGTGATTACGGTGATGGCCGCGCCGATAGCTAGTCCGTTCATGAAATTCAGCCGTAGAACGAAGAGGCCTCCGAGAGCGATGACGACGGTCGTGCCAGCGAAGACGACCGCCCGTCCAGCGGTATTCACAGCCTCCAGGGCAGCGTCTTTTGGCTCGCGACCAGCCAGGGCGGCTTGTCTGTACCGGTTGATGACGAACAGCGCGTAGTCGATCCCGACTCCAAGGCCGATCATCGCTGCCAGCGTGGGACCGAAGGTGGCGATATCTACCGACATTCGCGGCCACGGTGACGATAGAGATTCCTGCTGCGAGGCCGATCAGTGCTGTCAAAATCGGGAGACCAGCGGCCACCACTGAACCGAACATAATCAAGATGATGATGATGGCAACGATGATGCCGATGAACTCACTCGACGGGACAGACTGATTGGCGAAGTCGACCACCTGCCCACCGATGCCGACCTCAAGTTCAGCAGTGTTGGCGGCCTCGACATCGGCTATCAAACTCTGGATCTCGTCAAGCGGAACCTCGCTATCCGCCTGGTTGAACTGAACCTCGACCCGCCCAACCTCGCCACTAGGACTGACGAGACCCCGCTGCGCGGCGGTGGGATCGTTGTAGGGAGTTGACACCGCAGCCACGGAACTGAGCTCGCGGGCATCGTTGGCTAGTTGCTCAACCTGAGCTTGCACTTGTGGTTGGTTGATGGTCCCCTCGGCCGGACTGAAGACGATATTCGCGCTAGCCGTGGCACCGAAGCCACCGAAGTCGTCCTCGAGAACCTGCTGAGCCTGGGCAGACTCGCTGTCGGGCAGGCTGAAGGAGTCGTTGTAGGTTCCAGCCATCGTGCCCGAGGCACCGAAAATGATGACGAGGGCGACGACCCAGGCACCAACTGCCATCCACGGTTTGTTTACTGCCCAGCGCGAGATCGGTCCCATTAGCCTGACTCTCATCCAAGGTTGTTGAAACTACAGGTGGAACCATTTAACACGGCACAGAATCGCTGACCCTTCGAGCCACCGCATATTGGGTACGCGTGTGACGCCCCCCACCCTGGTTCGACTAATTACGCTGCTGCGATCGGCTCAGGCTGCGGTCGCTTCGCGAGTACAAACGAAGCCGTGCCAGAGAGCAGGAACCCGACGATGAGTGCGACCGCGGTAGCACCTTGGAAGCGAAGGGCCTCTGGGAGACCCATCAGCACAGCAATGACGATGCCCGCTGCCAACCCGACGACCATCGCCGGCGCGGGCCGCAGTTTGGGCGCGCCACCATTCACAGCAGGTAGCAGCGCCCCGAATCCGGTTGCGGCTAGCAACGCCGCAACGGCGACGATTTGCCCCGTGGCTGGAACGAACATCGCGACAACCACTGCGACAACAACAATGAGGATAGTCACGCGTACCCGGTTGCTGGGGGCGGTGAAGCCCGTGGCAACTTCGGTCGCGGCGGCGAGTTGGGTGTCCGCTGCGCTAGCAATGACGTAAACGATGATGAAGATAAATACACCGATGGCAATCGCGGGAGCCGCAGCCAGCAAGAACGCCTGCAGCGAAGGAGCCACGAACCCTCCGCCATAGACGAGAATCAGACCTAACGACAGGGTTAGCACGAATGCAGCGACGATCACCGATCCCCAGCTAGCGACCTTGCTCGGTCGCGGCGCGCCCCTCACTATCAGTCCGATCGCTGGGTCGACGAAGCCCAAACCGACCGCAGCACAGATCATTGCCAACGCGGTTCCTAGCGAGACCTCTGTAGTCGGGACGAGCGGACTGATGATGGTGCCTGCATCACTGACGGCACCACCTAGCCCAACGAGGAGAACCGGCAAGAGGAACGCAACGACGAGCGTCCACCGACTTGTCCTACTGGCCGACGCACGACCGCGGGCAACTAGATACGCACCTACGGCCAACCCCACGACGGCGGTAGCGAGATAGCGGTTGACGTCACCCATAAGTGAGGTGAACGCGGCGACGCTCGCAAGTAATCCCACAAGAAGCGCGAAAGCGACAATCACCGCCAACACGTCATAGAGACGACGAGCGGCATCGCCGAACTGATGCCTCGCGCGTGAAAACAACCCTGAGATAACGGCAGGCAAAGCAGCGACCACGAGCAGCAGAACAGCGGTGGGAAGGTTGATCCCGTCGGGAGCGACGACAGGCGTGAGCACAACGAGGTAGGCCAAGCTGGCGACGAACACGCCAACCGGTCCACCATTAGAGCGCCGCGCCCAGGCATCGCCCGAAGCCTGCTGGCTACCCGCCGAATCCTGACGAGTCCCGGCACTCACCGCCACGACGGCAAGGACGAGCAACGCCAAGCCCACTGCCGCAGCGGTGATAGCTCCCATGATCAACCTCTCGCCCTATTGGTTCGTGCAGTTATTGGGGGCCGACCGGCCATCGAATCTGTCCTTTATCCAGCCATTGATTCGATCTTGAGAGTTGACCACAACACCAGGATGGGTGTCGTTGGGATAGATGTGGAAGTCGACCGTGTTGCCCATCTGGCACAGCAATTTGTCGAACGCCAGCGTCAACTGCGGGATGATCGTCGTGTCCTTCATTCCCTGGACCATGACAATCGGCATCTCGATCGGGATGGCTCCAGGGGTGTTCTCGGTCGCCAGATCGTAGAAGACGGCCGGAACCGGATCCTTGACGTAGTACGACATCGGCTGATCCATGAACGCGTCGCTCTGCTGTTCCCCGCAGAGTTCATTGACGACGGGGAGTTTCGCCACTCCTGCGGGAGTCAGAATATCCGCCGCGCTCATCTGGTCTGGATACGTTGCGGCCCACGAGGCGGCGATCAACATGACGAAGCCTGTCTGTCCACTCGGCTTAGTCGCAGCGAGCAACCCCTCGACGGCAAGCGGAAGCGATGGAAGCAGGCCTGGCGCTAGAACGGCAGCGCCCTGGATTGGCAGTTCGGGAGCATAGTCGGGGGCGATCTGGGCCGCGAACGCCGCAGAGTGTCCACCCTGGGAGTGACCCCAAATAACTGTCTTCTCCTTGTTCACCTCTGGCCGCCACTTGTGGACCGCGCGCACCGCGTCGAGTGTGTTCTGTCCCTCGATCTGTCCGACCAGATACATCGGGTCACCAGGAGCACCCATTCCCTGGTAGTCAGTGGCAACGACCGCATTCCCCTGTTGGACTAGCGGCAAAATCTGACGGCTGAAATTGGAGAAACCTGGGGTGTTGGGTTCAAATGGCGTAAGCGAGATTCCGCAGTGCCGATTCGACCCGGTAGTGCCGTGTGCGTAGGTGACTAGCGGGAATCCACCGGGGGGTGGTGGGGCTGTGGGCACAACGTAGAGCCCTGAAACGACGGTGTCGGCCTCGTTGAGGTCGGTTGAGTGGTAGATGAATCGATAACTCTTTGTGCCCTCCGGCGATCCTGGGACCTCCTCGCTCTTAACGAGCGTTCCAGGCGCCTCCGGTGATCCCGTTTTCACATCGTAGAAGGCAGGTATTTCGGGACTGACCGTGATGTTGGTGTCCTCGGGGGCCGCGATCGACGGTGAAGCGGCAGCGACGTCGACAATGTTCGATGGGGGCGCAAACAAAGCCAAAAGTAGTGCTCCGATGGCCACAACAGCGATCGCCACGACCGCGGGCACGACCCGGGAGTCGGTCGTCGCGAGCCCAGGTGATTCTGGAGCCTCGGATTCGGGTGACACAGCCGTCACGTTAGTACGGGACTTCGTTGAATGCGTATTCCCGCTGAGAATCCCCCGCGCCGCCGAAGTCCTGAGAGGGAAGTCTTACGCAATCCTCACCAACTCGACGGACTTGAGTCGCTCCCACGATCCTGTCGCTGGTGCCGTGATCTTGACGCGACATGTACCAAGGCGTTTGCCCTTGATGCGGAAGACCGCCGACTTCTGTTTGACCCGGCAATTTGTTTGGTCTTCGACTTGGCCTTGGCCGTGATGCCTGCGCTCGTGATGCGGCTCACGCGAGCACTTTTCCCCGCCCGAACTCGCGTCGGCACGGCAAAGATCTCCTGCTGGAGCACCGGCGCGGCGATTTCTATTGGCGGCGACGTTGGGGCCGGGGTGGGTGCCGGTGTTGGGGTCGGGCTTTCAGTCAGCGTCTGGCGTCGGGGTCACGTCGGCGTTGGCGTCGGGGTGAGGTCACAGTCGGCGTTGGCGTCGGGGTTGGCTGTCGGCGTCGGAGTCGGCGTGGGGGTGACGGTCACAGTCGGCGTCGGCGTCGGCGTTGGACTCGGAGTGGGGGCGGCAGATTCCGTCACAGTCGGGCTTGGTGTTGGCTCTACTGGATCAGGTGCAACGTACCCAGACAACTCCACCGTTTGAACGACTCCGAGACCTACCGAGTTGCTAGCGACAACCTCGACGGCGTCGACAGCATCGGCGTCTGCCACCGACACGTAGCTAGTGAGGTCAGTCGTTTCGGTCTCGCCGAGCACTGCCAATGAGGGGCTCAGTGCCCTGACCCGGTAGGAGGCTACGGCGAATCTGGGAGCCTGAAAGTTAACTCCAATTGTGGTGCTGTCGTAGATTCCCGCCTGCGGGGCAACCACTGCTCCCGGAGGCGTGTCTACTCCCAGCAGCGCCGCCATGTCCAACATCCCGGCCCCGCAGGGCTTTGGCTGTTCACACGAGTAGTCCGGCGCTATGCGCTGCTGTGGGAACGCGGCGGTGGATGACTCCAGGGCGCTCTCGACCATGGCGGGCGTCGCCTCTGGGTTCTCGCTCAGGTACAGAGCCGCAGCACCAGCCACGTGCGGAGCGGCCATCGATGTTCCGATGTAGTAGGCGTAGCTGGGGTCACCCGGTTGCGTCTCCCCCGAGTTCAGGGTGGACAGGATTCCGCGGTTCGACAGCACCGAACTGTCGCCACCTGGCGCTGCAAGATCTACCCCTGCTCCGAAGTTGCTGTAGTAGGCGCGCGCACCCGTCGAACCGGTGGCTGCGACGACGACGACATCGTTGCAGTTGGCTGGAAAGTAGTTGGCTGCGTCTGCGGCGGAGTTTCCGGCCGCGACGACCACGACGGACCCGCGGGCAACAGCGCCATCAATTGCCGACTGGACATATGCCGGACAGCCCTCGGTTGCCAGACCGCCGAGCGAGAGGTTCAGCACCCGTGAGGGTTGCGGGTTATCTGGCACATTGAACACCTCACCGCCCGAAGCCCAGGTGATACCTGCCGCAATGTCGCTGCCGTACCCGCCACAGACCCCGAGAACTCTCACGGCTTGAATCTTGGCATCGCCAACGATTCCCGCTACCCCACTCCCGTTGTCGGGTGTTGCGCCGATGGTCCCGGCAACGTGAGTGCCGTGCCAGCTACTGTCCTCGCTGGCGCAACCGTCGAGGAGGAACCCCCTGCTGTAGTCACCCTCATCATTCGGATCGGCGTCGCGGCCATCGCCGTCTCGCGCATCGGCACTGACGGCGATCATGTCGTAGCCATCCACCCAGCGATCGACCAAGTCTGGGTGAACTGTGGAGCCGGTGTCGATGACGGCGATAGTCGGGGCGTCGGCGCCTCCGGTAGTCGCCGCCCACGCATAGCGTGCGTTGGTGCCCGACAGACTCGTGGTGCTGACGCCATCGAGTCCGCCGTTCGAGGCCAAGTCCCACTGGTCTGCGTAGTACAAATCGGACGGAGCGTCGATTGGCTGGACTTGCGAGGAGGGAAAGGCTCGGAGGTCAGGCTCGACACCGATCACTCGGCGGTCAGTTTGCATTCGGGACGATAGCCGTTCAGCTTTTGCAGCGGAGACGGGCTTGTCCAGTCGTACGGTTCGCACGTTGCCGCCGAGCGGTTCGCCCTTCGCGGCCGGTACCCCAAAGCGCCGCTTCCCGTTGCCAGCCCGTCGCTGCCCTTCGCCTTGACGCCCGGGGCATAGTCGACAACAAGTTGGTCGGTTCGTGCTCGGCGTAGGTCCGACTCTGACTCGTTGGCCCGCACCACATCCCGAGTGTCGATCGGCTCAGCTACTTCGTCCTGCGCGGCTGGCCTCGCTAGTTCGTGCGCGCTTCGGTTGCGGCGCAACTTGAAGTTGCTGTCCGCTGTGGCGGGTCCCACCCCGAGGGCCAAAGCGACAACTGCGGCGCATGCGATCAACGTCGTAGCCGCCGCATTGCGCCGCGACTGGCGATCTAATGCGGGGGGTCGACTGCTGGGCGAAGGCACCATGATCGGCCTCCATCGCACCTCAACAGAAAAACATCACTGGAGTTCCAGTGTGACGCCAAACCGTCGCTTCCGCCTCACCACCCGAGGCTTTTCACCCAGTTGATTGGCCCGGTGGTCGGTCAGGATATGGCTAGCGGACTCACGCAGCAATACGGTCCGCAAACTCAGGATGGCGGGTGATGTATGCCGAGACGAATGAACACTGCGGGATAACCCGCAGGTCCTGTGCGCGAGCTTTGTTGAGGGCGGCAAGCGCTAAGGCGGATCCCACGCCGCGGCCTTCGTAGTCCGGAGAGACGATCGTGTGCGTGGTGATCATGATGTCGCCGTCGAAGATGTAATCGAGGTTACCGACCGACACGCCATCTATTGTCGCTTCGAACCGTTGTTCCGCCCGGACTTTCGATGACGTTCACCACTTGAATCCACCACTCTCGCTCAAATGCGCTGCCAAGCCGACGACCCGACACCTGCTTGCAGATGGTGGAAGGCCAGCATTCCATCAAACTGATGCTTCAACCATACTGCCGGATGCTGCGCTTCTGTCGGTAGTCATCATCGAATTTCAGAGCAGAGCGTCGCGAATGCTTTCCCATTCGTCCGCGTACCGGGTGCAAAGAAGCCCGAAAGATGTCCGAGTCGGGTCGTAGGGCTGCCCGTCGAGTGATCGAGCGGCTCCTCCCGACTGTTCAAGCATCAACGCGCCTGGCGCGTGATCCCAAGGGAACTGGCGGCTGAACATGGCGAAGTCGAGTTCACCTGAGAGCAGTTCGGGGTAGATGTAACCGCACCGCGCCGCCACGATTGAGCCGGACTCGCTCGAGTGATTCGACCCGCCTATCCACCTTCTTGCGCTGATCCTCGTCAAAGTACGTCGTGCGCACGATCCCCGACATCTCCGCGAGGGTGCGAGCGCGTCCGCTGCCGACCACTGGAGTCACTGACAACCCGTTCACGGTCGTCTCGCCGCCCAGGGCGCCCACGTACATGCGCTGATCGACGGGCTGCCAAATCCAACTCGTGGTGGTCGCCCCGTCTTGCAGCAGGGCAACCATCACAGCGAATCGTGGCTTGCCCCGCGCGAACGCCCCTGTCCCATCTATCGGGTCGACGATCCACACCCGGCCGGCCTCGCGCGCTAGCTCAATCGTGACTGGGGTGGCAGCGACCGCCTCCTCCCCGACAAAAAGGGAAGTTGGATCGATCTCCAGTAGTGCCGCAGCGAGCGCGAGCTCAGACTCCCGGTCAGCCACTGTTACCAGGTCCCCTGGCCCCTTCTCGAAGATCTCATCGTCTTCTAGCTGGCGATAGCGTGGCATGATGATCGACTCGCTAACCTGCCTGATCGCCTGCGCAACCTGCCGCTCGAACACCCTGGTACCCGCTCCTCTAAATCAATCGCGAACCGTCCGCTATTGGCCTGCTGGACAGCGCCCAACCTACCCCGCGCCCCGACGACTTGTTCGAACCTTACTTGCCTCGGGATGTTGACCCATGGGCGTGATCGGGCCGCGCACCGGACGTGAACCTGCAAAGATGCACCAGTGGAAATCGCCCTCTCCCTCGTAGCGATTGCGATCGCCGTCGTTGCCGTTTCAGCGTTAGCCGGGCGGCTCGGAGTGTCACCGCCACTGCTGCTGCTGGTCGCAGGTATCGGGCTCTCCCTGATCCCGTTCGTCCCGAGCTATCAACTAAGCCCTGAACTCGTCCTCGTTGGGATCCTCCCTCCGCTGCTCTACTCGGCCGCGTACAACACCTCATTCATCGACTTCCGCGCCAACCGGCGCGCGCTGATTAGCCTGTCTGTCGGTTTGGTCATCTTCACCACGCTTTTTGTCGGCGTCGTCGCCTGGTGGCTAATCCCCGGGTTGCCGCTGGCCGCTGGATTTGCCATCGGAGCAATCGTCGCTCCCCCGGACGCAATCGCAGCCTCCGCAGTGGCTCGGCGGGTAGGTATGCCGACGGCCATCGTCTCCGTACTGGAGGGCGAGAGCCTCGTCAACGACGCCACCGCGCTGACGGCGCTGCGTGCGGCAATCCTCGCCTTGGCCGGAACCGTCACAGTGCTTGAGATCTCCTGGGACTTTGCGGTGGCGGCGGTAGGCGGAGTCATCATCGGAGCGATCGTTGCCGCTATCTGGGCACCCGTACGCAAACGCATCTCCAATCCCTCCTACGACACGGTTCTTGCCTTCACTATCCCGTTCATCGCCTACATTCCGGCGGAAGAGATCGGCTCATCCGGAGTCATCGCGGTCGTCGTTGCCGGCCTGATCATCGGGCACAAGTCTCCACTCCTGCAATCGGGAACAGCCCGGTTGCAGACTGAAGGCAACTGGCGATCGGTATCGTTTTTCCTCGAACACACAGTGTTCTTCCTCATTGGCCTTCAACTCAAAGACATTGTCGAGACCGTCGTCAATGATGGGTTCGATATGGCACTGGTGGCCTGGGCCTGTCTGGGTGTGTACCTAGCCACGGTCGTGGCTCGATTCGTCTGGGTCTACGGCGACAGCTTGCTGCAACGCATCCCCTTTGGCGCACCGCGGGCAGTCCCACCTTGGCGAGCCGTGACGGTTATCTCCTGGGCCGGCATGCGCGGGGTGGTCACGCTAGCCGCGGCCCTAGCCCTGCCTATCGATATTCCATGGCGCGATGTGCTCATCCTGGTAGCACTTGTCGTCGTTGTGGCCTCGATCCTCATTCAGGGTTCGACACTGCCCTGGCTGGTCCGCAGACTTCGCCTTCGACCACCTGACCCGGGCCAAGAAGCGTTGGCGGAGGCCGCGCTGCTCGATCGTGCGAGGACTGCTGGGCGTGCTGAGCTTGAAGTAGCAGCTGCGAGAGGTGAGAATCCCGAGGTCATCGCTCGACTTCGAACGCGCACCAACGAGCGCAGTAACGCCGCTTGGGAGCGGGTCGGTGGCTCCCGGTTGGACTCCGAAGCTCCCATTGCGACATACCAGCGGCTGCGTCTAGACATGCTCGACGCCGAGCGCGTGGCAGTGATCGGCGCACGGGACGACGGGACCGCCAGCGATCAAACCGTTCGAGCAGTGATTCGAATCCTGGATGTTGAGGAAGCCATGCTGGATCACTACGTTCCAGAACCGGACGAATCAGTGGGCGAACTTGTCACCCCGTCTCAGGTATCACCAGCGTGTTCCGATATCGAGACCTCATTGGAGGGAACTCAACTGACGCCTCCCTCTCCCCCAGTGTGCGAACGCTGCTTGTTGGAGGGCACCACTGCGGTACGCCTGAGGATGTGCTTGACCTGCGGCGCTGTCGGCTGCTGTGACTCCTCCGCGGCGACGCACGCGGATCGACACTTCCGTGAGACAGGCCACCCCGTGATGCGCAGCGTCGAGCCGCGCGAGGCGTGGCGGTGGTGCTACGTGCATAGCGTCCTGGGATAGGAGCGGCGAAAACTCTTGCTACCGGCTGCGAGCAGACTGCTAACTTGGAAAAATGACGTTCGACTCGCTACGCCCCGCTCACGACACCGATGTGGATGTCGATGTGGATGTGGATGTGGATGTGGATGTCGATGTGGATGTGGTGATCTCCTCAATCGCGGACCTCGTCGCGACCACCGGCCGTGACGAGCTCCTGCCAGTCCCCAAGTCCGTTCGACCTCGCCCACTCGTGGGCGACCGAGTGATCGTCGGACCTGACGCCGATCGAGTCATCGATGTAGCACCGCGCAGAAACGTCTTGCGCAGGGCTGATCCCGCGGGTGGCGAGCAACTCCTTGCAGCGAACGTAGACGTAGTTGTGATCGTTTGCGGCCTCGACCGGCCGCTGAAAGCAGGGCGCGTTCAACGCGCTGCCGCCCTTGCATGGGATTGCGGCGCGATCCCGATCCTGGTTCTGACCAAGGCCGACCTCATTACTGATCCCGCCATAATCGAGGGTCAGGCCAGCCTGGAGAACCCCGGAGTTGAGGTTTTTTTGGCGTCGGCGGCGACGGGTGTGGGCGTGGATCTGCTGCAACAGCGCCTCGCCACCCAAACCGCCGTTCTACTCGGGGAGTCAGGTTCGGGGAAATCGACCCTAACGAACGCATTGTTGGGACGCGACGCCGCAGAGGTTGGACGGGTCCGCGTCGGCGATCACAAGGGGCGGCACACGACAACCGACCGCCAACTCTTTGACCTACCAACAGGTGGGCACATTATTGACACTCCAGGCGTGCGGGCGATCGGCCTCCGGCTGATTTGGAACTAACAGATCACCAGTTTGGCGATGTTCTCGAACTCTCCGCCGACTGCCGGTTTCGGGATTGCAGCCACACAAGTGAACCTCAGTGCGCTGTAGTCGCTGCTGTTGAAAGTGGTGCACTAGCTCAGGTTCGGCTGGAGCAATACCTGCGGCTCACGGCTGATCTAGCTTCGGCCGAGCGAAGATCCGACGTACATGCGCAGCGCCAGTTTGAGAAGAAGAGAACCAAGCAAGTTTACCGACCCGCGCAGGCCTTGCGCCGAGACCGGCACTAGCAGCCCGTGCCGATGGATTGGGCTCGAATGGGCCCCTGTGCTGAGGACCGCCAAGGGAGTAGGTTTGGCTTATGCAGATCTTGAGCACCGCGTTCGACCGCTTCGCCGATGTCCCTGACTTCGACTACCCCGTCTACTACGCCAAGGTTTCCGACGGGGACGGAGGCTCCCTACGTGTCGCTTACCGCGACCTAGGACCCAGCGACGCTCCGGTTGTCGTCATGTTGCACGGGGAACCGACCTGGTCGTTCCTGTATCGCGACGTCGCGAAAGTGGTCGTTGATGGGGGCTACCGCGTGATTCTCCCCGACCTCGTAGGCTTCGGCGCCTCAGACAAGCCCACACAAATCGCGGACCATTCGTATGCCAGGCACGTCGAATGGATCCGATCACTCTTACTCGACCATTTAGGTCTGCGCGACATCGCGCTCTTAGGCCAAGACTGGGGTGGGTTGGTCGGCTTACGCATCGCCGCCGAGAATCTCGACGCGTTCCGAGCGCTGATTGTCTCCAATACCGGACTACCGACCGGAGACTTTGCGATGCCAGAACTCTGGATTCAGTTCCGCGACGCAGTACGAACAGCGCCCGAACTGGATGTCAGTCGCCTCGTTCAATCGGGAACTCTCAGTGAACTGGGCGAGGATGTCCGAGCCGCCTACGACGCGCCGTTCCCTGACGAGAGCTACAAGGCTGGTCCGCGTGCCATGCCGTCGCTCGTGCCGACGGCTCCCGACGACCCGGCTAGTCAGGCGAACCGCGACGCCTGGCAGGTGCTGAGTCAGTCCGGTATCCCGACCCTCGTCGCATTCGGCGATAGCGACCCCATCACCGGCGCCATGGCCCCAGTCTTTCGCGACAGTTTCGTTGGTGCGGCGGGCCGCGAGCACCCAACCATCGCATCCGCCGGTCACTTCATTCAAGAAGATCAGGGTGCGGCACTTGGCGAAGCTGTGGTGGTGTTTCTAGACTCACTTGATCAAATCAGCGAAGCGACCGAGCGCAGCTAATCTCGGAAAGACACCTGGGCGAACACAGCCCATCCATGAGAACTGGAAGAAGCTAGGTATGAATGGAAAGATCGAAAAACCGTTTACGCTCCAAAGTCTCCGCGAGGGCCTTGAGCCTTGGCTTTCCAGGACACATCCAGGAACCTCGGCGAAGAACTGAACCGGCCTTTGCCTTTGATCGTCAAGGACGTCCACTCTCTGGCGATATGAGCCAGTTCACGACTGCATCGGTGGCGCGGACATCGTCTTCGTTGTATTCCAGGATTCGAGTGATCGCCGAGCTATCTCCGGCATACACCTCTTCAAGCCACACTTGTGACTGCGCACCACCGGGGTCGTCGTCGCGCCAACAAAATCCTGCACCGTGGTGCGCAACATCCTTCAGTCCGAGGGAATGGCGCCCGTAGAAGTTCGACCTCACAACTTGGAATAGATCAACAAAATGGTCGTCGATGACGGCTTTGACATCATCGACCGTTGGACGACCTGAGACGTGAGCGTTCTTCGCAAGTTTCATCAACGCGTTAGGTTCAGGTTTGGCGTAGTGGTAGACGCTAAGGGACAACTCCTCGTTGTTCGCTCGCTCAATCGCTTCAATGAGGTACTGCCAGAAACGCGATGCCAACTGCGCCTCTCGCTGATCATCGATCGGTTCCCACTCCGAAATATGCTCGTAGTCGGCAGTGCCCGTCGTGTTGTCGACTAGGTACACCCCCCACAGGTACACCCGCGATGCCCGATCCGATTCGACATCTACGTGCAACTCAATATCTGCGCGAGGAAGTTCAATCGCAGCGGTGTTGGACCGTTTTAGGAACACACCCTCGAGGGTCATCTGCGCCGAACGCACTGCCTTGGCCAGACTTCGCTGAGCCCCCTTGGCGTCGACGAACTGCGTTAGGTACGACTTCAGGAGTTCATTCGTCTTGCCACTACCGCTGCTTCCGGTGCCGACTACCTCCTCCTGCGGATCCCGAACATCATTCAGTTCAGTGTCTGCATCGAAGCTGGCGATATGGTCTGCGTTCAGGGACGCAAGCTCGTCGACGGTGCTGATCCCCAACTCCGAGAGGGCGTTCCACTGCCGCGCACTGAGGCGCCCCACTGCCAGGCTCGCGTTATCGGGTCCTAGCTCTTGGGCGCAGTAGTCCTGCCATGGGCATTGCGAACACTCCGAAACCCAGATCGGGTCGACCAGCGGCTCGGGGTCGTCGGCGTGACCGGTGCGTTGCACAGCGACGTCGGCGATGTCGAGGCGAAATGCAAACTCGTGGTCGTAGCGCTCCAGCGCAGTCCGCAGCGCCCGGCCCGATGCAGCAGAGCGCGAGTAGGTGCGCCATAGCGGCGCGTCGAGGTCCAGCCACGTGATGACATGTCCACTGCCTGCTGTGTCGAGCGCCGAAGACTCCAGTTGGTCTGCTCCTATGACACCGCCACGGGCACCACCCTCGCCGGCGTGGCCGCACGCTTGCAGCATCCGCCAATAGTGCGCTAGCTGCAACATGTCCACTTCGTAGCGATTGCGGCGCCCGGAATAGTCGGCCTCGGCGACGCTGCATGCGTAGGTCGGCCGTCGCAATGACGAAAGAACTGCGTCTCCCCTGGAGTGGTTGGCATGACTGAGCATCTTGTGGTTCTTCACATCGACCGGCAGGTAGGCCCACGCGCCGCCAGAGTCAGACGCAGCAGGTAGCCAGACATCGCGCAGCAGGATGTCAGGGCGCCCCTTGCGACCTCCTGCTGGGTCGTTGGGCAGCCACCCGCCAAGAACGATTGGGATTCCCGCGTCCATCGCCGCCGTCGTCAGTGACATTGCCTCGCTGCGCCCGACGCTTGGGTCGACAGTCACGACGTCCTCGCCGTGCAAGTCGCGCAGCGTCTGCCGGATGTGGGCTTCAAACTCGCGGCCTGCATCGATGCGTTCCTGCGCCACCGGGGAGGGCACCAACTGTTGAGACGAAGTGGCGATCGTCTTGTCGAACTCGTTGTGCACGCGCCGCGGGCAACGGATCGCTGCGTACGCACCTAACAGAATCGGATCCACTCGCCCCTCCACCTCTTGAGATCAGAATGGCAGTTGGGACTCGATCTGCGCCAACTCCTTTTCGGCAGCGAGTTGGGCGTACTCATTGCGGGTGATCTCCTCTTGCGCGACGGCGACCTTGTCTGAGGCGCTCTGCCGCGATGCGCCGACTTCAGCGAGCAGCGCGACAGCGGCCTTGATCTGCGCCGCGTCCGAGGTAGCCGCGTAGTTCGTGTACGAAGCAACAATCGTGTACGCCATCGGATCGCCGGAGTCGAACGCCTCGATATCGCTGAGCACTGAGGGTTCAAGTCCAGACATGTATAGCGTGCGGGCAAAACCTTGCAGTTTGCGTTGAGCATCCAGAATCGGACCCTCAATCTTGGTGTAGCGCTGCTCGAGTCGAGCCTGTTCAGCCTGGGCAGTCGCTAGGCGTTCGCGGGATGCGGCGATCTCTGCCTTGGCCCGGGCAACCTCGGCACGTCCGGCCTCACTGCGCCGGTCATATTCTTGGGCCCAGGTCATACACTCGTTGCTGATAAACGCTGCCGGGTTCTCGAACTTGGTTCCCCACACCGACGTGCCCACCGCCGACAGAACAGCAACTGGGTCGTCGCCTTGCATGAGTGCCAAACGAACGTAGTCGTAATAGCTCAGTTGTAGCGTCTTCACCGTCGCGTCGAGTCCCGTATTCCAGTTCGGGTAGTTCCGAACGCCGTGGGAGTTGAACACCGAATCACCGAGCATCGCTTGACTAGTGTTCAGCGGGTTGAACCTAGACGACCCTGGAATGAAGTGGCCACCCTCGGCGAGTTCCCATCCGATCACGGCGCAGATGTTGCTCCCAGTCAGCGGCCAACCGCCGCGGTGCAACAGTTCAACGGCGAACCGCTCTTTGGAATCGATCTGTGGCTCAGGGATTGCGCCAACTTCCTGCGCCGACGCGGACAAAGGAGCGGCCACCAAGGCAGCACTGACCCCAACGACTGCCGCTGCTCGCAGCAGGACTCCTGGGATGCGCACGTACGTATCGTAAGATCACCTCCCGATCGATGCGCGGCAACCGGCATTTCCGTCCGCTTTGGCCGGAATTTGGGACAATTCACAACGTCTCGTGCGCTGTCAGTAACCGGGGGCGGACCCGATCCGGGTTATCTTCCGGCCATGCGTTCCACCCCGAGCTCACGCCGACCTGCGTGGACGCGCGGTGCCTGCGCCGTGCTGGTCGGCCTCCTGGGCGCAGGTGTCGCACTGCCCGCCGCCGCTGCCACGCCTGCGCAACCCGCCTCACCCGCGGCCGCGACGGCAACGCAGAGCACGACCAACTCGGAGCCCGCTCAGGTGCAATTCTCCGCAAAGGACGGCACCTACGTACGCCCACCACAGGTCGTGGCCTCCAGTTGGATCGTGGCTGATGCTCAAACGGGCGAGATCTTCGCGAGCAAAGACCCAGATCGACTCCTACCTCCAGCCAGCACGCTCAAGGCACTCACCGCCGTGTCTCTCATCGAGCGCATTGATGGCGACTCGTTGTTTGCCCCTACCTTGCAGGACATCAACCAACCAGGAACGAAGATCGGACTGCGTGCCGGTACGCCGTTTCTGGTCTCTGACCTGTTCGCCGGAATGATGATGAACAGTGGGAACGACGCCGCCTCCGCATTGGCCAACGCCTACGGCGGTTGGGATAACACCGTCGCGTTAATGAATCGCGAGGCGCAGCGCCTTGGCGCGACGAATACCAATGCCCTCACACCCAACGGCCTGGACAGGTCAGATCAAGTAAGCACTTCTCGCGACCTGGCGACGATCTTTCGAGCCGCGATCGAGGTTCCAGCGATCCGTTCCATCCTGAAAACGAAGACACAATGGATGGAGTCCCCAACCACCGGCCGCAAGATGAACCTGTACAACCAAAACGCGATGCTGCAGTGGGACTACCCGGGCCACATCGGCGCCAAGACCGGCTACACCTCCATGGCTGGCAACACTTTGGTTGCGGCATCGGAGCGCGGCGGTCGAACGTTGGTCATGGCGGCGATGCGCACCGGTCAGAAGATGAATGTCATCGCCCCTCGCCTATTCGACTGGGTCGCCACGAATGACGAGAACCTGGACCCCATCGGCGAGCTTCCCGAACCCCAGTCGGCAGCGACCTTCGAAAAGCTTCCCGCTATCCAGATGGAGCAGGAAGGTGCCGCGTCCCCTGGCCAAGAGGAGCTGCTGATAAAGGTGGGGGCGCTGACTGCGGATCCGGGCGGCAAGCTCACCGACAGCAAGTGGCCCGCCTCGTCTACCGCAATTCTGGTCTTATTGGTTGGCCTGGGCCTCGGCGCCACACTGGTGGTTTTTTTGCGAAACCGACGGTCGTCGCGCTAGCCCATCTGTCCTGGTATCCGCATCTCTGGGCACCTTCGTCACCTGAGCAGCAGCTTGCGCGGCGCGTTTGGGATGCCCCGTGACATCGGCTCGCGAGCCGTGGGCGAGAATCCTTGAGTGCTCGCATACGAAGATGAATCCCCGCGCTCGTTATTCGCTGTCTACATTCGACCTAATGACGAGATCGGCTTGATCAGCTTCTACGCTGATGAGGCGGCCGCCCAGGCTGATGTTGGGCCAGGGATGCCTGAGGGTGTGATCACCCACGGTGATACCTACGTTGAGTACATCGGCGATGCCCTGCTGTACGCGCCACAAGATTGGCCGTTGACCGGAGTCAACCCCGACCTACTCGTGCAACTCGCGGCTGATGACGTAGAAATCTTCGTTGCACTTACTCCGGCTGAATCCGACGCGCTCACCCTGTTGGCTGGCAACCCCGACGCGGCGCTCACCGGAGACGAGGACGAGGACGGCGACGACGATGACGAGTTGGACTTCGACGATGCCGAACTTGTGGATGCTCCAGATGACATTGAAGGGTCAGAGCCCTGCGTGATTTGGCAAGCCACCGGCGAGTTCGTTCTGTTCCCAGAAGGCGCGGACAACGCTGGCCGCGTGATTGGCGAGCCGATAGAGCGGGTCGACTTCGGCGACGAGTTGGGCACCGATCGCGCTGTGGTTGCACTCCTCGATCTTGGTTGGGTTCCGCTCGTGGACGATGAGCACGCCTGGAGCGAGGTCGGCGATGTGTGGGTTCTCAACGTCCAACCGAGAGTCACAGACGATTCCGAGCAGTTCTTCGGCCGCTACACAGCCGACGACCAGACCCTTGTCGTCACTCGCGCGGGCACCGACACCGACAACGAAGACGAGCATCTTCAACTGATCGCTGAGGGTCTAGATGTGGACTTCGACGTATTCGCTGCTCACCTGACACGAGAAGGCTGGGTCGTCGATAGCGAGTCAACGGCTGCGGCTGAGATCTCGGTGCACCCCGAACTGAGCGAGAGTCCCGGTTGGTATCCGGCCGAGGCCGGCGACGAGGTCGAGTGGGTCTGTGCCGTCAACCGAGTCGGTTAGGTTTGCTCGCTCGGCGCATTCACTAAGGCCACCAACGCACGAAACGTATTAGCGTTACGTGCGGTTATCTGGCCAGATAGTGACAATCGCGGTAACTTCGCGAGTCCGCTGACTGCCTGATCGGCGCGATCAACCATCCAAATCACCGCCGCAGTCGACGCCCGCAAGTGATCGATACCTGCTGTTATCGGCAACTGGCCGACTAACTCACGAACGTCGATGTCGTCCCAAACAAAGAGCACGTCGCACTTCATCTCTTTGTCGTTTCGCCAGGCATCAGGCAGATCGACACCGATCGCGTTCATGGTTTGTCGGGCGACGACCAGCGTCCTGACGTCGAATCCAAATTCCGCCCTAATCGCCCCCTCCGCGCGCTTGGCGAAACGCTGCGCCGCGTCCGCAGCGTCCCCAGGGTCTGCGGCGTCGAATACAACGTTTCCGCTATTGATGTAGGTCACCACATTGGTGAAGCCGACCGACTCAAAGACTTGAGCTAGGCGCGACATCTCAACTTTGCGGCGCCCGCCAACATTGATTCCTCGCAGCAAAGCCACATAACGCATGGGCCGCTCCCCAAGAACTACGAGTGTCAGGATGCAGATGTTTCTTGCACGACTTCAAACTCAAGCAGTGACGCACCTGTTGCCACTGGTTTCTTGCTGCCCCCGGCATGCGCTGCTGCTGCTCCGCCTTCTGCCCACTGTTGGTACGCCTGCTCCGATTCCCACTTCGTGTAAACGAAATAGCGGTCCTCGCCCGCTACCGGGCGGAGCAACTCGAAAGAAATGAAACCTGGCGAACCCTCGACGGAACCCAGGCGGGCAGCGAACCGTGCCTTCCAATTCCGGTCCGGCATCGGCAGGTAGTTCGATAGCATTGATCTTCACGACAGCCATAAACGTGAGCCTACCGACACCAACCGCAACGTCGGCCAGTGGCAGGTGCCACCCCTAATCACTTTCGGTCACCACGGCGATGACAGCGGCACCGAACGAGTCTCGCTTCTTCTCGCCGATCCCTGGAACTGCGGTCAACGCCTCGATCGTGGCTGGGCGCCGCTTCGCTAACTCGCGCAGGGTGGCATCACTGAAGACGACATACGCCGGCAGGCTGCGTGCCTTCGCCTCCCCAGCACGCCAAGTCCGCAGTCGCTGGAACAGTGCTTCGTCGTCCGACGACAGCGACTCGATGTCTGCGCTGCGCCTGCCACCTCGCGATTTGCGCTCCTTGCGGACCGCCGTCGAGGTCGGCGGATCAACGCGCAAGTTCACAACGACGTCGCCGCGCATCACCTCGTCACTTCGTGCTGTGGTCACCAGAGTTCCGTAGCCATCGGAACCCACTGCCAGGAGGCTTCCGGCCAGCAACTGCCGGGTGATTGCTCGCCATTGCTGTTCGGACAGATCGGCCCCGATCCCCCAGGTCGACAGTTCGTTATGGCGCCACTGACGTACTCGGTCAGTCTCCTTACCCCGCAAGATGTCGATGATCTGGCCGGCGCCGAACGATTGGTTGCGTTCCCGCTTCAGTCGCACAATGGTCGACATCAGCTTCTGCGAGGGAACTGTCGCGTCCCAACTCGCTGGTGGTCGCAAACACGTGTCGCAGTTCCCGCAGTCCGCAGCAGACTGGCCAAAGTAGTTCAGTAGGTTCATCCGTCGACATTGCACCGTCTCGCACAGTGCCAGCATCGCGTCGAGGTGCGTGGACAGGCGGCGCCGAAACTCAGGAGTACCACTGGAGTCGTCGATCATGCGACGCTGATTGACGACGTCGGCGAGTCCATAGGCGAGCCATGCCGTGGCGGGTTCGCCATCGCGCCCAGCACGACCGGTCTCCTGGTAGTAGCCCTCCACTGACTTGGGCAGGTCTGTGTGCGCGACGAATCGAACATCGGGTTTGTCGATTCCCATCCCGAAGGCGATGGTGGCGACCACGATCACACCGTCGTCACGCAGAAACTTGGATTGGACTCGACGCCTCGTGTCTGCCGACAGTCCCGCGTGATACGCCTGCGCGTCGAACCCGTTTTCTCGCAGGAAGTCAGCGATTTGTTCGACCGACTTGCGCGACATCGCATAGACGATGCCTGCATCGGATTCGTGCTCGGTACGCAAGAACTCCAGCAACTGCTTCTTCACCTCACGCTTGGGCTCAATGCGGTACTGAATGTTCGGTCGATCGAAGTTCGCCGTGAAGTGGCGGGCGCCCTCTAGGGCGAGGCGTTCAGCGATCTCGCGGTGGGTGGCAGCGGTCGCCGTGGCTGTCAAGGCGATTCGCGGCACAGCGGGCCACAACTGCGCCAACGCCGACAGCTCAGGTATTCGGGGCGGAAGTCATGTCCCCATTGCGACACGCAGTGCGCCTCGTCGATGGCGAAGAGTGCAATGGGTGCGCTGTTCAGCAGGCGTCGCGTCGACTCCATCGCCAAGCGCTCAGGTGCAACGTACAGCAGGTCAAGTTCGCCTTTTCGGTAGCGGGCCGCGACGTCGGATTGTTCAGCCGAACTCTGGCTAGAGTTCAGGAAGGCGGCAGCCACGCCCACTGCGCCCAGGGCGTCGACTTGGTCTTGCATGAGGGCGATGAGGGGCGAGACGACGATGCCGGTGCCTTCGCGCACCAAGGCAGGAACTTGATAGCACAGGGACTTTCCCGCTCCGGTCGGCATGAGCACAATCGCGTCACCGCCGGCCACCACATGGTCAATGACCGCCCCCTGATCCCCACGGAAGCTCTCGTACCCGAAAACAGTGGCGAGCACCTGCTGACTGGTCGGCGACAGTGCAGTTGCAGGAGTTTGCGAGGTCATTGCCGAATGATATGCGGCGCCACCCACATTGGGGCTTCATGCTTGCAAGTCGCCGCAGTTAGAAGGAGCGCGCCTTAATCCGGGCGGTATCCACAACGGCATCTTCGGTATACACGCCGACCTTGCCGCCGGTGTACGGCCTCTCCCGATCGACGAAGCGTGTCAACTTGGTCTTCCCAAACTTGGCTACGGTAACCGTCTTGTCGGCAGTGCGAGTCGTACGATTGATCTTCACATTGCGCCAATCCCCGATGCCGGTGGCTGGTGTTGAGCCAGTGGCTAGGAATCGCTGCCCGCCGGGGTAGCTCGGGTCACGCTTGCCAAGCTCCCAACCATTGGGCTTCACCGCGAGGTAGCTGAAGTGGTCATTGTCTTGGTAGTCCCAGATCACCCACGCCGATTCCCATGGGTTCGGGGCCGACCCGGTCCGCAGTTGAGTTGTGGTGCGCACCTTGGCAACCATCCGCAGGTTCGGCGCCACGTGCGAATCGTGCGATACCACCAGCGCAGCGTGGGTCTTGGAGGGGTCGTCGGCCACGGCCGGACTCAGTCGCATTGCCCCGCCCGTCGCGTCCGTCACCGTAACGCTGCCATATCCAGCGAAAACGACGTTCCAAGGTCCAAAACTGTCGCCGTCGGACAGCGACAAAGTCCGTGAATACGACCTGAAGTTGTCCTTGGTCTTCACCACAGGTGCCCCCACTCGGTAAGCCGTGGTTGTGGCCGCCGGGCCCGTAGCGGAGGCGCTGGCACTAGCCGGGGCGATCGCGCCAGCTCCCAAAGCTAGCAACGAGGTGCCAACGAAGGCCGCCACAGACTTGGTGAACGTCCTGCGGCCCCCCGAATGATGAGTATGCGCCTCCACCCATGGTTAATCGACGCATCGAGCACTCAAACTTTCCTCGTGCCGCCAATTTGGGTGAACCCAAATACAGGGAGTAATAGGCCCGCTACGTGAGCTATCGGCGGTTGCGACGTCGTTCGGGACCGACGTACGTCATCTGCTGATGGCCAAACCCGGCGAGTCGGTCAAGCTCAACCTCACTACGCGGCAACTCGTCGTATCCGGCGGCCTCCATAACGCTGCGCCGACTGAATCCGGGACCAAACGGAGTTGGCGGTGCCTCGCCTAGCGCGAGCGTCGCGAGCGCGGCAACGATACGAGCGGAAGCAAAACCGTCGCCGTAGGGGTTAACCCGCGAGGTCATGAGTGCGTAGGCGACTGGATCGTCGAGGAGATTCATCGTGGCCGCAACGATCTTGTCGGTATCTGTCCCGACCAGCAACAGCGTCCCGGCATCCACTCCCTCAGAACGCTCCGTCTCTTCTCTGGTGACCAGCACCGGTGTTCCGACAGATGGTGCCTCCTCCTGAATGCCGCCGGAGTCGCTAATCGCCAGCGTCGCTGTCGTTAGCAACCGAGCGAACGGTGCGTAGTCCAGTGGTTCCACGAGCAGGATGTTGTCGTACCCCTCAAGGATCGGAACGATCTCCTCGCGAACAACTGGGTTGGGGTGAAGTGAGACGACCATTTTGACATCCGGGCGCCTAGTGGCGATCTCGGCGATCGCCTTCGCAATCCTGGCCAGCCCGCCTCCCCAGTTCTCCCTGCGGTGCGCAGTTACCACGATCACTGGGCCGTCGTGCGCGGCCAGAGAATCGAGTCGCGAGTCAGCGTAGGGCTCGTCCATGCTGGCAGCGATCTTTAATGCATCGATCCCGGTGTTACCTGTCACGAATATCCGTCCGACCGGAATGTTCTCCGAGACCAGGTTCTGCTGGTTGTCATTAGTCGGAGCCAGATGGAAGGCCGCGACTCGGGAGATGAGTTGGCGGTTAAGTTCCTCGGGGAACGGGGATAGCGTGTCGCCGGTGCGCAGCCCGGCCTCTACGTGGACCACTGGCAGCCGGGACTGGGCAGCCGCAAGGGCCGCGGCCATCGCGGTCGAGGTATCGCCGTGAACCAAAATGGTCGAGGTGAGGGGAATCTCCTCGTCGGGGTCGGAGTCTCGCAACTGTTGTAGCGCCCCCTCGATGCCGAGCATCACCTTGGAAACCAGCCCAGTGAGGGTATTCGCCTCCTTACCAACTCCCAGATCAAGATCAGGCGTGATACCAGCCATCTGGAGCACCGGCATCACCATGTCGCGGTGCTGGCCAGTATTGATGACGTAGGGGACGAAGTACTGAGATTCCTTGAGTTTGAGGATCACCGGAAATAGCTTGATTGCCTCGGGTCGGGTTCCAACAACGACGACGATCCGTAGCCGGAATCCGCCGGTTAGTTTCTGCAGGGGCGCCATACATTTCAGTATCGCGACACATAGCCGCTATTGCAGATCGCCGAGATCCGGCGAGCCGTTCACTCACATGCGACACCGTCGCGATCGCGGTCAAGGTGCGTGTTCACCTTGTACGACGCGCTTCCTCGTCGAATCGGAGTCACCCATCGGCCGCCGCGGCCGCACAGTTGGCATAGTAGAGAGCCCGCGCGCCGCCCGAGGTCGCACTCTCGGAACTAGCGGCGCTGCTGACTGGACGAGGGACGCTGCCGGTATTGCTGGCTATGGTGGGTTGCGCTCCAGGGGCAGGCAGGCGAACCTTCCCGCACGAACCCAGAATGGCGGCAATCGCATTACGCTCAGCTGGGGTCACCCACAGCTCATACTTCTGTTTGACCGCGACTTGGCGAGCGACGTAGGCACATCGGTAGGACTTGTTCGGGGGCAGCCAGGTCGCGGCATCGCCATCTCCCTTTTGTCGATTCGCTGAGGCGTCGACTGCGAGCAGATTCAGCGGATCATTGGCAAACGCGACCCGCTTGGCGAATGGGAACCCGAATGCGCCGGTCTGCCAGGCATTGCTGAGAGCCACAACGTGATCGATGTCTACCTCCGAGACCCCACCGCGCTGGTATCGAATCTGCGTACCCGTGTAAGGGTCGGCCAGTACACCGGACAGAACCGTGCACCGACCGCTACGAGTAATCGGAGAAAGTGACTCGTTCAGTATGTCCGTTCGCGTGTCGCATCCATTCCGGTTGACGTCCGCCCACGTTTGACCGAACTGCCCTCGGCTGTAGCCCGTCTGCGGTGCGCGGCCCTTAACCGGTAGCGAGCGCAGCGCTTTCAAAGCCGCAGACCCCTTTG
Source organism: uncultured Actinomycetes bacterium (assembly GCA_963821045.1). GTDB lineage: Bacteria > Actinomycetota > Actinomycetes > S36-B12 > UBA10799 > UBA10799. The sequence continues at coordinate 597,551 of CAWGCB010000006.1, read as the reverse complement.
CGTTGTCGCCCTCCCGCGCGCCTGGGTCGCTTGGGGGGATTGCCTGCGGGGTGAGTTCTGCGCTCGCCTCGCCGCTGGAATCGTCACTTTGCGGAATGCCGCCGGAGTCCGCCGTGTCGGATGGAGTGCCGCAGCCTGCCAACAGGAAGGCAGCGACCAGAAACGCACCGGTGAGCTTGACCAGAATCGGACAACGCGACGGGCGCAAGTCGATCGAATCGCTACGCACCATCGCGCCCACCCCAAAGTCCCGAACCTATTTGATCATCTTAGGTCAGCGTACGTCCCGGCTACGACAGTTCGAGACCGAGCGGATACGTGCGCAGTGGCACCCTCGTCACGTTAGACCACCAAATCGATGTCGCGGTTCGGCCTCAGGGTCGTCTTGATCGCGTCAGCTCGCGGTCCGGCAGCGGCGACCTCTAGTGCCTTGGCCCAGTCTTCAAGGTCGAAGACCCCGGTCACAATTCCATCCACGGGGTATCTGCTGTCCTGCAACCACTGCGCAACCTGGGACATCGTCGATCGTCCATCCAAGCTCGGCTCCGGCCCGGAGTTAATCGTGCCCTGGACGGTGAGTTGTCGGTTCCACACCAGCGACCAGTCGACGGGTTGCTTTCCAGCACCTCCGACTAAGACCAACATGCCGGTGGGTCGCAGCAAGTGCATTGCGAGATCCAAAGTCTCGGGCAGCGCGACGCAATCGAAAACGACGTCAACACCTTGTTCAAGAATCGGCAGCTTCGTCATACGGGCTTTGACAACGCGCCCACCGTCACTTGCGGCCAACTGGTGGACGGCCTGCGAGCCGGTTGGCAACGTTCGGGTCGCGCCAGCCTCAAGTGCCTTAGCGGCCCCGAACTGACTCGGGGTCACGACAATTATGTCGAGGTCGGGATGCAGCATCCGCAAAGCAGCGCTGACCAGTAGGCCGATCGTCCCGGGTCCGATGACGACCGCGCGATCACCTCGGCGTTGCCACTGCAGCGCCGCATGTAACCCGATCGAAGCAGGCTCAGCCAGGACTGCTCTGCGCGACGGTATCCGGCCCGCGGGATACAACTGCGATTCGTGAGCCACAAGCTGTTCACCCCACCCGCCACCTAGCGCCGCATCGAAGCCCAGGGTTGGCGCGTGGCACCCGGACACTCCCGGCTGATCAGCGCGTTCACAGATGTATGGGAATCCCTCAGCGCACGTGCGGCATACCGGGTCGAACCCGCGCTGCGCACACGAGACAGTCGGGTCGAGCAACACTCGGTCACCCTCGGACACCTTCGTCACACCTGGCCCGAGCTCGCTAACGACTGCGACCACTTCGTGTCCGAGGATTTGCCTATCGGCACTGTAGAAAGCGCTAAGAACGAACGAGGATTTTGCCTGCGCCACAGCTAGGTCGCTGCCACAGATTCCGGAAAGTTCGGGTCGCAGCCGGACCCAGCCTGCGGCTTTCGGCAACACCGGCGCGGGGGTGTCGCCAGCGAACCTTAATAGTCCGCCGGGTCCCCACCCGGCCTTCTTCCCGCGACCGCCAGGCAGCTTTTGCGCGGCGGCGGTAAACAGGTATCGCTGAGTGCTCAGGTCGGCTATCACGGCTCGCATATGCCCACCCTATGGCGATTCCGCCTGACCCGCGTCGCGTTGGTTAGTCGCCGTGGTGTCAGATAAAGCCCGTGACGAACGACGACATCCCGACGCTGGGACCAAAAGATTGTGGACTCGCAGTCGAGGGAGCGCGCAAGTTGGCCGAACAGACGGTGACCGCGTGGACGGACTTTCTGGACGTCGTCGCTGATGTTGATGTCGACGCACCGTCGCGGGTCAAGAAGACAACAGCGCGCGAGATCTTGACTCGAGTTGGAACCTGGCCGCAGAGTCGTGACCTGAGTCAGATCCTGACCGACGCCGTCGGGGACGACGCTGGGCGCATCGATCAAGACAAACTCGATGACCGCGTCGTGGAACTCAACGAGGGGCGCCCTCGCGCCGAGATCTTCGCAGCCATCGAGCGATCGCGCGATGCCCTCTCCCAATGGCTTGGCAACAATCCTCAGGGCCACGCTTCATTCGACGAGGTTGCCGTGCGCTTGGTCAGCACTCCGCTAGGTGCCCTGCCGCTGATTACCTACATGCACGCTGCGGCGTTTCAACTTGCCGTGTCCGCTCGAGACCTATCGGTTGCCGGTGCCAGTGAGTCGCAGGACCTGTCGATGGCGGGACTGCGAGCACTCGTAGACACTACGGGGGCCTTGGCCGCGCGGGCCGAGATCGACGCGCAGTTCTCAACGGTCACACCCGCCGGTTCGGTATTCACCGTGACTGGGCCTGGCAGTTGGATTGCTGGGTCGATCGACCAAGTGGGTGGCCGGGATTTCGCCGGAGTGGAGGGGCCGATCGGTACCGTCTTGGACATCGCCTCGGGCCGTCAGAACCCGCTGCGTCGCATCACCTCGCGTGACGTCTCTGTGCGCGATGTCCCTGCGCTGCTGCGGTTGGCGCCTATTGCCTACGACAACCCTGGCCTACCAGGTGGTCCACTACTACGAAAAACTGCGAGCTTTCTATCGATGTTCCATCGCGACTGAAGACGGAATCGGTTGCAGCGCTTCAGTAGATGCCGAACGTGGCACCTGCGGCCTTAATCCACACGCAGGTAGCCCGATGGAATCGTTGACCGAACGTCAACTCTGCCGCCTCGGCACCGATTCCGACGCCGCATTGCACATCGCTAGCCGATGGTGCCTGATCGACCTCAACTTCTGCGGGTTCCGCCGATCTACTCACTGCCACTCATCCTCGCGGTCGACGTTCTCTCGGGCACAGGTTGGCAATCAGTGGATCGCCCACCCGTCGGACTGCACTCCAGCATAGGCGGCGCTGGCGATGGGGTCGTCGCCCACACCAGTGCAATCCAGACCCGCGCATCACGCTTTGCCCTTTCGACTCTGGGCTGTACTCGACCAGATGGGTGATTCCGCCTCGCGTGTGCTCGTTGGTTTGGCCAGTCCTGAGATCGCGTGGCATCGTGGGGCCCAGATAGGTGGCGATTCGACTCGAACTCGGCCAGCACCAGTGACCACTCAACGAAGGCGGCATCAGGAGCCATGACGAACCTCTCCTCCGGTTCCACGTCCAACTCTGAGACAGGTACGTCCATGAGTTCCGCAGGTAGCACTCTGCGAACGCCCCGGCGGCCAGGGCGTGGACTAGCTCGCCTCATCGCCGCGTCGGTAGCAGTAGCTCTACCGCTGAGCGGACTGGCACTAGTCGCTCCAGCTCAGGCGAGTGATGTCGCCTCGCCTGCAGCACCGAAGAACAATCCCCTCGTGGTCAGGGCTCTCGGCGATTCCATCACTGCGGCCTACGGGCACTACGGCGACGGTGCGCCAATGAAGATCAAGGATCTGATTGCTTGCGGCACAATCTCGTACCCAAATCTCAATGACCGATGCTCATCCAACACTCCACTTGGCCCTGGGGCCACAGACCCGGTCACTTTCCTACCTGACTACGGCTTCAAGAATGGGATCGCCTGGCCCGCACAGACGGTCAAACAACTCGGACTCAAGAAGGCCGACGTCGACTACGCAAATCGAGCTGTCACCGGGGCCGACCCTAAAGACCTGTTGGCGGTGGATCCGAGCACCGAGAGTGGGCAACTGCGCGATCAACTCAAGGCGACCGTCGCTGATGACCCTGATCTCACGCTGATGACCATCGGCGCCAATCCCCTACTCGGGGACTTCCTGGCCGGACCGGGCACGAAGTGCTTGCTGAAGAAGCGCGACCGCAAGTTTCGCAAATGCTCCCGAAAGCTGGTTGCCTCCGAAGATGTGAAGAAGCGAGTCAAGAAGATCGTTTCGTATCTACTGCGCGCTGAGGGCAACCACGTCGTTCTCTCGCTTTACCCGACCGTGCTGCCCAGCACGGCCGTTGGACCTCCGGAACGGATTCTGAAGGTATTGGGGATGGTGAACACGCGCGTACTCTCGGCAGCGAAGGCGCAAGACGAGTGGAAGAAGCGAGTGTTCGTCTCTCGGCCACCGCTGTTCCCTTACGGCCTCGCACCGGGCAAGAAGGTGTGCCCGGGACGGCCTGGAGTTGGACTCGTTGACGGGCAAAGCGTCCAATCGACGATCACCCAGGATCGATACGACGACTCGACCAAGTACAAATTCTGCAGTGGACCCAAGCGCTGGATCATCTCCGCTGACCTTGGAGTACACCCGACCAAAGCCGGACACAAACAAATCGCCTCATCGGCATCAGCACTCATCGAGCGCAAGCTGATCCGCAAGGGCCGCATCTAGGCCTCAACCAGATCCTCTGCCGACTCCCCCTACGACCCAATGTGGCCGTCGGGTCCGGTTCAACCTTGTCGACCCAAGCGTGCCTGTCCCATTCGCGACCAACGCCCGCAACGCCGGTCGCAAATACGCGAGCTCTTGCGTCTGGGCTGGTGCACACACGATGCGGCGGCTTTAGCCCAATCGGGCTAATTTATGCGATTCCCGGCGTTCGTTTGGGTTCTAGACGGCAAGGAGACTTAGACTTACGCAAAGGGACTATTGGGGACGATGGTCTGGCGCAGGTGGTCCAACCGCAGGAGCGAACACCGTCATGTCAAGAACGCAGCGAGAACCGCCGCTTTCGCAGCCGATCATCGACAGCGATCTAGGCAGGGCCGATTCGCTCGAAATTGACGCACCCACTCAGCTCAAGCAGGGCAGATTCCGTTCCCATGGCGCGGAACTGTTTCTGTTAGGCGCCGATCTGAGCGCAGTTGCGATTACGGTTGCCATCTTCTTCCCGGATTCGGACCTTTGGATCGGTCTGGTGTTTTCGGCACTGGTCATGTTGGGCTTTGCGCAGGTCGGGCTGTACCGAAGTTGCCTGACTCTTTCGATCCTCGATGACCTTCCCACGATCTCCGGTCGGGTCCTCGTTGCAGCAGGAATTGCGTGGATCCTGGTGGCGGTCTCAGGGTTCGACGTGGATGCGAATCCGTGGATGTTCGCGATCTACGTTTCGCTTCTTCTTGCCGCGCGCTCACTGGCTTATCAGTGCATCTACTTCCTTCGTAGCCGACGGATCGTCAGAAAGCGGTTGCTCATCGTGGGCGCCGGAGTTGTCGGCAACATGATCGGCACCGAACTGCTCGAAAACCGCCGCTACGGAATGAAACTCGTTGGATTCATCGACGAGGACCCGTTAGTCAATGTGCCTGCCAGGGTGGCTCCAATTCTCGGTGGGTACGACGACATCGCGACCTGCGTTGAGCAGCTGCATATCGACCACATCGTTATCGCATTTAGCTCCATTCCTGGCGCCTCCTTGATTGACGTCATTCGAGAAGCTGATCGACTCGACTGCGAAATCTCCAACGTTCCACGTCTCTTTGAGATCTCTGCAACGCCACCAGGTAACGACGAGATCGGTGGAATACCCCTTATCCGACTGCGTCGTTCCGCCTTCCGATCACCAGTTTGCCGCTCAAGCGGCTCGTCGATCTGTCTGTGTCGGGAGTCTTTCTTGTCTTGTTATCCCCGATTTTCGCCACAATTGCGCTGCTCAATAGGCTCATCGACGGACCCGGGGTCATCTTCCGCCAAGAGCGAGTTGGCCTCGACGGCGAGCGGATAGAGGTCCTAAAGTTTCGTAGTCTGCGCCCAGCAGATGACAACTAGGCGGCAACTACGTGGAATGTAAAGAACGATGATCGAATGAGTAGCTTCGGCAGGTTTCTGCGCAGATCGTCGTTAGATGAGCTTCCGCAGCTTTGGAACATTTTTCGTGGAGATATGAGCCTTGTCGGGCCGCGGCCGGAACGACCGCACTTCGTGGAAGAGTTCACGGTTCGCTATACCCGATACGAGCATCGGCATCGCGTCCCCACTGGTCTAACCGGATGGGCGCAGGTGAACGGTTTGCGCGGCGATACTTCTATCGGCGAGAGGGCCCGCTTCGACAACTACTACATTGAGAACTGGTCCCTGTGGCTCGACTTCAAGATCATCCTACTGACGTTCGTTCGCCTGTTTAGGGGCTCTGGGTAAGGCCGCTGTGGGGTGTCCTCTTGGTGCCATGAGGCAGCACTCCCGCAAGCATTTGCATGGATGGCCCTGACTCGAAATGATCTTAGTGAAACCAAATGACTAGGAGGGCACAGGTGGGCTCTGAGTACCTAATCGTGAATCCGTTTCACGATTACGCGCTTCGCATCATGCGGATTCTGCGAGACCGCCACGACATGCGGGCCGTCTGCCTTTACACCAATCACGAACAACTGCGCTCAGACCTATTTCTGTGGCCCGAGCTGTGCTCCGATAGTTTGGTCGCAGCGAATTTTCGTGGCTCGGAAAAGGATCTTCCAGCGTTGATCGAGCGTTTGCGATACCACCATAATGTGCAGGCGGTCGTGCCATTTAACGAACCCAGCGTCTCGATTTGCAGCGAGATCGCTGCGAAGCTCAATCTCGCTTGGGCACAACCACAAGTGCTGGCGCGTTTCCGAGACAAACAGCGCATGAAACAGCACATTCAGAGGGTTGATCCAAGTTTGCGGATCAACCCAGGTCAGGTCGTCCGCGATCCGAAGAACGCGCTAGTTTTCGCGCGAACTTCCGGGTACGAACGATTCGTTGTCAAGCCAATAGATGGCTTCGGAAATGTCTCCGTGGGTATCTTCGACGCGGACACTGACCCAGCCTTTGTGAGCCGACACTGGAAGCGGTCTAATGCGACGGAAATGCTGGTCGAGGAGTTTATAGGTGGCCAGGAGTATCACTGCGATGGCCAAGTCGATGGCGATGGAAACATCGTCATCGCTGACGTCGTGCGCTACATCCTAGGGTCCACAAATGGCGTCGAAAATATCGAACTGGGTTCCGAAACTGTGCGGCACAGTTCGCCGGACTTCCAGACGATCGCCGAGTACACCCGGCGGGTGATTAAGGCATCTGGCCTACTACGTAGCCCGTTTCACGCTGAGGTGAAAATCGATGACCAAGGTCCCTGTCTAATTGAATGCGCGGCTCGGCTTGTCGGAATGCGCACAGCCCCGACAATCAACCTGGCACACGGCGGCACTTTGGACCTCTTCGATTTGGCCGCACACTCCTACATCAGCGACGGGCCATACGGGGATCCGGGCTTGTGCTGGCAGGCATACGACTCGCGCCTCCTGCGGCAAGTTGTCGGAACCGTTGCTACCAGCGAGCGCATCTACGAACTCAAGGGTGTCCCTGCGGTCGAGGGGCTCCGCGAGTTTGTGTCATGGCTACGCGAGCCCTTCATCGGGCAGAACCTAACCCGCACTCAGGACATTTTCACCTCCGCTTACATCGCACTGATCCAAGGTCAAACAACCGGTGCACTCGATGAAACAGCAGCCCGCATCCACGACCTTGTCCACTGGAACACCGGCAAACGCAAACCCAGTGGCACTGCACAAGCCGCGGCCAATATAGTGGGAGGACGACTACGCCGACTCCAAACCCTCAGCCCGATTACCAACATGACCAAGCTTGACTGATTCGCACCCTATTGGCGAGCGTCCTTGATTATCCGGACGAGGGTTGGTGAGATCGCCACCATCCCCCGAGCCCCCATAATCGGATGCAGGGATCCCATCGTCCGCAAACAAGACCGAAAAGTCCTCAGTGGCGGACCGTCCACCGCAAGAGTTACCAGATGGGCTTACCTAACGCAACGACTGATTCTCTGCGCGATGCTGCCCGACCGGAAACGTGATCCAGATACGCCTCCAGTAGGGGAACCCCCGCTAGCTGTAGTGCTGGCCACGATCCGAAAAATCTAGGGTTCATATCGATCATGTAATCGCGATCGGCAACAAGGAAGTCAATACAAAACGTGCCTGTGTAGCGCAGTTCGGCCAAATATCGCGCCACAGCGGCGAGCATCTCCGGTTTCTCCAACACTGTGATCCTTACCGGAGGACCATTCGGGTTGCTTCTTGCCTTGCGTGCTGAGTATGCGGCGGCTACCACAACGTCACCGTCCCGAGCAAAACCACCCACGTAACATCGGCCCCGTCAATCGGTTCCTGGTACATCAAACCGCCGCCGTCCGATCCCCACTTCGCCTGAAGCCTCGCGATCTCTGCAACAGGGACGACCTCGACAGCGTCACCACCACTACCGAGCCGTTGCTTGACCACAACTCGATCTCCGGCGATATCGGCCGGGTTGAGAGTAGTTGCGGGGATAGCCACGTCTGCGCGCTGTGCATCCTGCATCTGAGCGTATTTGTCGTACAGGCGCTGCTCGTCAATCGGCGTTGGCACTCGGTGCAGACCAGGGTGCAAACGCCACCCAGGCGCATCGACCAGGGCAGATCCCACCCGATCGGTTGCCTGAACATCGACCACGTTGGACATCCAGGCAAGTTCAACAGCGGACACGTCCACAGGGGAGGTTCCACCTGGCCAAGAGACTGTTGATTCCACCTTGGAATACACGGCGTGATTCGCCAGGAGGCTTAGTCGCTCTCTTGCTCCCTCGTGCACAGTGGTAGCTCGGTAGGTGTCGAAACCCCGCTTGCGCAACCCAGCTGCGAGAATAGTGAAGGCCTCCCAGGGCATTCCCATATCGGCGAAGAAGACTGCCGGTCGCTCACTATCCACGCCAAACCCTCTCAGACTTAACCACGGTTGTTGCCGGGCTACTTGTTCGTCGCACACCCCGTATCCAGATCCGTGGATGTCACTCTGGCAGAGATTATCGCGGAAAGAAGGCAGTCACTTATTCTGTTTCATCAAGACTCATCCTTCGTGGCGGACGCGTCCGCCTTGGAAGTACCCGCTAGCACTCGCAAGACGGGTAGATTCGCGATCCGAGGAGCGGTGCGAGTCAGGTCCAGAGCGGGAAGTATTACTAGCCCGGCCAAGATACACAGGACCGCGGAAGTGGCGATCGCCCATGTGAAGCTGACACTAATTTGCGAATTAATCAACGCGGCCAAACCAGCAGCTACCGCAGCCGCCAAGTAGGCGCGAATAAAACGCCACCGATTCTCAACCCGCACCTCTAGACCGCGGATCGCAAGGAATCGAGCCCACGTTGACAGCAGCAGTGAGCCGACCATGACAATCGCGGCACCCATTGCCCCATAAGCCGGGATGAGGACAAAGATCGCGATCAGTGTCACGGCCGAGATCACGTAAATTTAGAACGAATGTCCAGCGGTCATTCCTCGTCACCAGCAGCAGGTTTGTCGATGGTCCCAGCGAGGCAACTAACCAGAGTCCCCCTCCCGTCACAACCATCAGGGTGGCAGCATTCGCGTAGTCGTCCCCAAAGAGGGTGGTCGCGGTCTGTTCGGGAAACCCTACGAGAAGCACAAGGATAGGCAGCGTGATCGTGCCCACCCATAGGCCAGTTGTCCAGTAAGTCCGAGCTAGTTCCGTGCGTTGGCCGCTGCGCCACAGTCGTGTGGCTCCGGCTAAGAACATCACTGAGATCGCCGCTCGGATCGTAATCGGGAGATTCGCAATAATTAGGCTTGCACGCAGATACGCGATTTCCACGGCATCGCCGGCGGATCCTAAGACTGCGGTGGGCAGCGGATTCGAGATTGCCCAAATCAGCGCAATCGTCATCGCCGCCGGTATGGCTGCCGCCAACGGACGGACCGGGAAGCGGATCCGACCCCCGGCACCCTCCCAGAGGTGATACTTGGCAACCAGACGCCAGGTCAACTGGCCGTAGATCAATACACCGACCCCAGCGGCCGCCACCAGCGCGATCGCGACTTGAGTAACTCCACCTGCGAGAACAAAGACGAGCCCTATCGCCCCCAACCGCAAAGCTGGATCCAATATGTACCGGCGGAAGAAGACGGTGCCCGCCTCGCCGAAGCTCGCGAACAACTCCGCCAAGATCATGTCAACTGCTGCTAGTGGCGCGATCAATAGAATCAGCGGGAGGATCGCTGCGGCCTGCTCCGATGGAGCAATCCCCGGCCATATCCAGCTATTCAAAACCAGGGCCAATCCCGCCACGAGAGTTCCCAGGAGAACTGGAACAGCCGTAGTGAAGATGAGGACGCCAAGCAAGTGGGCGTCGTCGCGCTCTTCTTCGTAAGTCGTGAAGAACCGGGACACCATCGAGTCCATCCCGAGGGCGACGAACGCAGTCGCGATTGAGGCCATAGCAAGGCCCCACGCCAAGTCGCCGTAGTCGGCTGGACTGAGCATGCGGACGATAATGAGTTGGATCAGCATACCTGCGACCAGGCCGATCCCCCGCCCGATCGCCATCAGCAAGGAGCCACGCATATGGCGACCACTTTCGAACCCAACGCGCGATACTGGCTTCTCGTTAGGGGTGCTCGCCTCGGATTCAGACATCAGTTCGCACTGTCATCGTCCGGATCGTCGCCACGCCCAGTAGCGTTGCCGTATCTTTGCAGCCGACACCGACTGCCCCCGGGCCCGCGCGAGGTTGCAGCGACTGTTTCCAACTACGGCCATCGACTCCGGCGGGATTGGCCGCCGCCATTCCTGGCCTGTATGCATTCGGTAGTCCAACAGGGGCTCTTTCAGGTTGTCCACCCGCGCGACCGCGGCCACCCGAAGCCAAAGGTCGTAGTCTTCGGCTCGAAGCGCCGCCTCGTCATATCCACCGACTTTGACTATCACGTCTCTGCGCATGAGCACCGACGGATGAACGATCTTGTTGAGCCAGCGCAACTTACGCAGAAGTTCCCCACCCGTCAGCGCCTCCCGTGTAGTCAGTGTCCTGCCTGTCCCGTCGATTTCGACAACAGTGGAACCAAGAACTGCCGAACCGCGGGTCCCGCACCATTGCGTCAACCTGGGCTTGCAGGCGATTCGGCCAGCAACGATCGTCCGCATCCAGGCGCGCAACGAACTCGGTATTGAAGACCTTCAGACCTTGATTCAGGGCATATGGCAGTCCTCGACTCTCTGGATTACCACACACTTGCCACCGAAGTCCGCCAGTAACGTCTCGATCTCTTCATCCGGCCCGTCCACCACGGCCACGAGGTCCCAATTCGGGTACGTCTGCGCCTCGAGGCTGGCTAGCGTCTCGGCAAGCCAAGGAGCCGGGGCCTGAACAGGAAGCAGGACCGAGACATCTGGGGACGCTGACATCAGATCTTCTTACTCTGGAGCAATCTTCGACTTGACGAGGTCGCCGACACCTCGCCAGAACCCGAACCCCCAGCCGTAGTGCATCACGACGAAGGCCGCAGGAAGGAACTTTGAGTCGGACTTCTCAGGCAACTGACGGCTGGCAAACGCGGTAGCAGCCCCCACCCCGAGGATGTAAGGGGCCATCATGAGCGCTGCCGTGCGGCGCTTTCCACGGGCCGCCTGCAAAGCCGCCAGACCAGTCCACACCACCAGCGCCGGAGCAACAAGATGCCTTGGGTTGACGGAGTCGGGGTGCTTGGCGGCAACCTTCACCTTGCCGCGGCCGTAGCGGTAGTACTGCTTGTATAGCGCCTTGATGTCCTGCCGAGACTCCCAACCAATCACTAGGTCGGGATCGAACAGCAACTCGTAGCCTGCAAGCTGCACTCGGTGATCGAACTCAAAGTCCTGATTGACGCGTAGCTCCGGATCCCACCCGCCCAAGCTCGCGAGCCAACTCGACCGGGTAAGCGCCAAACGGAATGTGATCCACGATCTGAACTTCCGTACCGTGGTGATAAGTGGAGTTTCCGACGCCGAACGGCGATGCCATTGCTACGGCTATCGCTCGTCCTGCCGGACCCTCACCAATCCCGTCTTTTCGCCCACCTACTCCACCCCAATCGTTTTCCCGAAAGTGGCTCATCACCAGCGAGACATAACCTGGCGGAATGTGAGCGTGCGCATCAACCCGAACCAGATACCGCGCTCGAGCCGCAGCCAGCGCAATGTTCAGCGAAATCGGGATGATGCCGGCAGGATTGTGAAGCAACTCAACCCGCGGATCCTCTGCGGATATTGAATCGACAATCTGGCACGTATTGTCTGTTGAATCGCCGTCCACAATGATGATCTTCAGATTTTGCCAGTCTTGCGCGCGGATACTGTCTACGCACGCGGCGATCGCGTTCTCCTCGTTCTTCGCGGGGACGATCACGGTGACGAGTTCCTCCGCCTCGTCCTGGCTGTGTCCATCATTTGACTGGTCACTGCTCGGGACTGCGCTTCCTACGTCCTGGGTCACCTGCGTCTCCACATTCGTCGGAATCGAGGGGTTATCCGCGACACTGTCTCGCGACGCGAACTCTCGTCGGAAACCACAAGCCGACCCGCTTGAATTGCCGCAAGCCGATATTCTCGCAGAAGATCGTGCGCCAAGCGGGGAAGATCGTAGTTGGCCAAGATCCGCGCACGCCCGTTGGCTCCCTGCTCGGCTCGGAGCTGCGGATCTTGCACGAGGGTCTCGATCGCCTTCGCCATCTGCTCGATGTCGTTTGGTGGCACAACAAACCCATCCACCTTGTTCCTAACGACTTCTGCGTTGGAGCCGACATCGGTGACTATGACAGGCAGACCGGAGGCCATAGCCTCCAAGATGGATATCGGCTGTCCCTCAAAATGGGAGGGTAGAACGAATGCCTGTGAGTCCGCCAGTGTCTGTTTAACTTCCCCCGCAGTCATGGAGCCAACTAGGTTCACCACCTCGCCAACCTCCAAGGCCGCGGCCTCGACCTCCTCGGCTTCATGGGTGTGGGTAGCTGCTGACCCACCCACGATCGTCATCTCAGTGGGCCGTTGCCGTGGGCCGAGCAGTTGCAGGGCCGCGAACAGGTCCAGCAGGCCTTTGCCAATCATCAGGCGGCCAACGTAGGCAAATCGCGGATCCTGTTGGGCCGGGTCGGCTGGCAGAAAACTCTGCGCGTCGACCGCATTGTGAATCGTTCGAACCGGCCACTTGGGTAACCGCTCAGCCAGCAGTCTGGCTGCGACGTCGGTCACCGTGATTCCTCGGTGTGCGGTGCGCAGCAAAGGTAGGAGTCGGCGATACCACCCAGACTGCTCGAACGCACTCCCCCTTGATTCCAGACTCGCGTGGATGTGACACACGACCCCAGCACCTGCCAGCCGACCAGCACCGCATAGTGCCGCAGCCCGTAATAGAGGCCCTATCGGCAACGGCGATGACTGGATGTGGACGACGTCGTAGTCACGCGCGAGCAGGAAGGTATCACCGCGTCGGCGATTGTCTTCCTGACGTTGTGGGCAGAGAAAGCACCGCGACGCGGCGCTTAGCGGATGCAGGAAGCGTAGTGTTCAAAAGCGATACTGCGACTTCGTTTCCGAACAGCCCGGGTTTCAACAGCCCGTCAACAAACGTTGGAATCCCGCCTTGCTCTGGGGCACCTTCGGCGACCACGAGCACTCGTAGCGTTGCCGAATCGGGTAGCGCAGCAGCGCCCGTCATCCATCCCTCAGACCAACAGCTGATGAGAGATCATCGGGTACACACCTGTGCAATAGTGTGTCGGTGAACGTTGAGACCCCGTCTCCCCCTAATCGCTCCGACTGGCACCCCTAAGTTGGCGACGCTCGTCTGGCTTGCCGGTGCGATCGCCGTCGTTAGTGGCCTCGTTGCCGCCGGAAACCCAGTCTTCGCACTCGCGGTTGTAGCTATGTGCGCCCTCATAGCCGTCATTGTGGAGTACTCCCGACCGGTAATGCTTCTTCACATTCTTGTTGGGACGGTCTTCCTCGACGGCATCGCAGCGGGACCCATCTCGGTGGGGCGCTTGGCTGTCATCGGGACACTTTTCGTGATGGCTCTGCGTTGGTCCCGAGGCTGGCGCCCGCCGCCGATTCCGCCAATAGCCTGGCTGCCGGCCGCGCTACTCATCATGTGGGCCTGGGCCAGTGGTCTCTGGGTGGACTACTTCGGGTCGTGGGCCTTCGCCATGGGACAACTCGCATTGGCCCTAGTCTATTTCGCGGCATTCGCGTGGACGATCGATAAGACCACGGAAATCACTGCGGTGTTACGCACCTATCTAGTCTGCGCGACGATCATGACGATCGTCGGCGTCTATCAGTTCGCTATCGGCGATCGCGCCACCGGCTTCCAGTCTGACTGAAACATTTTTGTACTCACTGAGGCAATGGCTATCCCGATTGCCTACATGCTGGCGCGCCAAGGAGGTCGCCATCTTTGGTGGCTGGCCACGATGCCACTGCTGGTGATGGCTGTCCTGTCTTCTGGATCCCGTGGCGGGCTCATGGCGCTGGTCGGGGTAGCGATCGGGATCATGTGGATGTTCGAGCGAAGGGCAGAGAAGCGTCGGATCGGCATGTGGATCGGCGTATTGGTCGCCGGTGTGCTGATTGGAATGGCGGCCATAGCTACCAATCCGCGCCTCAATCCGGCAGAGATCTCCAATGACCGCGGCACGGGCGTTTCGATATCTGGTTCGTAGCCTGGGAGACCGCACTTGACCACCCAGTCTTCGGCGTGGGGTCAGGCGGGTTCATCCCTGTTAGCATCGACCTCCTACTTATCCACCCCCGGCGTCGAACTGATCAAAAGCCAACTGCTCTACACCGAGGGGGTATACGTCCACAACCAGTACCTAAACATGCTTGTAGAGTTAGGAATCGTTGGTCTCGGCCTGTTCGTCTTTCTGCTCGTTACCGCATTCGTGCTTACGTGGCGATCTTCGAACCGACTGGGTAACCCACCGCCGATGGATGCGCTTATACCGATGCAACTCGGTTTTGCCCCGGCAATTTTCCTTCTTATCGATCCCGAACAACAAAGTTCTATGGATCATGATTGGACTAGAAGCCGCGCTGGCCTATCTAGCCAATCGTGAGTCGGGCCGTTCCGGCCAGCATCCGCAGGAGTCGAAGGACATCCTCGCTATCGCCACTAGCGCATCCACAACAAAGGACACATAATGACCGAGCAAGCTCAACCGGAATCGGAACTCCGTCGACTCTTGCCACTGGCAGCGATCGTCGTGGTGGCGGGCATCCTTGGGGCCCCTAACTGCGGGGCTGGTAACAATGACTCAACCCACCACCTACTCGGCTTCACTTACCTTGGTGGCAAATGGAGCAACCAGCACCGATGGCAGCGAAACCCTAGGCCGCACGGTTGTTGCACTCGTCAAGAGCGACGCAATCGCTGACGACCTCAGCGTCGCAGTTCCCTCAGATCTGACTCCCCAGCAGATCCAAAGCAATCTGGAAGCGGAGCGGCCTCCGGGCTCATCGGTGGTGAATATCACCTACACCGACGCCAATCAGGCTCAAGCAACAGCAACGATCTCTGCCCTACCCCAAGATATTCGAGAACCGTCTCAATCAGTTAGGGCAAGCAGAACAGGTGCCAATCCTGACGCAGCCAAGCCAGCATCAGGTGCGCCGGATGTATCCGTTTGGGATAACGGGCAAGGCGCCGTGACGACGAACTCCCCACCGGTACTGCGAAACGCCGCGGTTGGCGGGGGTGTTGGCCGCCAGCATCGCCTTCGTCGCCGTCCTATTGTGGCCTAAGCGCCGCACGAACCTGTCGTGATTCGGCTACCAAGAACGAAGCATGACAGCGGTGTGCCGCAACTAGCGTCACATCCAACTACTCGTCACTTCACCTTCACGCTCACCCAATCGCTCGCTACTTGGCCAACACTATTTGTGACCACTGCCCGAACCTTGCTGTGGTCTAGGTTCTTCGCAACCGAGCGAATGATGAGCTTGCTCTTGTCTTTCGACTTCTTCACCTTGGATGGGGCTGGTACAGGAGTTAGTTCGCCCTGCGCCGTCTGCACCTGCCAGGTCACCTGAGGGGTCACCGGTCGTCAGGTATTGAACCTTGATCCTTGTCTTACCGCCAGCCCGAACCTTGGCCTTCTTTTTCGGCTGTTTAGTGATTTCAGGCGCCGGAGGTGTGGGCGATCGACGACCGGAGTCGATTCCGTAACGGGAGCCTCAGTCGGCGTCGACTCAACTGGAGTCGATTCGGTAACGGGAGCTTCAGTCGGCGTCGACTCTACCGGGATCGTGTCGGTAGGGCTGGGCTCAATCGTCGGAAGTCTTCAGACTGTGTCGGCTCGGGAGTCGGATTGATCGCCGCATTGTGACCATACGAGGCCGAGACATCACTAGTCGCCGCTAGTTGACCACTAGTGGTCGCGTATTGGGGATCGCTTTCGATGTTGTTGCTCACGATGAGTCCCGGATCAACGTCCGCCACCCGGACAGCGTTGTAGTACCAGCGTTGTCCCGAACCGTGTTGTTAGTACCCCTCTAAGTACTCAACGCGGTAACGGCTGACCGGTTCGCACCTGGTTTCGTCATGATGTTGCGGTAGATCTCATTGTTGTTCGCGTTGTAGGCAAGCTGGACGCTTGATGGGCCAAGGTTGTTGTGCATCGTGTTGTAGCGAATGGTGATGTTGTCAACACCATAGGTACTTGAACTTGACGAGGCACCAACCTTGATTGCGCGCCCATTCTCGCTATTGACCAAGAGGTTACGCTCGATAACTCCAGCGCCACCAGTTTCTGTGTTGACATAAATAAGGTGATCTTGATTGATGCCGTTCGTTGGGTAAGTGTCGTGAATGTAGTTGTTCGCTATGGTCCAGTTGGTGGGGGTCCCGGCCACAAGCAGTCCCGCGAAGGAGTGAGCATTACCGATGTCGCTATCGGTGAATGACCATCCGGTCCCGTTGGTCATCTTGACCATGTGCTCGTTGCTGGCATTCGCACTGTCCCACGTGACATCGATTCCGGAAATGTGCCAGTAGTCATGGTTCTTCAGCCAGAAGAGACCTTGGACGACGGGTTGTTCCCCGGGAAAGTTTTTAACGTGGATGGCATTCTCGCTCGTAGCCGCATCAATGTACGGGTTGCGGATGCGCTCTTCATATGTTCCGCCGCGCACTAGAAGGGTGTCACCCGGCACGAGAGTCTTCAACCCTTTCTCGATCGTGGCAAAGGGTTCCTCGACAATCCCTGGGTTGCTGTCGGATCCAGTGGTGGCAACGACATAGCTAGTGCCGCCTAGCGCCTGCGCAGCAGTAGGTGCGGCCAAACCGGCGAGGCCCAAAAAGGCGACAACAAGGAGAGCAGCCACGGACATCAACCGCCCGCGTTTGCCTACACTTGCTGTTGCACACGCCATACTTTGTCTATCGGCATGACAGGCAAACCAACTAAGGGAATCGCGAGAGTTTGCGACGCATTTCACCCGATTGCATCGAAAACTCCTCCCGACACATCCGACCAAACAACACCTCAACCGGTTTCACCCCGAACCGACCGGTGAACTGCTTGCCGTTATCGGTCAGCAACTCCTGGGGCACCCCATGAGCGCGCATCGCCGCTAAAAAGTGCTCACATACCGCCCGCGACGTTGCCCGCACCATCAGCCCCGCGCACACGCAGAACCGTGAATGATCGTCCACCCCAGTCAAGACCTTCAAGACAGTGTCATCGGCAAGCAGAACACCACCAACCATGTCCATCTGCCACAGCTCCATCGGACCACCACGTTCCCAGCGGCGAAATCTTCATCTCGGCGCTGACCCCACCCCCGATGCTCCAAGCGCATCTGAACAACCAGCACCTCAACATCAGGATCCATCTGATGCGGGCAACTCCTCACCGCGTGAGAACGATCAGCCAGCGCAGCGATCCCACCAGCCTCATACCTAGCAAGCCACGCGATGAACCGTCTGACGAGAACCCCGAAACGCGACGACACCTCCGTCACCGAGATTCCCTCACCAACAACAGCCAACACGGCCTGATACCTCTGCTCCATAACACTCAGCTCCACCAACATGGATCGAGAGTGTCAAGCACCAACCGAAGCCAGCGACAAGCATCAACCGGAAACGTGTAAAGCACTCCCGGAGCCAAAATGTCCAGCAGGTGCCGAACTAATACAAACACACAGTGGGGCGACTCGGACTTGAACCGAGGACCTGACGGATTATGAGTCCGCTGCTCTACCAACTGAGCTACCGCCCCATCGCAGTTCCACCGCCGCACGAGGCGAAACTGCGCCCGCACGCCGTGTTCGAAACAGCGACCGCGCCATTGTGCCGTACGCACTGACGCGCGGCGCACAACGCCTTGGCAACCGCCCTGCCCGCGGGCGGGAAAATCCACCGCTATCGTCGTGACATCGACCCGCGATTCAGCTTGGTCATTGCCTCAGTCAGCCCATCCACGGTCATCGGATACATCTCGATCGCGTCGGCGATCTGCTCGATGGTGCTACCTCGCCAGCGGTTCTGCGGTTCAGGGTTGAGCCACACGCTTTGGCGGAAGTGTTGTTGCAGCATGTACAGCCATTCGATTCCACTGACTCGAGAATCGTCGGTGGCTGACAGTGCACTTGAGTGCCACAACTCGTACGGCGCCATGTACGCGTCGCCGACAATGATCAACTTGTACTTGCTGTCGCACTCGCGCATCAGGTCATGCAGCCACACTGGATCACTGAATTGATCCGTCTCGTACACCTTGCCGTAGATCAAATTGTGGAAGTAAAACGTGCGAAGATCCTTAAAGTGCGTGGCCTTCTTCGTCGCGCTAAACAACTGAGACATCAACTGGGAGTACGGGAACATTGACCCGCCCACGTCGATCATCAAGATGACGTGGGTGTTGGGTTTACTCGGTGGTCGGACGACGATCTCGATGTCACCAGCGTTGGCTGCGGTCGCATCGATCGTCGCGGCGATGTCAAGTTCATCCTCAGCGCCCTCGCGAACGAACGCTCGCAGGCGCCGCAGTGCAACCTCGAACTGGCGAATGTCCAGGGAGACGTCGGATCGGTAGCCGCGATAGTGGCGAGCATCCGCTGCGTGCAGCGCAGCGCGACCGCCGCCGCTGCTCTTGGTGCTAATCCCCTGCTTGGCTTGGCCTGAATGACCAAACTGCGACGTCCCCTGCGTTCCGACCCAGTAGTTGCCACCGTCGTGGCGCTCGGTCTGTTCCGCCATCCGCTCCTCGAACTTGCGGCGTAACTCCTCTAACTCCTCGTCACTGAGGAACTCAGTGAAGTCCTCGTCGGCTCCCTGTTCGCGTTCGCCGAACTCGTTGGCAGCGTCCTCCAACCACTGCGCGAGTTCGTCAGTCAACTGCGGATCGTCGAACTCGACACCCTTAAACTCAGCCAGAAACGCTTGATCGAACGCGTCGAGATGGCCCTCGTGATGAATCAGAGTTGCGCGGGCCATGTAGTAGAAGCCATCGAGCGTCTGCTCGTGTAGCCCGGCAGATAGGGCTTGCGCCAGGGTCAGCGCCTCGCCAACACCGACGGGCACATCAAGGTCGCGTAGCCGGTACAGGAAACTGGTAAACAAGGCGCACCTCCCGAGGTGAATGGACTTCGGCGGACAGACCGAATCCTGAACTACCTGATCCGCGGCCGCGTCGAACGACCAGACACGTAGTCGTCGAACACCGCCAAATCCTGTTCCTTCTTCAGCAGCGTTCCCAGATCAGTCAGATCCGGAGACAACTCAATGGACTCCTGACTGCGAGCCAGCAGCATCGAGATCCAGTCGACGAGCTCACTGGTACTCGGCTTCTTGCGCAACCGTTCGAGTCCGCGAATCCGGTAGAACACCTCCAACGCCTGGTCGAGTAACTGGCGATTGAGCCCCGGATGGTGCACCTCCACAATTCGCGACATCAACTCGCGGTCAGGGAAGTCAATGAAGTGGAAGATGCAGCGTCGCAAGAACGCATCAGGCAGTTCCTTCTCGGCGTTACTTGTGATGACGACGATCGGTCGGTGCTCCGCAGCGACCACATCGCCCGTCTCCGCAACAGTGAAACGCATCCGATCGAGCTCGTGCAGCAAGTCATTGGGGAACTCGATGTCGGCCTTGTCGACCTCATCGATCAACAGCACAACGCGACGCTCGGACTGGAATGCGCGCCCGACTGGACCCATGTGGATGTAGTCGCGGATATCGCTGACGTTGCGGTCCCCGAACCTGCTGTCGTAGAGCCGTTGCACCGTGTCGTAGTGGTACAGCCCGTCCTGTGCCCTGGTCGTACTTTTCACGTTCCAGGTAATGAGGTCGAGTCCCTCCGCCTCAGCGATCGCCTCTGCGAGCAGTGTCTTCCCTGTTCCCGGCTCACCACGCACGAGTAGCGGCTTCTGCAACACCAGCGCGCAACGCACTGCCGCCTCAAGAGAGGGGTTCGTCAGGTACGAACCGGTGCCGGAAAACTCTGTCAGGTCCGCCTCGATCGCGGTGTCACCAGTGGGAGCCATGAGCCCGAGTCTATGACCGTGCCGAACCGAGCCCGGATGAGCATGGTCGTAGGGCGAAGACTCGACCTACCGACTCGCTACGGAGCGCTCGGATTCGCTGGCTGTGACGGTTCGGGGCCGACCGGTTGGCCCTCAGTCGCCGGAGCAGCCAGAACTTGCGGCGACACATCAACAGGCGGGAAGGCCGGGCTGGCGGGCGGGTACGAGCAATTCGGTACCGCTGGTTTGCCAGCGAACCGGTCACCCGCCCACTCCATGAAGGTGGGGCCTGAGGCGATGGCGATTTGCATGTGCTTGAGTCCACCGAGCCACTGCACGGTCAGATTCGACCCGGCCTCGCACCAACGCTCCTGCATGAGCGCATTGGATCCGCTCAAGACAACCTCGTCGGCGGTCCCCTCGCTCATGAACACCGGCATCTCAGCTGGCAGGGGACGCGGTGTCTGCTCGATGATGGTCTGCGCCCAGGATGGAACAGCCATGGGATCAGACTTGAAGAACGTCTGACGTGCCAACGATGATGCCAAACCGTCCAGACCGGCACCTTGAATGCACTCGTTGTTCAGAGTGTCGAGTTCGGCGCTGGCTACTCCAGTCAGCACCGAGGTGAAATCCCGATCTGGGTAGTAGTCCGCAAACGAGACCGTCGCCTCCGGGCCGATCACCCAGCCAACGACCTGATTCCACTGGCGCTGCACGATTGGCGAGAGCTCTGCCGCAGGTGCGGCCGCTCCAACAGCGAGCAAGTCAAGCTCCGGCGCGATCTCCTCGGCCAACGCACCAGTCCAAAGCGAGGAGTGCCCACCCTGTGAGTGACCCCACACGACCCAGTCCTTACCGGCCTGCGCCAACTCAAAGTTGCGCGCGGCGCGTACCGAGTTCACCACGTCCTTGGCTTCCTGCGACGCGATCAGGTAGGTGTTCGGACCAGGTGTGCCTAGACCCAGGTAGTCGGTTGCCGCCACTACCCAGCCACGCTCCATGGCCACGTTCAGCCACTCCTGGGTGTCCTTGAGCGGATTCGCTGCCCGCGAAGGCGCACATTGATCAGCCAGGCCCACGGTTGGGTGCGCCCACGCAATTACCTCGCGGCCCTTCTCGGGGGCGGCTTTCTCAGGAACGAAGATCATGCCACCCACAGCGACCGGCTCGTCTTGGAAGCCGAGGCTCGTATAAAGGATTCGGAAGGCAGTGCCGCCACCGGGCACGTCAACGTCTGTCAGGGGCTGGGACCGAATGATCGTCCCAGGCTGGGCAGGGATCTCGGCTGGAGGTGTGTAGAACGGGTCGAGCGCGGCCTGCGCATCCGCAACGTTGCGGTCCTGCTCCCACACGGAGAGAACGAACCAGGTCCCTAGTGCCAGTACCCCAGCAACCACGATGACGCCGATCCCCGCAAACCACTTAGCCGTGCGCGGGCGACTGCTTTGTGGGGGGCGCTGCGCGTCGCCGCTGCTCGACTCTTGAACACCGTCTTCTTGTGCCATTACCAACCCCGGGTCGCGTGCGCCTCGCTGCGCGCATTTTGATGCGCCAACACTGAGTGGCCATTCACCCACAAATGAGGGAGCCCATGCCAGTTGATCTTGACATGGGCTCCCAACTTCGGTGCTCCCCCGACTGGACTCGAACCAGTAACCTATCGATTAACAGTCGAACGCTCTGCCAATTTGAGCTACGGGGGACTGACCGGCGACGAAGCCTAGCAAGTGAGACTAGGGCGTATTCATCTGACGTATCGCCAACAGGTGTGTTCATCCTACAAAGCCATCCCCGGAATGGGTCGCCACCCGCACGATAACAACTCCCGGATCGCCAGTGAGACGTGCGATTTGAGACTCAAATCCCTACCGACGCACGCAGCGCATCTAGTTCCTCATCTGCGGCCGCACGCAGCGCTGGATCACTCGGGTCTAGGCCAGCGTCGAACACCACTTCCCAACGAATCTCGTCGCTTCCACGCACTCGTCGCGCCACCAAGGTCGCACCAGTCTCGCCCCGCAGTTCCACGTGTCGCTGCATGACAATCGTGGACATGACGCGCTCATGGACGACCTGGGGAATCGAGCCCGCTTCGTCGAGAGTGACTCTGGTGAGCTCCACTCCCCCACGTCCGTTGGCGGACACTACCTCCAAGATCGGGTCCTCCCACGCAGCTCGCAGAACGTGCTCCCAGGGCATCCGATCGGTATGGCCGAACAGATACAGCGCCAGATCCGTTGCCACGACCAGCGTCGCGCCGGAACCCTCAGCCGTTGCCTGCGGCGTTGCTGGTCCAACTGCCCAACTCATCACCCGCTCGCCGT
Organism: uncultured Actinomycetes bacterium; assembly: GCA_963821045.1. Lineage (GTDB taxonomy): Bacteria > Actinomycetota > Actinomycetes > S36-B12 > UBA10799 > UBA10799. Next base: position 574,991 of record CAWGCB010000006.1, on the reverse strand, counting down.
GCGGGATCTGAGCCTGAAGCTGCGCGTACTCCTGCGGGATTCTTGGCTTTCGGAATAGACCCACTGATCTCAGTCCTCCCCTAATGCGCGCTCGCGCAGCTGACGGCGGTACTGCTCGAGTGCCAGTAAGTCGGCGAATAGCTTGTTGTACTCCGCCTCGTTCTCGACCGGATTCGTTCGCTGCAGGCGACCCTTGAGTTCCACCGTGCGCCTAGTCGCGTCCATCTCCAACAGTCGCGCAATGACGGCAGCACCGTAGTTGCGCTGACCCTCGTCGTCGTCCTGCTTGGTGTGTAGCGGATCGACCGTGAACCCACGGACGTACCCGCGAATTGTGTCGTCGGGGCACCGGCCAAGCACCGCCTCGATCCACTCTCGACCGTCAGCTACTGCTCCGGGCCCGCCCGCAGCAGAGATCGCCTCGTGGACGGCGACGTGGACCTTCGAGGTGTAGGCCTGCGTCTCCACGCTTTGGTACCACGCAGCGACATGTTGTGGAATCTGCATCGCGCATTTGAGCGCCTCTCGCTCCACCACCGTGGCTGTGCTTGCGGGATCGGGACGCTCCCAAGTCGTGGCAGCACCGCTGCTCGTCGCCACTTCGTCTGGCGCTTGCCCGAGGTCGTTGGCACTTGCAGTTCCCCTGCCTGACTCGCCACGCGAGCTCACGCTGCGCGCGACGATCTCGCGACGAGGCCTGCCGCGATGCGTTGCTGGTCGGCGGTTTGGCGCGCGCGACTGCCTCGCTAACATCTCGGGGTTCGATACCAAGCCAGCCGGCGACCAGTCGGGCGTACTCAGGACGCAGCGCCTGATCGCGAATAGCTGCCAGCATCGGAGCCACTGCCCGCAAACCGGCGACCCGACCTTCCGCCGTATTCAAGTCGTAGTCGCCCAACGTGGCCCGAATCGCAAACTCGAACATCGGGACCCGCTTGGCCACGAGTTCCCGGACTGCCTCTGGGCCCTGCTTGAGTCGGATATCGCACGGGTCCATCCCGTCGGGGTCGATCGCTACGAACGTCTGGGTGACGAAACGCTGGTCCTCGTCGAATGCTTTGAGCGCCGCCTTGCGACCGGCCGCGTCCCCGTCGAAGGTGAAGATCACTTGGCCGCGGAACTCGTCTTGATCCATCAGCAGACGCCGCAGCACCTTGATGTGCTCGACGCCAAATGCTGTCCCGCAGGTAGCGACGGCCGTTTCTACGCCCGACAGGTGGGCCGCCATCACGTCGGTATATCCCTCGACGATCACGGCCTGCTGACGCCGAGAGATTTCGCGACGAGCTAGGTCAATCCCATACAGAACCTGGGACTTCTTGTAGAGCGGCGTCTCGGGAGTGTTGAGGTACTTGGGGCCCTCGTCATCCTCTCGCAGTCGACGCGCACCGAAGCCGACAACGTCGCCGGACAGATCTCTGATCGGCCAAACCAGACGACCGCGGAATCGGTCGTAGGGACCGCGCTTGCCCGCCACAGCTAGACCGCCGGTCGTCAGTTCCTGATCAGTGAAGCCCTTGGCCCGCAGGTGATTGGTCAGTGCATCCCACCCGGTCGGTGCGAACCCAACACCGAACCGACTTGCAGCCGCCTCATCGAAGTCGCGTTCAGTTAGGAAGGTGCGCCCGATCTGCGCATCGGGTGTCAGCAACTGTTCGGCGTAGAACTGGGCTGCGGCTTTGTGAGCCTCAACTAGTCGCGTCCGCACCCCTTTGAGGCGGTCCGGTTTGGCGCTGCCGCCCTCCTCGTATCGCAGAGTGGTCCCTGTCCGAGCGGCCAACTTCTCGACCGCCTCGGCGAAGCTTAGGTGATCAATCTTGCGGACGAAGTCAATTGCATCACCGCCCTCTTGGCAGCCGAAACAATGGAAGTAACCCTTGGCGGGAGTGACGTGAAATGACGGCGAACGTTCGTCGTGGAACGGGCACAAACCCTTGAGTGATCCCCCGCCTGCAGGCTTGAGGGCGACGACCTCGCGGACGACCTCGTCAATCCGAGTTCGCTCGCGCACCAACACGATGTCGGTGTCCTTGATCCGTGGCACAGGCTCATCGTATGCCGCCGCACCTGCCGGCGGTGGCCGCGTTCACAGAATGGGCTGACACCATGTCGTCATGACTCTCGATGTGACCGCGTTGCGTGCAGACACACCAAGTTGTCGGGACCAAACCTTCCTCGACAACGCCGGCCTCCGCGCTGAGCCCCACGGTCGTGAATGACGCGGTTATCTCCTACTTGCGCGACGAACAACGAGTGGGTGGATACCTCGCAGCGCAAGACAACGGCGCCTCGATCTGGGGGACGATTACCTCAATCGCGCAACTCGTAGGCGTCACCCCGCAGCGGGTAGCGCTGACAAGTAGTGCCACCGCAGCGTGGAACCGAGCGATCAGCTCCATCGAGTTCACACCAGGTGACCGGGTGCTGACGACGCGCGCGGAATACGCCAGCAACGTCCTCCCACTGCTGCAAGCCCACCGGCGCAATGGCATCAGCGTCGAGTTCATCCCCAACGGCCCCGACGGAGTCGCCGACCCTGCCGCCTTCGCCGCCATGCTGGATGAACGAGTGAAGGCCGTCGCGATCACTCATGCCCCCAGCCAGAACGGCCTACTCGTGGACGCTGCCGCGTTCGGGAGCGCACTTCGTGAGGCTGACTCATCGGCCTGGTACTTGCTTGATGCCTGTCAGTCCGTGGGTCAAGTTGCGGTGCCGATGGACAAGATCGGAGCAGACTTCGTGACGGCAACGGGACGCAAGTGGCTACGAGGTCCGAGAGGCACCGGATTCCTGACCGTCAGCGATCGGGTTCTTGACTCCCTCGAGCCCTACCCAATCGACATGTGCGGAGCCACTTGGCAGGGCGGCCTGGACTACCGACCGGCCGATATTGCGATGCGATTCCAGTCGTTCGAAATGTCCTACGCAGGCGTGGTCGGCCTTGGAGCCGCCGTGGACTACGCCCTTGGAACTCGGGATAGGTGCAATCCGAGACCGGGTCAACCTGCTGGCGACGCAGCTGCGCACTGACCTTGGCTCCCTGCCTCGGGTGCGCGTCTTAGATCGCGGCTCCGAACTCACCGGCATCGTGACGTTCGCGCTGCCTTACCCAGACTCGGTGCAGGCGACAGCGCAGCTACGCACGCATGGGGTCACCGTCACTCCGGTAGGGCCTGCGACCAATCCTGACGAGTACGCGGAGGTTGGCGAAACCTGCATCTTGCGCGCATCGCCCCACGTGTACAACACGCCAGATGACCTAGCTGTCCTGTGCTCCGCCCTAGACGACTTGCTGCGTTGATCCGACGAGCTCGCCACCGGCGTTCGCCTAATCGGCAGCCGCGAACGACTCAGTGACACAGGGTCGTGTGCCAGCGGATCACGGAGCGATCCGTCAAAGATGCCACCTGGTCAACGATGATTCTGAGTCTCGCAGCGTCAGTCTCGGCCGCGAACCAAGCGGGGGCGAATACCGCGTCGAGCCCTTCGGGGGCTTTGCGAACGAGTGCGTCGACCAGCTCGAGCAGAACCTCCTGTTGACGCTGGTAGATCGCTGCGGAGTTGTCACGCTGAAACACGAAGATGTTCGCCAGTGCCTTGAGAGCGGACACTTCGCTGCGAACGTCCTGCGGAATCATCAGGTCTGCGTCGTAGCGGCTCAGCGGGCGGTCGCCGAACGCATCACGAGTGGCGTCGATCGTCGGCTGCACGAATCGGCCAATCAGACTGCTGGTCAGGTTCTTCAGGGCCACCAAGTCCCGACTGGAACCATCAAAACGCCCCGGCCACTGCGGCAGCGTCTGGATCCGATCGAGGGCCTCGCGTAGTTCGGGGACCGGGATGTCCGGCGCGTACCAATCGTGTGCAAGTTGGCTGACTCTGGTCTTCTCCTCGCCGCCGGTCACCGACTCTAGGTCAATGTGACCCGCGTGGACTCCGTCCTCCACGTCGTGCACGGAGTAGGCAACATCGTCGGACCAGTCCATTACCTGGGCCTCGAAGCAACGTCGACCCGGCACTGCTCCCACCCTCACCCAGTCAAAGACGTGTTGGTCGTCGGAGTAGACGTTGAACTTTCGGTTGCCCGGCCGCAACGACCAGGGGTACTTGATGACCCCATCGAGAGACGCCCTCGTGAGGTTCAAGCCGGCCGATGCTCCTTGGTCGGTGACCACTTTGGATTCCAGTCGCGTCAGGACCCGGAAGCTTTGGGCGTTTCCCTCGAAACCCCCGATCTGCGCTGCGGCCTCGTTGAGCGCGTCCTCGCCGTTGTGACCAAACGGTGGATGACCCAAATCGTGGGCCAGCCCGGCCAGGTCACAGACGTCGGGATCCGCTCCGAGCGACGCTCCAAGTTCACGGGAGATCTGCGCGACCTCAAGCGTGTGCGTTAACCGGGTGCGGGGAAAGTCTGACTCACCCGCCGCGACCACCTGGGTCTTGGCTGCCAGTCGACGCAGGGCCGAGGAGTGCAGTACCCGCGCGCGGTCTCGCTGGAACGGACCCCGACTCGCGCGCTTGCCGGGTTCGCTCACCCATCGCGCTTGATCGTGGTCGGAGTAGTCAGCATCGGATTGTGAACCTGCTGTGGGTGTCACCAGTTGACCCCTAGTTCTCGATCACGCGAGGCAGGTCCCACTGTTGGAATAACTCGAAGGCCAGGTAGGCCGCCGTCTCTCGGGCAAGGTAGTCCTGGGTGACTTGGCTACCGTCGCCGTTCTGTGTTGGGTTTGTGTAGGCGGCGAAACCGAGTCGGTTTGCGATTGCTTGGCTGCGGGCCATGTGAGCCGGATCGGAATCCAAAGTGATTGACGTCCACCCGTTTGCATTCGCTAACTCGGCGACGTTGAGCAGGCTCTGCACTGTGTCCTCACCGTGTCGAACTGCCAATACGTCATCACTGTCGATCCCCTGCTCTATCAGCCAGGCGCGACCGACTCCGGCTTCAGTGAATCGGTCGCCGGTCTGCTTTCCGCCGACGGTGATGATCCTGGGTGCTACCCCGTCACGGTAAAGATCGGCTGCGTGACTCAGTCTCGCCTTCAGTACCGGCGAGGGAGTCCCATCGAACTGGGCGGCACCCAAAACGACGATCGCATCGGTCGCGGCGATGTCGGCGACCTCGGCGGTCGAGTTCACGTAGTAGGCCGATCCACCAACGATAACGACCGGCAGGGCGATCAAGGCAAAGATCACCATCGCGATGACTGCTGGCAAGCCGACATGTGGACGGCGCGTGGCGCGCTGTTGCGTCCGGACCACCCGAATGCCGGGGTCGGCCTTCTTGCGCGTCTGACTGGCGCGCGAGGTGGTCGTGAGCATCGACCTATTCTGTCAGTACGTCGACCAAATCGCGGTCACTTTTCCCCACTCAAACGCCGACAATCGTGGCGATGGGGGACGAGGCGCCGATCTGGGCGCCTCGCGACTAGCCTCCGGAGACTGAGAGCTCAGCCTCGCGCAGCGTCTGGGTCTCCTCTGGCCGAATGCGGTCACTGGCCAACCAACCATCCGGCAATGCGACCTTGCGCTGGCCGGTCGTCCGGCCCCGCGGTCTGGTCGCAGCATCTGGTGAGTACGCCTGGTCGCTATCGATCTTAGCGATCAGTGCGTCGAGTTCGGACAAGGTGCTGGTCAACCCGAGTCCTCGACGAAGCTCCGAGCCCACGGCAAAGCCTTTGAGGTACCACGCGACATGTTTGCGGAAGTCTCGACACCCTTTGTCCTCGCCGTACAAATCGGTGAGGAGTTCGGCGTGGCGTCGCATCACGGCTAGGACGCCACCTAGATCTGGTTCCGGCGCTATCGGTCGACCAGCCATCGCATCGGAAAGCTGCCCGAACAGCCACGGTCGGCCCAGACAGCCTCGCCCGACAACTACCCCGGCACAGCCAGTCTGTTCCATCATCGCGACGGCGTCACTGCCCGTCCAGATGTCACCGTTACCCAACACCGGGACCCCGGTCGGCTCCAAGTGCTCCACGAGTCGGTTGATCGCTGGCCAGTCGGCCTCGCCGCCGTACAACTGGGCGGCGGTTCGAGCGTGCAGGGCGACCCACGCTACGCCTGCGTCCGCGGCGATCTGGCCCGCGTCGAGGTAGGTCAGGTGGTCGTCGTCGATCCCTTTGCGCATCTTCACCGTTACCGGTGGGGGCGCCACGCTACGCTTGCGGGCCTCATCGCGAGCCGTCTGCACAGCCGCACTGACGATTGCCGCGAACAGATCCTTCTTCCACGGCAGGGCTGCTCCCCCACCTTTGCGAGTCACCTTCGCGACGGGACATCCCATATTGAGGTCGATGTGGTCTGCCCTGTCCTCTGCAACCAGGATCCTCACGGCGGCCGCGACCGTATCGGGGTCAACCCCGTAGAGCTGCACACTGCGAGGGAACTCGTCGGGCTCGAACGAAGCCATCACCATCGTGTTCTCGTTGCGCTCGACTAGGGCCCTCGATGTGATCATCTCGGAGACATACAAACCCGCGCCAGATTCCCGGCAAAGCCGTCGGAACGCACGGTTGGTGATGCCCGCCATCGGCGCGAGCACCACGGGCGGGTCGAGGACGAGTTCCCCCGCGTTTAGCGATGTCACACGCGATCCGTCAGCAGGGAGGTAGCCGCTCGAGCAGCCACCCTTCGACCGAATCTAGCCCGATTCGTTCCTGAGCCATGGAATCGCGCTCGCGGATCGTGACGGCGTCGTCGTCGAGGGAGTCGAAATCCACCGTGATGCAGTAGGGGGTTCCGATTTCGTCTTGCGGCGGTATCGGCGACCGATCGCGCCGGCATCGTCGAAGTCCACGTTCCATCGCTTGCGAAGAGCGCAGCCAAGTCGCTTGGCTTTCGGAGACAGTTCGGCGTGGCGACAGCGGCAGGACGGCCGCCTTGACTGGCGCCAGATCGCGGGTCGAAGCGCAGCACCGTCCGCTTGTCGACTCCGCCCTTGGTGTTGGGGGCCTCGTCCTCGTCGTAGGCGTTGAGCAGGAACGCCAGCACGGCGCGCGTCAACCCGGCTGCCGGTTCAATGACGTACGGCGTCCAGCGCTCGCCCGCCTCTTGGTCGAAGTACGACAGGTCCGTACCAGAGTGTTTGCTGTGGGTCTGACAAGTCAAAGTCCGTCCGGTTCGCGATGCCCTCAAGCTCACCGAACTCGGAGCCACCAAACTCGAATCGGTACTCGATGTCGACTGTTCGCTTGGAGTAGTGCGACAGCTTCTCCTGTGGGTGCTCAAATAGGCGCATATTATCGGGATTGATGTCCTAGATCGACGTACCAATCCCAGCGCTGGGTCAGCCAGTAGTCGTGCCACTCTCGTCCTTACCAGGCTTAACGAAGAACTCCATCTCCATCTGCTCAAACTCCCGCGTGCGGAAGATGAAGTTGCCGGGAGTGATCTCGTTTCGGAAACTCTTGCCCGTTTGAGCGATTCCGAACGGCGGCTTCTTGCGCGCCGACGAGCAACGTTGTGGTAGTTGACGAAGATTCCTTGGGCAGTCTCCGGGCGCAGAAAGTGCTTCGAGTTGTCGTCCTCGACCGGACCAAGGTGAGTGCTCAGCAGTCCATTGAACATCCGCGGCTCGGTCCAGGTGTTCTTGGAGCCGCAGTTCGGGCAAGCGATGTCGGCCATACCGTTGGCTGGCCGCGACCCTTCCTCTCCTCGTAGGCCTCAAGCAGGTGGTCCTCGCGGAACCGCTTGTGACACGACGTGCACTCAATGAGCGGGTCAACGAACGCTTCCATGTGGCCGGACGCTTCCCACACATCCGTGGCCAAAATCACCGATGAGTCAATGCCCACGATGTCGTCGCGTTGGCGCACTACCGCCGCCCACCACTGTCGGCGAATGTTCTCCTTGAGTTCGACACCGAGGGGGCCGTAATCCCAGGCAGAACGAGTCCCCCCATAGATCTCCGAGGACGGGAAGACAAACCCACGGCGCTTACAAAGACTGACGATCGCATCGACGCGGTCGGCCACGTGAACTCCAGATGATGTGATTGACGCTTGCGGAAAACCTCCGTAAGTGTTCCATGCTCACATGAGTTACGAGAATCTCGGCCCATCTGGCGCCAGCGATGACGGTCGATCTGTGCAATGGCCCTCGGCGCGAACGTGCAGCACCTCGAAAGCTGACGGTTCGTCGATGGCCCGAGAGAGAAGCGGCACCGCGTGTAGCTTCACCTCGTAAGCAGAAAGCGCTCTCCGGTAGTTGCCGACCTCATCGAACTCCACGGACACCAGCATGAGGCCAGCCTCATCAATGGCTTGACCGATGGAACCTCGCAGGAACCCGGGTCGGGTGGCCAGTGTCGCTAGAGCCAACCGAGCATCGACCAGAAACTGCTCGATCTGATCGGATTCAACGCGATATCGCAACATTACCTGCACGAATTCTGACCTCCTGTGTGCACGCTATCGGACGGTGGGCGACCATGGAGGTATGCCCAAACCTTCAACCGGACCAGGCCGATCATCCGGCGGTCGCCAAAACGGAAGTCGACCACTCGGTCCACACGCCCAACGGATTCCGAGCCAGGCCAAGTCTCCCGCTCGTCTGAAGCTTGAGCGCGTCAGCATTCGACCTCTACACGCGCTCAAGCGCCTCCCACGGTTCGTGCTGCCGCTGGTCATGGGACTGCTACTGCTGGCCGGATTGCTTATCCCGAATCAATGGGCCGGGGTGCTCTTGTTAGTCGTCGCAGCATTCCTGACGTGGCTGCTCGCCTTGTCGTGGCCGGCGCTGATCACCTCGTCGAAGCTGATCAGGCTACTCGTTGTGCTACTAGTGACATTCGCTGCGTTCTGGCGGATGGCTGGGTACGGATAACCCCGTGGCCGACGCACAGAGTTCCTCCGCCGCGACTCCTCCTGCCCGGCGAACTACGAAACAACGAACCGCAGTGGTCAGCGCGCTTGAGACAATCGACGAGTTTCGAAGCGCCCAACAGATCCACGCCTTACTCAGCGAGCGCGGCGAGCATGTCGGACTGACCACCGTCTATCGCGCGCTGCAGGCACTCTCCGCCGACGGCGATATCGACGTCATCATCACTGATGACGGTGAGGCGCAATACCGGCTGTGCTCCCACGGCCACCATCACCATCTCGTATGTCGCGAGTGCGGCACGACCGTGGAGGTAGCCGGTCCCACAGTCGAGCGGTGGGCAGATCGCATCGCCGAAGAACACGGCTTCACGAGACCGCAGCACACGATCGAGATCACCGGCCTTTGCCCCGCCTGCACGGCCCGCGCCTCGTAGGGTCGACTCGACGCGGATACCCCGAGTGCTCGAGCGAGCTACGGGTGAACCTCACTCTCGGCCGCCGCTTGCTCCACGGTTTCTAGCTGAAACGTCGTGTGGCCGATTTCGAAACACTCCTCCAAACACGTGTTCAGTGCCTCGAGGACTCGCTCACCGGAACCATCCTCGTATGGATTCGGGTCCACTGCTACGTGTGCCGACAGCGAGGGCATCCCACTAGTAATGGTCCAAGCATGCAGGTCATGCACGAACCTGACACCCTCCACCTCGCACATGTGGCGACGCACCTCCTCTAGATCGAGGCCGGTCGGCGCGTTCTCCATCAGGATGTTGAAGGCATCGCGCAGCAACAACAGGGCCCGCGGGATGATGAACAGCGCGATCGCTACCGAGACCAGCACATCGGCGCGCTCCCACCCCGTGGTGAGCAAAACGACGGCCGCACCGACCACTCCGAGCGATCCCAGGGCATCAGACATGACCTCGAGGTATGCGCCACGAACTGCGAGGCTCTCCTTGGCACCACGGTGTAGCAACCACACGCCGATCGCGTTAGCCGCGAGCCCGTAAGCTGCAGCGACCAACATGACGGGCGCATCAATCTGCGTCGGAGTCGACCAGCGACCGTAGGCCTCGAACAGGATGAAAACTGATAGGCCGAGTAGCAGCAGACCGTTGACGACAGTGGCCAGGATTTCGAGTCGGAATAGGCCGAAAGTTCGGCGCGCTTTGGTCGGTCGGTTGGCCAGCGTGATGGCCACTAGAGCCAGCCCCACCGCAAAGACGTCTGCGAAGGTGTGGACCGCGTCCGCTAGCAGCGCCAGCGATCCGGACACGGCGGCACCGACGGCCTGCACTGCGACGATCGAGAGGCCGAGGAAGAACGTGATCGCCAACCGCTTGCGATTGACCATCCCAGCGCTCGTTGTGTGGCTGTGACCCACGGCTACACCGCCGGTCCCTGCGCCTGTCCGTATCGCCGCTCCCTGGCGAGGTAGATCTCGATCGCCTTCCACAGATCGCGCCGATCGAAATCTGGCCAGAGTTGCTCAAGGAACACCATCTCGGCGTACGCAGATTGCCACAACAGGAAGTTGCTGGTCCGCTGCTCACCGCTGCTGCGCAGAAAGAGATCTACGTCGGGCATCGTCGGCTCGTCCAGATAACGGGCAATCGTATCTTCCGTGATCCGATCTGGGTTGATCTTACCTTCGCGCACGAGTTTGCTGATCGTGACGACCGCGTCGGCGATCTCGGCTCGACCGCCGTAGTTGACGCACATCACCAGGTTCATCCGAGTGTTGTACTTCGTGCGCTGTTCCGCCGTTTCGAGTTCCTTGACCACACTTCGCCACAGGCGCTTGGATCGCCCGGCCCAACGCACCCGGACCCCTAGATCATCGAGCTCCTCGAGTCGTCGGTGCACGACGTCGCGGTTGAAGCCCATCAGGAAGCGAACCTCCTCGGGCGAGCGCTTCCAGTTCTCAGTCGAGAAGGCGTACGCGGAGACCCAGGGAATCTCAAGTTCTAGGGCACCGTGCACAACGTCGAGCAGGGAGTCCTCTCCCATCTCATGTCCGCGGGTTCGCGGCAAACCTCGCTGATTCGCCCACCGTCCGTTGCCATCCATGACGATGGCGATGTGCTGAGGGAGGCGATCAGTAGGAAACTGAGGTGGGGTCAAACCGTCACGGTGCGGCTTCGCTGGCCCGTACTCGCTAGGTGCACGCGGCGGGGTTGGGGTCGCGCGATTCTTCTTTGCCACTAGTGAAGTCTGTCAGGTTTGGCGTCGGCGCGTCGCACTATCGCTCGACCAACGGCAACGACCGCAAATTGCGCTCAAGTTGCCACTGCAAGTAGGCAGAGGTGAGTCCAGCTGCGTCCCGACGCTGGCGAGAGGTGCTGCCATCGGCAGTTGCCCACTCTCCCTCCAACAGTGCTCCCATCAGTTCCAACGTCCCCTCTGCGGGTACGGAGTAGCCAGGTTGGCGACAGTTTGTGCAGATGGCACCGCCGACTCCGGGGTGAAAGGCACGATGCGGTCCGGGATCACCGCAGCGGGAACAGTCGTACAGTGTCGGAGCCCAACCTGCGACCGAAAGCGAGCGCAGCAGGAACGAATCCAGGATCAAACCGGCCTCATGCTCCTCATTGGTGAGGCTGCGCAAACCTGCAACGAGCAGCAGGAATTGTTGAACGGCGGGTTCGCCCTCCTCAGAGGTGAGACGTTCCGCTGTCTCCAGCATCGCTTGTCCGGCGGTCCAGCGTTGATAGTCCGTGGTGAGGCGCGCTCCGAACGAGGAGATTGTCTCAACTTGGGTGACCGAGTCCAGGCTGCGTCCCTCGTAGCATTGGATATCGACGAGCGAAAACGGCTCCATCCGGCCGCCAATTCGACTCGATGTGCGGCGGACACCGCGAGCCACCATCCTCACTCGCCCCCGACCACGAGTCAGCACCGTCACGATCCGATCGGATTCGCCGAGCTTCTGAGTACGCAAGACGACACCGGACTCTCGATACGTCGCCATAGGCCCAGTCTGCCGTAGCCGCGTGCATGCTCAGCAGCCATCGCGGTAGTTTGTAAGTGTGTCGGATGACGAACTGATCATCGTTGCGAACCGCTTGCCGGTCGAGGCGGTCACCAGCCCAACGGGCCAGGTGACCTGGAATGTCTCCCCTGGCGGCCTCGTCGCGGCCGTCGAGCCATCCCTGAAGGGACGCCAGGGTGTGTGGATTGGCTGGAACGGCCACTACGAAGGGGCTGGGGAGAAGAAGCTCCCTCCCATTCCAGAGACTGACGAGGCCCGCGACTACCGCATCTCCGAGGTCAACCTGAAGCGAGAAGACGTCGAGTTGTACTACGACGGTTTCAGCAACTCCGCCCTCTGGCCGCTGTATCACGACGCTATCGCGACACCGGTTTATCACCGCCACGAGTTTGATGCCTACCGCCGAGTCAACATGCTGTTTGCTCAAGCTGCAGCTCGTGCTGCGGCTCCTGGCGCAACTGTCTGGGTGCATGACTACCAACTGCAGTTGGTTCCGGCGATGTTGCGTTCCCTGCGACCTGACCTGCGCATCGGCTTCTTCTTGCACATCCCATTCCCCGCGCCGGACTTGTTCCTGCAACTCCCGTGGCGCCGCGCCATCGTGCTGGGAATCCTGGGCGCCGACCTCGTGGGCTTCCAAACGACAGGCGGGGCGCGCAACTTCCTGGCAGTAACCGAGCGACTGCTCGGATGGCCGGCCAAGGGCAACGTCGTTGAGGTTCCGGGCGCTCATGGCGGACGACGTGAATCCCGAGTTGGTGCCTTCGCTGTGTCAGTCGATGTGGAGCGGCTTGACTCCCTAGCTCGCTCACCGGAGACTGCCGCGCGGGCAAAACAACTGCGTGATGACCTTGGCAATCCACGAACGATTCTGTTGGGTGTGGACCGCCTGGACTACACCAAAGGCATCGACGTACGCCTCCGTGCGTTCACCGAACTACTGGAAGAGAAACGACTAGATCCAGCGGACACCGTGCTCGTGCAGGTTGCCACCCCAAGCCGCGAGAATGTCGACGAGTATCAACGGATCAGGGACGACGTCGAGCTAATCGTCGGACATGCCAACGGCTCGCTCGGTCAGATCGGAGCCCCGGCCATCCACTACGTTCGCAACTCACTCCCGATCGAGGAGTTGATGGCGCTCTATCAAGCTGCCGACATCATGCTCGTCACACCATTGCGTGACGGAATGAACCTCGTCGCCAAGGAGTACGTGGCCTCACGTATCGATAACGACGGCGCGCTCGTTTTGAGCGAGTTCACCGGCGCTGCTCGCGAGATGCCACAGTCCTGGTTGGTTAACCCCTATGACATGGATGGGGTAAAGGAGGCGATCGTCGCGGCCGCAACCGCTAGCCTTGAGGAGCGCCAGCGCCGAATGCGGGCAATGCGCTCGCATCTCATCGAGCACGACGTACAGCGCTGGGCAAGTGAGTTCATCGACCAACTAACCGCACCGGAACACACCGACTCCCACACCTGACCGATTCCTGCCTGAACGATTCCTTTCTGACCGATTTCTGTTTGACCGGGTTCCTTCCGGCCAGTTCGTGAAGTCAGGTGACACATCTCTGAGGTGACGCAATGACCGAGGTACAAGATCCCCATCCGCCCCAACGCCACGCTGGCGATGCGATGACCTACACCGTGGGCGCCTCGACTGCCGACGGTGGATCGCACGATGCCTCGCGAATTGATCCTGGTTTGCGACTCGCTCTACGTCAGATCGCGCGGACAGCGACACTGCTCGTCGGCTGCGACTATGACGGGACGCTCGCACCCATCGTCTCGAATCCCGCCCATGCCCGACCACTACCCGAGGCCGTGGCCGTACTTCGCCAACTCGCGAGCCTGCAAGCCACCGACGTAGCCGTGGTATCGGGCAGGGCACTTCGAGACCTCGCTGCGATGTCACGTCTACCTGTTGAAATCCGCCTCGTTGGCAGCCACGGTGCAGAGTTCGAACTGGATTCGATGGCCAATCTGACTCCGGCGGCCCTGGCTCGTCTTGAGCGGCTAAGAGAACAGTGCGTAGACGCAACCAGTGGAGTGCAGGGCACGCACTTGGAGCCGAAACCGTCCGGGGTGGCGGTGCACGTGCGCAACGCGGATCGCGCCGATGCGCGCGCGTGCTGACTGCGTTGCACGAGATGTTTGACGAGGACGAGTCGGTCAAGACCACGGCAGGCAAAGAGGTCCTGGAGATGTCCGTCGTCCACGCTGACAAGGGATCAGCGATGGAACGACTGCGTCATGAGGGGGAAGCCACCGCAGTGATCTTCATCGGGGACGACGTCACGGATGAATACGTGTTCAACCGGCTCACTGGCGAGAACAATGTGACGGTGAAGGTCGGTCCGGGCCCAACCGCCGCTCGGTATCGAATCACCACACCTGAGGATGTGCTCGAGGTCCTAGCGATCCTGGGTGAGGAGCGGGAAGCCTGGTTGGCCGGAGCGAACGCGGTACCGATCGAGGACCACGCGTTGCTGGCGGACGGCACCGACGTGGCGCTGCTCACCCCAAACGGCAGTATCAACTGGCTGTGCCATCCACGACCGGATGCGCCCGCGATTCTGGCTGGGCTACTCGGTGATGAGGAGGCGGGCCACCTGTCGGTTGCGCCGGTGCGCGGAGGCCGTCCATTGAGCCAGAAGTACCTCGACTCGTCGATGACTGTGGTCACCAAGTGGGCGGGCGTCACTGTTACCGACTACCTGGACACCACGTACCGTTCCAGTCCCGAGCACGAGGCTGAGTTGCGCCTGATCCGAGTGGTTTCCGGACGGACACCGGTCAAGATCACCTTTGCCCCGAGGCCACAGTTTGGGGCAGTGCCTGCGGGCCTGCGAGCCAACGCCCAAGGAATCCGAGTGACTGGCTCGTCGGACTCTCTTGTCTTGGTAGCGCCGAATCTGAAGTGGACGATTACCCACGTCGGACCCCACCCCAGCGCTGCGGCAGTGATCGATCCGTCCCGTGGCGATGTCGTCTTGGAGTTGCGCGCGGGCACGGATGACATGCGCGATGACCCGCTGCCCGAACTTGTTCGCAGAATGCGCACGCACGACCATTGGCGCCAGTTCGCCGAGAAGCTAGAGATGCCCGACAAACACGCGGCAGCAGTCAGTCGCTCCGCGCTAACGCTGAAGGGTCTATGTCACGAGCCAACCGGCGCTGCGCTAGCTGCCGCTACGACGAGCCTGCCGGAGTGGGTCGGCGGAATCCGGAACTGGGACTACCGGTACTGCTGGTTGCGGGACGCCGCGATGACAGTCGGCGCTTTGTCGATACTTGGCAGCACGGCTGAGGCTGACGCGTTCATGGCCTGGCTCGAGAACGTGATGGAGGCTGCTGGCGGCCCTGACTGGGTCCATCCGCTCTACAGCTTGGAGGGGTACATCCTCGGACCTGAAGCCGTGGTTGACACCCTGCCTGGCTACGCCGGGAGCCGACCAGTGCGCATCGGCAACGCTGCACAAGGTCAGGTGCAACTCGACGTGTTCGGGCCTATCTGCGCCATGGTCGCCGACACCGCCGCTGCGCGCGGACATGTGACGGGAATTGATCTGTTGACCGTGCGTTCCTGCATTGAGGCCGTCGCTCGACGATGGCGAGAGGCTGACCACGGTATTTGGGAGATCCGTGACACTCCCCGCTTTCACGTCCACTCCAGAGTGATGTGCTGGTTCGCCGTCGATCAAGCGATCAAGGTCAGTGCACTCGCCGGACTCGCGGAGCCGCAGTGGGAGGCGTTGCGGGAGGAGATCAAGAACGATGTCTTCGAGAACGGCTGGGATGCCGAGATCAACTCCTTCGTGTCTGCCTACGGGCGACAAGACGTCGATGCGGCTGTGCTGGCCGTGATCACCTCGGGCATGATCGAAGGAACCGACCCGCGGGCGGTCGCCACGATTCATGCCGTGGAGGAATCGTTGCGCGACGGCCCAACGGTGTACCGCTACCGTCACGATGACGGGCTGCCCGGCACCGAGGGCGGGATGCACATCTGCACCTCGTGGCTGATCGAGGCCTATGCAGCAGCTGGAATGTTGGATGAGGCACACAACCTCTACGAACAACTGCTGGCCTGCGCTGGGGTCACGGGGCTGCTACCTGAGATGCACAACCCCGGAACTGGACACGGATTGGGGAACCATCCGCAGGCCTACTCTCATCTGGGAATCATCAGATGCGCAGTTGTCCTACAACAGGCCGACGAACTCGCCTCCGAAGCAGCCATGCGCGAAGCGAGTTAGAGGCCTAGCCGCCGGGCCGTGGGCGCGAATCGGTTAGTAGCGATCCTGCAGGATGTTCTTCATCTGAGCGATCTCCTCGCCTTGCGATTCCACAATGCTGGCGCAAAGCTCGATGATCTCTGGATCGGTGAGCGCTGACTCCTGACACACCAAGATTGCCCGCGAATGATGCGGGATCATCGAATCCAAGAACTGCTCATCCCCGACGAGGACCTCCTCACGTCCAGCGATTAGCGCAAGCACAAACAGTGCGGCGAACCCGATCAGCAGGACGATATTGAGCACCTTGTGTTCGAACATCTGCCACATCATGACCACCATGACGAACCCCATCGGCGCAACCATGATTAGTGCCATCCATGCGTTACTCAGGTTCCAGTAGAAGTGGTCAAGTTCCCGAATCATCGACATGCTCAGTACCCACATCAGCAAGTAACTGACCAGTAGCGCGATGCCCAGCTTCACGTAACTGACATAAGTCTTGTCCATACAAACCACGCTACGAATCACTCTTGGCGCCGTCACCGGACAGCAGTCACCGAAAGCCCTGCCGCTCGACTCCCCTAGATCGCAACCGCGACCAGGCCACTGGCCGAGATGATGGTTGGCTGGGTGACGATCATTTGTCCGGATACATCAGACGGGTGTCGTGTGCGGCGCTATTGCTGCCGTAAGACTTCGGTCATGAGCCGCGACTCGAATGCGGTGCACGCGACCCTCGCCCTGCGATCCTGCGCACCTTCGTCATGGCGTGGTCGATCACCATCGCGTGGGAGCGGGTTCCCGTGGACTGGGCGTGGACTCTCGTGCACGCGGCCCCGCGGACTTGTCCATTCGATCATCGTGGCACTGGGTTCACCAACGTCAACGTCGGGTCCACGTGGCGTCACGTCGGCATCAGCGTCGGTCTCGCCCTCCCCTGCGGCTCGCCGCATCCTCTGAATGCGGCTGCCGCATCATCTGGATGCTCTGAATGCTCTGGGTTGTTGGGGTGGTGGACGCGTACGCGCCAGCGGTGGTGGGTTTTGAGTTGATGATGGCGTCGGCACACCGTCAACAAATTGTCCGCGCTCGTTGACCCGCCTCGGGGGTGCCGGTGAACGGTTCTACGTGGTCAAGGTCGCAGCGGTAACTCGGTTGATCACACCCCGGGAACTGACACCGCCGATCCCGTGCCAACACATACTCCCGCAACGCTGCCGGTGGGGTGTATGTGCGGTGCCCGTAATCGAGCAAGTACCCCGTCACCGGGTCCGTGACCAACCGTCGCCACCCCTGCGAATCCGCTGCTAACAGTCGGGCGAGCTCGGCCGGGATCGGACCGTAGCCGATGATCTCCCCGGGATGATCCGCGAGCCCGAACAACGTTGCCGCGTCGATGACGACCTGCGTGTCCAACCGTTTCTTGCCCTGCATCACCGGCATCTGCGGATCCTGCCCCGCCTGGTGCGCCCACCCCACAAGCGCGTCCGCGCGTTTATGCGCCCGCGACCGAACATCACCAGCGTGAGTGTCCTGATGCGCGGCCGCGGTTAACGCATTCCACACCGCGATCGCATCCGGAGCCGGCAGTGTCGCCACCACCGTGGCCATCACCCCACCATCATGAACCAGGCTCACATCACGACGCGCGAACTCCTCCTCCACCAACGCCTCCGGTCGGCGCGGACAAATCGACGCGATCGCGCGACGCAACGCCCGCCGCGTCCGATTCGGGGTCTGCCGCTCGGTGTTCACCAACGCCCGCTTCTCCACCAACCGCGCCTGACCCACCGACAACGACCCACACTCCTGCGCCACCACCGCCGCTTGGGCGAAGGTGCACAACCCGGCACGCAACAAATCCCGCGTGCGCGGCAGTTTGTGCTCCAGATCCCGGGCTAAATCGATGCGGCGTTGCGCGGTGCGCCCAGAAATGTGCAACGCCGCCGCGAGCTCATCACGAATACTGTCTTGCACCATCTGCACATCCCACAACGGATCCGCCACATCCACCAACTGCGCATCCTCAACCGAATAATCCGGACCCGGACCCGCCACCGCCGCCACCACCGACAGCCGCAACGACTCCACCCACGCCGCATGCCGCTCCAACTGAACCAACAACTCCACCCGAGCCCCCGGCGACACCGCCAACGGATCCACCCCCGCCAACACCGCCAACGACCCCGCACACGGCACAGACCCAGGCTCAGACCCAGACACCACCGACCCAGACCCCACCGATCCAGTGGACGACGAACGACCCGACCCCGGGTCTACGTGACTGGCTGACATGCACCAACCCTACACCACGAATCGAACACCTGTACGAAGATATCCACCCGTAACGGGCGTGTCCCAACTAGAAACCGAGGCGCC
The DNA here is from genome assembly GCA_963821045.1 of uncultured Actinomycetes bacterium. Lineage (GTDB taxonomy): Bacteria > Actinomycetota > Actinomycetes > S36-B12 > UBA10799 > UBA10799. The sequence goes on along the minus strand of CAWGCB010000006.1, from coordinate 556,554 downwards.
GTAACTGCTTCGGGTCGCGCTGCCACTCCTTGGCTACTCGCACGTGGATATTGAGGTAGACAGGCATCCCGACGAGCTTCTCGATGTTTGCGCGAGCCGCGGTCCCAATCGACTTCAGGTGGGCGCCGCCCTTACCAATGATGATCGGCTTCTGGCTGTCGCGCTCGACGTGGATTGTTGCGTGGATATCCATCAGAGGTTTGTCAGCGGGGCGATCCTCACGCAGCGACATCTCGTCGATGGTCGCAGCAATCGAATGCGGCAACTCATCCTTCACTCCCGACAGCGCGGCCTCGCGAATCAGCTCCGCGATCATGTCCTCCTCCGACTCGTCAGTGTCCTGCGTCGCTGGGAAGAGTTGCGGTCCGAGCGGAAACCTCGCAATGAGCAAGTCGACAAGTAGCTCCACATTGTCACCCGACACAGCTGACACTGGAACGTATTCGGCTACGTCGAGCCCCACCTTCACGGCAAGTTCCTGAATAGACAGCAGTCTGGCCGCCACCTGATCTGGGGTGGCGATATCCGTCTTGGTGATGACACATACGACCGGTCCGCGTTGAACCTCGGCGAGCTCACTTGCCAGTCGGCGGTCTCCGACACCAGTCTCCTCGTTGGCTGCAAGACAGAAGCCGATGACGTCGACCTCGGTCCAGGTCGAACGCACGAGGTCGTTGAGCCTCTCCCCCAACAAAGTGCGCGGCTTGTGCAGACCGGGTGTGTCCACGATGATCAGTTGACCGTCCGGGCGGGTCAACACTCCGCGAACTGTTCGCCGCGTGGTCTGAGGGCGGTCAGATGTGATGGCGATCTTGCGTCCAACGATCCGGTTGATCAGTGTCGACTTGCCCGCGTTCGGGCGCCCGACGAGGCAAACGAACCCGCTACGGAAGTCCGGTTCGGGCGTTTGGCTTGCGTATTTGTCGACCATCAGGTGGTTTCACCATCTGCAGGTAGGTCTACTTGAATCTGACCGCTGGGTAATGCAGCCAAAACCCTCACATGCGTGCCGCCAAGGTCGTGCGCAGCGGCTAGGTCCTCCGCTTCGATTCCGCCATCGGAGCTGACGACCACCGCGCACTCGCAACTCTGCGCCCCGGCCGCAACCGCCTGAGCCACTGCGAGCTGCAGCGCCCCAAGTCGAAGGCTGGGCAGCGCGACGTTGGCACCCGAATACGTCCGACCCGTCTCATCGCGCAGCGCGGCACCGGAAGCGGCCCCGACCCTGCCCCGAGCCCCACGAGCGAGAGTTACCAGCTTCGCGTCTTCTTCACTCAACGCGGTTTCCGCGGCGTAATCAGTCACTAGGTCACTTCCTGCTTGTTTCGGATTCTTGTTCGTCGGGTGATCTGCCGGTCATGGTTCAAGACGCACTAACTGAGGCATCTTCAACATCGGGACTGGCACTGGCTGACACATCTTGTCCCACCGGAGTAATGAAAACGGCACCTACCCCGTTGCGCCTACCACTGGACATCTCGGCAACGAGGCGGTAGCCATCAACCTCGATCTGAGAGCCAGGGATCGGGACGACTCCGAGGCGATTGGCCAGCAGACCAGCGACGGTCTCGACGCCCTCAGACTCCTCTGAAAGTTCCAGATCCAACAGCTCCGCTAGATCGTCGAGCTGCATCCGGGCGTTCACCCGCCAGCGACCGCCTTCAAGTTCCTGCGTCTCGGCGACCTCACCCTCGTCATACTCATCGGCAATCTCACCCACGATCTCCTCCAAGATATCCTCGATAGTGATGAGTCCAGCCGTTCCGCCGTATTCATCAATCACGATCGCGACGTGGGTCCTGGTCGCCTGCATCTCGCGCATCAGCTCGTCCGCAGGTTTGGAGTCTGGCACGAACATGACGGGTCGCATGATTCGCTCAACTCGTTCAGTCTGCTCGGCCTCGCGGTGCTCGTAGGATCGCCGCGTCAAGTCCTTGAGATACACGATTCCGACAACGTCGTCGAGGTTGTCGCCGATCACTGGAATCCGGCTGTAGCCACTGCGTAGGGCCAAGGACATCGCCTGACGAAGCCGCTTGTCTTGCTCGATCCACACCATCTCGGTGCGCGGAACCATGACTTCGCGAGCGAGGGTGTCGCCGAGTTCGAATACTGAGTGAATCATCTCGCGTTCACCCGCCTCGATGACCTCATCTGCCTCCGCAAGGTCAACCATCTCGCGAAGTTCGGCTGTTGTGGCGAACGGGCCATGACGGTAGCCCTTACCGGGCGTGATGGCATTTCCAAACAGGATGAGCAGCCAGGCGAGCGGACCGAAGACCGCGTTCAGCGTCCGGGCCACTCCCGCTCCGCGACGCGCGATCGTCAGCGCGTGCTGTTGTCCGAGGGTGCGAGGAGCAACTCCGAGCATGATGAACGTGATGAGCCACATCACGAGCCCAGCCACGACCACCCCTGCCCACTCCGGTTCGCTGATGGCGCGCAGCATGACAACTGTGACAAAGACGATCGAGAAGGTTGAGGCGGCAAGTCGAACCATCAATATGACGTTTATGTAGCGGGCTCGGTCCGCCACAACGGACGCAAGTCGATCGCTACCGGCCACACCCTGCGTCTGCAGCTCGGTGACGCTCACCTTTGAGACCCGCGAAAGCGCGGACTCAATCGCCACCAAAAACATGGCGATGACGACGAGCACAATCGCCGCAACGATCAGGGCGAGGTCGGAGGTCACGAGTTCGACTCCGCGTTCCACTCAGCGACGAGTTGGCCCTGCAACCCGAACATGAGCCTCTCCTCGTCTGGTTCAGCATGGTCGTAGCCGAGTAGGTGCAGGATCCCGTGAGTGAGTAGCACCCCGAGCTCGTCGCGCTGAGTATGCCCCGCTGCCCCCGCTTGCCGCGAGGCAACGGCAGGACAAATCACGATGTCTCCGAGCAATCCGGGGTCTGGATTCTCGCCTTGACTAGGCGGTCGCAACTCGTCCATCGGAAAGCTGAGTACGTCGGTAGGACCTGGCTCATCCATCCACCGTTCGTGCAGAACGGCCATCGCCTCCTCATCGGCCAACACGATCGACAACTCGGCCTGCGGGTGGATGCGCAAGCGGGAAAGCACAAAGGCACCCTGCGCGACGAGGCTCTCCTCGTAGCCTTCCCAACCGGATTCGTTGGCTATCTCGATCGTCACGGCCGCGCCTGCTGTTCGTCGAAGTCGCCGTAGGCATCCACGATGCGACCAACCAGCGGATGGCGGACTACGTCGCGACTATTCAGCTCACAGAACTCAACATCGTCAATTCCGGACAGGATGTCGCGAACGACTCGCAAGCCGCTGCGAGTACCACCGGGAAGATCGACTTGGGTCACGTCTCCTGTCACCACGATCGTTGAGCCGAATCCGAGCCGAGTCAGGAACATCTTCATCTGCTCCGGGGTGGTGTTTTGCGCCTCGTCCAAAATGACGAACGCGTCGTTTAGCGTGCGTCCGCGCATGTACGCCAGCGGCGCCACTTCGATCGTCCCGCTGGCCATCAACCGCGGGATCGAATCAGGATCGATCATGTCGTGAAGCGCGTCGTAGAGCGGGCGCAAGTACGGGTCGATCTTCTCGCTTAGTGTTCCGGGCAAGAACCCGAGGCGCTCGCCTGCCTCAACTGCCGGGCGCGTCAGGATGATCCGGTTGACGGACTTGTTTTGTAGCGCTTGCACCGCCTTGGCGACTGCCAGGTAGGTCTTCCCGGTACCAGCCGGTCCGATACCGAAAACCACGGTGTGTTTGTCGATCGCGTCAACGTAGTGCTTCTGGCCAAGCGTCTTCGGCCTGATTGAGCGGCCGCGATTACTCAGGATGTTGGCCGTCAGCAACTGGGAGGGGGTCACCGCGTTATTGCCCCGTAGCAGGGCAACTGATCGCTCAACGGAATCCGCCGAGATGGGGTGACCGGAGCGCAGCACCATCAGCAGTTCACCGATCAACTGCTTACCTAGATCGGCTGCAGCGGGCTCACCGCCAATCGAAATTTGATTACCGCGCACAGTGAACGAGGCATCCGGCAATGCCCGCTCCATCGCACGCAGGACGTCGTCGCCAACCCCCAACAAGTTCACCATCTGTATTGACGATGGAACCGTGATTGAGATTGCTGTATCTGAGGTCGTCATAAGTCCATTTCAGTGGAAGTTGCTCGTGGCGCAACTCTGGTGGCGCCGGTACCTAAGAGTAAGCCTGCCCTACCCCGGAGGCCAAGTCATTTGTCGACCGCCGAGCAAGTGGGCGTGGACGTGACCGACGCTTTGTCCACCCTGATTGCCAGTGTTGAAGACCACCCGGTAGCCCTCGTCAAGTCCAGCGTCGGCGGCGGCCGCAGTAGCCTGCGCCAAGACTTCGGCAGCAAGTGCCGGGTCCCGGGCCACTAGGTCCGCGAGATTGTTGAAGTGATCGCGCGGGATTGCCAGCAGATGAGTGGGAGCCTGAGGGCTGACATCCTGAAAAACCACGACCCGATCGGTCTGGCGAACAACCTTCGCCGGGATATCTCCGGCCCCAATAGCACAAAACAAACAATCAGCCATGGCCTCAGTCTGACATTGACCACTTGCCAAGTGCACCCATAACCCACCCGAGCGCGACGGTTGCCGCGGTACTAGCGCGCAGTACCTCTGGACCCATCCGCGCACGCAGAGCACCTGCGGCAGTCAGTGCCGCGCGCTCCTCGCCGGTAAGTCCACCTTCTGGCCCCACGATCAGCACCACATCTCGAGGGGTCGAATATCCCGATCGACCGTCCCTACTCGCGCCGCCCGCGGCGGCTGACGCAGGCAGGACTTGTGGGAGCGCCACCCCGGCCGTTTCATCGAGCAAGATAGCGACGTCGCACGCCGCCACGCGGGCAAGAACCGCAACCGTATCTAGCGGACCGTCAACTTCCGGCACCGTCGCACGACGAGCTTGTTTGCTCGCCTCGGTGACCTTCTTGCTGAACCTCGACGAAACCTTGACCCGTTGGTCTGGTCCTAGCCGGACAACAACGTTCGAGGATGACCACACTGCGATCGAATCGACGCCGGCCTCCGTCATCGTCTCTAATGCGCGGTCCATTCGATCGCCCTTAATCAGCGCCTGCACGACCGTTACGGTCAAGTTCTCATTTGCAGATCGCACCACGTCACGCACCCGCGCTCGCAACAACTGTTTTCCGTCAGTCCCTTCAACGACCGATTCGCACACCAGACCGTGACCGTCACCGATCAGCACCGACTCTCCGGCCCGCAGTCGCTTCACGGTCACGGCATGGCGACCCTCATCACCTGAGAGGGTGAGAACATCGCCGACAGCTGCGTCATCGAGCGATCCGGCGTCCAAATAAAACATGGGAGCAGTCATGGGCGCATCTCAAACTCTTCGCGGCCTGCTGGGCCTAGCGGAACGCGTTGCGCAGCCGAGAAAAGACTCCGCTCTCACCGCGAGAGACTTGACCGGTTGGCTGCTCCTCGCCACGCATCCCCGCCAGTTGCTCAAGTAGCGCACGTTGATCAGAATCCAACTTGGTGGGTGTGGCGACGGCAATGTGAACATGCAGATCCCCACGGCCATTGGCCCGCAGGTGCTGAACGCCCTTACCCCGCAGGGTTCGCGTGTTCCCAGATTGCGTTCCCGCTTTGATCTCGATGACCTCGTTGCCGTCCAAGGTCTGCAGATCGACATTCGTCCCGAGCGCTGCAGCCGTCATCGGCACGGTGATCGTGCAATGTAAATCGTCACCTTGGCGCTCGAAGATCGGATCGGCCTTCTCAACGATCTCGACGTACAGGTCGCCAGCCGGTCCATTGCCTGGGCCAACCTCACCCTCGCCCGCGAGTTGGATCCGAGTGCCCGTGTCTACACCGGCGGGCACCTTGACCGTCAGGGTCCTGCGCGTACGCACCCGCCCGTCACCGGCGCACTCAGGACACGGCGTCTGGACAACATCACCGAAACCGCCGCACTGCGGACATGCCCGAGCCGTCATCACCTGGCCGAGGAACGAACGCTGGACAGTCTGAACCTCACCTCGACCTTTGCACATCGAGCAGGTCATGCGACCAGTTCCCGGCGCAGTCCCCTCGCCCGAGCACGTTGTGCAACCGACAGCCGTGTCGACGGTAATGTCGCGAACGGTGCCGAACGTGGCCTCCCGCAGGTCGATCTCCATCCGAATAAGCGCATCTTGGCCGCGACGACTCCGGGAACGGGGACCTCGTTGCTGGCCCGAGTTGGAGAAGAAGGCATCCATGATGTCGCCGAAACCGAACCCACCAGGAAAACCCTGGCCTGCCTGGCCACCGCGGGGGTCGCCACCCAAGTCGTACATCTGCCGTTTCGCCGGATCGCTGAGCACCTCGTAGGCGGCAGTAACCGTCTTAAACTGATCCTGCGTCGCCGGATCAGGGTTCACATCTGGATGGAGTTCTCTGGCGAGTTTGCGGTAGGCGCGTTTAATTTCCTCGGCTGTCGCATCGCGGGAAACACCCAAGGCTGCGTAGTAGTCGGTGCCAGTTGCCACGTGCTGCTCACATTCGGTTTAGGTTCAGGCGCAAGTACGGTTTGGGGAGACTCGTGCGCGGTTGTATTCACCTCGGGACAACTTGGGTGTCCCTTAGCTGCCGTCGATGAGTTGCGTTACTTGGTATCAATCATGCGCCCTAGGTATCTAGCGACTGCACGCACCGCCCCCATCGTGGCCGGGTAGTCCATCCGAGTGGGGCCAACCACACCTAGACGGGCGATCTGTTCGTCCGTCCCGTATCCCGCGGTCACCACAGACGCTCGCGCGAGCCCCTCCACCGAGTTCTCGCGTCCGATCATGACCGACACGGGGTTGCGAGCCAGTCCCACATCCGCAGCGTCGCCAGACTGCTCCGAGAGCAGTCGTAGGAGCACCATCTGCTCCTCAAGCGCCTCAAGGACCGGTTCGAGCGTTGTGGAGAAGTCCCCACCAGCACGCGCCAGGTTTACTGTGCCCCCGAGAACGACCCGCTCCTCGCGCCGTTCAACGACCGTCTCGAGCAAAGTTGCCAGCACCGCAAGGATCACCGGCCGCTCTGCGCTATCGAACTTCTCCGGAAGATCAGTGATTCGCTCTGCCACCTCGGTGAAGGGTTGCCCGGCCGCCGCCTCGTTGAGCGCAATCCGCAGCCGTGACACCGCTGCATCACTGAGCGGGAGCGCAGTCGATACGACTCGTTGCTCCACCCGACCGGTATCGGCAATCACGACGAGCAGGAGCCGAGACTGGCCAAGATCCACGACCTCGACGTGTCGAACCGCGGAGCGAGTCAGCGACGGATACTGCACAACCGCAACCTGCTTGGTGAGCGCAGCCAGCAAGCGCACCGTACTCGTCATGACATCGTCGAGATCCACTGTGCTGTCTAGAAAGGTGTGGATCGCTTTTCGCTCCGGTTGACTGAGTGGGCGCAGCTCATCTAGTCGGTCGACAAACAATCGATAGCCCTTGTCTGTCGGGATCCTTCCTGCCGACGTATGTGGCTGCACGATGTAGCCCTCATCCTCGAGCGCAGCCATGTCGTTGCGAATCGTCGCCGAGCTGACCCCCAACTCGTGGCGTTCCACCAAACTCTTGGACGCGACGGGTTCCGACGTCGTGACGAAGTCCTCGACGATCGCCCGCAGCACCTCGATTTTCCGTTCGTCGCTGGGCAGCCGTCGCGTATCAGTCACCAGGCGATTGTATTGCCACTCGAGCCACGCGTCACTCTTGCGATGACTGGGATGGCCGGGATGGCTGGCTCCGTCGCCGCAGCAGAGAAATCCGGTCAGCCATCTCAGCGCAAACCTCCTAAGCTGATCGCGTGCTCTTCGAATCCTTGCGCTCCCCTGTGAAGAAGCGGCGCCTGTGGTTGCGCCTGCTCCTAACCGGACTCGCCCTGTGGTTCATCACTATCGGAGTCTTAGCCGCGACAGAGCTCACAACTCTCGTCCCATCGGTGATCTTCTTAGGTGCGTTCTTGAGTCCTCTGACATTCGCTGTCTGGCTCTACGAACGCGAGCAGTTCTCCGGCGCCGCGCCGGACGGGAGCAAGACGGCTTTGACGCTGCCCTTGCTCGCTACCGGATTCGCTGGGGCGGGGATCTTGGGAGTTGCAGCCTCGGGCCTCCTAGAGACAGTCGTCCTCAATCGGCTACCACTAATCCTCTGGTATCCCGGCGTGGCCGTCATAGAGGAGACGGTCAAGATCGCCCTCGTGTGGCTGCTGGCCCGCAACCTGGCGCGCTACACGCTTCGCGACGGAATGGTGCTCGGCGCGTGCGTTGGCTTCGGATTCGCGGCCTTCGAGTCCGCTGGGTACGCGTTCAACACCCTCATCGCAGCAGACGACACGCAGCTGCTCTCGGTGGTAGAAACACAACTGGTTCGCGGCCTACTCGCCCCAGTTGGGCACGGATTGTGGACGGCCCTGCTGGCTGGAGCGCTCTTCGCCGCCGCGGAGAAGAGTTCGCGGCTACACCTCACGTGGAGCGTGCTGCGGTGGTGGGTCGTCGTCGTGCTGCTGCATTGGGCGTGGGATGCGTCAACGGGATTGGCGACCATTCTCGCGCTCATCAGTACTGGCCAATCCGCCACGCTCGCTGACTTCCAGTCCGGCAAACTCCCCGACCCAACTGACATGCAACTGCATTTGCAGGTGCTGTACTCCTGGCTCCTACTCACTCTCTGGTCCGTAATAGGAATCGTGCTCGCGAACCGGATGTGGATCCGTGGAAGAGCAATCGTTCCTGGATTTCCGTACGGGCCAGCAAGCGAGGAGCAACCTGACACGAGTAAGCCACACAACTAGGTAACATGGAGCACTACCTGGGGGAGAGATATGAGCGACCAACAACCATCTAAGTCCGCCGACGAACCTTACGGCCCACCATTCACCCAACCACCCAGCCAGCCTTATCCCGCGCCACCGCCGGGCAACTCTGGACAGGCACCGCCCCCGATCGGGCAGCCACGACCGACTGGTAACTACATCCCGCCGACACCTGGGGCACAGCCGTTGAGCGTCGCCGACGAGCGCCTCTGGGCCATGCTCGCGTTCCTCCTATCGATCATCGCGGGCTTCCTTGCCCCGCTGGTGATCTATCTCGTATTCCGGGACCGCTCACAATTCGTGCGTGCCGCGTCCAGAGAGGCACTGAACCTGCAGATCACAGCGATCATCGTTGGCCTTGGCGCCATGGTGGGAATGGGAATCGTCGGGCTCGTGGCCGTGGTGGCGTTCCCGCCACTGGGCCTGATCATCTTGCTGGGATGGTTCCTCATTGCCATCGGCTACTCGGTCGCCGTACTTGTCTTCGAGATCATCGGCGCGATGAGAGCCAACTCCGGCGAGGTATATCGCGTCCCATACATCTTGCGACTGGTGAAGAACTGAGCAAGACAGCGAGGATATTTCCATACCACTCAGCGCGTCACTTGATCTGGCTGTCAAAAAATTGGGACGATCCAACCTGGTGGTTTGGGATTAGGACAGTTCCACCCTGACCGATAAGATAAGAAAGCCGATTTCTCGGTGATCGCCACACGAAAGGGTCTGCCATGTCTGACAACACACCGCCCCCGGGCGATGCTCCTGAGCCAACGTCTGGCGGAACTCCCCCGCCACCACCCCCCGGTCCACCCGGTGGATCTCCTCCTCCGCCTCCCCCGCCACCACCTCCCGGCGCTGGCAGCCCTCCACCGCCTCCTCCCGGCGCCTACGGCCAGGTCCCGGTTCCAGGGATGGCGCCGAACGGCAAGGAATATGCCTCGTGGATCTGGCGCGTACTAGCGTTCCTCGTTGACTACATACCCGCAGTCATCATCGGTGGCATCGGTTGGTTGATGGCCGGCCTCTTCACCTCGACCACCGAAGTAGTGCGGCAGGGAACACTGGGCGGGACGCCTTACTCATACACGACGGTGGAGTCCTCCACGTCGGCCTTCGGCCTCCTACTCGCGCTGCTCTTCTACCTCATCGCACTGCTCTACCTCTTCTGGAACAAGGGGTACAAGGAGGGAACGACGGGCAAGTCCATCGGCAAGGGGCTCACCGGCTACACCACAGTCAAAGAAGAGACTGGAGAGCCACTTGGCGCTGGGATGGGCATCCTGCGGTTGGTGCTGCTCTACGTCGACTTCCTGATCTGCTACGTCGGCGTGCTTTGGCCGCTCTGGGATCCGAAGCGACAGGCACTACTGTCCGACAAGGTGACCGGAGCCGTCGTCTACAAAGACTAGGCGCACCTGCATTTCACTGTTTGGGCCTGTGATCGACTCAGTCGGTCGCAGGCCCTCAGTGTTCACTCGACGTTCACTCGACGTTCACTCGACGGAGTAGGGTTCGTGCTGTTCAGGTCAACGGGAGGTCTGTGATGTCGGATGAATCGCGGAGTAGCTTCGCGGACGAATCAGCGTCGACAGATCCCCTAGCTGGGCCATATGCGTCCTGGGCGCGCAGGTGTAGCGGCTTCTTCCTCGATATCCTGCCCGCCCTGATGCTCAGTTCCTGGGCAAATGCCGACTACTACAACGTCGCTGGCTTCGGGGCCGATCAAGATTGGGCCAACGGTCAGAACTACCTCGTCGAGGTGAGTGGACCCGGGTGGATGTACTACGCGCTTCACGCGCTGGCCATCGTCTACTGGTTCGCGAACAAGGGCGTCCTCGAAGGGGCCACCGGCAAGTCCTGGGCTAAACACGTTCTCGGCATGCAGACTGTCGATGCGACAGCCACGAGCGGCGCGCAACCGTCACCAATCGGCGCCTGGCGTGGGATCGCCCGGGCCTTCCTGGTCTACGTGGAGTTCGTAAGTATTGTTGTCTGTGGGCTCGGCCTCATCCTCTGGCTTTGGCCGCTGTGGCAACCGCGCATTCAGGCCCTGCTCTCGGACCGCGCCCTCGATGTCGTTGTCCTGCGGCGCTAATCGGCGACGCTGGACGAGTACAGACTGGAGTGATCATGACTGACCTTCCTCCGCCGGGCGGTTCCGACAGCGATTCTGATCACGCAAGAACAGCGGAGGAGTTGCTGCGTCGCGCAGAGCAGCAGTACGGAACCGAAGCCAATCAGAATCTTCCAAAATCGAGCTACGCAATGTGGCTCTCGCGCGTCGGCTGTTTCTTCGGCGACGCTGCGATTCCAGCCGCACTCTTCACTCTCGGCACGGCACTGGGACGGCCCACCTACGAGGTGGAATCCCAAGTGGGCAACACCAACGCATTCGAGGTCACCTCGTCCACCGGATACGGCCCCCTGTACTACGTGTTCGCCGCAGCAGCGGTCATCTTCATCATCTGGAACCGGGGATATCGAGAAGGGCGAACCGGGCGCTCAGTTGGGAAACAACTCTTTGGGTTCGCAACTGTCCGTGAGTCGACTGGTCGCCCGCTCGGAGTCGGACTGGCTCTCCTACGCATCATTCTGCTCGCGGCGGACTTCGCCATGTGCTTCATCGGAGTTCTCTGGCCGCTATGGGACCGTAAACGCCAGTGCTTGCTCTCGGACAAGCTAACGGGCGCGGTGGTCATCCCAGCTCGAACTCGCTAATAGCGACACGGTCTTGCTACTCAGGACCAGCAACACCGTCGAGCCCAACGAGAAGCCGGGTCTGCAATACCCCGAACCATTGGGTGTCTAGACCGTGCAGCCGCTGCTCGTCATTGCTACCTGCGAGGCGACCAAGTGATAGATCGGCACCCCATTGGTTCATCCAACTCGCGTAAGAAGGGTCCAGACCCTCCGCGACCAGCACCGCGCCTTGACTCTTGGCTATCTCGTCGGCGATTCGTGCTTGCTGCTGCTGCCGATCCGGGTCCTTAATGGTCTGCAAATTCGGTGCGCTAGGAGTCGTCGCCAAACCAGCCACCGTCAGATCATCGACGAGGAAAGTAGTGTTCACGTAGTCTTGCAGGCCTGCCCCGGCACGTAGTGCAACGAGAGCGGTCGGACTATTCAACTGCGGAAAATCTTGCTCAGTCTCATCTGTCAGGGCGTTTGCCTCGTCAATCAATCCACCGAGGTAGCCGCGCTCGCGGGCGCCGTATCCCAAACTTTCGGCGTACGTCCGATTCGCGTCCGAAGCGAAGTCCAATAGATCGGCATAGGAGTCGAAGAGCGAGACCAGTTCATTGACGTCGGTAATAGGGCGATTGCCGACTCGTTTCACAGCCTCAACCGAGGTCGACATATACGTGTCAGACTCAAATTTCCCCGTCTCTTGAAAGCGCACCAACCCTTGCAGTTCTGTCTCGCTGGTCACAGCGTCAAGTCGGTCCAGGACAACATTCATCGATGTCAACGCGAACTCACCCCACGCCAGTGCATCCGCCAGCGCGGGAAGCTGCTCGACCTTGGTCAGCGGGAGTTCGGAGTTGGTCCGCAGGTCGTCGATAATCCTCTTCTTCGCAGCCCGAGTGCTTTCACGCACTTGGTCCACGGCTTGGGGCAGCGACGTCATTTGAACCTGGCCTGAGACGCGGATCGCTGCTTGCTCCTGAGCTGACATCTGGGCTGCCTCGGCTGCAGCACTGAATGCTAGGACGGCGTCGCCAGCATCCCGACTCGTCGTCGCCTGCGCCAACAGAGCCAAAATCTGGTTCGTGACATCTTTCGAAATCCGTCCAGCCGAGGATTTGGCCTCCTTGCTCGAAAGCTGCTTCTTCGTCGACGCTGTCAGTTCCAATGACCGCGCCGACAGAAGGTCTAGGACGCTCTGATCGATTGGCGGACCGTCAATCTGCTCTGCGACTGCGTCCTGCCGCGTCATCAGGTCGTAGGCCTGGCGAATACTCCCAACTGGAGTGACTTCTACCCCTACCTCCTCGCCAACCGCAGCCGGGCTGAGGTAGCCACCGGACCCGGCATCGAACTCTGATCTGGAATCAACCGGCACCAGTACCTGAGTGAACCCTTCCTGCGCCGCGGCCCGAATCTTTTCGGGGACACCGCCGACTTCCCCCACCGATCCGTCCGGCAGGACAGTCCCGGTCATCGTGATGTCCCCCGCGAGAACCTCGTCGTTCATCGCTGCAATCGAACCGACCGTCAGCAGCGCTCCCGCGGAGGGGCCATCAATGGCCTCTGTGAGCGCGTAGTTGAGTTCCCCGATACGGGGATCCACCCCGGAATCAAGTACAGCCTGAGCGGCCGCCGTCGCTGTTGCGGCCGTCCACATAGGACCCGCTCCGGCAATTTCGATCCCGCTCAAGTCCAGCGAGAAGGGCGTGTCACTGCTGTTGGTGAGGGCCGTAATGTCGACTGGGGTGACGCCACCGACCATGCCTCCGTCCGCAGTCTCACCGAACCAGAGCGCCTCAACTTGAACCGTCGTGCCAGGGCTGCGAATCAGCGGCACAGCCACGATGGCTGCGAACCCCAGAGTGATAGCCAGGGCCACCGCAATCCAGCCCACTGCCGGATTCCTCGCGGGCTCGGGCTCCGGCGCGATGTTAGACATGGTTCCCTACAAGCAGGCGCGCGACGCCCATGCCTGCGACGAGAAGCACTGCTCTTCGACTTAGAGAACGACGGTTGCTCCTGATCGGACTGCGCGGTGCTGCTGTACGTGCGGTCATTGTCGTCCTCATGTCTTGAGCGACCTGGCAGCCACTACTGATCTTCGACGTATTCCCATTTATGATTACATAAATCCATGTGGCACCGATCGCACAAGAGGGACTTCAACAACCATGACACAGGCCGAGCACAATCGGCGGACTACTTGAACACGACTGGCTCATTGAACACACGTTGGAACGGCGACTAGCGAATCTTGACCTTTCCTGACGTCCATTTCGCTGAAGTTGCTGTCCGCTCTAGGACGACGCGGTAGACGTACCCTTTGCGAAGTCGGAAGCGGACCTCCCCGACGGGCGATGTAGCTCCAACCTCGGCCACGCGCCAGGGACCTCGTTTGTTGGAACGTATCTTCCCTTTGGCGAATCGCTTCTTCGCGTACTTCTTTGTCATCTTCTGCCGCAGGACTACCTCGCGAGTGCCAGATTCATTGAGCGCGACCACGAGGTAGCGCCCGTCGCGACTGACGGATGGATCTAGTTGCTTCTGGGCAATACTTGCCGGAACCTGACTCGGTACCGGCTTCACAGCGGGGACTCCGTCACATGCGCCGATGACGCATAGGGAGGAGCGAGGATCGATTCGACCTGCGCCGCTGCGCACATCGCGACCGGCCGCGTCGACGTCTTTGGCTCCCAAGTCCAGCGCCTGAGCAACGTCCACGGTTCCAAGGTTGCGCGCTACCGCCGCAGAACGAAGCAGGGCAGCGGTCGCTGAGACGTAGGGGGCCGCCATTGAGGTACCCGACTCGTTTCCAAATGACCCCGGAAGTGTGGACATGATCCCGACACCAGGGGCCACGACATCCAAATACTCGCCGTAGTTCGAGAAGCTCGCGACTGTATCCGACTGGGTGCTCGCACCCGCAGCGATAACTCGAGGATCAGCCGCCGGATAGCTCTTGGCACTGCTCCCACTGTTGCCCGAAGCCGCGACCACGGTCCTACCACGCGACGTCGCGTATTCAATCGCGGTGGACACAGCGGAGTTCTGGTCGGGTCCACCCAAGCTCAGGTTGATGACCGAGGCACCGCTGTCAGATGCATACACGATGCCTTGTGCGATATCGGACCAGTAGCCACGACCTTCAGAGTCCAGCACCTTGACCGGAATCAGATTCACCTCTGGGGCCATTCCGGCAACGCCTATGCCGTCCCCTTCGCCCGCCCCAACAATCCCGGCAACGTGCGTCCCATGGCCGTTGTCATCGAAGCGGGCTCCCGACCGATTGGCCACGAAGTCCCAGCCCTCCGCTAGCCGACCACCAAAGTCAGCCTCGCGGGACACGCCCGTATCAACGATCGCTACGATCTGGCCAGCCCCCCGAGATAGCTCCCATGCATCAGAAGCACCGAGGCGATCGAGTGCCCATTGTTCGGCTCGATAGGGGTCAGCCGACGCAGTCCCTGACCCAGCGGATCCAGCTGACCCAGCGGACCCAGCGGGTAGCACCGACGCACCGGGGGCGGCGATGAAGCGTTCGCGCTGCTCGACTGAAACAGCGATCGTGTCCGCTTGTTGCTGCTCGGAACGAATAACTTGTTTGGCTTGCGCTTTGCCCTCTACCGCCACCGTGTCGAAGACCGGTCGCCCGTCCTGCGACCGAACGGTCACGACCTGGGCGGATTCGGACTTCTTCAGGTCGGACGCGACCTCGGCTGGCCGCTGCTCGACCGATGCATCCGGGTCCTCCCAGGAATCAGAATCAGGCGCGCGTGCGGCTGGTCCCCCGTCCATGGACCCAGGGTTCGCGTACGTCGCGGTGGGAACCACGACGCCGACACCAAGCAGCGCACCTGCAGCCAAGACGGCTGCAGTGCGAGGCAACCAGGAGGCTGCGGGTGCTGGCACGAGTTTCTCCACACTTAGAGGACGAACGCGGCGTCCAGAAGGTTGCCCCAACTATATGGACGATTGATCACAGTGCATAGCGATCACTCGTAAGGGTTACCCCAATTTATGCCCAGATACGCCCGCGCTAGGTCAGCAATCGAACAGCTAAGTCCGCCAAGAGTCGACCCCTATCGGTAAGAACGAGCTGATCCGATTCGAGCCTGCGACGGTCCAAGATGCCCTGCTCGGCAAGCTCTGCAGCCTTCGGCCGCAACTGCACGGAGATGGACTCAAGCGCAACACCCTCACGTAGTCGCAGGCGCAGCATCACATCCTCGACCTGCCGATCACCGACGCTAAGCAACTCATAGTCGTTCACTGGTTGCCGCCCCTCGGACAGCAACTTGGCGTACGTTGCAGGATGCTTCACATTCCACCAGCGCACGCCTCCCACATGACTATGTGCTCCCGGGCCGATGCCCCACCAGTTGTCGCTTCGCCAATACAGCATGTTGTGTCGGCACCGTGCATCGAAATCCGGTGAGACAGTGGCGCTCGACTCGGAGTCCAAACGAATATCCGGGGCGCCGCCAGATGAGCTGCGCCTCGCCCAATTCGACACCTCGTACCACTGCAATCCTGACGCCAGCATCGCGGCATCTGCCATCTCGTAGCGCTTGGCGAGCACATCTTCTTGCGGAGCCGGAAGGTCACCGCGAGCCACTTTGCGGCCCATGGCGGTGCCATCCTCAACTATCAGCGAGTAGGCAGAAACGTGTGTGGGATTCGAGGACAGAGCGGTATCGAGGGAACGCTGCCAATCGTCGTCGCTCTCCCCTGGAGTGCCGTAGATAAGATCCAGACTCACTTGATCGAATCCGGCCCCGAACGCCTCCTGAGCGGCGGCCACTGCGCGCCCGGGACTATGTTGGCGCTCCAGGATGCGCAGCACAGACGAGACCGCGCTTTGCATTCCGAGGCTGATTCGGTTGAAACCGCCAGTTCTCAAAGTCGTGAAGTACCTGGCATCAACTGATTCCGGATTCGCCTCGGTAGTGACCTCTGCGTCCGGTGCTAGCCCGAACTCGGCGTCGATCGCGTCGAGGATTCTGACCAACTCGCGGGCCTCCAGCATGGTGGGGGTCCCGCCACCGAAGAAGACGGTGGAAACCACCGGCGCATCATCCCCGAGGATCTGACGGGCAAGCCGGATCTCCGTGATTGCGTCATCGGCGAAGGTTTGGGGGCCGGTGCCGGCGATGAGGCCTGGTACGTAGGTGTTGAAGTCGCAGTATCCGCATCTGCTCGCGCACCAGGGGACATGCACGTACATGCCGAAGGGGCGCCGACCGAGCGACGCTAATGCGTCGCTGGTCAGCGCCCCTTGCAGCGATGATTCCGACAAGGAATCAGGCCGAACTAGGCGTAGAGCGAGTTCAGCAGATCCTTGTACTTCTCCTCAACAACCTTGCGCTTGACCTTCAAGCTCGGGGTCAGATCGCCATCTTCAACCGTGAGCGGCGCGTCCAAAATCTCGAACTTCTTAATGGTCTCCCACTTGTTGAGCTTGCCGTTCAACTCGTCGACTGCGGCGCTGACAGTGGCAACCATCTCTGGGTCCTTGCTGATCGACGCAATGTCGGTCGGCTTTCCACGAGCCTCTGCCCACGCGGCCGCAGCATCAGGATCCAACGCGATCAACGCGCTGGCGAAGTTGCGGTTGTTGGCGTGCACAACCATCTGGCCAGCCACACCGCAGAGTGCCTTGAACTGGCTCTCGATCGCCGATGGAGCGATGTACTTACCACCGGAGGTCTTGACCAGATCCTTCTTACGATCGGTGATCTTGATCCGGCCCATGGCATCGATCTCGCCAATATCGCCTGTAGCGAAGTAGCCATCTTCAACGAACACCTCGGCCGTAGCTTCTGGCTTGTTGTGGTAGCCGCGCATGATGCCTGGTCCCTTGAGCAAGATCTCACCATCATCGGCAATCTTGATCTCCGTGCCGGGAACCGGTTCACCAACGGTGCCGAACTTGATGTTGTCCGGACGCACGATCGCGCTAGCCGCACTGCTCTCGGTAAGTCCGTAGCCCTCAAGGATGGGCATACCGACGATGTTGAACCATTCGGCGATCTCGGGAGCGAGGGCTGCAGATCCCGAGATGAACATCTCGACTCGGCCGCCGAGGCGCTCGCGAATCTTCGAGAAGACCAACTTGTCAGCGATACCGAACTGGGCACCAAGCAGACCGCCTGGCGCTTTGCCATTGGCCATCTCTGCATCTCGGTAGCGCTTTCCAACACCGAATGCCCAGGCCGCAATCTTGGCCTTGGCGCCGCCGTCGGCAGCAACCTGCGCGTTAACCCCGGCGTAAATCTTTTCAAAGATGCGCGGCACGGCACCCATGAACGTCGGCTTGACGATGGGTAGGTTCGCGACGATCTGCGGCACGCGGCCATCGACTGCTGTGACGAAGCCGACCTGCAGTTGGGTAGAAATCAGCACCGAACCGAAGACGTGCGCCAGTGGCAACCACAGGAACTGAACGTCGTCGATCGTGAGGACGCCCATGCCGTCGATTGCTGCGCCGACGTAGCCCCAGTTCGATTGGGTCAGTTCGACACCCTTTGGCTTGCCGGTCGTGCCCGAGGTGTAGATCAACGTCGCGAGGGTCTCAGGATGAACCTGAGCGGCGCGCTCGGCGACCACGTTGGGATCCTCCGCGCGCTTCTTCTTCCCGATCTCGCGGAGTTCATCGAGCGTGATGACCCAATCGCCATCCTCCGGGTTCTTGTCCCCTGCGTAGACAATGACCTTGCGCAGATCCGGCAGGTCCGCCTTCTTCTCGCGAAGTTTGGCAACTTGGGACTCGTTCTCAGCAAAGATCATCCGAGTATCGGAGTCGCTCAAGATGTAAGCGACGTCGTCCGCTCCGGTCGAGGCGTAGACAGTCGTGACTGCGCCACCGGCGACGGCTACAGCGAGATCGCAAAGGATCCAGTCGGTGCTGGTGTCGCCCGCGATGCCGACGCGCTGCTCAAGCTCAATGCCCAGTTCGATGAGCCCGGCACCAATGTTGAAGATGTCTTCACCGGCCTCGCCCCAGGTCATGGAACTCCAGCCACCGGATGCGGTTGGGGTGCGGAACGCTTCACGCGATGGCGTGGCAGCGATTCGATCAAGAACGAGTTGAGTGAGTGATGCGGCCGGAGTTGGCAGCTTCTCTCGGGCTGTTGATGTTGAGGCCATGCGCGGACTTCCTCCCGGACTGTCAAGTACTTCAAGGCATTTGACGTGGAATCGGACATAAATCACTTTGTGAGGCAACACTATGGTTCCTAAGCGAACTTTGCTGCAAAACGCGCGGAATGTCTAAATTTGATGCACCCAGTTGCGCATGCTGCCCCGTTACGACCCAGTCGCCAACCGATCTTGTCGGTCATTGAGGTTGATCATTGACGATGCGTAGTGTCTTACTTCTTCTTACCGGATTCCTCGCCCGTAGACAAGGCGGCGATGAACGCTTCTTGCGGGACTTCGACCCGTCCCACAGTCTTCATCCGCTTCTTTCCCTCTTTCTGCTTCTCCAGCAACTTGCGTTTTCGGCTGATGTCCCCGCCGTAGCACTTGGCCAGCACGTCCTTGCGGATCGCTCGAATCGTCTCGCGGGCAATCACGCGTGACCCGATCGCTGCCTGGATGGGGACCTCAAACTGCTGGCGCGGAATGAGTTCTCGCAAGCGCCCCGCCATCGCGACCCCATACGCATAGGCCTTATCCCGATGCACGACGGAAGAGAACGCATCAACGGGCTCACCGTGGAGCAAAATATCCACTTTGACGAGGTCAGCTTCCTCGACACCGCTCGGCTCGTAGTCCAGCGAGGCGTACCCACGGGTGCGCGACTTGAGTTGGTCGAAGAAGTCGAACACGATCTCGGCCAATGGCAAGACGTAGCGCATCTCAACGCGATCCTCGGACAGATAGTCCATCCCCTGCAGATTTCCGCGACGGTTCTGGCACAGCTCCATGATGGCGCCAATGAACTCACTCGGAGCAAGGATGGTGGCTTTGACGACGGGTTCAGAAACGCTCGCTAGCTTGCCATCAGGGAACTCGCTGGGGTTCGTCACGACGTGTTCAGACCCGTCATCCATCGTCACTTGGTAGACGACGTTCGGAGCGGTGGAGATGAGGTCGAGTCCAAACTCACGCTCGAGGCGCTCCCGAACGATCTCAAGGTGGAGTAGGCCGAGAAAGCCGCAGCGAAACCCGAAGCCCAGTGCGGCAGATGATTCCGGTTCGAATACCAGCGCGGCATCGTTGAGCTTCAAGCGATCCAAGGCATCTCGCAGATCCGGGAAGTCCGAACCGTCGAGCGGATAAAGGCCAGAGAAGACCATCGGACGTGGTTCTCGATATTCTGCCAACGCAATTTTCGCACCGTCGTGAGCCAGCGTGATCGTGTCACCAACCCGAGACTGTCGGACATCCTTTACGCCGGTGATGAGGTACCCGACCTCGCCAACTCCGAGGGCTTTGGACGGGGAGGGTTCCGGTGAGATAACGCCGATTTCTAGGGCCTCGTGAGTCGACTTCGTGCTCATCATCTGGATCCGGTCGCGGTGTTTGAGCTCGCCATCGACCACTCGAACGTACGTCACAACACCGCGGTAGGAGTCGTAGACAGAGTCGAAGATAAGCGCTCGAGGCGGTGCATCGACAACCCCGACTGGCGCCGGGACTAGGTCGACGATGACGTCTAGCAACTCCTGAACGCCTTGCCCCGTCTTTGCACTCACCTTGAGCACGTCCTCAGGTTCGCAGCCGATGATTCCTGCCAGTTCGGCCGCGAACTTCTCTGGCTGTGCCGCGGGCAAGTCGATCTTGTTGAGCACGGGAATGATCTGCAGATCGTTCTCCAGAGCTAAGTACAGGTTCGCCAGCGTCTGTGCCTCAATCCCCTGAGCGGCATCTACTAGCAGGACGGCACCTTCACACGCTGCCAAGCTGCGAGACACCTCGTAGGTGAAGTCGACGTGACCAGGGGTATCGATGAGGTTGAGTACGTAGGTGACCCCATCGTGAGCCGTGAACGGCAACCGGACGGCTTGGGACTTAATCGTGATCCCGCGCTCCCGTTCAATGTCCATCCGGTCTAGGTACTGTGCCCGCATCTGGCGTGAATCCACCACACCGGTGAGTTGCAGCATTCGGTCGGCCAGGGTCGATTTGCCGTGGTCAATGTGGGCGATGATGCAGAAGTTGCGCAGTAGGTTCGCCGGGGTCTCACCAGGACCGGGGCCAGATTCGCTCACCGGGTAATCGTCGCATCCTTGGGGGTGACTCGCACTTGCGGGACCTAGCAGGTACTCTTTAGGGCAGGTACGTCGAATAAAACCCACCCGCCTGAGATCGGTACTGACTCCAAAGGGTGCGCACTTTCTCTCGAACGTTTTCAGATGAGCTCCTCTCGGACCACTTCTGAATGCCCACGGAGAAGTTGCCTCCCGGGAACAGCCACCTCAGCAAACAACCAGCTTGGATGAGTAGTGGCAAACATCAAGTCGCAGAAGAAGCGCATCAAGACCAACAACGCTGCGCACGAGCGCAACAAGGCCGTCAAGAGTTCGCTCAAGACCGCGACCCGTCGTGTGCACGAGGCTGTCGATGCCGGTGACGCCACCAAAGCCGCAGAGGCTGCGAGCGCCGCAAACCGCGAGCTCGACAAGGCCGTCAGCAAGGGCGTTATTCACAAGAACCAAGCAGCCAACCGCAAGAGCTCAAACTCGCGCGCTGCCGCCAGCATCTGATAGCTCCCTCTCTTCAAGCATGAGGACGAGGACTCCTGCCAGACCGAAGGTTGGTAGTAGTTGAACGATGGCCGAATTGTCGGCCGTCCTTGACCGTTCCCACCACCCCCGGTCGACTCTTCCTATCCCTTTGCCGTGGTTCCCAGAGCAACAACAGTCTGCTCCATGACCAGACCCTTCTGAGTCGGCTCCAACTGCTCACCCTCGCGCAGTCCGCCCTTCATTGCAGCATCGAGATCTCCGAGCAGCAAGATGGCATTGGCCAGATCCATCTGACTCCAGCGTCGCAGTTGTTGGTTGATGGCCTTCAGCTTCCACGGTGGGGCTTTGGCGATTAGCGCGAGGTCTCGTTCGGACGTACCAGGCGCGGCCCCTGCCACAGCAACGAGTTGACGCAGGCCGTTGACCAGCGAGGCAACAGTGGCCGGGCCGAGTTTGCTGCCGCCGTCGGTTCCTTCAGCGAGACGCAGCAATCTCAGCGCCTCGCGCCCCTGTCTGTTCATGACCGCGTCAGCGATCTGGAAGCCAGTGACGTCGGCCGTTCCACCGAAGTACTTGCCGACCTCGTCTGCGTCTATGTCGTGTGATTGAACATCGCTAGCAAGTTGAGAGCAGGCCGCCGCGAGCGCGCGTACATCGGCTCCAACTGCCGCGATCAGCAGGGCCTGGGCCTGAGGTGTCATCGTGCGCTTGTGGGCTCGCATTTGAGCATTGATGAAGTCGGTGGTTGCCCGCTTGCCTTTAACCTGGTCGCAACTAATCCGATCTTTGGCGACCTTGGACAGAGTCTCGAGTTGCTTCTTTCCCTTGGCGCCGCCCGGATGAACGACGACGAGTGCTACCCCATCGGGATCCTGGGCTGCACGCAAGGTTGCATCCACGAACGAGGCATCAGCGGACTCGACCCCCACAATCACGACGATTGCGCCGCCACCAAACAGCGTAGGTGAGCAGGCTTGCTCCAACTCCCCAACTGCTCCGGGTATTGATGCGTCAACGTCGCGGCGCTCGATTTCTGGATCGCTCTGACGCGCCGCCGTGACTAGCCCACTCACTGCCTGCTCGACTAGGTAGTCCTCTGGCCCGACCACCAACGTGAGGTTGGATCCGCGCAATGCCATAGCGCTCCCTGCTCGACGGGTGTTCTTCGCTTACCTACTGCTGATGGAGATGATGTCACGGATGTTGCCGACGAGTTAGCACTACCGCAGAGCCATCGGGACCAGCGGTGATGGCTATGTCGCTACTGATGTCGGTTCGCAGCACGGAGGCACCCGCATCTTCCCAACTCTTCACGGTGGGACCGGATGGGTGTCCGTACGTGTTGTCTGCTCCCACGGAGATAATCGCCGTTGTGGCTGGTCCCACCCAGTCGACAAATCCACTGGCTTGATTGCGGGAACCGTGATGGGGAACCTTCACAACGTCGATATCCGCCACCAAACTCTGACCCATGAGCACCCGTTGGGCCTCCGGTTCAAGGTCGCCGGTCAGCAGCAACCCGACGTTGGCGCGTTGCACCCATAACGTCACGGACGAATTATTCGGGGCCGATCCGGCACTGTCGACGATCCGAGTGGGCCACAGCACCTCGTATTCCACGGGGCCTACCTGCCCGCGCTCCCCCGGCCTGGCCGGTGACGACGAGACACCACGTTCGCCTAGCTGTGTGACGACGTCTGCGTGGCCAGCCGCGGGCAGAGCCAGCGGACTGACGATGGAGCGGTGCACGACTCGCCGGTTCAACGCTCCCGCTAGTCCGCCGACGTGGTCTTGGTGGAAGTGGCTCAGTACCAGCAGATCGATAGTGACAATTCCGAGGTCAGCCAAACAACTATCGATTGCGGCCGGTTCGGGGCCGACGTCGACGACAATGGCGGCGTCGAGACCGGTGCGCACAACTAATGCGTCGCCCTGACCCACGTCGCACGCGACCATCAGCCACTGCGGCGGCGGCCAACCGGAGCTGTTGGGGATTAGCCAGATCGCCGTCGCGAGGACGGCAGCGCTAGCGCCTATAGCTATGGGTCGGATCGACCGGTTTCCCATAAACGCACGAACAACCCTGCGCATATCGCGTCGTCGTCGCCAAGCGAGGTATCCCGCTGTGAGTGAGGCACAGCTAAGGAGAAAACCGGGCACTCCGGGTAGCCACGGAACAGTCGACCACGGCACTTGATAGCACCAACGCGCGACCGATGAGATCCATCCGGTGGGGTAGCCACCAAGAGCAGCTAACTGGGCACCAGCGGTTGGGCTAGCTACCGCCAGTAAAGCTGCGAGAACGCCGATGATTGTTGCCGGAGCGACAGCAGGAGCAGCCAATACGTTGGCGAGCACACCAACCAGCGGGATCCCTCCGCCGATTGCTGCGACCAACGGAGTGGTCGCCAGTTGTGCCGCTGTTGCGACCCCCACGGCCTGGACGCTGATCCGACGAAGTCGCTGCATTCGCGTGCGCTCGGAACTTTGGGCGCGAATCGAGAGGCTGTAGGCAAGCAGCCCACCGGTGGCGGCGACGGAGAGCGCGAACCCGAGTGAGACCGACATCCACGGGTCGATGAGCAGCAGTAAGAAGGCGCTTGCTGCCAAGGCAGAAACTCCAACTCGACGCAGTGAGGTAAACAGTGCGAGCAGTGTGATGGCACCCATGAAGGCGGCGCGCAGCACACTAGGTTGGAAGCCCGCGACAACGACGAAGCCGAACATGGCGCCCGCGGCGAGACCGACGCTGAACCGGCGAGTGAGTCGCAGGCCTCGGGCGACGAGCAGGACAGCGCCAGCAACGATCGCGAGGTTCGCACCGCTCACTGCCGTGAGGTGACTCAGGCCAACCGCCTGCATTTGTTCCCGCAGATCATCGGGCACCTTCGACTCGTCACCGACGACAAGTCCGGGTAGCAGGCCTCTCGGATCTGGCGCCAACGCATCACATGCGTTCGCGAGGGCGGATCGGAGTTGGTGAGCCGCGAGTTGCCAATGAGGTGCCGGTTGCGTAACGGTGGGATCGCCTCGCACCCGCACGATGGCGGCGCTTGCTCGTGAGGGCTCCCCCGGCTGCAGGGAACCGATAACCTCCACCGTCGCTCCGGGGATCAACTCATCGGTTAGCCCCATTCCCTTCGTCGACCCGGCGAGCAGGACAGGTACGGAGAGCTTCGTGGTGAGTCCGCCTTCGGTCACCTGGCGCAGTTCAGCCCGTGAGAACCAGTTGTAGCGCTGCTGGGAAGACACCTCATCAGGGCTGTTGGCGAACGTACTCGCTGAGTATCGCGGGGCTACTTTGACAACGAGACTGGCGGTAACGCTCGCCTTGCGCTCAGCCATCGCGCGCAGTGGTTCGGCAGTCAGCGGTGCCAGTCGAAGAGATGCCAGTGCTACGCCGACCGCCACGGCTACACCGGCCAGCACCCAGGTGAGTCGCTGCACAGATGGACGTCGCATCGCCAAGACCACGAGTGCTGCGGCGACAAGAACTAGTGCCACTCGGACGGGAGCGACTAGGTCCAGGCTTACCGCCGTAAGACCTAATACGAGGCCCTCACTTGCCCACAGAGCTACCACCGCTGGCACAAGGCGCAGGTCGATGCGGCGCATCTTGCGGCCTACAGGGTGATCAGTGGGGCGAGCCCGCTGAAGGTGACATCTCCAACTCCGGGCACTTCTTTGAGTTGCTCGATAGTGCGGAACCCGCCGTACTGATCCCGGAAGTCGATGATCTTCGCGGCGGTTACCGGACCGATCCGCGGAAGCTCTTCCAACTGCGCCGGAGTCGCCGTGTTGATATTCACCAGCCCACCGGAGGAACTCGGCGTAATAGCGCCACTCGATGCCGACTCGGGTTGACTGCCGATTGCCGTCTGCGTGGCCGGTGCGGCGACGTCGATCTGCTCACCATCAACGAGGACCCTGGCGAGGTTGATCTTGGTCTTGCCCCTAGCCAAACCACCCGCAGCCGCGATCGCATCTGCTACCCGTGAACCCTGCGGCAGCGTCACTACCCCAGGCTGGCGAACGGGGCCGACTACATCGACGATGACGATAGCGGCTTCAGCATCGACCACCTGCGCTCCGGAAACCCCGCTGCTGTTACTCGCCGCAAACCCGACTTCGGTGGCACTTGCTGAGCCCGGCGAGCTGCTCGGCGCCCTCGGAGCAGCGGACCCGGATGCACCCGGTGCAGGTGAGCCGACCGTCGTGATGGAACTGGCAGTCGGCTGTGACTCCGGAGTTGATCGCATTGCCACAACGAGTGCAAAGACAAGCGCGCAAACGAGCAAGGTGACGATCCAGCGAACTGACGAGCGATCCCATAGGACCTGGACACGCTCAGCAATGGTCCACTCATCGTCATCAGATGCGCCTGAATCAAGCGGCGAGTTTGGCTGGTTCATAGGGCGACGCTAGAACCAACAAGTGCACCTTCACCTTCGCCGCTGTCTTACCTGTGGACAGCCCACATCGGTGGATAACCTTTAGCTCGGCCCAGGTCGTGTGTTTGGGTTCGGGTTCGGTTTACTGCGCCAATCTCGCCATGCTTCGGCGATATTGCGACGGTGTTTGATGATCACCAGTATCGCTATGCAGACCCCAAGGATCGACACCTCGCCGTTGTTGTGATCGAGCACCGAGGCGCCCAGCAGCGCTACTGCACCACCGACACTCGCGATACCGGTTCGGTGGGAGAGCAGAAACACGATGGCGAACGTCGCGAGGACCGGGATCAACCACCAGGGTTCTACGGCCAGCAGCACTCCGAGAGTAGTGGCAACGCCCTTGCCGCCGTGAAAGCCGAGAAACGGCGAGGTCATGTGCCCAAGAATCGCCGCGAATCCAGCGAATGCTCCAGCGGCGGGACCGACGTAGATGGTGAACAACAGCGCCGGCAGGAACCCCTTGAGCAGGTCAAAGATCAGGACATAGATGCCGATGCGTCGACCCATAACTCGGCTCGCGTTAGTCGCGCCTGGATTTCCCGAACCGCTGGATTTCAGATCGATTCCGCGAGCGCGCGCTAGAAGAGTCGCCG
The DNA here is from genome assembly GCA_963821045.1 of uncultured Actinomycetes bacterium. Lineage (GTDB taxonomy): Bacteria > Actinomycetota > Actinomycetes > S36-B12 > UBA10799 > UBA10799. The sequence continues at coordinate 530,305 of CAWGCB010000006.1, read as the reverse complement.
GGTTAATCGCACCAATGAAGTACGACACAACGAACGCGAAGATCCACCAGATCCCGGTGTCGGACATGACTACCAGTTCTGCGGTGCAACGACCGCCGAGACGGTGTTGGGCCCGACGTGCGCTCCGACCACTGCGCCGATCTCGATCTGAACGATCTCGCGCCCTCCGAGCTCGCGGCTGAGCACATCAGCGAGAGCACTCGCTCGATCTGGTGCGCCGATGTGTTGGACTGCAATATCCGCCTGACCGTCCACTTCGGCAACCTTCTCGATCGCCAGTGCTGCGAGTCTGGCCAGCGCCTTGCTCGCTGTCCTTACTTTCTCCAGAAGCAGTACATGCCCCTCGTCAATCTGCAGGATCGGCTTGACCCGCAAAGCTGTGCCAATCGCGGCCGCAGTCTTACCCATCCGGCCGCCACGACGCAGGTACTCAAGTGAGTCGACGTAGAAGAAGCAGTTCGACACCGAGGCAGCACCCCGAATCGCATTTGCGACGGTGAGCTGATCGGCGCCTTGATCTGCCAGCCGAGCCCCAGCCATGCAGGCGAAGCCCAACGGCATGGTGACTGTCCGGGTATCGACCACCTCGACCGGGATCGGTGCGTCCTGGGCGACGAGCGCAGCCGTCTCGACAGTTCCGGACAGGTCTCCGGACAAGTGCGCACTGACGATGGAATCTGCACCGGAATCCGCCGCGGCCTGGTAGGCAGCAGCAAAATGCGCCGGCGAAGGACGGGAGGTGCTCACAGGCTGCCATTCGCGCAGCGCCGCCGCTACATCAGCGGTGGAAATGTCCACTCCCTCGCTGTACGCCTTACCACCGACGATCACTTGGACGGGGACCTTGATGATTCCAAGGTCTTGGGCCCACTGAGTCGGCAAATAGGAAGTGGAGTCAGTGACAACTGCGACGCGGCGAGACATACCTCGACGGTACCGAAGATCCGACCGCGCAATCGCGCTAGGCAGGGACGATGTTGACCAGCTTGGGTTCTCTGACAATCACTTTGCGGATATCGCGCCCGTCTAGGGCAGCTACCACCGGTTGCGCTGCTAGTGCCAACGCCTCTAGCTCGTCGCTGCCGATATCCGGAGCGACCTCGAGGCGAGCGCGGACCTTGCCTTGCACCTGCACGACGCAGGTGACTACTTCCTGCACAAGCAACGACTCGTCGACCAGGGGCCAACCGGCGCGCGCAACCGATGGCGCGTGGCCTAGCTGCGCCCACATGTCCTCAGCCGTGTAGGGGGCCACGAATGACAGCAGGACGGCGACCGCCTCGACACCTTCGCGCACGGCCGGATCCGCGCCGGTCCGCAACCAGAGTCGATCGCCTTACGCGAGCGTTCGACCAACTCCATGGTCTCGGCCACGGCGACGTTGAACCGAAGGTCTCCACGGCCTTCTGCGCATCGAATACGGCATTCGGTGCGTGACCTTGCGCACGGCCCGATCTCCCGGAGTGGATCCGACCCGGTTCGGCCCGCAGACATCGCGCGCCAATCGCCAGGCACGCGCTAGGAATCGCTTCGCACCGGCAGCGAGACGTCAGCCCAATCCACGTCGTCCTCAGGCGGCCCGGCGAAAACCATCGTCAACCGGACAGCGTCCACCCCGTGGGCATCGAGTTCATCGTGAGTTTGACCATAGTTGCCGCGCGACTTGGACATTGCCGAGCCATCCATCAGACCATGCCCTGATTCAGCAGGCGCTCGAACGGTTCGTTGACCTCAACGAGGCCCATGATCGAGCAGAACTTTGGTGAAGAAGCGGGCATACAGCAGAGTGCAAGATCGCGTGCGTGACGCCACCGACGTACTGATCAACGGGCAGCCACGTTTTCGGCCTGCTCGGATCGAAGGCCCGCTCGATCGTTGTGCTGGATCCAGGAAGCGCAGGAAGTACCAGGAACGAATCAACGAACGTATCCATCGTGTCTGTGTCGCGCTGCGCTGGCCCGCCACACTTCGGGCAGGCCACCTCGACCCAATCGGTAGCCGCACCAACGGCGAGGTGCCCTTCGGCTTCAGATCCAGACCCTGCAGCATCGGCAGTCCACCGGCAATTCCGATCGACGGGACCGGGACCTCACCACAGATCTCGCAGTGAATGATCGGGATAGGAGTTCCCCAGTATCGCTGCCGTGAAATCAGCCAGTCGCGCAGGCGGTAGTTGACGGCTGGCTCACCTGTACCCTGTTCCTCCAAGACCGAGATCATGGCCGCGATCGCCTCATCCTTGCCGAGTCCGTCGAGCGGACCGGAGTTCACATGGACGCCGTCATCGGCCGTCGCGACTCCGGTCATCGCCGGATCACTCTGTCAGCGTCACCAACAACGCGCACAGGCAGATCGAATGCTTCGGGCAAAGTCCAAGTCGCGCTGGTCGTGGGCCGGAACGGCCATGATCGCCCCCGTGCCGTAGTCGGCCAGCACGTAATCGGATGCCCAGATCGGCAATCGCTCGCCGTTGACTGGGTTGATGGCGTACCGGTTCAGGAATACGCCCGTCTTCTCCCGGTCCGTGCCGATCCGATCAATGTCACTTGGTCGCCGCGACCTCTTCGACGTAATCCGTCGAACTCCGTCTCTGCTGCCGGACTGCCATGCGCCAGTTCAGCGGCGAGGTCGGAGTCGGCCGCCACGACGAAGAATGTCGCGCCGTACAGAGTGTCCGGCCGGGTCGTGTAGACGGTGACGGGTTCCGCACGACCTTTGATCTCGAACTCCACGTTCGCACCAGTCGATCGGCCAATCCAGTTCCGCTGCATCAGCAGGACTTTCTCCGGCCAGCCTTCCTCCAGTTGATCCATGTCACCCAGTAGCCGATCAGCGTAGTCGGTGATCCTCAGATACCACTGGGTGAGCTTCTTCTTCGTGACCGGCGTGTCACAGCGCTCGCATAGACCATCGACCACCTGCTCGTTGGCCAGCACGGTCTGACAGTTCGGACACCAGTTGACGCTGCTGTCCTTGCGGTAGGCCAGGCCCTCTGTCGTACATCTGCAGGAAGAGCCACTGGTTCCAGCGGTAGTACTCCGGGTCGCAAGTATTCAGGACCCGATCCCAGTCGAACGAGCAGGCGTAGCGTCGCATCGAGGCCTTCTGCTGTTCGATGTTTTGCGTACGTCCATTCAGCCGGATCCACGCCCTGTTTGATCGCCGCGTTCTCAGCGGGCAAACCGAACGCATCCCATCCGATGGGGTGCAGGACGTTGTTGCCACGCTGCACCCAGTATCGCGAAACCACGTCGCCGAGCGCGTAGGCCTCCGCATGGCCCATATGCAAGTCCCCCGGAGGGGTAGGGGAACATGTCGAGGACGTACTTGGTGGGCCGCTCGTCACTCGGATCGCCCGAGCGAAATGGCGCGATTTCGTCCCAGACCGGCAGCCAGCGTTGCTGGATCTCGGCGGGGTCGTAGGCGGCTTTTTCGGTCTCGACCACAGTCGATTCGGCGTCACTCACCGGATAAGGCTACGACCCTCACGCAGAATCGAAGCCGAGCACCCGAAGTTCGGCGCCAACGGCTGCCCCGATGAGTTGATGCGTCTGCCACGAGTAGTGCATTCCGTCAGGGTTCGCAGTGCCATCCTCAAGGGAGGGCTCAATCAAGTCATCGACCTCGACGTAGCCGGTCTCGTACTTGTCCGCCCACCGTCTGGCCGCAACAAGAGCAGGTTGGTGATGGTGGTGATCCGGGTAGTCGGGTGAGCGGTGGATGCCCGGCGCGACAAGTACCACTGGGACATCAGGGTTGAAGTGGCGAACGACCGAGGTGATGCGGCCAAGGTAATGGTCCGTGGCTTCTTGCGGGAGTTGACGCAGGAACCCTCCCGATAGTCGGATGACGGGAGGAGACAGCGTGCGATACGCATCGCGAACCCGGCGACGCAACGATGCCGGACGGATGTAGGGAATCCCGTCGCGCAGGTACGTCGGGATGGATGCTGGGAGGTGATCCATACCCCCGACCGCTAGTACTAGAGCGTCAGCCCGTGGAAGTACCGCGCCCCAGAGATACGGGTCCTTAGTAATCGCCCACCAAGCGTCTCGAGCGGTCCACCCAAGGCGGGCCACTAAGTCAACACTCGCGGCAGCACTTGGATCTGGCCGACTCGTTTCGGCGTTGCCGCCCACGCAGCTAGCGGCAGCGATATTGGGCCAGAGTCGCGGATCGGTCAGCACATGCGGGCGATCCGGGCCGTGATAGGTGAGCGAATCTCCGACAACTAGCAGGTTCGAACCCATGGGGGAACAGTAGGCCACGCGCGTGCTCTAGGGGCGTGGGCTAGACTCACCTCGCTGTCCACGGATAGCACTCGGGGCCATAGCTCAGCTGGTAGAGCAATTGCCTGGCAGGCAATAGGTCAGGGGTTCGACTCCCCTTGGCTCCACTCCGACGAGCCCTCTGCGTTTTGCAGGGGGCTTTGCGATTCCCGGTCTTCACTGTGGCCTGACCACTTGACGGAGGTGTGATCCGCTGGTGCATACACCACAGCCAGCAGGTCTCGACCTTGTTGCACGACTTACTTCGATCACTGATCCGGTGCAGCGCAACTATTCGATCACCTCCGAGTACCACAACCTGGGCATGGCGCTGACCGCTCGAATTGGAAGATCGGACGCAAATTGGTTGACCTTCGGCGCGTGGGCAAGCCACACCGCGGGCAAGTTCATTCGCGGAGACCTAGTACCGGTCAGTTGGGGCCAGGCCGCGGTGGCGCAAGGAAATCTCGCCATCATCTGCGATATCGGCCCACGATTCGCACGGTTCCTCCAAATGACGGACTCTTTTTCTGCGGCTGAACTCGGCGTAGTCGTAAGGAAGGAACCGCTCCTAACTGAATCCTCTTCCCTCGCAGAGGCGTTCGACTGCTACTCAAAGGCGTTGCTACTCGCCTCTCGGGGCGACTCCGGTACAAGCCACCAGCGGGCTCAACTGATCTTGCGAGCGAACATTCTGATAGCTCACCACGAGCAAGAGTTCGCAGACCCATTGGTGGATGCCGCCATCCCGCTGGGTGGCGTTGCCGGGATTCTTGGAACACGATTCGTCAAGATCACGACCCCAGATGGTGACCTGGATGTCTGTCGCGACGTTCCGCGACCGGGATATCTCGACGGCAAACAGTGGCCCGACGCTCTGGCTGAGCTGAGTGATAGCCGATTGAAAAATCTCCTACAGACTTATGGGCAGACACTCACGACGACGCGCTACTCGAACGCGACAAGTTGGGAATCCCTCTACGAACGAATGGGATACATCACCTGCTTCTTTCGGGCATATCAACAGGATCCGAAACTGTTCCGCGGCCCCTCCGGAATGTGAATCACGGTTGAGCTTGGCGGCGACGTGACATCCACGCCTGCCACGCCCCGGTACACCAGAGCGCCCATACAACCAGGACCGGTTGAAACAGGAGCCGGATAGCGCGACTGAGGTCGGAGTCCAAACCGAAGGCGTCGGTCTGAGTGACGAACTGCGAGATGTTGCCCGGAAACACAGCGATGAAGAATGCTGCGACCACCCAGCCAACCTGCGTACGCCAACGCGGCAGCGCAATGAGGCTCACCGCCAGTGACAGCTCGACGACACCAGACAAAGCGACGATCGCGGCGGGGAACGGGAGCCATGGCGGGACCTGGGCTAGGAAGGTGTCGGCATTGATGAAGTGGCCGACGCCCGCGACGAGAAGGAAACCGGCCAGTAACCATCGAGCAAGTGCTGCCAAGACGGACCCTCCTGACTCAGTGCTTTCGGTGCGGATCCGAGTGTCTGGTTACCTGGGAACCCCGAGACTGTAGCCCGAACCTTGATCGTAGCGGGTTCTTGCAAGGCAGCGGACGCCGCTCCGATTGACGTGACCAGCATTGCAAAGGCGGTAGCCAAAACCACCCCGGGCAGTTTTTCGCCCGGCGAACGGTGACAGATCAAGTCCCGGATCAGCCAGGCGAGTCAAGAGTTTCGTGATCTCCGACGGTTGACCGCGCAAGGAATCGTCGAACCAGTGCGCGGCCAACCATCAGCGTGATGATCAGTAGCGTGACGGAGAAGAAGCCGCCCAAACTCACGGCGTCACCCAGCAGTAGCGCCTCAAGTTCTAGAACGACGAACTTGCTACCGGCCAGAACCACCCACAGAAGGACCCCAGCCCCGACCTTGCCACCTGGAGTCGTGGCGGCCGAAAACCGGCTCATGACTCGCTTCTTGACGATGAGAACAAACTCAAGGACAACCTTCAGAAGAAGCGCCGTCACTAGCGACATGGCGAACGATTCGCTGATCACCGATGGAACGAACTGCGCAGCGAGATTCAAGATTACTACGTAGACAAACAGATCCACTGCATCTAGCGCTGAGACTTGAAGGCCCTTAACGCGCACGGCCGTAGTCACATCGGTGACGATACTCGTGTCGGCCGGCAGAGTTGCCAACGCCGCCAACGCCGCGGTGACCTATCAGACCTTGGGTGCTGCAGCCTCTTCAGCAGGTGGAACGGTGGGCGCAGCCTGAACCCCGAGCGCTCTGGCAACCGGTACCGCCGTGAGTCCATAGGTGAACACGGTCACCGTGATGATCACAAATGCGGCGGGCAGCAACTTGTCTGCGTCTGGAACCTTCGCGATTACGAGAGCGCCGGCGACACTGGAGGCCGTAGCCGCCGCGACGATTCCACGCGGATCCATCCATCCGATGAACATCCGCTCGTTGCGGCTCAGGTCGGCATTGCGGGTACATAGCGCGGCGACGAGTGGACGCACGACGAATATCAGGACGAGCGATACCCCGAATGCTGGTAGCAACACTGCCAAGACCACTGGGGAGGGAACGATAGCCGCGATGCTCACGAACAGAGCACCAATACCAATCGACGCGATGGTGTTGAAGAATGGCTCAACCGAGGTCAGGGACGCGTTGTAGCGCTTTGCCAAAGGATGGGTTGCTGCGCCCATGAGCAGGGCAGTGAGCAAGCCGCTATCCGGGGCAATGGAGTTCGCTAGGCCCGCACAGAGAATTACGGAGCCGATCATGACCTGGGTGCCGAGCAGATTGTTGCCGCGCACCAACTTCGCCCCAAGAACGGTGATATTCACCCCGACGATAGCGAGAACGACTGCCACTATGAAGCTGCTGACCAGCGTGGTGACCGCCTCAATGGGCGCGTCCATGCTGCTGACGCGGACAATCTGGAAGACCACCACCGCCAAGATCGCTCCCAGCGGATCAAGAAGAGTCCCCTCCCACATGAGGATCTTCCGCAATCGTGGGGTGGGACCCACGAAATCAAGAATTGGCGTGACAACAGTTGGACCAGAGACGACCAGAATCGCGCCGAGCAAAAAGGCTAGCGGCCATGGCAGACCGAGCAGAAAGTGGGAGAGCACCGTACCGGCAAGAAAGGTCAGGGAGCCGCCAAGCCAGATGAGTCGGTGAACCACATTCTTGTCCGCCCGCACCAGTGGGATAGTGCCTAGCTGCATGCCACCCTGGAACAGGATCACTGCGACGACTAGGTCCACGACCACGGCGAACGAGGAGCCCAGGATCTGATCCACCCGAAGGTCTGGTGCGACTAGGCCCAGCAAGAAACCTGCGGGCAGCAGCAGGATCAATGCCGGGACTCGCAATGAGGGCGCGACAACTTGGCAGAAAGTGGCGATTCCAAAGACCAACGCCACCGCGAGCATGATGTCGCCCTGCGACAGATCAGTCATCTGCCACACGCACCTCTCGCCTATCTCAAATCGCTAAGTCACTAGCCGCACTTGTGGGACAACGCTGCTTTCGGTAAGTCATTGTGGTGGGTAGGGTCGACCGCTTCAACCTCGGCTAAGAACTTCGCGGTGTCCACTGGCTTTCCGTTCACCCATGTGTCAACCACAGTCACCTGCTCTGTCAACTTATCGGCGTCCACAGTGAACGGGTTGGCAGATAGTTCAACGAAGTCAGCCAGTTTGCCGACCGTGATGGACCCTAGATCTTTGTCTCGTCCCAGTTGGCGCGCGGCATTAACGGTGTGAGCCTTGAAGGCGTCGTCGAGAGTTACCTGCTGCTCCGGGCCGTGCAACGTGCCCGAATGCGAGCGGCGCGTCACCATACTCTGAATGTTGAGCAACGGGATAGGCGGACTCACTAACCCATCATTGTGAAATGTGACCAGCGCACCAGAGCGGAACGCGGCACCTGCTTGCATCCATTGGCTGCCGATCTCAGGTGGGAACATCTGCCCATCTAGGAGGTCACCCCAATAGATGAACTGAGCAGGGAGCATCGAAATCGTGACACCGAGACTCGCCGCTCGATCAAACTGATCTCCGCGACAGCCACCGACGTGCTCGACTCGCCAGCGGTGGTCGGTGCCCAGGAGGCCATTTGTCGCGAGGGCGTGTTCGTAGGCATCGAGCACGATGTCCAACCCAACGTCACCGTTGACGTGAAAGGCGAACTGCCACCCGAGTGGCGTGTATTTGGCGAGTACTTGATCAAGCTCGGCTCTGGTGTAGTTCATCATGGCTTCGCCGCCAGGCCCGAGCGGAATCTGCGCGTTCTTGACGGTCGGGGTATCCAGGTACGGGAACGATGACGCGATGGTTCCGACCCAAGGAGATCCGTCTGCCCATAGCTTGATGCCTTGCTTCCAAAGCATCGACTCCGGCACAGGACTGCTCAGCTTCTCACCGCAGTCTGCCTCGATCGACATGTGGTAGAGCGCGACGCGCATCGGGGCAGACGGAACCGAGGCGCACGCGACGTACCCGGCGAGCATGTTGTCCTGGTACGTGTGTTCTGAGGTCATAGTGATGCCATTGGTGGACATCAGTTTGAGCCACTTGGCAAGCGACAGCAGCGGATGCGGGATCGCGGTCTCCATGAGTTTTCCAGCAGCACCGAGTACCGCTGCGGTCTCGTACGCGCGACCATTCGACGTTCCGTCCGCGTTGCGCCCAAAACTCGCGCCTACTGGGTCCGCCGGCGGCTTATTCCCCTCCCAGCCGTTTAAGGCCATAACCGCCGTGTTGAAGTAAGCCTCATGCCCAGAGTTGTCCAAGACGAAGGCTGGACGGTTCGGGAAGAACGCATCGAGATCCGTATTTGTGAGTTCGGGCGCGCCCTGCAGGAGTCGATCGAGTCCGCTGCATAGCACCGGCTCTCCGGCGGGGGTCTCAGCATCAAGTTTGCGCCAGAGCGCCTCAACGTCCGCATAGGTGGGATACCCGACGTATGGAGCGATCCAGTGTGCTGGCTCCTGGGTCACCATTCCGCTCAACGCGGGGTGGTTGTGTGGATCGATGAAACCTGGCATCAGCACTGAGGAACCGAGGTCGGTTACGTCAACTCCGGGGGTGGCCGCCTGGACGTCCGCTAACGAACCCACTGCCGTGATCGTTCCGGTCGATGTGTCGATTGCAACTGCCTGCGCATGAGGCGTCGACTCGTCCATGGTGATCACTGCTGACGCCTTCAGAATTTTGTCCCCGCTCATGGCCTACCTCGCTCTAGTCAGTCCTGCGTCGGTCAGACAGTTGCAGGCCGCCAGAGGTCTGCCCTGTCAACGGGTGTTGCTAAACGCTCACCTCGCGGGACTACGTCTACCACTCAAGAGACCTACATGACGACTCAGGCAAGATCAGGTGGAGCGCTAGGGTGGCGCCCGGCACTCCGTCGAGCTGCGAAGTAACGTCGGCGACCTGCAAGACTGGACGCATGCCGTTCTTTCCATTCGACCGCGACTCCCGCTACGCACCGATCCTGCTTGCGCTACGGGTCAAGGACACCGACGGGGTCGAGGTCACCGACGATGGGCTCCTGCGGGCGACGTTTGGCTTCGCAAAGATCGAGACGCCGATCAGCAACATCGACCATACGGAGATAACCGGCCCGCACCAGTGGTTCAAGGCTGTTGGTTTGCGTCTGAGCCTCACCGACGACGACGTAACCTTCGGCACCAACCCGCGTCGCGGTCTGAGCATCTCGTTCATCGAGAAGGTGCCACGGGTAATCGGTCTGCGGGATCACTCGAAACTGTGGGTAAGCGTCACAGATCCACAGGCCCTGGCGGCGGCGATCGGACGCTGAGTAGCTCCTCGCCCGGTAAGCGCTAGACAAGACTGGTGGCCATTCGGGTGACGCAACTAGCACGTTCCGCGACAGCCGGGCAACAATCCGAAGCGGACACATAGCCGTCGTCGCGGAGGACCCTCATGACTGATCAGCATCAGGTCGTTGACGTCCCTGGGCTTGCCAAACCAACTCGCTTCGCAATGCGAGAAGCGCTCTACGCGGCTGGCACAACGTCGCTTTATCTGTCTGGCGCATCGAACGCGATCAGCGGGGTCCTTTCCAAACCACTCCCAAGATTCCTGCGTAGAGACCAGCGAAACGACGACTCGCCAGACCGGCGCTTACCAGTTCTACTTCTGCACGGACTCGGCCACAACCAAAGCTGGAGCTACAAACTCCAGCGACGTTTGACCCGCGAAGGATTCAACTCGCGTTCGGTCAACTACCACACGTTCAGCAGATCGCTGAACGACTGCGCAGACATCGTCGCCGAACACGTCTGGGAGTTCACGGGACAATCGGCCGTGCCCGCAGTACACGTCGTAGCGCATTCGATCGGCGGACTAGTTTTGCGGGCGGCGATCAACCGACACCCGGAGATTCAGGACTACGTGGCAACAGCAGTGACGTTGGGCTCACCACATCGCGGAACGCCCTGGGCGTACGGCCCTGGCACCCTCGTGCCACTTGTTGGTCACCTGGTGAGAGAACTTCGACCTGGTAGCCCCACCCTGCGCACGATCGAGGCCGAGACGAGAACTGGCTCCACGCGCTGGTTCAGCATGTACTCGGTGACCGATGAGGTTGTGCCGGGGTACTACGGCAAGTTGACGCACCCCCTACTCGACGTGCGCCACGTGGAGTACCGCGGCCTGGGTCACCACGGGCTGATGTATCACCCGACTGTGCTGTCATCCATCCTGTCCGGCATCACTGCCTCCGATGCGCAGTTCGCTCGGGAGTGGGACGCCGACATGCAGGTGGCGTAACCCTCACCCCGGACTACTACTCGCTCAGTCTGGCCATGAGGCGCAGCGACACTACGCCGAGCTAGAGAACTTTGCCCAGAAAGTCGCGCAGCCGAGGGCTCGAGGGGTTGGACAATAGTTCCCTTGGAGGCCCAGAGTCGGCCACAACTCCTTGGTCGATGAATGCGAGAACATCGCCCACTTCCCGGGCGAACCCCACCTCGTGGGTCACCACAATCATGGTCATTCCACTGGCAGCGAGGTTCTTCATTACGTCCAGCACGTCGCCCACTAGTTCGGGGTCGAGCGCAGACGTCGGCTCATCGAACAACATCAGGTCCGGGTCCATGGCCAGCGCTCGAGCGATAGCTACGCGCTGCTGCTGTCCGCCAGAGAGTTGCATCGGATAGCTGTCACCGCGATCGCCAAGTCCAACCGATCCCAATAGGTCCATTGCTCGGGCTTTGGCCTTGGCTTTGTCAGTCTTCTTGACCACGACCGGACCCGCCATGACATTCTGAGCGGCTGTCATATGTGGGAACAGGTTGAAGCGTTGAAACACCATGCCGATGGAGCGGCGCTGGGAGGCGACCTCCTTGTCCCTCATCTCGTGCAGTTTGTCACCGCGCTGGGTGTAGCCGATGAGCTCGCCCTCGACCGAGAGTCGACCGGCGTCGATCTTCTCTAGGTGGTTGATACAGCGCAAGAAACGTGGACTTTCCGCCGCCGGACGGGCCAATGATGCAGGCGACCTGGCCCCGATGAACTTCGAAGTCAATTCCCCGCAGCACCTCGTTACGACCGAACGCCTTATAGACACTTTCAGCCTTGACCATTACCTCGGGGAGCTGGCGCTGCTCGGGAGCAGCCTTCGACTCAGCTCATGACGCATCCCGACGACCGAAACGAGCCCGAATTTTCTGAATAGGTGTCGGCGGCAGGTCACGCATGGCGCCCTTCGCGTAGTGGCGTTCGATGTAGTACTGCCCGACCATCAGGACCGACGTCAGAGCCAGGTACCACATGCTCGCCATGATGGCCATCGGGAACGGCTGGAACAACCGGTTTCCAATGACGCCGGCTTGAAAGAACAACTCAGTCGACAACGGTATCGCGATCACCAGAGACGTCGTCTTGAGCATGGAGATCGTCTCGTTGCCGGTAGGTGGGACGATGACCCGCATAGCCTGCGGCAGCACGACAACGCGCAGGGTCTGCATCCGCGTCATGCCGACGGCAGTCGCGGCCTCCTCTTGACCCTCGTCGACACTCAGGATTCCAGCTCTCACGATCTCGGACATGTAGGCAGCCTCGTTCAACCCGAGTCCCAAGAGCGCCGCGACGAATGCCGGGATCAGCGTCTTGGTGTCGAAGGTGAGCATCTCTGGACCGAACGGGATACCGAGGGAAATGTTTTGGTACAGCGCGATGATCGAGCCCCACAGGAACAACTGGACGTAGACAGGTGTCCCGCGAAAAACCCACACGAACACCCACGCGGTTGAGCTCAGAACTGGGTTCGGTGACAACCTCATGATGGCGATCACTACGCCGAGCACGAGACCGATCACCATCGACAGGATGGTGAGGATGATCGTGATGCCGACACCCTTGAGGATCGGCTCCGAGAAGATCCACTGACCAATGAGCGGCCAGCCCCAGTTGGGGTTCGTCAACAGGCTGTTGACGAACATCGCGAACAAAATCGCGATGATGGCCGCCCCCACCCAACGCCCTGGGTGTCGGACGGGGACGGCCTCTATCGCTTTGCGCTCCTTGCGCTCACCGGACGGCGGCGCCTCATCGATTGCCATGATTCGTCTCCGGTGAGCTAGTTAGCTAGGAAGCGGGCGTCGGGTTCAGTTCAGCTGTCGTAATCGCCCCGCTGTCGACACCCCAGTTATTGAGAATCTGGGTATACGCGCCGTCGTCGATGATGGCTTGGGTAGCTGCCTGAATCGTCTTGGCGAAGCCTTCCTCATCCTTGGGGACGACGATGCCGTACGGCGCTGAATCGGAGATGTCCCCAACCTGCTCGAGCGTTCCGGTCTGCTTGATTGCATACGCGACGACAGGTGAGTCGGCGAGCATGGCGTCAGCCTTTCCGGATGCTACGGCTGTCGTGGCATCGGACTGCAGGTTGTAAGTCTGGACCTCGATGGCCGGCTTGCCCGCGTCCTTACATGCCTGCTGTTTGGCCGGAAGGTCATCCTCGGCCTGCACGGTTGCCTTCTGGACCGCGACTGTCTTACCGCAGGCATCGTTCGGATCTACACCCTTCGGATTGCCAACCGCCGTGGCCCACGCGGTACCAGCGCTGAAGTAACTCACCATGTTGACCTCTTTGAGGCGGTCCTCGGTGATGGTGAATGACGACATCGAGCTGTTGTATTTGCCGTTCTGCACACCGACGATCAAGGCGTCGAAGTTCGAGTTCTCCCACTCGCCCTGCAGACCTAGCTTGGCTGCAATCGCGTTGCCCAGGTCGATATCGAAGCCCATGATGGTGCTGCCGTCGTCACCGATGAACTCGCTCGGCGCGTATGACGCGTCCGTTCCGAAGAGCAGCTTCCCGCTGGACTTGATGTCGGCGGGCACCTGCGCCGCTAGCGCCTCATCGACAGAGACGGATGGGGTGCCAGAGGGTGACGCGGAGGCGTCGCTTGACGAGCTATCGCTACTACAGGCGCCGAGGGCAAAGGTTCCGGCGACTGCTGCCAGACCGATCGCGGCCGCGCGTGTCGTTGCCGATCGAAGAATCATGTTTCACTCCTTGGTTGACGGTGCGGCCACACGTGGCCTATCGGGGATGATATTGCGTTGCGCCGAATCTCGTGGCACATCCACGGACTTTCTGGGCAGCGTTCGCGATAACGACACAACTACGCTCGGCATATGGGTCTCCTTGAAGAACTGCAAGATGCACTCCCTGGGCAGGTCGCAGCGGTCGGATCGGCGCAGTACGAGGCACGAACCGCCTGCTACAACCAGGCGATCGAACCGCGCCCGCTAGCTGTCATCTCGCCTACCGACGCGAAAGCACTGAGCGACGCGGTGAGTATCGCAGCTGCGCACGACACAAAATTTGATGTCCACCTGACCGGCCACGGGATTGCCGACGACTACTCGGGGCGGCTGATGTTCACCCTCGAGGCAATGGACACAGTCGTCATAGACCCGGCCGGTAGCGCCCGAATCGGAGCTGGCGCGGTGTGGGCTGACGTTGTCATGGCAGCTGCGAAGGCCGGCCTTGCCCCGCCGTGCGGTTCCTCATCGGGTGTCGGGGCAGTGGGGTACACGATGGGTGGCGGGCTCGGCAACCTCGGGCGAAAGTACGGATACGCCGCAGACAACGTCACTGCAATCGACCTCGTCCTGGCCGACGGGAGCCAGGTGCACGCAACACGAGATGAGAACCCTGACCTGTTCTGGGGCGTTCGAGGATCCAAGTCCGGACTCGGCATCGTCACCGGATATGACATCAACCTATTCAGCGTTCCGAAACTCTTCGGCGGCACAATCCTGTGGCCAGTCACCCAGACCGCCGCCGTGCTGCGCGCGTTTGCCCGCTGGGCACGCACCATTCCAGACGAACTGTCTACCTCAGTCGCCGTGACTCGCTACCCGGACTTTGACGGTGTGCCCGACCTACTTCGCGGACGAACGATGACCGCCTTGCGCGTCGCCTATTTGGGAGATGAGTCATCGGGCGCTGATCTCGTCTCACCAATGCGCGAAGTCCCGGGAATCGAGGACGACAACCTGAGGATGATGCCTTTTTCGGAAACCGATTCGATCCACGCGGACCCAACTGACCCGGCCGTGGCCATCGAATGGACCGGCCTGCTGAACGAACTCAGCGAGCACACCATTGAAGAAGTCTCAGCATTGATGAATGACCCGATGTTCGCAGCGAACGTTGTCGAAATCCGGCTGCTCGGCGGTCAACTTGATACCGAGCCACAGGTCGCCAACTGTGTGGACTCCCGCGGAGCAGCCTTCAACGCGTTCGCCGCAGTCATCCTGGCGCCGGGCGCCGATCCCGCTGCGACTGCTGAAGCGGACCGGGTATTGACGAGAGTCGCTGTGGGCTTCGAACATGACCTGACCGGAAGCCTCATGTTCAACTTCGTCGGCAACCGCCAGCGCGGCGACCAATCCACGTCATGGTCCACGGAGAGTCTCGCTCGCCTCCGATCGCTCAAGGCCAAATACGACCCAGCGGGACTTCTCCCTGCGCCGTTCGCCTGACGTCGCGACCTATCCGGAGTTATTCCGCGCTCACTCCTCCTGCAGCCAACGAAGGCGACTATGACCACTCAACCCGCGTCCCCGCAACCCGAATCGATCATCACCGATCCCAAACGGCTGCGACTCGTACTCATCGTTGTCTCACTGTCGCTCATGATGGTCGTATCAGCCGTTAGTGGACTCAACGTGGCGCTACCCGACTTGGCGCGGGATACCGCCGCAACCCAGTCACAGTTGCAGTGGATCGTGGACGCCTACACAGTCACGCTCGCGGGACTCCTGTTCATCTCGGGCGCATTTGGTGACCGGTTCGGACGCCGTTGGTTGCTGATCTTTGGCCTGGTGGTTTTTGGTGCTGCCGCCGCAGTGGCGATGTTCACCAGCAGTCCAGAAATGCTTATCGGTCTGCGAGCACTCATGGGAGTCGGGGCGGCGGCGGTAATGCCAACCACCTTGTCCATCATCACCACCTCGTTCCCCGTCGAACGACGCGCAACAGCCATCGGGATCTGGGTCGGTATTGCCGGCGGAGGTGCGGTCCTCGGCCTATTGATGTCCGGATTGCTCTTGGAATTCTTCAGTTGGAACTCGTTCTTCGGACTCAATGTGGTTCTGGCGATCTTGGCACTGATCGGCGCAGTGCTCATCATCCCGAACTCGGTCGACGCGCACCCCCCGTCTCTTGACCTCGTTGGGGGTTTGCTTTCCCTACTCGCGGTTGGTGGTTTGGTATTCGGCATCATTGAGGGCCCAGTTGTTGGCTGG
Source organism: uncultured Actinomycetes bacterium (assembly GCA_963821045.1). GTDB lineage: Bacteria > Actinomycetota > Actinomycetes > S36-B12 > UBA10799 > UBA10799. Next base: position 514,256 of record CAWGCB010000006.1, on the reverse strand, counting down.
TCGGATCTGCGTTCCTTTGGCGCGATTATCGTGGGCGTGGTCTCGGGCGTGAGCTTCATCCTTTGGTCGCTGCGCCAAGAACACCCACTGCTTGACCCTCGCCTATTCAAGATCCGCGGTTTCAGTACCGGTTCGGCCTCGAACACCATCCAGTTCTTCGCGGCCTTCGGCTTCTTCTTCATCGCCCTGCAGTACCTGCAGTTCATCGTCGGATACTCACCCCTACACGCGGCCGTGGCCATCTTGCCGATGGCGCTGGTGCTAATCCCGCTGGCCCGAAACGCCCCGAAGATCAGCCAACACTTTGGATACAACCGAGTCGGCAGCACCGGGTTGGTGTCCATGGCGGTCGGTTTCGTCATCCTGTCGTTCATCAGCGTCGACCTGAACTACTGGCAGTTCCTCGCGGGTTTGGTCTTCTTCGGAGCAGGTATGGCGCTAGCCGGTGCACCTGCAACGACCGCAATCACGAGTTCCCTGCCTCACGAGAAACAGGGAGTCGCCTCCGCAATGAACGACACCGCGCGAGAGTTCGGCAGCGCCCTGGGGATCGCGATTTTAGGCAGCGTCTTGAACTCCGCGTACCGATCAGGAGTCAGCGACTCACTCGCGGGAGTGCCACCTGGAGTAGCCGAGGCCATCAAAGGATCAGTTGCGGCCGCCCAACAAGTGGGCGCACAGGCAGGTGAACGAGGTCAGTCGCTTATTGCCATGGCGAATCAGTCGTTCGTCGATGGAGCATCTAGATCACTGTTGATCGGGGCTGTTGTACTCGCCGCTGGTGGGCTTTTCGTCTTTCTGCGCGCGCCGAAGAAGGGCGACCACTAAACGCAAGCTACCTGGTTGCCCCAGCGACCGCGCCAAATCCGGCCGTGCTTTGATTTGGTGATGAAGCTGACCGTGCCAGCAGTTGTGCTTTGCACTGCGCTCGCCCTCTCTGCATGCTCATCCAGCGCGACTCAGAGTTCACAACCGGACGACCAACCTGCACCGTCCGCGACGGCCTCGACGCCGTCGGCTCCGGACTGTTCGAGCCCCCGAACTGCACAAGCGGGACTGTCAACCGAGACCCTGACTGTCGATGGCACCAAGCGCACCTACCAACTCAATATTCCAGCTTCCTACGATGGCACCAAGCCCACTCCCGTTGTCATGACGTTTCATGGCCGGGGCAGCAATTCCGAGCAGCAACTGTTGGTCACCGGGATGGAACAAGTCTCGGACCAAAACGGGTTCATTTTGGTTGCTCCTACCGCAATCGACGGTCAATGGCAGCTCCCATCTCGACCCAGCAAGGCGACCAGCGACACTACCTACGTCGCCGATCTACTCAGCGCACTATCGCAGCGGCTATGCACCGACCCGACCCGTACCTACGCTTCAGGCTTCTCCCTCGGCTCGGCGTTCACCTTGGTCTTGGCTTGCGCTAGGCAGCAGACCTTCGCAGCCTTCGGAGGAGTCGGAGCGAGCTTCTACCGCTCGTCCTGCGATGCGTCTCCCCCCGCACCACTCATCTATTTTCACGGGACTGACGACGCAGACCGTTCCGTTCGACGGTGGCCGCGTCGCTGGCTCACCGCGGGTCGGTCTCACCGCGAGGGTCACCGGTGCCGCTGAGAACATGCAGGACTGGGCAACGCACAACGGTTGCACCAGCGGGCCGAGCGATAAGGAGATCGGTGACACGACACTGCAGACGTGGACTAGCTGCAGCAACGGCGCCGATATCGACTTCTACCGAGTCAACGGCGGTGGCCACACGTGGCCGGGGACGAACGAGACCATCGCCACCTTCTTAGAGGGCAGTTTGGGAAAGACAACTCAGGACGTCGACGCGAGCGAACTCATGTGGGACTTTTTCAAACGGTTTCAACTCCCTGCTGCCTAGCCTCTTAGACTCAAGCTAAGGCTTGCATTGGCCAGACTGCAGCAACTGAGATGCGGGAATGGGCTCGAAGCGAAGCACTGCATGATCGGAGAGATCCATTGTTGCTCCGAACATCCCCGTCACAAAGTCATGCTGTCCACGCACCAAGACGCCAAGGCTCGTCATCTCCGCGTCGCCCGGGCATGCGTTGACATCTTCATGACTCCATGATCCCGCGGTGGGGACGAGATTCGATCCGGACGGCGTGAAGACCACGCAGTTCGTTGTGCAACTGGTGAAGAGCTCACTGGTACTCCCGATCGATCCCCCATTAGTTGGGTAGCCGGCAGCATTGGATTCGTAAACCCATACCTCTGTCACCGTGCTCAACGGCATCGTCGTGCCAGCGCGGGCCACGGCAGCTGCGGCGTCGACGGTAAACGTCGAGAGTCGGGGCTGGGCAGAGGCTACCCGCGCTCCAGAACGCGCGGCAGAGGTCAACGCAACATGGTCGCGCAGGACCATTGCAAACTCGATAACGCCGAAGAGGATGACAATCAACAGCGGGAACACGATCGCAGCCTCAACTGCGACCGAACCTTGATCGGCTTTAGCGCGTGATCGCACGGGCGAGCGCAGCCTACGTAGTCCCGACACAGTCTTCAGATCGGCATTTTCCGGGACAAATATTAGGGAAAGCTTGGATGCTTTTTATGTTCACCCGATTGGCATTGCCAGAAATTAAAAGGCTTCACCCGATTGGCGGCTACTTGTACAGAACACCAGATAAGTCAACCGAAGTTGCATTCGTAACCGCCGAACATAATTGCCAAAACGTTCGGTTTGATAAGTCCAATAGTGCACTTCGCCGAACGGAGAAAGACAATGCTAACTCGAATCCGCACCATCCTGTACACGCGAAAGGACACTGGAGCGAGCGCCGTTGAGTACGGCCTACTCGTTGCAGGAATCGCCCTCGTTGTGATCGCCGCGGTGTTCTTCCTCGGTGGCGCAGTCTCAGACAGCTTCGACGAAGTTGGTAGCGCAGTCAGCAGCGCTGGCTAATCCAACTTCGCAGCAGTTGGTTTGCGGGCGGTTCCGTTATCTGGGGCCGCCCCAAACCGCTGAGATCGTCGGTTCCCAATCCAGCGCCGGGCACCGAACACCGCCGGGAAGTACCCGCCGAAGAAGTAGTCACCGAATAGGACAAAGCCATGGCACGCAAGTTGCTACTGATCTTTGCGTCACTGACGTTAGTGATCGCTGGCGGTGCCTTGTACCTATCGCTATCGAAGTCCCCCGCAACAGCAAGCAACTCAACCCAGTCCGTGTTGATCTCAACGAGCGACCTGCCGCCCGGAACGGCGGGGTCATCACTGAACGAAAATCTCGTCCAAGTAGTTGAGGTTTCTAGCAATCTGGTGCCAGCGGACGCTGTGACGTCTCTGGGTCAGGTCGCATCACTGCAGACCGTCGGCCCGCTGTTTCGTGGCCAGATTCTGATGGGACGCATGTTCGCTCCCACATCTGCCACCGGTGGCCTACCCATCCCCCCGGGGACTAACGCGATCACGCTGCAAGTGACTGACCCGGGACGCGTCGCGGGATTCGTTCAACCAGGATCGAAAGTCGTCGTCTACCAAGTTGCTGGTGGCTCGGGCACTCCCGGCACCGTCGTCTTACAGATGGCCGAGGTTATCGCCATCGGACCGACGACCTCCCAGGGTCAGCCCGTGGGTGGCGCCGTACCTAACGCCAACGCCCCAGTGACGTTGGTGACGTTCGCACTGAGCCCAAAGGACTCGGTCAAAGTAGTCGGTCGAGAGGACCTTTATCTCGGTCTACTTCCGTCCTAACCAGTGCTCGCGAAGGAGGAACCATGGCAGTCATTCTGGAGTTCGATCAATCCATCGCTCACGCAGTCACCAGCGCCCTGGGGTCTACTTCGACAATTGTCACTGACGCGTCCCAGGTGCTCTCGCATGTCAACTCCTCAGGCGATCCACTGATCGTGATCGGACCGAGTGTCGATGCAGCCGTTGCTAGTCGAATCACCAGTTCAACAATTGCCGCGCACCCTTCTGCCGGAGTGATCTGGCTGCGTCGCCGAGTCGACACCCCCACTGTCCTTGAAGCGATCAGGGCTGGGGCCAGCGATGTTGTAGGCGAGAGCGACCTGCCAGCCCTCGTCGCGGCAGCGAATCGAATCGTCGGTCGCGCATCTAGCGCAGCCATCGCAACTGGAGACGCAAGTGCACTTGGGGCGACGCCCCGAGCAACGGTCACCGCAGTCTTCGCCTCAAAGGGCGGCTGCGGAAAGACGAGCATTGCAACGAACCTAGCCGCGCCTCATGAGCAGCGAGCTCCGAACTCGAGTGTGTCTACTGGATCTCGATCTTGAATCCGGCGACGTCCAACTACTCATGTCATTACCCCGGGGACGGTCGATCTTGGACTTGGCTTCACTGGGAGACAGTGTGGATGCCGGATCGGTGGCCGCTTGCCTCAGTGCCCACGCGTCGGGAACCTACGTGCTGGCAGCCCCACGACGCCCAGAGGAGGCGGCGGGAGTCTCCTCGGAACTGGTCAGTCGGGTCGTCGATGTCGCGACCACGATGTTCGACCATGTCATCATCGATTGTCCGCCATATGCCACCGAGCACGTCCTGTCGGTGTTGGATGTGGCCGATCACCTAGCACTAGTCTGTACACCCGATGCGGCAAGCGTGAAGAACACCGCGATCGCCCTTGAGCTCCTCGACGAGCTCAACTTTAAAGGCACCGTTTCACTGATGATCAACCACGCTGGAGACAAAGTGGGGATCACGACTGCTGACATCGCGGAGGCACTCAACCACCCAGTCGCCTGTGAAATTCCGACGTCTCTTGATCTTCCACTGGCCACCAATAATGGGCGCATTCTGACGCTGACTCACCCGCGTCACCCGATTAGCGCGGCTTTGCGCGCGTGGACGCCCACCATCGCACCCAATCTGGCGCGAGCCGACGAAGCCACAAGTGCAGCCGCAGCCAAGGCGTCGGCACCCAAGAAGCACCGCTTTTTTGGTAAGCGGGTGGCAACGTCATGAATCTGGCCGAGCGTTTGAAGGAGTCCCGCGCCGGGCGGACCGCAGCACCGATGGTGCCAGCACAGAAGTCCGGGGCAGACGCAGCATCGGACACAGCAAGTCCGGTGGACAGCTACGCGGAAGTCCGGAAACAAGCACGCGAGGCCGTCGTGAAGAACCTCGGCACGCGGATCGCGGACAGCAGCGTCACTGACGACGACCTGCGGGCGATGGTCACGGTAGAGCTGCAGGATGCACTGGCCAAGATCGATATTCCGTTGTCGAGCGAGGCGCGCGCCCGACTCACGAGCGAGATTGCGCAAGAGGTCGTCGGTCTCGGCCCAATCGAACCGCTGCTGCGCGACCCAACGGTGACAGAGATCATGACCAGCGGTCCGAATAACGTGTGGGTGGAGCGCAACGGAAAGACCGAGCGGACCAACGTCAAGTTCGACGACGAGGCTCACATCCGTCGAATTCTTGATCGGATCGTTTCCCGCATTGGACGTCGCATCGACGAGTCGAGCCCCAAGGTGGACGCGCGCCTTCCAGACGGCTCCCGGGTCCACGCAATCATCGCCCCGCTGGCCGTCGATGGGACGGCGCTGACGATTCGGAAGTTCTCCGAAGACAAGTTCACCAGCGATGACCTCGTTGCTTTCGGCACCCTGTCACCCGCGGCTGCTGAGTTCCTGCGAGACGCCGTCGCCGCTCGGCTCAGCATCTTGGTGGCCGGCGGGACCGGTTCGGGAAAGACGACCACACTAAACATGCTCAGTCAGTTCTTTCCCAAACACGAGCGGATCGTCACGATCGAGGATCTGGCCGAACTGAAACTGGACCACGACCACTGGATCCGACTTGAAGGCCGTCCCCCCAACATCGAGGGAAAGGGCGAGGTCAACCTCAGTGCTCTGGTGAAAGAGTCGCTGCGTATGCGCCCCGACCGCGTCGTCGTTGGTGAAATCCGAGACGGGCACGCTGCCATGGACATGCTGCAAGCGATGAACACCGGACACGAAGGGTCAATGGGAACCGTTCACGCTAACAGCCCCCGCGACTGCTTCACCCGCATCGATGGCATGGTCGCGATCGCTGGCATGAAGATCGACCAAAAAGCGCTCTACGCCCAGATCGCTTCAGCGCTGGACATCATCGTGTATCAAACCCGCATGCGCGACGGCACACGTGCAGTCACCCATATCTCCGAGGTGACCGGCATGGAGGGTCCAATCATCAGCATGCAAGACGTCTTCGTTCGCCCAAGCGACGCTGACAGCGCATCAGTTCCGCTGGTTGCTTCCGGAATGATCCCCACCTGCTACCAGCGAATCGTCGACGCCGGGATATCGCTGGACCGTGGCATGTTCCTGCAGCAAGAGGCGTACTCCGCATCCGGGCGCTGGAGGTAGAGATGTCGAACCTGATCCTGCCAATGAGCATCCTCGGCATCGTCATCGCCGGCATCGTCATCGTGGCTGTCTTGCTCGTTCCCAACCGCGATACGAGTCGCACGAAGGCCCTCGCGGGAATCGTCGCTGACTACCAGCGCGATAACCCCTCACTGGCCGCCGCCCAGAACTCGACGCTGACCCAGTTGAGAGTTCGGAGTACCGAGCGCACCGCAGCGATGATGGCTGACAGAGGCTGGGCTCAGCGACTGAGTAACGGACTCGCGAGCGCCGGAATGTCGTTGAAGGCTGAGGAGTTCGTGCTCGTCGACCCTCGGTTCAGCGGCGGGAGGGGCATTCGTCATGTTCCTGCTTTCTCGCGGTTCGATTCCAGCTGCAGTGCTCGGGCTTGTCATCGGGATGGCGATCCCACCGATGGTCCTGCGATTCCGTGCCAGCAAGCGGCAGGCGCGGTTCGTGGCCGAAATGCCCGAGATGTTGACCGCCCTGGCCAGCGGGATGTCCGCCGGAGCATCGCTACCTCAGGCCATCGAGGGCGTCGCCGCCGACACCACCGGACCGATGGCCGACGAACTGAACCGGGCGATCATCGAGACGCGTCTGGGCACGTCGGTACCCGACGCACTTGAGCAATCTGCCATCCGGATGAAGTGCAAGGACCTGCAACTCGTCGTCATGGCAATGCGCCTGCAAAGCATGCACGGGGGGAACCTCACCGAGCTGCTCAACACTGTCGCCGCAACATTGCGCGAGCGCGTCCAGATGCAGCGCCACGTGAAAGCACTCTCAGCTGAAGGTCGGCTCTCGCTCATGGTGCTGATGTCACTTCCCATCGTGATGTTGGCCTTTATGGCAGTAGTGCGACCGGAGTACTTCAACTTCTTCATCACGACACCTAAGGGACTCGTGATGCTCTTGTCTGGTTCGATCGCCATGCTGATGGGCTTCCTTTGGGCGCGATCGATCGTGGCGGTGGAGGTGTAGTCATGACTTCCACCGGACTGCTCATCATCGGAGTCGCCGCCGTTCTGATCACGATCGTGCTGGTGTACTTCGCCATGCGCTCAGAGGAATCCGGCGAGGCCCGAGAGATGCTCAAGAAGGTCACCCACGAGGTTGGCCGTAAGGGCGTCATCGATCAGCGCTCAAGCTTCCGCCAACGGATTCTGGACCCCATCCTTTACCGCCTCATGCGCCTAGGCTGGCGGTTGACTCCAGCCGAGCGACTCAAGGCACTTGAGGAGCGAGTGGAGGCCGCCGGGTACCCAGCGGGTTGGGATTTGAACCGGCTCATCCTGGTGAAGGTTCTGGCGATGTTCGTGGGAGCTAGCTTCGGCCTGCTGATTGCGCTGACATTCAATCTGGGTTTCGGCCTGGTGCTGCTCCTGGTACTTGGTGTCGGCGCCTTCTTCCTGCCCGATTACGTGCTGAGCAAGGTGGCGCAGCGACGTACGGATGAGATGGCTCGCACTCTTGCCGACACCGTCGACATGCTGAACTTGACGCTCGCTGCCGGAATCAGCTTCGACTCTGCGCTCAAACTGGTCGCCCAAAACACCGAGGGTCCGCTGGCCGAAGAGTTCGGTCGAGTCGTCCAGGAGATCACCATCGGGAAGTCGCGATCGGAGGCGATGACTGCCCTCGCGGAGCGCACCCAAGATGACGATCTGAGGAGATTCTGCACAACGTGCGTTCAGGCTGAAAAGCGCGGAACTCCCTTTGGCGAGATCCTGCGCATCCAGTCGAAGGAACTGCGGATCAAGCGACGCCAGATCGCTGAAGAGAAGGCTCAGAAGGTTCCAGTCAAGATCCTCTTTCCAATGATGATCTTCGTACTGCCCGTCCTCATGCTCGTCGTGATGGGCCCGGCCGTCATCCAGATCATGGAAGGTGGATTGGGGGGAGGTGGTTAGCGATGTCCCCCGCACCCCAAACGGCCGGTAGCACTGCCCTCCGGGTGACCAGACGACTTCTGCGCACCCCAAGCTCGGTGGCAATCGCGATTGTCTACGTCGTAACGCGAACCATGCTCGTGCTGATCCCATTCGGCTTCTTTCCATACCCCCGAGGGACGCTGATCGCGGCAGATATTCGGCAGTACTGGGTGTGGGCCGACGTGATCGGAACAGGTCAGTTCCCCGTCAACGACCCGATGTGGCAATACCCGCCTTTGGCCGGATTCATCTTCTGGATAGGCCAACTGGTTTCAGTGCGCCCCCTGCTCGGGTTCGTGATGTTGGCGTTGATCGTCGACGCGACCATCTTCGCAATCCTCTTGCGCAAAGGCCTTGCCATCCGCGACCGACTCCGAAGCGAGGGCGCGGCTGAACCGAACTCTGGGCTGCTCGGCGCCTGGTTCTACGTACTTGCTGGAGCGGCGATCGGCCCCGTCTTGCTTACCCGGTTCGACATCTTCCCGACGCTGCTGGCGGTTCTCGCCTTGCTTGTAGTGACGAAGCCAGTTCGCTCGGGCGTGCTGCTCGGGATCGGCGCGCTGCTAAAGGTCTGGCCAGCATTTCTCATCATCGCGTTGCCCCGTCGCGGCTTCAGTAAGGGGATAGCGGCGCTTGCCGTGACTGGCATCGTCGGTCTCAGCGCTGCACTGATGTTCGGACCCCACGCGTTTTCCTTCGTCTCCGGCCAGGGTGGACGTGGCGTTCAGGTCGAGTCGGTTGGGGGTCTGGGCTACCTGGTTGCGCAAATGCTCGGCGTGAATATCGAGAGCGGTATGCGCTACGGATCCGTTGAAGTCAGCGCCGTCGGCACCACGCTCATCGGAACCGGCCTCACACTTCTCGGGCTAGCCGCCATCGGAGTTCTGGCTTGGCTGCGGCTTCGGGGCCGCCTCGACCGAATTGCACCAGCAGATATTGCTTTGACGATCGTGCTGATCCTTATTGCCACCAGCCGGGTGTTCTCCCCACAGTTCATGATCTGGGCCGCCGGAGTGGCGGCCATCTGCCTGCTCAGTGCGCGCACGTTAATGCGACCGATCGCCGGTCTGATCCTGTTCGTTTCGGTGCTCGGTCAAGTGATCTACCCGCTGGGCTACAAGGCACTATTGACCGGCGACGTCGTCATGACTCTGGTTCAGACGGCGCGGATCAGCGCACTGGTCGCCGCTGCCGTGTGGGCGTTCGTCCGGATCACCCGGCGCGGGCGTTCCGCGCAACCGCCGCAGAGCCTCAGTACGAACACAGGGCAAACAGATCAAGTACTTGATGACCCGCTGCCCGTCGAGCCAAGTGAGCCACATCGCGACTCCGCACGGCTGCCGAATCCGGTGCGAGCCGCGGGTGAACTGATCGCCAACCGGATGCGGATGAGCCGCTTGAGTGAGGATCGAGGCGCCGTACTGGTGACGGCGTCGATCGTCATGGTTCCGTTGATGCTCGGCTCAGCTGCGATCGGGGTGGACGCGTCCAACTGGTACTACATGGGCCAACGGCTGCAGGTCGCCGCCGATGCCGCCGCTTTGGCGGGAGCGGTATACATGCCCGGTGACTTCAACGAGGCGACCTCCGCCGCCCGCGTTATGTCGGGTCTCAATGGATTCACCCATGACCCCTACAGCGCGAACGTCAACCAACGGGTGACAGTTACTCCCGAGGCCTCCGCGAAGGCCTCCGAACTGAGGGTGACGGTGACCGCGACCAAGTCGAATTGGTTCGGTTGGGCTCTGAGTCGAACCGACCAGACGATGAGTCGGACGGCTGTCGCGGAATATCGCGGACCGGTCTTGATGGGTAGCCCCTGCAACCTGTTTGGCGACGAACCGCCCGGCGGAACACCCGCCTGGGAATCGGCCTCAACCTCGGAGGCATGCAACACCACCCCAGAGTTCTGGGCAAATGTGGCTGGGCCTGGTGCGAAGAAGAGCTACGGCGACCGCTACGCAACGCGGCGCTGCGACAGCGGCAACTCCGGTTGCACGAATCAAAGCAACGATAACTATGCCCCCACTGGCCACTTCTACAAAATCAGCGTCAAAGAACCCGTGACATCGATCTCGGTGGAGATATTCGATCCCGCATTGGTGCACGTGGGCGACTACTGCGAGACGTCATCTCTGCCAAGCACCTGGTCAAAGGACACTCCCAACCCATATTCAACGATTCCGGGAGATGCCACGCAACGGTACTCCCGCGGCGAAGATTCGGCGTTCTGCACCGGCGACAAAATGTTCAGCGGTGCCGCATCCACATCGATCACCACCTTCGCCGTCAGAGAGCCGATCCAGAGCGGCAATCCCCTCGCTGCGCCCGTGCGCACAGCCTGCACCAAACAGTTCCGCGGATACGGCAACAGCAGCGGCAGCAACAACTTCAACGACAAACTTGATGAGTCCGACAGCGACTACGATGACGGACTCTCGTCGCTGTTTCGCCAGTGGTCGTCTCTATGCACTATCCCAAACCCGGTGGTCGGGGACTACTACCTTCAGGTGCGAACCAACCTGCCATATGGAACAAGTAGCTCGAGCGCGTTGAGCTCCAGCACGGAGTACCCGAGCGTGGGTTGGAACGGCCACAATCGCTACTCCATGCGCACCACAGTGGTCGGCGATTCAAGCAAGGTGACGATGGCCGGATACGGCCAGATGGTGATCTACACCAATAGCCCCGCCGCGGACACCAACTTTTACCTAGCTCGGGTCAACCCCGCATCCGCCGGAATGAGTTTGGATGTGAACCTGTTCGACGCTGGCGATGCGGCGCAGGCAGGCACCATCAGGTTGACCCCACCTCCGGATGCTGTCAGCGGCGATGCGGCGCTGACATTGACCAACTGCCAAGCGTTGGGAGAAGTACGCGGTAGTACGAGTAATCCGCAGGACTTGCCGAACTGTGAGATGACTGGGGTCTCGTCGGGGGCAGGCTTCAACGGCAAGTCGCAAATCATCCGAGTCGCTATTCCGGTGGACTACGACTGCAATGAGGCCGACCCCAACGGGTGCTGGTTCAAGATTGAGTTCGACTACCCGTCGGCGACAAACGATACGACGTCGTGGGCAACTGACCTCGTTGGTCAACCTGTTCGCCTCGTTGAATAGGTCAGAAAAATCGGGCCCTTGGTCCCCCTCGGTTGTGCCATTCCTCGACGTTTAGACGAGTCCAGTTAGGACATCATCGTCACAAGGGAAAGCACGAGCCGGGTCGAAGGGGTTTACACATGTCAACGCACAAGAAAATGGATGTCCTCGCCGAAAAGGGATTCGTCGTCTTGAACTCCTATGGAGATCTCGTCGATCCGCAAGAGTGGCAGTCATTGGAGTACGTGGACTGGAAGTCATCCGGTGACACGCGATTCGCGCCGTTAGCCAGCGCCTACGGTGAGATCGAGTGCAACGGGTTCTGGCACTTTGACCCACCGAAGCCGGACAAGGACGGCGTGTGGATCGACAGCCAGACCGACAAGTCCCCGACACTTACCTGGCGGGCGCAAGAGGCCGGGGCGAACATTGGCCGCTGCCGCATCATCGAACTGCAGCCAAACTCCTACGCTGACGCTCTTTACAACTCGCACCTCGATGACAACAATCGCCTCAACCCAGACGGCGAGGGATGGATCGTGCGTTGCTTCATGCAACTCACGCACAACCCGAACTCCTACATGATCCTGCGCGAAGACGTTAAGGACCCGTCTACTGAGACCCGCATTTCTCTGCCTGCTGGTGCGCAACTGGTGGTGGACTCCGAACGCATGTGGCACTCGGTTTGGCATCAAGGTGACGAGCCCCGCTACTGCCTGATCACCTCGTACGAATCAGGCCCAGAACTCGAGAAGTGGATTCTGGACAATGATCCGACTACGGACACCGAGCCAATTGAGTTGGACTCGGAGTTGGCCCGAGAGTCCGAAGTCGAGGCGCAGAACCGTCGCGACGCCCGGACCGCGTTCTACGGCTACGACCCGACGACCGTAATGTCCGAGGCGTAGCCCGATTCACCGGTCTCTTCGGGTGCGCCGTAACCAGTCGGCGTGCCCAAATCGGACAGATCGATAACCTCATCAACGAGGTCTAGCCCGTAGGGCAAGTGCGTGATGTAGATGACGCTACGGCCATCCATCACTGTCAAGATATCTGCGGCCAACTGTTCTGCGGTCGCAGCGTCGAGGTGCTCCGTTGGCTCATCGAAGATAGCGATTGGGCGATTCGCCACGATCATCCGCGCTAACGAGAGCCGCTGGCGCTGGCCGCCGGACAGTTGCGCACCACGCTCCCCGACCGCTGTCGCGATACCGTCGGGCAGAGTTGCGACCCACTCACCGAGCCTCACTCGTTCGAGCGCGTCGAGAATCTCCTCGTCGCTGGCAGCGCGGTTGGCGAGGCGAATGTTCTCGGCGATCGTGTTGTCAAAGATATGTGCATGCTGCTCGGAGTAGCCGACGATCTCTCGTACTTGCTCGCCGGTTAAATCCGCGTAGTTCACGCCGCACAGCGCGGCTGAGCCGGTCATCGGCGCTAGCTTCGCCAATCCAGCGGCGAGGCTAGATTTGCCAATCCCGCTCGGGCCAACGATTGCGATGCGCTTACCTGGGCCCAGTTGCAGGCTCACATTGGCGACTGCTGGCTGCAAGGCTCCAGGCCAGGTGACGCACACGCCATCCACACGTAGTTCCGGCGACGAAGCCGCGCTGGAAGAGATCGTGACCGGCTCAACCGGATCGGGGACCGCATTCCGCGTGTCAAGGATCTCAACGATGCGGGTGGAACTAGCCCGAGACTTGGACAGCCACACAGCAGCTGCAGGCAACGTAATAACCAACTCGAAGGCGACCAACGGAATCAACACGACGACGGCGAGATTTACCCCGTTTAGTTGCCCAGTATTCACGGCGGGAACAGCCGCCAAGATGATGGCTAGTAGCGCGAAACCTTGCCCGGCAGCACCAATCGCTGCGGCGAGGCCGAGTCCCCGCGCACTGGTCTGCTCCGCAGCACAAATCTCGCTGTCGAGTTCAGCGACCCGTTCCACGCTGCGCTGTGTTGCCCGAGCTGCGATGACCTCTGCGCTCTGTGCAAGCACAGCATTGATCTCAGCAGCCAGCTCTCCCTTGAGCGCAACTTCGTTTGCGGCCGCTCTGCGCGTCACGCCAGCGGTAACCAGCGGGGCAACAAAGCCAGCGAGCAGGAGTCCGGCGAGCAGTGCGAGTCCGGCTGCCGGCAGGAGCAGCCCAACGAGACCCACCAGCGCGGCACCCACAACGATCGCCGTTGCGCCCGGCAAGACAGTTCTCAAGCCGAACTCGGCGCTGGTGTCCACGTCGTCGACGAAACGGCGCAGGGAATCCCCCCGACGCAGCCGGTTCATCCCGCTGGGAGCCACGACGGCGATTCGGTCGACGAGCTGCACTCGTATTTCAGTGAGTCCGCGTAGGGCGGCGTTGTGGGAAACGAGTCGCTCAACGTATCGGAATACGCCCCGCCCGAGGCCCAGCGCGCGCACCGCAACCACCGCCACACCCAACTCCAGGATTGGCGGTTGCTGAGATGCTCGCGAGATGAGCCACGCGCTGGTTGCGATCAGCCCAATAGCGCAGCCGAGCGAGAGCGATGCAAGAAGAACGGAGAACAAGCCACGGCCGCCCCGTGGTCGAATGATCCGCCATACCCGTCGCAGCGAGTGCGCTCCGGCGCTCGGCGCTGGGGCACTGGCGTCCGCGACAGAGGTAGCTTGCGGGGTGGGGGTTCCCGTATCGTCAATCGAGGTCATGCGCCCACCGCCGTCAGGTCGACTACTCGATTGGCTACCGACACGAGTGATGCCCTGTGAGCTACCAACAGCACTGTGCGAGTTCGCCCCAGTTCGGCAATCGCCCGCACGACCGCAGCTTCGGTTTCGGAATCCAACGCGGCCGTCGGCTCGTCGAGGAGTACCAAACCGGCGTCTGGCTGGCAGAACGCTCGCGCTAGAGCCACCCTGCGGGTCTGACCAGCACTGAATATCTGGCCGCCCTCACCCACGAGGGTCTGTATTCCTAGCGCTAGCGTTGAAACGAAGTCCATCAACCCGACGGCCCTCAACGCCTCGCGCACCTCGTCGTCGCTCGCGCTCGGATTGGCCAGGCGCACATTGTCGGCGACGGTGCCGGAAACCAACTCGGAGTCCTGTCCGACCCAGGCAACATTCGCCCGCCAGGCGGCGATGTCGAAGTCGGTGAGATCTTGGCCCGAACTGTCGGCATTGCCGACGATCACTCGGCCTGACTGCACATCAATGAACCGCTCGAGAACGGCCAAGGCGGTCGATTTTCCAGATCCCGAATCGCCCACCAGTGCGGTCACGCCTGTCGGCTCAAGCTCAAGGTCGAAGTCTCGCAGTCCCGGGTCATCCCGATCGGCGTATTGCACCGTCACATTGACGAACCGGATCCGAGTTCGGGCCAAATCGGGAACGTCGGTCACAGTGCCAGACTTAGGCGATTCCTGCTCCAGTATGTCGATCATCTCGCCCGCGGCGCCGAGGCCCTCGGCAGCAGCGTGGAAGTGCATTCCGACCAAGCGAAGGGGCAGGTAGACCTCGGGGGCCAGGATCAGCACGAGCAGACCGGCCTCGAGGCGTCATCGATCCCTCGACAAGTCGAATACCAATCGACACCGCGACGAGCGCGACGGACAGCATCGCGAGAACCTCAAGTACCAACGCGGAGAGGAAGGAGATGCGTAAGACACCCATCGTGGACTTTCGGTACTCCGCTCCGATCACTCGGACACGCTCACCTTGTGCTGAAGCTCGTCCGAAGACCTTCAGCGTGGTCATCCCGACTACGACGTCCACGAAGTGGCCACTGAGTCGTCCGAGTGTCGACCACTGCCGCTCCACCCGCTTCTGGGTGTACATGCCGATGAGGATCATGAACACCGGAATCAGTGGCACTGTGCAGGCCACAATGATCGCCGAGAGCACGTCCTGGGTAAGGATGACGATGCCAACCGACAGCGGCACCATGACTGCCAACACAAGCTGCGGTAGATACCGCGCGAAGTAGGAGTCGAGGCCGTCGACACCCCTAGTGAGCAGTGCCGTTAGCTCTGCCGAGTTGCGCCCCGACAACCAGATCGGACCGAGGTCGAGGATCTTGCGGGTAACTCCGAGCCTCAGTTGACTCTTGGCGGCGGCGGCGGAGCGAAAAGCGAGCCACTCACTGAGGTAGGTGACGCCAATACGAATGAGTACGACAACCGTCAAAACGACTACGGCACCACGCACCTGCTCAAGGCCTTGGCCTTGAGTGAATACCGGGACAACGATGCCGGTGATTGCGAACGCTTGAACAATGATCAGAACAGTAGTGAGAATCCCGACGACGACGGACGCCGTGAGGAACCCTCGAGTCGCACTCGCGTAACGCGCGAGTCGAGGGTCAAACGGTCTTATCCCACTGGAACTGATGATTTAGCCTCGCCTGGGTAATCGAGCGACCCAGAATCCGGGCTGGGAATTGGTCGCCACTGATGCGCTTGCGGAATACCCAATACGTCCAACCTTGGTAGAGCAAGACAAATGGCACGAAGATTGCGGCCACGATTGTCATCACCGTCAAGGTGTATTCGGTACTCGACGCATTGTAGATCGTGAGCGACAGCGCCGGGTCGTTTGATCCCCGGAATACGTCGGGGAAGAGCACCCAGAACAGGTAGGCGACGGTCGAAACCAGCGTGGCCGCGCTCAGGAAGAACGCGAGCCCCTCTCTGCCTTCCTTGTGGGCGATGATTCCCCCGACCCAGAGGGCGGCGGTAACGCCAACCAGAATCCACGTTGCGCTCTTGTCGCTGTAAGCGAGTTGAGTCCAGACCAAGAAGATGACCGCGAGTACTGCTGCGATCAGGCCCAATGGCGTCGCGATCTTCTTGGCACGCTCTTGGATCGTTCCGGCCATCTTGATGGTGAGGAAAACCGCGCCATGTGTCATGAACAGGAACAGTGTCGTAAGTCCACCGAGTAGCGCGTAAGGGTTGAGCAGGTTGAGCAACACGCCCCCGTCGTAGAGAACGTTGCCCGCTTCTGCAGCTCTCAGCGGCACACCCCGAACGATGTTGGCGAACGCAACTCCCCATAGCAGTGCTGGCACAAAGGATCCGATGATGATCGCCCAGTCGAACGCCTGGCGCCACTTGAGGTCCGAGCGCTTCGAGCGGTACTCGAAGGCGACGCCACGAATAATCAACGCGACCAAGATGAGCAGCAACGGAAGGTAGAAGCCGCTAAACATCGTCGCGTACCACTCGGGGAACGCCGCGAAAGTTGCGCCACCGGCCACTAGTAGCCAGACCTCGTTGCCGTCCCAGACTGGACCGAGGGTCGTGAGGACAGCGCGCCGCTCGCCCTCTGTCTTTGTCAGTGGCTTCAACAGGATTCCGACTCCGAAGTCAAAACCTTCGAGCACAAAGTAGCCCGACCATAAGACGGCAATCAGGACAAACCAGACCGTTGCCAGATCCATGTCAGAGACCTTTCGTGAGGTTGATGACTAGCTCAGTGATGGGCACGTTGACCTCGACCCTGCCTAGTAGGTGATGGATAGCTGTTTGTCGTCGGTGCCCTCGCCCTTGACGAACGGGTCAGGGACATCCTCGGGTGGGCCGATGATGACGGTGCGACGAATCAAGTCGAACTCAACGGCAGCGAGAATCGCGTAGATGAGCGTGTAGGTCACCAACGATGTCGTCACCAGTGCCCCCGTCGTACGTCGGCGAAACGCCCGACTCTGTCTTCATGAGACCGAAGACCACCCATGGTTGACGACCCATCTCGGTGAAGATCCACCCGAAGCTGTTACCGATGAGCGGTGAACGGCACGATGGTTGCTAGCGCCAGTCGCGGGACCACTTGTCGCGCGGCACACGGCCCTTGCGAGTCGCCACAGGGCGTACAGCGCCCAGAGCGCCGCGATCATTCCGAAACCGATCATCAAGCGGAAGCTCCAGTATGCGACTGGAATGTTGGGCTTGTAGTCCCCAGGGCCGAACTCAGCCTCGTACTGAGCTTGCAGGTTGTTGATTCCCTGCACCTCACCATCGAGGGTGTGAGTGGCAAGTAGCGAGAGGCCATGCGGGATGTCGAGGGAGAAGCGGTTCCCGGTGACGTCCCGAGCGTGAGGACCTAAAGGGAGCGGGCGCTGAGGTCTCGTACAACGCCTCCGCCGCTGCCATCTTCATCGGCTGCTGCTCGACCATGACGCGCGCCTGGAAGTCGCCGGTAATACCGAGCCCAAGTGCGGAGATGAAGATCGTCACGACACCAAGTTTGAGGGTCGACGGGCGACATCTGGCGCTTCCTTGACAGCAACCAACCGGAGATACCGGCCATGACCGCACCAGCGGTGATGAAGGCAGCCGTGATCGTGTGTGCAAAAGCGACCACGGCAGTGTCTTGGAAGAGCACTTGGAAGAAGTTGTCGAGTTCAACGCGATTCGTCTCTGCGTTGAACGTGTACGCCGTCGGGTGCTGCATGAACGAGTTGGCGGCGAGGATGAAGTAGGCCGACAGGAGGGTGCCAATGGCTGCCATCCAAATCGTGGCAGCGTGCACCTTCTTCGGCAATCGGTCCCAGCCGAAGATCCAGAGACCAAGGAACACCGACTCCATGAAGAAGGCCAGCAGGCCCTCGACGGCTAGCGGCGCCCCGAAGATGTCGCCCACGAAGCGGCTGATACTCTGACCAGTTCATTCCGAACTGGAACTCCTGCACGATGCCGGTGACCACACCCATGGCGAAGTTGATCAGGAAGATTTTCCCGAAGAACTTGGTCGCCCGCAACCACTTCTCGTTGTTCGTACGAACCCAGGCTGTCTGCATTCCAGCAACGAGGAAGCTCAGACCGATGGTGATCGGAACGAAGAGAAAGTGGTAGACGGTGATAACGCCGAACTGCAACCGAGATAGATCGAGGACGTCCATGCCGGGAATAATGTCAGGCCGCCGTGGCAATTAGCCACGACAACAGGGCCGACTTCGAGGACTCCAGTCCCCAAGATATCGGGACCAAAGTCCCGGGTTCAGGGTGCTTTTCCAAACCCACCGCGCTCGGGTCAACACTACTGTTGGCCTATGACAGACAAGCCGACGAAGATCCGGGTCTTTCTCCTCGACGATCACGAGGTCGTGCGCCGTGGCGTCGCGGAAATGCTCGAGGCATCGGGCGATATCCAGGTGGTGGGCGAGGCAGCCACTTGCGCCCAGGCCCTCGATCGGATCCCCGCACTGAACCCAGATGTCGCTGTCTTGGACGTGCAACTGCCGGATGGTAGCGGAGTCGATGTCTGTCGTGAGTTGCGGTCGATGAGCAGCGATTCCAAGTGTCTGATGCTCACCTCGTTCGTCGATGACGAGGCCCTGCTCAACGCTATCGTCGCTGGGGCGTCGGGTTACGTACTCAAACAAATCCGCGGAAACGACTTGATCGGAGCGGTGCGCACTGTCGCCGCGGGTGGTTCCCTGCTTGACCCCTCTGCCACCGCTCGCGTGATGGAACGAATCCGAAAAGAAGCCACCCGGGTCGACCCACTGGCGGAGTTGACTGAACAAGAACGCAAGATTTTGGACCTGATCGGAGAAGGGTTAACTAATCGCCAGATCGGGGAAGAACTGTTCCTCGCCGAGAAGACTGTGAAGAATTACGTGTCGAGCATTCTGGCGAAGCTCGGACTTCAGCGGCGCACGCAGGCGGCTGTATTTGTGTCCCGCCACCACGACAGCCTGTAGTCCTTACCATCTGACAACGGACGCTGAACCCGCAGCGGCACTACCAAGGGACTTGCCTCAGTCCAGGGGAACGCGCCACCGAACCTCAGTACTCCACCTGGGTTGTTCCGAACCTGCTTGCCAAGTGTCGCCGGAGTCATCTAGCGAGAGTGCCTCAGCGTAGAACTCTCCTGCTCTCGCTACAGCTCTTGCCTCGAGGTTCTTGAGTCCAAGCCCCCCGGAGTCACCGTGCGTCGCCTCATCGCGGCTACCTGCTATCCCCCGACCGTCATCTCGCACTGTGACAGTGAGGTACTCGCCATCGTTGACGATCACTAGCTCGGTGTGTTGAGCCTGCGCATGTTTGGCGATATTTGACAGCGACTCACGAACGACCGCGACCATGTCCTCCCCCAGCTCTCCCGAGAGTTCACTATCAATCAGACCCTCGATCCGAGTATTGACGCTAAACCCAAGAATCGAGCTGAGCTGATCGGTCAATCCCACGATCCTGGAACGCAAACCAGACGCTTCGTCGCGCTGCATCGTCTGCAGGGAGTAGATCGTCGAGCGAATATCACTGATCGTCACGTCTAGGTCATCGCTGACTGCGTCAATCCGCGCCGCGGTCGTCGCGTCGTCGAGTTGGCGCGCGATCGACTCCAGCGTCATACCGGCAGCGAATATTCGCTGAATAACCGAATCGTGCAGATCGCGAGCGATCCGGTCTCTGTCCTCGAATATCCCGACGCGCTCGGCGTCGTGGCGAGCCTCACTCAACTCTAGGGCGATAACGGCTTGATCGGCGAACCCTTGCAGTTGCGTGATTACTTCGTGCTCGAAGTGCCCCCCGCCGCTCGGATTGGCAACGCAAAGGGCGGCGTTGGGCCTGCGCCTGCCCAGCGGTACGAGCAGTGACGGTTCTGGCAGTGGCAGTGGCTTACCTAGCCATGACCTCGCGTTGACGCCGTCGGCCACCTCAATGACGAGGGTTTCGACGGTATCGCTGAAGCCGATAGCAGCGACCTCGGCACCGGAGATGCGCCGGGCCCACTGCGCCACCAACTCCAGCACCTCTGAGGAGTCCCGGTCCTCCAGTAACGCCCGGCTGATCTCAGCCCGCGCGCGCTCCCATTTGGCTACTCGCTGCGACTCCTCGTACAGTCGGGCATTTTCGATTGCTACACCAGCTGCAGTGGCCAAAGTGACGACGAGATCCTCGTCTGACTGAGTGAATAACCCATTGCGCTTCTGAGTCAGGTAGAGATTGCCGAACACCTCTCCCCGCACACGAATGGGGACTCCGAGAAAGGACGTCATTGGCGGGTGGCCTGCTGGAAACCCAACCGAAGCGGGGTGACGTGCGAGATCAGCGAGACGCAGCGGTTTGGGGTCATTGACCAACAGGCCGAGAATCCCCTGCCCATCTGGCAGTTCCCCAATACGTTGTTTGACCTCGTCGCTGATCCCCGTCGTTACAAACTCCACGAGCGAGCGGGTCGCCGGTGCATCGCCACCAGCCTGTTTGGGTTGTTGGAGGCGTTCGCCTGGCCCGGAGGCCAGTCGGTCGCTCAGCACCCCAAGCGCGGCGTACTCGCAATCCACCAACTCGACGGCGGTTCTCGTGATCCGATCGAGGACCGCCTCTAGCTCCAGATCACTGCCGACCACCATGACAGCTGCCAGTAACTGCTGCAGTCGGCCATCGGCGAACGCCAAGGAGGAGTCAGCCGTCTGAGCGGATCGACCTTGACCTTCCACAGCCAATACTCTGCCACGGCCAAGGCTTTACCGTTAACTCACCGGCAAATGACTGTCAAGAGGTGACAAGCGACACAAATGCCGCCAAGATGGGTTATCAGGTCATCGTGTGTAGGAGGTCCGACATGAAAATCTCATCGATCGTCGCTACGAAAGGCGACTTCGTAGCAACCGTCCGCCCAGACTCTACGGTCGTGTCCCTGCTTGCCACGTTGGCCGAGTACCGCATCGGTGCTGTCGTCGTCACCGCGCAGGACGGGACAATGTTGGGGGTCGCTTCCGAACGCGACGTTGCGCGTTCGCTCACCAATAGCGGCAGTGTCATTCTTGACGGACCGGTTTCCCAAATCATGAGCGACATCGTCGCGACCTGCGAGTTAGGCACCTCAATCGAAGAGGTGATGGCGCTGATGACCGAGAAGCGGGTGCGCCACGTTCCAGTCCTTGAAGACGGCTCGATGGTGGCGATCGTCAGCATCGGCGACGTAGTCAAGGCGAGGATGGAGATCCTTGAGGACGAGCGAAAGTCACTGCTGAGCTACATCACGAGCTAACGGTGGATCAGCACGGACTCCCTAGTGTGCCGCCACTACCGATCGTCGGCGGTCGGCTCATCTGGCAAGGTGCGCGCGTTGTACTCCACTAATCGCCACTGCGGTGCGGGCGGAACGTCCGGAAAACGCGGCGTCGGTTCGGCAATGATGTCGGCCAACGACCCTGAAGAACCTGATCCGGTGGAGACCCGTTGAGTCTCACCCAAGACGCACCACGCACAGTTGGTGAGCACGCCCAAGATCCCCCAATGGTCAGTCGGCAGACCCAGCATCGAGCCAATCGCTGCACGCGCAGACCCGCCATGAGTGACCACAACCAGCGTCCCACCTGGGGGAACGCCAACGAGGGCACGTTCAATCGCCAGTGTCATTCGAGCGGCAACTTCGCTGCGTCGCTCGCCACCGCCAGGCGACAAGTCCGATCCTGCAGCCCAAGCAGTTAGCTCCTCGCCGAAACGACTCTCAAGCTCAGTGCGACCAAGGCCCTCCCACTCCCCCGCGAATGTCTCTCGCAGGTCAGGGTCCACGGATACGGGCAGGCCAGTGACATCCGCCAGGCACGCTGCCGTCGCTTGGGCGCGGATGAGATCACTACTGACGATCTTGGATGGCGTCAGCGCAGCTAGTCAAGCCGGCAGCCTGGACCGCCTGCGCTGAACCGACCTCGTCCAGCGGAATATCGCTGTGACCTTGGAAGCGTCGTGCGGCGTTCCATGCGGTCCGACCGTGACGCCACAGGACTACCTTGCGAGTACTCAGGATCGTTCTCCGGCCGCGACGGGAACCTCGATATTTCCCAGATCGAGTTCCGGACAGTCACTCCAAAGACTCTCAAGGCGGTAGTACTGCCTGGCATCCTTGAGGAAGGCGTGAACGACAACGTCGGGGAATCCGACTAGCACCCATTGATCGTCGCCAGACCCCTCGCGGTGTACCCGTTTGTGACCTGATTCGAGCATCTTCTCTTCGACATTGTCGACGATTGCTCTGAGCTGACGTTCATTGCTCGCCGTACAGACCACGAACACGTCCGCGAAGGGAAGGTGGGAACTAACATCGATGGCAACCACGTCGGTCGCCAGCTTGTCTGACGCTGCCTGGGCGGCCAATGCCGCACTCTGCTGTGCTTCTTGTGTTGCGCTCACGTACTACCCTCTCGGTACTGCGACTGCCACGCATCTGGCAATTCTTGACATCGGTACTCGGCTAGATGTGCGGCCAAGATGTAGCTTGCACCGCGCCGGCGTCGAATGCCTAGCCTGTCATAACAACGAAACCCGCGCGCAGCCCATTCCGGATAACCACCACGTTCATCACGTTCAGGTCGCAGCTACCGACTTGGCGAAGTCGTGGGAGTCCCTGCGGGACTTTCTACGGTGGCCGCAAGCGCGGAGTCCGATGAGAGCCGAACAGCGCCTTGAGCACCCGCCGCCCGCGTCGGGTTCACCCTGACTGCACTGGCTTGGACGCCCAGCAACGCGGCGACTTCATCACCCAACGGGCGTGCACTCTCGTCTGGAATGTACACGCGGGTCTGGGGTCTAGCCGCAGCTTGCCCGCCCCACACCATCGTCAGGTCTTGCCCGGCTAGCGCTTCTTGCGCGGCAACGACGGTATCGAAGCTGACCCCTGAGGCCAGGACCCTCACTCGAGGTAGAGCACCATCGCGTCCCGGTACTAGCGGCGACTTAGCGAACAACGACTCAACCAGCAGTTGATTCGGCGCGGGCTCAAGAGTGAAGACTGCAACGGGACCAGCACCCACAGAACTCGCTGGAGGTACTCCGAACGCCACCACGCGATCAGTGAGTGCAGTCTGCACCTCGAGCAGCGTCTCAGCGATCTCCTCTGGCGGTAGCGACGTTCGCGACAGCGCACCCAGGCTGCCGACGATGCTGCGTACTCGATCGACGTTGCCTGGTAGCCGAACAACGATCTGACCGAACACGTCATCGAAGCGCGCCATCCTGGCCGACTGCGGCTCATCGGGTGCTAGCGCAAGCACGTAGGCCGCCGCAGCAGGGCCAAAGAGTTTGCGGTTGCCCGGACGGGCCAAGACCTTAGGATCACCAGCGGGGTTGGTAGCGAGGATGGGGCTGGCCACATCGACTGTCACCCCGCCAACCGCATCGACAAGTGCCGCAAACGCCAGTCGATCCACAATCATGGCGCCGTCGACAGCAAACCCAAGTTGATTTGCCACGTTAACGGCCGTATCCGCCGGTGCTGCCGGTCCCCGATCCGCCAGGGTCAGCGTGCCAGTGGTGTTGACGTCCACCGCGAGTCCAGGTTGCAGCGATAGCCAACTTCCGGCCGGATCGGCTGGCACTGGCGCGGCCCCCAATACGACTGCTCCCGCAATGTCACCGACATCGTTTCGAATAGCGAATAGCATCGTCGACTGCTCGTCGGTTGCTGGGTTGGCTCCAGTCTGCGTTGGCGTCGGAGTTGGGTCAGGGGTTGGTGGAGCCGTCCGCACCAGCACGGCAACGAGGACGCTGATGACTACCAACGCGAAGATTCCCAGAATCACCACCAGCCGTCGACTCATGAGGGAAGCACCTGATTGCTCGCCCGGTACAGCCCTCGGCGCGCGATGTAGTCGGCAACGGCAGGGACGGTGAGACCGTCGATCGCTTCTCCTGCGCCGACTTGTTCCCTGATCTGAGACGAGGAGATATCGAGTGGCTCGACCTCAACGAGCACTTGCTCGCCGACGTCCTCGGTAGTGATCCTGCTCAGTGGGTGGTCCTGCGGCAGCGGAAAACCGGGACGAGTGACTCCCACGAACGTCGCCAGCTTCGAGAGCTCGTCGGCCTGCTTCCAGGTCGGCAGTCCGACGAAGGCATCTGCGCCAGCGATCACGAACAGGTTGGCATCAGCGAAGTCATCGTGCGACCTGAGGTCGTGCAGGGTGTCGATCATGTAGCTGCGCCCGGGCCGCTCCACGTCAACGGAACTAGTCGCGAACTGTGGGTCCGCAGCGATGGCGAGTTCAACCATGGCGAGACGATCACGCGCACTAGCCACAACTGTCCCCTCTTTCTGCCACGGGATTCCGGCGGGAATGAAGAGGACCTGATCAAGAGTCGAGGGCTCGTGCCACATCTTTGGCGGCGCGCAAGTGTCCACGGTGAATCGGATCGAATGTTCCCCCGAAGATGCCAACACGTCTCCCCACGCCACCGAACTATATGGGCTAGGCGGGGCGTCAGGGACCTAGCGGTCGACGTTTAGGCGGGTAATCGCGAACACGACGAGGATGAAGAACACCAGGGCCATGGCGCCGTATCCATAGGGGCTCGCGTAGAACGCCACGGACTCGGGAACCGGGTTCGACAGACTCGAACCCCCTGGGTACCGACCATCAACAATCTCAGCGTTGGCAAGCAAGTTCAGGAACATGGGACAGACTCTAGCGGTGCCGACCTAGGAACGCACATGTCCATCGCCGGTTACGACGAATTTCGTTGTTGTAAGTTCGGCTAGCCCCATGGGACCGCGAGCGTGCAGCTTCTGGGTTGAGATGCCGATCTCGGCTCCGAAGCCGAACTCCGCACCGTCGGTGAAGCGACTTGAGGCATTGACCATGATGGCGGCAGAGTCCACGTTCGTCGAGAATTTGTTGATCGCACTCTCGGAATCGCTGACGATAACTTCGGTATGTCCGGTGGACCATTCGCGGATGTGCTCAATGGCCGCATCCAGCGAATCAACCACGCCAACCGCCAAGTCAAGTGAGTAGTACTCCGCGGCCCAGTCGGCGTCAGTAACCGGGACGGCGTGTTCGGAACACTGAACGGCCAAGGCCGCGTTGAGGACCTCGTCGTCTCCGTGCAGGGTGACCCCGGCTGTCGTCAACGCAGGTATTGCCACGGCAAGGAACTGCTCGGCTACATCACGGTGAACGAGCAGAGTCTCAGCCGCATTGCAGACACTCGGCCGCTGCACTTTTGCGTTCAGGATGATGTCCACGGCCATCGGTACGTCCGCCGCAGCATCGACATAGACGTGGCAATTACCCACGCCGGTCTCGATCACCGGAACCGTCGAGTTCTGGATAACAGAGTTGATCAACTCCGCACCTCCTCGGGGAATGATGACGTCAACCAGGCCGCGAGCTGTCAGTAATTCCTTCACAGATTCGTGGCTAGTCCCCGGCACGAGCGAAACTGCAGCAGGCGGAATAGCAGACTCAGCCAGGGCCTCCTGCATAACCTCCACAAGCAAAGTGTTCGAGTTGAAGGCCGACGAAGATCCGCGCAGCAGGGCCGCATTGCCGCTCTTGAGAGCCAACACAGCCGCATCGACCGTGACATTGGGTCGAGCTTCGTAGATCATCCCAACCACGCCCATGGGTACTCGGAGTTGCCGAACGGTCAGACCGTTGGGGAGCGTGTATCCGCGAACAACCTCGCCCACTGGGTCGGGCAGCGCTGCAACATCGCGCACTGCCTCAGCGATGGCTTGGATGCGCTCCGGGGTCAACGTCAGGCGGTCAATCAGCGCCTCCGAGGTGCCGTTCTCCCTGGCCCGCTCGATATCTCGACTGTTGGCGACGACGACGTCGGACGCTCGCTGCTCCAACGCGTCGGCCAGCAGCAACAGGGCCGCGTCCTTCGCCGCGCGCGGCAACGTCCCAAGCTCAACGGCGGCGTCCCGAGCACTGCGGGCCACCGATACAAAGTCGCTCGATTCTTGGTCAGTTAACTCTGGATTACTCACGACAGCTAGCCTACGCGACCCTGCTCGGGCAGCGTCCGCCGTTGCGCTGAACTCCTTGGCGCAGAGCAGACCGATTGCGCCTGTACGAACGCGGGCGTAACGTCGTGATCAACCATCGACACTATTTGGGGGACGCCATGCTTTCGTTGTTTTGCTCGCCAGCGCGCTACGTCCAGGGCCGTGACGCGACGAGCTCGCTGGGCCAGCAAATGCTGGCAACGGGTCTAGCCGGTCCGGCTTATATCCTCGCTAGCCCGGACATCCAAAACCGTCTGGGCGCAGCGTGGAAGAGCAGTCTGGGGAAGTCCGACATCTCCTATTCCGTGGATGACTTCGGCGGGGAATGTACCCGAACAGAGATTGACCGTGGAACGAGCACGGCCAAGGAGATGAACGCGAACGTCGTCGTTGGAGTCGGTGGCGGCAAGACTTTGGACACTGCTCGCGCAATCGCGGCGAATCTAGGAATCCCGGTGGTCAACTGTCCGACCCTCGCCTCCACTGACGCACCATGTAGCGCGCTGTCGGTGGTGTACACAGCGGACGGTGAGTTCGAGGAATACCTCTTCTACCCCCGCAATCCCGAACTCGTCCTGGTGGACACCTCCGTCATTGCACGAGCACCTCGTCGCTTCCTGGTTTCCGGCATGGGCGACGCGCTAGCAACGTGGTTCGAGGCGCGGACAGTCATCGAGGCCCACAAGGCCAACCAGGTGCACGGGGGCACAACTCTGAGTGCAGAAGCGCTGGCCAAACTCTGTTACGAGACCTTGCTAGCTGACGGATTGACCGCTGCGCGAGATGTCGAGGTCGATGCGGTGACTCCAGCACTGGAACGAGTAGTCGAGGCCAACACCCTGCTTTCGGGTTTGGGATTTGAATCCGGCGGATTGGCAATCGCTCACTCGCTGCACAACGGTTTGACGACTGCACCAGAAACCCACGAGTACATGCACGGCGAGAAGGTGGCGTTCGGACTCCTCGTACAACTCATCGTCGAGGGCCGCCCCGCCACTGAACTTGCTGAAGTGACCCGATTCTGTCGAAGCGTTGGGCTGCCGACAACGCTGACCCAACTCGGCCTGTCCGCGGACCAGCAGCAAGCACTGCGGCAGGTGGCGCAGCGCACCGTTCAGACAGGCGAAACAGCGCACAACGAACCGTTCCCCGTCACGGCGGACCTGATCTACGACGGCATCCTGGCCGCCAACCACCATGGCGAGACATTCACTCCGCGACCGGCCGCTAGGTCAAAGCAACATCAAGTCGTCGCGGTGCACGACCTCGCGCTCGTAGGCAGTCCCAAGTTCCGCTCGAAGATCAGCTGTCCGACGTCCGATGAGACTCGGCAACTCCTCGGCCCCGAAGTTCACGATTCCACGCGCGACTACCACGCCGTCGCTGGTAGTCAACTCAACTGGGTCGCCAGGTTCGAACTGACCGGCGACACCGACGATCCCGGCCGGTAGCAGCGAGGCATTGTGATCTCGAACTGCCGCGACGGCGCCATCGTCGAGCAATAGCCGACCAGTCGTCGTGGGCCCGTGTTTGAGCCACAAGAGCTTCGTCGTACGACGGCGCCCCGTCGGATGAAACACCGTCCCAATCGGCTTGCCAGCGAGAGCCGCTCCCGCATCCACCGCCGCTGCCAATACAACGGGGACACCCGCATCGGTCGCGAGTCTGGCGGCCTGGATCTTCGTCGTCATTCCGCCACTGCCGACTAGCGAGCCAGGCGCACTCGTGTCGACTCCGTCTAGTTGAGAGACATCACGAACCTCACTAATCGGGGTCGTTCCCTCGTGGGTCGGTGGGCCGTCGTAGAGCGCGTCAACATCGGAGAGCAAGACGAGTCCCGTCGCGTGGACGAGGTGCGCAACCAGCGCTGCGAGCCGGTCATTGTCACCAAAGCGAATCTCGTCGGTGGCGACCGTGTCGTTCTCGTTGACGATCGGCACGACACCAAGGTCTAACAGTCGCTCGAGCGTGCGCTGGGCATTGCGGTAGTGGGAACGGCGGCCGATGTCGTCACCGGATAACA
This sequence comes from uncultured Actinomycetes bacterium, assembly GCA_963821045.1. Taxonomy (GTDB): domain Bacteria; phylum Actinomycetota; class Actinomycetes; order S36-B12; family UBA10799; genus UBA10799. The sequence goes on along the minus strand of CAWGCB010000006.1, from coordinate 486,138 downwards.
ACACCTGACCGACCCGCAAGCCGTGAGACCCGAAGCGAGCCGAGTAGGCAGCGACGAGTTCCCCCTGACCCACGCTTGCCGCCGCTTGGGCAGTCGCAAGATCGGTGGGCCGCTTTGCCAAGCCGAGCGGCGCGAGACCGCAAGCGATGGCACCGCTTGACACCAGAACGACCTGTCGACCGTTGGTTACTTGTTCGGCGAGCACATCGACCAGTCGGTTGAGGCGGTCTACATCGATACGCCCACCTGACGTGGTCAGCGAGGAGGAGCCAACCTTGACGACAATTCGCTTGGCGAGCGCGACATCTTGGCGAGGATCGGAAGTGTCACCGCTATCGGCGGTGTCTGCCTCGCGCGTGGTGTCGCCGCTACTCACCATTCCTCCAGTCGTAAGTCTTGCCCCCTAGGCGATGCAGGCGCCGAATCGCCAGCCAGCACGCTCGGCTGCCAATCGAACACCACGGCGTTGTCTCGGTCTCCGATGATGACGGTCGCGCCGGGCTGTGCCCCAAGTTTGAGCAACTCGTCCTCCACCCCGAGGCGGGCCAACCGGTCGGCGAGGAACCCGACAGCTTCGTCATTGGAGAAGTCGGTTTGGCGAACCCATCGGGCCGGCTTGTTGCCGATGACCCGAAACTCGCCACCCTCCTTCTTCACAACGAAGCCAGAATCATCCACTGGAACCGGCTTGACGACGACGACCTCTAGCTCTTCGTCTTCGGTCTGTGCGGCGCGCGTCGCATTCACGACGTCAGCCATGGCGTAGCGCAACTGGTCGAGTCCTTGGTGGGCGACAGTTGAAATCTTGAACACCGGCCACCCACGAGCCTCGACTTGCTCCGCGACCATGTCCGCGAGCTCATCCGCTTCGGGGATATCTGCCTTGTTGAGGGCGACGAGTCGAGGCCGATCAGCCAGACCGCCGTAGGCAGCGAGCTCCGCCTCGATCACGTCGATGTCAGTGAGCGGGTCACGACCCGGCTCGAGAGTTGCGCAGTCGACAACATGGACCAACGCCGCGCAACGCTCCACGTGGCGCAGGAACTCGAGCCCTAGACCCTTACCCTCGCTCGCCCCTGGGATGAGTCCCGGCACGTCAGCGACGGTGAAGATGGTGTCGCCTGCTTTGACGACGCCGAGGTTGGGAACGAGAGTCGTGAACGGGTAGTCGGCGATCTTTGGGCGAGCGGCACTCAACACCGACACGAGACTGGACTTGCCTGCTGAAGGAAAGCCAACTAGGCCGATATCGGCGATGGTCTTCAACTCAAGAACGACGTCCGCACTGGTCCCCGGTTCGCCGAGTAGAGCGAAACCTGGCGCCTTGCGGCGCTTGTTTGACAGCGCGGCGTTCCCTAGTCCCCCGTGACCGCCGGCCGCAATCGTGTAACGCGTTCCTTGGCCGATCAGATCAGTGATGAACTCGCCGTCTTCTGTCGTGACCACCGTGCCATCGGGAACAGGAATGATCACGTCATCAGCATCGGAGCCCGACCGATTCGATCCCTGACCTGGCTTACCGGAACCTGCTCGACGATGGGGCGAGCGGTGGATATCGAGCAGACTGTTCGTTCCGTGATCGACGACCAAGATGACGTCTCCGCCACGGCCACCGTTTCCGCCGTCTGGACCGCCTAGCGGTTTGAACTTCTCTCGGTGCACCGAGGCGCAACCGTGACCGCCATCGCCAGCAACGGCGTGCAGGAGTGCTCGATCAACGAACGTGGCCATGAGCTCTCCCTAGCAGTCCCATGCACAAACCCCCGTGCGAACCAGTCGACCGCTGTTTGCGGTCCTGGTGGCGCGGGGGTCTATGAGAGTTACTGCGAAACTTCGATGATGTTGACGACGCGGCGGCCGCGGCGGGTGCCGAAGTCGACGGTACCGGCAGCGAGGGCGAACAGTGTGTCGTCCTTACCTCGGCCTACGTTCTCGCCCGGGTGAAAGTGGGTCCCACGCTGGCGGACAATGATCTCGCCCGAGTTCACGAGTTGACCACCAAAGCGCTTCACGCCGAGGCGTTGGGCATTGGAGTCGCGACCGTTCCGGGTGCTGGATGCACCTTTCTTATGTGCCATGGCGAGCTACTTTCCGATCTCGATTGCGGTGACCTTCAACGTGGTCAGGGCTTGACGGTGACCTTGGCGGCGGCGATAGCCGGTCTTGTTCTTGAACTTGCCAATGTCAATTTTCGGGCCTCGGGAGTGCTCCACGATCTCGGCGGTCACATCGACCTTGCCCAAATCTGCGGAATCAGTGGTGACGGTCTCGCCATCAACTAGCAATACTGCTGGCAGCGAGACTTTGCCGCCTGGCTCACCGGCAATGCGGTCTGCCGTGATGACATCGCCAACAGCGACTTTCTCTTGGCGGCCGCCAGAGCGCACGATCGCGTACACAGGAACTCCTTGGAAAACATTAGGTATGAATGGTGCATGTTTGTCTTGCTCGGTCGGTCCAACTGGTCGCGCGAGAAGTCGCGGTGCAAGACGCCTCGCTATCGTACGCCATTACCCCCCAGAGCACCTAACAGCGCCCTGATAAGTCCGGACTTCCGCCCAGTATTCGACCTAGTCCTGCATTCGGCTAGGTCCGTCTGAATCGTCCACCAGGTTCGGGGCGTCAACGTCGTCTGACTCGGCCAGCGCACCCTCATCGGCACTCGCCGAATCGGCGGAGTCATCGGCCTCATCTACGAGGTTGGCGCCATCAACCGCATCCGAATCGTTAGATGCGTCCGACCCGTCGACACTATCGAGATTGCGGCTCTGCTCAGAATTCTGATCATTCATTCCCTGATCATCTCCGAGCGCCGATTCCGATGCCACTTTGGAGGACTCGTTTGGAGCATCCATCGACTCCTCGTCTGACTCGTCGGCTGGGTCAACTACCGTGCTCGTCCCAGACTCAGGCTCAGCGAGGGAATCTGCCTTGCTCGCGATCGGCGCACCGGGGATGGGACCGGCTGGCCGACGACGGCGACGTGGTGCAGGAGCCTCCGATTCGACGCGATCCACCGGATCAGTCGAGACCTTGACTCCCCTGCCGTTGCAGCAGTCGCATGGTTCGCTGAACGTCTCTAGCAACCCCTGCCCGACACGTTTACGTGTCATCTGCACGAGTCCAAGCGAAGTTACCTCCGCGACCTGGTGCTTGGTGCGATCACGGCCGAGGCACTCCGTCAGGCGTCGCAGGACGAGGTCTCGGTTGCTCTCTAGGACCATGTCGATGAAGTCGATGACAATGATTCCGCCGACGTCGCGGAGTCGCAATTGACGCACGACCTCCTCTGCAGCCTCAAGGTTGTTGCGAGTCACTGTCTCCTCAAGGTTGCCACCCTGACCGGTGAACTTCCCGGTGTTGACGTCAACGACGGTCATTGCCTCGGTGTGATCGATCACTAGTGACCCACCGCTTGGCAGCCAGACCTTGCGATCCAGCGCCTTGGTCAACTGCTCGTCGATCCGATGAGCCTTGAAGACATCTTCGTTCTTGGCCCATCGCTGGACTCGGTCGGACAGATCAGGGGCAACGGCTGCGACGTACTCCTCAATCGTGGACGTCGCCCGGTCGCCGGAGACGATGAGCTTGGCGAAGTCCTCGTTGAAGGTGTCCCGTACTACTCGGGTAGCCAGATCCGGCTCACCGTGCAGCAACTCTGGAGCCTTAACTTTGTCGACCTTCTCCTGCAGAGCGTCCCACTGAGCGGTGAGGCGCTCGACATCGTGATTGATCTGTTCCTCGGTTGCACCCTCGGCGGCAGTGCGAACGATGACGCCCGAACCCTCCGGAAGAGCATCGCGTAGTAGTCGCTTGAGGCGAGCACGTTCTTTGTCGGGGAGTCGTCGGCTAATCCCGGTCATCGACCCGCCGGGCACGTAGACCAGGAATCTGCCAGGTAGCGAGATTTGGCTCGTCAACCGGGCGCCCTTGTGTCCAACTGGATCCTTGGTGACCTGAACGAGTACGGGATCACCCGATTTCAAGGCCAGCTCGATACGCTTGGGTTGGCCCTCGAGGCCAGCCGCATCCCAGTTGACCTCGCCGGCGTACAAGACTGCATTGCGACCGCGACCGATGTCGACGAATGCCGCCTCCATCGACGGTAAGACGTTCTGAACACGGCCGAGGTAGACATTGCCAACCATCGATGTTGAGGCGGAGCGATTGACGTAGTGCTCGGCCAGCACGTTGTCCTCAAGAACCGCGATTTGGGTGCGCTCAGCTTGCTGGCGAACAACCATGACCCGTTCGACGCTCTCCCGACGAGCCAGAAACTCGGCCTCCGTGAGGATGGGCGCACGTCGCCTACCGGCCTCGCGACCCTCGCGTCGACGCTGCTTCTTTGCCTCTAGTCGGGTTGAACCACGAACGCTGGTGACCTGATCGGCTGCGTCTCGCCCCGATCGCACATGAGTGACAGTGTTCGGCGGGTCGTCGTTGCCGGAGCCTGAGCCAGCGCCGCTGCGGCGCCGCCGCCGCCGACGGCGGGTATTACCCGAGCCGGAGCCGGAATCTGGGCCATCGGAATCGTCGCCGGAGCCATTGTCACCAGAGTCATCTGCGCCGCCACGGTTCTCGGAGTCTGCGTCGGAGTCGTCCCTGGCCGATGAGCGCGCGTCTGACGTTGTGTCGTCGCTGCCATCGGAACCCGACTCGTCATTCGAATCGCCGTCACCGACAGGCTTCTTTCGTCGGCGCCCGCCGCGTCGACGGCGGCGCTTGGGCTGGCCGTCACCCTCGTCTTGGCGACCGTCCTGATCTCCGCGCTGGTCGGATGCGGAATCGTCTGACTCCCCGCCGTCTGTTGGATCGCTGCCGTTACCGCGTGTCTGGCGATCGTCATCGCGGGACTCAGAGCCGCCGCTGGCCTCATCGTCGCCACCACGGCGTTGCGTCGGCTGGCGCTTTTCCTTGGCTGGAAGCGCGGGTACTTCTGGCGGCGGTTGGAACAGTGCCGCCGCCGTGACAGAAGGAGCCGCTTTGGGCTTCACCTGCTCCGGTTGCGCCGAGGCAGCCGGAGAATCGCTGGGTGGGGCAGTGAAGGCGGCCTTCAACTCCGCCGGTGCGCCCGCAGGGCGCGACGCTGCGCGACGACGCCGTCGTGGCGCCGCCGTGGCGCCGCCGCTGGAATCGTCAGCGTTGGCTGGGCTGTCCGATTGCGCCGATGTGGCCTCACTACTGGCGTCCTGGGCATCCACTCCGGCGTCTGCGGAGTCTGCTCTGGGGTTGCCTGTGTTGCGGTTGTTGCTGTTGTCTTCATCGAGCATGTGATGCTCCGTGTCCGGCCCGCGGGTACGCGGCAGCGACATTCGTACTTATCGTCGCCACGCCCGTGAGGGCCTATCGTCGGCACCGAGACTGGCTCGGCGCGAAAGCCTGGATCGAGCTACACGGCGGTGACGTGGATTGGCCGTGGTCGCGAACCGCCAGTTTGTGTCCTGGCAGTGCTAGCAACCTCGACTGTCACATCGACGTCGTGCCGACGATTGACCGAGCGGCGCCTTGAGACTATGACGCGTTCGTGCTGGTGTCCGTACTCTTGCGATCAGCCGCAGCGCGATCTGGCGCCAACGGGTCACTGACCGTTCGAGCGTCCGCAGCAAGCTGCCCCTGTGCCAGCCGGGTCACCTGGACGGGGACTGGCGGCACGAGGTCGGCGACTTGCCGCAAGGCGGCTAGGACATCGTCGGGCCGCACCGACGGGGTTCCGTGCTGTGCGACCACCCTGAGTATCGCACACGCAGCGCCATTCGTGGGCCCTATTGAGACCTCAGCACTGCGCAGGGGTGCTCGAACGTCGAACTTCTTAACTCCCCCTTTGGTCATTCGATCAACCTCGACACGTTCACACGCGAGCAGTTCATCAACCGCTCGCTGCAGGGTTTCCACTGTGACATCAGCGAAAATGAACTGCCAGACGCTGGCTTCTAGCCGACTTACGAGGTCGCCGGAATCGACGAGTACGGCATCCACAATGTCTAGGCCCGTGGGCATCGCGTCGTCAAGTTCGGCTCGTAGCTCCTCGACATCTCGGGGCGCTGCGAGTCCGATTTCGATGTACTCAGCCTCACTCGCGACCCCGGTGGGTGCTGCGTTGGCGTAGGAGATCTTCGGGTGCGGCCGGAATCCAGCGGAGTAGGCCATCGAGACATGGGCCCGGCGAAGCGCCCTCTCGAATGCCCGCTGGAAGTCTCGGTGGCTCGAGAACCGCAGTCGGCCCCGCTTGGCGTATTGGATCCTGACCTTCGCAACCGGTGCGATGTACTCGCGGCCGGGATCGCGAGATTGGCGACCCACTACTGAATCACCGAAATCGGAATCAACGTTCGACCGGTCGGGCCGACCTGAATTTCGGTGCCGAGTTGATCGCAGACACCACAATCGAAACAGGGCGTCCAGCGGCAGTCATCGACCTCTGTCTCGTCTAGCGCGTCCTGCCAGTCCTCCCACAACCAGTCTCGATCTAGGCCAGAGTCAAGGTGATCCCACGGCAGTACCTCGGACTCCTCCCGCTCGCGGGTGGTGTACCAATCGACGTCGACTGGTTCGTCGGCGAATGCCTTCTGCGCGGCAGCCATCCACAGGTCGAACGAGAAGTGCTCGCTCCATCCGTCAAATCTGGCTCCATCCCGCCACACCTGTTCGATGAGGGCACCGGTGCGCCTGTCTCCGCGGGACAACAAACCTTCGACCACACCGGGGCGGCCATCGTGGTACCGGAAGCCGATTGCCTTGCCGACCTCTTTATCGTTGCGAATCGCGTTCCTCAGCTTGGCCAGCCGCGCATCCGTCTCCTCCCAGCCGAGCTGGGCTGCCCACTGGAATGGAGTGTGGGGTTTGGGAACGAATCCCCCAATCGACACAGTGCACCGGATATCTCGACGCCCACTGGCCTCGCGACCCGAACGAATCACCTCTCTGGCCAGGTCGGCGATCTCAAGAACGTCCTCGTCCGTTTCGGTCGGCAATCCGCACATGAAGTACAGCTTCACTTGACGCCACCCGCCGGCGTAGGCGGTCGTCACGGTGCGAATCAGGTCCTCTTTGCTGACCGTCTTGTTGATTACCCTGCGGATCCGCTCACTGCCACCCTCAGGAGCGAAAGTTAGCCCCGATCGACGGCCATTTCGAGTTAGTTCGTTTGCCAACGTGACGTTGAACGCGTCGACCCTCGTTGAGGGAAGAGACAGTGACGTGTTGGTTCCCTCATAGCGATCAGCCAACTGCTTGGCGATCGGGCCGATCTCGGAGTGATCTGCGCTCGACAGACTAAGTAGACCAACTTCGTCAAAGCCGGTGGCCTCGAGCCCGGCCTCGACGATCTTCCCGACCGTGTCAATGGAGCGCTCCCGGACGGGTCGGGTAATCATGCCGGCCTGGCAGAAACGACAACCCCGGGTACAGCCCCGGAAAATCTCTACCGAGGAACGCTCGTGGACTGTCTCTGCCAGCGGGACCAGAGGCGCCTTGGGATACGGCCACTCATCTAGATCCATCACAGTTCGCTTGGCGACCCGCCAGGGTGCGTCGGCCAAATCGTTGGGCACAACTCGATGTATTCGACCGTCTGGCAGGTAGTCGACGTCGTAGAACGACGGCACATACACACCCTCGATTGCAGCAAGTCGAGCCAAGAGTTCGCGGCGACCATCGGGGCGACCTTCGCTCTTCCATTGCGCAATACAGTCGGTGATGTCTAGGGCCGCCTGCTCGCCATCGCCGAGTACCGCAGCGTCAATGAAGCGGGAAATCGGCTCAGGGTTGAAGGCGGCATGACCACCGGCGATAACAACGGGTGACTCCTCATCGCGGTCGGCCGCGAGCAGGGCGATCCCCGCGAGGTCTAGGGCAGTCAGCATGTTCGTGTAGCCAAGCTCAGTCGAGAACGACAGACCGAACACATCAAAGTCGCCTACCGCGCGATGGCCGTCCACGGTGAACTGCGGAACACCATGTTCACGCATCAGCGCCTCAAGGTCGGGCCACACTGCGTAGGTGCGCTCGGCAAGTGCGTCCGAGCGCTCATTGATCACTTCGTAAAGAATCTGCACGCCCTGGTTGGGCAGGCCCACCTCGTATGCGTCGGGGTACATCAACACCCAACGCACAGTTGACGCATCCCAGTCCTTGACGACGGAGTTGAGTTCACCGCCGACGTACTGCACCGGCTTGCTCACCAGGGGCAGGAGTCGCTCAAGTTGATCGAATACCGATTCGCCGTTATGTCGCACCCAGTCAGGGTACGTGCTCGGTGGACTACTCGCGGGAGCGCAGGTGGACAGACTGGAGTAGTCCGATACCTATCCAGGCTGCAAACATCGACGTTCCGCCGTAAGAGACGAACGGAAGCGGCACGCCCGTGACCGGCATGATCCCTAGATTCATGCCGATGTTCTCGAACGCCTGAAATCCGAACCAACACACAACTCCGGTTGCGACCAGTCGCCCGAATGGATCTCTGGCCATCCGGGCGATTCGCATTCCCCGCCAAAGCACCACCGCGACCAGTCCGATGATCACCGTGGCTCCGAGTAGCCCAAATTCCTCCCCCGCAACGGAAAACACGAAGTCGGTCTGCTGATAGGGAACGAATGCACCTTGAGTCTGATCGCCGTTGAGGAATCCCTGACCGAACAGGCCGCCCCCGCCTATCGCGATCCGGGCTTGCGCCGTGTTGTAGCCGATTCCTTGTAGGTCACGTGTGGGGTCGGTGAACGCCAGCAACCGATCCAACTGGTACTGATCCAGCACGCCCAGGGCGATAGCTAACAGGCCCCCAAGGATGGCCGCTCCCAACAGACCGATGACCCAGCGGGAGCGGGCGTTCGAGATCACGACGATGCCGATGATGATCGTGCCGATCACCAAGACAGTGCCGAGGTCGGGTTGCAGCATGATGAGCGCAACCGGGCCAGCCGCCCAGATCAAAGCGCGTCGAACGTCGGCCTCCATTGGTCTGTCGCGACCGACTCCTCGCTCGGACAGAATCAGAGCCATCGCCAAGATGACAACGATCTTCGCGAACTCGCTGGGCTGCAGCGTGAAGCCAGCCGGCAGGGCGATCCACGCGTTCGCTCCATTGATCGTGGTGCCAAACGGTGACAACACGACCAACAGGAGGGTGACAACCAAGCCGTAAGCAAGCGGGGTGTAGGCGCGCAGTGTTCGATAATCCACCCGCATAACCACGTAGCCCAGCGAGATGCCAATCACCAGATTCAACAGGTGTTTGATCAAGAAGCTATTGGGGTCGTCATCGGCGGCCAGCAGCCGACCACGAGTCGCCGACCAGACCAGCATTGCGCCAATCAGCGACAGCGCGAGAGCCGCACCGAGGAGCACTAGATCGAGGCGGCGAAAGCTAACAGCATTCTCTCGAACCCGACTAGCCAGCTTCTGAGCACGACCACTGCTCTGGGGTCGCCGATCCACAACCACTGCCTTCGGCGGTGTCGGAGCCTTTGTTTTGGGGTCAACGGCCGTGCGCAGATCAACGGTGCGAGGTGCTTGGGTGCTGCTGTGCGGATTCGTCACTGTGACCGTCCCGCTGTCCTACTTGGAACGATTCCCACCGGCGCCTCGCCCGTTGATCCCCGAGGAAGCGGGACCTCTCCCCCTTGGGTGGAGGGCGCCCGAACTGGCGACTCTGTGAGCGGTGACTCGGTCACTCGCCCAGCCAACGCAGCTGCGGCCTCTTCGCGTTGGCGCGCCTTCTCCTCTTTCTTCGCAGCCTTGGCATCGGTGACTGCGGCCTGCTCCGCTTCCGGAGCGTTCGGATCAGGATTTGAGTTCGGCCCGAGACCGTCGCTGGTGACTACCGGCAGTTGCGCGGCGGGTTCCCCACCCACCAGCACACTCTTGTCGGGGTTGACCGTCGAGCCGGAAATTCCGAAGAGCGCCTCGTAGATAGCTCGGACGCTAGGTCCGCAGGTGCCCGATCCGGTGCCACCTTGAGACACCATGCACGTGACGGCGTACTTGGGCGCAGAGGTTGGCGCAAACGAGGAGAGCCACGATGTTGAGGTCTTCCCGACCACCTCGGCCGTTCCGGTCTTGCTGGCAATGCCCACTTCGTCTAGTGGGAAGCCCTGGAATACGCCACTGGTAGTTCCGTCTCCCGCGGTGTTGGCTAGCGCCCTGCGTAGGTAGTCCAACGTGGCAGCGGAAGCACCGACCTGTCCGTTCGAGACCGGAGTGTACTCCTGCACGACCTCACCCTCGCGGGTCATCGCTGCCTTGGCGAACAACGGTTGCCACAGTGTGCCGCCGTTGGCGATTGCCGCATAAACGGAGTTGATCTGCAGGGGTGTAGCGACGGTGTCACCTTGGCCAATCGCGAAGTTCAGCGCGTCGCCAGCGCGGTACTTGTCGCCCTCTGCGCAGTAGTCCGAAGCGTAGGACTTCAGCAGTTCCGCCCGCTCGGGTGACTTGACTTCGGGGTAGCCCTGCTCGGCCCGGAGGCAGAAGTCGTCTTTGCGCTCGGCGTAGTCCGCAATCTTGGTTTCGCGGCCGACTACTCGGCCAGGGTTCTCACCGGGCAGGTCGATGCCGGTGCGCTGACCGAGGCCGAAACTCTTCGCCTCGTTGTAGATGGCTTCGGTCGGACTGCCGGTGGGGTTGAGTCCGCCGTCGGCTTGCCACATCTCGTCGGCGAGGCGGTAGAAGACGGTGTCACACGACACGGATAGCGCACGGGCGAAGTCGATCGATCCGTAGGCCTTTGATTCGTAGTTGCGAAACGCTTGTCCCCCCACCGAATACGACGATGGGCAGGCGTATTGCTGGTTCGGATCGTATCCAGCCTTGATGGCCGCGGCGGTCGAGATTGCTTTGAAGGTCGATGCAGGGGCGTAGGTACCTTGGGTCGCCCGGTTGAGCAATGGGTTGCCCTGCTTCTCATCGGTCAGTGTGGCGTATTGGGCTTCGTCGATCCCCCCGACCCAGATCTCTGGGTCGTAGGTGGGGGCTGAGGCCATTGCCAACACCCGTCCAGTATTGACATCGGTGACCACGATGGTGCCCGAATCAGCTGGGTTCCCCTGTTCGCGGCCGAGTTCTAGTGCGGCAACGAGTTGACGTTCCACGACGGCCTGCAACCGCGCGTCGATGCTGGTCACGAGATTGTCGCCGGGAACCGCGGGCTCGTCGCGTAGCGTGTCTGTCACTTTGCCTGAACGACTCACCGCCACCTGTTGGACGCCAGCTCGACCACTGAGCACGTCGTTGTACTTCAGCTCGAGTCCAGCGCGACCCACCTCCGAGGTGGCCAGTACCTCCTCGTCTTCATCGAGTTCAGCGACCTCCTCTGCAGTGCGCGCGCCTAGATAACCGGCAGCGTGGGCGAAGTTGATTCCGTACGGTTGGGGATACGACCGGGTTGGGGTCAGCTCAGTGCGAACGGCCTTGAACGCTCCCTCGGTCTCCATCAACTGCAAGCCGACGTCTTGTGGCACATCCTGGGCAACAACCACGGGCTGCTCATTCGGACCGTTCCAGCACAACGGCTGCTTGGGCGCCCCGGGTGTGCCACACGACTTCAATCTGGCGGACAGCGCACTAGAGGTCGTCCCGAGCTTCTCGGCGAGACTGGCCAGAACCGCCGAGCCGTCGTCGGGTTGGCGAGCTAGCTCCGCACGATCGATGGTGACCGACAGAGTCGATCGGTTCGCAACCAGCGGCCGCCCTTGTTGATCCAAGATCAATCCACGCTGAGCGGGGACGACCACCTCGCGCAGACTGTTCGCGGTGGCCGCCGTCCGGTACTGCGTGGAGTCACCAAGCTGCATCCACGCAACCCGCAGAAACAGGGTGGCGATCAGGGACAGGATCAGCACCTGCAAGACGATCAACCGAGCATCACGTCGGCGAACCGTGGTGAGTGATCCCTCACGTGTTCGGGACCGCGTTGCGCTACCGGTAGTTTGCTGTTGCTCGGCGTTGGACCGGTGAGCGCGCGGCACCGCCTGAGCCTCATCTTCGTCGGTGACCTTGCGATACAGCTTGGTGCCCTCGGCTCCAGCTTTGGAGCCCAGGGCCGCGATACGTCGGCCGATCTCATTCCAATCGATGCTCACGCCAGCCGCCCCTCGTCGGCCGCGCCGCGGTAGAGCAGCCCAATGACCGGCATAACCAGCAGTGCCAGCAGTGCCGCGTAGACCAGTTGAGTAACCATCAGCAGTGGGACGATCGACCAGGTGACCTCGGGGGTGCCGATCAGCGTCGCGAGCAGGGCCTGCAGCAGAACAACCGCAGCCGACAAACCGGCGATCACTGCGACCGAAGCTAGATCTGGGCGCCCGGGGGCCAGTTCGACGTAACCAGCCACAAATCCCGCGATGGCGTAGATGGCCGCCGTCTGCCCCAACGACCCTGCCGACGGTGGCGCGAGATCAACTAGTACGCCAGCGGAGAACCCGATCGCAGCTCCGGCAGTCGGACCGGCAACCATCGCGAAGGCTAGAACCACAACCAGAAGCAGCGCCGGGGTCGCACCCGGAAGTCCCAGGCGCGCAAACACCGACGCCTGCAGCACAAGCGCGGTCCCAAGCGCGGCCACCACCAGCAGCACCCTGGGCATGTTCATCTTCACTCCGACGTCACCTGCCCGCCAGTAGTTCCTTCTTGATCTCCGGGCGTCGAACTCGATGAACTCTGGGATGAGTCAGTTGGCGCGGCTGGGGACACCGCTTCGCGACGTTCGTCACGCGGGGCACTGACGACGACGCCGACTACGTCAAGTGCACCCATCCGAGCAGCTGGTTCGATGATGGCGACCCGGTCAGCCTGACCCGGCTCTCCACCCAAAGCAACGACGGTCCCCAGCGGCAGACCCGCGACGTAGGGGCGTCCATCCGGCGACCCGAACGTGACCAACTGATCGCCTTCGGAGATTGGTGCGGTTGGATCCAGCAGTCGCAAAATGCTCTCGTTGGGCTGGCCGGTGCCTTCAAGCGCGCCAGCGTTCCCGCTCGAGACCAGCCGGGCGCCGATCACCGAATCGTCATCGGTAGCCAACTGGACTGTTGCCGTCGTGGGGCCAACTGCAATGACTTTGCCAACGAGGCCGTCGCCGTTCATGACGCTCATATCCGTCTGGATCCCGTCACCGGATCCCGCGTCGATCGTGACTGTTCCGTTGAACGTCTGAGCGGAGCCGTAGGCGACCACCCGCGCAGGCAACACCTCATAACCACCAACACCGGCGGTCTTGAGCAGTGCCTCGAGCTCAGCTGCAGCGCGTACTACGTCACCTTCAGCAGCCTGCGAGCCGCCAGCTCGCGCCAACTGCTGCGCCGCCTCATCGCTGCGGGCTTGGGGATTTGCGAAGCTGGTCGCTGACTGGGCGGCGCTGACTAGGGGGGCGGCGGCAGATGCGACAGCGGTTTCAACGGGACCGACGATGGCGCTGGCCAGTCCCCGCAAGCCCCCAATGGCGCTGCTTCCCCGCACATCGAGCAGGATCAGGGTCACTGAGACAAGCAGCAGCACTCCGAGCACGGCTCGTGCCCTCGTCGCCTCACGCATGTCTAGCTTCCTTCACGTCGTGCCTATCCCCCAAATACTGATCACGCTGCGCTGTGCGGCCGCTGCGCACCGCGGCTAATAACGCGACTCTGCAAGTAGAACTGGCTTGAGTGCCTCAAAGTCTTCGACACACCGACCAGTGCCCAAAGCAACACAATCGGACGGGTCAGCGGCTATCCGGACGGGCATTCCCGTCTCGTGCCGCAGCCGCTCGTCAAGTCCAGCGAGCAGGGCACCTCCGCCGGTCAGGACGATGCCTGAATCCATCACATCGCCAGCCAACTCCGGAGGCGTGCGATCTAGCGTCGTGCGCACCGCGTCGACGATGGCGGTCGACTGGCTCGTTGAGCGCTCGGCGAATCTCGTCGGAGGTGAGAACAACTGTGCGCGGTAGACCGCTAATGAGGTCTCGCCCGCGCACTTGAGCCTGGGGCTCGTGGCGAGTGGGAAACGCCGAACCCAACCGAATCTTGACGTCCTCCGCCGTCCGCTCACCGAGCAGCAGCGAGTATTCCTTCTTGACGTAGTGCACGATCGCCTCGTCCATTTGATCGCCGCCGACTCGGGCCGAGATGCTGGTGACGATCCCGCCCAAGCTGATGACCGCCACCTCGGTCGTGCCACCGCCGATATCAACAACCATTGAGCCTTCAGCATCGTGAACTGGTAGGCCCGCACCGATCGCCGCCGCCATCGGTTCCTCGATAACGAACACTCGACGGGCACCGGCCGCGTACCCGGCATCCTTGACGGCCCGCTGTTCTACCGCAGTAATCCCGCTCGGAACGCAGATCACTAGCCGGGGTTTGGCCAACGTGCGACGGCCGTGCACCTTCTGAATGAAGTAACGAAGCATCCGCTCGGTTGTCTCGAAGTCGGCCACCACGCCGTTCTTGAGCGGGCGAATCGCGACGATCCCGTCAGGGGTGCGACCCAGCATTTGCTTTGCGGCTACGCCGACCGCGACGATCGCGCCAGTTCGTTGATCTAGTGCCACCACGCTGGGTTCGTCGAGCACCACGCCGCGACCACGAACGTAGACGAGCGTGTTCGCTGTTCCTAGATCCACGGCCATGTCGCGACCGAGAGCCGATAGTGCACCCGCAATGGAGAACCTGCTGTGGGCCTGCGGCTCGTCCGGCCCTGACCCGCCACGGGCTCGTGCCTGGCCATCGGCGGAGCGCTCCTCGCGCCGAGCGCGCGAGCTTCGCGGGACGCGATTCTCCCGGGATTGTCGCGTGGGTTCGTCTGCAGATTCCGACCCCTCACGCGCCGAATCCACGACGGACCAACCGTCGGTCGGGGCTTGTGCACCCGACCAGTCCGGTGCCGAAGAATCGGTGGGCCTGGGCGGCGTCATATCGCGGACGCAAACCTTCCAAGTAGAGACAGGGTGGGAAGGATCTGAGCTTACGTCGAAATCAGACCAAATCTGGGAAGAACAGGCCGATCTCTCGTTCCGCTGATTCCAGTGAGTCAGAACCGTGGGTGACGTTGTGGCTCATCTCAACCGCGTAGTCGCCACGAACTGTCCCTGGAGCGGCAACCTTGGGGTCAGTTGCGCCCATCATCGTGCGCCACGCACCGACCACTCCGGGACCCTCAACAACGGCCGCCACGAGCGGACCAGAGGTGATGAAATCGACCAACTCACCGAAGAACGGCTTGTCTTTGTGCTCGCCGTAGTGCTCCCCGGCGACCTCGGCAGAGATCGTGCGCTGATCCATGGCGACAATCTTGTAGCCACGTCGCTCAATACGGTTGAGCACGGCCCCGGTGAGGCCGCGGGCCACACCATCGGGCTTGACCAAGATCAGGGTGCGTTCTGTCATGACGGGTACTCCTCAGGGTTAACAGCCGGTCTGGTTGATGACTAGTCGCCGTTCGCGTTTGCCGCTGACAGGCGCAGCGATCAGGCTACGTTGGGATCGCCATCAGGTTTCTGCTGGGCTTGGCGAGCAGCCTTGATCGCGTCACCTTGGCGTCCCACTCGGATCGAGTAGAACCAGAGAATGGCGAAAATGGTCCCCAGGAAGAACATGATGGGAACCAGGAAGCCGAGCAGGATCATGATGGCTTGGATCACCCAGCCAGCGCTCAAACCCCACCGACGGCGCTGAGATGCCGCCACGAAGATGCAGATCAGCACAAGGGCTCCGCCACCGCCAACCCCAACCGCGGGCGAAACCGCGTCGGAGGTGATAGCCACCGGAATCGCCAACAGTAGGACGATAGATTCGAAGATCAGCGTCGCCGCGCACAGTGTTTTCATGTGTGGGTTCTCATGTGTAGGTTCTCATGTGTGGGTTTCTACTCGTCATCATCGTCGCCGTCGGATACGTGATCGAAGTTCGCCAGCGGGTCATTGTCTTGCTCGTCTTGCGCCTGATCGTCAACCAACTCGCCGGGGTCGCGAGGCACCCGCAGTCTCTTTGGCAGCAGCATCCGCCGGACGTCGGCTGCGGTGACCACAGAACCTAGGGCGACGACGGCCGCCGACCCCCACTCGGCCACATCGTCGGCCAGTCCCACTGCGACGTCGACTGCCTCGGCCATATTTGGGCTGGCATAGACCCGATCGTCACCGAACACGTCTACCGCTATGTCAGCTAGGTCGTCGACGAGCATGGAACGAGGTGAGGAGTTTCGGGTGACAACGACGGAATCAAAACCTGGCTCCAACGCCTCTAGCATGCCGCGGGCGTCCTTGTCGCCGAGCACTGCTACGACCCCGATAAGTCGGGAGAAGTCAAACGACTCCGCGAGGGTCGACACGATCGCTCGGGCTCCATGAGGGTTATGGGCAGCGTCGATCAACACCGTTGGACTCGTGCGCACTCGCTCGAGGCGCCCGGGCGAGGTGACGGTGGCAAGTCCCGCGCTAACTGTCTGCGCATCCAACCCTTTCTCTGGATTCGCTCCTAAGAAACTCTCGACTGCGGCGAGGGCGACGGCTGCGTTGGCTGCCTGGTGCTCGCCGTGCAGCGGCAGGTACAACTCGTCGTAGTCCCCGCTGAGTCCGTGAACAACCACTTGCTGCCCCCCGACAGCCAGGTTCCGTTCGACGACAGCGAACTCAACACCCTCGCGGGCCGGCTCGATACCCAAATCGGCACATCGACCCATTAATACCCCCGAGACCTCCGGCTCTTGCCGAGCGAACACTGCACTCGCCCCGGACTTGAGAATCCCTGCCTTCTCCCGGGCTATCTCCTCGATCGTGTCACCGAGGTAGTCAGTGTGATCTAGGCCGATCGGGGTAACTACGCAGACTGCTGGGTCAACAACGTTAGTTGCATCCCACGCCCCACCCATTCCGCATTCGATGATCATGACGTCGACAGGCGCGTCGGAGAAGATGGCGAAGGCCAGCGCCGTCACGGCCTCGAACATGGTGACCGGGGGCGCATGAACTCCGGCTGCCTGATCGTCAATCATCCGCAGGAACGGCTCGATCTCGCGATATGCGTCGGCAAAGCGCTGCTGGGAAACCGGCTCGCCATCGATGGAGATTCGGTCAGTAACCGACTCCAACGACGGACTCGTGTATAGCCCCGTTGTGAGGCCATACTCGCGCAAGATGCTCTCAATGATGCGCGCCGTGCTGCTCTTGCCGTTTGTGCCCGCGATGTGGATTACTGGAGCCGCTTTCTGCGGCTCGCCAAGAAAGTCCATGAGCGCCGTTATCCGGCCAAGTTCAGGCGCAACTTTGTTCTCAGGCCACCGTCCAAGCAGTTCTTCTTGAACAAGTTGAAAGTCTGTTACGTCTTCATCCGGGGCCGACATATGGTCAGTCTAAGGGCGAACAATTGGCGCCCGCGTTCGGTTCCGCCCTACGTCCGTAGGATGTGGGCCATGACCGACGACGCGACCCCCAGTTCAGCTATGCCCGAAAAGCCCACACTTGAGGGAATCGAGTCCAAGTGGGCCCAGGTATGGGATCGCGAAGAGACCTACACCTTCGATCGCAGCAAGACCCGCGAGCAGGTCTATTCCATCGACACTCCCCCGCCAACCGTGAGCGGCTCGTTGCACGTCGGACATGTCTTCAGCTACACCCATACCGACACGATCGCCCGCTATCAGCGGATGAAGGGACTCGAGGTCTTCTACCCGATGGGCTGGGATGACAACGGGCTTCCGACTGAACGGCGCGTGCAGAACTACTTCGGCGTGCGGTGCGAACCGTCCCTGCCATACGACCCGACATTTACTGCGCCAGAAAAGCCGGAGAAGAACCAGCTGCCGATCTCGCGGCGCAACTTCATCGAACTCTGCGAACAACTGACTGTCGAGGACGAGAAGGTATTTGAGGACCTCTGGCGCCAACTCGGACTATCGGTCGACTGGGCGAACACGTACCAAACCATCGATGAGGGCGCCCGGGCCACATCTCAGCGAGCGTTCCTGCGCAACCTCGCCCGGGGCGAGGCCTACCAGGCGGAAGCGCCGACGCTGTGGGACGTGACGTTCCGGACGGCGGTCGCTCAGGCCGAACTCGAGGACCGCGAACGCCCTGGGGCCTACCACCGCATCGGCTTCCCCCGCACCGACGGCGGCGAGCCGGTCTTTATCGAGACGACCCGACCGGAGTTACTGGCCGCATGTGTCGCACTGGTTGCTCACCCTGACGACGAGCGCTACCAGCCGCTGTTCGGATCCACCGTGACCTCGCCAGTGTTCAAGGTCGAGGTACCCGTCGTCGCTCACCACCTAGCGGACCCTGAGAAGGGGTCGGGTATCGCGATGGTCTGTACCTTCGGTGACACGACAGACGTTGTGTGGTGGCGAGCATTGGACTTGCCGACGCGTCCAATTCTGGGCCGCGACGGCCGCATCATCCGCGAGACCCCCGACTGGATCACTGACTCCGACGGCCGCCAGGCGTACGAACAACTCGCTGGTGCGACGGTGTTCACCGCGAAGGAACGAACTGTCGGACATTCTCAAAGAATCCGGTGATTTGGTTGGTGACACTAGGTCGATCAACCACCCCGTCAAGTTCTTTGAGAAGGGCGACAAGCCCCTAGAGATCGTTACGTCGCGTCAGTGGTACATCCGCAACGGTGGTCGCGACTCTGACCTGCGCGAGGAACTGCTCGCCCGCGGTGCTGAGCTGGATTGGCATCCGCCACATATGCAGGTTCGATATACGAACTGGGTGGAGGGCCTCAACAGCGATTGGCTGATCTCACGCCAGCGGTTCTTCGGGGTTCCGATTCCGCTGTGGTACCGCCTCGATGAGTCCGGCGAGCCACTTTACGACGAGCCGATCACGCCGGACGAAGCATCTCTGCCGGTCGATCCCTCAGCTGAGGCACCCGCCGGATTCGCCGAGTCAATGCGCGGCGAGCCTGGTGGATTCATGGGCGACCCGGACATCATGGATACCTGGGCGACGTCATCCCTCACACCACAAATCGCTGGCGGGTGGGAGCGCGATCCGGACCTGTGGCAGCGAGTCTTCCCGATGGACTTGCGCCCCCAGGCGCACGAGATTATCCGGACCTGGCTGTTCTCGACCGTTGTGCGCGCTGACCTCGAAAACGACTCCTTGCCGTGGAAGCATGCCGCAATCAGCGGCTGGATCTTGGATCCGGACCGGAAGAAGATGTCGAAGTCCAAGGGCAACGTCGTCACCCCCGCGGACTTGCTGACCGAATACGGCAGTGATGCGGTCCGCTACTGGGCCGCCTCTGGGCGCCCCGGCACTGACACTGCCTACGACGTTGGTCAGATGAAGATCGGTCGCCGCTTGGCCATCAAGATTCTTAATGCCTCGAAGTTTGCTTTGATGCTCGGCGCGCAACGAAACGATGACGCGATCACCGCGCCGGTTGACAAGGCACTGCTAGCTGGTTTGAGCGAGGTAGTCGCCGATGCGACACGAGCATTCGAGGAGTACAACTACACCCGAGCCCTTGAACTGACTGAGAGCTACTTCTGGTCGTTTTGCGACAACTACATTGAACTCGTCAAGGAGCGAGCTCACGGCGCCCGCGGCGAGGAGGCAGCAAACTCCGCGAAGGCCACGTTGGCTCTTGCGCTGAGTGTGCAGCTGCGGCTATTCGCGCCGTTCTTGCCGTTCGTCACGGAGGAGGTCTGGTCATGGTGGCAAGAAGGCCTGGTTCACGAGGCTGCGTGGCCAACGACCTCCGAACTTAGCGTCGCGACCAGCGCCGACGCCGCCGTGCTGACCGACTCAGCGATCGTGCTGACAGCAATCCGCAAGGCAAAATCCGAGGCGAAAGTGTCCATGCGTACTCCTGTTAGCTCGACTCTGGTCACCGGACCCGAGTCGGCCGTGGCCCGGGCGCAACTCGCAGCTGATGATCTGGCCGCAGCCGGTAGCGTCGCGGAACTTACGTTCACGCCGAATGGCACCGAGTTTCTGACTGCGGATGTGACGCTTTAGCATCTGGGCACTCGCCGCGACCGGCTCACTACTGGGCGCGCAATTTTTGCGTCGTTGTACCAATGTTTGTGAGTATGGCTGGCGTGAGTGAAACCGTGGAAATCGACGAAAATGCTGACCCGATCGAACCAGCGGAGGCAGCGATTGCGCTGGATCTGCTCCTAACCGAGGCGGCTCTGGGGACTGCGTATCATTTCCGCCCTCGCACGGCCACCCTGCGGATGGCGGCCAAGCTAGCGGCCAACCCAGCCGCGGTCGCCAAGCGAACGAGGGACCTGGCAGCCGAACTTACTCGCATCGCGGCTGGCAAGTCGTCCGTCGAGCCACACGGAAGAGACCGCCGTTTCAGCGCCGAGGAGTGGCAGCAGAATCCGCTGCTACGCCGGGTTCTGCAGAGCTACTTGGCTGCTGGAAAGACAGCCGAGGACCTGCTCGCAGATGCTGATCTAAGCTACGACGATCATGAGAAAGCTGACTTCCTGATTCGCAATATCAATGAGGCGTTGGCCCCGAGCAACAATCCGTTGCTGAACCCCGATGCAATCCGCACGGCTAAGCAAACCAAGGGCAAGAGCGCACTGACGGGAGCCAAGGCGTTCGCCCAAGATATGCAGCGAGCTCCTCGCCTACCTGAGATGGTGAGCGACGAAGGTTTCGTGATCGGCGAGAATATCGCTGCGAGTCCGGGCGCCGTGATCTTTCGTACTGAGATGTTCGAACTGATCCAGTACGAACCCACGACGGAGAAGGTCTACCGCCACCCCCTGATCATCATTCCACCCATGATCAACAAGTTCTACGCGGTGGATCTTGCACCCGGACGCAGCATGGTCGAGTACCTCTTGGGCCAAGGCCAGCAAGTATTCGCAATCTCCTGGCGCAACCCAACGGCAGAAAACCGCGACTGGGGCTTCGATGAATACGGGGCGAGCATCCTGGAGGCAATCGCCGCTGCGCGCGAGATCACCAGCGCCAAAAAGGTCAACCTGTACGCAATGTGCTCTGGTGGCATCGTCACCAGCATGACTCTGGCCCACCTAGCGAAGGTCGGCGAAGCAGATCAAATCTCTGGGCTCGGGTTGGCCGTCACCGTCCTGGATCAAGATCAGGCTGGCCTTGCTACCGCGGCCCTGGACAACAAAACCGCGAAAGCTGCGATCGCCGTCTCAGCGTCACGGGGATACCTCGATGGGCGACACCTGGCTGAGGCGTTCGCGTGGCTTCGACCAACGGACCTCGTCTGGGGATACTGGATCAACAACTATTTGTTGGGTCGCAAACCACCGCGCTTCGACGTCTTGTTCTGGAATGCAGACACAACGCGGATGGCCGCTGCACTGCACAAGGACTTCGTTGAGACCGGAGTCTCGAACGCGCTCGCTCACCCGGGGCAGGCCAAAATCATGGGAACCAAAGTTGATCTAGGCACGGTGGGTGTGGACTCCTACATCGTCGCGGGGGTCGCTGATCACATCTGCCCATGGTCCGCCTGCTACGCATCCACCCAACTACTCGGCGGGGACAAGAAGTTCGTGCTGTCCAACAGTGGTCACATTGCGGCGATCGTGAATCCGCCGACAAACCCAAAGGCGACCTACCGAGTTGCCGAAAGTAACCCAGCCAACTTCCAGGACTGGTACGCCCAAGCGCACCAAGAACCCGGTAGTTGGTGGGAGGACTTCGCCAAGTGGTTGGCCCGCCGAGGGGGCGGCAAGAAACTGGCACCCAAGTCCGTCGGAGACGACGTACACCCAGCGCTCTCACCTGCGCCCGGTACCTACATTCTTGAGCCGTAGTCTGTGCCCATGGCCAAACGTCTGCGAGTCCCCCCTGTCAGGAACACTCAGGTACGGGATATCGAGGTCGGCGGGCAGGTTCTGCGCGTGGTCGTCGATGAAGGAACCGAGCCAGGTATCCCTCTGCTGCTGATGAACGGAATTGGTGCGCGCCTAGAACTCTTGCAGCCATTTGTCGACTCACTTTCAGCGCGACGCACCATCATTCGCTTCGATGCACCCGGCGTCGGTGCGAGTCCCACGGCCGCTCGCCCGTACCGCTTCCGCGGACTAGCCAAGAAGATCGCCGGTGTGCTCGACGAACTCGGCTACGCGAAAGTGGACGTTCTAGGCATTTCTTGGGGTGGCGGTTTGGCTCAGCAGTTCGCCTGGTCGCAGTCCGATCGGTGTCGGAAACTGGTCTTGGTCAGCACCGCAACCGGAGCCATCATGGTTCCGGCAAAGCCGAACATATTGGCCAAGATGGTCACGCACCGGCGCTACACCGACCCCTCCTACCTCGAAGAGGTCGCCCACGAGCTCTACGGCGGCACCATGCGAGATGACCCAGCGGCCGCCTTGGCCGCTCTGAAGGCGAAGGGTACGAGCCACAACAGCGCCGGGTACTTCATGCAACTGAGCGCCGGACTGGGCTGGACGAGCTTGATGTTCCTCCCGCTGATTGGCGTGCCGACGTTGGTCATGTCGGGACACGATGACCCGCTGATCCCTCCTTGCAATGCGCAGATCATGGCCAAGCTCATCCCGGGAGCGCAACTAGACATCTTTGAGGGCGGCCACCTAGGACTAGTCACCGAAGCAGATGTGCACGCACCATCTGTCGAGGCCTTTCTCGACGAGGTCGTTATCTCGTAGGCTCGTACTAAGTTGCCCCACCCGCGGGAGATGCCGCTGGCGGCGCTAACTCGCTGGGACCCACCTGAATGGAGAGCCACATGCGCGCAGCAGTGATTACTGACTTGATCGGCCCGACTGCGGTATCTGTCGTTGACGTTCCCGAGCCGACTCTCGGCCCCGACCAACTGTTGATCGACGTCGCGGTCGCCGGGGTTACCTTCCCCGACCTGCTGATGACCTTGGGGCAGTACCAACTTAAGCCACCGGTGCCGTTTACACCCGGCTGCGAGGTGGCCGGAGTGGTCGCCCAAGCCCCCGAGGGCAGCGGCTTCGCCGTTGGCGATCGGGTCGCTGCGTTCACCATGCTCAACGGGTACGCCGAACGGGTTGCAGCGAACGTGGACTGGACTGTGAAGCTTCCGGATCACATGTCGTTGGCTCAAGGTGCGGGCCTGCCGATGAACTACCTAACGATGGAGTTCGCGCTATTGCGGCGAGGTCGCTTGAGCGCCGGTGAGACAGTGCTCGTACATGGAGCTGGCGGTGGCATCGGCACGGCTGCCATTCAAGTTGCCAAAGCACACGGTGCGCAGGTGATTGCGGTCGCCTCAACGCAGGTCAAACGCGAGACAGCGCTGGCAGCCGGAGCTGACCACGCAATCAAGGTCGACGGATTCCTTACCTCGGCCAAGGAACTAACCGAGGGTCGCGGCGTCGATGTTGTGGTGGATCCAGTAGGTGGCGAGCGATTCACCGATTCGCTACGCGCGCTTGCCCCGGAAGGTCGCCTGCTGGTGCTGGGGTTCACTGCGGGCGCGATACCCGAGGTGAAAGTCAACCGGCTCCTGCTGAACAACATCGACGTGGTCGGCGTCGCCTGGGGCAGTTTCGCCTTCATGAATGATGGTCACATTGGCCGTCAGTGGACCGCCATCAGTGAACTGATCAACAGTGGAAGGATCGACCCGCCGCTGGGGCATACATATGGCCTCGATCAGGCAGGGAGCGCGATCAACGAACTGGCGACCAGGGAAGCCACCGGAAAAGTCCTCATCGACCTGAGCCGCTGACCGACGCTTAGTTACGCGCTCTTCTCGCGCGGGGTGCGACTCTTTGCATCGCGCGGTACCAGGGTCGGGTTGACCTTCTCACGTACGACCTCGCCGGTGATGACAACTCGCGCCACGTCGTCGCGACTCGGCACGTCGTACATCACGTTGAGCAGCACCTCTTCGAGGATTGCTCGCAAACCGCGCGCGCCAGTTCCGCGCAAGAGTGCCTGGTCGGCGATCGCTTCTAGCGCATCCTCCGTGAACTCAAGTTCAACACCGTCGAGTTCAAAAAGTCGCTCGTACTGCTTGGTCAGCGCATTGCGTGGCTGACTTAGTACAGCGATCAGTGCTGCCTGATCGAGCGCTGTAACCGAGGTAAACACGGGTAACCGACCGACAAACTCAGGGATCAGACCGAACTTCAGCAGATCCTCTGGCATAACGCGGCTGAAGATGTCGCCTGGGTTGGTGTTGTCAGCCTCTTCAGTATCGGAGGTGAAGCCCAACGACTTCTTGCCGATCCGCTGATCGATGATCGTGTCGAGGCCAGCGAACGCTCCGCCAACGATGAAGAGGACGTTGGTGGTGTCGATCTGGATGAGTTCTTGGTGAGGATGCTTGCGACCGCCCTGTGGGGGAACCGACGCGGTCGTTCCCTCCAGGATCTTCAGCAGGGCCTGCTGCACGCCCTCGCCGGAGACATCGCGGGTGATTGACGGGTTCTCGCTCTTGCGCGCGACCTTGTCAATCTCGTCGATGTAGATGATTCCTGTCTCAGCCTTCTTCACATCGAAGTCTGCCGCCTGAATCAGCTTCAGCAAGATGTTCTCGACGTCCTCACCGACGTAGCCCGCCTCGGTCAATGCCGTGGCATCGGCTATGGCGATTGGGACGTTAATCATGCGGGCCAACGTTTGAGCCAACAGCGTCTTGCCCGAACCGGTCGGACCGAGCAGCAGGATATTGGACTTGGCGAGTTCGATCTTGTCGTCACGCTTACTCTCGCTCGCGCCAGCCTGAACCCGCTTGTAATGGTTGTAGACCGCAACGCTCATCGACTTCTTTGCCTGGTCTTGGCCGATTACATAGTTCGATAGGAACTCGTAGATCTCGCGAGGCTTGGGCAGCTCGTCTAGTTGGAGATCCGTGGCCTCGTTGAGCTCTTCTTCGATGATTTCGTTGCAGAGATCAATGCACTCGTCACAGATGTATACGCCGGGGCCCGCAATGAGCTTCTTAACCTGCTTCTGGCTCTTCCCACAGAAAGAACACTTCAGCAGGTCACCGCCGTCACCGATCCGTGCCACTTAGTCCAACCCCCTCGATTTGTCGTGTCTACGACGGTACCTGAGGAATCTGGAATCGTCGTGCTTGATTACCAGACACGGGGTACCTTTCGGCCAAACGTGACACATCTGCGAAGCGGAATCGACTAATTGAGCCATTACCCGCGCAGAGTTAACCGCCCCGTTACTTACGCGGACCCTTACGCGATTCGATGACTTGGTCGATAATCCCGTACTCCTTGGCATCCGCAGCGGTCAAGATATTGTCGCGCTCGATGTCGTGCTGAATGTCCTCGATCGAGCGACCTGTGTGCTCGGCGATGATGCCCTCCATCTCGGCACGCATCCGCAAGATCTCGTTCGCCTGGATCTCGATATCGGAACCCTGTCCGCCACCCTCGCTGTAGGGCTGGTGAATGAGGATTCGCGAGTGAGGTAGCGCGTAACGCTTACCCGGGGTTCCAGCGGCTAGGAGAACGGCAGCTGCCGAGGCGGCTTGCCCCAAACACACCGTCTGCACCTCAGGCTTGATGAACTGCATCGTGTCGTAGATGGCGGTCATCGCGGTGTAGGAACCGCCGGGAGAGTTGATGTAGATGGAGATATCGCGGTCGGGATCCATAGATTCCAGACACAGCAACTGGGCCATGACGTCGTCTGCGCTGGCATCATCGATCTGCACACCAAGGAAGATGATGCGCTCTTCGAACAGCTTCGTGTAAGGGTTATGAACGCGCTCGCCGTTTGCGGTGCGCTCACGGAACTCCGGTAGGACGTAGCGCGACGTTGGCGCGGCAGTCCCTGGCAGTTCTAGTCGCTCATGCTGTTCCGCCCTTTCCGGCCACATCGTTCGCGCTGCGAACAACCTGATCGATGAATCCGTATTCCTTGGCTTGGTCTGCGTCAAACCAGCGGTCGCGGTCTGAGTCCTTCTCAATCTGCTCGACAGTCTGGCCGGTGTGCTCAGCGATCAAGCCTGCGAGCTGCTTCTTGATGAGCAACATCTGCTCCGCCTGGATCTTGATGTCTGAGGCTGTTCCGCCTAGACCACCGGATGGCTGGTGCATCATGATGCGCGCGTGTGGCAGGGCGTAACGCTTGCCGGGAGCACCGGCGCTGAGCAGGAACTGCCCCATCGAGGCTGCGAGGCCCATAGCGACTGTGGCGACGTCGTTGCTCACGTACTGCATCGTGTCGTAGATGGCCATACCCGCGGTGACAGAGCCACCGGGAGAGTTGATGTAGAGGTAGATATCTGCGTCAGGATCCTCAGCAGCGAGAAGCAGGATCTGGGCGCAGATTAGGTTGGAGTTCGAGTCCTCAACAGCGGACCCGAGGAAGATAATGCGCTCCTCGAGTAGGCGTTGATAGACAGCTTGGTCATGGCCGAAGCCGTTCTGGGCTGCGCTGGTTGGCGCCGGGTAGTCAGTCATTATGCGAATCGCACCCTTCATTCGGACGGTCTACGGACACTAACGCCGACGGTGAGCAAAAACGTCCCCGTTTGGCGTGTGTTCGCCAACAGGTGAACCGTTCGGCGTGAATGCGAGTGTTTGGTGAGGCTTCCCGCGTGTTCTCGCTGCTACTTCTGCTCACCCTCGGCCTCAGCTGCAACTTCGGCCTCGGCTTCTTCTACGGCCTCGATGACTTCTTCTACAACTTCCTCGATAACCTCTTCGAGAGCCTCGACCTCGGCCGCTTCTTCTAGCGCCTCCTCGATGAGTTCCTCTTCAAGTTCCTCAACGAGTTCTTCCTCAGCTTCCTCCTCGACCACGGTATCGAGAGAACTGAGGTCGACGATATTGCCCGAGGCGTCCTTGACGGTGGCCTGCTGCAATACGTTGGCTAGTGCCTTACCTCGACGGACGTCAGCGACCGCCATTTGCACCTGGTTGGCCTGGACAAGCGCCTCAGCGAACTGGTCTGGGGTCATCCCGTAGCGCGGTGCCTGGCTGACCAACCACTGGGTGAGCTCCTCTTGACCCACAACCACGGCTTCTTGGTCCGCCAGTTTGTCCAGGATGAACTGGGTCTTGATCGCCTTGCGGGTGTCGTCCTCGACCTCCGCGCGGTGCGAGCCGTCGTCGTCGCCACCGTGGCCATCCTGGAAGTGTTCGTCGACCTGCGCCGCGAGCATCGACACTGGAACATCCACGTCAGTGTTCTCAAGCAGGTAGTCGAGCACCTTCTCGCGAGCGGCCATACCTTGTTCGACGAGCGCCATCTTCTCGACCCGCTCGCGCAGATCGGCCTTGAGCTCGTCCAAGGTGTCGAACTCGCTGGCCAGTTGAGCGAACTCATCGTCGGCATCTGGCAGCGAACGCTCTCGGACGTCCTTTACATCGACCGAAAGTTCGATCTCACGACCTGAGTGCTCGCCCTCTTCTGGGGTGAATGTGAACGTCGTTGACTCATCTTTGGACAGGCCGCGGATCGCGTCGTCGGCGCCGGAGACCATGCCCGCACTGCCGATCTCGTAGGACAGGGCTGAGGCGCTGTAGTCCTCGAGTTTCTCTCCGTCCAAGGTGCCCACGACATCGATGAGCACCATGTCGCCATCGGCCGCCGCGCGCTCGACCGGTACTGCTGTTCCAAAGCGCTTGCGCAGTTCATCGAGTTGCTCATCAACCTTCTCGTCGTCGACGACTGAGTCGTCAACGTCGACCTCGATGCTGCCGTAATCGGCGATCTCGAACTCCGGCCGGATGTCGACCTCCGCAGTGAAGACGACCTTCTCGTTGTCGGCGACCTCGGTCACCTCAACCTCAGGCTGGCTGACAACGAAGAGTTCGTTCTCCGCCACCGCACTCTCGTATGCAGCGGGCAACACCTCATTGACAGCCTCTTCTAGCACCGCGCCGCGCCCAACCCGCTGATCAATGATCTGCGTGGGCACCTTTCCCTTACGGAACCCTGGGACACTGACCTGCGAGCTGATTCGCTTGTAGGCGGCGTTCACGCTGTCGGTCATCTCGTCGAAGGGAACCTCGACGGTCAGCTTGACGCGGGTGGGGGTCAGAGTCTCGACTGTGCTCTTCACAAACAATCCTTGGTCCGTTGTGTCGGGTGCGACTAGGGCCGAACGCGCGACGTTGGTGGGGCGGTTTCTAACTTCCAGCTCGGCCAAGGTGTTATGTCGACCGACATCGAATCAGCAACCGCCTTCGACATAGCTGCCGAGCGATTGCTGATCACGATTTGTCGGGGCGGGGAGACTCGAACTCCCGGTCTCCTGCTCCCAAAGCAGGCGCGCTAGCCACTACGCTACGCCCCGGTCTAGCTTGGTCAGTCTAATCAAAAGGCCACGCCGCGACCAACAGTGCCGTAGGCAACGCAACTCATCAGCCTTCGAGAAGCCAAAAAACATGCGGGTACAGCTCAGTTGAGCCCCAAGTCCGGCAGGGAGCCGAGGGCTAGGCCTGGTAGGCGATCTCACCGTCAAGTCGCGTCTCACTGCAGGTAATGCTGTCCCAAGACTCTGGGTCAGCGGTCCACGGGTTGTCGGACAGAATCGCGTAGTCGGCACGCTTGCCAACCTCGAGAGTGCCGCGATCATCTGCGTGGATCTGCCAAGCCGCCCCACTCGTGATCGCGGTGAGGGCATCCTCGGTGCTCACGCACTCCTGAGCGTTGAGCACCTCGCCATTGCCTCGCATGACCCGCTTCACCGCAGTCTTCGCGGAGAGCAGCGGGTGGATCGGCGTGACGTTGTAATCCGAGTGCAGCGATGGACGCAATCCGGCTCGAATGGCAGTCGCTACCTTGTCTAAACGATCTGCGCGCTCGGGTCCAAGGATGTTCTTCTGAAAGACCTCGCCCCAGTAGTACACGTGATTCATGAGGAAGCTAGGCGAGACGCCTAGTTTCGCCATCCGCTCGAAGTTGTTGTCGAACGCGAACGAGCAGTGCTCGATGCGATGACGCAAGTCGTTCTTCTCGCGACCGCTCAGCGTGGTCTCGTAACCCTCGAGAGCGAACTCAAGTGCGCCATCGCCGTTGGCATGCACCATGAGCTGCCAGCCGCCATCGAGGCCTTCCGCCATGACGGTGACCAAGTCTTCCGGGCTCATGTTCGTGTGACCACCACTTGTCTCATGCAGGTACGGCTGGACGAAGTAGCCAGAGCGGCCCTGATTGGAGCCGTCGGTAACGATCTTCCAAGCGTCGGCGCGCACCATGTCGTCACCGGAGAATGGTGTAACTCCGGCGTCTGCCCAGGCCTGCGCTCCCAGAGATGACCATTGCGCGGTCGAGATTCGCGTGGGCAATCGAGACGCGGCGTTCAACTGATGTAACAGTGCGACCTCGCCAGTACCGATGACGGCTCCTGTAGCGGCCTCACGCATCGACGTGACACCCACACTGGCGGCATTCTTCATGATCCCGAGGATCGTGCCAGCGGCCTCCGCCTGGCTCGGCTGCGGAACAACGCCGAGGAACGGAAGGATCGCGCCTGACTCGCTGAGGACCCCGTTGAGGTGACCATCCTCGCGAACGTAGGTGCCGCCAGGAGGATTTGGTGTGTCGTCAGTGATCTTGGCGATCTCGAATGCCTGCGAATTGACATACCCGAAGTGCATTGAGGCGTTGAGAACGAACACCGGATTGTTTGGCGCAACCTTGTCGAGAATCGCTCGAGTGAGGTCCGGCTCACCCGGGTAGAGACTCGGATCGAATAGCTTTCCAAATACCCACTGACCGTCGGGAGTCGACGCAGCAGTGGCCTTGATCTTGGCAACCACATCGTCGAACGTGGGATTTGCTAAGGCAGACAGGTCTGGCCAAGGCTCCACGAGCATGGTCGTCCAAATGTGCATATGTGGCTCAATCAGGCCGGGCGAGATCACACCGTCACCGGACCTGATGATCTCCGTACCTGGACCAACGAGACCGTCCAACTCTTGCGCCGAACCGATACCAACGATCATTCCGCCCGAGATAGCTAGCCCTTCGGCCTCGGCGGCGCCCCGAACGCCAGTGGCGACTCGCCCGAGCACAAGAAGATCGGCCTTTGCCCGCACTGGACGGCCATAGTTTGCCGCTTGCGCTGCCTGGCTCGGCACAACGAGACCTGCTGCCATCGCAGAGTGAACAGGGTTTGGCGTGCAGCATGCGATCTCGTGTTCGTGGTTGCGATACATCGGGTTCCCATCGTCGACTTAGCCTTGAACGTAGCTACGAAGCAGGCTAGTGAGATAGGTCGCAGGATGCTCATCACCAGAGGTAACTCTCCCCCGAACGCTAGCTCGACGCGAAGCCACGAACAGCGCCGAACGCAAGACCCTTTGGGGGAGAACCGGCGAGGTGGTTGGCATGGCGCGCAACAAGGCGTCTATTGTTACGTCGTCGGATCAGCTCAATCGATCCGCTCGCGGGTGTAGCTCAATGGTAGAGCCCCAGCCTTCCAAGCTGGCCATGCCGGTTCGATCCCGGTCACCCGCTCCAACGGGCGTCAGAGCATCGAGCTCAGCTTAAGGATCGCCGGAGTCTTTTCAAGACCTTGGTCCGCACCGGCTTCTAACGTTTCCTATTGTTCGCGTGAACCCTGCAGGCATGAGCACTAAGGCGAACTGACTGCGAGCCGCGCTTTGACTATCGGATCGCTTTCGTCTTATAGGTGAAGCGCTGCTTGAATGGTTGGTACGTATCGTCCCCGGGCGCCTTGTAGATGGCCCGAATGCGCAGTTTGCAGTAGCCGCTGGTCTTCACCTTGACCTTGCGGTGCGCCTTCTTCTTGGCCCGGATGCAGTTCGCATCGCCACGTGGCAGCAATACCGACCGAACAGTCGCGGTGACCGGAAGTTCTTGGACAGTTTTGGCGTACGCCTTGTTGACTACTGTCTTTCCGCGATTTTTGATCTTCTTTGGATGGCCACCAGTCGGTAGGGACTGCGGCAATTTACCGAGAGCCAACCTCGATACGTCGTTGCTCGAGATATTCGAGACAAGCGCGAACGAATCATCGCTAGCGATTGCCAGATGCGCAGGGAATGTACCGACGGTGGTTGACGCAACAACCGTGTTATTGCTGAGGCGAATCCGAGAAACAGTGTCACTTTGCGAATCTGTCACCAACGCAAAGCTGTCGTCGCTAGAGATTTCGATATCGGAAGGCTGATCGCCGACCGCAATCACCGATGTGACGAGAGTCGTCAGGTCTACTCGCGTGACAGTGTCGGCTCCCGCCCCGTTCCCTACCAAGGCGAACGAGCCGTCGCTGGAAACCGCAACACCGAGCGGATTGACTCCCAGCGGAATCGTCGCACTGACGGTGTTGTCACTGAGCTGGATCTTCGACAGGTCTGAGCTATCGCGATTCGACACTAGGGCGAAGGACCCGTCGTTTGCGATGGCGATGTCGTTTGGCTGGCCGCCAACAGCAATCAATGCCTCAACAGTGTTGTCCGATGTCCGGATTCTGCTCACCGTGTCGGCCGCACTGTTGGCTACAAGTGCGAACGTGCCGTCGCCCGAGATCGCGAGATCAGTTGGGCCTTCACCGACGGGAATCTCGGCGCCAGCCGTATTCGTGCCCGTATCGAAACGCACCACCTTGTCAAGATCCTGCAGCGACACAAACCCGAACGCGCCGACCTTGGAAACATCAAGCCCGTTGGCTCTGGGTAGCGAACCGATGGTTGATACGACCGCGTTCGATGCCGTGTCGATTTCCGAGATTGAGCCCGTTTCCCAGTTGGCTACGTACGCTGATGAATTATCAGCCGTGAACGCAAGAGACAACGGGTACGTTCCCACTGGAATTGTGGTTGCGACTTCATCCGCGCGGGCGACGGATGTCATCGCTAACGAACTTGCGATGATCACTGCTCCACCGGTGACTCCGACGACCCCACGGATGCTCAAGCCCGACCAGCTATGTCTCACCATTGTGAAACCGTAGCGGAAAAGCGGCGCGACCGAGCGATAGACGGTTTGGACGTCGTTGAAAGCCCCAAGCTAGGCGAACAGATTCACGATGGTCAGCGCAATAGCCAACGTGAGGACCGAGACGATGATCATGCGAATCTTGAGCGACGGCGGAGCACCTGGCATCTCCATCGACGAACTGACCTGAGATGACTGCTGCTCGGTACTCCGGGTTGTGATCCCATTGCACCTCATCGACGCTGAACTTTGCGTAGTAGAGGGTGAAGGGTCGCTTCACCATGATGCCGATGAACGCGGTCAACACCAACGCAATCTCCGCGATTGTTCCCGACCAGCTGATGATCCAGGTCTCCTTGATCCGGACGGGCTATCCGAGGGACGATGAGAAACAGCTGCAGTGAACGTGGTGGGCACTGCCCCGTACGCGGTGCCGTTTGGCAGACTCAACCTTCTTAGCGTTGACAACTCGCTGAACCGGAGTCCTCAAACCTGCCATTGCCCGGCGCGTCGGCCGCTACGAATCGCCAGTCGTACGAGTTGGATTTGAGTGTCATTTCAAGGTAGCCGAAGGTATCAACGTTGCTTGCGCGCGTATGTACGCTCGAACCCATCGGCCGAAACTCCTTGCCGCCCGTGCCGACGATGAACTGGCGCACTCCAGCAGCGTCCGCACCACCGTTGGCGCCCCGGCGACCCATCCGCTCGTAGTTGTGCTCGTGACCACTGATAACGACTTCACCCCCGTGATCTGCGATGGCTTGCCACAACGGCGCGACGCTCGCATCGTCGCCATGAGCACCGGAGGAGAATCGAGGGCGGTGCCAGTAGGCAAGCGTGCACGGCTTCTCGCTGGCCGCGAGCTGCGCATTGAGCCATGTGAGCTGTTCAGCCTCGCAACCTAGCGAGGGGCACTCAGAGTTCAGAGCGAGGATCTGCCAACCCTCACTGGCAGACGCCCCCGTCGTCATCGCGTACCAGCCCTTGCCCCGTTGACCCGCCACGCCGGTCGCGGCACCGCGGCCGTTGAAGTAGTCGAAGTAGCCATCTCCCGACTGCTCATGATTCCCCATTACTGGCGCGACTTTAGTGTTGAACTGACCCCAACTACGGTCGTAGGAGGACAGGAAGTCGCTGTAGCGACCCACCTCGTACTGGGCGTCGCCTAGCGGAAGCACCTTGTAGTAGGTGCTGAGGTTGGAGGCGATCGCATCAGCCACATACTTCTGGCGGCAGCGCCCTCTCTGACCGATCCGGCATTGAAGTCGCTATCTGAGGGCGAACACGCAATGTCGCCTGCGGCAGCGATCATCGCGTCCCCGGTTGGACCGGCGGACGAATCGACAGCGGGAGGGGAATAGGGCATCCCTCCGGCGCGCTTCACACCGCAGATCACGCCATCGCGATTGCGATCCTTGTGTTTGTATGTGCGGTAGACCTTCCGCTTGACGCGCGGTCGCAGATTCCCGTCATTCTTAAAGGCCCGAGCTTTGCGCTTGTTCTTTGCCACCCCGCGCGGGTAGCTCTCTCGAATTGACCGGCAAGAACGACTCGCTTTCTTGGCCTTCATAGCCAAAGCGCCCGGGGTAACGAAGGCGGATTCCGAAGACGCACTCGCCGAGGATCTCGCGGCTCCGTTTGCCACCGACGAGTGAAGTCCCACCCCCGCCACGACCATCACCAGCGCACCCAACCCAGCCACGAGTCTTATACGTACGTGGCCAGAAACAGCGAAACCTGCGATCGTTCACCCACTAACTGTAGTGCTCGGTCAAGGCACGCGTCATCCGCTGTTAGATGGGCGTTGCGGCTAGGCGGCACAGAATGCGCAGTGACCCTGTCTCGCCAATTTGCGCGAAGGAACCCGAGGCCAGTGCCCGTTGGACGACGTGCCAAGGCGGCTGACCACCATCGGCAGGGTCGGGGAACACATCGTGCACGGCCATCAGCCCACCTACTGCGAGGTGGCGGGCAAAGGCTTCATAGTCGTGCTGGGCGATCGCCTCGGTGTGGTTCCCGTCAAGGAACAGAAATGTAATTGGAGTCTCCCACCAACGAGCGACTTGTTTGGTGTCGCCGACAACAACTGTCACCGCATCTTCGAGTTTCGCCTCGTGAAGTGTGTGGCGCAGTGACGGCAACGTCTCCAGCCGTCCGGTCGCCGGATCGACTAGCGATTCGTCATGCCACTCCCACCCGGGCTGGTTCTCCTCTGAGCCGTGGTGGTGGTCGACAGTGACGAGTTGTGCGCCGACAGATTGCGCCGCCGAACCCAAGTACACAGTGGACTTACCGCAATAGGTGCCGATCTCCAACCACGTGCCCGGCTCGCACGAGAGGGCCGCTTGATACAGAGCCATCGCCTCGTCGGCAGGCATGAAGCCCTTCGTTCGTGAAGCAAGCTCGGCGAGTTCAACAGGAAGGGACACACAATCTCCTAGCTCGGCACTGCTGGCGAGAACGCTAATTTGCGCAACTCCTCTGCCCTGGAACGTGCCACACCGTACCCTTGGATGGCTATAGGTGAATTGTTGGGAACCTAGCGGTCCCCACGTGACTGGAGTGCGCTTGACCATCCCCCCTTTCCCCACCGCCGATGGCGCGGTTGGCGAAACGACGTCTGAGCGACCATTGCGCGTCGCACTGCTGTCGTATCGAAGTAAGCCCCACGGTGGCGGCCAAGGCGTCTACATTCGCCATCTCTCTCGGGAACTGGCCGCCCTCGGACATGAGGTCGAGGTCATCAGCGGGCCCCCGTACCCGGAGCTCGACCCGGGTCCGACTCTGACCAAACTTCCGAGTCTTGACCTATACCGCGAGCCTGATCCATTCAGGGTTCCGCACCTGCGCGAGTTCACGTCAGGAACCGACGTCTTGGAGTTCGCCCTCACGTCCATCGGTAACTTCCCGGAACCGATGACGTTCAGCCTGCGTGCGTGGCGCAATCTGCGACGACGGCCATCGAGTGAACAGCCAGACATCATCCACGACAATCAAACCCTCGGCTACGGGATGCTCCTAATGGCGCGAGACGGTATGCCGGTCGTCGCCACGATTCACCATCCGATCACCGTCGATCGGCGGCTGGACACTGCCGCGGCACCGAACCCATGGCGAAAGTTCCGAGTCAAACAGTGGTACTCGTTTCTCACGATGCAGGGACGCGTGATTCGCCGAATGCCCTCGTTGATGACGGTGAGCCAGTCCTCGTTTGAGGATGTCGTCCGCGATTTTGAGGTGGACCCTCAACGCATGACGGTGGTTCCACTCGGCGTCCAACATGACGTTTTTGTGCCACCGTCCAAGCCACGCATTCCCGGGCGAATTGTGGCCGCCGCAAGTGCAGATGTAGCCCTCAAAGGAATCATCCACCTCCTTGAGGCGGTCGCCAAACTGCGCACCGAACGCGACGTCGAGTTGGTGATCGTCGGTAGCGCAAAAAAGGGCGGGACAACGGCAGCCACCATCGAACGACTTGGACTGGCGGACACGGTGCGCTTCGTATCCAACGTCAGCGAGTCCGAGCTAGTCGAGCTGATCGGTTCCGCCTCAGTCGCGGTGGTTCCAAGCCTTTACGAAGGCTTCAGCCTTCCCTCCGTCGAGATGATGGCGTGCGCGACACCCCTGGTGGCAACAACGGCCGGCGCCCTTCCCGAGGTCGTCGGCCCCGACGGGGAGGCAGCGCTGCTAGTCCCGCCGGCTGATGTCGAAGCTCTGGTCAGTGCGATCGGACGCATCCTGGATGACGAAGAACTAGCAACCAGACTCGGTACGGCAGGTCGCGAGCGGGTACTGGAGCGCTACACCTGGCGAGTTGTGGCGCAGCGGACGGCCGACTGGTACCGGCGGGCGCTCGACGACAACACTCTGAACCAACGAAACACGGAACCAGTAACCACAACGACGGGATCATGACGTGCTGACAGTTGACTTCGATCAGTTCCCGGTTGGCCCTGGTGACAGGGTTCTCGACATGGGTTGTGGCGCGGGACGTCACGCCTTTGCGCTGGCACGACTTGGTGCCGATGTCGTTGCGCTGGACATGGACGCCGACGAACTGCAGGCCGTGGCCAACATGTTCGAGGCAATGCGAGAAGAACGCGAGATCCCTGCCGGGACCGTGACAAGAGCAGTGCGCGGTAACGCCTACAGCCTGCCCTTTGAAGACAACACATTTGACCGGATCGTGGCCGCCGAAGTTCTTGAGCATCTACCAGAAGACACCGTTGCGATGGCAGAACTCACCCGGGTGCTCAAACCAGGTGGGATCATTGCCGTCTCCGTCCCGCGGTGGCTGCCTGAGAAGCTCTGCTGGGCACTATCTGACGACTACCACGAGGTAGAGGGTGGCCACGTCCGCATCTACCGTGGCACGGTGTTGCGCGACCGCTTGACGGGGACCGGGTTGGAGCCACTAGCCGAACACCACGCTCATTCCCTGCACTCGCCGTACTGGTGGCTAAAGTGCGCGGTCGGAGTCGAGAACAGCGAGAACCGACTCGTGGACACGTATCACCGACTGCTGGTCTGGGACATGATGAAGGCTCCCCGCCTGACCCGCACTGCCGAACGGCTACTGAACCCACTGATCGGCAAGAGCCTGGTCGTCTACCTAGCCAAGCCAGAGGCAGCACATGTTGCGGTATGAGCTGAGGGAACTTCCCGGAATCATCGACGTCGAGCAGTTGAGCGCCACGATCGACTCGATCGCACGCGCCCAGCAATCCAGTGGCTCGATCCCCTGGCCAGATGGCCACACTGACGCGTGGGACCACGTCGAGTGCGCGATGGCGTTGGCTCTTGGGGGGCGATTCGACGAGGCGCGGTTGGCCTACCAGTGGCTGCGCGAGACCCAATCAGCCGATGGCTCGTGGGCGATGTCATATGACCAACACGAGGTCCTCGACGCATCAGTTGACGTGAATCAGTGCGCCTACATCGCCGTGGGTGTGTGGCAGTGGTGGACTCTCACCAGGGACTTCACGCTCGTTGAGCAAACGTGGCCGAACGTCAAGCGAGCGCTGCAATACGTCATCGATCTGCAACTGCCAAGCGGACACCTGTCCTGGGGTCGATCTCCAACCGGCGCGGTCAGTGAGGGATCGCTGTTGACCGGCTGCGCGTCGATCTATCAAGCTCTGCGCTGCGGTATCGCGTTGTCGAATCTGTTGGGCGAGGCGGCGCCAGAGTGGGAACTCGCGGCCGCATCACTTGGTCACGCTGTTGCCCAACACCCAGAGGGCTTTCTAGATAAGAGTGAGTTCTCGATGGATTGGTACTACCCAGTGCTAGGCGGCGCCGTTCGTGGACCGGCAGCTGTCGCACATATCGATGCCCGCTGGGAGGAGTTCGTGGTCCCCGGCCTCGGTGCCCGGTGCGTCAACAATCGCCCGTGGGTTACCGCAGCCGAGACCTGCGAACTTGCGCTGTCGCTGACGGTCATCGGCCAAACTGAGCGGGCAACGCAACTGCTGCGCGATGTTCAGCACGCTCGCGGCGCAGATGGCGCCTACTGGACCGGCTGGGTATACGACAACCACGTGCATTGGCCGAATGAGACATCGACGTGGACATCCGCTGCGATGGTGCTCGCTGCTGACGCCCTCGCGTGCGGACCCACGTTCGAACTATTCGCTGGCCACAACCTGCCCTCGATCGCCGACGTTGCTGCACGGGACTGTTGCGCGCCGGTGACGACGACTTCGGAACTAGTGGCCGACTAGGCCCTTGACCACTAGGACGAGCAAAGCACTTGATCAGCGTGTGCAGTGGATTATCCGCAAGAGTCCGAAGCCTGCGGCGTGACCGGTCACCCGGGTGGTTCTGGAGTGACCGCCGGACCGGGCGCAGCGCAATGTGTAACCACTAGGGCTACAGTGCGCCATCGTTGGTTGGCAAGGTGAGGGTGCGCAGTTGTGCGCCGGTGATGGGCGATTGGGTGAAGGTGGTTCCACGGCGTTTGGCTCCGCTGAAGTCGGCTCGGTTCAACGTGGTGCGCAAGAACGTGGCCTTGGTCAGGTTCGCGTCGGTGAACGTTGCCCCCGTAGCGTCAACATCGGTGAACGCGGCCTTGGTCAGATTGGTTTGGTAGAACACCGCACGTTTGATTTCCGCTTTCGTGAACGAGGCCTTCTTCAGCTTCGCGCTCGAGAACGATGCCCGCGGCATCTCGATTTTCTTGAAAGTGGCCTTCTGTAACCGCGCACTGTTGAAGTCCGCGCCCTTACCAGAAGTCTTCACGAACTCGGCTTTACGCAAATCCGCACCCACCAGCGACGTTCCCACTAGCGAGGTCTTTTTCATCTGCAGTCCGGTCATTGTCGCGGAGCGCAGGTTCGCCCGGTTCAAATCCGTGCGATTCAGATTCGCGCCGATCAGCGTCGTGCCCGACAGGTTCGCTCGCGCCAACTTCGCTCCGGCAAAGTTGATCCCGGACAGGTCCAGCCCCGACAAATCCACACCAGTCAGGTTCGCGCCAGCGCACGACCCGGTCGGACACTTCAACGCCAATGGTTCTGGAATGACCAGCACCCGAATGGTTTGAGAAACTTCCGGTGCCGGATTCCATCCCGAGGCGCCCGGCTGATTCGCTAACACCACACAGTCACCGACCGCGAGCCCAGTCACCTGCGTCCCAGCGACCGAACACACCTCTGGTGTCGACGTGGTGAAGACAACCGCTAACCCGCTGCTCGCTGTTGCCTGCAACGTTGCGTTTGACCCGACCGCCAGCGCGCCTGGGGCGCTGAACTCAATGCTCTGTTCTTGCATCCCATCAGTGATCACCCACCCGTCGCCAACGAGGCGTTCGTAGCCTTGCTCAGCGTCGGTCCCGGAATACGTGCTGCTACCAGCACCGAACAACACATCTGGCTGGCGAACTCGATCGGCCGCTCCCCACCCAGCCAACAATGCAGAAAAGTTGCGATCCGACAACGAGGCATCCAAGAACATCTCATCAGCATCGGTCAAGCTTGAAATATCCCAGTTGCTGATGTCCTGATCAAATGCCACCGGACCGTGGAACATATGCGCCATCTCCGTCACCGAGGACGTATCCCAGTCACCGATTGGCTGATTGAAACACCGTCGCCTGATCAAACATGTCCACCATGTCGGTCACCGACGACGTATCCCACGAACCGATCGGCTGATTAAACGCCGAGGCCTCAATGAACATGTCCGACATGTCGGTCACCGACGACGTATCCCATGAACCAATCGGCTGATTAAACACCGCCGTCTCGGCGAACATCCACGACATGTCGGTCACCGACGACGTATCCCATGAACCAATCGGCTGATTAAACACCGCCGCCTGCTCAAACATGGCCTCCATGCTCGTCACCGCGGACGTATCCCATCCACCGATATCCTGATTGAACGCTGACGTTGCATAGAACATCAACGACATGTCGGTTACCAACGCCGTATTCCAAGAATCCAACGGCTGATTGAACGGTGTCCCCGCGAACATGAAGTTCATGTCGGTGACCAGGTCGGTGTTCCAGGTGTTCACCGGCTGGTTGAATGAGCTCGCTTCGTCGAATGTGCCGGCCATGTTGGTGACATTCGACGTGTCCCAGGAACCGACAGGCTGATTGAACGCTTCCGCACCATAGAACATGTTGGACAGGTCCGTCACAGATGACGTATCCCACGAATCGAGCGGCTGATTGAAGCCCAATGCGAACGCGAACATCCCACTCATATCGGTGACCGACGAGGTGTCCCAGGAACCGATCGGCTGATTGAAGGCCGGGGTAAACACGAACGTGCTGTTCATGTTGGTCACCGACGAGGTGTCCCAGGCATCAACCGCACCACTGAATGCCGAGGCAAAGACAAACGTGGCTTCCATGGTGGTGACTTTCGAGGTGTCCCAGTTGTTGAGATCCTGGTTGAAACTGTCAGCCGAGGCGAACATTGCCGTGAGGTCTGTGAGCGAGCTGGTATCCCACACCCCGATGGGCTGATCGAAGGCATACGCCGTTTGAAACATCTGGCTCATGTCGGTCACGTTGGCGGTATTCCACCCAGTGATGTCAGCGTTAAAGTCATTGGCCTGCCAGAACATCCCCCTCAGAGTTGTGACGTTGGAGGTATCCCAATCCTCTAAGCCGGAGACGATCCCCGAATCTAGGAACGCTTCACTCAGGTCCGTCGTGGCCGCGAAGTTCGCCGGTTCAGCGTCGGGCACCGAGGTCAGGTTCGCAGTCTCAGCGAAGTAGCCAGCTGTGTTCCCCAACTCCAACGGACCCCACTGCGTCACCGACGTGATGTTGTCTGCTGACTCCTCGTATGCCGGAATGTCCTGCGACGGACTGAAATCCCAACCACTAATGGTTCCGGTAATCGTCACCGTGTACGACCCTGCGGTCGCATACTCGTGCGTGGCCTCAGCGCTGTCATACGACGTCACGTTGCCCGAGGAATCGTCACCCCAGTCCACCGCGAAATCGAAGTTACCCTCCGGAGCCAATGGCAACGTGATCGACTCAGCGGCCGCCGACGTCTCCCACGTTGAGACGAAACTGGGCACATCCGCCGCCGCCGGGCTCGCCACCAAAACCGCCGCGCCACCAGCGAGTGCCGTCACGAACGATCCAACCAGCCAAGTACCGGGCCGCTTAGCTCTTGCTAACGCTCGGGATTCACCGCGACACGTCCTCGACTCACCGGAAACAGACACCACACACGCCTTCCATCGATCGCTCCACGACGACACCTCCGACTGAGGCGCACTGAAGAACACCGGTCGCGACACTGCATCCCACCCTGCCCCACCACGACGGCTCACGCGCGGCGCAGGACAAAACTGCCCAAACACGAACGGCGACCTCACCCATCTGGAGTAACACCTAGGACCCTCGCTCCGCAGACATTGCGCCCACCTTGGCGACATAATCACGGATATGCCAACGAAACCTGACGAAAGCTTCGTCGACCGGATCACCCTCGATCGCGTCGACCGCGACATCTTCACTGGCTCCTGCCACGCGGGCGCCCCCATGCGCGCCTTCGGTGGCCAGGTCGCAGCTCAGTCACTCGTGGCTGCAGGCGCGACAGTGGAGGACCCTGATCGTGTTGTGCACTCTCTGCACGGCTACTTTCTGCGCCCGGGACGTACCGCTGATCCCATCGTCTACCTGGTGGATCGGCCGCGCGACGGTGGCTCATTCTCTACCCGGCGAGTGACGGCCGTGCAATATGGTGAAACGATCTTCACGATGTCGGCCTCATTCGCTGTCCACGACGACGGCCCGGAGCACCAGTTCGCGATGCCTGACGTACCAAGTCCCGAGTCACTGCCCAAGATTCCCCTGGAAATGGACAGCGAGAACCACCTCCACGAGGCAGGCCTACCCGATCAGCGGTTCCTCGACCTACGCTTTGTCGACATCGACACGAGTCGGCCCCCGGCCTACGGACGCCCACAGCGCATCGTTTGGGTGAAGACCCGCTACCCGTTGCCCGACGACCAGCGGATTCAAGCGTGTGCGCTGACGTACTTCTCCGACCTGACACTGGTCGGGACCTCTCTTTCGGCTCACGGCGGACGTGAAGCCAACACCGACCTGATGCTCGCCTCAATCGACCATGCCATGTGGTTTCACCAACCGTTCCGGGCTGATGAGTGGCTGCTCTTCGTCCAAAACTCTCCGGTTGCTGGCTACGGACATGGCTTAACCAGCGGCATCTTCTTCTCCGAGGATGGGCGCCTCGTTGCGACGGCCGCGCAAGAGGTGCTGATGCGTCGACGCCGCGAGCGCTGACCTAGGGTCTGACCATGACACGAATACCGACGGCTGCGGTCGCCGCCGCTGGCCTCATCGCCGGTTTCGCAGTCGCGGACGCCACTGGAAACCGAACCGCTGGTGGCGTGGTGCTCGCGGTCGGGGGAATCGCCTGCGCATGGATGTGGCAACGCAAATCGGGCACGCCGACCGCTGCTCTGCTCACCGCCACCTACCTTGCTGCGTTTGCGGTTTCCCATCCCCTCGCCAAGCAGATCGGTGCGTGGCCCAGCGTCTTCGTAGTCGCCGGGGTCACGGCCGGCGCAGCGTACGTATTGTCCGATCGACGTCCGGACCTTGCCCAGTCGAGAGTCCTACGCTGAGTATTGGTCGTAGAACGCAGCCAGATGTGCGCGAATCCGCTCCTCCAGGTAGCCGTCGTCAAGCGCCTTCTGGGCCACCGGTGTTGCTATCTCGATGGCTAGCGGCGTGATCACTTCTGCCGAGATTCCTGCGCGGCTTAACAGTGACCCGACCGGCTCGTCGCCATACTCAGCGAAGAACCCAGCGATCGCACTCTTGGCCAGAGACGCGAACAACTTGGTCTCGCGCAGATGCTCCCAGGCAGTTGCTCCGGCAGAGATGAACTCATCCACGGCATCGGCAGGCACGAGCGCGACGAACTCACTGATGCTGGTCTTGGCATTGGAGTCCCAAACTTCACCCGCAACTGCCGCAATCAGCTCATCGTCGAGCACTTTGTCGAGGTAGTGCTTACTGTCGCGGATGCTGTCGGAGATGTTGGAGTTGACGAACGCTGTCAGTTGGCGATCGACTGCCTGCTCCAGTTTTGGAGCTGCCGTACTAATGGCGTTCTGACCCATCTTCATCAGCGCCGACGCACCTGGGACGCGTTTGGCAATGACGTTCTCTGACTGCAGGTAGTTCTTGATGCCCTGATACAACACGTGGGCGATGAGGCTGGCATACACCTCGTTCGTCGTGATCTGCTCGGTGATCGCGGCACGCAAATCCGACATCGTCGAGATGCTGGCCGCGATCTGCTCATAGCTTTCGACGGGCAGCGCGTCCGCGAGGCGCGTCTTGTCCTTCAGCCGGCAGTATGGACACTTCGCGCGACGCTGCCGAGCACCTCGGCCAACTCCGGCGTTACATCAACTTCGCGGCTATACCGAACGAACACCTCGGTAACGACCTTGGGTGTCGTCACATCGTTGACGGTGACTGCATCTAGCCAAACGAAGAGCGCGGCGAGCTCGGTTTCAATCGTCTCTGCGAGGCCCGCACCAGTCAGTCGGTCTACCTCGAACTTCACGTGAGCATCGAGCATGCGCTGGTTTGTTTTCACTTGCCAGAGTCTCCCACGCCTCAGCCAAGTTCCGAGCTAGGCACACCCGCAGAAGGTGTCTAGCCCGCGGCCACGACGGTGAGCTTGACCTTCGCGCCCGGCGCCAACGTGGCGCCCGGGTTTCGCGACTGATCGATCACTGTGCCTGGCGTAACCCATGGAGCCGAGTCGCGCGAAACCTCGACTACTTCGCTGGTCAGGCCTGCCGCGAGCAACGCCTGGGCGGCATCTGCGCCAGTCTGGCCCCGCACGTCCATCATGACGATCTCGTCGCTGTTGGGAATCCCTGGCGAAAGAAGGTATGCCGGGTCGGCTTTCGCGATGGGCTTGACCGGCCTGCCGTCCAAGTACTCGACCATGCCCGCCTTCCACAACGCGGCAGGTAGCGTTCCGCCGTAGACGGTCGAGTATCCAAGAACGTTATGCAGCGTGTACAGCGGCGAGCGCGGATCGCCGGTCCAGACCGCTCCGGCGAGTTGTGGGGTGAAGCCGGCGAACCAAGCAGATCCGGCATTCTCGCCCGTACCAGTCTTGCCTGCCGCCGGACGATCGGGGAGCTGCGCTGGACGTCCTGTCCCGCTGTCCACGACGCCCTTCAGTACCGACGCTGCGGTGTCGGCCACCGCGGGATCCACCACCTGAACGCACTCGTTCTTGGATGGGTTCGGGATAACCGTGCCGTCTGGGCGAATCACCGCCTTCACGAACGTTGGCTTGCAGTAGCGCCCATGGTTCGCGATCGTTGCGTAAGCACCGGCCATCTCGGTGACCGAGACGTTGCGCACTCCGAGAGCGAAGCTTCCTTCTTGTTTCGCTGGATAGTTCTGCGAGCCGGGCATCCCAATACTGTTCACCCCGAGGCGCCGAGCAGCGTTGGCCACCGCGTCTATGCCAACGCGCTCCTCGAGTTGAACGTACGCAGTGTTGATGGACATCTCCGTAGCTCGGGCGATCGAGACGTTACTCGCCGAGAGCCCCTCGGCATTGTGATAGCCGCCAGGCGGATTGTCGAAAACTTGGCTGTAGTGGACGGTGCCTGCGGGCAACACTGTGCTCAGCGGAATACCGGATTCCAACGCTGCGACCAGCGTGAACAGTTTGAACGTCGACGCCGGAGAGAACGCTGAAGTCGTCGCAAGGGGAATTTCGGTGGCCCCGGGACCATCGCCAAACTTGCGATTGCTGCCAACTGCTTTGATGTAGCCGGTCTCGGGTTCGACCATCGTCGCCGCATTCGCGACCCGATGATCGCGTGGAATCAGTGCTGCGGCCTCTTTGTTCAGCGCCTTCTGCGTCTTCGGGTCGACTGTGAGTTGCACCGTCAGCCCACCCGCGCGCAACAGGCTCTTGTCTTGTGGGTTGAGCCAGTCCGCTGCCTTAAGTTCTCGCAGCGCCTCGTCACAGGCCATCCCCCACTCTGGCCCCGCAGCACTGCAACCCTGCGCAGGGAGTCGGGGGGACAAGTTC
Source organism: uncultured Actinomycetes bacterium (assembly GCA_963821045.1). Lineage (GTDB taxonomy): Bacteria > Actinomycetota > Actinomycetes > S36-B12 > UBA10799 > UBA10799. The sequence goes on along the minus strand of CAWGCB010000006.1, from coordinate 441,767 downwards.
AGTGGTTCGTTGATGTAGCTCTGTGCCTGATCTTGAGTCAAGTAGCCGTTGGCGGCCATCGCGTTGAGCACCTGAGTTCGCCGCTGCACAGCGCCCTCCGGATTCGTTCGAGGGTCCAGCGCGGTTGGCGACTGAAGAACGCCCGCGAGCAAAGCGGCCTGCGGAACAGATAGATCCTTGGCGGGAATCGAAAAATAGCGGTCGGCGGCTGCCTGGATCCCGTATGCCCCGGACCCGAAGTACGCGACGTTCAGATAGCCCTTCAGGATGTCCTCTTTTGGCATCTGCGCCTCAATGAGCATCGCTAGGTGAGCCTCGGCGACTTTGCGTTGCCAACTACGCTCGGTGGCAGCCTCGAGTGCGGCGGGGTCCGCTTCGCCACCACCGTCGAGTACGGCTTGGGCAAGGCGCAAGTTCTTGGCGTACTGCTGCGTGATCGTCGAGCCGCCCTGAACGTTCTCACCTGACCCGGTGGCGATCAGAGCTCGTGCGGTTCCGATCGGATCTACGCCAGTGTGGGAGAAGAACCGTGCGTCCTCGATGGCCACCACCGCATTGCGGATATTCTCGCCCTGCTCCTGGCTACTAACTGGCACGCGGTTGATCGAGAAGACCTCGGCAACAGGCTTACCCTTGGTCGTCACCAACGTGGTCCGACCGGGCAGAGACTCAGCCGGGATCGTATTCGACTGAAGGTTCCACGCTTCGATCACTTGCGATGTGGCAGCCACCCCGACGGCTGCGTTCGGGAGTAGGCCCACCGTTAACACCAACCCGCCGATTCCGGCGGCCGACGCGAAGGCGATCACGCGTCGCTTGTTGACTCCGGGCGGCGGCTCCGGTGGCTTGGGCGTCCAAGGGAGTTGGTCCAGGCCATTTGACTGGTCGCGGCGCTCGTCCGCTGAGTTCTCGGTCACTGGTTCTTCCCCCCTTTCACAAATGGATCCTCACCTGTCGCGTAGCGATAGGTGACGGCGCTGCCGCCGCCAGGCAGCGGCGGCGTGACGGTCACGGCGAGCCACTGGGCTTGTCCGCCGGTTCGACGTTTGGCCGAGATCGTGACGCCGTCAGCGTCGCTGCCGGTGACTTGCTCTGACCAGCCTGCGGCGGTTAGTTGTTCATTGAGCGCGCCCACCACGGCTTGTGCGTCTTGCTCCGGACTTGCCAAGGCTACGGCAGACCAACCGCGCGCGTCGCCCTCTTTGTGCGTGTCCGGTTGATCAAGGATCGAGCCATCCTGCGGCAGCGGAATACCGTCGGGTAGCGCCACAACTGGAGCTTGACTGACTGGCGCGTCTTGGGGCTGACCAACGATCTCGTCATTCGAAGACCCACAGGCCCCTAACGCCACCATTGCTAGCGTGGCCAGGGCGGCTGCAATGCTCGGCTTCGCCACTCTCATGGTTCTCATGGTTCTTATGGTTTCTCATGTTTCTCATGGTCACGGCACCACCGGAGCGGGAGCGGGTGGAGGGTTGCCGGCCGCAGCCGTCGCCTGCCAAGCGGCAACAGACGAGTCGTACGCGGCCTTGGCCGCGGCTGTCTGCGCGCGCGCAGCGGAAACTGCTGAGTAGTAGGCATTCCAATCCGCCTGGATACTTGCAGCGCGAACCCAACTCGCCCGCTGTTGCGGCCAAGCGATCGTCTCAACCAGCGCCTCACCCTGCTTGCGAGTGTCCCTCTTCAACTGATCCAAGATCGCCTGCCTGGCACCGGTTTGAATCTCGTCCTCGCTGACGATCGGACTGACAGTCGAGGTGAACGCCCATCCACAACCAGGTCCGCACCTCGTCGACCGCTGGCACGACGGCCACTGAGTTCTTGATGTCGTCGCTTGGTAGCTCCGGCTCCTCACCTACGCCGCCACTGGGGACCGAGCTCGACGGCGAGCGATCGATCCGGGGTCTGACACGAGCGGCGCGGCGCCACGCGGTGCGGTCGCCGGGTCGGCCGACATCGGCGTGCCGGGCGGCGGCAAGACGAGCGGTGCCCATTGCGGGTACGGGGCGGAACTGGCACCACCGCGCCAGGTTGCCCTGGGCTGCGGAGCCGCGATCGTATTGATCTCCTTGTTCGTGAAGACCGGAACTGCGGCGATCGCTATCTTGGCCTCGCGCTCGTAGCCCTCGTAGTCCGAGGAGTAGGGATCGCGGATAAGCAAGCCCTTGTCTGAGGTGGACCCCGGATCGGAACAGACCGGGGCGAGCCGGTTGCTCATCTCCGCCTTGGCCTCACGCATCACTGTGTTAAGCACCGAGTCTGGATCGCCATTCAAGGTGCTCGCAGATGCAACTACCAGCACGTCACCGAAACGGCGCACTCCGATGGCCCACTGACCGTCATTGGAATACGAAGCGGTGCGAACTGATCGAGCCCGTCAGTGGTGTAAACCTGCCCGCAGGATTGGGCCGCCTTCGCCAGGTCTCGGTACGCACTTGCCGCTGCACCTGCGCGCCATGCTCCGACCTGAACTGTGACGCCAGAGGTCTTAGTGGCCGCTCGGGCCGTCTCGCTGCGCACCCAGCCGTCGACATCTTGATCGCATACCCGAATCGGGCGCGCACTCGGCTCCCCGGCGGGGTCACTCTTTCTTCAGCGCGCCTGTGATTGCTGTCGGCGCCCCTTGGATAACCGCGTCGGCCGGAATCGGATTAGCCGTTGGCGGGGCGGGCACCTCGATGACTGGCTCCGGTTCTGGAGCGGCAACCGGTTCAGGGGCGGCAGCCATGGCGAAGCCGACGCTGACAGCAGAAATCACTGCCAGCGCTCCCCCCATGGCGATATACGCCACCCGATGTCGATTCACTTGACGATTGTGCACCGCGAACGAGGAAAACCTGGTGAAGTCACGCCCCTATGACTGTTCGAGTCTCGTTTGGGTTCCAGATTCTCAGGCCAACAAATCCCAAACTTGACATTCCGTAACGATCATGGACTTTTGAGTGCACCAAGGGGGCTCGAATTGGCTAGCCGCTGACTGGCGCGTCAATCTCTTCTTCGACGCGCACAGCAGGCTCAGCCTGCCCGGCCAGCACGAGTGAACAACCTAGCGCGATCACGAAACCAGCGATCGCCATCGGCCACAGGCCCTGGCACTGTCGCCGAGTAATACGATTCCGATGAACGACGGCACGATCGTCTCGAGGCCAAAAACCAGCGCACTGACAGTTGTCACCGACGCCCGTTGTAGCGCTGAGGCGAACATGAACGTGCCCACCGCGCCGTATAGCAGCACAGCGTAGGCGTCCGGATCTTGAAAGAGCAGCCACCACTGTTCCGGTACCTCGAGTGTTCTCGTGGCAACTCCCATACCGCTGAAGGCCAGCCCCGCGACGATCGCGACGGCGACACCTGCCCGGGCCGGTGGCAGCTTGGTTGCCAGCAGCGCCAACACGACGATGATCCCAACTCCCGCCAACTCGGCCCAGCGCCCAGTCACGAGATTGGCTGCGGCTGAGAGGGTCGTGCCGAGATCGCCAGCAACACCAACCCGACGATCAGACCTGGGACGGCTAGGCGCTCCATGGAACTGAGGGTGACCTTCAGGAAGAGGACCGCGAGCACAGCGGTGAATCCGACACTGCTCGCGAGTAGCGCCTCGGATAGAAACAGAGGAAGAAACTGCAGCGCGACCAGCGAGAAAAGGAACCCAACCCCGTCCGCACCCAGACCCACGAGGTAGGGCAGCTGCTTGAGCATCCGCACAAAGAATCGCGGGTCAAGTGCCCCGGCCGAACTTGTCCGGCTGGCGGCGTAGGACTGCAGAATCGAGCCAACAGCGAAGAACAGCGCGGCGACGAGTGCGCAGAGAATTCCGATCGCCATGGCTGAATCAAACCAGATCAGCGCACGACTACCCCGCTACAAGGGGATCGCGGCGCCCCACTGCATCGGATCGTCCACCGTGAAGGCGATCCGTTGGTCAAAATTGTTGCCGTCGCGCCAACTGACGGCGAGCATCGGACGCGCCCGGCGCACAGTCTTGCCCAGCACCTCGAACGAGGTCACCGGACCAGCTTCGCTGACGGTCTCTCTCGGGATGACGATGGTGTCGGTCGTCGAACCAGAGACGAAGACTAGGGCCTGCTCGGTCAAAGCGATCGCCCCAATCCCCTTGAGTCCAAAGCGGTCGGGGTCCGTGCAACCTTCGCAGGACGCGCCACTAGACATCAAGGGTGGTCGTCCGTGCAGCTCGCGGGCCAACACCTGCGCCCCAGCATTCACCTTTGCCGTCAAGCGGGGTCGAACGATGAAGTAGGTGATGCCGAACGCGAGCACGACGGTAATCAGCAACGCGCCAAGCACAGTCCAGAGCCAAATCATGTGGGGAGTTTGCCAAATAGGGCGATTGCTCGTTTCACCGCCATGAGATTGACCTGACAGACTGACCCTGTGACTGCCAATGAGAACCTGAACCGCGCCGAATGCGATGTCCGTGCTGAGCTCATCTCCAACGTCGCCTATACGGTCGAACTGGACCTGACCCGAGCCCCGGAACCTGACCCGGCGTCCACGTTTACCTCCAAGACGACCGTGACGTTTACTTGCGCGCAGGCCGGGGCAGATACCTGGCTTGACTTGATTGCGCCACATGTCGCATCGGTCACGCTCAACGACATTCGCCTCGATCCGAGCGAGGTGTTCGACGGTGCGCGCATCCGACTAGACGATCTACAACTAGAAAACACCGTCGAGGTCATCGCGGATTGCGCCTACATGCGCTCCGGCGAAGGACTGCACCGATTCGTCGACCCCGTCGACGACGAGACCTACCTGTACACCCAGTTCGAGGCGGCCGACGCCCGGCGCGTGTACGCCTGCTTCGAGCAGCCGAGTCTAAGGCACCGTTCAACTCACCGTCATGCCCCCGCTCACTGGCAGGTCATCTCGAACTCGCCGACCCCCACGCCGCGCCGATGCCGGATGACAGCGCGACCTGGGTGTTCGAGCCGACCCCGCGCATGTCCACCTACATCACCGCCATCGTGGCTGGCCCCTACCACGTTGTGCGCGACGAGTACGTCGGTCCCAACGGCACCTACCCGCTGGGGATCTTCTGCCGCGAGTCGCTGGCGGAGTCATCTCGACGCCGACGAGATCTTCGACACCTCACCAAACAGGGCTTTGCCTTCTTCGAAGAGGCATTCGACGCGCCCTACCCGTTCGCCAAGTACGACCAACTGTTCGTCCCCGAGTTCAACGCTGGCGCCATGGAGAATGCCGGGCTGCGTCACGTTCTTGGAGGACTACGTCTTCCGCAGTCGCGGGTGACCGATGCCGCGTACGAGCAACGCTCCAACACGATCCTGCACGAGCTGGCCCATATGTGGTTCGGCAACTCTGGTCACGATGCACTGGTGGGATGACCTGTGGCTCAATGAGTCCTTTGCCGAGTGGGCCGTCGCACTACGCCAACGTTAATGCGACACGAGTTCACCGACGCTTGGACGACCTTCCTCAATCAACGCAAAGCCTGGGCCTACCGCCAAGACCAACTACCGTCCACGCACCCGATCGCTGCGGACATGGTGGATCTCGATGCAGTCCGCGTGAACTTCGACGGCATCACCTACGCCAAGGGCGCGGCAGCGCTGCGCCAACTCGTGGCCTGGGTCGGTGAAGAGGAGTTCCTCGCTGGACTGCGCGCCTACTTCGCCAAGCATGCGTGGGGCAACACTCGGCTACGCGACCTACTCGATGCGCTGTCAGAGTCTTCTGGTCGAGAGTTGGACTCGTGGTCAGAGCAATGGCTGGAGACCTCAGGCGTCAACCTGCTCGAACCGGAGGTCGGCGTCGACGAGGACGGCAACTACTCGCGGGTGATCGTGCGGCAGTCGCCGCCCCGGTACCCGGATGGGGTCGCACCGACCCTGCGCAACCATCGGGTTGCCGTGGGGCTCTACGACCGGCAGGACTCGGCGCTAGTGCGCCGCCGACAGGTCGAACTTGATCTTGTCGGTTCCGGAGTAGCAGTCAGCGAACTGGTCGGCCAGCCGAAGGCAGATCTCCTGCTCGTGAACGATGCGGACCTGACGTTCGCGAAAATCAGGCTGGACCAAGCGAGTATCGAGACCGCCATCGCCTCCATCAGCGAACTGACCGACTCGCTGGCTCGAGCACTCATCTGGGGCGCGGCGTGGGATATGACTCGCGACGCTGAGATGAGCACACGCGACTACTTAAAGCTGGTCATCTCCGGCCTCGCGGGTGAGGGTGATGTGGGCGTCGTCCAGCAGACGATTCGCCAGGTGCGCAGCGCGATCGAGTTGTACGCGGCAGATAAGAACCGCCACCCTTACCAATTGATCCTGTCCACGTCGCTGCGAGACCGCGCCATGAGTGCGCAACCTGGCAGCGACCACCAGCACGCATTCGCCAAAGGGTTCATTTCCACCGCGACTGCCGAGCCCGATCTGGCCCTAGTGGACGGCCTCTACCGAGGTAGCGAAGTACTGGAGGGCCTGTCCGTCGATACTGATCTGCGGTGGGCGCTACTGACCCGTTTGGTGATTACTGGGCTCGCTGACGATGCCGATATCGATGCCGAGCTCGAACGTGACAACACCGCGACCGGGATCCGGCATGCACAACTTGTGCGTGCCGCTCGTCCAACTGCCGAGGCGAAAGCGGCGGCGTGGGATACCGCGTTGAACGACGATTCGCTGGCAAACCATCTGCTGGCGGCCACCATTGGCGGAATCATGGTCGGCGATCAGCGCGAACTTTTGCGGCCGCATGTGAACCAGTACTTCGAGGCGATCGTGCCTTCGTGGGAGACTCGCACCCCTGAAATGGCGCAACAAATCGTGGCCGGGTTGTATCCCACTTTACTGGTGGAACCGGCGACGATCACTCACACCGAGGATTACCTGCACGAGCACCCAGACCTCGCACCGGGTGCGCGGAGACTGATTACGGAATCACTCGACGGCGTGCTTCGGGCAATGCGCTGTCAAGAACGCGATAGCCGCTGAGCTACGCCCCCGGTACGCCCGCGAGCTGCTAGTCAGGCAGGGTCGTGTGCAGCGAGGGAATTTCGCGAGCGTGATCAGCGAGCACGTAGACGCCGTCGCGCAGACCGGCGGCGATATCGCCGATCGCGAATCGAGATGTCATGGTCAGACAGGCGAGCTTGCAGGCTTGATCATCGAGTGCTTCACGCAGGTGAGCCCCGGTAACGACCTCAACAATGCGGGCCTGCGGGTCGACAGCGATGAGGGCGGCGCGGCGCGGTTGCACGAGTTGGGCGTGCAGCGCGAGTGCTGAGTCGCGGCCCTGCGGGAGCTTGCCTACGTAGGCTGTGAAGAGTGCGCCGCTGGAACGTTCGGCACTCAGCAGAGCCTTCTCAAGGTCGGCTAGCTGGATCGTTGTGAATGCGGTATCAACGAGATCACCATCGAGCACTTGCTCCACCTTCCTCCCGAACCAGCAGTGCTGCGGACCGTCCGGAGACCTCAAGATCGCTTGAGGCGACCACCGCTATCGCTGTCTTAACGTCAGTTTCTACCGAGGCATTGATTAAGACTGGCTCGTAGTTCCATGAATCGCCGGGACGGTAGCGGCCCGCTCGCGTCCAGCCAGGCGCCAGGATCGCCAATGCGGCGATGAGGACCACGAGGCCGGGGATTCCGGCAAAGACCAGCACCTGCTGGAGTGTCGTTAAATCTTCCACTCCGTCACGGTAGCGCTACCTGCCGGAAAGTTGCGACCTGAGGCCGATAGTCAGCGCTGAATCGACGGCTAGCTAGTGCCACCGATCGCGGAGATAATCCGAGCCATCCGGGCGATGTGGGGGTAATCCTCGATGAACACGTTGACACCGTCGCCGTCCGCCAACGGGATACGCCAGTTCGGGTACTCGTCTTTCGTGCCTGGCTGGTTCTGAGTCCGCCGCTCTCCGACCAGGTCGGCCAGTGACACCGCAACGAGTTTGGCGGGGGTCCAACTCACGTAACGATGCAACGCTGCCACGACCTCCTCCTCGCCGGCTTTGGGTCGCAGCAGACCTTGGGCATGCAGGGCATCGCGCCAAGCCTGCATCTCACTAGCGTGCTCAGCCCACTCCTGATCGACTGGACGAGCGAGTAGTCCTAGGTCGGCGCGCAGTTGAACATGACTTCCCTCGAGGTAGCCCAGGGTCGGCGGCAGGTCGTGAACGGTGACTGCCGCCATCGCATTGGATCGCCACTTGGCGGGTTCGATCGGACCCTTGCTATCCCGTTCGAACCATAAGATCGACGTTCCCAGAATCCCACGGTCAGCTAGGAAGCTCTGCACCCATGGCTCGACCGTGCCAAGATCCTCGCCAACGATCACCGCACCCGCTCGGGTTGCCTCCAGCACGAGAATGTCGACCATCGCTCGGTGGTCGTAGCGCACGTACGTGCCGGCCGACGGCGACATTCCGCTTGGGATCCACCAGAGCCGAAACAAGCCCAGCACGTGGTCTATCCGCAGCCCCCCTGAGTGGCGCAAGAGCGTGCGCAGCATGTCTCGGTAGCTGGCGTAGCCGGTGGCAGCGAGTTGGTCGGGTCGACGTGGGGGTTGCGACCAGTTCTGCCCCATTTGGTTGAACGAGTCAGGGGGCGCTCCGACGGTCACATTGCGGGCGGTGACGTCTCGGTCAGCCCAGGTATCTGAGCCGTACATGTGTACGCCGACAGCCAGGTCATGCATGATCCCGATCGACATCCCTGCGTCGTGGGCACCCTGCTGAGCGATCGCCATCTGTTCGTCAATGATCCACTGGAGCCACTGATGGAACTCGATTCGTTGGGCGTTTGCCTCGCGAAACTGAGCTACCGCATCGCTGTGGGGATCCGCGAGCTGGTCCGGCCACGTGTTCCATTCGGGGCCGTGCAACTCAGCCAATGCAGACCACGTCGCGAAGTCGGCTAGGCCGTCGCCCTCCTCGGCTCGGAAGTCTGCATACTGGGCCGCTCGTCCGGGCTCCAATCCGACGTCGTGGATAGCCTCGAGGGCGTCGCGCTTGGCGTGCCAACTCGCGTCACGATCGAGGCGATCTAGGGCGTTGAGTTCCTCGCGCAACTGCTGGGAACTTGCTGCGAGCTCAGCGATCTTCTCACTGGACAAGTAGGAGTACTCAGGTATCTGTTCGATCCGGACGTACAGCGGATTCACGTAGCGGCGGGTGACCGGAAGGTACGGCGAGGGTTCCATCCCTGCAGTGGGCGCGCACGCATGCAGCGGGTTGACCAGCATGAAGTCCGCGCCGTGCTCTCGACCGAACCACGAGGCCATATCTGCCAGATCTGCCAGATCACCCACACCCCACGAACGGTGCGAACGAGCGGAGTACAACTGCGTGGCCACTCCCCAAGACTGGCGTCCGGTCGATAGCGCATCGAGGTCCAATCGTGCCGGTGTCACCACCAGCACACAACTAGATACGAGCCCGTTGATCTCGACAACGAACCGGTGCCAGCCCTGCGGCAAATCTGCTGGGAGGCGGTAGGTCAACTCTTGAAGTTGGCGCCCTCGAACTGACTCGATTACTGCCGCTCGGTCAGTACGGGCGATGTCAAATCGCTGGCCACCCTCCTCAAGGTCCACCCAGATCCGCACACTGGCATCCATCGGGGCGTGCACCCAGGTCTCCCAGCCGACCTTGTCTTTGCCTTGACGGACCACTATCGAGGGGGGCGTGGGCGCAGTCCAATGACGAACTCGTAGCTCCTTAAGCGCCTGCCGACAGGCAGTAGGTGTGGAGGCATCGACATTCATCGCTGCTAGCACGGCGACGACCGAGTCCGGCGCGACGTTGACCAACTTGCCCGCCTGGTCGCGATACTCGACCGCGACCCCATATTCGGCAGCAAGCTGAGCCAGGTCCGCATCCACGTCCGGGTCAAGTAGATTGAGCTCAGTCATCCGGTTGGCTACCACATCTCCGGTTTACGAGCGGTCCAGTCATGGTGACGCTGCAACTGGCCGGCGATAGCGATGATCGTCTCCTCATCGTTCATCTTGCCTACTAGCTGGACACCGATCGGTAAGCCATCGCAGTTCCATTGGAGTGGAACGTTGATGGCGGGTTGCCCAGTGACGTTGTACACCGCGCAAAACGGCGAGTAGTCCACCTGGGCCGCGAAGTCGGCTTCGGGGTCAGCATCATTCCTCAACTGCCCGACGCGAGCTGGGACATCGGCCAGGGTAGGAGCCAGCACAGCATCGAGGTGCGCGGTTGCCTCCATCGACGCGCGAGCGGTGATCCGCATGGTGGATACGGCGTTGGCGAGGTCTATCCCGGAAACCTCTCGACCCTTCGCGCGCAGGTACTGCGTCAAAGGCCGCAGCTCTTGTTCGCGCTCCTTCGGGACCGGCGTCAAGAGCGCAAGAGTGGACCAGACAGCGGAGAAAACCGGTAGTAGCCCCTCATTCAAGGGCGGCCGAATTTCCACAAGTTCGTGCCCCAGAGCCGCCAACTGCGCCGCTGTCTTGTCCACCGCGTGGACGACATCCGGGTGCACACTGACATGGGACAACGAGGGCTGGCGATAGAACCCAATCTTCAGCTTGCCCGGATCGCGGGTGGCGGCGTCGAGAAAAGATCCGTGAGTCGGCCCGGTTGCGCTAAAGGGGTCCCCCGCGAAGCCCCCGGCCATGACGTCGAGAAGAGCCGCCGCGTCGGCGACGGTTCGCGCCATCGGCCCACTGGTAGCGAGGTCACCGATCGAGTCGCGCAACGGGCCGTTGCTGATTCGTCCCCGCGTCGGCTTGATCCCAACCAGGCCGGTAACGGAGCTGGGAATCCGGATCGACCCGCCCCCATCGCTGCCGTGCGCGATCGGTGCGAGACCGGCGCAGATCGCCGCGCCAGCACCACCGCTGGAACCGCCAGCGGATCGCGTTAGGTCCCATGGCGTACGCGCAGGGGCAGCTACCTCTGGCTCGGTGTAGCACGGCAGCCCCATCTCTGGGGTATTCGTCTTTCCGGTGAACACCAAACCTGCGGCACGCATCTTTGCAACCACGTTGTCGTCTTCGTATGGCGTGATGTCCAGCGCCACGGAGCCGAGCCTGGTGCGAACTCCGGCGACGAAGTCCAGATCCTTGACGGGGCAGACCACCCCGATCAACGCAGGCAGAGCTTCGAGAGCGGCTTCATCATTGGCGACTTTCACCAGGGCATCCGCGGCGCGGGCCTGTTCGAGTGCGAGATCGGGTGTCTGACTGACGAAAGCACCAACCTGTTCTGACAAACGCTCGCTACGAGTCAGGTAATGACTGGTCAACTCCACGGCGGAGGTTTCGCCATTCTTGATCGCGCGGGACTGCTCGAGGGCAGATAGGTCGTGCAGTGCCGACATCGCTCCTACTTGCCCGAGTTCTTCGTTTGAAGTTGGGCCAGTTGTGCGTTCTTCTTCGCGCGACGACTGGTCATGAACATGACTCCGGCGTAGAGAGCGGCCCCGATAAGCGCCATGCCCACCAGCACGAAGATCATCGGAACCTGCGCCGAGAAGAAGATGAAATTGATCTGCACCGAGTCGCGATTGAGAAAGACGAAGGCGATCACATAGATCGAGGCGACCGTCCAGATAGCTGGCCGGATGTAGGCAGTCCACGGCGTCTTCTCGGGGGCAGGTGCGCCACTACTGGGCACCGACTGAGGAACCCCGGACGCAGACGCTTCCGATCCACCAGTCGGTGTAGCGCTAGCGCTGCCAGGCTGATTTGGTTTCTCAGGACCTTGGGTCATGGTCGCCTCCTCTAGGACGGATGGTGTGGGATCTCGGGCGCGCATTGAGCCGTCAAAACCCGATACTTCAAGCCTAGTAGGTTCTGCACCGGATAACACATGCAGAACCCATCCCCTAGGGTCGAGCCATGTCCGAATCCCCCTCGCCCCCACCCCGTGCCCCCGCAACGAGCGAGCCAACAACTACCTACCCACCCGCGCATCGCGAAGATCGTATGGATCAGATTCACGGGCGTTCGGTGGCCGACCCCTACCGCTGGCTCGAAGAGCGGGACACGAATGCCACGGAGGTGTGGCTCAACGCCCAAGCCGATCTATTCGCCCAGCACCGTGATAGTTGGCCGAGTGTGGATTACTTTCATGATCGACTGGAGGCGCTGCTGGGCGCTGGAACGATTAGCCCACCGGTCTGGCGCGGTGAGCGACAGTTCTTCATGCGTCGAGAACCGGGCCAAGAACATGCCGTGTTGTACACACTCGACGCCAATGGCGGCGAGCGCGTACTGCTTGACCCGATAGCGATCGACGCCAGTGGCCTCACCACGTTGGATTCGTGGCAACCCACCAAGCAGGGCAATCGACTGGCCTACCAACTCTCGGTCGGTGGCAGCGAGGAGTCGGCTGTGTACGTCATGGATGTGGCGTCCGGCGAGATTCTCGAAGGCCCGATAGACCGGGCTCGATACTCCCCAATCGGTTGGCTACTTGACGAGCAGCGCTACTACTACGTGCGCCGCCTGGCGCCAGACGCCGTTCCTGCTGGAGAGGAGCAATATCACCGACGGGTCTGGTTGCATACGGTCGGAGATGACCCCGAGAACGACGTCATGGTGTTCGGTGAAGGGCGCAAGATGACCGAATACTTCGGCGCCGGCGTCAGTCGGGACGGCCGATGGCTCACCGTCAGCGCGAGCGAGGGAACGGCACCACGCAACGACCTCTTCGTCGCCGATCTGCACGCGGCCGATCCGGCCAGCCCACAGTTGACGCCGGTGCAGGTCGGCGTCGACGCGCAGACCGGACTGCGACTTGGTCGCGACAACCGGATGTATATCTACACCGATCGAGATGCGCAGCGTGGTCGGCTATGTGTGGCCGACCCAACTGACCTGTCCTACGACGCCTGGGAGACGCTAATTCCGGAGGACCCAACGGCGGTGTTCGAGGGTTACGCCATCCTGGATGGGAGCGAACTGCCCGAACCGCTCATGCTTGTCTCCTGGACTCGCCATGCGGTCAGTGAGATCTCGATTCACAAACTCGAGACCGGGGAGCCGATCGGGGAGATCGAACTCCCGGGGATTGGCACCGTCGGTGGGATCGTTGAGCGACCTGAGGGCGGTCATGAGGCCTGGTTCACCTACACCGACAACGCCACTATCCCGCGTGTACTGCGCTACGACGCAATAACGGACAGCACAGAGGTCTACGCCTACCCCCCTGGATTCGTCGAAGTGCCGAAGATCAGTTCGAAGATGTACGTCTACCACAGTGAGGACGCGACGCCGGTTCGGCTAATGGTGCTGTCTCCTGAGGTCGATGCCGAGGCGGATACGCATCCACCACGTCCAACCGTGTTGTATGGCTACGGCGGATTCGGGGTGCCCATGGTTCCCGCTTACTCGCCCTCAGTCCTGGCGTGGGTCGAGGCTGGCGGGGTCTATGCGATCGCGTGCTTGCGCGGCGGCTCGGAGGAGGGTGAACAGTGGCACAGAGCAGGCATGCTGGCCAACAAGCAGAACGTGTTCGACGATTTCATCGCGGCTGCGCAGTGGCTCATCGACAACGAATGGACGACACCTGAGCAACTCCTCGTCAGTGGCGGCTCCAACGGTGGTCTTTTGGTGGGCGCGGTCGCGACTCAGCGCCCTGAACTGTTCGCCGGTGTTCACTGCTCGGCGCCGCTACTCGACATGATTCGCTACGAGCGTTCCGGTTTAGGGGCAACCTGGAACGTCGAGTACGGCAGCGCCGATGACCCCGAGCAGTTTGGGTGGTTAGCGGACTACTCGCCCTACCACCATGTGGTCGAGGGGACCAAGTACCCAGCGATGCTATTCACCGCCTTTGATCAGGACACTCGGGTGGATCCGATGCACGCTCGCAAGATGTGCGCGGCGATGCAGTACGCCACAGCGTCTGATCGACCTATCCTCATTCGGGCCGAGGCAAATGTGGGACACGGAGCACGTTCGTTGTCGCGAAGTGTCGCCCTGTCCTCAGAAGTCTTGGCCTTCATGGCGGCCGCGACCGGGCTAAATCCAGACCGGCGAGGCCCTGCGGGGGCGACGGACGGTGAACTAACGCCGGAATAGACGCGAAATCCGGATCGGATACGTCAGACTGCGAACGTGAACTTGGCGCGACAGGCAGTGAATTGGCCATCACTGCTAGAGACTCTAATCGGCACTCCACTACGCATCCTCGTCGTAGTGGTTGTCTGCTTCGTGCTGTGGCTCGTGATCACCATCATGATTCGTCGGGTCACTCGTCGCCTCGTTCGAAAAGCCGATGCGGATCGACAGACGGTAGCTCGACGCTCGACTCACACCAGTGATCTGAGCCAAGTCGTGATGGGGCAACGGCGCAAGGCCCGGGCCGAAGCAATTGCATCACTGCTGCGCTCCGATCACGACCGCAATCATTGCCGGCATTGGCATCTTGGCAGTGCTCGCGCAACTGCAGATCAATATCACGCCGCTGCTGGCAAGTGCGGGTGTCGTTGGTGTGGCGCTGGGTTTTGGCGCGCAGAGCATGGTCAAGGACTATCTGTCGGGAATCTTCTTGATCTTGGAGGATCAGTACGGAGTCGGCGATGTCGTTGATCTTGGTCCGGTGGTTGGAACCGTTGAGGACGTGACCCTTCGCGTTACCCAACTTCGGGACATGTCCGGGGTCGTTTGGTACGTCCGTAACGGCGAGGTCGTGAGAGTTGCCAACCGCTCGCAAGGATGGACGCTGGCAGTCGTTGATCTACAGGTCCCCTACAGCGAGAACCTCGACACTGTTCGCTCCCTCGTCGAGGCAGTTGCCCACGATATGGACGACGATCCCAAGTACGACGACATGCTGCTTGGCAAACCACAGTTCGCGGGAGTCGAGTCGGTGTCGGGCGACTCCGTGACTGTTCGGATTACCGCAAAGGCAATGCCGGAGAAGCAGATTGCCGCTACCCGAGTCATTCGTGAGCGAATGAAGGTGACCTTCGACCGTGCGGGAGTGACTCTCCCGACAGCCTCCAACAATGCGAGCTAGCACTGCGTCAACCACGTCGGAAGACCCGGAGATGCCCAGCGTTGGGGGTAGCCCGGACGCGATCTCACCCGAGTCGGCGCAACCTGGTCCGGGACAACCACCGCCAAAAACCTACGGCACGGGACCGCTAAAGCCGTAGGCCTTAGGGTAGGTCAGGTGAGTGGCGAGCAAAGCGGGTCGACCCCGTACGAGCAGTTTGGCGGACACCAGTTCTTTGTCGACCTAGTCGCGGACTTCTACCAAGGAGTTGCTCAGGATGAGGTGCTGCGACCGCTGTACCCCGAGGAGGACCTGGGCCCAGCCGAGGACCGGCTTCGGATGTTCTTTGAGCAGTATTGGGGAGGCCCCACTACGTACTCCGAGTTGCGAGGCCACCCACGCCTTCGTCAGCGCCACATGCCGTTCGTCATCGATGAAGTAGGCCGCGACCGATGGCTCTCACATATGCGGGCAGCACTCGACGCTCGCCAACTACCGCCAGCGCTAGATGACGAGATCTGGCGATACATGCTGTCGGCGGCCCAAGCGATGGTCAACTCCCACCAGAATCTGGGGCAGATGAGATCCCCTGGGTCCCTTGGAGTGACCCCGCCGTCGGGTTCAGCTGATCGCAACTAGCTGGCAGTGATCAACCTACGACGCCCTTTAGCGTCAGGTTTGAGCTGCCTTCGGAGGCGAAGACCTGTCCTGCCGGGTCGAGAGTCGTGCCCAACCTGGCAGAGTCGCCGCATCCACCGTCGCATCATCGTTGCTCAGGAATCCGAGTTGGCGCGCAGTATGGACCGCGCGTAGTGGTACCCCGCCAACGCTGGGCGTCGACCAGATCTGCTGAGCGACACGTTGCGCGACGTCACTATCGACTTCGTCCTGCGGCGGAACACGGCGGCGAAACTCTGCCAGGGCCAGATCGAGCGGCTCGCTGAGGTCACCAGCCTTAACCGATTCGCTACGTTGCCAACCCGACATGGGCGGCAAGCTGAGCAGGTCGAGGGGACCGACCACTCGGGTCGGGAACTTTCAGGTTTCGGCCAGCGAAACCTCGCGGCGGCAACGAGACATCGCCTAGGACGTCCCGAAGTCGTCCGGCCGACACCGTGCGGTCGTGGACGATCTCGTGGTCTTGGCCCTCGGAGGAGAGTGGCACCGCGATGAACGTAACCGTTCCGGTGGGTGGGGCGGCGAAGAATCCGGCGACCCTGCCCCGCTGTTGAATGCGCACACAAGCGCGGGCGTCCCACTCGTTAAGCGTTTTTACGTAGCCGGCGAGGAACACCACCTCCGCATGGCGCATGTGCAGACGCCGCCGTATCTGCCACGTTTCTGCGTCTACCCGCGAGTGAGTTTGCGGTAGGTGGCACGCGTTGGCCGGGCAGCCTCAGCGCCTAGACGCTCAATCTTATTCGCCTCGTAAGACTCGAAGTTACCTTCGAACCAAAACCACTGAGAGTCGCCTTCGTAAGCCAAGATATGCGTTGCGACCCTGTCAAGGAACCAGCGATCGTGGCTGGTGATCACTGCGCAACCGGGGAAGTCCAGTAGGGCGTTCTCGAGGCTGGCCAGCGTCTCAACATCCAGATCGTTGGTCGGCTCATCGAGTAGCAGCAAGTTCCCACCGATCTTCAGCGTCAAGGCAAGTTCAGTCGGTTTCGCTCACCGCCGGACAGCACGCCCGACGGCTTCTGTTGGTCGGGGCCCTTGAACCCGAACGCGCCGACGTAGGCGCGACTAGGCATCTCAACGTGACCAACCTTGAGATAATCAAGACCGTCTGACACGACCTCCCAGACATTCTTCTTGGGATCGATCCCGCCACGGTTCTGATCGACGTAACTTACTGACCCCGTCTCACCGACTTTGATATCGCCATCGTTCGGTGTCTCTTCGCCAACAAGCATTTTGAACAGCGTCGTCTTTCCGACACCGTTAGGACCGATGACACCGACGATGCCGTTGCGCGGCAGCGAGAATGACAGGTTGTCCATAAGCAGGCGGTCGTCGAAGCCCTTCGTCAGATTCGTTGCCTCGACGACAACTCCGCCGAGGCGCGGACCTGGCGGGATCTGAATCTCCTCAAAGTCCAGCTTGGATGTGCGTTCAGCCTCGGCCGCCATCTCTTCATAGCGGTCCAAGCGCGACTTTGACTTGGCTTGGCGGGCCTTGGGGTTCGAGCGAACCCAATCGAGTTCATCAGTTAGGCGCTTACGCAGTTTGGCGTCCTTGTTGCCCTCGACCTTGAGTCGAGCGGCTTTCGCCTCGAGGTACGTCGAGTAGTTGCCTTCGTAGGGATAGGCGTGACCTCGGTCGAGTTCAAGAATCCATTGAGCCACGTTGTCGAGGAAGTATCGATCGTGAGTGATCGACCACGATTGTTCCCGGGTACTTCTCAGTGTTGCTCAAGCCACTGCACACTCTCGGCGTCAAGGTGGTTGGTCGGTTCATCGAGTAGCAGCAAATCCGGCTGCGCTAGCAACAACTTGCACAGGGCAACACGCCGCCGCTCGCCACCGGAGAGAACTGTTACGTCCGCATCGGGAGCTGGGCAGCGCAGCGCGTCCATCGCCTGTTCCAGCTGCGCATCCAAGTCCCATGCGTTGCGATGATCGAGCTGCTCCTGCAACGTGCCCATCTCGGCCAGCAGTACGTCGTAGTCAGCGTCGGGTTCGGCCAGTTCTTCAGATACCTCGTTGAAGCGCTTGAGCATCGCCTTAGTCTCGGCAACGCCTTCCTCAACGTTGCCTAGCACCGTCTTCTCTGGATCAAGATCGGGCTCCTGCAGCGAGATCCCCACGGACTCCCAGGCGTCAGGATCGCATCACCGTTGGATGGTTGATCCAGCCCGGCCATGATCTTGATCAGGCTCGATTTCCGGCGCCGTTGGGTCCAACGACGCCGATCTTCGCCCCGGCATGAACGACAACGTCACGTCATCGAGGACGACCTTGTCTCCATGAGCCCGACGTGCCTTACGCAATGTGTAAATGTACTCAGCCACGTTAGGTAAGGGTAGTAAGCCGAAGCCCCAACGGCTACGGCGCACCCAACCGAGTCAGGGGTACTGACTAGGCGGCGGCAGCTCTGACTGCCCATTGACCGCTCTTTCGCGGCGCGTCGTGGACTCGAAGACCGCGTTCCCCCGCGCTAGATCGTGACCCACCGCCGTCGCGCTCACCTCGGCAACAACCCTGCGTGACCCCTGACCCTCTCGCGATTCCACCTCGCGCATGCGCAGTCGCCCGGAGACGATGACTGGGTCAGCCACGATTGATACTTCGATTCACATTCTTCGCAAGCTGTCGACGGCAGACAGCCGTCTAGTCAGGACGGCTCAGCATCTAGGTAGCGACCGGACGTCCGGTCGAATACTCGCTCATTGACTGCCATCCAAAAGCGCAGGATGCCTTAGCTCCCCGTCGATCTGCTCGTATCTGAGCTCGCTTACAACAGTTCCGATGAGAACAGCGCTACTCATGTTCATTGCTCCCCCAGTTTGTCTCGATCGCTTTGCGGTACCTGGGAGTCTTCCCTATTTTCCCGGGGCGCGAGCGAGCGGAAACCGAACTGTGGACAACTCAGCAGGTGGAAGTGGTGGTAATCGCGGTAGCCGCCACCCCATCGGCAGCCTGCCTTGCGCATGACCGACATCGCAGCACTGGACCCTTGCCACATTTCCCCGGCCTGCAAACCCCGGTTCAGGTAGTAGGTGTTGGGGTAGGTCGCCCTGGGCGAGACGTAGGGGTTCACCCAGGTGTTGATGTCTAGCGATCGTCCGCTTGAGTGCGGAGACTGATCCGCTGAGACTCGCGCCCGACGACATAGCGGCGGTTGAAGCCGGAAGTGTGCCGGCTTCCATCGACTTGTAGTCGTTGGCTCCTGGGCGCCCTCCGCGATTCTTGCCGAACGCGTCCACCAACTGCATCGAACGAATCGGGAAACCCTTCTGGTAGAGGCGCTTGAATGCCCTGGCCGCCTTTGATCCGATACTTCGGGCCACCACGATCTGGCCCCGGTGGCGGTAACCGTCATAGCCTCGGTAGTTGACCTCGATGAGGCGCAAGCGCGAGCGCTTTACGCAGCCTTTGCTCCAGGAGATTCCCTTCATGGACTTCCACACCTGGCCAGGGATCAGCACGTGATACTGCCTTGGCGCCGGAACCGACCGGTGATCCCACAATCGGGTTGGGCGTCTCGGGCTGAGGTGAGTTTTTCGGCACCCGCGCGACCGCGAAGCGAGGGCTGGGTCTTGGCAGTGACGCTGACCGCCGAAGTGACACCCTTTCGTGTCGCCTCAGCGGTATAGATCGGCCTCATCCATGGACGAACGGAGAACGCCGCCACGCCTGCACTCGCCGTCGTTGTCCCAATCAACTGGCGCCTCTTCTGGGTAACATCCTCCCCATATAGCGCGATCTTGGCCTTGAGAGCACGCCGCGATCCTTCACTGTGACGGAGAGAGTTGCAGACCGCTCCGAGACTGTCGCGGGGATCGTCGCCTTGACATTGAGTTGCGTGGATCGAATGACAGTTGCCTGGGCCGATTGAACATCGTCCGCCGTTGCTACGACCGAGAACTCTCCTGACGGGAGTTCTCGCTGCACGCGATAGTCACCGAACGCGTCCGTATCCGCCTGCCCGCTGAAGGTGCGGCCCTCGTCGGAGGTGGCGACCACCGCGACGCTGACGCCCGCGGCGGGGTCAGCATTGGAGTCGGTCGCCGTGCCGCGGACGACTCCGGAATCGTCGACGTCGATTGTCACGGAGGAGGGAGTTCCCGCTATGTAAAGCCTGACGGGCTCTCGCTGCACGTCTGGGGGAATCAAGTCCAGGGAAGGACTCACGTTGCCCCGGTTCAACCGGTATCGGGTTGTACCCGAGTCTGCCGCCGCAGACGTAGCAGCGAGCCCGGACAGGGCGATCGCACTGATCGTGCTCATTGCCGCAAACCGCAGTGCGCGGGATCGTGTCGTATGAAGCTTCAAGGCAAATCCGATCTGATCTTCAGTAAATGATCACTTACCGTGTCACGGGCCTCGGAAGAGAATCTTGCAAACCGACCAAGACCACCGCAGAGGGGACACCGACAGTTGAGACCTTCGGTTCGGAATCCGCGTCCGCCTTGCAGCATCGAAATCCACCCAGTGGGTGGCCATGCGCGGTGCGGCGTTCGCCTGTCGATCCACCCGCGGAGGCGGCGAGCGAGCAACTGCCAGCGGACCGAGAACCAGAACGATCGCCGCTTGGCCAAACTGGCGCAATAGTGTCGAATCGAATCGATCGGTCCAAAACCGGTCAGCATTGAATCGACGTCGAGCAGACATGGGCATGGTTGCGGGCCAACCCGGCGGCACTGCCCATCGGATTGTTGGCATTCGCCGTCCGCCTCGTGGCCTCCGGCGGCCCGAATGGGCTCACGAATGCGTCGGCTACGATCCTGCTGTCTTCTTCAAGCGGGTCAGGCGCCTCGCAGTCGGGGAACTCCCGTACCGAGACTTGCGCTGCGTGCACCCGCCCGGAATCGCGGTCCTGCTAGCTCCATTTTCGTTGCTTGCCAACGCGACCAATGATGTCGTCGCGTTCGCAAGCGCCCGCCTGGTGTTCATCACACTAGGTGCCATCGGGGCAATACTCATCTACGTTGTGGCCCGCCGCCTCGGCACAGTAACCGCGATCGTTGCCGGGCTGACTTCTTGCATCGCGCCCGGGCTGGTCTACACGGAGCGCACTACCTATCTCGAAGTGTTCATGGTGCTGGCGACGCTTGTCGGACTCCTCCTGTTTAACCGTGCGCACCCATCAAAGATCCATCTAGTACTCGGTGGTGCCCTGTTCGGTCTGGCCGTCTCAACGAAGCTGTGGGCACTTGTTCCGCTACTCGTCATAGCCATCGGACTAGTGGTTTTGAAGTCTTGGCGGCAGGCGGCGCTCTATTTAGGTTCCGCGGCCGCGTTTGGGGTCCTTCTCATGGGCCCCTTCTTCCTAGCTGCACCTCAACAGATGTATCAGATGATCGTTGTGGATCAACTAGGTCGCCCGCCTCTGCCGGGACACGGACTTCCCCGACTAGGCATGGTTTTTGGAATCGATGAGAAGTTGGAACCGACGAATCCCGCTCTCTGTAGCGGTCGCACTTCTGATCCTCCTGCTGGCGGCCTCGCTCTTTCTCTGGATCCGCGAGCCCGTCACCCGAATCTGGGTTGCCCTGTTTGCCTCTCAGGTCGCCGTAGTGCTTCTGGTACCGACATTTTTCTTTGCCTACAAGGCCTACTACGCGGTTGGTATCGCGCTGGTACTGGGCGCCATCGTGCAGTCAGTCTGGGACTACGCCGCAGGCCTACGCGAGAGGTTCCGAGCTCTCGGAGCAGCCATCACTACGCTGCTACTCCTGGGATTGGGGGTTTCTTGGCTATTCGTCGCCACTGAACGCCTACCCGATTCGGGGACTGCACTACCTGTGTCCGCGATGACAGCTGCCGTCGAGAATGGCCGCTGCGTCACGAGCGATTCGCCTGCACTGCAGATCACGTCCAACAGTTTGACCCGCTCCTTGTCTAACGATTGCCCAATTATCGTCGATATCCGCGGCGCGACTTCTCCTCGTCCTTGACCGAATACGAAGAACTCGTTGTTGAGTACCTGAACTCGGGTGACTACGTCATCTTGACCCAGCGCAAACCGATCGTCTCGGCCCCCGCGTTAAGCCCCGGTCACCAAAGATCGCCCGGTCGTCCAGAAACGCGGAAAGAACTACGTCATCTATGGTCCGCGGACCACTAACCCGCAGCCCTAACAGCGACCAACGACGGACCACGCTCGGCTACCTGTACGGGCCGATGGTGCCCACTGGTGCAAACACGGCCTATCCTCTGACCTCGGCAGGACTATCTGCCACATGCGCCCGTAGCTCAACGGATAGAGCAACTGGTTTCTACCCAGTCGGTTGGGGGTTCGATTCCCTCCGGGCGCGCTTTTTGTCTTTTCCGACATCCCCTTCGCCCGGCTCGTCTCGGTTCGGCTCGGCTCGGCTGGCGTACCGCATCACATTGTGGTCCTTAATCATTTCTGCTTCAAGACTTCGGTCATGAGCCGCGACTCGAGTGCGGTGCACGCGACCCTCGCCCTGCGAGCCTGCGCACCTTCGTCATGGCGTGGTCGATCACCATCGTGTGGGAGCGGGTTCCCGTGGACTGGGCGTTGAGTCTCGTGGACGCGGCCCCGGGGGCTTGTCCATTCGATCATCGGTGGCACCGGGTTCACCGACGTCAACGTCGGGTCCTCCGTCGGTGACAGCATCGGCATCGACGTCGGCGTCGGCGTCGAGTCGATGTGGGTGTTCGCGTCACTAGTCGCGCCGTCGATCTCGCCATCAGCACAGCAATCCACATCGGTCTCGACCATGCCCGTGCCCGCGACTGCCGCATCCTCTGAATCGTCTGGATCGTCTGGTCCGTCTGAATGGTCTGGGTCTTCTGGGTTGTTGGGGTGGTGGATGCGTACGCGCCAGCGGTGGTGGGTTTTGAGTTGATGATGGCGTCGGCACACCGTCAACAAATTGTCCGCGCTCGTTGACCCGCCCTCGGGGGTGCCGGTGAACGGTTCTACGTGGTCAAGGTCGCAGCGGTAACTCGGTTGATCACACCCCGGGAACTGACACCGCCGATCCCGCGCCAACACATACTCCCGCAACGCTGCCGGTGGGGTGTACGTGCGGTGCCCGTAATCGAGCAAATACCCCGTCACCGGGTCCGTGACCAACCGTCGCCACCCCTGCGAATCCGCTGCTAACAGTCGGGCAAGCTCGGCCGGGATCGGACCGTAGCCGATGATCTCCCCGGGATGATCCGCGAGCCCGAACAACGTTGCCGCGTCGATGACGACCTGCGTGTCCAACCGTTTCTTGCCCTGCATCACCGGCATCTGCGGATCCTGCCCCGCCTGGTGCGCCCACCCGACAAGCGCGTCCGCGCGTTTATGCGCCCGCGACCGAACATCACCAGCGTGAGTGTCCTGATGCGCGGCCGCGGTTAACGCATTCCACACCGCGATCGCATCCGGAGCCGGCAGTGTCGCCACCACCGTGGCCATCACCCCACCATCATGAACCAGGCTCACATCACGACGCGCGAACTCCTCCTCCACCAACGCCTCCGGTGGGCGCGGACAAATCGACGCGATCGCGCGACGCAACGCCCGCCGCGTCCGATTCGGGGTCTGCCGCTCGGTGTTCACCAACGCCCGCTTCTCCACCAACCGCGCCTGACCCACCGACAACGACCCACACTCCTCGCGCCACCACCGCCGCTTGGGCGAAGGTGCACAACCCGGCACGCAACAAATCCCGAGTGCGCGGCAGTTTGTGCTCCAGGTCCCTGGCTAAATCGATGCGGCGTTGCGCGGTGCGCCCAGAAATGTGCAACGCCGCCGCGAGCTCATCACGGATACTGTCTTGCACCATCTGCACATCCCACAACGGATCCGCCACATCCACCAACTGCGCATCCTCAACCGAATAATCCGGACCCGGACCCGCCACCGCCGCCACCGCCGACAGCCGCAACGACTCCACCCACGCCGCATGCCGCTCCAACTGAACCAACAACTCCACCCGAGCAGCCGGCGACACCGCCAACGGATCCACCCCCGCCAACACCGCCAACGACCCCGCACACGGAACAGACCCAGGACTCAGACCCAGACACCACCGATCCAGACCCCACC
This sequence comes from uncultured Actinomycetes bacterium, assembly GCA_963821045.1. Lineage (GTDB taxonomy): Bacteria > Actinomycetota > Actinomycetes > S36-B12 > UBA10799 > UBA10799. Next base: position 418,078 of record CAWGCB010000006.1, on the reverse strand, counting down.
GATCCAGTGGACGACGAACGACCCGACCCCGGGTCTACGTGACTGGCTGACATGCACCAACCCTACACCACAAATCGAACACCTGTACGAAGATATCCCCAGAGCAGGAGTCCTAAGTCGACGGGTCGGGAGCCGACCCCACCAAACGCCTTGCTGAGCAGAAAACCGAAACCCACGGTCAAGACCACGACACACACCATCGCGGCAAGTGTTGAGGCGAAGGCAACCGGAATGGCCAGCAGGAATGCCGCGACGGGTGTCAACGAGCCAAGGATCGACCATCTGCGAAAGCGCCTGCCGATGGGCTCGACGAACAGCTTGTCTCGATCGGCCACCAAGAACAAGAGGACCTCCATGGCGCTCATGAGCGAGACGTAACCCAAGAAGATGACCACAGCGAGGGGGTTCTCCCAGTACTCCCCGAGGATTCCGGCCGGAAGCGGCAGGAACGCGATCAACGCGAGGTAGAGCAGCACGCACCCGACGTAGCGCGAACTCATGCCCTTGAGCGACGTCGTGAAGCGATGGTTGGCGCGCCAGTAAAAAGCCACCCAGATGAAAGCGACGATGAATGCCAAGATGGCGGGCGTCTTCTCCAAGACGGCTGACCATAGTTCCCCAGGAGTACCAGGACCCTCAAGTTCGGGGACGCCAATATCGATCGCCAACAGTGTGATCGCGATCGCGAAGACGGCATCTGAGAAGAAGACGACTCGATCGAAACCGACTCCGTCACCGTGACGCGGATAGTAGCCAGCGGTCCACGAGCTAGATCGAGTAGCCATGGTCAAGAACTTACATGGCTACGTCCGTTGCCTAGAGCCATTTGCTGCGTTTAAAAATCACGAACAACGTCACGCAGATGGCGCCCATGACGGCCAGCACGACCGGGTAGCCCCACTCCTCATTGAGCTCAGGCATGTCTTTGAAGTTCATCCCGTAAATGCCAGCGATTGCGGTAGGAACGGCGATGATGGCCGCCCAGGAGGAGATCTTGCGCATGTCCGCGTTTTGGCGCAGATCCTGTTGGCTAGTGACTGCCATCAACATGGCCATCAGCAGCTGGTCATGACTGTCTGCCAGCTCGTATGCGCGCAAGAGGTGATCTCCAAGATCAGCGAAGTAGGGCCGCAGTGGCTCGGGGATCCTGAGGTTCTCACCTCGCAGTACCTGCCTCGCGGACATCGCCAGTGGGGCGAGAGCGCGGCGCAGCTCGAGGTTCTCGCGCTTCAAGCGGTAAATGATGGCAGCGGTGTCGGCGGATCCGCCTTGGAATACCAGGTCTTCGATTTGGCTGACGTCGTTGTCGAGCTCGTTGCTATACCGCTCAGGTATCCGTCGACGATGACATCTGTGATGGCGTACAGAACGCTCGTTGGACCATAGGCAAGTAGGTCAGTCTCGCGATGTAGCCGCGCACGGGAACTGCCGGGCGCAGCGCCGCCATGTCGAACGGACAGCGCAAAGCCGGGACCAAGGAAGACCGAGACCTGACCCGTCTCAACGTCGCGAGTTCGCTTCGACGTAGCGCAGTTCCTTCAGAATCAGGAACGTCCGCGTGGCATCGAACTCGAGTTTGGGTCGTTGCTGGGGGTTGCGCGCATCGTCTACCTGCAGTTCCGGCAAGTCGAATACGTCCGCCAACTCGTGCCATTCCTGCGCCGTCGGATCCTGGACTTTAACCCAGATGAACGAACCCAGAATCCTCGGCGGCGTCGGCCTGAGACTGCTCCGCTAGCTCCCGCAGTTGCTCCGCATCCACCTGCCCCGGCAACTCGCTCACGACGTCGTCCGGCAGTGGCTCGCGTTTACCCTCTGCGATACCGGAATATGGAGCGAATCACCCTCGTCTCACCTACGTTTCACTGATTCCGAATATCAGATTAAGCAGGAACATCATGAGAGCGGCCACGATTGCCGCAGCCGGCAGCGTGAGCACCCAGGCGTACAAAATGTTGATCCCGACTCGCCACCTCACATTGCTTTTTCGCTTCTCGAGTCCGGCACCAATCACGCCGCCGGTTATGACTTGGGTGGTAGACACGGGAGCTTCGAAGCCGAGCGCCGTCGTATAGAGGACTGCTGACGAGACCGATTCGGCGGCGAAACCGCGCGCCGGATTTGGGTCGCTGATCTTGCCGCCGAGTGTCTTGATGATGCGCTTGCCCCCAACAGCGGTTCCCGCGCTGATGGCGCCCGCAGCCAACAGAACAACCCAGAACGGCATGGGTTCGCCATCGGCCAGGTAGCCCATGCTGACCAAGACAAGCACGATGACACCCATCGTCTTCTGAGCGTCCTGCATACCGTGGCCGAGTGATAGCGCACCGCGCTGAGAACTTCTCCGCGTGCCGAAACCCCTTCCCGGTGCGCTGCGGGTTCCGATTGCGGAAGATGGCGACAAAGAGTCTCATCAGCAGGAAGGCGCCAATCAGGCCCACGACCGGGCTGGTCACCATCGGGATGACGACCTTCTCCCACACCGTCGACCACACAACGACCGTGCCAGCAACCAAGGATGCGCCGACAACGCCGCCGATCAGGGCGTGGGTGGAGCTCGATGGGATACCAAACCGCCACGTAATCAGGTTCCAGCAAATTGCGCCCAGCACTGCTGCGGTTACCAAAGCAAGTCCCGGCATAGCCGGATGGCGGGCTCGGTGACGTCTTGAATCGTTTTGGCGACCCCGCTTCCCAGCAACCACCCGATGATCGCGCCGATGAGATTGAAAACCGCTGAGACGGCCAACGCTCTGCTGGGCCCCAGCGCTTTGTTTCCGACTGCTGGGCCGATCGCGTTGGCTGCATCGTGGAAGCCATTGGTGAAGTCAAAGAAGACCGCGATGAGCACAAAGGTGATCGTGAAGAACAGCGCCCAATCCATCAGGTTTCCTTGATTGCCATGAGGCCCACGGCCCGCCCAAATCGGTCGAGATTTCGTCGCGGAGCTCCTCAACACAATCGGCAAGAATTTTGATCTTGATGACGTCGGTCGAATCCGCATCGTTGAGCACGCGCACTAGGAGATCGCGGTATCCCTCGTCGATCTCGTTTTCAAGCTCGTTAATGCTGATCAACAGCGCTTCAAGCTTCTTCGGACTCTTAATCAGGTGCACCGTCTTGTGGGAGGACTTTGCCATCCGATGAAGAGCGCGAGCGTTGCCGACTAGCTCCTTCGGGAGTTCCCCGAGGTTGAACCTGACTAGTAACTGCCCGGCGTGGTCCAACTGATCCACCACATCGTCAAGAGCCTCGACCATCTCGTAGATGTCCTCGCGGTCGTACGGTGTTATGAACGAGCTACCGATCTTGTGCAACAAAGCCAGGTAGCGCTCGTCAGCGGCGGACTCCACAGCACTCAGCTTCTTGGCGAGTTTGGCGCGATCTGCGGGCTCGGCCTCAACCAACGCCAGGAATGCCTCTGTGGCCTCTGGCAAGCTGTCCACGGCCTCATGCAGAAGTGTTTGAATCGTGTCCTTCCTGCGCTTGCGGTCCTTACTCAAAGCGGCACTCCAATCAAACGGGGGCACCTACTACTGGCGCTTGCCATGTGGTCTGACCCGGGTTCCTAGATTCTCGGGCGTCCCACCAGTTCGATGCGTTGGCGAAACCATCGATCGTGGTGAACGGACGGGAAACGAGTGTGAACTTCGCCGCCGACTCAGACAAGCCGGGCGTTGGCGGAGGTTCGAGCGCCGCGGTACTCGTAGGCGATGAAGGCGCCAACCACCAGCGCCGCCAGTAGGTAGAACAACCCGCGGTAGGGCTGAAACCCGGTGGCAAGGTCAGGCTCGAAGTAGACGAAGGTCATCGCCACCGGGATGACGAGCCAAACGGCGTGGGCCCCCATCGCAACCAGCGGAACAAGTAGCAGCGCGTACCACTGGTACGACGGCGTGAGGACCAAGAAGAGCACGCCCACAGTGACTGCCCCACTGAGCCAGGGTTGGCGCGGATCGCCTTTAAGCAAGGCCCACAATCCCGCACCAAAGATGATCAAGACGCCGAGCGGGAGGACCCACGAATCTGGAAATACCAGCTTCAGGATCGCGAAGCGACCGCCGGATTCCTCGTCGGCGTAGCCCCCCAGGAATCCGGTAACTGCCAACCCTTGCCCCCAAACATACGGGGCGTAGACCACAACGAGTGCGACTACAAACGACGTCGCCACCGCGATCGGTCGCCGCTTGATCACCGAAGGCAGCAGTACGGCGGGAAGCAGTTTCACCGCCGTCGCCAAGGCCAGTACGACACCGCCGCCGACAGCATCTCGGCGACGCAACTCCTGGCGTGCGAGCATCCCTAGGGCCACCACAACGAGTAGCGAACTCAGCCCGTCGACGTGAGCGTTGTTGCCCAACTCGGTGATCACGAGTGGGCACCAACTCCACAGCACCGCGCGCCTGGGGTCGCTGCCTCGTGCTCGCGCGATGATCAAGAGTGCGCCGGTCACGGCCACGCCCATCAGGCCTGCCGCGATCTGCAACGGCAAACCCTCTGACCCAGGCCATGCGAGCTTCTCGACGACGAAGAAATAGACCTGAGCGACGGGTGGGTAGATCGTCTTAACGGTCGGACGGTTGATCAGTGGGCAGTCCCCGTCAACGCCTTCCTCTGGGCACCGCGCATCGGGGGGAAACAGCCAGGTGTCCCGCAGTTCGGTCAGGGTCGGGTCGATCGGTGCGAACTCGTAGGGGTTGATTCCGGCAGCCTGTACTCGACCATCCCACGAGTACCGGTAGTAGTCGGTACTCGTTTGCGCCGGAGTGGTCATTGCCACCACCTGCAGGAGTACTCCGCCGCCCAGGATGAGCCACACGGCGATGCGCTTATTCGCTCTCAGAACCGCGAGGGAACCCAAGCCGAATACCAGCCACATCACCATGAGCCAGCCGAGGATTCCAGTGGACGCCTCGGGTCGTTCTCCGGCATGTACGACTAGCCAGGTGAGGCCAAGCAGTGCCACGAGTGCCGCTGCACTAGCCCACGAAGCACGACGCTGACTCACGCCGCCAGACTCTCACCATTGCCCTAGCGAGCGCACGTGTTCGAGCACTGAGGCGATCATGTGTCGCAAAGACCACTTCGGCTGTTGGGCAGAAGGTGCAAGTTGATCGAACCTTTCGCAGGCTTTCGCCACATTTACCGCCCAAGTCAACCCACGGATCACCTGGGGGCGGCTAGGTTGGCTTGCGTGGGACTCCTGGATAAGCCACCACCGATACTGCCGTTCCAGCCAGATGCGTTCAGCAGTCGACTGCGTTCGGCTCGAGTGACGACCAAGATTGGCATCCCGCTAGCCATCTGTGTCGGGATCTGCTTTCTGACCGGACTGTGGAGCCACTATCAACAGCACCCCGTCGCCTGGTTGCCGATTCCGACCGCGCCGATCTGGGGGTACCGACTCTCCCAAGGCCTGCACGTCGCCACCGGAATCGCGGCGATCCCACTGCTGCTCCTCAAGCTCTGGTCGGTGTATCCGCGACTCTTTGAGTGGCCCGCCGTCAAGTCCGCCGCGCACGCCTTAGAGCGCCTGTTCATCGCCGTGTTGGTAGCAGGGATGATCTTCCAGCTCGCCACTGGACTGATCAACATCTCGCAGTGGTATCCCTGGAAGTTCCCGTTCACTCAGACTCATTTTGCGATGTCATTCGTGATCGTTGGGGCGCTCTTCATTCACCTCGCAGTCAAGGCCCCCAAGATTCTGGATGCGCTGCGAGAGAAACGCCAAACGCGTCGAACACCAGCCCACGTTGATGTCGGCCTTTCTCGGCGCAGCTTCTTCGTTGCTGCTGGGGCCTCAGTTGGAGCGGTCACAATCACCACAGTGGGACAGACCGTCACTCCGTTGGAACCCGTCGCAGCCTTCGCTCCGAGAGTTCCCACAACAGGTCCACAAGGCCTACCTGTCAACCGCACCGCGGCCGCCGCCCAGGTCACCGCAGTCAGCACTGGCAATGATTACCGGCTTGTGATCGATGGCCCAAACCCGACATCACTGACCATCGAGGAACTGCAGAACCTGCCACAAATGAGGTCGACCTACCCATCGCATGTGTCGAGGGTTGGAGTGCGAATGCACGATGGACGGGGATTCAACTCGCCGAACTACTCGATCTGGCCGGTATCAGCCCAGACTCGGCGGTTCGTGTCATCTCCCTCGAGGTGAACGGCAACTACGCGAGTAGCGAGGTGGCGGCCAACTTCGCCCGCGACCCGCTCACACTCATGGCGATGCGTATCGGTGACGAGGAGATTTCACTCGACCACGGATACCCAATCCGCCTAGTGGCCCCCAACCGCCCGGGCGTTCTACAAACTAAGTGGATCACCAGAATCGAGGTGGTCACGTGACTCCTGAAGAGCCGTCGACCGCGGATTCATCAATCATGTTCATGCGTATCGCCCTGATCGTCCTCGGCCTCGCGATGCTCGCCATCGGGGCGTACGCACTGTTCTCCCAGGTCGACCTGGCAACGATGCCCAACCTCATCTTGTGGCTGGTCGCCGGACTAGTCATCCACGATGCGATCGCGATGCCGATCGTCGCCGTCGTCGGAGTGCTCTTGACCAGAGGGCTGCCTAGCGGTCCACGGCAACTCATCCAAGGCGGTCTGATCGTGGCGGCTGTTGTATCGCTGATCGCGCTGCCAGTCGTCATCGGCGGTGGACGAAATCCGGCGAACCCGAGTCTGCTGCCGCTGGACTACAGCCGCAACCTCGTCATCGTCTTGGCTCTCATTGGGCTTGTCGTCGGCCTACTGATCGCAGGGCTGCTACTGCGAAACCGGTTCGCTAGCAACGAGGCTGGATCGGAAGGATAGGAACACTCGCCCGTCCGCCGTCCAAGACTCAGTGTGAGCGAAACCGGCCCGCTGCGCCGCCCTCATCGCTGCCGAAGGGCCGAGGTGAGCCCAGTAGAACACTTCGCTGCGCACCGCTGCCCCGCTGGCAAGTTGGACGGGTAGCACCTCGTCAGCCTCAGCCGCTGCTGGCTCGATCAGCAATGTGCCACCTGGTCGCAGCAGCTCACGGATTCGACTAAGCAAACGCTTGGGGTCCCCGGCAATCCCAAGGTTCCCGTCGGCAAGCAGGACGGTATCCCACTTCCCTTCGTTGGGTAGCTCGTCGAAGACTGATCGACAAATCGCCGATGCGCCAGCAGCTCGCGCCAAGTCGATAGCAGCGCGCGTCACGTCGATGCCCAGGCTGCGCACACCTCGCCGAGACAGCTCAGTGGTGAGCCGACCTGGCCCACAACCAACGTCGAGTGTCGCGCCCCGGCAGCGGGCCAGCAGCGAGTGGTCACCCGAGTCTGCTTCGGATCGCCAACGGTGCACGTTTAGTTCTAGACGACGCCCATCGGCCACAGCCAAGTGCAACGAATGCCCGAACTTCAAAGCCGACCCAAATAGCTCGTCAGCGTGCGGCCACGTATTCGGCGAATCGACACGGTCGAACTCAAGGGAGAAGCGGGTCCAGTCAGCAGTTCGAGCGACGCTGTGGGCATCGGCGATCGTGTCGACATCACGCTTGATCGGCAACATTGCGACCCTCATGCCCGCAGCCCTCAAGCGTCGTGCCTGCTCTCGTCGCGTGTGCGACGTGCTCATCGGGACTCCGGGGAAAACACTCGGATCGGGTTCGGCCATGGCGATCGCCCAGTAGCCACCGTCATAGGTTGGCCCAAGCCACGCGTCAACCGCATCGAAAGAGACGGCTAGATCAGTCGGTCTAATCTGCGGCGTATCCATACCCACGAGCAACGCCGGACCGTCGACCTGTGCGAAGGCTGCCGCGAGTCTCTGGTCGAGTCCGCCCTCGCATTGGGCTACGACGTCAAATCCCCTCGGCAGCCAATCGCCCGGCTGTCCATCCAGGACGAGCACCCGGCGCCGAGCGCGAGCACCCGCCACGGCCTCAAGAGTGTCTCGCAGCGCTGCCTCGGCCAGGCGGGCAGCTTGGGCTGGTGACACGGCGGGCGTCAAGCGCGTCTTCACTCGGCCAGGAACGGGTGCTTTGGCGAGTACCAGCAGCGTCAGGTCGTCAGGTGTCACGTCCCCTCCTGCGCTCGGGAATCAGCTCTTTCGGAGGTAGCGAGAACGGCGCTCATGTCCTTAATCGCCGTTAGCGTGCCGCGGACAGTCCCTGTCACTTTGGAACGGCCGACCCGGGGGGAATAGCGCACCGGAAACTCCGAAAGTTGCCAGCCACGAGTGGCCGCCAAGATGACCGTCTCCAAGGGATAGCCCGAGCGGCGATCGGCTACGTCGAGGTCAATGAGCTCGAGTCGCCGTGCCACTCTCACTGGCGGAATATCTCGGATCTGAGCACCCGTCTTTGAGCGCACCCGCCACGCTAGAAATCGGTTAGCAACGCGCGCGTGAATCGGCCACCCACCAGCTCCCTCCGTCTTGCGCCACCCCAATGCCAGGTCAGCTCGCCCACTCTCGACCGCCTCTACCAATATCGGAAGCTCCGCAAGGTCCAGCGAAGCGTCGGCGTCGCAGAACGCGACGATCGGTGCGGAGGCTGCGTGCAAACCGCGATTGCAGGCAGCGCCGTACCCCTTGCGAGGTTCCTCAACCACGTGGGCACCCAGCGATCGAGCTAGCTCAACGGAACCGTCAGTGGACCCATTGTCGACGACAATCGCGCGATACCCGACCGGCAAACCGGCCAGCACATGCGGCAGCGCTTGGGCCTCATCTAGGCACGGCAGGATGACGTCCACTCGCGCTGGCGACGATGAAGTGTCACCGGAGAACGCAGTGCTCATAGCCTGACCTTACGGTTCGAAGGTCAACAGCGCGAGGGGTCGGCCCAGATCGCCGGTTTTCCGACGGCGTGGGGTGTCTCAGTCTGCGCGCGCGGTCGCGGCGATCTCGGCCATCCCAAGCTCAAAATCCTCGACCGCCCGCCAGTTCATATGGCGATCCGCGCGCTGACTTGAGGCGGTGATGTGGCGGATGTCGCCCATGCGGTAGTCGCCGGTAACGACCGGGTCAGGACCGCAGACTGCCCTGGCAAGTGACTGCGCCATCTCCAGCACAGTGCGCGGGGTTCCGCTGCCCACGTTGAATGGCTGGGCCGTACCAGCGACGACAGGGGCATGGATGGCAGCGATGCACGCCCTCGCCACATCGCGAACGTGGACGAAGTCTCGGCGCTGGCCTCCATCCTCAAATACCTGCGGCGCTTCACCTCGCTGCAACATGGAGACGAACAGTGCGGCGACGCCGGCGTACGGGGTGTTTCTTGGCAGGCGCCGTCCGTAGACGTTGTGGAAACGCAAGTTCACACCCACCGCGTCAGTGACCCTCGCCCAAACTGAGAGCAGCATCTCCTGACTGAGTTTGGTGGCGGCGTACACGTTCGCTGGGCGCAACGGATCGTCTTCGTCGATCAAGGTGGCTGCCAGGTGAGCACCGCAAGTTGAACAACCCGGCTCGAAGCGTCCGGCAGACAAGTCCTGGCGTGTTCGCTGCGACGGAATGACTGACCCATGCTCAGGGCAGACTCCAAGCCCCGCGCCATAAACCACCATCGAACTGGCTTGGATGATCCGTGAGATGTCCGCCGCGGCGGCACGCGCAGCGAGCGTGGCGGTCCCGACATCGTTGTTGCTGACGTAGTCCGGAGCATCGGCCACGCCAGATCCAAGTCCGACCTTCGCCGCCAAGTGGACGACGACGTCACAGTCGCGCAACGAACGATCGAGCGCTAACTCGTCGCGCACATCGCCGGTCTGGACGTCGACACCTCTCATCAGCGTGGCTACGTCGGCGCAATCGGGAGCAATCGCGACTTCCGCCACGGATCGCCGGTCCAAGACTCGCACCTCATAGCCATCGGCGAGGGCCTGCTCGACAACGTGTGATCCGATGAAGCCTAAGCCGCCTGTGATCAATATCCGCACGCACCGACTCTAGTTGGCTCGGCGCCAGACGCGTGCACTGTTGCGATTGCAACACCTCGGAACGTTCCGTAGCCTTCCCGGTATCGGGGTCACTGTCATAGGTCATACCAAGAGCCACTTGGCCGTATTCGCCAGGCCAGAAGAAGTCAATACGAAAGATGCAAAGGGGTCATCGGCAGATGATGAAACGTCAGTTCACTCTCGGGGTCGGATTCACGGCAGCCACAGCCATCGCACTGGCGGGCTGCTCAAGCACCTCTGAACCGGACGCCACTGGTGCGCAGAAAGACAGCAGCACGACGGGCGGGCAGGTAACAGCAGTCACTCAGCCAGACAATGGCGGCGCCGTAATCACCAACGCCATCAAGTCCGCGAAGGTCTCGGTTGATATCCCGATCTACGCCATCAATAGCCCAGATATGACTGCTGCCCTGAAAGAGGCCAAGGCCAACGGTGTGAGCATTCGGGTCATGGTCAATGGCGGTTATGGGGCAAGCCAGAGTGACATCACCTCGCTACAGAGTGACCTCGCCGCGGCACCTGGCGATGGCACCGTAAAGCTGAACTGGTCCAGCAACAACTTCAACATCACCCACCAGAAGTCGGTCATCACAGATGCTGTTGACAAGAACGGAAATGCCGTCAGCGCGGATGCCCTGCCGCCGACTGCCGGAGTGGTGATCTCCACCGGGAACTTCAAGGCCTACTACGGCTCACCGTTCTACGCTGCGCGTGACTACGACATCTCAACCAATGATCCCGGTCTGGTCACCAAGATTTCCGCTGTCTTCAACTCTGACTTCTCGTGTGCCGGTCCGACGGTGGTTGATCCCAGCGGTCTGGCAGCCGATGACCGATTGGTCTGGAGCAACGGAACGCTCGGCGCGCAACCGAAGGATCCTGGTCAGTACCCGAGTCTGGCCAACGGCTACCCCGGCTTCTACGACTTCCCCAGCTCGGCAACTGACGAGGGCAACTCGAAGGCCTCGTACCTCGCCGTGATCAACTCGGCTGAGCCAAAGGACGTTCTGCGATTCAGCAACGAAGAACTCACCGACCAAGACATCGTTAATGCGCTGACGAACGCCGCCGCCAAGGGCGTGGACGTACGTATCAACATGTCCCTGCCGTATGGCTTTGATCCGAAGAATCCGACCGCGTCCCAGAAGACGATGTGGGGTATCTGGCAGATCGTCGGAGCTGGCGGCACTGCGCACATGTTCACGAATAACAGCGACGACCCCAAGGCCCTCTACATCCACGCGAAGATGGCCACCGTCAACTCCGATCGCGGCTTTGTCGGGTCAGAGAACGCCTCCACGATGTCGCTTGAGGCCAACCGTGAACTAGGCATCAACCTCACATCCGAGGACACTCAAGCGATGGATACCTTGGTCGGCACCTTCGACGAGGATTGGGCGAAGGGTGATGCGTGGGTGACAGTGTGGACAAAGGACAACGTGCCGACGCCGAACAAGCCTGCGAGCGCATTGGCCGAGTTGGCTCCGCTGCAGGTCGACCCACGCAAAACAGTTGAACTCGGCACGGATGAGCCTTCGTTCAAGTGTGGACCCATCGACGCCAAGTAGTTTCCGAAGTACTAGCGCGGAGTAGGACCGTACGAGCTACCCCAGTTCAATCGGGTGCCTATGTCGATTCGGGTGGCTTTGATCGCCTGGGCGTTGCAGTTGTCCTCGAACGCCGGGGTGCCCTGTCCAGATGCAGCCGGGAGATCCACCGCTGCTGAATGCGCTTGAGTTTGCGTCGCCGCGTGTATATCAACTGCTCCCGCTGACCTCGCACAATCAGATCATCATTGCGGGTGGCGCGACCGAACCCTTCAACTGCCACACCGCGTAGTGCGCGGACCAAATCGGCATCGACCATGATTGAGGGTAGATCGCGGTCGTCATCTGCACACGCAAAGACACGGCCCCGCGAGTTCGACCGTTCGGCTACGGCAAGAAGTTCGTGAGCGGGGCGGGAGCGAGCCCCTGCGCCTTACCCATGCGCCTGACCTTCTTTAACTCTTTGGCCAGGTTCGGGCCAAAGTGCAGCAGCACGATGTCCCCCTTGCGCAGCGGGGGACGCACGTACTCGACCCTCCCGTTGCCGACCACCACGTTCCACATGGCGATGCGCTGAATGCCACATGCCCTCGCCACATTGTCGATGCGCTGCTTGGCGGCCGTGGAGTCTCCCGAGAAACCACCGTTTCCGTACGGCGGACGCAGCAAGGTCGGGGCCACACCAAACCTCTTTTCATAGATCTTCTGGGGTTTGCAGATCTCATCCCTTAACGGCGTCGCGGCACCGGTAAGCGAGGCGTGCGTCATCGTGTGGTTTTGGACCGATCCGTAGGAGGCGAACTTCCGGAAGTAGCCCCACTGGCCCGCGACGGCGGAGTTGGTTAAGAACACCGTGACCGGTAGCTGTCGCTTCCTCACGTACCGGAGCGCTTCCTTGCTCTTCACTGTCCCGTCGTCCACGGTGATGAAGAAGACCTTCTTCTTCGTTTTGACGTGCGACGTTCGCTTGAGCTTGGCCGAGTTGGACGCTCGCTGTGAGGTTTCGACAGCCTCCGGATCGCTATCGGCCCTGGACGTGGCCGAGGCCTGCGACACCCCAGATGGATGTTCCTCAACGGATCCGACTGCAGGCTGGCTCAGCGCGTTTCCTACCGCGACCGTCGCTACGGCAACTGTCCCCGCGACAACTGTCCCGGCAACGATCGGCACTCCCAGTCGTACGTAGAGACTCATCGTTTGACCCCGCCGCCCGTAGCACTACTTCCCCTTCTAGAACCATAACTCCAGGGCTGAAATATTGCGAGCCCTGCCGGACCTGCACAGCGCCCTCGGAGGCTCTCTGCGACGAAACTTCCGCAAACGCGCTCGGGTCAAGAACGCAACCCGCCTCGGCTCCCATAGGGTGGCCCGATGGCTACTGATGACAGACTCGTTTGGGTCGACTGCGAAATGACCGGGTTAAGTCTGACCGAGGATGCACTCATCGAGGTCGCGTGCGTCATTACCGACTCCGAACTCAAAGAACTCGATGCCGGAGTCTCGGTCGTCATCAAGCCACCGGAACGCGAGCTCGCGCAGATGAGCGACTTCGTCCGAAATATGCATCAGGAATCTGGCCTGCTCAGCGAACTCGACAGCGGCATGTCGATGGCAGCGGCCGAGGCCCAGATCCTCGAGTACCTGCGGTCGCATCTCAGCGAGGATGCCAGAGCTCCACTGTGTGGGTCCAGCGTCTACGTGGATCGCGGTTTTTTGGCTCGCGATATGCCGAAGTTTAACGAAGCACTGCACTACCGCCTGGTCGACGTGTCCAGCATCAAGGAGGTCGTTCGGCGCTGGTACCCGAAGGTCTATTACGCAAGTCCTGAGAAACATGGCAACCACCGCGCCATGGCTGACGCACGGGAGTCCATCGCCGAACTGCGCTACTACCGCGCGGCTGTCATGGTCGAGCCGCCCGGGCCGGACACTGCCACCGCGCGGGACATTGCAGCCGACCACGTGCTCGAGGACTAGCGAGTCCGTTTCGCTTTAGAACAAGGCGTTGGCCAGGGCGGTACGCGCCGATGCCACGTCGGGATCTTGTTGGCCGACTAGTTCAAACAGACTCACGAGGTGCTCACGAGCGGCAGTCCGATCGTCGCCTGTTGTGGCTCTAATTGCGGCTATCAGTCGCGCGAATGCTCCTCGGGCATCCCCGTCTTGCAGGGCGAAGTCAGCCGCCAAGATAGCTGCCGACACATCCGCGGGATCGGCATCCGCGGCGGCGATGGCGGCGACCCGGTCATGGCCCGCAGTGCGGCGCATCAGAGCCACCCGAGTCAGCCCAGCCAGGGCATCGGGATCTCCAGGCGAGCGCGTCAAGATGTCTCGGTACGCCGCCTCTACACCATCCCAATCACCGGCTTCGAAGGCTTCGTATGCCCGGTCAAATCCCGAATCCTCTGCGGGCTCCTGAGCTCCGGCGTCAGTCTCGTCAGCCTGGGCCTCGTCGCTGCTGGGGGTCGTAGCCGAGACACCGTTCTCGGCGGCCACTGCGACTAGTTCGCTGAGGATCTGCCGGATCTGCGCCTCGGGCATGGGGCTCTGCATCAGTGGGACAGGCTGACCCTTGAGCAAGGCAACGACAGTCGGAACAGCCTGGATCTGAAACGCCTGCGCAATCTCTGGCTGTTCTTGGACGTTAACTCGGGCAAGCACCCAAGCCCCGGCGAACTCAACCGCCAGGTTCTCCAACACCGGGGACAGTTGTGCACTGGCGGGATCGCCAGCGGCCCACAGTTCCACAACCACTGGAACCTCAAAAGAACGATCAACTACCTGCTGCTGAAAGCCAGCAACAGTCGCGTCGAAGATCGCATCCTGCGCGGCAGCGAAGGCTTGCGGATCAGCGGCTCGCGCGGCGGCACGTTCCTGCGCCTGGCGCTCCTGCTCGCGGGCCTGCGCGAGCGCGGCGAGATCCACCGCCCCCCGGGCCGACATGCCAGCCGGGTTTGCGCTCGGTTGGGCTGACCTCGGACGATTCGGCGGAAGCTGCTGACTCATGTCGGCCATTCTGCCAGCCCCGTCAGACTCGCATGCAAATACCGTGATCGAACGCGACCTCTAGCCTCGGGCAGGCTCGCGGTACTCGCCCCACTCCTCGCGCAGCACATCACAAATCTCGCCCAGAGTGGCCTCTGCCGCGGCGGCCTGAAGCATCACCGGGATCATGTTGTCGCTGCCGCGAGCTGTCTGGCGTAGCGATTCCAGGGCTGCCTCAACTGCGGCGGAGTCGCGCTGCGCTCGCCTGGCAGCAAGTGCGGCATTTTGAGCTGTCTCAACCTCGTGCGAAACGCGCATGATCTCGAGCGGGTCATCGAGGGCGTCGGTGTGGATTGTCACCCCGACCTGGTGCTTCTCGCCCTTCTCCAAGGCGATTTGATAAGCGAATGCCGAGTCGGCGATCTCGGAGGTGAACCAGCCATCATCGATCCCACGCAAAATCCCGGCCGTCATCGGACCGATCGGGTGGTCCTCGTTGCGCCCACCCAAGTCGAGGATACGGTTGAAGATCGCCTCGGCGTCAGCCTCGATCTTGTCGGTGAGCGCCTCGATGTACCACGATCCGCCCAGGGGGTCAGCGACGTTGGTGACGCCAGTTTCCTCCATGATGACCTGCTGAGTTCGCAAAGCAATCTGAGCAGCCTTCTCACTGGGAAGGGCCAACACCTCATCGAGGGCGTTCGTGTGCAGGGAGTTAGTGCCCCCGAGAACGCCAGCGAGGGCCTCGATGGCAGTTCGCACCACGTTGTTGTCTGGTTGGGCCGCCGTCAGGGATACCCCGGCGGTTTGGGTGTGGAACCGCAGCCACTGAGCCTTCTCATCTGTGGCGCCGTAAACATCACGCATCCACCGCGCCCAAATGCGCCGAGCCGCTCGGAACTTGGCAATCTCTTCGAAGAAGTCCAGGTGGGAATCGAAGAAGAACGACAACCCGGGCGCGAACCGGTTGACATCGAGTCCGCGCGACTTACCGAGTTCCACGTAGCCAAACCCGTTAGCCAATGTGAAAGCGAGTTCTTGCGCGGCAGTCGCCCCGGCCTCACGAATGTGGTAACCCGACACCGACAAAGGCTTGTAACGCGGCATGTTCGCGTCGGTGTACTCCATCAAGTCGCCGATCAGCCGCAAGTGCGGCTCTGGCGGGAAGATCCACTCTTTTTGGGCGATGTACTCCTTGAAGATGTCGGTCTGCAAGGTGCCATCTAGCGACGCCGGTTCGAAGCCCTGGCGCGCAGCGGACTCAACCATCATGGCGAATATCGGAATCGCAGGTCCGTTGATGGTCATCGAGGTAGTGACGTCACCAAGCGGGATGTCGGCGAAGAGCGTGTCAGTGTCGCTCACCGAATCAATCGCTACTCCACAATGACCGACCTCGCCAAGGGACCTGGGTTCGTCACTATCGCGCCCCATCAGGGTCGGCATGTCAAAAGCCACCGACAATCCGTTGCCACCAGCAGCGAGGATCATTTTGTAACGCTCGTTGGTTTGCTCTGCATTGCCGAAACCGGCGAACTGGCGGATCGTCCAGGGCTTGCCGCGGTACCCCGTGGCGTGCAGGCCTCGGGTGTAGGGGAACTCTCCCGGCCACCCGATACGCTCGAATCCAGGAACGTTCTCGCCCACCGGCGGCCCGTAGACAGGCTGGACTTCCTCACCGGACAGTGTGCTGAAATCTGCGTTTCGAACGCGGCCCTTGGCTTGCGCTTCGTCAAAGCGGAACTGCCAGCGGGCCCGACCAGCCTCAATGTCTTGTGAATCCATGGCCGCCAGCGTACCGGGGGGCCAATGGCGACTAAACGATCCCTTCGAGGAGTTCGTCGGCTGCCGAATATGGATCTACCGATCCGGCAGCCACCTGGGCCGCCAAACGACTCAAACGCTCGTCAGTGTCCAAGTCACCCATCCGCCGTCGCAGTTGGACCAGGGCAATCGCCTCGATCTCCTCCGCCGCTCGCGCGTTGCGCCGTCTGGCCAACTCCCCGGAATCACTCGCCCACTCGACGTGTTCAGAAATTGCCTCGCCTAGTTCAGGTACTCCCTCACCCCGCGAGGCGACCGTCTTCAGAACCGGCGGACGCCAGGCCCCCTCGGGTCGGTCCGCCAACGTAATCATGTGACGGAGTTCGCGGGAGGTGGCACTCGCTCCGTCTCGATCGGCCTTGTTGACGACGAAGATGTCGCCGATCTCAAGGATTCCTGCTTTTGCTGCCTGGATACCGTCGCCCATTCCAGGAGCCAACAGAACCAGCACAGTGTCCGCGACCCCGACCACCTCGATCTCGGACTGGCCAACGCCCACCGTCTCGAGCACAATTACGTCGAACCCGGCGGCGTCAAGAACCCGCAAGGCTTGGGGAGTTGACCACGAGAGGCCGCCGAGATGCCCGCGCGAAGCCATCGACCGGATGTAGACGCCGGGGTCCGATGCGTGATCCTGCATCCGGATTCGGTCGCCGAGTAAGGCACCACCACTGAACGGCGACGAAGGATCAATCGCCAGCACTGCGACGCGCTTGCCTTGCTCCCTCAACAACGTCACCAGTGCCGAAGTGGATGTCGATTTCCCGACCCCTGGGGAGCCGGTTATTCCCACCACGTGAGCATTGCCGGTGTACGGCATGAGAGCCGACATCACCTCGCGCAGTTGCGGTGACTCGTCCTCCACCAGGGAGATCAGCCTCGCGATTGAGCGCGGTTTACCCTCGCGTGCTTGCGCGATCAGTTCGCCAACGTCCTGCGTTCTCGCCATTGGCGAATCCCCGACGACGCTGCTGGGCTACTTGGACGGCACGCGCAGCAGCAAAGCGGATCCCTGTCCGCCTCCGCCACACAGCGCCGCAGCACCAAGTCCGCCGCCCATCCGGTTGAGGGTCTTGGCCAGGCTGTAGGTGATGCGCGCTCCGGACATCCCAAGCGGGTGGCCGAGGGCAATCGCCCCACCGTTCACGTTCACGATGTCCTCAGAAAGCTCAAGCTGCTTGCCCGAGACAAGACCGACGGCTGCAAACGCCTCATTGATCTCGGCGACATCAATATCCGCGGGGTCGACCCCTGCCTTCTTACATGCCTGCTCGATCGCCAAAGCCGGTTGAGCGTGCAGTGATGGGTTGTCTGGGCCGGCGACGTTGCCACTGGCAACGATCTCGGCTAACCACTCAAGACCAAGTTCTTCGGCCTTCTCTTTGCTCATCACGACGACGGCGCACGCACCATCGGAGATCTGCGAGGCAGATCCAGCCGTGATGGTGCCCTCTTTGTCAAACGCCGGGCGCAGTTTGCCGAGCGACTCCGCGGTGGTCTCCGCGCGAATACCCTCATCGTGGTTGAAGATTTTGGGATCGCCCTTGCGTTGCGGAATCTCGACGGCCACAATCTCCTCGTCGAAGACGCCGTTTTCTGCGGCTGCCGCAGCACGCTGATGCGATCGAGCCGAGAACGCATCCTGCTCGTCGCGGGTCAGGTCGTACAAAGAGTTGTAGCGCTCAGTGGACTCGCCCATCGCGCACTCGTCGAATGCGCAGGTCAGGCCGTCGAAGGCCATCGAGTCGATCATCTTCCAGTCGCCGTACTTCTTGCCTTCACGCGAACCCATCACGACGTGAGGCGCGTTGGTCATCGATTCCATGCCCCCGGCGACGATGATCTCGTGCTCTCCGGCGCGGATGAGTTGGTCTGCTAGGGCGATGGCATCCATTCCCGACAGACAGACCTTGTTGATCGTCAGGGCAGGCACGTTCATCGGAATACCGCCCTTGACGGCAGCCTGTCGGCTGGTGATCTGACCAGTCCCGGCCTGCAGTACGTGACCCATGATCACGTAGTCAACTTGCTCACCCTGCACACCTGATCGCTTCAGCGCCTCCTTGATGGCGAAGCCACCGAGATCAGCGGCACTAAACCCTTTGAGAGAGCCCAAGAGGCGTCCCATGGGGGTGCGTGCTCCGTCAACGATTACCGAACCGGCCATGATGGCTCCTTGGTCTCGACGAGAATCCGACTGCCGCGTGTGACCCATAATCAGTTGCGGCACAGGGTATTTACGATAACCAGGGGCGGACCGAAGCTGTCACACCAGGTTGGGTGGGACCTCGGCCGAGCTTGAGTTCTGCAGTTGCGCGACAGGGTCGGGGCTGGCCCCTAGGCGTCTACGCCCAGAGCATTGCGCCCTCGTCGTCGTGAGGGAGGCGATCCACCAAGATCGCTGCAAGTTCGTCGTCTGGAATGGTGGCGTTAGTAGCGGTGCGGATTGCTTTCAACATGGTATTCATCTCCGGGTACCTCGATTTGTGTCTTTACTCACTAGCTGACATACCCAAGGTCTCACCGGCTAAACAAGGCGACAAGAAGTAACCCGCCCATTCCAGGTCAGGTTTGTGTAAACCCAGAGAACTCTGGGATCAGGAAGATCCGCAACTCGATACGAAGTACATCAAAAGCGACATTCCGCCTAGCACCATGAACGCAGTCTTAGTTCGTTGATCCTTAATGAAGTACGACGCGACCAGAAACAACGGCGCGGCGATGAGGTAGACAATCAAGCCAACTCCTGACGTGGATGGGGACCACCGTGAACTGCCTCGATCGTAGGCGTGCGCCCGGCGTGCGACCCGCTCCAACCCGCGCAACGGTGCATGCGATGCGCGTTCAAGCGTCAAGCACGGACAGATTGGAGCCTCAGGGATGGGCGCGTCGGTGGACTAATCGGGTGACCTCGGCTCCCACGACGTACACGTGGGTAGGAAGGTTGAGGGATGAGCGCACCCATGACAGTAGAAATCCTGACCGAGGCGACCGAGCAGTTCTACTCGGCGCTAGCCGATGTTCTAGGGGGAGATGCAGACGCGATGCTGGAGTTGCTCTCGGAGTCCGAGGACTCGTCGTACTTGGGACCAATGGGTGGCTACGTCATTGGCGCCGCAGACATTCGAGATGCCTGGGTCAAGCAGGCCGAGGTGAAGCTCGGGGGCACTGTGACGCCGTCGGCTTTGCACTACGTCGTTGGCGGGGATCTGGGAGTCGTCACCGGCTGGGAGAAGGGCGCATTGCACCGCGGCCTGCCTGGCGAGGTCAACATCCGAGCGACGAGCACCTACCGCATCGAGGACGGCCGCCCGAGAATGATCGGACATCACACCGACCTCATCAGCGACTAGCGCTGAGTTAGGCCAGCGCTATTAGTAGACATCCGAGATCACGGTGCTGGGTGACTATCGGAGTGGCTGTCGGAAGCGGAGTCAGAGTGGGCGTGGGAATTGGCTGGCCCGTCCGCCGATCGCTGCGCATCCTCCCGATGGTTTTGTCCGCCCAAGAACGGAATCAAGGCCCTGCGCCCTGGCCAATGAGCGTCGATGATCGCGCCGAGCAGAACGATGTAGATCACGAAGTACGCACTGATCAGCGCACTGACCGAACCTGCCGCAATTCCGTAGACGGCAGAGGACTTACCGAAGCTCGCGAAGGCAAGCGACACCAGCACGAACAGCCCCCACAGTGCGGCAGCTGCGACGAGGGCGCCAGGAATCAGACTCCTGGCGCTGTTCCCCTTGCCAAGAGCGAACCTAAACAGCGCGACCAATCCGCCGATAAGCAGGATTGCCACGAGCGGCCAGATGACCAGCCCCGAGACGATGACCTGCGTCATTCCGGTGAGCCGATCGTTGAGATCCCCGAGAAAAACGACGAGAAAGGCGACCAGCCCCAGCGCCAGCACGCCGAGGATCGCCCCGACGAAGGCCTTCGCCCTGGCGGCCACATAGCCGAGGTTTGGAACACCAAACGAGACCCGAATTGCACGGGCCAAGTTGTAGGCCCCGTTCGACACTGCCCACAACGCAACCACGAGCGAGATGATCAAGCCGATCGTCAGGCTAGACGTCGCCGCACCACTAAACTGCTCAGCTTGCGTCGTAATCGCATTGGATAGCGAACCCTCCGCGCGCTCACCGAGACTGCTCAACGCCTTAGTGATGTCCTCGGGGCTCACTACCAGCCCGAAGATACTGATCGCTGTGATGACCGCGGGAAAGATTGCGATGACGAGCCAAAAGGCTGCCCCGGCAGCGGCTAGGCTCGCCCGGTTCTCGCCTTGGGCAACGACCACATCGCGAATCAGCGTCACCCAGGCATTCGCGACGGGATGTGCCGCTAGCCAGTTCTGGCTCTTGGTCCCGACCGAACCGACCCAGGCAACCGCCTCGTCACGTTTGGAGCCCACTTGACTCACCTCGATACGTCACCTCGATATGTGGCCTGTCGACTAGGCCTCAATGGCCGACCGCTGCGTTCGTAGCCTGACGGCTACTTCCACGTATGGTCTTTAACGTATCGCTTCAGCTCGTGCGGGGCTCGGTCGTTGTGGATGAGATCGGTGATCGTCTCATCGCCATCGCCCTCGATCCCGTTGGAACCCCCGCCTGAGGTGCGGAAGACGGTCCAATCCTTGTCGTGACCGCCACTCCAGCTATAAACGTGGTCCTCATGAAGTAGTTGCGCTCCTGAACCAACCCGGCGATTACCGCCAACCTTGGCGCGATCCTTGATGTCGATTCCCTCACCGACAATGACGGCGTTCCCGCTGACCGAGGCGTTGTCTCCGATGTGGATGTCTATACCGGAGATGTGAGCTTGGCCGACAACCTCGGCGTGCCCGTCGATGCGAACACTCCCCGCGACCTCCGCTTGGTCGCCGATGTGTCCATGATCCGTCACCTCGACGGCTCCACTTAGGACGGCCACGCCGTCAACGATCGCGTCGCGGCTGAGCAAGACTCCGCCACTCATCGTCACCTCCGCGCCGACAGTCGCGTTGTCGATGACTTTGGGCTCGCCGTCGGATGGGGCATTGCCAGTACCGTGCTCGCCCCCACTGTGATGACTCATTCGGAACCCTCCAGTTCTTTGGCGGTCGCTTTGATGTCATCTGCCACGGTCTTATCGACCGCAGACTCGACGATGGCATCTGCTCGGGCGAGTGCCTTCTGGATCCGGACAGCGCCTGGGTCAGAAACTAGCGCGATGATGCCAGAGTGGCCCGGCTCAATCGCATCTTGGAGTTGGTCGGCTAGCTCGTTGTTGTGGTGGCGCTCCCGGAGCTTTCCGCTGGCCGCTCCAGCCGCGCCGAGCACTGCTGCGCTGCCAATAATCGCTGGTGGGAAGATCACGCCGAGTACCACGCCACCAACAACTCCCCATCCGAGTCCGCGACGCGTGCTGTGATCAGTCGTCTTCTGAACCTCGATCGTGCCGCTCTCATCCTTCTTGACGACGATGACACCCTCAAGCTCGACCGTTGCCCCGTCCTCGAGGGACTTAAGCTCCCGATAGACCTCCATAGCGGCGTCCGCTTCACTGAAGTCTGCAACAAACAGGGTGTACGCCCCATCTGTCACTGCTGCCGCCGATACCTCGACGTCTTCTGGGGAGGGTGGATTCACATCGGACATCTACTACTCCTACGGTTCGTGGCCAACGTTTGGAATTGCCTTACGTTTCGCTAGCGAGCCTAGCCCCAAAGAAACGGCCAGTAGTTGCCAACGGGCCGCGCAGTTAGCCCGATTGATGGGTGCCACGGTGCACCCGCGCCTCCTTAACTCGAGCGGTCAGCCAGAACGGCGCCGCGAGCACAGCTCCAACGACGAACCCGGCGACGACTCCGAGGAAGAGCGTGACCCAGGCGCCGAAGCTCATCCCCCAGACCAGCCAACCCGCCAATGACACACTCGGCGAGAAGAAGCTCAACACGAAGCCCGCAGCGGCAACTGGGGCACAGCCCACCACGAATGCGACTCGTGCCGCTGCATCCCACTTTTGCGCACCATCCGCAGCCGCAGAGGCGTTTGCATCTCTTGTCACTGCACCCACCCCCTAGTCGCAATCTTCGTTTGAAGATATCCCCACCGTCTGACATCAGTCAGAGGCGAATACGACCGGGAATACGGGGCTACTGGATTTGGAAAGACCGCTTGGACAGGCCAATCGCGAAGCCATCGATGGTGGTGACTGGCGCACTGCTGCCAGTAGCAGCACCTAGCGCCACAAAGAGTGGAGTGAAATGCTCTGTGGTGGGATGGGCATACGGCATCCCCGGTGCGCGTTTGAAGTTCGCTAGCGCGTCGAGATCACCGCTAGCCAACGTCGCGTTTGCCCAAAGATCGAAGTCCGATGACCATCCGGGCACGGCATCGGGCTTGCTCCAATCGATGAACCGCAGTCCATGCGTCATGAAGCCTGATCCGATCACGAGGACTCCGGAATCGCGCAGTTGACTAAGCCGCTGGCCTAACTCGACGAGGCGATCAACCCCGTGCGTCGGCAGGCTCATCTGCAATACAGGAACGTCGGCCTCCGGGTACATGATCTTCAAGGGCACCCACGCGCCGTGGTCTAGGCCGCGACTGCTGTGCTCGTGCACCGACTCGGTGTCTGGGAGCAAGGACACGACCTCGCTCACGAGACCGTGCGCGCTTGGGGTGTCGTAGCGCATCGAGTAATAGAGCGGGTCGAATCCACCGAAGTCGTACACCAGCTCACTTGGCTCTGGATTCGTAACACTCAGCGATGCACCCTCCCAGTGCGCGGAGACGATGAGGATCGCGCGAGGCCGAGGCAGCGCGCGAGCCCAGCCATGTAGCGCAGACATCCAGTCGGCCATCTCGAACAACATGGGCGCCCCATGACTAACAAACAGGGCAGGCAGGGGCCCGTCAGTCGGTTCCCACCTCCGGTGAGGGACGCTTTGCTGGAGGTTGGCGGCCATTCTGAGATGCGCCGCGAACGGGTGGTTTGCCGGAATGCTGGCATCCGCCACCGCCGTCGCAAGGGCCCGGTCGTCGTCTCTGCTGCTCATACGAGTCCCCCTCTCGAAAAATCTCCACGTATCGGAGAACCCTCATCATGGTCTATTGCGCGTACTTGACCGCACCAGCGGCGGACCCAAGCGATCCCGTGAGGTCACCTGGTGCGGCAAAGCGCCAACCGCCGTACTGCGATAGAGCCAAGAGCCTAGACTCAGCGGGTGCGCGCAAAGATGAAGATCGGATCACTGATCACAGCGATCGGCTTTGCGCTGGTTCTCACCAGTTGTTCCAACACTCCAACCGGAACCGACTCCCCCGCACCAGCCCAGTCTGCAGATCCCGCAGAAACTGCGGCCCTCGAAGACTTCACCGAGGCAGCACTCGGCACCTACAAGCAGAAATCGGTCATCGTCCGGGTAGTGCGCGACGGCGTAGACCTCTACACCGGCGCGATGGGCGAGTCCATGACCGGCGTGCCAGCCACGACGGACATGCATACTCGAAACGGAGCTTTCGCGTTCACCTACATCGGTGCGACGTACGCGAAAATGGCTGATCAAGGCCTTGTGAACCTCGACGAGCCAATCTCGAAGTGGCTACCAGAGTTGCGAGATTCGTCGAAGGTGACACTTCGTAACTTGCTCAATATGACCTCCGGCTACCCGGACTACGTCTACCAACCAGCCGTGCAAGATGGCGTTCAGCTCGACCCGTACAAGCAATGGACCGACGACGAGATGATCGCTGTCGCCATGTCCCGCCCCAACTACTTCGAGCCGGGCACGAACTGGGGATACTCGCACACCAACTACGTGATCTTAGGAAAGCTGCTTGCAGCGATCACTGGCAAGCCAACGGCGGAGGTGCTCTCGGAGTATGTGTTGGCGCCAATGGCACTGAACGACACCAGTAGCAATGCCGGCACTCCGGCAGTGCCCGAGCCGGTGCTGCACTCGTTCACATCCGAGCGCCGCTCGTTCCTCGAGGTACCTCGCAAGCTTCCGTTCTACGAGGAGGCGACATTTTGGAATCCATCATGGACGACCGCGAACGGTGCAGTGCAGACCAGCAATATCTTTGACATGAGCAAGTCGATGGAGATCATTGGGTCAGGTGCACAAGTCTCTCCTGAGATGTACAAACAACAGGTGAGCCCAACTCTCATCGGGTTCGGCGAAAAGGATCCAACTGGCACTTGCCCGGTCTGTCGACCGATGACGGCGGAGCTGAACTTCGGCTTCGGCTTGGTGAACAACGGGGAGTGGGTCACGCAAACGAAGAGCTTCTACGGGTCGAGCGCCTCGGGCGGTTACCTGCCGTCGCAAAAACTCTCGATCACCGTCATAGCCAATACTGCCGAGGATGGGTTCGCCCCCAACGGTGCCTACCTCAACCAAAATGCCAGCTTGTCGATGCTCACCGACATCGCCAATCTCGTGGCTCCTGGACTTGCTCCGACACCACCGTCATCGGGCTGAGCGGACGCTACTTCGCCTTCCCGTACGACGCGGCCTTGCAGGCGGGGAACGTTTGGGTGACCGGCGATCCTCCCGGAGGCGTGGTGGTGATCGCACCGCACGGGCCAATGGTTGAACCTGGATCTGCCCACTGAACCAAGACGTTGGTCGCGAACCCGTCGTCGAACTGGCAGTTCGATTCCGTGGTCAGCGACTGATCACTTCCACCGTCCCAGTTAGCGCAGTCCATAGGAGCGAATGCTCCGCTGGGCGCGATTTGAGTGATGGCTGCGAGTGTCCCGCTCGCCCCCGGACTCAAGTCAATGAGGCGCCCTACCTGCGCGGGCCCGTTGTCGACAGCGCGCACGACAACACCCGCCGCGACTGAACCCTGCGAACACGTTGGCGCCGGAGTGACCCTTGCCGACTCGCTGCAAACCAGCAGTTTCCGGTTGTATATCGGGGTTCGCGAGGTGATGTAGTTCTGTTGGTATCCGGCCGGATTGTCTTTGAATGGCTCGTAGTACCGGCTCGCTTCCGCGTTACCAAAGGCGAAGTAGTCCGGATAGATCACACCGTCGCCATCATTGCCGAAGTTCATCGCAGCGAAGAAGTTGTCACACGGGTTCCAGCCATTAGTCGCGCCGAACTCCGGATGCATGCCGCCAGAGGATTCCGTAGGTGTCGGGTTCTGGTCACCGAATTCGAAGGTGAGCGCAAACGCACTACCCGCTCCGCCGAAGGGTCCCCCAAAGAACGACGAGATCCCGCTGACGCTCTTGTCTGTGGTGACCCCTTCACCCTTTGGCTTCGGTAGCGGGAAGCCTGCAGGAACCGGCTGCCCGTTGACGGGAGCATTCTTCTCGTTCGCTGCGCAGGCTTGCTGGACGTCGGGCGTGAGATCCCAGGGCACCGAGATGACGACGTCACTAGTTGCGGAGGGCTCTGGTCCACGTCAGCTGCAGATTCCGAACCCGAACTGCAGGCAGTGAGCCCCAGTACCGACACAGCACCCAGCGCTAATGTCAGTCGGATCATCCTCACGATCTTCTCCTTGGTCGATCCTTGACGAAATTTGTGATCTGGCGATCTCGATCAAGCAGATCCGACGCATGCAACTTGGGCGACCGGTCGCCGCTAGCCGAAGTGGGTGAAGGGCCTCACATCGTGCGTTCCGAATGCCGACATATACACCTGGACGTAGAAGTAGGCCTGCGTTGAGCTTGGCTTTCGCAGCATGTAAGGAGGGGGCAGTCCATGCGCAGACAATCTCGCAATTCCCGTGGCACTGGCCGCCGTAGTGGGCCTTGCTGCGCCGGTACTACCCGCTATCGCGAATGCTGCGGCGACTGAAACGGCATCTGGCATCACGGCGCCCGTGCTGGACCGCGATGATTGGCACCAGTCACGGGCCTGATCGTCAGGTATAAGGCTGGGGTGAGGGCCACCGAATCCCCGCGTGTTGCAACTGGGGATCGATCAGTGGACGACGTCGACCTTGAACCAGGTCACAAGATGAGCCTGGGCCTGCGCACCGTTGAGTTTTCTGAGCCGCTACCACCCGCCGAGGCAGCGGCCGTCGCGGCGGAACTCGAACAAGATCCACGCGTCAGATCAGCCACACCGGATAGCAGAGTCGTTCCAGCGCAACAAGTTCATTCCGCCGGAACGACGAATCCAGACGATCCCTACTTCCGCACTCAGGACATGTGGGGGCTAAACGGTGCGTTCGGGGTTAATGCCCCGGCCGCATGGGCGGTCACGACGGGCTCGCCATCAGTGGTGACTGCGGTCCTCGACACCGGCATCCAAACGCACCCAGATTTGGCCGCCTCAAGTCAAGTGGCGGGCTACGACTTCATTACGGACGTTGCGACGGCAAACGACAGCGACGGGCGCGACGCCGATCCAAGCGATCCAGGTAACTGGGTCAGCGAAGGCGAATCCAAGGATGTGGACGGCGACTTCTACGAGTGCCAAGTCACCGACAGCTCGTGGCATGGAACCCAGGTGACCGGCACGATAAACGCAGCATCCGATAACAGCGTCGGGGTGGCGTCCGTAGCGCCGCAGGTGAAAGTCCAGCCGGTACGGGTCCTGGGCAGAGTGCGGTGGAGCCCTGTCAGACCTCTTGGATGCGATCGCGTGGGCTTCAGGTGGAACTGTGCCCGGCGTCCCCGCCGAACCCAACCCCTGCCGCGATTATCAATATGTCGCTAGCGTGGGTCTCACAGGCACGATCCCGATGCCCCCGCGAAGCCAACCCCTGCCGCGACTATCGACATGCCACCGTGCGCAGATATTTTGCAGTCGGCGATCGACGCTGCGGTCGTGCGAGGTTCCATGGTTGTTGTCGCTGCCGGAAACGCTGGGGAGATGTCAAAAATTGGGAGCCCGGGAGTTGCGCGAACGTCATCACGGTTGGGGCCAGCAACTCGCTGGGCAAGCGTGCCGCATTCTCCAACCACGGCAGCCAGATCGACCTGAGCGCCCTGGGCAGGCATTTGGTCGACCTCTAACTCCGGATCGACGGCGCCGACTTCGTCGACCTATGCGCGCGTGGACGGAACGAGCATGGCCACACCGCACGTTGCCGGATTGGCTGCACTGATCAAGTCGCTGAATCCTGAGTGGACACCGGCGCAAATCGAAGCGCGACTTAAAACGACAACTTCGGCGTTCGCCGGGGGGAAGTGTGGGACGTGACCGAGTGCGGAACAGGAATCGCGAATGCGGCCGCGGTACCCGGCGTGGCCCCTCTCCCTGAGAGTTCAACTACTGCCCCTGAGACGCCAACTACCAGCGCACCCGGGCGCGTGAGAACGATTAAGGCGGCCTACAAGGGACCGAAGGCGATCGTGAAGTGGACTGCACCGACCTACACCGGCCACACGAAGATTCTGGGGTATGAATACCGGATCTCGAAGAACGGCGCACCTTGGTCATCGTGGAAGGCGACTACGTCTAAGAAGAAGACCATCCGCCGAGCGAAGCGAGTCAAGTACGTCGTCCAGGTGGCACCCACAAACTCAGTGGGGCGCGGGACTGTTGTGAAGCAACGGGTCAAGCGCAGGTAGGCCCACCGCCCGTTCGAACCGTCTGCCATCAGCCCGGGACGAAATAGAACACACCAAGTCCACACGCCAAGTCCATAGGTTTCGTGTTTTGTCTGCCTACATTCGACCTGAGCCGATATACGTTGGCAATTGGCACGTTCTCCACTCCGCTACTTGAAAGGCTCCCCATGAACTCTCTTTGGGCATGGCTGGGGATCGGCGCCGTTCTCACCGTGATTGAAGTACTGACGTTGGACCTTGTGTTCATCATGTTCGCGGCCGGGGCGCTCGCCGCCGGGTTGACCGGGTTGGCTGGAGCGAACCTCGTTGTTCAGATTGTTGTCGGAGCGGTCGTCACCGTTGTCGGCTTGTTCGTTGTCCGGCCCCTCGGAATTCGCCACTTGAAGAGTGCTCGCCCAGACAGTGACAGCAACATCGACGCGATTATCGGACGGCGCTGCCGCGTTCTCACCGATGTCACACCCGACAGCGGAACAGCGGAAATCAACGGCGAGACCTGGTCCGCTCGCGTTCCCGAAGGCAACGACTCGTTACCCGCGGGTTCGACCGCGATCATCGTCACCGTCGACGGCGCCTACCTGATCCTCGGCCCAGACATCTGGGACTAGCCGAAAGCACTCGCCCAGGTCGCACACACCTACATCACGAGGAGAAACCCAATGGAATCTGGATCTCAGATCGCCGCCCTGATTGTGGCGGCCTTCATCGCTATTCTCGCGGTTATTACTGTCGCCAAGTCGGTTCGCATCGTCAGCCAAGCGAACAGCGGCATCGTTGAAAGACTCGGCCGCTACCACCGCACGCTGTCCCCAGGCTTGTCCATCGTCGTGCCGTTCGTCGACCGCGTTCTGCCTCTCATTGACATGAGAGAACAAGTCCAGCCCTTCTATCCGCAACCGGTGATCACCAGTGACAACCTTGTCGTCAGCATCGACTCAGTTGTCTACTATTCCGTCACAAATCCCAAGGACGTGAGCTACGAAATCGACAACCCGATTGCCGCTATCGAGCAAATCACCGTCACCACGCTTCGCAACGTCATCGGATCGTTGGACCTTGAACAAACTCTGACAAGCCGTGACCACATCAACTCCCAGTTGCGCGCCACACTCGATGAGGCGACCACTAAGTGGGGTATCCGCGTCAACCGAGTCGAACTGAAATCCATTGATCCGCCGAGCTCTGTCGTCACAGCAATGGAACTTCAGATGAAGGCGGAACGCGAGAAACGTGCCACCATTTTGACCGCGGAAGGCTATCGGCAGTCCCAAATCCTGCAGGCGGAAGGTGAAAAACAATCCGCAATCCTTCGCGCTGAAGGAGACCGCGAATCGCAAATCCTGCAAGCCGAGGGGGAAGGCGCCGCCATCACCACGGTCACCGATGCGGTCCACGCTGCCGGTGTCGATGACAAGGTTCTCGCCTACCAGTACCTGCAGCAGATCCCAGCGATCGCGAACGGACAATCATCGAAGGTGTGGGTTATTCCCGCAGAACTAACCGACGCGATGCGTCACGTCGGCAAGGGGTTCGCACCACGCGCGTAATTTCCTTGCCCCCAATGGAGCGTGCGTAGGCGCGAAGCTGGGTTAGTTCTGAAAGTACCGGGCGTGGGCGGCGCGAACCCGTTCCCGATCTCGTTCTGGTACGTCAGACCCTTCAGTGATCGCCCTGATCAGATTGGCTTGTCGGCGAAGGGCAGTTACCGCGCTGTGGCGATCTAGGTCGGCGAGCGATTGCCCGACTTGGCACAGGACCTCAAGCAAGTAGATCAACACTGTCGGCTGATCCTGTGTGACCCGGTCCCGGGTTTTCGAGACATCCATCGAGTGAACTGCATGGTTGATGAAGGCAACAGTCGCCAGAACTGATGCGACCCCGAGCACCATTGCGAGCAGGATCGAGATACTCGGGGTGAGCGCCCCACCGGTTACATCCGCCCGTGCGCTGTCCACCGTGGCGATGAGCCGAGGATCGATGCCCTCAACTGCAGCGTCCACCTCAAGCATCACTTCTGCCAGCAGAATGCCGCCAATCACGCAGAGCATAGGGATGAAGAAGAGGCTGCTGCGTATTCGTTCGCTGAACGCCACTAGTCGAGGCAGCATGCTCGCGCTCATTTCCGTCGGCGACTTAAGCCTGCTGGCCGACCGACGAGGCGGGTTCGGCTGCGCTCGCTTGATGAAGGGGTGGGCAACATCACCTCTTGCACACGGACCCACCGATTCGTAATCGACCACTGTTGTTCGTAAGCGAGGCCGAGCAACCACCTAAACGCAATCGAGTACGAGACCCGATTGCGTTTTGGTGGTTCGGCGAACTAGCTCGTCGGAACGGATTGGTGTACCAGGAGACCGTCGGCGATGATCCACCCCGTTGGCAGTTCCGCCACATTGCCGATGATGAGTTCGGGGTTGCCCGATTTGGCACCTTCCAGTTTTGCACCGGACAGGTTTGCACCCTCGATAGTCACACCGCTCAGTTCAGCGTTGCGAAAGTCTGAGTAGATGGCGAAGGTGTCGGTGAGGTTAGCTCCCCGCAGGATGGTGTGAGCGAAGTTCGCATTGCTGCCCCCACTACCGGACAGGTCAACGCCTGTCATGTTCGCGTTCTTGAAGTTGGCATCCTGAATGCCAGCCCGAGTGATGGTGGCGTTGGCTAGATTTGCGCCCTCCAGATTCGTGTACGCGAGGGTAGCGCCGTCTAACTTGGCACCCTGCAGATCCACACCGGCCAGGTCAGCGTGATCAAGTCTCACATCAGGACCGACGAGGTATCCGTTTACGAGGCGCAGATCCTCCGGCAAGGTGTCGGGTGTACCAGTCAGATTTCCGGTCGAAATGTGTGACGTATCGGCATCTACCAGAGTGGTTCCGTTGATATTCGCTCCACGGAGATTCGAGCCGAAGAGGCTGACTCCGGTCAGGTTGGAATCGCTCAAATCCGCCCCTCGCAGGTCGACCATCCTCAACGAGGAAGCTCGCAAATCGGCTCCGCGCAGGTTGGCGTCCCCGAGCTTCACCTCAGGGCCGACAACGTAGCCGTTGACGACCGTGTAGTCGACGGGCAATGACTTTGGCTGACCCTGGATGGCTCTCGAGCTAACGCCGCCAAGTTTTGCATTGGTCAGATCCGCGCCGCTTAGATCGACTCCAGAAAGGTTCTGACCTCGTAGGTCGGCGCCTTCAATGTTCGCGCCAGCGCCAATGAGGTAGCCATTGATCAGCTTCCAGCCAGCTGGCAGCGTCACGGAGGCGACGGTCTTGACGTCACTGGAACGCACTCCGGTCAGGTTGGCTTCGCTCAAGTTCACGCCGACTAGCTCGATGCCTCGCAGATCTGCATTCGTCAGGTTCATATTGGTTGCGGCTATAGCATCAAGGGTCGCGTCCGATAAGTCTGCTCCGGCGAGGTCGGCGTTGGTGGTATCCGGCGCCGAGAGGTGGCTGCGAGAGAGGTCTACACCCGTCAGGTTCGATCCATGGAACGACGCGTATGGGCCCATAATGTAGGCCATCTTCGCGTGGGCAAGATTCGTATCCGTGAAGTTTGTGTCGCGAACTTTCGCTCGTTGGAGATCTGCTTCGCTCAGGTTCGCGTAGGAGAGGTCAGCGTTCTCAAGATTCGCTCCGGATAGATCAGCTCCGGCAAGGTCGCAGCCCGAGAGGTTGCGACCGACCAGGTTAGGGTTTGATCCCTCGGGAAGTGAGCAATCGACAGCCGATGCTGCGTTGGTACCTCGCTCGGGTACTGCCGGGACGGCTGCGTGCGCGTCACTCGCGACTGCTGCACCTCCCGTCAGAATCGCCGCTGCCAAGATTGTTGCCCCAATACTGCCTGCTCGCTTGAACATCGCTAACTCCCTCCGACCATCTATCGCTCTTGTATAGTCGAATATACCCAAGACTTATAACGATAAACCCGAGCTCAGACGAATGCGTCTCGGTCAATCCTCTCGGCTAGTTGCGCCAAGTACTGTCCGGATGTGACACGCGAACTGTCACTCACCCGGTATCTGGCCCTTCGCACCTGCGCGTGCGAGTGAGTGAGTGAGTGAGTGATACCTAACCGTCCGAGAGCTTCGACGGGGCGACCGAGTACTACCTCAACTGCCAATACACCCCAGCCAAGAAAGCCGAGACCCTCGCCGGGTGCGGTGTAATCCGGGATACTTTCGCCGTCACGGCTTAAGCCACCGTGCCGTGAAATAGGCAGGTGTGCGATGCCGTGTGTCATGTCAACCGCCAGGCGGAAAGTGTCCGGTCGGGAGTGATGACCAGCTGCATCGCACGGTTGTTTGGCCAGCGTCGACATTTCCGTGCCCATTCGGCTGTGACAATTTCCTCCCCGCCAGCTAGCGGCCCGGCCAATTTCCGGCTTATACCGGAAGCACTGCCGAGGAAAAGTCAAACTCTGCTAGATCGACCCACCATTCAACACAGGCCAAACCTTCACCCACCACGACGACTGGATGGAACATTCCACCTGGCCGTCGTTCGTGCGTGACCGACTCATTCCGATCAAAGATCTACTCGTACCGGCCGGGACCATCCGGCTACCCGCACTAGTGAAGGAAACACGACTCCACCCTGAACCCATCGATTGGGGTAAACCAGAGCGAGCCCGAAATACCGTGCACTATTTGCGTGCTCTACCGACACAAATAGTGCACAGTATTTCGGCGGAGGGTCGTCGGCGTAGATATTCGGCAATCAACGAGGGTGACCGCGACGCAACCGCCGATTTGAGTCCTGCACCCGTTCGGCGATGTGTCGCCGCCCGGATCCGCGCACGCTGGCGAGCGCCGCATCCCACCCGCAGTGGGCAACGAACGCGCCGAATAGTTCGGCGTCGGCACGGGTGGCGAACGGTTCGTACGTTTTCTTGCCCGCAATGGTGCGCGTAGACACGAAACTGGGTGCGGCGCTGCTCGATCCAGGCCATGGCAGATCCCCTCGGTTGGTTACGCCAAGGACTGTCCGGATCTCATACAGGCACTGTCACTCACCCGGTGGCTGCCCCCTCGCTGGGGGTCAAGACAAAAAAACGAGGGGGCATCTGCCCCCTCGCACCCCCTGTGACCAGGGGTTTTACATGGGGTGAGTGACGGGACTTGAACCCGCGACATCTCGGACCACAACCGAGTGCTCTACCAGCTGAGCTACACCCACCATGTTCAAATGCTGCAATTGTTCTTTTGTTGACTGTCGCGCCTAGGCGACCGCCGAAGTCTACCCGGCTACGTCGCGCCAATACATCCGCACCCGCAGCGTGAACTGGTATCGCCAAGACGCGCCCGGCACGCTAGCGTCTACAACTGTGTCAATCGACTTGAATGCTGACCTTGGTGAGGGCGTCGGAACCGATCCGGTCGCCCTCGATGATGCCCTACTCAACGTGGTCTCAAGCGCGAATGTCGCCTGCGGTGGCCACGCCGGTTCGAGCGATTCGATGGCCCGGGTGTGCGAGCGCGCTTCGGAGCTTGGGGTGGCCATCGGCGCCCATGTTTCGTACCTCGACCGAGAGGGGTTTGGGCGCAACCCGAACAATGTGGACGAAGCCACGCTGCGAGCCCAAATACTCGATCAGATCACCGCACTAGATGTCGCTGCGCAAGCTGCCGACAGCGCGGTCACCTACATAAAGGCGCATGGTGCGCTCTACCACCGCGCTTGCACGCCAGGCAGTCGCGAGGCGGAGATCATCATCGACTCAGCTCTACAGTTCAATGCTGAGCACGACCGGAAGTTGGCGATTCTCGGATTTGCTGGATCCGACCTGATCCGTCGCGCAAAGGAAGCGGGTCTCAAAGCAGCCAACGAGGCGTTCGCGGACCGTACCTATACAGCTGAAGGTTGGCTGGTGGATCGAGCCGAAGTCGGTGCTGTTGTCACCGAGACCACTGAGGCGCTTAACCGACTGCAGCGTCTGCTACGAGATGACGAGATCGTCGCGATCGACGGCACTGCAATCATGGTGAAGGCCCAGAGCATCTGCATCCACGGAGATACACCGGGGGCAGCGATCATGGCCCGCAGATTGAAAGCCCAGATCGATGCCGATCGAGTTCGCATCGCTCCATTCGCGCCTCCCCCACCTCGCGCGATCACCAATACCGCTGACTAGATTCGACTGGCCGGACCCTGACATGACGAGCGATCTCACACCGGACCCGGAGCCTGCGTCCGGTTCAACCCGAGTGAGATCAGTTCAGGCTTACGGTGACGAGGCCCTTCTTGTGCGCGCGCAGCGAACGGCCGACGTCCCAGCCCTGCTCGCGACGATCGATGACTTGGCGGCGACGGGCCACACCATCGTTGAGGCTCATCCCGGCGAACAGGCCATCTTGGTCCGGATCCGTGCCAACGCGGAACCAATGGCAGTTGAGGAGCTGGCTCGAACGCTGAAACAGCTCGACGCAACCAGCCACCGAGTGGAGCCCGAACGCATCGTCTTGCCAGTCCGCTACGACGGTGAAGACCTCGTAGCGGTGACCGACGCGGTGGGCGCAAGCGCTGAGGCGGTCATCGCCATGCACAGCAGTGCGGAGTACGAGGTGGCGTTCTGTGGCTTCAGTCCTGGCTTTGCCTACCTACGCGGCCTGCCCGCCGAACTGCACTTACCCAGGCGCGACTCACCCCGCGGACGGGTACCCGCAGGTTCCTTAGCGATCGCCGCCCACTACTGCGCCGTTTACCCGACGCAGTCACCGGGCGGCTGGCACCTCATCGGCAGCTGCGACACGCAGTTGTTCGACCCGGTCGCGGCCAAGCCCTTTATTTTGCAGCCCGGAACAACCGTCCGATTCGAGCCAACCCGATGACGCTAATCGTCGTGAAGCCAGGCGTCCTGACCCTCATTGAGGACGCGGGGAGATCTGGGTTCGCACGGTTCGGCGTCGCCCGCAGCGGCGCCTTCGATCTGGAGGCGTGGGCGGTTTCAAACGAGCTCGTCGGGAACTCGACACCGACCGATGAAGACGACTGCGGGCCAGCCGCACTTGAAGTCCTCCTGGGCGGACTTGAGATCCTGACGACCCAACGCATCACATTCGCGGTAGTCGGCGCGCAGACAATCGTCACCGTAATCGATGCAGAGGGACGCTCAAATGAGCTTCCGATGCGCTCCGCCCACACGATTGAGAGTGGGTCAACGCTGAACCTGGGTCGGGCCAAGAAGGGGTTGCGCTCGTACGTGTCCTTCAGCGGGGGTATCGAGGCGCCACTTGTTCTCGGATCGCGCAGCTACGACACGACGGCGCAACTTGGCCCGTTGCCACTGAGCGCTGGGACGCAGTTCGAAGTCAAACCGGCACCACCCCGCGAGCCCGTCGTCATCCAGCATCGGCCCGCCCCCGGTACCCAAGCCGCTGATTCATATCTAAGAGTGAGCGTCGGGCCTGATGGGTCGCGCGAGCGGCTCGCCAACATTCTCGACCTCCCGTGGCGGGTCAGTCCCGACTCGAACCGGACAGGGGTGCGACTTACTCCGAGCGAACACGCACCAAGCCAAGATACGTTGGGAGCAACAAGTTCGATGCCATCCGCGCCGTCCATGCCAGGCACGGTTCAAGCGCTGCCCAACGGGGAGTTGGTGGTATTCGGTCCGGACGGACCAACGACCGGCGGATATTCCGTCATTGCCGTGATGGATCGGATGTCGCTGGGTGCGCTGGGCCAACGCCGCCCCGGTGAATCGGTATTTCTGAGGGAATGAATCAGATTTGTGTACTGTTCAAGCAACCACCATCGACGCCGTCGAAACTGAGCAGGAAGGATCAACGTGCGCCTAGCGTTGCTTGAGATGCGCCGGGCCAAGTTGCGCTTCGGATTGCTGAGCGGTGCGGTTTCTCTGCTCGTGTTCTTGGTGCTGTTTCTCTCTGCTCTTTCTGGGGCGCTGGTTAACTCGTTCACCGGAGCCCTGACGAACTTGGACGCGAATGTTCTCGTCTACTCGGATACGGCCCGCGACAATATTCAGGGTTCTCGGCTTGAGCCGGGAACGGTCGCCAAGGTAGCCGAGGTTCCAGGTGTGGCCGCTGCGGCCGGCCTCGCGACGACGACCTCGTCCGCCATCTTGCCGGAGGGCACCGGCGATCTTCAGCTGTTCGGGTTCACCCCTAACGCTCCAGGCGCTCCCGGCGGATTAACCGACGGGCGACTTCCGAGCGCGAACAACGAAGTGGCCGCTGACGTCCCGGGCGCAACCATCGGGTCGACGATCACCCTGCAGCCAACCAACATCACTCTCACCGTCGTCGGCATCCTGAAGGGCGCTCAGTTCAACGCGGCGCCCACGGCTTATGTCGATTTGGCCAGCTACGAGGCCGCGCAGAAGGCCGCTAACCCCAACGCTCCCTTCATCCCGATCAACGCGGTAGCCGTCGAGACCGCGGCTGGTCAGTCGGATGCGGCCGTAGCGGACGCGATCACCAACACAGTCCCGGGAACCCAGGGATACACCTTGCAGGACGCCGTCTCCCAGATCCCAGGCGTTTCTTCGGTGAGCCAGACGTTTGGCATCCTCGTGGGGCTCACGTTCATCATCGGCATCGTCGTCATCGGATTCTTCTTCCTCATCCTGACGGTCCAAAAGATGAAGGTATTCACGTTGCTGCGGGCAACGGGCGCGTCCACGTGGAGACTGACTAAGACCGTGTCGACCCAGATCACCGCAGTCGTGTTCCTGGCTAGCGTCGTGGCGGTCCTCCTGACCTATGGCGCCCTCGCCGGGGTGAGTACCGGCATCCCAGTCTCACTGGAACCCGGGCTCGTGGTGACCACTGTGTTGGCTGTGTGGATCTTCAGTCTGCTCACCGGCTTGCTGAGTGTGCGCCGAATCCGAGCCATTGACCCAGCAACCGCGGCAGGTGCCCGATGATGCTCGCTTTGGCGGAGATCCGTCGCTCCAGTGGCCGCTTCCTTTCGATCATTGGCGCACTATCGCTCATTACCTTCCTAGTGTTGACGCTCTCAGCGCTCTCGGACGGGTTGTTCTTTGGGTCCACCGGATCGGTACGCGCATCCTCGGCTCAGGCGTACGCGTTCAGTGCCGACGCTGAGGGTTCCTTTGTTCGGTCGCGCCTCCCAGTTGGGGACGTGGCGAAGTACCGCGATGTCGACGGTGTCACTAGCTCGGCACCCGTTGGTGTGTTGTTGACCTCCGCGACCGCCAACGGCGAGGAGACCGACTTAGCTGTCTTCGGTATCGAACCCGGCAGCATCAGCGCCCCGACCACGATCGTGAATGGTCGCCTGCCCAACGCGGGCGAGAACAACGTTGCGGCGATCGACAACCGAGCAACCGGAGTCGGCATCGGTTCGACCGTGACGATCGGCAAGCAGTCCGTCGAGATCGTTGGCATTACGTCGGAATCCAGCTACCAACTCCAGCCGACTTTGTGGACCACAGTCCCGACGTGGGCCGCGATGCAGGCTGATGTGCGGCCCGAAACCCGCGGACTGCCACCTGGAGTGAGCGCGGTCGCACTTGAACTGGCTAGCGGAAGTACAGCCGATTCGATCACGGCGTTACCCGGAACGAGCGTCCTCACAGCCGAGGAGGCCGCGCTGGCGATTCCAGGGGTGGAACAGCAACGTTCGACCCTGAACTCAATCATCTACACGACGTTGCTCGTCGCTGCTCTTGTCGTCGCTTTGTTCTTTGCGCTCATCGTCTTGGAGAAGCGCGACCTATTCGCCGCCCTCAAGGCGCTCGGTACCTCGACCGGAAAGCTGGGCGTCAGCGTGATCGTCCAAGCAGTCATCGCATCCGTGGTTGGCGTGATCATCGGAGCTATCGCCTCGCGCCTCTTGGGACTCGTTGTCCCCGCGGATGTACCGACCCTGTTCCTGACCTCGACACTGATTCAGATCTCAATCTTCACCGTCATCGCCAGCGTGCTCGGAGCAGTCTTCTCCTTGCGCCGAATCGCCAAGATTGACCCGGCAACTGCCCTAGGAGGCAACCTCTAATGGCTACCGAAACCTCAACCCACTCCTCCGACTCGGCACCCTCGGGCGACACCCAGCCAATCTTGCGCGTGCAGGACGTGACCAAGACGTACGGCGAGGGTCACACCGCGGTCACTGCGGTCGCCCACGCGAGTCTGTCGGTGCGCGAGGGTGAGTTCGTCTCGCTGCTAGGACCGAGTGGCTCCGGTAAGACCACGCTGATCTCCATGATTGGCGGCCTGTTGACGCCGACTAGTGGCTCGATCGAGTTGGGGTCAGTAGACGTCTCCACCCTGTCGAAGCGCGATCTCACTGCCTTTCGAGCGCAACGCGTCGGGTTCGTGTTCCAGGCCTCGAACCTTGTGCCGTTCCTGACCGCCCGAGAGAACCTGCTCTACGTCGCTACTCTGCGTAAGGATCACGACCGCAAGAAAGCTCAGAAGCGGGCTGACGAGTTGCTGGGCGAACTCGGACTCACCGATCGGCGTGGAAACCTCCCAGAGCAACTCTCCGGTGGTGAGCGCCAGCGCGTCGCCATTGGCCGAGCGCTCATGAACGACCCCGACCTGGTGCTCGTCGACGAGCCAACCGCCTCGCTAGACACCGCTTTGGGACGCCAGGTCGTGCAACTGCTCGCTAGAGAGATCAAAGACCGGGGCAAAACGGGCATCATGGTCACCCATGACCTGCGCATGGTGGAGTACACGGACCAAGTTTTCGAAATTCTTGACGGGAAGTTGAGCGCGGAGGGAACCGGCAGGGCGAAAGCTAAGTCACACTAGGAGTCTGACTCTGCCTCTAGCATAAAAAGGAAGATCAAGCTTACGATTGATGAGATTGAGGCTCAAGCGGCTGGTCGCACTTGAGCACTCAGCGTCATCACTGAACTGGAAGCGACACCACGGTATGTGGTGACGCAGACTGCAGGTACTAACTCACGCGGCCGAGGATTGGGATTATGAGCAAAAAGGTTCTCTTCACAGCTGTTATCGGATCGGGCGCGCTCGCCCTGTCCGCGTGCTCTGGCCTGACCGCGAGCACGAGCAACGACTTCTCCGGCGATACGACGACCGTCGCCGATGTCAACGTGTTGAACTCAAACGTCGACGACACTCAAGAACTCAAGGCAGGCCAGCGCGTGAAATTCACCGCGCAAGAGCCATGGGTACTGGAATCAGTGACCGTGAACGGTCCCTCCGGTACGGAGACGTACGGCATCGAGGCGCCCGGTGAGAAGTGGAAGTCAGAGCCACTTGAGCCCGCCCAGATGTCTACCTTCACGGCGATCCTGCGCAACCCCGAATCCGGTGAGACGGTCGCCGTTAAGCGCAATGTGATTGCCGGACCGGCGACAAACACCTTTGAAGCCACCGTGACCCCCAGCAAGGGCACCTACGGCGTTGGAATCATCCCGAAGGTCGAGTTCGACAAGGCCGTTCCTAAGGCTGATCGCGCCGCGATCGTCGAGCGTCTCAGCGTCACCTCCACACCGACCCAGGTAGCTGGCGAATGGCGCTGGACCGACGCCGACACGGTTGCGTTCCGCCCCGCTGAGTTCTGGCCCGCGGACCAGAAGGTGACCGTCACTGCCGACATGGAGAACGCCCGGATCTCCGGTTCCGGCGGACCATCGTGGGGTGAAGGCACTGAGAGCACCACGTTCAAGGTTGATCGCGCCATGATCCTCAAGCTCAACGGCGCAACTAAGCGCGGCGTTGCCACTGTCGACGGTGAGACTGTTCGCAAGTTCCCGATCTCGCTCGGCAAGTCTGGCTACACGACTCGCTCGGGTATCAAGACCATCACCGACATCATCCGCGTCCAGCGGATGACGAACGTCGGGGTCACCGATGACGAGGTTTACGACCTTCAGGTGCCGTTCGCGATGCGGATCACCGACACGGGAGAGTTCCTGCACGGGGCACCGTGGAACGGCAACATCGGCTACGCCAACACCTCGCATGGTTGCTCGAACCTGACGTACTCCGATGCTGCCTGGTTCTTTAGCCGCGTCAAGTACGGCGATCCCGTCATCACGACCAACACCGGTCGCCAGATGGAGACCTGGAACGGTCCGGGTGCACTGTGGAACATCAAATACAGCAAGTGGGCGAACACTCCTTCGGCATAACGCCGAGAGGAGGGGCCCAGCCCCAAACGTCGAGAGCGGCGGACCGCACATTGAGTGTGGGTCCGCCGCTCTCGACGTTCCGGTAGGTTTTGGTTGCGGGGGAACTTAGGACTGGCGTCGAACCACTACGACTTCGGGATCGCGGCGGCGGCCTTGTCGGCGGCCGCTTTTGCTGCTGCCGATAGTGACGCGGCGCCACCCTTGAGTTGGTCTGCTGCGAGCGTGATTGCTGCGTTCGCGTGGTCCTGTGCCGTATTGCTCATCTCGGCAACATCGCCAGGCAGTTTGTCTGCCGCTGCTGCCGGGAGTGCACTCACTGCTGCAGCGAGGTTCGCTGCTGCCGCTTGTGCTGCCTCGATCGCTTTTTGAACCTGTGCCATTGCATCATCTGTAGTCGCCATGGCCCTAATATCCTCGCTGCGCTGGACGCAAGTCCACTTTTACTACCCCTACGCCACGATGGTCCCCGCAAGCGATGCTGCGGGGACCATCGTTTTGATGGGTTGCAGGTTAGCTACTGCTGAGGAACCTCCGCCAGCGGCTCCTTCTCGACCGATGAATCAGCGAGCCTGGTGAGCGCCCACAAGCCAGCGGCAATCAGGCCACCTACTAGCGGGGCAACGATGAACAGCCACAACTGCGATAGCGCCGCTCCCCCCTCGAACAGTGCCGGGCCGATGGAACGAGCCGGGTTCACCGACGTTCCAGTGAGCGGAATGCCGATGATGTGTACGACGACCAGGGCGACACCGATGGCCACGCCGGCCATCGACTGAACTGCCCACTTGTCCGTCACCATGAGGATCACGTAGACGAACAGAGCGGTTAGCAGCGCCTCGACGAAGAATGCGCCGGCCATGGAGATGTTGACGCCGTACCCGTTGGTGCCAAGCCCGCCGGTGGTGTCGATCACGCCAAAGGACGTGACCATGAGCTTGAGGAATGCAGCACCCAGAATGGCACCCAAGATTTGCACAACCATGTAGGCCAATCCGAGCCCGATCTCGATCTTTTTCGAGACCATCATTGCGATGGTGACGGCCGGGTTGATGTGGCAACCCGAGATGCCGCCGATCGCGTAGACGAGCATCAGCAGCACGAATCCGAATGCGATAGCGATTCCGAGCGTGCCCGATGCTGGGACGACGAAGTCAGCGGTCGCAGTCGCGTCACGGGCGACTCCGATTCCGGTGACTGCGGCGCCCACTGCCAGAAATACCAATGCGAATGTGCCGATGAACTCAGCAGCTAGTTTCTTTGCCATGAGGGCATCAAACCTGAAAGCGAGGACAAGACCAAATCTCACCCTCTGCGCCGTAACGTTTTGTGTGACACAGTTTCGGGAGGAGGACACCGTGAACCGCATGATGAGACCTGTCGTTGCCGCAGTCGCGACGTCCGCTGTGCTGGTTGTCGGCACGCCGCCTGTGTCCGCTACTGCTGCGGTAGCTCCGCGCGGGGATAGCGCGACGGGAGTACGACTTAGCGTCCAGCAGGTGTCGGCAGCGGGGACCGAGATCGCCTGGGCTCAACTGGGTCAGGGACGCCCACTGCTGCTGTTGAACGGCACGGCCTCACCGATGTCTGAGTGGGATCCGAAACTGCTGGCGAAGCTGGCCAAGAATCGTCGCGTGATCGTCTTCGACTACCCGGGGTTAGGTGAATCGGGACGTGCACCTGCCACGATCAACTTCGACAACCTAGCCACGTGGACGGCGGAGTTTCTCGCGGCGATCGGCGTTCCGAAGGCTGACGTGCTCGGTTGGTCGATGGGTGGATTCGTCGTGCAACGGATGCTGCACAACTACCCGTCGGTGATCAACAAGGCGGTCCTCGCGGGCACCAACCCAGGAGGACCCAAGACCACTCTCGGACCAAAGTGGGTACAGCAGATCGACAGTGACCCGAACGCCGGGATCAGTGCGTACCTCAAGACGAACTACCCACTAAGCCGCGGGCCGCAGCGCAAAGGTCGCGCGTTCATCAACCGTCTCAATGCTGCCGTTGATACCGGACGCTATCCCACCTCGAGAGTTCCAGGTCGAACGTACCGGGCAATGGTGAAGGCCGAGAACCCGTGGCTTCGATCCTCGGCCAACTGGCGAGATTTGCGATCCGTGCAGGTACCGGTACTTGTCACTACAGGCAAAAGCGACGTCGTCACGCCTGCCAAGAACAGCAAGAAGATCAATCGGGTACTTCCGAATGCGCAACTAAAGCTCTACCGCGACGCTGGGCACTCGTTCTTGTTCCAGAAGCCCAAACGCGTCGCGCGCGACATCTCAAGGTTCCTGGACTGACAGCGTCCCCATTGCGGTGAGTACGGCAGAGACACGCGCCACTTCGTGTGTTCGGATCATGCCCGTGCCCCCGAGCTGAGCTAGGACGGTGAAGAACCCCTCCGCGGTGCGAAACTGCTCCTCAAACAGAGTGAACGCGTGCGGGACGGCGTGGCAGATCGGCAGCCCCAAGCCGCGCAGGCGAAACGTGTTGAGTAGCACCCGAGCTTGGTGCTGGATGCGCACTGCCGGGTCAACCAGGTTGCCGTAGTAGAAGCCCATCCCAGGGTCGATGACTAGGCGTTCAACCCCATGACCGCGGGCTTGCTCGACACGGCTGCTCAAAGTGGTCGAGGATGCCCGGAATCGGATCGTCGTCCAGCGCCACATCGGTAATATCGCGGACGTTTCGGCCGCCGACATAACAAATCACGACCGTCGCGTCGAACTGCGCAGCGAGCTCGTAGATCTCTTCATGGTGCTGCGTACCGGTGAGGTTGAGTACCTTTGCCCCGGCGTTCAAACATGCGCGAACGACGGCTGGTTCGTACGTCTCGGCTGACACCAAGATTCCATCGTCACTGAGCTGCTCGATAACCGGAACCAGACCGGCGATTTGATCCGACGAGGTCACGCGTCCAGCAGCAGCGGTCGAGGATTCAGCACCCAGGTCAATCAACGAAGCACCTTGCGCAGCTTGGATGCGCGCCTTGCGGATCGCGGACTCGGTAGAGACGGCGATGCTCTCGCGGTAGGTGGAGTCCTTCGACAGATTGACGCACCCCATGACGACCGGGCGCGTATCCGTGTCGAACGTTTGATCTCCGATGATCAGCGGGTCGACGGGATGATTCAGATCGTCACGGTGGGAGTCAGCGAGCTCGGCAAGTGCCGCAAGCGTCAACATGATCTGAGCCTACGCGGGCGCGCTCACGTGCGTTCTGGGGACACGGATACGTACCGGTTGAACAGGAAGCCCTCGTCTTCGATGATGTGCTCAAGGCGGTATCGCTGGGCGTCGGCGAATGCCGTACCGGTGAGGATCTGACCACCGCCAGCGATCAGCGGGGCAATCGAGATGTCGGCCTCATCAAGCAATCCTGCGGAGGCAATATCGCGGAGCAGATTCGGGCCGCCCTCGCACACGATTCGCCTCAAACCTCGCTCCACGAGCAGGTCAATGATCGCTTGTGGGTTCACCTGATGACCCGGGAGTTGCACGACCTCACAGTGGTCGCCTGCTGCGCTGAGCCGTGCCGGGTCGGGCGCAGACCCGGTGACCACGATGGGCGTGAAGGTCGATTTGCTGAAAATGTCCTCCTCCCACGGGAGGTTCAGACTCGCGCTAACGAGGACAACCACTGGCGCCGAACGCAAGCCCGCAGCGCTGCGCTCGTCTTGGAACTCCGGCTTGGCGACCATCGGGCGGTAGCGCTCGATGCGCATCGTATTCGCCCCAACGAGCACCGCATCGGCCAG
Source organism: uncultured Actinomycetes bacterium (assembly GCA_963821045.1). GTDB lineage: Bacteria > Actinomycetota > Actinomycetes > S36-B12 > UBA10799 > UBA10799. Next base: position 374,411 of record CAWGCB010000006.1, on the reverse strand, counting down.
GCGGCGGGTCTCGTTAAAGATGACTTTGTCGGCTGCAGAGGAGATCGGTCCGCTGGCACCGTTGCTGCCATGCGCGGCTCCATCCAAGGTGGTGACCATCATTCCGCGCACCCACCGACGGTCACTCGGCCACGGGTAGAGCGCCCCGAGTTCGGAATCCGACACGGGTCCGGTGTGATCGCCCATCAGCATCTGCATGAGTCCACCCTAATCACAGCCGTCGACGAACGACCGCATGAGCGAACCTTGTGCCACATCACTGTTCACCGACTAGGGCGCAGCTTCTAACTAGTCGACTGGCCTGATCATCCTGGTGTAGGAGTTGATTCCGTAGAGTCGCCGGAATGGCCACACTGACTTCGTGGAGACCTCCGTGAAGCCGAGTCGCTCGTAGAGCTCGCGCGCCCGAGGATTGGAGTCGACCACATCAAGCGTCATCGACTCCAGTCCACGCTGCCTAGCCACATCATGCGCGAACGCCATCAGCTTCGATCCAACACCACGACCGCGCGCATGGGGGGACACAGCGATCCAGTCGATATGCAATGCGCCCACCGGTGGCTTGGTGTCCAACGGCGCCAACATAGCTAGCCGCGGGAGCGCGCCGAAAGTTCCGTAGATCTTCCGAGCTACTTGCCACTCATCAGCATGGGACAAATGATCCCGGTCGGTGATGACCATCGCGCCCAAGACCGAACCCTGATCTACGGCCGTGACAAGGGTGCTTGGATCCAGCGTCCCAGCAATGAACTTCTTGGCCCGTTCTTGACCGCCGAGGGGCCTAGCGAGTTTGCCGCTGAACCCCTGCCAGAACAGTTCGCCGACTACCTCAATCTGGCCAGGTGGCAATCCGAAGCCAACATCCATGTTCCCTGCCCTAACTTTGCGATCGACCGCAGAGTTGCGCCCACGGCCATGAATTGCGAAAACCCCCAAAAGAGGGGGCTTTCTCGGGTGCGCCGCCAGGGACTCGAACCCCGAACCCGCGGATTAAGAGTCCGCTGCTCTGCCAGTTGAGCTAGCGGCGCGTGTTTTGGTGTGTGCTTTGGTAGTGCGTTTCGGTGCGTGGGTGAGCATATCAGCGCGGGAGCCCTAGTTGCTGAGGGCCTGACCCGACTGCACTGCCGAATGACATCTGGCTTGGTTGTGGGTGGCTGCGGGCCGGTCAGTCTTTGCTGAAGACTCGTTTGCTGACGCGCCGCACGACGATGAATCCGACGACGACGCTCACAGTGGCAACGACTCTCTCAGGACGCACCCCGCCGTACTCGTCGATGTAGAAGCCTCGCACCTTGTCGACCTGGACAGCGACGATGCGTTTTGGGTCGATGGTGCGCTTGACCGCGACCTGCAGTTGCGAGACGGTCTCCACTAAGTGATCGCGAGACGCCTCGATCTCGGCCTCGATCTCGGCGATACTGCGCGTCTTCGCTGGCCTACTCGCAGGTTTCGCAGCGGCAGCGTTCTTCTTCTCTTTGCCAGACATAGGCGCAAGCCTACGAGACGCGACCACCTGATGGTGGTTCGACCGGGTGCGAGTCAGGGAGCAGGGTCTCGCGTCTCCTTAATGATCGAGAGCGTCTGGTCTCTGCCCGACGTTGGTGGGATGACCGGCGCATCATCTTTTTCGTGGTCACTTCCGTCATCCGATCCAGACCCGGTTGCATCCTTAGCGGCGTGCTCTCCCTCGTCATCATCGTTGGACTTCCGAGGCCAGAGCAGGATGGCCAGGAATACAAACAAAGCACCGCCGAGCACGACGGGGTTGCGTACCAAAGCGGTCGGCACGGAACCAACCACCACACCTTGCACATTCGCCGGGTCAACCCGCCACGGGTCCGGTTGGGACGCGTTGTCTCCCTGGGTGATGAAGTTGCCATCTGGCTCGACTCCGACAATGCGGTGCACGTGCGGGGGTATGGGAGTATCAAGGAACTCAGCGGTGAAAATCACAACCTCACCCACCACTGGTTGCTTCAGTTTCGGATCGACCGACACGACCATATCCGTCGGATCAAAGGTTGGGACCATGGAATCTGTCGCAACTACATTGAAAGATAGCCCTGACCACACCACAATGGCTGCTGCCCCAATCCCGATCAGCACCGTAGCGATCCAACCCAAGAGTCCCGAACCTCGCTTCGCGGTCGGGGTGGGCTCGGGATCGACCGGTGTCAACGTATGGATATCAGCCATGTTGTTTCTTCCGTAGGTGCTGGCTGCTCGGCTTCCAACTCATACTGTCCCGAACCGGTGCACTCCACAGTTCCGAACTCAATCGGCTCATCTGCGTCGTCCGTGTAGTGGAGGACGATGGTCTTGCCTAGTAAGTCGTCATCCGCAAATCGCAAAACTGGGACGGTCGCGGGCTCGCCGTCGATCGCCACGGTCTCCTCCACGAGCAGGTCTATGCCTGCTGAGCACGCAAGCCATCCGTCCTCGTAACTCGGCGCATCCTCCACCAAAGTGCAGGGCAGGAGCGTCTCCAGTGCATCGGTCGCCGAAGGCGTCTGGCTGGCTACCGGAAGGGGGGCGTCTGCGGGCGGCTTGGGCTGCGCGACCTCAGCACCATCGGTTGCCGATTCCGCAGGCGGGGCCGACGCTTTGGGGTCATCTCTGCCGACAACGTCGTCATTGCCGTTACCGACCTGCTCCGACTGTGGTTCGGCGGCAGTACCGGTATCCGGCTCATCCACAGGAACGGCCTGTTCGCCCTCGCCATCTAACGAGTCAGTCGCACCGCCGCCGATTCGTCCGTCAGACGTCTGCCCTATCTGATCGTCTTGTGTGGGGTTCTCACTGCGAATCGGGTCGTTCTCCTGATCTGCGGAGGAAAGTGCGGGGGGCCTATCAACGGTGGGCTGAGGCAGTTCACCCGCTTCAACCGACTGCGCCAGAGCCCCATTTGACGTTTCAACGGAGATGCTTCCGGCGAAGACGTGCCCAAAAGGCAGCACGCAACCGACCGACGCCAGTACCACTGCGGAACGCAGGAGAAGGCTGTTCGGTCGGCTACGTTTCGTCCCAGAACTCATCAAACTCGCTCTCAAGGGTAGAGATTGCCGAGACCCCGCCGCGAAGAGGTACGCGTCGGGGCCCCAACTTCCATGATCAAACCTGGATTCTTAGGTTTCGATCAGGACGCCGTATCCCGTGTCTGCGGATACGAGGCCCGCGTCAACTCCGGAGCTCAAAGTCACTGTGATCGACGAATCATTGGCTGGCGACGCGAGCGGCGTGAAAGTTCCAGACGCGAACGAGTCTCCGTCAGCGACGGCGCCGATCGCGCCACCGGACTTGTTGTAGACGTTCGCGGTAGCGTCTCCTCCGACGCAACCTGTGAAGTCGGCCGTGAGCACCAGGGTTGAGTATTCGTACCGCTCATCCGTGGTGTCCCATGTAATGGTGCCTGGGGCAACGTTCACCGTGCCAACAACGCAACTTGCCTGAATGCCTTGCGTTCCGGAACCGAGGGTGCCGGATGCGGACGTGGCCAGAGATCCGGCGTACAGGCCCGCTCCGCCGAGCGCTACGATGCCCGCTGCGCCAATTGCTGCGAACTTCTTGTTGATTGCCATGTGATTAACTCCTCGTTCAGAAAGCCCAGCGAACACTGGCGTCGGGGGGGGGGTGCCGACTAGGACTAATGTCACCCACCCAGAGGACAAGCGCCAGAGTGAAGCTGGGTATTTGGGCCATGTGGGTGTCCCCTGATCGGCCTAATAAGATCCATTTGGTTGCCACTTCAACCTCTTTCTGACTGGACCCCAAAGTGCCAGAAGTGCCGTATTCTCAGGTCAATTCGCTAACCCAGAGTTGATCCGACTCAAGCGAATGGCGAGGCGCAAAATTTTTTGCTAGTGACCTTTCGACCATGCCACCCGATCGGCGCAACAGGTTCGGGCATCCGCCGAATCAACCCCCCTCTGAAGGCTAGTCCGAGTGGGTACTAGTCCTAGCGACGCCGGTCGACGCCTCGCTGACCCCAGTTGACAACGGCTGCGTCACCGATAGCTCCAAGATCGAGTACGCCGTCGATAACGCTGGCAGTCCTGGCAACTACGGAACGTCGGCCTCGTTCGCGCAGGCAAAGTCATAGTCGTCTAACTGGCGAGCAATGGTCGGTAGTATCAGCGCATGACCAGACTCCAGCAGGGCGAACCGGCCCCATCATTCACGTTGCTCGACGAAGCGGAAAACGAAATATCGCTGTCTGACTTCCTGGGATCGCGAGTCATCTTGTATGCCTACCCAGCAGCAATGACGCCCGGCTGCACGACTCAAGCGTGTGACTTTCGGGACTCCCTCGACGCGTTGAAGGCAGCCGGATTCGTCGTGCTGGGCATCTCGCCGGACAAACCTGCGAAGCTCGCCAAGTTTCGCGAGCGCGACTCGATCACGTTCCCGTTGCTCTCTGACCCAGACAAAGAGGTATTGACCGAGTACGGAGCTTTTGGAGAGAAGAAGATGTACGGCAAGACGGTCACCGGTGTTATCCGCTCCACCTTCGTCATTGACCCTGAGGGCAAGATCGAAGTCGCCCAATACAACGTTCGCGCCAAGGGCCACGTAGGAAATTGCGCCGTGAGCTAGGAATCTGACGCTTCTACCAACGGCCTCCCGCGTTACGGTGAGGGAATGGCGAACACTGAAGTCAAGGAACTAATCGGCGTCTACAACGCGGATGGTGGCTTCAAAGGAGAGCTCGCCTACCTCGCGGGCAGGTTTAAACAGAGCATCCACTGCGAGCTGTGCGACATCACCCACTCCCCGGTACGCCGGAAGAAGGATTGGGACCGGTTCGTTGCTGACCTGCCAGTTCCCTTCACACTGCTTCACCGCAACGAACTCGACCACGTCGATCCCCGGGTCGCTCACCTGGCGCACAAAGCACCGCCGTGCGTCATTGCGGTGACTGAGGGTGCACCTGTCATCGTGTTGAAGCCGACGGATCTGGCCAAGGCCAAGAGTGACGTGACGATCTTTGAAGGCATCTTGCGCAACGAACTCGTTGTCCAGGGGTTGGAAATGCCCCGATAGGGATGGCACTTCATGGATCGCGGGTATCGCTCAGTTCGGCGCTAACCGAGACTGACGCCCACCAATCGCCCAATCACGAACGTGACAGCGGCGGCGGCGGAGCCAACGAGCAACTGGCGCATGGCGGACTTAAAGACGCCAGCTCCTGACAGTCGCCCAACGGTTCCACCGACGACGATCAGCGCTAGCGCAGCGAGGACAATCGATAAGACCAGCGCGGCCGTGTCTTGTACAAACAAGTACGGAATGACCGGCACACATGCTCCGACCGAGAACGCCGCAAAACTCGAAGCAGCGACCTTGACTGGAGAGCCTAGGTCGTCGGGGTCGAGCCCTAACTCCTCGCGAGCGAGTGTATCTAGCGCAGTGTCCGGGTCGGACATGATTGTCTCGGCCAGTTTGCGCGCGGCCTCCCGATCCAAACCCTTCGCCCGGTAGATGAGTTCGAGTTCGCGCTGCTCCTCCAATGGCTTCTCGCGCAGTTCCTCCGCCTCCATGGCGATTTCGCGATTGAACAAGTCCTTTTGGCTAGCAACGGAGACGTACTCCCCGGCGCCCATCGAGAAAGCACCGGCGAGCAACCCTGCGATACCGGCGAACAGCACCGTCCCACTTGCGATCCCCGAACCAGCGAAACCCATGACGAGGGCAGTGTTGGAAACGAGGCCATCTGACGCACCGAAGACCGCCGCTCGCAGTGACCCTGATTTGTCAACGCGATGCCATGGTTCGGCTTTGTTCATCGTGTCGCGTACGTCCGCCATCGACTTACCGACGGGACTGAAACCCAGCGCAGCGACTTGGTCTTGGGGCCGCTCATGGTCGAGGATTGGGCGTTCGACCATCGCCGCCAACACCTGCGCGTGCAGGCGTTCATCCTCAGCCATGCCGGGTAGCGCGTCGGGCTCATCGTCGTAGGTACCTTGGGCCTCACGTTCGGCTTCCTCAAGGTCGCCTAGGACCGCCTGCAGGGAATCGCGCCGCGCTCGCGCCACGAGACTCTGCGACTCCGGATCTAGCTCACCTGAATCTGTCGGGACCTCCAAGCCGGCCTCGCGGATCAACTGCTCCCAGTGCGCGGCGTGTTTGTCCTCGATGCTGGCAAGCTCCAGCAGCGCCTCTTGTGGGTCGCCCGATGCCAGCTCGGCGAGTTGGCGATACATCCGGCTCGCCTCTCGCTCTGAAGCCAAGTAGCGCAGGTACCTCTTAGCATCTTTGCTCATGTGATTAGTCTGCCCCCTCGGGCAATCGGACCGCTGATCTGGTCACCAAATAGACAGTCCACTCTCGCGATGTGTTCATCTGTGCCTCTATGATTAGCCAGCAGTACCGCGCGGGAGTGGCGGAAATTGGCAGACGCGCTGGATTTAGGATCCAGTGTCGAGAGACGTAGGGGTTCAAGTCCCCTCTCCCGCACCAAATTTTTCTCGCCGCAAGGGCACCCAGACCGCGTGCACCGACCGGGGATTCCGCGATTGCCCAGCACATCAGACCACTAGCTGCGGCTCAGGTGGGAACAGCTGCTGAAGCACATCGGCTAACGTGACGACACCCGAAGCGACCCCGTCAGTAGTCACGACCGCTAGATGCGTTCGGGTGCGCCGCATTGTGGCCAGCGCGGAGTGCAAAGTGGTGGCGCGTTCAAACGTGAAAACAGGGCGCGTGAATGGTGTGATTTCGTCGCCTGGATTCGCAAGAAGAGTGTCGCGAACGTGCACGACGGAAGTGATTGCCCCAACCTCACCAACGAGGATGCGAAGGTGTCCAGTGGCGCGGCTCGCAGCCTGCACATCCGCCACCGTCGCATCGTTGGGCACCGAGGTTAACGGCTTGCCGCTAGACGCGACGTCTCCCACCGTGAGCGTCTGCATCTGCAATGCACCGGTGACGCGATCGGCGTAGCGCGCGTCTAGCGCCCCGACGTTGATGGAGTGCTCGACGAGCTGTTGGAGTTCTGTGACGCTTTGCTGGTTCGATATCGAATCACTGGGCTCGACCCCCACTTTCCTAAGCAGAGCGTTGGCAGCACCGTTGAGTACCCGCAATACGGGGCGGAACACCCACATGAAGCCGCGCATCGGTATGGCGAGCATCGTCGCCGACTTCTCGGGGTGCGAGATCGCCCACGACTTCGGCGCCATCTCACCGATTACTAGATGAAGGAAGGTCACGATGAATAGCGCGAGGATAAAGCCGAGTACGTCCGCTAGTACCAGCGGAAGCCCGAGCGAGGCAAAGATCGGCGTGAGCCAATAATGCACGGCAGGTTTGGTGAGGGCGCCGAGTGCAAGCGTGCAGACGGTAATCCCAAGCTGCGAACCTGCGAGCAGCAAAGTGAGTTCTGACGAACTGCGCAGCGCTGCCCGTGCCGCTCGACTAGTGAGTGCAGCATCTTCTAGGCGGTGACGTCTCGCCGCCACAAGTGCGAACTCGATCGCCACGAAGAACGCGCTGGCCGCGATGATGAGTACCGTCGCGATGAGTATGAACCAAGGACTACTCATGGTCGCGTCCTGACTCAGCATCGGTCTTCGCACTCAGTTCCGGCATCGGCACCTCTGGCCCCGAGAGCACGAGCCGCACCTGCGAAGGCACGTACTTCTCTATTGCGAGCACCTCAGCTGTTACGACGCGGATCAGCGGCTCCTTATGCGTGAGCAAGTCCTCAGGATCTGGGTCAAGGCGAATGGTGATCACTGTGCCGACCGCGGGTAGCCGACCGTGATTGGCGATCAACATCCCGGCGATCGTCTCGTAGTCACCGCGCGGTAGGTCAACGCCGATAGTTCGTTCCGCCTCATCCACGTGTACCGAGCCCGCCATCTTCCAGACGCCTTCAGCGATGGGGGCGGTATCCAGCGGTAGTACTGGGTCGTGTTCGTCGGTGATCTCACCGACCAGTTCTTCCGCTAGGTCCTCCAGCGTCAGTACTCCCGCCAGACCGCCGTACTCATCCACAACGCAGGCGAGTTGGTTCTTCGTGGCATTGAGTTCGTTCAGGGCGTCAGGCAGACTCATCTGTTGCGGAATGACGAGTGCGGGTCGCAACAACGCCGACACCGGTGCCGTATCGGGAGCCGGGGTGGCTAGGACATCGACGAGTTGGACAATCCCTTTGATCGCCTCGCCATCAGCGCTGAGCACGGGATAACGGGAGTGGCCCGTACTCATGAGGCGCCGGACCGTTGCTACGTCGTCCGCCTCGCTAATTGTGTCAGTGCGAGCCCTCGGAATCATCGCGTGCTCTACATCTCTGCGCGGAAAATCGATAATGCGATCGATCATCATCGACAACTCTGCTGGCAGATGACCGCTCTCGCGAGAACCCGCAACGATCTGCTCAAGGTCCCTGCCAGATGCGGCATGTTCAACGTCGTGAACCGGTTGAATCTTGACTAGGCGCAGCAGAATGTTGGATGCCTGGTCGAACACCCAGATCAGCCATCCGAAGAGGCTGAGATAGATGGTCGTCGATCGGGCCAACCGGATGGCAAGAACGTCGGAGCGTGCGATTGCCAGGTTCTTGGGGAACAGCTCACCGAAAATCATTTGGATCACCGTCGCGAGCAACAGGGCAACAACGGCCCCGAGCGCGATCCCCGCCTCCAGGGAGAAACCCGTCGAATCGAGAATCTGCCCCAAGGACGCGCCGATCAGCGGCTCCGCCACGTAGCCAACGAGCAAGCCGGTAACTGTGATGCCCAGCTGTGCGCCGGAGAGCATGAACGAAGTGCGCGCTGTCACCTTGAGGGCTCGGCGCGCCCCCGCGTCGCCCGACGCCGCACGCGCCGCGAGCCGTGAGCGGTCCACAGCCATGTACGCAAACTCTTGGGCGACAAAGTAGCCGGTGACCACGGTGATGAGAAACACCACGACGACACCAAGTGCCAGAAGTAGCACAGCCGTTAGCAACGACTCATCCCTTCACTTCATCTGTATTGCATCTTCGCGGAGTACTAGCCTCGCCCGACGAGCAGGACGTCCATGAAGCATCTCAGATTCAGCCGCGCAATTCCCAAAGAGTCACGCACTCGAGAGCACTGAGCTCGTCCGATTCACACCACCACCGGCCGCCCGTGCTGTCCCGTGACGCTTGAGAATTGAGGCCCGCCCGATTCTCGGCATCGGGACGATCCAACGAGGTAGCGTGTCTGCCGATGACTGCATCCGCTGGCGCCTCGAGCACAATCTTCTTCATCATCGAAGTGATCGGAACAATTGCCTTTGGCCTGTCCGGGGTGATCGCGGCGGCTCAGGCCAGGATGGACTGGCTGGCCGCGTGCGTTTTGGCGGTCGTCGTCGCCGTTGGCGGAGGAACCCTCCGCGACATTTTAGTTGGACGTTTGCCGGTCTTTTGGATCGAGAATCCGTGGACCGTCTTTGTGGCCCTGGGCGCAGCAATCGCCGGGATCATCTATCTGAAGCTTCGCCCACTGGAACATTTGTCCGACTCCAACGGGCTGCTGATTGCTGACGCAGCCGGGCTCAGCGCGTTCGTCATTATCGGTACTCAAATCGGACTGATGGCAGGACGGGAGCCCTTCCTGGCCGTCATTTTGGGCACCATCACCGGTACGGCTGGCGGTGTTACCCGCGACATTCTCACGGGCCAGAGGCCTAAGGTTCTCGTCGGTCAGATCTATGCGCTGGCAGCGATCGTCGGGGCGACGCTCTACGTCTCACTGGTCAAGCTCGGGGTTGATGCGGATATCTCCATCTGGCTTCCGATGCTCACGATCTTCGCGATCCGCATGGTAGCGATCAAGTGGCACTGGAGCTTGCCGATCGTCTCGGCGGTTGAGGGTCCGGTCCCGAACAAGCGTAATCAGACGAGGATTGACGCCCTGAACACCCCTGGGCTCGCGAGCCGCTAGTAGGCGCCGGAACCTTTACGATTGCGCCAGCTGTCTTGGTCAGAATCTTGGCGTCGATGCCGAGTGACTTCGTATCGACGTATTCCAAGTCCAAGTCGATCCGGTCCTCCCAGTGAATTTCTTTGCGACCGCTGACTTGCCATAGGCCGGTGAGCCCTGGCTTGGCTAGGTGGACGCGATGGCCATCTGCTGGCAGATCGTGCAACTCCTCGACGAGCACCGGCCGAGGACCAACCAGTGACATGTGTCCGAGGAACACGTTGAGCAATTGAGGTAGCTCATCGATTGACCACCGGCGGATAAAGCTGCCGACCCGAGTGACCCGATCGTCGTTGAGGTATCGCTCAACAATGCCCTCGTCCGTTGGGCCGAGAACGTCCGCCCGCTCCAAATGCGCATTTGCTCTCATTGAGCGCAGTTTGAAGAACGGAAACAGTTGGCCGCTTTTGCCAACTCGCGGCTGGACGAAGAAAGCAGACCCGGGGGACTCTAGGCGTATGGCCACTGCCACAACCGCGATGAGCGGGGCAACCAAGACCAGGCCGATCGCCGATACGACTATGTCCAACAACCGCTTGACGCAAGCAGTGACCATTGAACGGTGACCGTGTCCGATGCGAATGACTGAGTCGTTGCCAACCACTGCCAGGCTGGTTCGGTTTCGAGCGAAGCCCTCGACGCCTGGGTCGACCAAGATGTCGACCCCTTCGGATTCAAGTTCCCACGCGAGACGACGCAGTCCGTCTTTGCCCAGGGCTGCGATATCACGCACGAGGACGACGTCCGCGTCCAGCGAGATCGCTCGATCCGCCACCGCGGTAACTGGGTTGGCGGGGTTGCGGGACAACATGCTGTCCGTTGTTGCCCACGATTTGGTACGCACCAGCTAGCGAAGGCTCTTTTGCGACTCGATCAGACACGGCCTGCGTACCGCTGCCGACGACGAGGGTGCGAACGCTGCGGCTGCCACGTGCCCATTGCGCTTGGGCATAGGCCCTCATCGCCAGACGGCCGACAACGACTAGTGGAACGCCCAGAGCTAGGACGAGCAGGGTTTGGGTTCTGAACGCGGCTGAGGCGGCGAGAAAACTGATAACAGCGAACGCCGCGAGGGTCAAGAGTGCCGATTTCAGCACCGGAAGAATCCGGGCGAAGCTGTCGACCTCACGTCGATCGCGCACTTCGATTCCGACCAGGATCGACGCCCATGTCAGTGCAACGAGAACCGCCGGAAGCGCCCGCGTCACAAACGCCGATTGCGGCACGATCGCCACCGTAGTAAGCGTCGCGAAGAAGACCATCGACACGTCAACTGTGGCAGCTGCTGCTCGAAGTCCGCTGTAGCTCGCGCGTCCTCGTTCACTATCTAGCAGTGAGGAGGCGCTCGGCGTCCGAGCAGCCACAAAGTAGCTGTTCAAAGACATAAAAAAATCCCCCGGTTTGCTCGCAGACTCGGAGAAGTCCCCGAGATCGTGTCCCCCCGGACTCGATCTTCCTGCCTGGTCAACGATACGGACTGCACATCGATTTGGAAAGTGTCTTGAATAGTACTAAAGCACTGTATTTCAAGGCTTTTTGACCACTTATGGCGGAGTGTCAACCTATATCGAGGACTTGACTAGTCACTTAGCACTACCTACAAAGCGCTCTGCGTCTTGCCGCCTACTTAGCGTTAGCTAGGTCTACACATATGCAGCAGGAACCGCAATCGATCCGTTGGTAGTCTTACGATCACGACCAAAGGTGGTTGCAGCCATTGCCAGCAGGGATGACGAACTCGGAGACCCAATGACCCAGGAAGCAGACGATGTTGCTGGTGTTGGTCGATCCCGCGAGGAGGTCGTCGCATCGGGCCAACGCGTCGTTGGGTACGCCCCTGGCGTGTTCGACATGTTCCACGTGGGACACCTCAACGTGCTGCGTAAGGCGAAGTCTCAGTGCGATTTCTTGATCGTTGGAGTCGTCACAGATGAGCGAGTCCTGGCGACGAAGGGAGCCTCCCCTTTGATGCCGCTTGACGAACGTATGGAGATCGTGGGAGCGCTCGACCTCGTAGACGAGGTTGTCGTTGACGACTCGACAGACAAAGTCCAGATGTGGCAACGACTGAAGTTCGACGTGATCTTCAAGGGCGACGACTGGCGTGGGACAGCCAAAGGCGACAACCTCGAGCGCGGTATGGCCGCAGTCGGCGCCGAGGTCATCTACTTCCCGTACACCACCCACATCAGCAGCACACGAATGCGCGCCCTCGTTGCCTCCGCAAACGACACTCAGCTCCAAAGCATCCAGCCGACTACCCCACAGCAGAAGCTCAACTAATGCGTATCGCCATGATCGGAACCCGCGGCGTGCCAGCGGCCTACGGTGGGTTCGAGACCGCGGTCGAGGAGATCGGTCAGCGACTCGTTGACCGAGGTCATCAGGTCACCGTCTACACCCGACCAAATGATCGCGCGACTGCCCCGCGTACCTACCTGGGCATGGACTTGGTTCCGTTACCCGCCATCAAGGCCAAGGCAGCCGAGACGATAAGTCACACGGGCCTGAGCACCGCGCACGTGTTGACCAGGAGTAGGCCGGATGCAGCGTTTTTATTTAACGCCGCCAACGCCTGCTACATCCCCCTGCTGCACGCTCGGCGGATTCCAGTGGCAACGCATGTCGATGGCTTGGAGTGGAAGCGGACCAAATGGGGCAACACCGGACAGTCGTTCTATCGCAAGTCCGAACAGCTTGCGGTCCGCTACTCAGACGCCCTAATTGCCGACGCCCCGGGGATTGCTCAGTACTATCAGGACGAGTTCGCAGCGACAACGGATCTGATCGCCTACGGAGCACCGATCATCCGTTCGTGCGACCAAACTAGCCTGCCGCCCGGACTCCTACCCAAACAGTTTCATCTGATGGTGGCGCGGTTCGAGCCGGAGAACCACGTACTCGAAGGAGTCCGCGGTTACGTACAAAGCGATGCCCAGTATCCGCTGATCGTCGTGGGATCGGCACCATTCGCCGACGAGTACATTCAAGCGGTTGAGGCGGCGGGCCAAGCCGACCCGCGAGTGACATTCCTGGGCGGAGTCTGGGACCAAGCCAAGCTCGACGCGCTGTACGCGGGGGCATTGACCTACATCCACGGTCATTCAGTCGGAGGAACCAACCCATCACTACTGCGAGCGATGGGCGCGGCAGCGGCAACGCTTGCCTACGACGTCAACTTCAACCGGGAGACCCTTGGCGAGTTTGGTCGGTTCTTCTCTGACTCGACCACACTCGCTGGACTCCTTGAATCAGCCGAGCAGGCGCCAGATGACGCCGTTGCGATCGGTCGTCGACTACAAGAGCGCGCGGAGCAAGAGTTCGTTTGGGACGACGTCGCCGATCGCTACGAGGAGCTCGCCGAGCGCCTCGTGTCCGGGCAGACTCAACGCGGTCACTTCAGCGGTAAACGAGTCACCTGACCTCAAACTCAGGCAGGCCCACTGCCGAACGCCACTTCTGCCGGAAAACCGCTGGGGTATAGCGACTCAAGTAGCGACTTCTGGCCCGCCCACCACGGTCACGCGCCTGTTGCTCGGTGATCGAGCTGAGGACTGTCGCAAGCGCCGCGGAGTCATCGGCGGGCACCACCCAACCGCATTCCTCATCGACTAGTTCCGGCAGGGCACCCACGTCGGAAACCACCACTGCCCGCCCAGCGGCCATCGCCTCCAGTGCGACCAATCCAAAGCTCTCCGGGCGACGAGACACCATGATCACCACGTCGGATCGATCGATCGAAATCTGCAGAGAATGAGGCTTCACCCGCGACCTCGATGCGCTTCGTGTTCGGAGCTCCGTGCGGCGAGGGCGGCGACGTCAATCGCACCGCCGGATGGTGGCGCACCACCGACGAGCGTGACATCGCCGGGGACATCCCAGCCCAGGCAGCGATCACGACATGCTTCAGCGCCTTTAGCGGAGTCCAGCGCCCGGCGGCCAGAAAACGCAGAGGTTTCGATACCGGGTCGCGAAGCGGAACAAAGCCTGCTCGCAGCGTCGGATCGGGAGTGGAGTTCGGGACGACTGTTGCTCTACTGCGAAGGCTCAGCGAGAGGGACCGTGCCGCGGCATCGGATACGGCGATGACCTGATCTACGTTGCCTGCCAGCATCCCTAGGACGGTGCCTTGACGGCCCTGCCACACCTCCTGATTGTGCAATATCACTCGCGGTCGCTGATGTGACACACGCCGACGACTGCACCAGCCGATCGCCGCCAATGCGAGCAGTGTTGCGCTGGTCGTTCCGTAGACAACATCGGGATTAACCCGCCTCACAGCCCGGCGAAACGCCTCAGCGCGGCGCAGTAGCTGCGCTAGTCCTGGACCGGTCAGGTACTCGCGACGAACAATCGGCAGTGGCACGTGCTCGACTCGGACGCCCAACGGCCTCAGCCGATCGCACAGTGGAAAGGCGCCGTGCCCGGTGTCGGTCGGCAGCCATACGCTCACCTGAGCACGCTCATCCGCAGTCATCGCTGACAACACCTCGAGGAGGACTCGGTCGGCGCCGTAGAGTTCGTCGGAGGAATGCACAAAGAGCCAACGTGTCATTGACTGCTCCTAGCCATCCGACTAGCTCTGCTTCGAACGAAGATCACGTTTGCTGTGACTTGGAACAGCAAGACACTGGCGGCTGATCCGACAACGGGACCGACAGCCCCCACCTGGCTGGCAAGGAACCAGGACAAACCAACGTTGAAGGGGACCATCAGGGTGACCATCAAAGCCTGAAAACGCAACCCCATCCGATCAGTCAGATACATCCCATACGGATACTGAAACGCTTGGATGATCATCCACGTTGAGAACGCAACCAGTAGTGGTAAGCCCAGTGAGATCTGTCCGTCTGAGGCGAACGCTGCGAGCCACCCGGAGATGACGCTGACTCCGAGCGCGAGGACTGCAGCAATCGCACCGAATCCAAGCGACAGTGGCACTGGCGACTCGTCCTCGCCCCTTTTGCGCGCAGCGGCGAACCGGGGCCACAAGGTGAAACCGGCCGCGCTGACTAGCGCCGCGATTGGGGTGAACATCTGGGAGGCCAGGTTGTACTGCGCGAGGTCAGCCGATGTCGCGACGTGACTCAAGACGATTCGGTCGGTCTGAACTCCGACCGGCAGCGCAATCATGATGACGACCATGGGCCACGCCTGATCAAAGATCTTGCCACCGCGGTACGTCCGCAGTTTCGGTGCCTGGCGAACTGCCTTCCACAAGGTGGGGGCGATCAGTCGTCCGGCGACGAGCGTGGCAATGATGGCGATCAAGAAGGTCGCTGCGTAGGCGACCACGGGTGTGTAGGACCCCGCCCGCCCGTCCGCGCCGAACCAGAGAGCGACGAGTAGCACACCAAGAACGACCGGTGACTGCAGTCCCGAGATGGCAATCGTGATGTGGTTCTTGCCTAGACCAGCGAGCACTTTTTGGCCGATGCCGAATGGCATGGCCAGCGCCCAAATACCAAGACACAGCGTGACGGCGATCGCTCCGCTACCCGGAATCAGACTGTCGCCCAGAATCGCGTCCCAAAGACCAAGGGCCGTGAGCGACAAGACGATTACGAGCAGAATGACCCCTGCCAGCGTCAGTAGCCGGATCGAGCTGAGAAGAATTCGTCTGGAGTTTGGCGTCCGCCTTGGGGTCGTTCGAGGTCGCCACGCCGTTGACGATTGGGGCATCTACTCCCAGGATCCCCACTGGTAGGAGCGCACCAATCCCGACGAGCAGACCGTACTGAGCAAGACATCGGTGCCGAAGTTCGTGATGATGATTCGGGTGATGATGATGCCTAGGACGGCCGATACGCCAAGCGCGACGAACTTGAATAGCCGCTGCGGGCGATGTCATGCCAGCTCCGAGTCGCACCTTGAGATTTGATTCGGCACTACTGTCCTGCTCCGCGTTTTGAGACTCCGCCGTCATGGGCGCGAACCCCGGGACGCCGGCCACCGTAACCTGATCGTGTCGGCGCCGCCGACGACCTACGACGTGCCAGATGCCCGCAGCTGTACCGCCGACAACGGCAACGAACGCACGCGGGTTGAGCATTGACGCGCGACCGCCTTGTCGCCAGACCTGATATCCAACTGCTGCCGAACCGCGGACCCACCGACGCTGCGTCGCATGGGGTAGCCAATTCGCCGCGAATATGAGCCGGGTTCGACAGTTGTAGTAGAGGTAGGTGGGCGACTCCCGGCCCCTGGGTCCCGCCGACGTGGTGCACAACTTCAACATCGCGAACGACCTGAAGGCTGCCACCCGCCCGCCGACATCTAAACGAGAAGTCGACGTCCTCCCAGTACAGAAAGTAGTCAGGGTCAAACCCCCCGGGACAGCTCCCACAGTTCCCGCCCTACCAGCAGACAGGCTCCACTGAGCCACGCGGTGGGGGCCGACGTTCAGCAGCTGCTGAGGTTTTGACGGCACCTCGCGAAGATCTAACTGCCCCCCGGCGAACCATGGCCGTCCCATCGAGTTCACGATCAGCGGGCTGAGCGCGACCATACTCGTCGGCGCGATAGTTCCCAGTGTATCTGGATGTCCGATATCGAGATCTCAAGATCGGGGTTGAGGAAGAGGTAGTTCTGGCGCCGAGTTCGGCCCCGACACCTGTTCCCTGATTGACGGCGGATCCGAATCCGACGTTTCCGTCGTTAGCACAGTCCGCCAACCATGCTCCCGTCCCAGGTCGGGATACTGCGATCTGTTCCTGCGCCGAGGTGAAGTTGTCGACGACAACCACCGCCACCCGTGGGCAACGAGATCCAGCGGCACCAGATTGCGTCAAGCAAACCGTGGCTGCCGTAGTTCACCACGATCACGGCTAGTTGGCGCGTCATTCAACACCTGCCTGCAGCACGGCGCGCCTACTCTTGCGGTACTCCCGGTCGTAGTGATAGCCGAAAGCTCCAGTGATCATCCCAGCGCCACGAGCCGCCGATCGAGCCCCGCGAGCCTCGGCGGACATGTCCTTAAAAGCCTTACCTTTGAGGTAGCGCAAGCCTCCTCCACCCACTCGGCAATCCCGCCTGCGAGCGCCTTCGCTCGGACGGCGGCGCGCGCCCCCCGTCTGGGCAAGCGTAAGAGATGTTCGGCTGCCCCCGTTCCCGATACGGAATGCTCGGGAGACGACCCACTTGCGGGTAAGTCTGCTTGCGGGGATCAACTCGACGACCGGCGCGCTATCGCACCAGATGAGTTGACCACCAGCCGCCACCAACTGGCGGGTGAACAAAGTGTCGGACCCACCACTGAGCCCGAACACCGGGTCAAACTCAACCCCAAATGCACGTACTTGGCGCAAGTCCAACATGAGATTGCCTGTGCCTGCAGCCGGGACTCTGGTTCCGGTGGCGATGGGGTCCCGATCGAAGTAGCGACCGGCGAGAATCCACGGATCAGGCGCCTGTTCGTACTCGCGCAGCACATTGCCCACGACCCCAACGCTGCGGTAGCTGCGGTATGTGCCAGCAGTTCGCTAACCAGTGCTCGCTCGGTGTCTCGTCATCGTCGATGAAGACCAACAGATCGCGATCCGAACTTGCCGACAACGCTCGGTTGCGAGCCGTAGCGATACCTGGCACGGGCTCATGCACGTACCGAACTGGCTGACCGGCATCGGTGAATGCCGCCACCGCGGCGTGCGCGGATCCATCTGGGTCGTTGTCCACGATCAGCACCTCACCATCAGCTTGGTCTGCTACTGAGGCGAGCTGATCGACCAGGATCGGGATCAACCGCTCCAGCGCTTCTGGACGCTTGAACGTCAGGGCTGCAACGACCAACGAGGGAGTCTCACTGTTGGGACTGCGCATGGGAACGAATCCTTCCGTGAATCGAGACTGGCACGAGTTCGGGGGCCGACCGCCATGCGATCGACCCCCGAGCTGCTCATGTGCGGTGCTTCAGGAGTCTAGTTCTGAACTCCGGTGACCCGCAGATTGTCGAACTCGACTGCGAACGGAACGTTCGTGACTCGGCTACCGAGGTAGACCTGAACGCCGAACCCCGCCGTCGGCCTGCAATGACGCAGTGGAGTCCGAACCGGACACTGTCCAGTCGGCGGGCTCTCCATCGAGTGCCTTCCATACCTTGGCTTGCAGATCCGTCGTTCCCGAACCTGAAACCTGCAGTCTCACGCGGAGCACGTCTCCTGAGTTGTAGGTCAGACCGCTCACCACTCTGTTACGGATGAGCGTCTCGTTGCCGTCGACCATCCTGACGAGGGCTGCAACAACCTTGCCATCCTCGTAGACCCGCAACTTGACGCGGTAGTCGTTGTTGTTGGAGACCTGACGACCGAGCACCGATACGAACGCGCTGTGGTTCTCTGGCCGTTCCATAGCGATGTCAACCGTCGTGTCGGTCGAGTCGGCAGCAACCTCGTTGAGAGTGATGGTTCGCTTGTGGCCGGCCTTTGGAACGGTCAGCACACCCTTGCCACCAGCTACCTCGAAGTCTGACGGCGCGCGAACCTCAGTCCAGACGCCTCCCTGTTCGGCAGATCCCCAGCCATTGGAGACGATCCGGGAGAAGTCATCGAGGACGAACGGAGAGTTGGCTGCGAGAACCAGGATCTCCTTGGTCTTTGAATCGGTTGCACCCTCATCGTCTGTCACGGTCAGTGTTACCGAGTACAGACCAGAGTTTGCGTACCCATGGGTTGGGTTGACGCCGGTGCCTGTTTGCCCGTCCCCGAAGTCCCAGTCGTAGCTGGCAACTGAGCCGTCACTGTCGGAGGAACCTGAGGCATCGAAAGTCGCCGTCAGGACGCCCGCTGTGGCGTCGAACGAAGCGTTCGGGCCAACGTTCGGCGGTGGGTCAGCCACGACAACGGCCTGCGACGAGGTGTTCGTTGCCCCGTTGTGGGTCACCGTCAACGAGACCTGGTAGGAGCCACCGGAGGCGTAGGAGTGCGTCGGGTTGACGCCCGTGCCGGTCTGCCCATCACCGAAGTCCCCAATCGTAGGAGACGACTGAACCATCCGGATCGGACGAGCTCGAGGCATCGAACGCTGACGTCAGCACTCCCGGCGTGGCCGAGAAGGATGCAGTCGGGTCAACGTTCGGCGGCACATCGGCAACGACGACCTCTTGCGAGACCGTGTTGGTAGCTCCCCCATCGTCAGTGACAGTCAGCGAGACCTGGTAGGTGCCACCGGAGGCGTAGGAGTGCGTCGGGTTGACGCCCGTGCCGGTCTGGCCATCACCGAAGTCCCAATCGTAGGACGCCACCGAACCGTCGACGTCCGAGGAAGCCGATGCGTCGAATGTTGCCGTCAAGATGCCGGGCGCGGCAGTGAACGATGCGCTCGGTTCAATGTTGGGGCCCCGACCGCTAAGCGAGCGGTGCTTGAGAACCTGCTCAGCATTTAGCGGTGCTGCGTAGACGGCAACCTCATCAATGTCGCCTGCGAAGTAGTCACTTGTCGGCCGGTTCGTCCAGCTACCCAGTTGTCTCCGCCAACGCGCCAGTAGCCGTTGTAGGCCTGCGCAGAGGTGACTGAGGCGTCTTCGGCTACGCGTTCACCGTCGACGTACAACTCCATACCGTTAGCGCCGAAGCGAGGCCACGACGTGGTGCCATTGGCCGTCGTTGTAGGCGTCGCTTGAGTTCACGGTACGAACCGCGCCTGGGTAGACGCCGAATGTCAGGCGTCCATCATTACGCATGTACACGTGGCGGTCGTAGCTCGAGGAGTTACCCGTCTTGCTGCTTCCGAATCCGATGATCTTTCCGCCACGGTTCGTTGTTGTCCGGATCCAAGACTCGACAGCGAACTGCTGAGGACCAGCCTCGGCAATCGGTGAGTTCACGTTTGCACCCGCGGAGCCTGGGACCGGCTGAGAAGTCCCCGTCGCCCACAATGGCGCTCTCCTGGCCTCGGGTGACGGTGCCGTTGACCTGTCCGTTGTTGCCCGCCGCCCAATCGATGGCGACATTGCCGGAAGGCTCACCGAGACGCCAGTAGGCAGTGAGGGCGTCGTCAAGCACCTGCAGGCCGTAGGCCGAGATCGAACCTTCGGTAGCTACCGTAACCGGCACGTACTCGCCCATGGCGGTGTTGCCGAACGGGTCAGCCACTTGCACGCGGTATCGGTACGTCTCACCGGGCTCGACAGTGCTGTCGTTGAACGTCACCGTTGGACGGTTGAAGAACGTCGATCGAACTGTCTCCGACCTTGATCGGCTCCGCGACGCCTGCGCGGAAGACTGGTAGGTCAACAGTTCATTGTCGTAGTCATAGTTCGCCGGGATCGAGCCGCGAACCAAACCAGCCGCCGGAGACGACAGTGACGGCTTGTAGGCCGCGCCAGCCACCGCAGGTCCCACCGCGTTAGGCGCCTTCTCTGCGATCCCGAAGCGGACTAGGCCCTGCTGAGCCGTCTTGTTTACCCTGGTGAACTCGCCAGCGAGCACGACGTAGTCGTTGTTGCCAGTGATCGGTCCAGGCGGCTTGGTTCTGGCCAGTGAAGCTGCCAGCAGCAAGGTCCGGATACCAGTTCAAGACGCCGGGCGCAGGTGTTCCCTCCCAGTTCGTGTAGCCGCTAACAGGGTTCTTCTTGGTGGTTCCTGCGGCCTCTTCGGTCATGGCCAGGCTGCGGTAGAACGTCCAAGGCTCGGTCTGCGGGAAACCGTGGCATTGCGGCAGTCATGTGCGTGGCCGACGGAGTACGCGACGCCACGGGCGGCGAACGCTCCGTAGGTGTCACCGTGGCAATCCTGAATCCACTTCAGTTGGCCTGAGTTTGGCTCAGCGGAGAAGGTTCCTTCGAAGTTTCCCTTAGGCAGGTTCGCCTCTTTGCCGAAGACGTAGGAAGTTCCATAGATTGCTCCGTCGGCTTCAGTGAGGCTAGTGATTCCGGCACGAGTTCCGGCAGTCTTGATCTGGTTCGCGGCGTCCCACGGGACCGTACTGCCATTCTGCGGGGCTGACCGCGCCGAGGCCCATGACCCCTTGGCCGTTCAAGGTGGTGAACTGTCCACCAACTACGAGCTTCGAGCGGTCGGGAGTCATCGCAAGCGAGGTGACCTGTCGGCCACCACCGTCGGCGCTTGCCTGCCAATCGAGCACCGCACCGTTGGATGCGCGGATCGCTGCCAGGCGAGTACGGGTCACGCCGCTGACATTGGTGAAGTTTCCGCCGATGTACACGGTGTCAGTCCGTCGCGACAATCGCCCGCGCGCGGCCATTGAAGCCAGGAGAGAAGGATTGGTCCACGGCACCGCTGGTCGGGTCAAGTGCCACGGCTCGGTACTTGTTGACACCGTTGACGTTCGTGAAGTCACCGGCGGCGTAGATGCGCGATCCGTCGGGAGACGCGGCTAGTGCGAGTACCTGACCGTTGAGAGTTGGCGCGAACGAGTTCACGAGTTCGCCGGTACGAATGTCGTAGGCGAGGATGTAGGTGCGCGCCACGGTGTTCACACCGGGCGCAGCGCCTGCTGGCCGGGCTGTCGTGAAGTCGCCTCCGACGTAAACAGTGTCGCCGACCACTACTTGGGTCCAGGCCACACCGTCGATCTGGACGGTGGGCAACGGGTCAACACTGACGGTGGCGGGCTCCGGCGGCTCTGGACTAGAGTCGGCAATCGCCGGGGCTGCTCCAGCAGTTACAGCCAACGCAGAGGCAATGAAGACAGCGATCGCGCCGCGAACGCCACGCGACTGAGTGATCAATGAAGCAGACAAAGCAAACTCCCCCGAGTTAGTTATTCCCCCAAACAAAGCGCCGGTGGGCGCAACACGTTCGACTACGATCTTGGGATTTGGAAACCCCGAAACCGAGCAGACGTGATCTTGGATGTCTCTAGTGTTGCAACGATTTGGCCGAGGTGTCAACAACATTTGGGGGCAATCGTGACTTGCTGACGTCAAGCTCTACGCACGGTTGTGGACCAACCACAGGGCGTGATTTTTTGCCGCCGATCGGAGTGTCCCGCGCCCTTGCACCGGAACCGCCTAGTGGCGGTGGGCGTCTACCGTTGTAGAACTCAACGTTGTGTGGTCCTCTTGTAGGACACCAAAGATTCGGGGGAATCAGTCCATGAGCCAGTCCATGAAGTCTGCGCCGAAGCGTCACAAACGATCGCTCAAGCTCCTGTTCATCGTCCCAACCGCGCGCCCTTTCCTTGGCAATCGTCGCCGGGTGCTCGTCGGACCCGGCCGAGCCGACAGCAGATGCCACACCGGATACGACAACCTCCGCAAACACCTCACAGACATCACCGGACGGCTCCTCGGCCACGACTAACCAAGCCACCGGCCAGGAACAGCTGCCAGCGGCCAAGCCGGGCACGCCGGTCGAACTTGGCAACGGGGTCTCGATCAATGCCACGTCGGTGACCCGCACCAACATCAGCGGACAAGGACCGGGCGAGGTCGGCGGGCCAGCCATTGCGGTGACCTTCGCCGTCTCAAACGATTCAGGTAGGAGCATCGACCTGACTGCATTCAACGCCAACCTGTTCTACGGAAAAGACCGCACGCCGGCGAGCCCAGCGCTGAACGCCGACTCCCCGTTCGCCGGTGAGTTAACCAGTGGCCAAAGCTCAACCGCTACGTACTCCTTCTTCGTGCCGGGCAACGCGAACCCGATCGAGCTTCAAGCCAGCTACTCCGCCCAAACTCCGATCGCCATCTTCAAAGGCCGCATCTAGCAAACCGCTTGATCGGATTTATCGTGCACTATTTGGGTCGCTATATCGCCTTAATAGTGCACGGTAAATTGACGGAGGTGTGGCTCGGTACCGTGCCCGCGGGTTAGCTGCCGCGTTTGACGCCGGCGGGTTGATCGTTGTCGTCCCACACGTTGCCTGTGGGTGCCAGATCCGAGGCCGCGGTGTTGTGAATGATCGCGCACCCCGACACCCGCTGGGAACGACCGAACCGGTTGTCATTGGCCTGCATCCCGGTCTTGTACGCCCCATTACTGGCGTAGTTCAACGAGCACCCACCACCATCAATCCAGTTCCCGTTAATGTGCAGATCGTTGGTCACTCCGGCGTCCTGGGTCACCATCACCGCGGCGTTGTACGCCCCCTGCAACGTGTTGCCCACAATCCGCACACCGCGACCGGCCTGCACCTGGATCACATCATCATGCGACGGGTTGCCACCCCAGTTCGGATCATTCTCGAAATGAGTGAAGTCGTGTAGGTAGGAGTTCTCCACCCGCACCCCGTCACCGTGGATCAAAATGCCATCCACCGAACCAGATACATCCACCCGACGAAACGTTCCCGCCTGATTCACCTTCACCCCATCAATATTGGGATGGGGAACCGTCGCCACCAACGTCGTGTCCTCCACCAAGAACCCCGACGCCCCAGCCTGAGTGATCTTCACCAACCCCGTCGACGCGCTCGGCGCCGGACCCAGACCACGCACAATCGAGCGACGAATCGTCACATTCGCAGCCTTCACCGTCACGAACCCCTGAATATCCAGCGAATCCACCACCGCACCCGGAGTCGAAATCACCAAATTCCCCTCATGCACCGTCAACGCTGTCCCCGCCGGCACCCCCGTATTACCCGGACCCGGCTGGCCAGCCGGACGCGGAGCCGTCGGTGACGGTTGCTGGGACGGTGACTGGGACGGTGACTGGCTCGCTGCCTCCGCAAGAGCCGCGGCCTCCATGGCCGCTTTTTTGGCTGCTTTCTTGGCTGCTTTCTTGGCTGCTTTCTTCTTGCTGCTTTCTTGGCTGCTTCTTGGCTGCCTTCTTCTTCGCTGCTTTCTTCGCCGCCTTCTTCTTCGCGGCCTTCTTGGCCGCCTTCTTCTTCGCGGCCTTCTTGGCCGCCTTCTTGGCCGCCTTCTCACTCAGAGATCGTTCGGACTGGGTGACGAGAGTCTGGGTGTCGGCCTCAACCAGAGCGCTGGTCGACGATCCGGCACTCGTAACTAATGAAGCCGGGGCCGCGGCAGAGAGAGTTGGCGCCGCCGCCAACGGTGCTGCCAGCAGTGCCGTGGTGGCAGCTGCGATCGCCAACTTCTTAAGTGCGCCCATGCAAATTGCATCGTCATGTGCACCTCAAACCTCAAACTAGGGCATCACCCGAATGGAGTAACCTCACGCCTAGTCGCCAGGCTCAGACCCTCGACGGAGACTTCTGCGCAGGAAAGTCTGACGACCTCGGGATTAGACCTCCTGTGCCGCCCGACGGGCGCGAATCGTCCCCCGGACTCACCCCGAATGGGATCTGACCGACACGAAGGATGAACATGACCAGTGCACAAGAACAAGTCGACAACCTCGAGCCGCTGCGTCGCCTCGGCGTTGAGGTCATCACCGAAACACGCAACTTGATGCGCGTCCGCATGCCGTTGGCGCACAACACAAACCACTTCGGCGCAATGTACGCAGGAGTAATCTTCACTTTGGCGGAGTTCCCATTTGGGGCGCTGTTCGTGTCGCGCATTCCGCTCAGCGAGATGGTGCCCGTCGTTGGCGAGCTAACGATCCGATACCTCGCTCCGGCGACCAGCGACTTGTTTGTCACGGTCGAGGTCAGCGAAGCTGAATGGGCTCAGATCCGGTCAGACGTTGCCGCCACCGGCAAATCAAAGATCGGCCGCACCCTCGAGCTAACCGACGAAGCAGGCGACGTCAAGGCAGTCGCCACAGCTACCTACTTTGCGTTGCCGGGCATGGAATGAGGGCCGACTTGCCGCGGGTTAGCTGCCGCGTTTGATGCCGGCGGGTTGATCGTTGTCGTCCCACACGTTGCCTGTGGGTGCCAGATCCGAGGCCGCGGTGTTGTGAATGATCGCGCACCCCGACACCCGCTGGGAACGACCGAACCGGTTGTCATTGGCCTGCATCCCGGTCTTGTACGCCCCATTACTGGCGTAGTTCAACGAGCACCCACCACCATCAATCCAGTTCCCGTTAATGTGCAGATCGTTGGTCACTCCGGCGTCCTGGGTCACCATCACCGCGGCGTTGTACGCCCCCTGCAACGTGTTGCCCACAATCCGCACACCGCGACCGGCCTGCACCTGGATCACATCATCATGCGACGGGTTGCCACCCCAGTTCGGATCATTCTCGAAATGAGTGAAGTCGTGTAGGTAGGAGTTCTCCACCCGCACCCCGTCACCGTGGATCAAAATGCCATCCACCGAACCAGATACGTCCACCCGACGAAACGTTCCCGCCTGATTCACCTTCACCCCATCAATATTGGGATGGGGAACCGTCGCCACCAACGTCGTGTCCTCCACCAAGAACCCCGACGCCCCAGCCTGAGTGATCTTCACCAACCCCGTCGACGCGCTCGGCGCCGGACCCAGACCACGCACAATCGAGCGACGAATCGTCACATTCGCAGCCTTCACCGTCACGAACCCCTGAATATCCAGCGAATCCACCACCGCACCCGGAGTCGAAATCACCAAATTCCCCTCATGCACCGTCAACGCTGTCCCCGCCGGCACCCCCGTATTACCCGGACCCGGCTGGCCAGCCACCGGAGCAACGACCGTCACTGAAGCCGCGCTCTGAGCAGTAGCACCTGCATCGTCGGAGACCGTCAGTGTGACTTGGTAGTCCCCGGCTTCGACGTATGTCTTGCTAGCCGTGACCCCAGTGGCTGAGGTCCCGTCTCCGAAGTCCCAGTCGTAGCTCGCGATGGAGCCGTCTGGGTCCGCTGAGCTGCTGGCATCGAAGCTCGCCGTCAACTCCTCCACCGACGATGTGAACGATGCGGTTGGCTCCACGTTCGGGGGCTGTGGCACCTGAACGCTCATGTCATCCACCGAGACGGCCAGCGGATTGTTGCCGCCACCTAGGTAGCTCCACACCCCGAATCCACCGCTAGCGGGGACGTCCTGGACCAGCTCATCGATCGCCCACGTGCTCGGCTCCGTGGTCCCCTGCTGCCACGCCCTGACCTGCACGCGCGCCGGGTTGGACCCCTCAATGTTGGAACGCAGCATCACTCGCTTGTCGTTGGCCATAGTGAAGGGCAAGGTCGACTCCGAGCCAACGGCGACAGCAACGCCGCTGCCGGTGATGTTTCGCAAACTCACGCTGACGGACCCGTTTGAAGCGATCTTCAACCGCGGCGCGATGTACCCGTCGCTGAAGGTGGAGCGAACCATCTGTGTGAGGTACAAGCTGCCTGAGCTCGGCAGGGCGTCTAACCCAAACGAGTTCACCGCGTTCGAGTCGGCGAGTACTGGATCGCTGAGCACGGCCTGTCGACTGACCGAGGGGTTCAGCGCAAAGACGCCGCGCGAGTTCGCGACGCTGACGCCGGACGTCGCGCCGTGGGTGTAGGTGCCACCGACCGGTGCTGAGCCGAAGCCCGAGGAGACGTTGCGGTCGAAGCCGTCGGCAACAGCCGAAATCCCGATTGGTGCCGAGACAGTCACGTCGTTAGTGCTCGACTCACTGGCTCCGCGATCGTCGGTGACCGTCAAGGTCACGGAGTAGGTTCCAGCCGCGGCATAGTCGTGGCGAACACTGCGACCCTCAGCGCTGGACCCGTCGCCGAAGTCCCAAGAGTAGGCCTCGATGGTGCCATCGGAATCTGTCGACGTTCCAGCGTCGAACGAGACGCTGAGGTCGCCCACATCAGCGAGGAAAGCTGCGCTCGGAGCTTGATTCGGCGCGATCACCGTCACCTGTTGGCTAAAGGTTGCGGTCGCTCCGCGGTCATCGGTGACGACCAGAGTGAGCGTGTACGTTCCCGCACTTGCGTAGGTGTGGACTGCCGTCGCTTGTGCCGACGTTGCCGAGTTGCCGTCGCCGAAGTCCCAGCCGTAGGAGACCAAGTTGCCATCGGGATCCGAGGATGCTCCCGCATCCAGCGCGATGTCTAAGTCAAATGCGTTGGCGGAGAACGCCGCTGTGGGCACCTCATTTGGCGCCAGCACCGTTACCTCGCTGGTGTGACTGTCGACACCTCCCCGGTTGTCGGTCACCGTCAGCGTCACTACGTACGTCCCGGCATTCTCGTATTGCCGCGCCGCACTGACTCCGTTGCCGCTTGTCGCGTCGCCGAAGTCCCAGGCGTAGCTCGCGATAGTTCCGTCGGGGTCAGTCGAGGCGGAAGCGTCGAAGGTCGCTGCTAGGTCAGTGGCCTGTTGAGAGAAGGCAGCGGTTGGTGCTTGGTTAGGTTCGATCACGGTCACCGTTCGTACGGCCTTGTCACGACCACCGCGATCATCAGTGACGGTCAGCGTGACGTCGTACGTCCCGGCAGCCGAGTAGGTCTTTGAGGTCGACTTACCCGAGCCGGTGGTTGAGTCGCCGAAGTCCCACTCGTAGCTTTCAATCTTGCCATCGACGTCGCTGGAAGGTCCCGCGTTGAAGGTGGCCTGCAAGTCCTGCACCTGTTCGGTGAAGGCCGCCACGGGCTTGATGTTTGGCGCGACAGCGACCACGTCCTTGGTGGTGGCAGCGCTCTGACCGCGATCATCTGTGACTGTCAGGGTGACTGGATACGTTCCAGCCTCGGAGAACGCCTTACTGACGTTGCGACCCGAGGCGCTCGTTCCATCACCAAAGTCCCAGGCGTAGTCGGAGATCGATCCGTCAGAATCGGACGAACTGCTGGCATCGAACTCTGCGTCCAAGTCAGCAACGGTTGAACTGAACGATGCGACAGGCGCCTCGTTCGGCGGAGCGGGAACCCGCACCTCAACATCATCTACCGAGATCGTCGAGCGGATATTTCCACCACCAAGATAGCTCCACACGCCGAACTGGCCAGCTTCCGGAAACTCGTTGGTGGTGGCGTCAATTCCCCACGCGCTCGGCTCGGCGGTCCCCTGCTCCCACGCCTTGACCCGCACTCGGGTGGGTGAACTACCCTCAACCTTTGAACGCAGCATGATCCGCTTCGACGCCGACGCGGTGAACGGCAGCGCAACGTCCTTGCCGATGGTTGCCGTGGACGCATTCGCTCGCACGGCGCGAATACTCAGCCCGACTGCCCCGTTTGAGGCCACTCGCAGGCGTGGGGCGAGGTAGGCGCCCGTTGGAGTGGTGCGCACCATCTGCGTGAGGTAGATCGATCCGCCGTTCTTGGTGGCGCTGAAGCCAAACGAGTTGACGGCGTCGGAGTCGGATAGCGCGGGGCCATCGACCACCGCGTATCGCGCAACCGAGGCGCTCAAGTCAAAGCGTCCGGTGGAATCAGCCACGCTGACACCACGGACGTCACCGTAGCGGTACGACCCACCCGTATCCGCAGCGCCGAAGCCGGTTGCCACACTTCGCGAGAAGTCATCACTGATCGCAATCTCGTCGTACGTTGCCGATTCAGCCGCTGTCGAGATCGCGACTGGGGCGAAGCCCAGACTTGCCACAACGAGTGCGCTGGTTGAGAGCAAAATGGTTGAAGGTGCGAACCTTGGGTGCCGATTTCATTGCGAGGCTCCGAGAGTGATTGCGATGGTTTTGTTCCCCTGATTCATCGGCACCACTGCACGAACCTTTAGCCGTTGCTCGCCTAATCATTCGCGCGCGGCATTGCGGCACACTGGGACGGGAACGCCAGGTCGATATCATCGGCGAAACCACCATGAACAGCGGCGAAATGCGAGGTGTCCAGCGATGCGATCAATCGCGCGCCCCGTATACCGATTGCTGAGCGGCCCTGTCGGATCCGTCCAGCAGGTGGACACGGACAGTTCGGACTTTGTCCTGACCTACGACGACGGACCGGATCCGCGCTATACCCCAGATCTCCTTGACGTCCTTGCCGATCACCAAGCAACGGCGACCTTCTTTGTGTTGATGTCGAAGGTCAACGCTGCGCCGAACCTGCTTCGCGAGGTGGCTGCGGCGGGACATGAAATCGGCTTGCACGGTATCGACCATCAGCGCCTCACCAACTTCTCCAACCGCGACGTACTCCAGCGGACACGGGCGGGCAAGGAGCAACTCGAGGATGTCCTCGGTGACTCGGTCGCATGGATCAGGCCGCCCTACGGCGCACAAACGTTCGGGACTTACCGTGCGGTGAGGAAGGCTGGCCTATCTCCGGTCATGTGGGGACCAACGATGTGGGATTGGAAGGACGTCCCACACCAAATCCGGGTACAGAAGGCAGTCTCGGGAGCGACCCAAGGGGCGATCCTGCTTGGACACGACTCGTTTCCGGGCCCCGCAGACGGCGTCGACGCTAAGGCCTGAACCGACGGTCGATAGGCCGCAGTTGGCCCGTGACGTGATCAGCGCGTACTCTGATAGGGGCCTGCGCGCAAGGTCACTAAGGGACGCGCTCACCAACGGCAGCACGAGAAAATGGGGATGGTTCTCGCGCTGACTCGGATCGCGTTAGCCGCGCCGGATGCCGGACACTGTGTAGTCGCACGGCAGCCACCAGGTGCCCCACGACTTCGGAGGAATAAGTGGACGTGTCTCGCTACCTTGAGGTACTGCGACTTCGGTGGAAATCAATCGCCGTGCTCGGAATTGCTGGGGCCATACTCGGCATCTTGCTGTCACTGGCCACGACTCCGCAGTACCGATCTACCACGACGTTGTTCTTCTACCTCAGTGGCGGCGACTCAGCCACCCAACTGTTGCAGGGCTCGACGTACGCCCAAAACCAAGTTCGCTCGTTCGCACTGCTCGCCGAACAACCTGTCGTTCTCGAGCCGGTGATCGCCGAACTGGGTCTGGATACGACCTCAAACGACCTAGCCAAGTCAGTCACAACTAACGTTCCGCTGGACACAGTTGTGATGGAAATCAGCGTTACCGATACCAGCCCGACGCAGGCTGCAGCGATTGCCAACGCGATCGGCACCCAGATGGGCGTAGTGCTGACGGACTTGTCCCCGGGTGACCCGGCCACGGGAGGGGCAGGCGCGGACCCTGCGAACGGCGCATCGGTGAAGGTCAGCACCGTCGCACCCGCGACCCCGCCAGGTTTCGCCTATTCCCCCAACACCCGCCTCAACACCGCCGTCGGCCTACTCGCCGGACTCATCTTGGGCGTAGCCATTGCCGTCGTTCGCGAGTTGACCAACACGCGGGTGTCGAGCGCTGAGGTGGCCAAGGAACTTGCTGGCGCAGTCCCTGTCATCGGCGACATCCCACGCGACAGCGATGCCACGACGCAGCCGGTCGCGTCGCAAAACCCGCACAGTCCGCGGGCGGAGAGCTTCCGCCGCCTCGCAACGAACTTTGACTTCATCAGCTTCGATGACTCGATCTCCAGCGTTGCCGTCACCTCAAGTATTCCGGCGGAAGGTAAGTCGTCGGTCTCGCTGAACCTAGCCCAAGCACTCGCTGCAAACAGCCGAGTCGTGCTCATCGACGGCGACATGCGTCGACCGACTCTGGCCTCGCTGACTGGACTGGATCAGGGACTCGGACTGTCCGGCGTGCTGACTGGCAAGATCCGCCTCGACCAAGCGCTGCAGCCCTGGATGCGTGGTCAACTGCGCGTTCTTACCGCCGGGGCAATTCCACCGAACTCCGCCGAACTGCTCGGGTCCGACGCAATGAAGCAGGTGCTGGAGGACTTGAAGCAGGTGGCGGACATCGTCATCATCGACACACCCCCACTGCTACCCGCGAGCGACGCCACTGCGCTGAGTCGACTCGTTAACGGAACGCTCGTCGTGGTGGATGCGCGCCGAACCAAACGCAACCAGCTCAAGGACTCACTGGAGATCTTGTCGCTGGCCGGTACCCGCGTCCTGGGGCTGGTACTGAACAAGACATCCACTGCAGCGACGAAGAGCTACGGCGAGTACGCGAGTACTGCACCTGACGGTGTCAACGAATCGACATGACGCTCGCGCAGGTTGATGACCGAAGCCCGGCACTGACGGCGCCTGGGCACGACCGGCGTGTTTTTGAACTGAACGCCACCGTGGCCCTCATTGCGGTGGCATTGCTAGGGCTCAACCAACCGATCGCGCTCGGCCTCACCACCGGAACCGTGGTGGTACTAGGACTCGTCCCCGTTTGGGCGTTCCATTTGTTCCGATATCGATTCGCGAAGCTGATCGTTGCTTTGGCGCTCGCCGCGATCGTCGTCGGCACCTTGCTGATGGTGCTGAGTCAGGGACGCGATTACGACCCTCGACTAGCGCTCGACTCCGTCATGCTGCTGGTTACGGGCATCGGCGGCGTGGGCCTGCTGCTGTGGGCACGCTCGATTTTGCCCACCTACCGCGTGGTCGTCGCCTTCGGTCTCGGGTACCTGCTGTCCGTCCTTCCCAATCTGGCCACCTCGGACAACCCCTGGAAGTATCAGCTGTCGATCCCGCTGAGCCTGATTGCTCTAGCGCTGGTGTCACGATCGCCGCGGCTGTGGCCGACGCTGACGACCCTCAGTGTCATCGGGCTGATCAGTATCGCCACAAACTCCCGTAGCTTCTTCGGATTTTGCCTTCTAGCTGGCGCACTGGTGCTTTGGCAGCACCGCCCAGTTTCAGGTGAGCGCCCAATGAACAAGCTCGCCACGGTTGGCCTAATTGCCCTGCTGCTGGCGGGGATGTACTCCCTGGGGACGTCACTACTAGCCGGAGGCTATCTGGGCGAGGAGGCCCAGAACCGAACCGTCGCCCAGATTCAAGAGGGTGGCTCACTGCTCGCGGGCGGCCGACCAGAGTGGACCGCAACCTGGCAATTGATGCAAACCCAGCCGATGGGCCTCGGCCTAGGGGCAGTACCCAACTCCGAGGACATTTGGACAGCCAAGGAGGGACTCAAGAGCGTCGGGATCGAGACCAACAACGGATACGTCGACAACTTCATGTTCGCCGGTCAGGTCAAACTGCACTCAATCATCGCGGACTTGTGGGCGTCCTACGGCCTCGTGGGACTCGCTCTCGGATTATTCCTGGCGTGGGTGCTCGTCTATTCACTTCTTGATCGACTGGCGGAACGTAGGGCCACTGGCTTGGTGTGCCTGTTCGCCATTATCGGGGTGTGGGATCTCGCATTCGGTCCGATCTTCACAAACTTGCGAGATGTGATGATCGCGTTGGCGATCCTGCTACCGGCTGCAAACGGCATCGGGCGTGACCGAGAGCGGGTGAACATCGATGAGCGACAACGCACCTGATGGCAGGACAACTGAGCAGTCCGGCCACAGCGCCCCGAACCGCTCTGGACGGCTAGTCGTTCTTGAGTCCTTCAAGACGCCTAGTGCAGCCACCAATCCGTACATCGTGATGCTCTATCGCAGCTTGAGCGAACGCTGCGATGTCATTACTTTCAGCTGGAAGAGTGCCCTCATTGGGCACTACGACGTCTTTCACGTTCACTGGCCCGAGATCATGCTGCGCAGTGAACGCCGCAGTCGCCGCATTGCCCGCCGCACACTCTTTGCCGCACTGCTGACCCGGCTCCGCATCACTGCTGTTCCAGTGGTTCGTACGATGCACAACATCACCCCCCATGAAGCCGTCGGGAAGATCGATACCTGGCTGCTGCGACGCCTCGACTCCCTCACGACTGGCTGGATCCGACTAAACGAGCAGACGCAGCTTCCAGCGCAGGGGGCAAGTGCCACGATCCTGCTCGGACACTTCCGCGAGTGGTTCGCCGCGCAGTCTGGGGACGAGGAGTGCGACCCGAATAGGCTGCTCTTCTTCGGGCTGATCCGCCCCTACAAAGGGGTGCTTGAGTTACTTGAGGCGTTCGCACAGTGCCCTGACCGGAACCTCACCCTGCACGTTGTTGGGGCCCCCAACTCAACTGCTCTCGAAGACGAAATCTCGCGCGTTGGGGCCACCGACCCTCGCGTCACGTTGAGACTTGAGCATGTGTCCGATGCGCAGCTAGCCTCTGAGATCCGCCGAGCCTCTCTGGTCGTACTGCCCTACCAGCAAATGCACAACTCAGCTGCGCTGCTCAACGCCCTGTCCCTGGACCGTCCCGTGCTAGTGCCCAGCACCGTCGCAACCCGCGCCATGGCGCAGGAGGTGGGCAGTGAGTGGGTGCGAGTCTTTGAGGGTCCGCTAACTCCTGAGGTCTTGGCGCGACAATTCGTCGCTGTGAGCGACCGAGAGTCGGCGTCGCCTGACCTCAGTCACCGCGAATGGGATGGGGCAGCGGCGGCTCACCTGAAGCTATTCGAACGCGTGAGGAACCTATGACTAAATATTCCGATGCTCTCTCCAGGCTCACTCACGCTCAGAAACCCGCCTATGGCGCGCCCGCCTACTCCCGGTTCGTCAACCGTCCCGTCGGTCGACGAATCGCCGCCGGTGCCTACTCCCTCGGCTTGACTCCTAACGGTGTAACGGCGATTAGCGCGGGTCTATCAGTCGTTGGAATCGCTCTGATTGCCTTCGGACCAATATCGCCGCTGATCGGGTTTCTGGCCGCGCTTTCCTACGCACTCGGCTACGCGTTCGACAGTGCCGACGGTCAACTAGCCCGGTTGACCGGCACCGGCAGCCCCGCAGGTGAGTGGCTAGACCACGTCGTGGACATGGGCAAGACGGTGCTGTTCCACGGGGCCATCATTCTCTCGTTGGTCATCCACACTCAGCCCGTCTCGGTTGGCTACGTCGCGCTAGCCATCGGGTACGCCACCGTGACCACAGTCGCGTTCTTTGCGTGGCTGCTCGTTGACTTGTTGCGTCGGGCTAG
This sequence comes from uncultured Actinomycetes bacterium, assembly GCA_963821045.1. GTDB lineage: Bacteria > Actinomycetota > Actinomycetes > S36-B12 > UBA10799 > UBA10799. Next base: position 340,876 of record CAWGCB010000006.1, on the reverse strand, counting down.
TCCAGCAGCTGTCGCTCTGACTAAGCCCGAGGGCGCAGCACCACTCTTGCGTTCGCTGTTGCGGCTACCTAGCGATTACGGTGTGCTGTGCTGGGTCCTGATCCTGTGGGGCGTGACGATCGCCGGATTCTCGCTGTTCTGGTGGGTATATGGCCTGCTGTTCTTGGCCAACCTGCTGATCTTGGTTGCGGCTCTGCCAGTCTGGTATCGCCAAGCGCGGGACTTGTGAGCTCCCTGGCGTGGCCCAGGTAAACCATTTGAGTACTAACTCACAGGGACCTATCGGACTCTAGACAGGAACCAAAATCCCTCTACTCTGAAGAGAGAAAGATCCGCAGTGGAAACACTTTGGCTGTGGTAATCACTCTGGGGGGAGAGTGGATTTTGTGAGCACCAAGCGACTCTTGGTCGGCACGTTCGACGTGCTGCACGTGGGCCACCTAGCCCAGATTGATCAGGCCAGCTCAGTTGACTGCGAGCTGTCAGTAGCGGTACTCACCGACGCCGCGATGGTGGGCGTGTTGGGTAGGCAACCGTTCCTGCCGGAGCACGAACGTCTTGAGTTGGTCAACGAGATACGCAAAGTCTGCGCAACTTCCATGTTTGGACCCGACACTTTCTGGCAATTACCAAAGCATGACGAGTTGTTCGTTGATGCTCCGGTCCTTAACGCACTGATCGAACACGGCGTGAACATGCCGAACGCCAGACCAGTGTTCACCGATCGAGTCCCATCGAATGGATCTCTAGCGGCGGCGACAAGCGCTGCCTGATCCTAGCTAGCTCGCAGATCTGGCAGCCACGGTGCGTCCGCGGCTAACCAAGATTTCGAAACGTCTAGGCGCCACCCGCCCTAGGCGCAGCAGCGCACGCGCAACTGGCGTCTAGCTCACCGCTATCCGCCTTCCTTGCTATTCCTGCTCGGCGAAGGTCGCCGAAAAATTTCGCTTCAGCGTGCGCCAAACCAATGGAGATGTATGAGCCTGTACAAAACACTGCCCGTAGCGGGTATCGCCGCGCTGGGCATCACCTTCGGTGTCGTCGCGAGTACCAGCCCCGCGCTTAGCGAGACGGCCCATGCTGAGGAACTCACCCAAGCTCAAGCCACCCTCGCACCACGCGCAGCAGACGCTCCGGTAACCGTCGTATCGCAGCCTGCACCTTTGATTCAAAACGCGTCGGCGCCCGCGCCCGTCACCGCCGTATCGGTTGAGACTGGACCGTCGCGCTGGGAGGGCAAACGACTGCGACACCCAAGCGGAGGTAGCTTCCCTAAGAGCGTCACGCGGTGGGCGAATATCGTCGTTGCGGTCATGGACGAGCACAAGATTGCTCGCAAACATCTGCCAGGCATCCTCGCCCAGATCCAACAGGAATCGAACGGCAATCCCGACTCAGTGAACCGATACGACAGCAACGCCGCGGCCGGAACGCCCTCCAAAGGACTGCTACAAGTGATCGCCCCGACCTACCAAACGCACGCCAAGAAAGGTTTCGGGAACCTGAAGTATCAAACCGTTCCGTACACAAACATCTGGTCCGCTTTGCACTACGTCAAGAAGTCCTACGGGATGAACAAGTTCAACTCATGGAGTAACGGCGCAAATCACGCGTACTAACGATCCTCAGATCGGCAGACCCGCCTCGACGAGGGCTCGCAGCGCTCGACCCCGGTGGCTCACTTTGTCCTTCTCGACCGCGCTCAACTGTGCAGTCGTCACATCGAAGCCGTCGGGAACGAAGATCGGGTCGTAGCCGAACCCGTTCTCGCCGATTGGCTCTGCCGTCAAGTGACCCCGCACGGTGCCCTCGACGACGACCGGCGAGATCCCGTCGGCGGCGAGTGCGATCGCGCACACGAATGCGGCACCGCGGCGTTCGGCCGGCGTATCACTCAACTGCTGCAGGAGCAGTCGCAGATTGGCGGCATCGTCGCCGTGGCCACCGGACCAGCGCGCCGACAGGATGCCCGGCATCCCATTCAACGCATCAACGGTCAACCCCGAATCGTCAGCTAGCGCGGGCATTCCGGTCACATCGACAACGGCAGCGGCCTTGATTAAAGCGTTCTCGGCGAAGGTGGCTCCGGTCTCGGCCACGTCCGGCACGGCAACGTCAAGGTCATCTAGACCGATCAGGTCAATGTCAGCGCCGGCCGCCTTCAGGATCCGGCGCATCTCGACGATCTTGTGCTCATTTCGCGATGCCAGCACTACCCTCGGCATCAGCTACGCGCCGCCGTTCCGTCCAACATCGTGTTGCTGCGAGGCAACTCTTGGCGCAGCGCCTGTTGTTGCGCGACGCCCAACTCCTGACATCCGGCTGCGGCCAGGTTCAACAGGTCGTTGAGTAAGTCGCGGGAGAATGGCGTGCCCTCGGCCGTGCCCTGCACCTCGATGTACTCACCGGATCCAGTCATAACGACGTTCATGTCGGTGCCCGCCCTGACGTCATCGTCGTAGTGCAGGTCGAGACGGGGCTCGTCGTCAACGATGCCGACGCTGACAGCTTGCACGGAATCTCGCAGCGGCTGCGATCCCTTCTTGATCAGACCCTGTTCGGTGGCCCAAGCGATGGCATCCTCGAGCGCTAGGTACGCGCCGGTGATCGCGGCTGTGCGCGTACCACCGTCAGCCTGCAGGACATCGCAGTCAATCTGGATGGTGTTCTCACCGAGAGCCTCGTCGTTGATTACCGCACGCAAAGACCGCCCGATCAGTCGGGAGATCTCTTGAGTCCTCCCCGAAAGTTTGCCCTTGACTGCCTCTCGGGAGTTTCGGCTGTCGGTTGCTCTCGGCAACATCGAATACTCGGCCGTCACCCAGCCGAGTCCGGAATCCTTGCGCCATCGGGGAACGCCGGAGGTAAGCGACGCCACGCACAACACCCGGGTACGACCGAACTCCACCAGGCAGCTTCCCTCACCTTGGTCTAGCCACCCGCGGTTGAACCGAATCGGGCGCAGCTCGTCGTTCTGTCTGCCGTCAGTACGCGTCACTAAAATCGCTCCCTGTTCATCGTGCATCGCCGACTGAGACGAGCATCGCTCGTCATACATTTCCAGCTTTTTGTCATCGTGCAGATCGCATAGCGCCAACCTGGCGCGACTACACCGTAATGGTCAGGCCTGGGTGGGCCTGCGACAGGTCGCCGAAGTAAGTCCGACGAGCGTCCGCTAGGACCTCTGCATCGTCATTCCATGCCACCAGGTGCGTCAAGATCAGCTTAGGTACCCCGGCTTCGGTTGCCGTTCGCCCAGCCTGCGAGCCGGTCAGATGCATATCTGCCGGATTATCCACACTATCGACGTATGAGGCTTCGAAGAGTGCAAGATCAGCTCCACGGGCTGCCTGGGTCAACGCCACACATTCGCCGGTGTCTCCGGAGTAAATGAGGGTGCGCCCTCCCGCGCTCACGCGTAGCGCGAAACTAGGAATGCAGTGCGCGACCTCGACCGCCTGAATCGTGAAGGGCCCGACCTTGAATGCCTCGCCAGCAAAGTCTGGGTACTCCTGGAAATCGAACACCGCCGCCATCGTCTCGGTCTCGTCTGCGCTGAGCCCGTACATTTGGTTCATTCGCTGCGCGACACCAGCGGGGCCAAATACCGGGATCGGTGCTCCGGATCCGCGTGGGTCGTAGCGGCGGGTAACGTACAGCGGACCCATATCCGCGCAGTGGTCGACGTGGAAGTGCGACAGCGCCACAGCGTCGACGGTCGCGATATCGATGTGGCGCGCGAGGGAGCCGATTGCGCCGTTGCCAAGGTCTAGCAGTAAGGCGAATCCGTCCTGCTCCAGCAGGTAGCAGGAACCGGCCGAGACAGCATTGGGGAACGAACCAGCACACCCGACGACCGTGAGCCTCACGAGGCGAACCCGCCGATCTGCGTCACATTGGTTACCACGGGGCCCAAGAACCGACGACCAACTCGCTCGAACTCCACTGGGTCGCCGGTAGCCAAAAACGAGTGAACGGGCTCCGGGAGTCCCTCTGGGCGCAGCAGATCGTATTGCGTGAGAGTGGAGTACACGTCCTTCGCAGTCTCCTCCGCACTGGACACGAGGGTGACGTCGTCACCGACTACGTGTTGGATGAGCGCGGTGAGTACCGGATAGTGCGTGCAACCGAGCACGAGTGTGTCCACCCCCTCGCTAGTGACGGGCTTCAAGTACGTCTGCGCAACCTCCAGCAGTTCGGGACCGCTGGTCACTCCCCGCTCCACGAAGTCGACGAACTCGGGACACGCCTGCTGGGTCACCGTGAGCCGAGGGTTCGCCTCGAATGCGTCGCGGTAGGCACCGGAGGTGACGGTCGCTTGCGTGCCAATCACCCCGACGTGATTATTCCGAGTCGCGTGAACTGCCCTTCGAACGGCGGGATGAATGACCTCAACCACGGGGACGTCGTACCGCTCGCGAGCATCCCGCAGGACGGCCGCGCTAGCCGAGTTGCAGGCAATTACTAGGAGTTTGACACCGCGAGCTACCAGGTCGTCCATCACGCTAAGCGCCAGGCGGCGAACCTCAGCTAGCGGCTGCGGTCCGTACGGACCGTTGAGAGTGTCGCCAACATAAATGATCGGTTCGTTCGGGAGTTGATCAAGAATGGCGCGCGCGACTGTCAACCCCCCGACCCCGGAGTCAAAAATGCCGATTGGCGCGTCAACCACGCGGTACAGCGTACGTCGTGTCGCAACGGTTCATCGCACAATGTGTCCCGATACTCTCCCGTTATGAGCGATATCTCATCTAGTCCTGAGTTCAACGATGGCGCCGTACTCACTGGTCCGCAGCGAGGCAAGCGTCCCTTCGCCGTTGTGTTGCTGGCGATCGTGGTGATCCTGGGCGCGATTGGGCAGTTTGTGGCCACTGGGGTTGCGCTCATGCTGTGGTTTCGCCCAGCTGAGGCACAGCAGCTATTTAGCGCGCCTGTCAGCGACTGGTATTGGGTGACCACAGCCGCCCTGTCCTTCATTCTGGGATTGATCTATCTATGGATCAGCCGTGGTTTGCTCGGCGGGGATCCTCAAGCGTGGATGCTCGTCAACCTGCTAGCCATCATCAACATGTTCTTCGCGCTGTTCCAACTCGCAACCGGCGCAGGCTGGGCCACGATCATTCTCGGGCTGTTGATTTTGGTGCTCAACAACACTCCTCCGGTGAGAATGTGGTTCCGCGTCTACAGCTCCTAGCATCACCCTCTAGGCCCAGAGTTGGCCCTCGAGAGCGGCTTCGGCATCCTCGATGGTGCCCTCGTAGGCGCCGGTAGACAGGTACTTCCATCCCCCGTCACACACGATGAACGCGATGTCAGCAGACTCGCCCGCGTCGACGGCCTTCTGGGCCATTCCCAAGGCGGCGTGCAAGATTGCTCCCGTCGAGATCCCGGCGAAGATGCCCTCTTGCTCGAGCAACTCACGAGTTCGACGCACAGCTTGGCGTGGTCCAACGGAGTATCGAGTGGTAAGCACCGACTCGTCGTACAACTCGGGAACGAAACCTTCATCGAGGTTGCGTAAGCCATAAACCAACTCGCCATAACGCGGTTCCGCGGCAACGATTTGTATGCCGGGAACGTTCTCTCGCAGGAAGCGACCCGCACCCATGAGGGTTCCGGTGGTCCCCAGGCCCGCAACAAAGTGGGTGATCGACGGCAGGTCCGCCAGCAGCTCTGGACCGGTCCCGCGGTAGTGGGCCTCGCTGTTGGCCGGATTGCCATACTGGTACAGCATCACCCAGTCGGGGTTCTCCTGCGCGATAGCTTTCGCGACCCGGACGGCCTCATTCGACCCCCCGGCGGCCGGAGAGTAGCGGACCTCGGCACCCCACATCTTCAGCAGTTGGGTGCGCTCAGCGGAAGTATTCTCCGGCATCACACAAATGAGTTTGTAACCTTTGAGCTTCGCCGCCATCGCAAGCGAGATCCCGGTGTTGCCGCTGGTCGGCTCAAGGATTGTGTCGCCCGGTTTCAACGTGCCGTCGCGTTCGGCTGCCTCGATCATCCACAAAGCGGGACGATCCTTCACCGAGCCGGTTGGATTGCGATCTTCAAGCTTTGCCCAAAGCCGCACATCCTCGCTCGGCGACAACGTCGGTAAACCCACCAGTGGGGTGTGGCCAACCGAGTCCAGGAGGGAGTTGTAGCGAGTCATTGTGTTCCGACGCTATAGCGAAGCTGTGTCGTCGATACGTCGGCTCGAGTGGGCACATGACCCGCCAGCAACGGCCGGCAAGATCGTGACAGTATCGCCGTCTTTCACCGCAGAGCCGAGGCCGTCTAGGAAGCGCACATCCTCGTCATTGAGGTAGACGTTGACGAACCGGCGCAGCGATCCGCCGTCAAGCAGACGCTCGCCAATGCCGGGATGAGCCGCGTCGAGGCTGGCCACAACCTCCGCGAGGGTAGCGCCCTGCGCGGACACCGCACGCTGACCGCCGGTGTACGTGCGAAGAATCGTCGGAATCTCAACTGAAATCACAGGAACAGCCTACGGGTTCTGCCATCAGGACTAGCTACCGGCGGTAATGATGACTTCTTCCTCTATCACTTCGCCCTCGACGATCCGATATGAGCGGAACTCAAACGGTCCGTCGTCGGCCCCGGTCTCGCGAGTGCTGACGAGCACGTAGTGCGCGTTTGGCTCTGACGCGTAGGAGATATCGGTCCGCGATGGGTACGCCTGGGTCGCGGTATGCGAGTGGTAAATGACGACGGGATCCTCATCGTTGCGGGCCATCTCGCGATACAGCTTGAGCAGGTCGCCAGAGTCAAACTCGTAGAACGTGGGGGAACGAGCGGCATTCACCATTGGAATGAAACGAGTTGGACTGTCGGTGCCAATCGGTCCGGCGATGACGCCGCAGGCCTCGTCCGGGTGATCCCGGCGAGCGTGGGCAACAATCTGGTCAACGTGCTCCTGGCTGATGGTGAGCATGGCCGTGAGCCTAGCGCCTATCGGGTTTGCGCTCGGCACAACTAGTCCGCGATGACCTGCCCTGCGCGGTGCGGCGCTAGAACTGTGACATTTGACCGTTGCGATCCCACACGAGGAACCCGGTCTGCGAGCCTCGCTCGCCAATCGCCCGCAACTCGTCGAGACCAGCTACCAAACCGACCTTGGTCAACACCTCCGCCCGCCAACCCTGTCGGGCGATCGCCGTCACCGCAACAAGCTGCGAATCGCTCAAAGGCCGACGAGTCGCTGGGTCAAGAATGTGATTGGCAACCGCGCCTTGGTGATCGATCCACCTGCGCTTGAGCGTGCCACTCGTGCACAAGGCACCGTCGCGCAATGCGACATGCAGGTCGCCTTCTCGCATGCCCATGGGATCCGCGATGCCGATTCGCCAGCCATCCTCCGGCCAAGCGCCACGGACCCGGACATCGCCACCGAGATTGACCATGGCCCCCGCCGCACCCCCGGATATCAACTGGGCGCTCACCATGTCCGCTCCAAGACCCTTTCCTATCCCACCACTGTCGAAGCCAACTCCGGGCTCAAGACGAGCAAGTCGAGGGCCTGTGCGCACCTGCATGGGTGAGTGCTCAAATCGGCGCCTACGTCTCAACGAACTGCGCCCTCGCTTGGGTGGGCGCGAGTCCCTTATCGCTCACCGCAGACGCACGCTCTGTTGCTGGTTGGCCAGTCGGGGACGGCGAGAGCGCCGAGAAGTCGCGATCGTATCCAGCCTTGACGATGTCGCGCGCCAAGAATGGATCGAACGCGCCCCCCGATAACCGCCAACCGACCAGCCCTCGCACAAGGAGTTCAAGGAGGTCCGGTGATACGCGTTGCCAGTGACCGCCACGGCTATTGAACTCAGACAGTTCGCTGCCGTCGTCGAACCGGGTCCACGAGTCTTCAAGTTGACGCACCCGATTCTCTCCGAGCGCGCGCAACTCCGAGTGCCCGCCGAGAGTCATGACCTGGCAACTAACGCCCATCGCTTCAAAGTGATGATCACGTAAGACCAATCGGGCAGGTTGCGCTGATCTTGCCTGCGACGCAGAGCGGCCAGCCCGCCACGAAGGCAGGCTGGCCGGACTGGGATCCTTCACTGGTCAACGACCGTGACTAGCTCTCGGATGAGTCTCCATGGTTGCCATTTTGGCACTTGGATACCGACTCCGAGGTGGGACCCTGACAGATCTCAAAGTAGGTCGTGCTGTTCTTCTCGCCGCCAGCGTTCACCTCGACGAATACGCCATCCTTGTTGCCACCAACTCGGGCTTCTGAGCCGCCGTACTGGCCCCAGCCACCGCCGCCGCTACCTTCGTTGGTGATCGTGAATCCGTCTGCCTTGAGGGCGGAGTCATACGCTGCGACGACGTTGGCGGGGGTCTCACTGGTCTTGTAGCTGGTGTAGGTCGCACCCTCGGCCACCGACTTGCTGGTGATCTCAGTTGACCCGGCCGGGGCTGGCGGAATAGTGGTGGCAGCCGGCGCTGCACTCGTAGCTGCAGGTGTCGGGGCAGCGCTACTCTCTTCTGGCGTGCTGGACGAACTACTACATCCAGCGATCAACAACACAGCTCCGGCACCCACGGCGCCTACTGCAGCCACTCTTCCTTTGAGCAATTGGCTCGACATAAAACAACCCTTCAGTTTGCTCAAGCGCACACGGCTCCACCCACGAGTCCGTGATCACCGAGCTTGATGATCAAGAACGACTCCCCTGGAGTCTCCTGAAAAGATAGCGAGCCGACACCAAGGACGCACCCCGAGCGCGAGCGCTCTCCCCGAGGAACCGGATCAGGAAGACTAGCGCCGTGAGCAGTGTGTCCTGCCACCAGGTCAAGAAGTCGTACATCATCGCCGCCGACGCCAGCGGGTCGTTGTCCGCGAGTTTCGTGAAGTCCCGCTCGGGGTCATCACCCAGACCTAGCCGAACACCGAGTGCCAGGCGTAAGTCGTTGATCGCTCGCAGCCACAACTGCGCCTCCTCCACCCCTACCTCGAGAACGTCCTCATCCTCATCGACAGGCAACGCCAGACCGATCTTGAGCGCGGCCGCGTCAGCGAGCTTGCCCTGTCGCAGCGAGTCGTCGGTGTAGCGACGAAACTCTGCCGCGGCTTCAGGGTCCTCGCGGTACCCATCTGGGAGTAGCCGCAGCAGGACGGGGTCGTCGGGGCGCTCGGGCGCCGGACCGGCGAGGTCGGCGAGCCCCATCTCGACTGCGAGGGGATCCGCGTCCTGGTCGTTGCGATCACCGGATTGCTCGAGTACGTCGATCATCTCGTCGACCAACGCCATGATTAGTGCCCGCTCCACCGGCTCGAGGCGACACGAGAGCATCGAACCTTCCCGCGTGAATGCGTGTGCCATCAGTTGTCTCGTTCCAACGTTGCCCACAGGCCGTAGGAGTGCATCGCTGCTACGTCACGTTCGATCTCCTCGCGGGTTCCCGTGTTCACAGCCGACTTCCCGTTGTTGTGCACCTCAAGCATGAGCTGCGTGGACTTCTCTTTCGAGTAGTGAAAGTAGGTCATGAAGACGTACGTGACGTAAGACATGAGATTGACTGGGTCGTCCCAAACCACGCAGGCCCAAGGGTTATCGGCCTGAGTCTGTTCCTGTGCTTGCGGTTCTGCGAGCTCAAACGGGGCAGCGGTCACTAGAGGGATGATTCCATGCTCGCGACCTCACTGCACGCCCGCACTCGACCGCCGCCACGTAGGCTGGGGCTGTGGACCCGTCCTCAGAGATTCCGCCTCGTGATCCGTCGCTACCTGAGCCTGCCCTGCTCGGTCGAATACGGGAATCGGTGTTGGGCGACGACCGCGTGATGGATGGCCCGTTTGGCCCACGGCGGATAACCTATGCCGACTACACGGCAAGTGGCCGCGCGGTGACATTCATTGAGGACTTCATCCGCAGCGAAGTGCTCCCCCGCTACGCCAATACCCACACTGAAAGCAGTGGAACGGGCCGCCAGACCACTCGGTTTAGGGAGGACGCCCGCCGCTTGGTCGCCGACAGCCTTGGCGCAACAGATGACTACGCGGTGCTGTTCGCGGGCTCAGGAACTACTGGGGCCATCGACAAGCTCATTGGGGTCATGAACCTGAGGATCCCAGCCGAGTTGTCGCAACGTTTCAACTTGCTCGACCAAATCCCAGTCTCCGAGCGTCCGGTCGTGTTCATCGGACCGTTCGAGCACCACAGCAACGAACTGCCTTGGCGTGAGTCAATCTGCGACGTCGTTCGGATACCGGAGGACGCCGACGGGCACATCGATCAGCGGGTATTGGCGCAGGAACTGACGAACCATCAGGACCGTCGGATCAAGATCGGCTCATTCAGTGCCGCGAGTAACGTCACTGGGATAGTCAGTGACACGATTGGCATCACACGGTTGCTCCACGAACACGACGCCTTGGCATTCTGGGATTTCGCCGCGGCGGGGCCCTACGTCGATATCGACATGGATCCCGAAGCAGACCCGGCCAGTGCCAAGGATGCGGTGTTCCTGTCGCCCCACAAGTTCATCGGCGGACCGGGCACTCCAGGAGTACTGGCCATTCGGCGCACACTCTTGACCAACCGCGTGCCCGACGTCGTTGGTGGTGGATCAGTGGCGTACGTGAACGCCGACGATCACCGGTACGTCAGCGACCCAGTGCAGCGAGAAGAGGCCGGGACCCCGGCCATTGTTGAAGCGATTCGGGCCGGACTCGTCATGCAACTCAAGGCCGCCGTTGGCGTAGATACGATCCGCGCACACGAGGACGACTACCTACGCCGAGCAATGTCTGCTTGGGCCTCTCACCCTCAAATGGAGGTCCTGGGTAACCACGACGCTGAGCGCCTCTCGATCATCTCGTTCACGCTACGCGCCCCCTCGGGTCGCTACCTGCACCACAACGCCGTCGTCGCACTGCTCAACGACCTATTCGGAATCCAGGCTCGCGGTGGCTGCTCTTGCGCTGGACCATACGGGCACGCCCTGCTCGGCGTTGATATCGAACGCAGTCGCGAGTTCGAAAAGGAGGTCGCCAGGGGGTGTGAGGGGATCAAACCAGGCTGGACTCGGATCAACTTCAACTACTTCATCTCCGAAACGGTCTTCCGCTACATCGTCTCCGCTGTGAGCTTGGTGGCCAGTCACGGATGGCGCCTGCTAGACCAGTACCGCTTCGACACGACCATGGGCATCTGGGAGCATCGCGACGGAACGCAGGCGGTACCACTGCGCCTCGATGAACTGAGCTACGACGAGTCAGGCATTCTGCGGTACCCACATCACGACGACCGAGCTGACGAGTCAGTGCTCGCCCAGCACTTGCGCGATGGTGAGCGGATCCTGCTGGCTGCCCACGATTCGCGTGCCACGATTGACCCCGACGACTATGTTCAGGCGGGCCTGGCAACGGCCGAGTTCGAGTCGCTTCGTTGGTTCGAGCTTCCCGCCACCTGCCTGAGCAAGCCCACCAGCTAGGAGTTGCGCAGGGTCACGTATTTGAAGGTCTTTGCGTAGTTTGCCCCGCCGGAGGCTTTCACTCGCAGTTTGGTCTTCTTGCCTGTCGCCTTGACGGAGAACGCGTATTTACCCGCAGCGGACGTTCTATCAGTACGAATGGTGACCCATTTACCGTTCTTGGACTTCTGAAGTTTGACCTTCTTGCCGGGCCGAACTGGCTTGACCTTGCCCGACAACGACACCGCGCGACCCTTCGCCCCGACCCGATCGGCCGTCTTGAGTCTCACTGTCTGAGCCTTCTTGCTGCTTGAGCCAAACTGCTGACTGTTGGCAATCGTGCGCAGCGGACCCCACTGGTTGCTGGTTTCCGAGCCAATCATCCAGGTGGCAATACCGCTCAAGCCGTATCGACCGGCGATCCGGGCCCGTTCCAGGACCGTCTGCGTGTCGGGAACCCAGGCACTGCGGAAGACTTTGCACTTACCGCCGTTGTACTTGACCTTGTAGTTGTAGTAGCGCTCCAGCGATGCTGGGTCGCGGCTCCAACTGCTCTTGGGAGCTCCCAAGATCTTGCCGATATCCCGGGTGTTGTACGTCTTTCGAGCCAGCGTCGGGCACCCGGTGCCTTTCGTCTTCACGACCCAATCGCGTCCATAGGTAGGCGTGCCGAGTTGAACTTTGCTGGCCGGCATAACCGACCTCGCGTAGGCAGCGATCTGGTTCACCCAACTCAAAGGTCCACCGATCGGACCTGCCTGAGTCCAGGAGTAGTCGTAGGCCATGATGCGCAGTTTGTCGATGTGCGGTCCGATGGATGGCCAGTCGTAGACCCAGTAGTCGCCGTTTGGTACCCCCATCGGCGGCACCGCTACCGCAAGCTTCTTGCCATCTGCGTGCAGGACTCCTGCCAACTCCACAATGAAGGCAACCCATGCCGGACGCGTCTTCTTCCAGGTCGACTGACCATCACTGAAGGCGAACTTCTCGAAGTCCAGGTCGATTCCGTCGTATCCGTTGGAGTTCACCAGGTTAGAGATCTGGTTGACCAACGCAGAACGCTTCGTGCTGTTGCGCAGTACCGCGCTCATGTGACCAGCGCCAGTCCCATCGGTGATGGAGGGGAGCACCAGAGCACCGCGTCCCTTGAGTTTCGGCAGGACCGACGCGCGCGTGCCCGAACTCAAAGCGTTGTTCTTAATGGAGACGCCACTAGCTGATTTCGTGCTCTGCACGGCATTGTGCCAAAACGGCGAGATATCTGAGAACAGATCCGCATTGGCCACGAACGAGTTGGTTGACTCAGTTGTTGTCCAGTACGGCAGCCACCCGCTCATGATGCGTTGGCCAGAGTCGGCCGCAGCCGGCGCTGCCAGGGCTGGCATCGCGCCGAGTGCCAAGCCGCCAACGACGGCTACTACACCGACCGCTCTGCCAGTTCTACGAACTCGCGAGCTCACTGTCATCAATCCTCCACGAACATGTGCCGTCTTCGTATTTCCTATCGACACTTGACAGTAAGACACTTAATTGTCGTTCGTCCCCTCAGTGTTTGCATTTGTGTCGAAATATTTGCCAACTCGACACAGATGCAACTACGGAGCCATCGCGTACGAGCCGTCGTGTGACAACGCCTCCTGCGCAAATGCCTGCTCCGCAGCTGGCTCAATAACCGGGCGCTTGATCAGTCCGAGCGCCTGGTCCCGCTGTGCATCGCTTGCCGCGGGCTGAGCACTCAACGACAGGGCGTACTCGCTGAAGTCCTTGACGAACACCGCGAATACCCGGTCGATGTGGGCCTCGGTCAGGTCGGTGACGTCGCTGACGGATGACTCGCGCAGGCCACCGGGTTCGCCATCGATAGCCAGAGCGGCGGCCTCGCAGATCAGTTGGGCGTAGACAACCTGCGTGAACAACTGCCCGAGGCTCAACAGCATGTCTAGGTCCTTGGACTGCTCTTTGGACGGCGGCTCAGAAGCCACGAGTAACCCGAACGCAGTCATTTGTTCCATGAAGACGGCCACGTTGGGCAAGTGCGAGAATCGCGCAAAAGCGGGCCGCGGATCATGGAATGGAATCTTGGACAGTCCACTAGCGGAGCCTTGGGTGAACAAGTAGTCGTCATCTGCCGCCTCGTTCTGGGTAGCGACTGCGGCGTATTGCTCACCTTGGCCAATGGCGGCAGCCAGGTATTGCGGAAGGAACTTAAGAACCAGGGCCAGGTTGACGTGAACCGTTCCCTCAAGTTTGGGCAGAGCCCGAATATGGCTCACTGCCTGCTCGAAGTAGGTGTCCTTCTCAAAGCCGCGGGCGGCAATAACGTCCCAGAGCAGATCAACGACGCGCTCACCCTCCATCGTCACCTTCATTTTGGTGATCGGGTTGAACAGCAGGTATCGACGATCGTCTGGCGAGGCCACCCGAAAGTAGTCAGCGGAACGAACCGAGTAGAGCTTCATTCCGATGAGACGGGCGTAGGCATCGGAGATCATTCGGCGTACGTGCGGGAAGTCGGTCACTGGGTTGCCATAGAGAATACGGTTGTTGGCGTGCGTAACCGACTCGTAGAACGCGTGCTCGGCGATGCCGATACTTGCCCACCCCAAGTTCACCTTGCCGACATTGATCGTGGCTAGCGCCGCATCCCAGGCCGCTTTGCCGGTGTGCAAGATGTCCTCGGGTGCCACCGCGTAGTTGTCTAGGCGGAACGCGGACACGTACATCGAGCCATGGACGACGTTCTTCTGCAGGGTGAACGCTGGATTCTTTGGATCAACTAGGAAGAAGACGTACTCCCCCGGGCGCTGCGGGTCGTCATCAGAGAACTTCCCGAAGACGCTGAGGCGTCCCGCCTCATTTCCGTTTCCGATGTAGTACTTCGGTCCGGTCGCGAGCCATCCGCCGTCGTTGGGGCGAACGATCATGTCGGTGGAATAGATGTCTGCGCCGTGAGTCTGCTCAGAGAGACCAAACCCGAAGATTTGCACCATCGGCGAGCAACTCACCGACCAGTTTCTTGGCGTCCTCGTTGTCACTGGTCCAGACTGGGCCGAGCCCGAGCACACTGACCTGCCAGGCATACCAGTGATCAAGCGAATAGAAGCCGAGAATCTCGTTGAGTTCGTTGATGCGGGCGGTATCCCAACGAGCATCGTCGTCGGCGTCGTCCATCAAGTCGGCCACCGCTGCTGGGGTGGCAAAGCGAGCAAAGATGTTCTCGTCGCCGATGAACTCGATGAAATCCGCGTACCACTGGGCACCGTGATACTCAGACTTCAGAGTTGCCTTGCCCTTACTTTCGAAGAAGCGAACTAGCGCCTTCAGTTGCCGACGCGACTCATCGTCGAGGTAGGTCGGATCGTAGGTAGCAGGATTGAATAGCAAACTGGACACGGTCAACTCCTTGGATGCGCGGCAACAATGCGTTCGATTGGCGTCTCACTCTTGTTTTCAGCCTAGCTCGCACGAATTCCCGGTTACCCGCAGGGATGAGAAAGGCACCGAGAACTCAAGAAGCTTTCGGCGTGGATTGGGAATCAGCCGTCTTTTTGGCTGCCGGACGCTTGATCGACGCCGGGGTGGGGACACCCTTCGATTCCGCGGGCTGCGCCTGCGGAGTTGCTGACTTGGATGACTTTCGTGCCGCCGTACCGCTCGACTTGGTCGGCGCTGGCTTGGACTTAGCAGTAGGTGCCGACGCTGGTGCAGGCTTTGGCGCGCCTTCGTCAGCGTCGGTCGCCCCACTGCGACCCGCGTCATCCGAGGTCGCATCTTTTGCTTGGGGTTGTTCGTCGGACTCCGCGACCGCGTCCTCGACGACGTCGGCAGCGAGGTAGGCGTTCTCCGAGGCGCTAACAGCCACAGTGTCGGCGACTTCAGATGCGCGGGCGGCGGCTTGTTCGGCGAGATCGGCAACTTCGGCTGCCCGATCGGCTGCCTTTTTAGCGGCTGCATCTGCGGCCACGCTCGCTGTGCGAGCAGCCTGGTCGGCCGTTTTACCCACGGTCGCGGCTGTCACGGACGCCTTTTCAGCCACTTTGGAGACACCGGCAGCGGTCGTCTCAGCTACCTCACTGACATTCGCAGCGGTAGTGGCAGCGGCGACTGTGACCGTGTCCGCGGCCTTCTCGGCCGCTTTTGTGACGGCCGGACCCGCTTGACGTCGGCGATATGCCAGATATCCAGCGGCGGATGCAGCGAGCGCGGTGACAGCCATCAGCTTCTTATTCATAGGACTGTCCTACCCTGCAAAGCTCGTGACCGCTAGGGGTTTGCGTTGATTCCCTGCAAATTCCGCCGTTTGGGTTGGACGGGATCTCGTTATCACAGCAGGTCGGCCTGCAAGCTTCTCGATCTTGACGACTAGTGCGTCAGGTGGCGTCTCTGGTCAGCGAACGCACTCGGAATGCGGCGATGACCTCAACTAGGCCAAGTACTAACAGCCAGATGCCAGCAACAACGGTGAGGACAGTAAGTGTCTGGATCGGCCATAGCAGCACCACGACGCCCGCGATGATTCCCAGCACTCCGAGGAAGACAGCGACGCCGCCGCCCTCCCCACTCGCTCCGACCGCGATCGCCACGATGCCGCGCATGATCCACCAGATTCCCAGGAACAAGATCAATAGTTCAATCCGGTTCTCGACGCTCTCAAGAGCGATGATGCCCAGCACGATTCCGATCACGCCAGTGATTGCGTTGAGCACTCGAGCGACGGTCTCCAAGCGCGAGCTAAAGGCCTGAGCTAGCGCGATGACTCCACTGACGAGCAACCAGATCCCAAGAATGATGGCCGCAACATTTACAGCAGTGAATGGGCGCACGAGAAGTATCACGCCTACAGCGATGCTGACCAACCCAAGTATTAACACCAGCCACCAGGCACGCCCGATCCGATCCATCAGGGCCTGCTCATCGACAACGACGACTGTGTCCGAGTCAAGTGGGACGCCAGAACCATCCGGGCCAGGGCCTTGCGGTGTCGCTGTACTCACGTTCGTGCTCCACTCTTGTTGTCGTTCGATTCATCTCGCAGTGCGATCTTCTCGGGGTGGACAGTAACGCTAATGGCGTCCATCTGCCCCAGATCTAGTAGTGCTCCGTCGACATTTCGCCAACAATGAGTTCCCCGCTCAGGAGTCGTCGTCTCCCTTACCTGGGGACAGTCCTTCGTAGATCGCCTTGCAGTCGGGGCAGATCGGGAACTTCGACGGGTCCCGGCCGGGTACCCAGACTTTGCCGCAAAGGGCAATTACTGGCTCTCCTGACATCGCACTCTCGAGAATCTTCTCTTTGCGCACGTAGTGGGCAAAGCGTTCGTGGTCTCCATTGTCAAGCGAGACCTCCTCGCGCTCCTTAGTCAGCGTTGAACCCTGCAGTTCGGGCGATTCCTGCGGCAGACCCGGGGTGTCGTCACTCATAGGCGGGAGCCTAGTACGCATCCGGTGATTAGCCCAAACACCTCGCCTGGCCCGTTTTGACCTGAGAATCGAACAAACCTTGCTGCTCTCGGAGCTGCTCTCGGCGGTGACTCTCGGCGCTGACTCTGGGCGGTGACTCTCGGCGACAATTTGATCGAAATCGGAGCAGTTCGTCTGTCTGCGATAGTCCGCCAACTAACCCGGACCCTGGGAGAGACCTCGATCACACTGACTGCAGAGGGTGATACTGACTCCCCCAAATGCGGTGACATCTGACCTTTAGACCGTGACGTATCTAACTTCCGCGACAGTGACGCCAGCGAATGCCAATGAACACTCTGCGTACTGAACACAGGTTAAGTCACAGGCAAAGGGCCGGTTATCCACGCCCTTTCCCCAAGTTGTGGACAAGGGAGTGTTACGCACCGCACAAACGCGGCCAAAAAGATGATGCAAAAACCAACCGTTCGTATGACCCCATTTCCTCTCACGCTAAGTAGTGTCCGTGTCACGTCGCGTACAAAAGTAGTTACGCAGCGAGACTGAACTAGCTAGGCAAGACGAACGGGTCGGGGCGCATCCGCGCAACACACAGTGACTAAGCGTCTTGACAGACCTACAGGAGGCACGAATGCCGCAGCAGCCGTTGTCGCAGGTTCCAGCCGACGCCACATGGGAGTGGCAAGAGCAGGGAGCTTGTCGAGAAGCAGATCCAGAGCTCTTCTTCCATCCACAGAACGAGCGAGGTCTCGCTCGACTTCGGCGCGACCGTGCTGCAAAGGCAGTGTGTGCTCGTTGCGACGTGCGTATCGAATGCGCCGACTACTCCATTCGTTCCCGTGAGCCGTACGGCGTCTGGGGCGGACTGACTGAAGAGGAGCGCGAGCGCATCTACGTCCGAATCGCCCTCGCACAGTTCCCGCGTCAGCGTGGCGAAGGCGCAGTTGCCGCCGCCGAGGAGATCGCTGACGCTGTCTCCGCAACCTCACTCGGAGTTGTCTCCTAGCAGCGCCACTTCAATCATTGAAAAAGCGGTCCGGGCACCTCAAGTGCTCGGACCGCTTTTTTGTGTCTGGTGTGTCGTGGTGCTAAATGTCTTGGGCTTGCCGAATGGACGCCAAGATCTTCCCCATAATGGCCGTCGCGTCGTAATCCTTGGGAGTGAAGACCTCGGCTACGCCGAGTTCCTTGAGGTTCGCTGCGTCAGATTCAGGGATGATGCCTCCCACCACCACGGGAACGTCGTCTAGACCTGCCTCTTTCAATCCTCTCACCACGTCGGGAACCAACTCCATATGCGAACCCGACAGAATGGATAAGCCCACGCAGTGAACGTCCTCTTCCACCGCGGCCGCCACGATCTGCTCGGGCGTAAGCCTAATCCCCTGATAGACCACCTCAAAGCCGCAGTCGCGCGCTCTGACCGCGATCTGCTCGGCACCATTTGAGTGCCCGTCGAGCCCAGGTTTGCCGACCAGTAGTCGAACGCGGCCTCCGAGCTCTTCACCTGTCTGACGAACCTGCTCCCGGACCTTCGCTAGCTCGTCACCTGCTTCCGAGACGCCAACGACACCCGAGACGCCGGTCGGCGCACGATATTCACCGAACACCTCACGCAGGGCCCCGGCCCATTCCCCAGTCGTCACTCCTGCTTGCGCGCAGGCGATCGACGCGGGAACCAGGTTCTGATCCGTCTTGGCCGCATCACGCAGTTCGGCCAAACGCAGGTCGACCAGTTCGTTATCGCGCTCGGAACGCCATATGCGGATGGCCTCAATTGCCTTAGCCTCAACCTCGGCGTCGACCGTCATGATTGCTGTTTCAAGGTCGGAGATGAGCGGATTCTCGGCTGAGGTCGTGAACTTGTTCAGTCCGACGACTATGTCCTCACCGGCTTCGATATGTGCGCGGCGGGCTGCATGGGAGGAGACGAGTTGCTGCTTCATGTAACCAGTTTCAACGGCGGCAACCGCTCCGCCCATGGCCTGCACGCGATCGATCTCTGCTTGGGACTGCGCTACGAGCTTCGGCCACCTTCGCCTCAATAACCGTTGACCCGGCGAAGATGTCGTCGTACTCAAGGAGATCCGATTCGAATGCTAGGACTTGCTGGATACGCAGTGACCACTGCTGATCCCACGGTCGTGGCAATCCGAGTGCCTCGTTCCAGGCGGGTAACTGGATGGCGCGGGCGCGGGCGTCCTTGGACAAGGTCACCGCGAGCATCTCGAGCACGATGCGCTGAACGTTGTTCTCCGGTTGAGCCTCGGTTAGCCCCAAGGAGTTCACCTGGACCCCGTAACGGAACCGGCGCTGCTTTGGGTCGGTCACTCCGTAGCGCTCGAGCGTCAACTGATCCCAAAGTTCAACGAACGCTCGCATCTTGCACATTTCCTCAACGAACCGAACTCCAGCGTTGACGAAGAAGGAGATCCGGGCAACGACCTCTCCGAAACGCTCTGGCGGGACTTGGCCCGAATCTCGAACCGAGTCGAGTACGGCAATCGCTGTGCTCATCGCGTACGCGATCTCCTGAACCGGAGTAGCGCCCGCCTCCTGCAAGTGGTAGCTGCAGATGTTGATCGGGTTCCACTTCGGTATGTCGTTGACGGTGTAGGAGATCATGTCGGTGATCAGCCGCAACGAAGGTCCGGGTGGGAACACGTACGTGCCGCGCGACAGGTATTCCTTGATGATGTCGTTCTGCGTCGTCCCCTGGAGTTGGATTGGCTGCGCACCCTGTTCTTGGGCAACCGTTTGATACAACGCTAGGAGCCACATAGCGGTGGCGTTAATCGTCATCGCGGTGTTCATCTCGCCGAGCGGAATATCAGCGAACAGTTGGCGCATATCGCCGATGTGGGATACGGGCACCCCGACTTTGCCTACCTCGCCGCGAGCGAGATCACTGTCGGGGTCATAGCCCGTCTGCGTCGGCAGATCGAATGCCACAGACAGACCCGTTTGACCCTTCGCCAGGTTCGTCCGGTACAGCTTGTTGGACTCAACTGCTGAGGAGTGCCCGGCGTAGGTACGCATCAACCACGGGCGGTCTTTCTTACGACGGTCTGGAGTTTGCGATCCCGATTCGGCCATGCCTTTTAGGGTAGACCACGCATAAACGCCGTCAGCCGAATGGTGCTCGCGCCTGCAGCGACGCCCTACTCGTAGTCGTAAAAGCCTTTACCCGTCTTACGCCCAAGCTCGCCCGCAGCGACCATCCGACGGATCAACTCTGGCGGTGCCCACGCCTCGCGTTGGGTGTCGGCGTACACGTTATTTGAGGCATTCATCAAGATGTCCAACCCGGTTAGGTCGGCCGTCTGCAATGGACCCATCGCATGACCGAAAGCCAATCGGCAGGCCGTGTCGACGTCTTGTGCAGACATGACGCCAGCCTCGACGAGACGAATGGCTTCCATCGACAGCGCGGTGATGAGTCGGGTGGTGACGAATCCTGCAATGTCCCGGTTGACCACAACGACGGTCTTGCCACAATTCTCAGCGAAGACTGTGGCACGGTGCATCGACTCATCACTGGTCTTGTAGCCCCGGACCAGTTCGCACAGCGCCATCATCGGCACAGGCGAGAAGAAGTGCGTCCCGACAACAGATTCAGGACGATTCGTCACTGCCGCGATCGTAGTAATCGGGATTGCGGAGGTGTTCGTGGCGAGTAGAGCATCCGGTTTGCATAGCCGGTCGAGTTCAGCGAAAAGCGCTGTCTTGATCTCCAGTTTCTCGAACACAGCCTCCACAACGATGTCCGCCGAGGCGACAGCGCCGAGATCCGTGGTGGTGCTGATTCGGTCGAGTGCGGCGTCAACATCGCCATCGCTGATCTTGCCCTTGGATGCGAAGCGACGCAGGGACTTCTCGATGGCGGCACTGCCCCGATCGAGCGCCTCCTGCGTGACGTCCTGAATCACGACGTCGTATTCACCCACCGCGGCAACCTGAGCGATCCCCGAACCCATGAGCCCTGCACCGATTACTGCTACCTGTTCAGCCATGGCTGCACCCTAAATCCCGCCGACCTCGCCCGGAGAAGCGGGGCTGACTCCGTCCGCGATCTACCGGTCCACGCGCGAGATCTGACCTCCCAGGCCAGTCAGGTTTTCAACAAAGTTCGCGTAGCCCCGATCAATGTGAGCGATATCGAATACCGTCGTGGTTCCTGCGGCCACCAGTCCAGCGAGCACTAATCCGGCCCCGGCCCGCACATCGGTCGCCTCAACGGGGGCACCGGAAAGCTGCTCAGTACCCCGCACCAAGGCATGATGTCCATCTGTTCGGACATCAGCGCCGAGCCGGCGCAACTCCTGCACGAAACGAAAGCGCGCCTCGAATAAGTTCTCGGTAACCATGGCCGCGCCGTCAGCGATGGCGTTGAGGGCAATGAACTGCGGCTGCAAGTCGGTGGGAAAGCCCGGATACGGCAGCGTCACCACATCCACTGAACGCGGACGTCGATCCATCTGGACCCGTAGCCCAATATCGCTGACCTCGATATGGGCGCCAGCCGTCACCAGCTTGTCGAGCGCGATCTCCAAGTCTGCGGCTCTTGCATCTCTGACCAGGACGTCGCCTTGGGTAATTGCCGCAGCCACTGCCCAGGTACCAGCAACAATGCGATCAGGGACGGTCCGGTGCGTCGTCGGATGCAACTGCTCGACGCCAACGATCTCGAGTGTGGAGGAGCCGATACCACCGATCTCCGCTCCCATTGAAACGAGCATTCGACACAGGTCAGCGATCTCCGGCTCACGGGGAGCGTTGTCGATGACTGTGGTGCCTTTCGCCAAAACTGCTGCCATCAGAATGTTCTCAGCAGCCCCCACGCTGGGGAAGTCGAGCCAGATCGAGGCCCCCTGCAATCGACCAGGAGCAGCCGCCATCAAGTAGCCATGTTCATTGTGAACGTCAACGCCAAGGCGGTTGAGTCCAGCAATATGTAGGTCGAGTCCGCGGGAGCCGATTGCGTCGCCCCCCGGCACCGCGACCTCAGCTCTCGAGCATCGAGCAATCAGCGGCCCAAGCACGCAGATCGATGCTCGCATGCGCCGCACGAGGTCATAGTCCGCCTGGTGGTGGAGCACCTCTGGAACCGAGATCGACAACGTCGCAGCGTCCTCGTCGTGAGACACCTCGCAACCGAGTCGACGCAGCAACTCCGCCATGACGGAGACGTCGAGGATCTGCGGAACTGCGGTGATCGTGCTAGTCCCCGGAGCAAGCAGCGTCGCGGCCATCAATTTGAGCACGGAGTTCTTTGCCCCGGTAACCGCTACCTCGCCCGTAAGACGCTTTCCACCGATGACCTCGAATGCCTCCACAATGGCCGAGGATACGCTGATCTCATGGTTAATCTCACGCGCATCTACACGCGAACCGGCGATGACGGCACTACAGCCCTTGGAGACTTCTCCAGGACGACCAAAAATGACTCTCGGCTGCTGGCTTACGCCGACGTCGACGAAGCGAACGCAGCAATCGGCGTTGCTGTCACGATGGGTGGGCTCTCGAGCGATGTGACTGAGGAACTTATCCGCATCCAAAATGACCTGTTCGATGTGGGAGCCGACCTATGCACACCTCTTCCCGCGCCGGGCGAACCCGCGCCCGAGGTACCCGCGCTGCGAGTTGAGGCCGAGTACATCACCAGACTTGAAGAGCTGTGCGACAGATTCAATGAACCGCTCGCTGCGCTGCGCAGTTTCGTTCTGCCTGGGGGGACGCAGGGTTCCGCGCTGCTGCATGTGGCGCGAACAACGACCCGGCGGGCGGAACGGTCCGCTTGGGCGGCACGCGATCAATACCCGGACACGGTTAGCGATTTACCAGCTAAGTACCTAAATCGGCTATCCGATTTGCTGTTCATTCTCGGGCGTGTCGCGAACGCCGAGGCTGGCCGGGGCGACGAACTGTGGGTACCAGGAGCGAACCGTTAGCTCCTGACCGACCGACCGACCGAACTATCGCTTAGCGACCCTAATGCGGGTCTCAGCACGGGCGATAGCTGCCGCTCGACTATCGCTTTCTGCGCTGGCTTCTGCTTCGGCTAGCAGCGCCTGTGCCTGATCGAGGTCGATCTCCTCGGCCATCTCAGCTGACTCGGCGAGGATCATCACCTTGCCACCGTCAACAACCGCGAAGCCAGTGTGCACGGCAGCGTGCAGATCACCTTTGTCGTCAGGTTGACGAATGAGCACTGGGCCGTCGCGCAACATCGCGAGCATCGGCGAGTGACCTGGCATGACACCGATCTCGCCGTCGTGAGTCTCGAACGAGACCAGGGTCGCCTCGCCGCTCCAGACCTCACGGTCGGTAGCGACGAGGTGAACCTCGTACGGATCAGCCATGATTACTTGCCTGCCAACTTCGCGGCGTTACGCTCAAGATCCTCGATACCGCCACACATGAAGAATGCCTGTTCTGGCAGGTGATCGTATTCACCAGCACAGAGCGCCTTGAACGCTGCCACCGTCTCGGTGACCGGAACGAAGGATCCTGGCTGGCCAGTGAATGCCTCAGCCACGAACATGTTCTGCGAGAGGAAGCGCTGGATGCGCCGAGCGCGGTTGACGATGATCCGGTCCTCTTCAGAGAGTTCGTCGATACCGAGAATGGCGATGATGTTCTCAAGATCCTTGTAACGCTGCAGGATCTCTTTGGTTCGCGCGGCCACCTCGTAGTGCTCGGCCCCGATGTACTGCGGGTCGAGGATCCGTGAGGTCGAGTCAAGCGGATCGACAGCTGGGTAGATGCCCTTTTCCGAAATCGGACGGCTCAACGTAGTCGTCGCATCAAGGTGGGCGAAGGTTGTTGCTGGCGCCGGGTCGGTCAAGTCATCTGCGGGGACATAAATGGCCTGCAGAGAGGTGATCGAGTTACCACGCGTTGAGGTAATCCGCTCCTGGAGTTGTCCCATCTCGTCGGCCAGCGTTGGCTGGTAGCCGACTGCAGAGGGCATACGACCGAGCAGAGTAGAAACCTCAGAGCCGGCCTGGGTGTAACGGAAGATGTTGTCGACGAAGAGCAGCACGTCCTGCTTCTGCACATCGCGGAAGTACTCCGCCATCGTCAGCGCAGTCAGCGCCACGCGAAGGCGCGTGCCCGGCGGCTCATCCATCTGACCGAACACCAGGGCGGTCTTGTTGATAACGCCTGACTCAGTCATTTCCAGGAAGAGGTCGTTACCCTCACGGGTGCGCTCACCGACACCGGCGAACACCGACACGCCACCGAACTCTTCAGCAACGCGGTAGATCATCTCTTGGATGAGGACGGTCTTGCCGACACCAGCACCACCGAACAAGCCGATCTTTCCACCCTTGACGTACGGGGTGAGCAAGTCGATGACCTTGATACCGGTCTCGAAGACCTCGGTCTTTGACTCGAGCTGATCGAAGGTCGGGGCGAGCCGGTGAATGGGCCAGCGCTCCTTGATGTCCAAGGAGGACTCGGGAACGTCGAGCGAGTTGCCCAGAGTGGTCCACACGTGGCCCTTGGTCACGTCACCTACTGGCACCATGATGGGTGCACCGGTGTCGCGTACCTCGCCACCGCGAACGAGACCGTCCGTTGGCTGCATCGAGATCGCGCGAACGAGGTTGTCACCGATGTGCTGGGCGACCTCGAGGGTCAGTAAGCGCTCGTCTGGATCGCCTTCTTCATGCTTACCGAAGGTGACGGTCGTGTGCAGCGCGTTGAAGATCTCGGGCATTGCTTCCGCCGGGAACTCGACGTCAACGACCGGCCCGGTCACTCGTGCAACGCGGCCTACTCCAACTGCTGTGTCCGCAGTAGCGGTCATCTTCTAACTCACTCCCTTATTTGGCGGATGCCAGCGCGTCGGCCCCGCCGACGATTTCGCTGATTTCCTGTGTGATCTCGGCCTGGCGGGCCTGGTTGGCTTGACGGGTGTAGCGGCGGATCAGGTCTTCGGCGTTATCTGTTGCTGACTTCATTGCCCGTTGACGGGCGGCGTGCTCGCTGGCTGCCGACTGCAGTAGCGCAACGTGTACAAGGTGCTCGACGAATCGTGGAAGCAGGTTATCTAGTGTGCTCTGAGCGTCAGGCTCAAAGTCGTAGAGCGGCCAAACAGCTCTGCCACCTTTGTCCTCCGCGCCGTGAATACCCTCACCTGAGGTCGTGTCGACAACCTCCTCAACAACCTCGAGCGGAACGATGCGAAGCACGCGTGGTTCCTGGCTCACTCGGTTGACGAAGTGGGTGTAGACGACATGAATCTCGTCGACACTGTCGGCGCCGTCTCCTAGGTAATCTTCCAGGAGTCTTGAGCCAATTTCCTTGGCGTCGTCGTAGGTTGGGCTGTCGCTAATCCCCGTCCACGAGTCGGCGATGGGCCGATCGCGGAACTTGAAGAAGCTGACGCCCTTGCGCCCGACGATGTACCAGACGGGCTCAATCCCTCGCTCACGTAAGCGCGTCGCGAGACGTTCAGCCTCCTTGATCGCATTCGATGAGTAGGCCCCTGCCAACCCGCGGTCAGCCGTCACGAGCAGGATGGCGGCTCGCTTTGGATTCTCCGCTTCGTTAAGCAACGGGTGATTGATCTGAGCGTGCGAGGCGGCGAGTGTGAGCGCCTCGTATAGCGCTCGCGCGTACGGTGCATTCGCCTTCACCGCAGCTTGCGCTTTGACAATCCGGGACGATGCAATCAGTTCCATGGCGCGGGTGATTTTTTTCGTGGACTGTGTGTCCTTAATCTGCTGGCGGAAGATCCGCTGCTGTGCACCCATGTGGTTTCCCTACTCTGTTCGTTCGCCGTTACTACTTGCGCACCTTGCGGGTGACCTTGCCGTGCTGGATCTCTTCCTCAGCGATCGGCTCAGCCTCGGCCTCGGCACCCAATACGGTTCCGTCGCTGGCGACGAACGTCCGCTTGAAGTCTTTGAGCGCCTTCTCAAGCAGGATCACCGTATCGTCCGAGAGAGCCTTGGTCTCACGAATAGTGTCGGTGATTTCCTTGTGCTCACGGTCGATATGAGCAAGGAACTGCTTCTCAAACTCACGCACGTCCGGCACGGGCACGTCGTCTAGTCCACCGGAAGTTCCCGACCAGACCGCGATCACCTCGTTCTCCATCGAGAACGGGCTGTACTGCGGCTGCTTGAGCAACTCGACGAGGCGGGCTCCACGCTCTAGGGCTGCTTTGGACGCCTTGTCAAGGTCAGATCCGAATGCTGCGAACGCCTCAAGTTCACGGTACTGAGCGAGGTCAAGGCGCAACGAGCCCGCGACCTTCTTCATCGCCTTCGGCTGCGCAGCACCACCGACACGAGACACGGAGATACCGACGTTGATGGCCGGACGGACACCGGAGTTGAACAGGTCAGTCTCCAGGAAGCACTGGCCATCGGTAATCGAGATGACGTTCGTGGGGATGTACGCCGAGACGTCGTTTGCCTTAGTCTCGATGATCGGAAGGCCGGTCATCGATCCGGCACCCATCTCGTCGGAGAGCTTTGCGCAGCGCTCAAGCAGACGTGAGTGCAAGTAGAAGACGTCGCCGGGGTAGGCCTCGCGACCCGGCGGCCGACGCAGCAGCAGCGATACGGCGCGGTAGGCCTCGGCCTGCTTGGAGAGGTCATCGAAGACGATGAGAACGGCCTCGCCCTTGTACATCCAGTGCTGCCCAATGGCAGAACCGGTGTAGGGAGCGAGGTACTTGAAGCCAGGGTTGTCAGATGCCGGGGCGGCGACGATCGTCGTGTACTCCAGCGCCCCATTTGCCTCGAGCGCGCCACGCACAGCGGCGATGGTGGAACCCTTTTGACCGATGGCGACGTAGATGCACTTGACCTTCTTGGCCGGATCACCGGAATCCCATCCCTCTTTCTGGTTGAGGATGGTGTCGAGCGCAAGTGCGGTCTTGCCGGTCTGACGGTCGCCAATGATGAGCTGACGCTGGCCGCGGCCAATAGCTGTCATAGCGTCGACAGCTTTCAGCCCGGTGAGCATCGGCTCGGTTACTGGCTGGCGCTCTACAACTGACGGGGCCTGCACCTCGAGCGCACGGCTTACATCGGAGTCGATCGGTCCAAGCCCGTCGATCGGGGCACCTAGTGGGTTCACGACGCGACCGAGGAAGCCATCGCCTACTGGGACGGACAGCACCTCGCCTGTGCGGCGAACCTGCTGGCCCTCCTCGATGTGAGACGGATCCCCGAGGAGCACACAGCCGATCTCGCGGATGTCGAGGTTGAGGGCGAGGCCTAACAGGCCGCCCTCGAACTCAAGGAGTTCGTTAGTCATTGCGGAGTGCAGACCCTCGACGCGGGCGATACCGTCGCCAACCTCTAGGACACGACCAACTTCCTCACGGGCGCTCTCTGGAGAGAACGCTGCGACGTTGTCTTCGATTGCACCGCGGATATCATCCGACGAGATGGTCAACTCGGCCATGGTCTCTTCTCTTTCGTTCGTTGTCGAAGCTTCGGCTTGAAGCTCCGGGCAATGATCTTTGCAGTTTTTGGGTGGTAATCAGCGTGAGCTGTTTACCGGCTAGCTCGTCATCCTGCGACGTGCTTGTTCTAGTTTGCTTGCGGCCGTTCCGTCAATGACCTCGTCGCCGACCCGCACCTCTACTCCGCCGATGACAGCGGGATCCACGTCGATATTGAGCTCAACCGAGCGCCCGTGAAGACGAGCGAGAACTGCGCGCAGGCGTTCCTGCTGTTGATCCGTCAGTTCGATAGCGGTGCGAACGTCAGCCACAATGCGCCCACGCCTAGCGGCGGCTAGCTCGGAGAGCCGAGTGAGCGCGTTTTGAATACGTCGACCCCGCAAGTTCCCCGAGACTTGAGCAACGAGTTCGATCGTTGGTTGAGCAGCCTTCCCGCTAAGCAACTGGGTGACGATCGCTGCTTTTGCCTTGGCCGGTGTCGCGGGATCAGTCAACGCCATTTGCAGCGCTGCGTTTGCGTCAATAGCCCGACCGAAGCGGAACAACTCCTCTTCAACCCGATCGATGTCGCCATCGACCTCAGCACCCATCAGGATGAGTGTCTGCCCGGCCTCCTCAACAGCGTCGACCATGTCAGCCTCGGACGACCAACGCGACGTGACGACCTGGGTGAGGACAGCGACTGCCAACTCCGAGACCTGACTAGCGAACAGGGTGTTGATCGTCGCAGTCTTGCTCTCGTCGGAGATGGCGGAATCTGCCAGCATCGCGCGCAGTGGTCGCTCATCGGCGAGCACTGTCACGATGGCAAACAGATCGCGCCCAGCGGCCGCGTAGGTATCTGCCGTTAAGGACTCGTCGTACCGCGCAGCAAGGAACTTCTGCAGCGCGGTATCCGAGGTTCTACTTGACCCAAGCATTAGGCAGTCCCACTACTTTCAGTGGCGGCCTCAAGCTCACCGATGAACTGATCGACCACATTCTGAGCAGTGGCATTATCAGTCAAGACCTCACCAACGATGCGTCCCGCCAGATCAGTAGCCAAGGCACCGACGCTGCGTTGCAGATCAGCACCTGCCTTGTTCTTCTCCTGCTCAATCTGAGCCTGAGCTGAAGCAGTTACAGCCGCTGCAGTAGCTGCAGCCTCGGAACGTGCCTTCTCAATGATCTCGGCGCGCTCGGCCTGTGCAGCTGCACGGATCGACGCGGCCTCCTCACGAGCCTGGACGAGTTCGTCTTGGTTGGCCTCAGCCATCCGAGCCGACTCTTCTTTGGCGTCTTGCGCCGCCCGCAGGCCACTCTCAATGAGTTTCTCACGGTCCTCGAGCGCCTGACGAATCTTGGGCAGCAGTAGCTTCCCGAGGACTCCAAAGACGATCAAAAACGCGACCGTACCGATGATGAACTCACCAATCGGCACCGCCAGAACATTGAACGAGTCGGAACCCTCGCCCGCAGCGATGAAGCTAGTCATTGAATCCTCCCCTCAAAGGAGTCGAAGGGTCGGCGGTTTAGGTGAAGACGAACGGTGCGACGAAGCCCAAGAGTGCAAGTGCTTCGGCGAGTGCGAATCCGATGAACATGTTCTGACGGATTACACCGTAAGCCTCGGGCTGGCGCGCAATGGCCTGAACTCCGTTACCGAAGATGATGCCGATGCCGATACCGGGGCCAATAGCCGCGAGACCGTAACCGACAGCTCCCAGGTTTCCGGAAACTTCTGCGATGAGATCGAGCATCTTCGCTTTTCCTTCTCTGTCGTTCCCCGTGGACGATCCGCGGGGTCGGGCGTCTTTGTTAGTGCTCGTTGCTGAGCGAGCCCGCAATGTACGAGGCCGTCAACAACGTGAAGATATATGCCTGCAAACCTTCAATCAGGAACTCGAATGCTGTCATGATCAGCGCCATAATGCCTGATGCGGCAGACCCGAGGATTCCGATAACTGAAGGACTTGCGAGGTATAGGGCCGCCACGATGAACACAGTGAGCAGCAAGTGGCCAGCGAACATGTTGGCCATGAGACGAATGGCGAGCGTAAAGGGCCGGATCAACACGTTCGAGATGAACTCGATCGGCGCCAGAATCACTAACACTGCCTTGGGCACACCGGGCGGGAACATCATGTTCGTAAAGAACTTGATGGGGCCCTGGTGGCGCAAACCGATGAACATGTACGTCAGCCACACCATGACGGCAAGCGACACGGGATAGACGAACAAACCTGTGGGAGCGAACTGTGCTCCGGGGAAAATGCCCATGAAGTTGAGCAAGAAAACAAAGAAGAAGAGCGAGAATAGGAAGGCGAGGTACTTGTCGCCCGCTTTACCGATCGTCTCGCGACTAATCTGATCGCGAACGAACAGGTAGGAGACCTCACCGATACTTTGAACGCGGCCAGGAATCATCCGGGGCTTGGCAAAAGCCACTGTGAAGAAGGCGATGATGACCGCGCTACACAGGATGATCAAGATTACTGGCTTGTCAATGATGAAAGGGATACCGAAGATTGAGAACTCCGCAATCGGAGTGAACTCGAAAATCTCCGTACCCGGTGCCGGGAAGCCACATCCAGAGTTCAGATGACACCCGGGGGCCCAAGCCGAAACATCGACCAAACTAGCCACGGGTCACCTCAGTCGCGGTCATTCTCGCCCCTCGCTCGGATCATGGATTTTCTTCTCTAGCTCTCGCGTCTCGTGGTTGAGCCGCGCGAGCACGAGGTACAAACTAGCGGCAATCCCGAAGAGGACGCCACCTGCGATGAATAGTGCTTGATGTCCGAGCCAAAGCCCCAACAACCAGCCAAGTCCTCCGTAGACAATCATCCCGGCAACGAGCCGACCGGTGATCATCCAAGCGGTCTCATTGGGCGACACCAACTTGCTGTCGGCGGCGTCCCTATCTCCCATCGCGATGAAACCTAGCAGTAGCAGGGGCGTCTCGCTCATCGCGGCTCGCCAGTTGTCGGCTGTAAGAGTCACTTACCCACATTTCGACGTACCTAGTAGGGCTTACCGGGACCTGAACCGGGCTCCACATAAAGCACTTTCGTGCGCATCATCGCGTAGGCCATCGCCCCCGTCCAGACAAATGCGCACACCACGACGGTGCCGGCGAATGCCTTCGGATTGAAGAAAGTTGCGTCCCGCAAAAGGAGTAACAGCAGGAACATGATCGCCATCTGACCGACGTAAACGAGCATCGCCATGTTCATCGCGACCATTGGATTGTTTCGGAGCACTCGCGCCACAATGTACTGGCCACCACCGAAGAAACCCGTCACCACTAGCGTTCCAATGATCCCGCCGATCAACCCCTGGGTACCCGCCACGACTCCTGAGACGATCGTCGCGATGGTCCCCGCGCAGATGACCCACAACAGCGGGATCTTCAGCATCCGAGCGTCAGCTGCAGCTGCCGTAAAGGGAGCCGGCCCGTCGGACTTGACTGGCGGTGCTCCCGGCTCGGTGTTTTCGTTGCTCACGTCTAGGTCCTCAGTGGTTGTGGTGATCTCGACCGCGCGCCCTGTCTTGCGCTGCGGCCCTGAGCGAAGGCTACGCACACTCCAAACTACGCGACTGGTGTCGGTGTAGAACTGCCTGGTTTGATGACTAGCACCGCCAACACAATGACGCCGACTCCGAAGAACGTCGCCGACATGGCAAAGGGAACGAAGGCTAGCGACACGGCCGTGAACGCGATGAGCGCCGTCCAGGCATGCATTAGGCCCACTGCACGGCGTTGTGAGTGGCCAAGTTCAAGCAATCGGTGGTGCAGATGCTGTTTGTCCGGAGCAAATGGGCTACGTCGGGCTCGGGTTCGGCGCACAACCGCCAAGCCGACATCGAGCAGGGGCACGGCGATAACTGCAGCGGGCAGCAGCAGCGGCAGCAGGGTCGGCAGGAGCACCGAATCGGTCAGTGAACTGGGGTCCACTCGACCCGTCAACGTAATCATCGAGGAGGCCAGCAGCAGTCCGATGAGCATCGAGCCGGTATCTCCCATGAATATCCGAGCCGGATTGATGTTGTGCGGTAAGAATCCAACACACATCCCGGCCAGCAGGGCACATATCAGTGCCGCCAGCGTCGCGCGATCAATCTGATTCGAGACGCTCAGCAGGTAGGAGTACGCGAATAGGGCCAAGGCGGCGATCCCGACGATGCCAGCAGCGAGGCCGTCGAGGCCATCGACAAAGTTGACAGCGTTGACCGTCAGCACCACGACCAGGACTGTAAGCAGCACACTCGTCAGGGGATCCAGCAACAGTGTTCCCGCGATCGGCAGCCACAAGATTTGGATCCCGAGCAATGCCATGGACCCGGCAGCCAGTACTTGGCCGACGAACTTTGTCGGGGCGTCTAGTCCCCACTTGTC
The DNA here is from genome assembly GCA_963821045.1 of uncultured Actinomycetes bacterium. Taxonomy (GTDB): domain Bacteria; phylum Actinomycetota; class Actinomycetes; order S36-B12; family UBA10799; genus UBA10799. Next base: position 309,225 of record CAWGCB010000006.1, on the reverse strand, counting down.
GTCCGCCAAACCAAGCAACACGATGATGGTCGCACCTGCCAGCAGCGCCAATGGCTGGCCGTCTCCGTCGAAGACAGCTCGCATGAGCGGGAGTTGGCTGGCCAGCAGCAGCCCGCCGAGCAACCCAGCGAACATCGCCAGACCGCCCCAGCGTGGGACTGGCTCGTCGTGAACATCGCGGTCTCGAACCTCGGCCATCGCTCCGAACTTGATGGCTAATCGGCGCGCGATTGGGGTGGTGAGGTAGGTGATAGCGCCGGCGACGAGCATGCACAGGATGTACTCACGCACCGGCCATCACCTCTCTGCTCCCCGGAAACTCGCAAAAAACCCGGAAACTCGCGAAAACCCGGAAAGGCGTCTCGCTCTAGGGGCGAGCGTAGGCCGGAAAGCGCTCAACGAGCGAGGATACGGCCGATCGGAGGTTCTCTGGCGTGTCGGACCCGGTCACGGCGCGACCGATCAGCGACCCGATCTCTTTCATCTGGTCCTCAGTCATACCTTGGGTGGTGACAGCTGGCGTTCCCACCCGAATCCCGGAGGCAACACTCGGTGGCTGCGGATCGTAGGGAATGGCGTTCTTGTTCAACACGATGCCGACCGCATCACAGCGCTCCTCGGCCTGCGCTCCGGTCACCCCAAGTCCCTGCAGATCCAGCAGCGCCAGGTGAGTATCGGTTCCACCGGTTACCGGACGCATACCCTCCGCGGCGAGCACCTCGGTGAGTGCCTTCGCATTGCGGATGACCTGCTCGGTGTACTCCTGGTAGGCCGGCGTCGCCGCCTCATGTAAGGCAACTGCTTTGGCTGCCACCGAGTGCATCAGCGGGCCACCCTGCATCATCGGGAAGACGGCCTTGTCGATGGCTGCCCGGTGCTCCTCTTTACAGAGGATCATCCCACCTCGTGGACCGCGCAGCACTTTGTGAGTAGTGAAGGTAACGACGTCGGCGTAGGGCACCGGACTGGGGATTGCCTTGCCGGCGACGAGACCGATGAAGTGTGCGGCATCCACCATCAAGATGGCACCTACTTCGTCGGCGATCTCGCGGAACGCAGCAAAGTCGATGAGTCGAGGAATCGCCGAACCGCCACAGATGATCATCTTTGGGCGGTGCTCGCGGGCCAGCTCACGCACCTGCTCGTAGTCAATATCCTCGGTGTCTTGACTGACGCCGTAGTGAACCGCGTTGAACCACTTGCCGGAGAAGGACACTTTGGTGCCGTGTGTCAGGTGTCCACCGTGCGGCAGGCTCATCGCCAGCACTGTGTCCCCTGGCTTAAGAAACGCACCGTAGGCGGCGATATTCGCGTTCGCCCCCGTGTGTGGCTGCAGATTCGCGTGGTCAGCGTCGAATAGCGCCTTGGCCCGCTCGATCCCTAGTAGCTCAGCCTTGTCGACCTCTGAGCAGCCTCCGTAGTAGCGGCGACCCGGGTAACCCTCAGCGTATTTATTGCTGAGGATAGAACCCAGTGCGGCTAGCACGGCAGGGCTGGTGAAGTTCTCACTGGCAATCAACTGCAGGCCGGAGCGCGTCCGGTCGAGTTCAGAGAGCAAGATATCGGCGATTTGCGGGTCTTCGGACTGCAAACTGGCAAAGTCGGAACCCCAGAACGGCACGTCGGTCATAGCGCAGAGTCTACGTCTGGCCACAATCAACATGTGATCCGACGCTTCGACGTTCGTAACGTGACCGAATTGGAACGGGGATTGACGGCGGCGAGCGCTGCGGCCAAACGTGGCGAGGTCGTCGTCGTCCCGACTGAATCTGCCTACGGGCTAGCTACTGACGCGTTCTCCGCTGACGGGGTGAATCGACTGCGAGAACTCAAGCACCGAGGGCCAGATCTGCCGTTGCCGGTGATGGTCGGGGCAACTATGACAGTGGACGGCATCGTGTCCGGCATCAGTACTGCTGCGCGGGAGTTGATGGCGACGTTCTGGCCCGGCATGTTGACGCTGGTTGGCCTGAGTCAACCCACCTTGACGTGGGGGGTCTGCGCACTCGGAGACAACAGCCTGTCCGTTCGGATGCCGTTGCATCCGGTGGCGTGGCAGGTCGCAAAACGGGTCGGACCGCTGGCTTTGTCGGGAGCGAATATCGCCGGAACCGACCTGCCGAGAACGTGCCAGGCCGCCGTCGAGCAGTTTGAGGGTGCCGTTGGCGTCTACCTCGATGCGGGCGAACTGACGTTCACTCAGACCTCGACGATCGTCGACATCACCACCGACCCGCCGACGCTGGTGCGCCCCGGAGCCGTGACCCTGGAGCAATTGCGTCAGGTGTGTCCAACGCTGGTTGACCCGGCCGAGTCTGAGCAGTCTGAGCCTGGGCCTGGGCCTGAGCAGTCTGAGTCGACCGGATCTGAGGGTGCAGGGGCTAGCGGGCACGCCGACGCGCCGTCGTCACCCGGGGTCGACCCGTCAGGTCAAGGTGGTCCTGCACCTGATCGAACTGCCCCGAGTTAACTATCAAGGCCGGGACTCCGAGGATTCCGGCATCGGTCCCCTGCTCGTCGCCATGCTCGATGAGCAGCCAACCGTCATCCACTAGGAAGTCGGCGGCCTGAGTCACAACTGCGCGAACGATGTCGAGGCCGTCTGTTCCACCGAAGAGGGCGATCGCAGGATCGAAATCGCGCACTTCAGGGTCTCGCGGAATTCCCGCAATGGGGATGTACGGCGGGTTACTGGTCACGATCTCGGCCCGCCCGACATATTGGGGTAAAGAGGCGACTGCTTGCGCCGCGTCCGCCTCGACGAGTCTAAGGGTGGAGTCGGACGCGGACAGTTCACTCGCGTACTGCTGCGCGTTGCGTCGAGCCCAGGCCATCGCCTGCGCCGAGAGTTCGACACCGACGGCGTCAACGGCCGAAGATTCCGTCGCAATGGCCAATGGGATCGCAGCCGAACCCGCGCACAGATCAATCACGGTCGAGCGTGGCTGTCGATGTGCCGCGCGCATTTCGGAGAGTGCGCGCAGGGCGATATCCACCAAGATCTCGGTCTCCGGACGGGGGACGAAGACGCCGGGTCCAACCGCCAGGGTCAAGTGACGAAACCAGGCTTCACCCGTGATGTGCTGCAGCGGCTCTCGACTCGCGCGCCTGCCGACAGCAGTGTGAAATTCACCTCGCTGCTGGGCACTGACCGAGTCCACGAAGACCAAGTCCGCCCGACTTACCTGTAGGACGTGGGCCAGCAGCACCTGGGCGTCGAAGTCGGGCAGAATCTACGCCAGCCTGAGCCAACTGCGCCTGCGCCGCCGCGATCAACTCGCGCACCTCGCCGCCGCTCATGAGGACTTGGCGCAGGTCCCAGGCCTGCTATTCACCAGCGAGGCGGGCAGCCATATCGGCGTCCACACAGGACTGAACGACCGCTTCAAGTTCGCCATCGAGAACTTGGTCGAGGTTGTAAGACTTGAAGCCGGTCCGATGATCAGCCAGTCGGTTCTCTGGAAAGTTGTAGGTTCTGATGCGCTCGGAACGGTCGACGGTCCTAACCTGCGCTTTGCGCGACTGCGACGCTTCTGCCGCCGCCCGCTCCTCTTCGAGCGCCACGAGTCGGGCACGAAGAATCCGCAAGGCAGCCTCGCGATTTTGCAGCTGCGACTTCTCGTTTTGACACGAGGCAACAACGCCGGTCGGAAGGTGCGTTATTCGGATCGCCGAGTCGGTCGTATTGACGCTCTGTCCACCGGGACCAGACGACCGGTATGTGTCGATCCGCAAATCATTCGGATCGATCTCGACCTCGATTTCTTCGGTCTCGGGTAGTACCAACACGCCAGCAGCGGACGTATGAATGCGACCTTGCGACTCAGTCACCGGCACCCGCTGTACGCGGTGTACCCCGCCCTCGTAGCGCAGACGGTCATAGGGAGCCTCTCCCGGTTCTGGAACACCCTTCGCCTTGACCGCAACGGCGACATCTTTGAAGCCACCGAGGTCTGATTCGACGGACTCCAGGATTTCGGTCTTCCACTTGCGGCGTTCGGCGTAGCGCAGATACATCCGCAGTAGGTCACCAGCGAACAGCGCCGACTCGTCGCCACCCTCACCAGCCTTAATCTCCAGAATCACATCTGAACCGTCTAGTGGTTCCTTCGGTACGAGCAATCCCGTGAGACGTTCGGCCACCTCGTCACGAGTCGCCTCGATGGTGACGGCCTCGTCAGCAAATGCGGCATCGGTCTCCCCTAGCTCGCGAGCTGCCTCAAGGTCATCGCCTAGGGACTTCCACTCGCGATACGCCTCCACGATCGGGCGCAACTCGGCGTGGCGACGCCCAACCTTGCGGGCTCGCTTGGGATCGGCATGTAGCGATGGGTCACCGAGTTGCGCCTCAAGATCGGCATTCTCGACGAGCAGCTCATCGCAGCGCTCAAACATGGGGCACCGCCATCACTGTCGTCGGGTCAGAATGTCGTCGGGAGATCTCGTTTGAGATCCGATGTCGAGCAGAAACGCGTGAGCAGAGTTAGCTCTTGCCCTTGCCGAAGCGCTTCTCGAACTTAGCCACGCGACCACCCGTATCAAGGATCTTCTGCTTGCCTGTGTAGAAGGGGTGGCATTGGCTGCAGACGTCAGCGTGGATCTTCCCGCTCTTGGCGGTGCTGCGCGTCATGAACTCATTGCCACAGGAACAGGTGACCTGAGTGTCAACGTACTCGGGGTGGATACCGGCTTTCATTATTTCTCCTAGTGTCATGGCCCGGGTCGCACCGCGAAAAGCCGTAGTGCGTGAACCGGAACCGCTCTAGTGTGCCATGAGGCGCTTTGTGCAACGCCAGCGCGGGACCAGGCATTCCCGCGCGCTTACTGCGCTTGCTCCAAGTCATCCACAGAACCGGCCATGATCAGGCGCACGTTGCGCGAGATTTTCTCGATCGGCCACTGCCACCAGGCGATCTCCAGCAACCGGGCGACAACCTCTGGGTCGAACCTTGGCCGGATCAGAGTCGCCGGGTTGCCACCCACGATTGTGTAAGGCTCCACGTCTCCTGTGACTACTGCGCCTGCGGCAATCACACTGCCGTGGCCCACTCGCACCCCAGGCATGATCACCGCTTCGCGCCCAATCCACACATCGTTACCGACAACGGTGTCGCCACTTGTCGGTAAGTCGGTGATCAGATCCATTGCCGAACCCCACGACCCACCGAATATGGGGAAGGGAAACGTTGACGGGCCGTCCATCCGATGGTTCGCACCATTCATGATGAAGCGCACTCCGGTGGCAAGCGAGCAAAAGCTGCCGATGACTAGGCGCTCGGGACCGTAGTGGTACAGCACATTGCGTTCGACGAACTCTTGCGCGTGTTCTGGATCGTCGTAGTAGGAGTATTCGCCAACCTGCACCAAGGGTGAATCCACCAAAGCAGCGAGCATGACTACCCGTGGTTGCCCATTGACGGGGTGCAACCTGCTCGGGTCTGGAATCTCGTCTGCGTCAGCCACGCTCACCTCTCGTTTGCCTCGGACCCGGCTTGGGTGGTCTTGTCAACAAGCGGACGCGATGCGCGCACGAGCCTGCTCGCATAGAACGGACTGCCGTACCACCCGTTGACCCCGAGCGACCGCGTCGAGATGTTCTCCGCACCAAGCAACTCAAGCTGATCTTGGTACTCCGCTGTGTAGTGAATGTCAACAATACGAATCTGGCCGCCCGGTCGAGTAACCCTGATGATCTCGGCTATCGCCTTACGGCGGGTGTCGTCGTCCTCCACGTCGTGAATCGAGATATTGGCAGTCACTAGATCAAACTGGCCATCCTCGAACGGCATGGCCGCCATATCGCCTATCTGCAGGAACGCACGCTCGCTGACCCCGTTGACTGCGAGGTTACGCGCCATGTCCAGACGCGCGACGCCGTTAATATCCCTGCTGCGCCACAGGTCCAGACCGACTCCCCGCGCCTGCGGGAAGCTCAACAGCGCCTCAATCAGCACCATCCCGCGCCCACAACCGACGTCCAGAACGGTCTCGGGAGGCGACACATCGGCCAGCACCTTTGGCCACAGCAAGAACCTGCCCCGACGTGTCGTGTGAATGAACACCACGATCTGCAGGACCAGCAACAGGGCGGCGAAGTAGCTGACGTAGCGAGGCAAGCCGAACTCGGTGTAGCCAAGTGCAACCAGACCCACCGCACCGATCGCACTCAGTATTGGGATGAACAAGGCATCGCTGCCGTAGGAACCGAGCACACGCCTACGCATCCGCCTCACCTCTGCGCTGCATCCGGTTTCCCATCTGAAGTCCAACTCACTACGCTAAGTGAGACGACCAGTTGTCCGACATGTATCCCTTTTGTGTGAACCCTAGCCGAGGAGTTGTTGTGGATCATTTACTGCGCGCGAAGGCCCCGATCAGCGACGCCGGATGGTCGCAGATTGAGGATGAGGCAACTCGCTCGTTGCGCCATTATTTGGCCGCACGCAAACTCGTCGACTATCGAGCTACCGGCGACTGGACGACGTCGGCGTTGCCGCTTGGCCGGGTCAACACCATCAGTGCCGGCACCGACCAATCGGTGCAGAAATCGACACGGGTGGTGCAAACGTTCGCTGACTTGCGAGTTCCCTTTCAGATCAGCCGCCGAGAGCTCGACGCCCTCGATCGGGGTGCCAGCGACTTCGACACCGATCCGGTGATCGCTGCTGCCAGAGCGGGCGCGCTGGCCGAGGACGAGGCCATCTTCTCGGGCAATGCCGATCTCGGCATCACGGGCATTGGCAGCGCTACGCCGCTGGAGGCCTTGCCCATCGATGACGACTTCTCCGACTTTCCTACTAGCGTCGCGAAGGCGATCGATCTGCTCCAAGAGCGCAGTATTGCTGGGCCGTACGCGATGGCGATGGGGCCTCGCTGCTGGACTGGCGTGATGGAGAGTTCCGAGGGTGGCGGATATCCGCTGATCAAGCACCTCAACCTGATGCTGGACGTACCCGTGGTCTGGGCACCATCGGTCGAGGGTGCCCTGCTCATCAGCCAACGCGGCGGCGACTACGAGATCCACGGCGGACAAGACTGGTCGATCGGCTACTTGGATCACGACAGCGAATCAGTGACGTTGTATCTGGAGGAGTCGCTCACCTCGCTCGTTAATACCCCCGATGCGGCCGTCCGCTTCGACTTCTCGTCATAGCCATGGCTGACCCACAACCCGGAATCTTCGCAGAGGGCCTCATCGCCCACCATCACCTCGAACTCGACGTTCGAGGTGACCTGCCGATCGCTGCTGTCCTGACGGCCATTTCGGATGCTCGGCGAGCGGCAGTTTGGCTCGGCGGTCCCAACGTCACGTGGGGATTTGGACCGTCCTTCTGGCGCAAGTTCGCAGCGGACTCCATTCCCAACGATGTGCTGGACTTCGCACCGGTCGGAGGCGTCGGGGGCTCCTACGCGCCTGCCACCCAGCACGACATTTGGGCATGGTGCAGCAGTTTCAACTCTGCCGACGTAGCCCTCGCAGCTAGGCGGATTGCTGCCATCCTCGAGCCGGTGGCCGAGGCGAAGGTAGATTTGGCGGCCTTCAAAGCACCTGATAGCCGTGATCCGATTGGCTTCATCGACGGTACCGAGAACCCGCTCTCGGATGAGGCCATTGAGGTCTCGCTGTATCCATCAGGCAGTGTCGGCGAGGGTGGGACAGCTGCGTGCATTCAGAAGTACGTTCACAACATGCCCGCCTTCAACTCACTGACCATCGGCGAACAAGACGACGTCATCGGTCGAACGAAGGCTGACAGCATCCAGCTGCCCGACCCGCAAATGCCAGCGACATCGCATGTCAGCCGCAACACCGTCGTCGGCGATGATGGCCAGGAGCGCCATATCTATCGACGCAATACCCCCTACTCAGACGCAGGCCAGACCGGCACCCAGTTCATCGGCTTGACGAACGACCCGTCGCTGATGAATCTGATGCTCGACCGAATGTTTGGTGCCGCGGGTGATGGCCTCACCGATCATTTGATCTTGTTCTCAACGCCGGTGACGGGTTCCTACTACTACGTCCCCTCAATGCAGTTGCTGACTGACGTGTTCGGACCGTTGAAGGCGGACGATGATGAAGAGGACACAGACGACTCCGCCGCTGCCAGCTCCGAGCCGGTGGCCGAACCGCCAACGGCGTCGGCATCCGGCTTGGGTATCGGGTCACTGAGGAGTTGGACGCAATCGTCCGACCTCGCCGAGGAAGCCTAGGAGCCCTTGGGCAGGGTTCTATACCGCAACCGTTGGCAGGTCCATGCTGGACTCAGCAGCCACCACTTGCTCGACTACATCGAATGCCTCATTGAGTAGGTCGAAGCCGATCACCAGCGGGGGCAGGAACCGGATCACGTTGCCGTAAGTACCTGCGGTAAGAATCAGCACTCCCTCTCGCAGGCATGCCGCCGAGATTCGCTTCGTAAGATCTGCATCTGGCTCCAACGTTCCAGGCTTCACCAGTTCGATCGCCATCAGGGCCCCACGGCCTCTAACCTGCGCGATCGCCGGGTTCTTCTGCGCGATGTTTGTCAGACGCTCCCACATGATGTCGCCGATCTGTCCGGCTCGAGTCACCAAATCGAGATCGATCATTGTCTGGATCGAGCCCAGCGCTGCAGCGCACGCGACCGGATTCCCGCCGTACGTGCCACCAAGCCCACCTGGATGGACCGCGTCCATGATGTCCGCACGTCCGGTGACACCAGCGAGTGGAAGGCCTCCGGCGATACCCTTCGCAGTCGTCACAAGGTCGGGGATGAGACCTTCGTGGTCGCTAGCGAACCAGGCACCAGTGCGCGCAAATCCGGTTTGCACCTCATCGGCGATGAACACGATCCCGTTGGTGCTGGCGTAGTCGTAAAGCGCATTCAGATAGCCGGGAGCTGGAACGACAAAACCGCCCTCGCCCAAAATCGGCTCAATGATAATCGCGGCGATGTTCGTTGCGCCGATCTCAGCGTCCATCTTGCGGATTGCATGAGCGGCAGCCTGCTCTCCGGTGCGCTCATCGTGCAGCGGGTAGGAGGTCGGAACGCGATAGATATCTGGCGCAAACGGGCCGAAGTTGTGTTTGAACGGCATGTTCTTGGCCGTCAGGCCCATCGTCAGGTTCGTACGTCCGTGGTACCCGTGTTCGACCGCGACGATTGCAGTGCGACCCGTGTAGCTGCGGGCTATCTTGACCGCATTCTCCACCGCCTCAGCGCCAGAGTTGAATAGCGCTGAACGCTTCTCGTGATCGCCCGGGGTGAGCTCGTTGAGCTTCTCGCATACCCGCAGATATCCATCGTAGCCAGCGATCATGAAGCACGTGTGGGTCAAGTTCGCTACCTGCTCGGTCACACCTTGAACCACTAGTGGGGCCGAGTTTCCAACGGACGTCACGGCGATTCCCGAACCCATATCGATAATCGAGTTCCCGTCGACATCAACCAGAATTCCGCCCGCGCCACGAGCGGCGAAGATTGGATGTGCCGCACCTACACCAGCCGACACGGCGGCCGCGCGACGCTTCATCATCTCTTGGGACTGAGGACCTGGGATCTCGGTCACGATTCGGCGTTGCTGAGCGATCTCGGTCTGCTCTGAACTCATCTAATGCCACCTCTCACGGTTGAGGGCAAGGATAGCTAACTATGAACGACACGAGATCATCCAATCGGCCAAACGCACTACCGGTGCGTCAGTCGGCAGAGCATGGACACCGTTGGTCGCCTACCTTTGCCAACAGATAGTTCCACCGAGCCACATATCGGATTCGAGTTTGCGGAGCACCCATGACGTACGAGGCAGATGTCATCATTGTCGGAGCTGGCTTGTCCGGGCTCATCGCAGCGCGAGACGTCCTGCGCGCCGGACGCGAGCCGCTCATTTTGGAAGGAAACGACCGCGTCGGCGGACGCATCCTCACTGAGGAGGTCATTCCTGGGATGCCGCTAGAACTTGGCGCCCAGTGGATCGGCGATACCCACCATCGAATGTTTGCCTTGGCAGCAGAGCTTGGCGTCGAGACCTTCGAACAGTACGACGAGGGCGAGACAACGTACGAGATTCTGGGACCGGTAACCCGTCAGGAGGAGTTCCATCGTAAGAACGAGGCCGACTTAGCTGGTTTGCGCTCGGTGCTCGACGAGATCGATGTACTAGCCAATCAGATCAACGTCGAGGCGCCGTGGCTCAGCGATCGGGCGGCTGAATGGGATCAAATCACGGCCGGCACCTGGCTCGATCAACAAGAGCTTGAACCAGTTGCCCGGACGATGATTGAGATCTGCACCGTCGGCATTCTCGCGGTACCTACCCACGAGGTCTCGTTCCTAGACTTGCTATACAACGTTGCGGTCTGTGGGGTGACGTCGGAGCTGCTCGCGGAGTCCGAGGGTGGAGCCCAAACAACTCGCTTTGTGGGCGGCACCGGCCTGATCCCCACTCGGCTCGCGGCGACACTTGGAGACCGGATTCTCTTCGATGCCCACGTCCAAACCATCGAGTACAACGACGATTCCGTGACCGTGATTTGCCGGGATGGGCGCGTGGCAAAGGGTCGACAGGTCGTGGTGGCGCTGGCCCCAACTCTGGCTGGGAGGATCACCTACGATCCACCCCTTTCCGGGGTTCGCGATCAGCTCACCCAGCGAATGCCGCAGGCCAGCGCCGTGAAGGTATTCGCGATCTACGACGAGCCATTTTGGCGAGCCGACGGACTCAACGGACAACTTATCTCCGATGTCGGGCCAGCTCGGATGTCAAACGACAGTTGCATCGCCGACGGCAACGTCGGCGTGATTTTGGCGTTCCTGGAAGGCGAACAAGCCCGCACCTTTGGCCGTCTTCCGCAGGAAGAACTTCACACGATGGTGACCGATGAACTGACGCGCCACTTTGGCCCGCGCGCCAGCAAGCCCGATCTGGTGGTGTCGGGAGAATGGGCCAACCGCCCCTTTACCCGAGGCTGCTACAACGCCAATATGGGTCCATACGTCTGGACGAACTTCGGTTCAGCGCTCAGCGCACCAATCGGCCCCATCAAGTGGGCAGCGACCGAGACTGCCTCGGCGTGGAGTGCATACATGGAGGGCGCCGTTGAGGCAGGGGAACGAGCCGCGGCAGAGGTACTCTCTGCCCTCGACGGCTAGCCTGACCAGCGCCTAACGGCCCAAGGCGCTACTTGACGAACGCCAACGGCTGCAGGTCACGGTCGTCGTCCACCTTCTCCGTGACGTACATCGAACGGATCCCGTCGATGTATGCCCGAGCCCGCTTCGTTAGCCCGTCATCAGTCTGCATCCGACCCTTGGTCACCAAGATTCCCAAGTCCGCGCCGTGGAACCGATAATCTCCGGGACCGTAGACCCGCAAGAAGAACGCCTCGTCTTCGTCGATGACCTCATGCCAGTCGGTACTCACAGCGGTGAAGTTCAGGGTGCCGTCTTCGCGCAGGCGGTACGAACCAGTCAATGGTGCTGCCAGGATTCGCTCAACGTCGTCTCCCGGCTCCTTCATGATGAGCTGCGACCAAACGTCGACCGCCGCGAGTTCCCGCCACCGCTCATTGATGTCATCGACATCAATCGTGTAGTCCACGTCCATGTACTCCAGCAGGTGGAACAGGAATAGCGGGATGTCGGCGTACGCGCCGGCTGTCACATTCGTCATCGACGATGCACCGGAAATGCGGGGGTTGACTTCACCTAGGTAGACCTGCCCGTCATCGAGGTCGACGAGCACGTCCACCTCAAAGAAGCCGAGATAGCCCTCGTCGCGCAGACGGTCGCCGAACCGCTGAACCAGTTCGATCGCGCGCGTCCGGTTCTCCGGGGTCAGTGCGCCCGGGAACACATCGTTGCCGCACCACCCGCCCTCGTACGGAGTCAGTTCTGGGTAGCCAGTCAGGTCAGTCATGAACGGTCCAACCACCGTTCCGTGGCGGGTCAGAACGGCCTCGACAGCCGCCGCCCGGTTGTTGATGCGCTTCATGATCTTCAACTTCTCGCCGATGATGTCCTCGGCATGTTCGTCCCAATCGTTTTCGGCCTTAATGAAGAACGTCGTCTTACCCGAGTCGCCGTAGGGAGTCTGAACGACGAGGTCGTGGCCGAGGTCGTTCTCCTGCGCCATCTCCATCAGTTCGTCCCAACTGCTTACCCCATCGCAGAGCACGTTCGGCACACTCGGTGCGCCAGCCTCATTGCCGAGTTGGGTCGTGATGATCTTTGAGTCCAGTCTGCGGCGCAGCGCATCTCCGGGCAGAATTAGTTCGTAACCAAGCTCGCGGCAGATCTCCTCGGTCTCCTCGTTGAAGAACACCATCGCGATCCTAGGCTTGCCGCCTTTGGATGCAATGAAGGCTTGCACCTCTGGGTCACGAAGCAGGTAGTTGTTGATGTCCTCGCTGTCCTCAAACTCCACGTAGGGCTTGTTCTTGGGGCTAAAAACGCGTGGGTGCGCGCCGTCCCACGAGTCGTAATAGGCGACGTAGTTGAAGTTGCGAACGAAACGATCGATGCCGAGCAGATTGAATGCAGTTGGGCCAAAGAAGAAGACGGGCGAGGTATTCGTGCGGAAGAAAGCACGCACCTCCGACAGGCCGTTGAGGTGTTGGCGCGGGGTTGATTCTGGCGAAGCATCGCTCATTCTGAACTCCGATTGCGAGCAGTGACAGGGACTGGTTTTAGGGCACTTCGGACAGTTGCACAGCGACGCGCGATACCAGCATGATCACTGAGTAGTTGGACTCTAGCGGGAAAGTCCCGCAGCAATCCCCGGTGGACCGTCGTGTCTACTCCGCTCGGGTTCCAATCCTGCCAAACGGGCACCAATTGCGTCGAAGGCGCGAATCGTGTCGTGCATCATCTGACTCGATTGGGCATCCGGCCACGTCGAGAACTTCGCCGCGACTGTCTTGGTGCCAGGATTCACGTAGAGCATCTGGCCGTAGATTCCGAGCGCGAGCAGGACATCACCGTGAGCTCGCGGCAGGAACCAGAAGTGGTTGCGATACCAGCCGCCGGGCATGTACGGGCCCGCGTCCGATCGGTCGAAGGCATCCCGAATATCGGGGTCCACGGTCCAGGTTGTCCGTAGCCAATCGGCTGGCACAACTTGCTCGCCACCCAGGGACACTCCCCCTGACAGCAGCATCTGACCGAACCGAGACAGGTCTCGTACGGTCGCACACATTCCACCGTCATGGATCGCGGTTCCGAGCGAGTCGCACGTCATCTCCGCATTCCAGTCCGCCCGCATTGGCACCCAGATTAACCGGCTAATCAACGATGCCATTTTCTCACCCGCGGCCCGTTCACAGATCCAGCCCAGCGCTAGTGTCTCGCAGGATCGATAGTCGAAGGCACCACCGTGATCGTCCTTTTGGTCCAGGGTGCGCAGGTAGTCGTAAATCGAGTTGGGTACTTCTCGTTCAGAAGCCGGGCGCCACCCGAACGCCTCCTCCATTACCCGGACCTCTGCATCTGGGTTGGTGTACTCCTCACTGAACTTGATACCCGAACGCATGTCGAGCAAGTTGCGAACGGTCGCCTCGGCGTAGCCACTGCCTTCGAACTCAGGGACGTACTTGGTCAGCGGCTCGTCATAGTGCAAGTAACCGGATTCGATCAGGTTTGCAGCGACGGCCCCGACGATCGACTTCGTCACCGACATCATCAGGTGTGGGGTGTCAAAATTTGTCTCGCCGGAGTAGGACTCGCTCACTACCTTGCCGTCGTGCAAGATGATCAGCGCATCGGTGTACGTCTCCTCGAACACAGTGTTGACACTCACGTCACTACCGTCGACACGATGTACCTGGACGTCGCCAATATCTCGGTACTCCTCGGCAGGTTGCGGAGACATCTCATAGCCGCGCCGGATGAGTTGAGTGGGGACGATCTCGCGCATGTGAGAGAACGCCCAGCGGTTGAAGGGCGGATCCTGCCAGTTCGCCAAGGTCACACGGGCATCAGGACTCGGCGGAAATCCCTGCATGAGCACGTCCACGATCCTAGGCCCCCATCGCCGTTGGCGCACCCGATCGTGCGCTAACGACCTACTCCGCGGCCGCGAACTAGGCATCCATTGCGGGAAACGGGGGCCTTTGGTGCGCATCAACTGATCTAGCACGCCTAGCGTGCCTTCATGGCACAGACACAAGGCGGACCCGTCCACGCGGTGGACCCTGACGGCGTTGAAACCAAGGGGCTGCGAACCGGTTCCATTGGCCTGCTCGGGGCAACGGTGATCGGCCTGGCATCAACTGCTCCAGTGTTCTCACTAGCAACCACTATCGGACTGGTGGTCGCGGTCGTCGGGGTGAAAGCCCCTGCCTTCATGCTGATCTCGTTTGTCCCCATGCTGTTCTGCGCCTACGCCTACCGGGAACTGAACAAAGTGATCCCGGACTGCGGCACGACGTTCACGTGGGCCACGAAGGCATTCGGGCCGCACGCCGGTTGGATGGGTGGCTGGGCGGTCGCGGTCGCCGGAGTCATCTTCTTGGGAAGTGCAGCCGAGGTGACCGGCATCTACTTCTTCGACTTGTTCAAACTCGACGGCCTAGCCGACAGTGAACTTGCGGTCTCCGTGGTCGGAATCCTCTTCATCCTAGGGATGACTTACTTCGCTTACCGTGGACTGCAGATTGCGGCCTGGATGCAGACGGTACTGGTCGGTTTGCAGTACTTGGCGCTCGCTTTGATCGCAGTCGTTGGCCTGTACGTCGTCTACTCGGGTAACGGGGGTGAAGGCTCACTGGTCCCTGAGCTGGACTGGCTCAATCCCTTTGGCGTTGACTTCGGTGCCTTCATTGAGGCGACTCTGCTGTGTCTGTTCATCTACTGGGGCTGGGACGCGATCCTCGCCGTGAACGAGGAAACCAAAGATCCGGAAAAGACCCCCGGACGCGCCGCGCTCATCGCGACCGTCATCTTGCTCGTTGGGTACGTGACCGTCACTGCCGCCACGATCTCCTACGCCGGGGTCGGCGATGAGGGCATCGGACTAAGCAACCCGGAGAACTCCGACAATGTGTTCAGCGTTATTGCGCTGCCCCTGCTGGGCGAGTGGGGCACGGCCTTCATTCTGCTGGTGCTGCTTGTCTCAACGGCCGCGTCGGCTCAGACCACCATCCTGCCGACAGCTCGCGGGACTCTGGCGATGGCCGTCTACAAGGCCCTCCCAGCCCGTTTCGCTCAGGTCAGCCCCAAATACCTGACACCAGGTTTCTCGACCTGGGTCGCCTGCGCCGTCGGCTTAACGTTCTACGTCGGGATGAAGATAATCTCCGACAGCTTTCTTGAGGATTCCATCGAGTCGATCTCGCTGGCGATTGCGTTCTACTACGCGCTGACGGCATTCTCGTGTACGTGGTACTTCCGGCGGGAGGCCCTGACCAGTGCTCGATCGTTCATTTTCGTCTTCCTGTTGCCGCTACTAGGTGGGCTCGCGCTCACCTTCATCTTCTTCGTCAGCGCGTTCCAGATGTGGTCTCCGGACTACGGCCTGAGCACCTACTTCGGCATCGGTGGAGTATTCGTGATCGGGATTGGTTCACTGCTCGTTGGAGTCGTGTTGATGCTCATTTGGCAAATGCGCGCACCTGCCTTCTTCCGCGGAGAGACGCTCAAACATGACACTCCGGTACTCGTTCCGGACGAATAGGGGATTTGATATGGCTCTCGAAGACAACTCCGTGTCGGCCAGCCTGGTTACCGACGGCGACCTTCAGGAACTGCTCAGGTTGATGCGCGGTTACTGCGACTTTTACCAGGTCGCACCCTCAGATCAAGACCTACTCACAATCTCCCGCGCGCTCATCGACGATCCTGCGGGCGAGGGCACGCAGTTCATCGCCCGCGACGCTGACGGAGAGGCAATCGGTTTCGCGACGGTGTATTGGAGTTGGAGTACCACCGCCGGGGGACGGATTGGGATCATGCACGATCTGTTTGTGACACCAACGGCCCGTGGCACCGGAACGGCACAGTTATTGATTCGATCATGCGCAGAGGCCACCAAGGCCCACGGCGGTGTGGAACTCATTTGGCAGACGGCACTAGACAACGCTCGAGCGCAGCGGGTCTACGACGCAGTCGGCGCGACTCGCAGCACCTGGCACGAGTACGCACTGCAGACGCAACAGCCCCTGTGACATCTGGCTGCTGCGCCTGCTGCGTTTGCTGAGTTTGCTGCGTTAGCTGCGTTTGCTGAGTTTGTGGCCCGGTAATCATTCGTACGGAGGCCTTCGGTCACATTGAGCAGTGACCCTCAACCTCAGGCGTCGGGGGCACATCAAGCGATGGATTCCGATCGAAGAACCCGGCTGGTTTCAGCCAGAACGCAACCTTGTCCACGGACATGATCGGCCACTCTTCTGGTCGGGTGATGTGGTTAATGCCGAACACGTACCAGAGCACCAGGTCAGTGTTCTCGATCGACCGATTCGCTTGCGTCCACTGTGAGAGGCCACGATCGACTTCACTCTGAACCACGAGCTCCCCGCAAGGCCACTTCTCATCCTTGTGGTACGGCGTCACCCAAAGGCTGTGACCGATCGCCGCTGCCCGCTTGAGAAGCGGCGCGTCCGGCCACATGATGGGCGGAAACGCGGCTTCTGGGATCAGCTTGTAACTGGTGTTGGTGCCCAGGCCGTTGGTCGCGTTCTCATTGACGACCTTCCAAGTCTTTTGAGTGTGCCAGTCCGGATCTTGCTTACCTTCACTCTCGGTGCTCAGCTTGGTGGCGCGTTGGATCATGCCAACACCGTGCTCGTTGTCCGGACCAAGCGGCTGCGGCAGGCAATCCATGGCGTAGACCGTGTTGGGGCCCCCATCGACATCAAGGTCGAGGCGAGCGACGATGAAGTGCTGGTGGAACGGCGCCTGGGTGTCGTTGTCGACGATGGTTCCGTTGGCGGGCTTTGTCCCCTCAGGGAACTGTGTCGTCACCATGATTCCAGTCGCACGAACTTCGCACTCGATGTTGCCATCCTGGTAGAAGCGCCAGTAGACGATGTACTCGTAGTTGGCCACCGTTGCATGGAACGAGACGACGAAGCGACGGGCCCGGCGAATCTCCGCGCCGGTCACCGGGTCGACATGCTTCCAGAGGATCGCGTCGTCCTCTTCGTGGATACAGATCGCGTTTTCGATCACCTTCGGGACGCCGTCCCAGTCGTGCACGACGCCGTCTAGGTAGCGAATTTCGCCGAGGCAGTCGCAACCGAGCTTCAGTGAGGTCGTCATGAACCCCAGGCCCCACTCGCCGATATCGAAGGCAGTTCGCCGGTAGTGGTCCGGTCCAGGATCGCGGTAGGGAACGACCATCTCCGCGAAAGACATCCGGTAGGCAACTGGTCGGACGTTCCCGTTGTCGTTGTAGCTGATCTCGTGCAGCGTCATACCTTCGCGACCGTTGAAGCCAACCCGCATCGACCAGTTCTGCCACTGCAGCAAGTTGCCGTCCATGGTGAACGAGGGACCCTGCGGCTGAGTTATCTCCAGTGGCTTGATGTCGTCGCGCTGCTGCATCCCGGGAACCTTCTCCGGCCGGTACTCCCCCATCACCTTCTTGCGTTCCAGGGAGTACACGTCGCGCACCTCGAGCAACTCCATCGTCGTCAGGTCAACGATGAAGCTGAGACCTGAGAACGGATTGGCGTACACGTTCGAATCAGGGCTATCCCGGATCCACACATCGGTGAAGCCGATCCGCCGCCCACGGTATTCCTCCGGAACGAGGTTCCCTGGATAGCCCCAAACCTCGATAGCCACTAGCTCAAGGTCGGTGATTCCCCGACGCTCCAGGGCGGCGATAACCTCTGGGTCGTTGCGCAGGTTCTCGTCAACGAGTTCTAACTCCTCCCCGGTGAGGTTGGCCTGCTCGCCGTCACGGAAGACCCAATCCGAGACCGTGCCGTTACTCAGGGACACCTTGCCTGTGTAGGTCTTACCGTCCGTTCGGTCCAGGCAGACGACGATTGCCGCTCGATCGATCGGATGCTGGGCAGATTGCGCGAGCTCGTGTTTGCCGGGCTCGTCGAGCAAGATGCTGGTGAACTTCAGGGCGTCGTCTACCCCGTGGTGAGATCGGACGATCTCAGCGATCCGGACGAACTCCTGCTCAGTCAGAGGACTGAGCGGGTGCGGCGGGGCCTGGGTTGTTTCCATCGGCATAGGTGGTCCTCTTTCGACTGGTTCTCAAAGATCAGATGCGGCTACAAGCGGGCTAAACTCGATCACCCAAAGGGGCCTCTCGACTCCCTGTGGAGACCATAAACCACCTAAGCTCTAAACGTTCTCTAATCCCAGTCTTACTACTCTTGTTTGTGGAGAGATTTATGCGTCAGATCAAAAACTTGATCGGTGATCGTTTGGTCGATCCCAGCGGTCCAGAACTTGACCTTGTCGATCCGTCTACCGGTGAGGTTTTCGCTCGAGCACGGGTATCCACTGCTGACGACGTGGATGCCGCGTGCCAGGCAGCCGCGGAGGCGTTCAAGTCGTGGAAGAACACGACGCCATCGCAGCGCCAGGCCGCACTGTTGGCCATCGCGGACATCGTCGAGAAGCACGGCGACGAACTCGTCGAACTAGAGTCTCTCAACACTGGCAAGCCGACCACCGTCACCGCGTCGGAGGAGATTCCGCCGATGGTCGACCAGTTGCGCTTCTTCGCCGGCGCTGCTCGAGTCTTGGAGGGAAAGTCCACCGGAGAGTACATGGCGGGCTACACCTCGATGATTCGCCGCGAACCGGTCGGCGTCATCGGTCAAGTTGCTCCATGGAACTACCCAATGATGATGGCCGTGTGGAAGTTTGCGCCCGCGATCGCGGCGGGAAATACCGTGGTCCTCAAGCCGTCCGACACGACCCCCGTGACAACTGTGCGGATTGCCGAGCTCATCCAGGAGTACAAGGTGCTTCCCCCGGGCGTCTTCAATGTCGTAGTTGGAGACCGCGACACTGGCGCGGCTCTCATTGCTCACGACATTCCGGCGATGGTTTCCATCACCGGCTCGGTGGGCGCAGGAATCAAAGTCGCCCAATCGGCGGCCAATAGCGTGAAGCGCGTTCACCTTGAACTCGGCGGCAAGGCACCTGCGGTCGTCTTCGCTGACGCGGACCTAGCCAATGCTGCCGAGACTCTCGCGATGGCCTCATTCTTCAACGGCGGCCAAGACTGCACTGCCTCAACTCGAATGATCGTCCAGCAGGGCGTCTACGACGAGTTCCTCAGACTCTTCAAGTCTGAGGTTGAGGCACTGGAGTCCAGCTATAAGAAAGGACGCAAGGATCCCGACGCATTCGTGCCTCCGTGCAACAACATCCACCAGTTCGAGACGGTACTCGGATTCATCGACCGCGCACCCGCTCACGCAGTGCTTGTGACCGGCGGTAAACGCGAGGGTGATCGTGGGTTCTTCATCGAACCCACGGTGTACGCGAATATGCGCCAGGACGACGAGATGGTTCAAAGTGAGATCTTCGGCCCCATAGTCACGGTGCAGTCTTTCGAGACGGAGGCCCAAGCTCTCGAGATGTCTAACGGTGTCGATTTGGCCTTGGCCTCAAGCGTCTGGACAAGCGATCATGGCACGGCCATGCGCATGGCCAAGGAACTTGACTTCGGCGCTGTGTGGATCAACACGCACATCCTGCTGCAAGCTGAGATGCCACACGGTGGATACAAAGAGTCTGGCTACGGCAAAGACCTGTCTATGTACGGACTCGAGGACTACACCCGAATCAAACATGTCATGACGAGCCTGGGTGCGTAGAGCCCGGTTTTGGCCAGGCCCACGCACCCTCGACTTACCCTCGCGGGCGCCTTGTATCGCTAATCAACAGGCTAGGCGACTTCCCCCTGTGACCTCGCGTTGCCTGCTTCTTGCTTCGCGACATCCCGTTCGACCCCGTTTGCCAGGTCATCGATACTGATCGATGGGCGGAACGGGTTCAGCGAGAACTTGATGTTCTTCAGTTGGTCGTGGGCCTGCCGATCAGGCGTCTCGCCGTCGGTCAGGGCGACGTGGTACGTCCCTGATGCGCCCGATTCGAGACTGCGAACTCGCACCCGGTAGAAGGACTGTGCGCCGACAATGAGCGGATTCTGCTCGGGAACCTCAACTTCGTAGTCGGTTCCGAGGATCGTCGCGATCTGCGCCTTGGCTTCCTCAAGTGTGCGTCTTGTGTGTGTTGCGTTGTGATGAAGGAGCACGCTGATCACTTCCTTGTTCTAGTAGGTACTTGCTCCAATTGGGCGATACCCGCTTGACGCGGTCGAAACCAAGATCAGAACGTGATCTAGTTCTCCTTTTCCCTTACCATTTTCTTTCCATAGGCTGGAGCCGTGTAGCAAATCGAACAGGTGTTCGACAAATGCTTCATTGTGGGCTAGGCTATTGCCACGATCAGGGAAATGAAAAGCATTACTTAGAAGAAACCGTTGAGCAGCTAGCGGACTGGCTGAGCTGACTGGGAGCAAATACTCCTCATCAGACGTCGGTTACAGATGAAGGTCGAACTGATTTCGTGCGAACGCGCCACTCGTGGCCGATCGCAGCAGAACCTGGTTTAGCACCGACCGGTGCAAACGTCGACCTTCTCTTGTACAGGTGGTGTATTCCGATGTCGATTTCAACCTCGATTGGCCCCGCTCGTGCGGTCTCACAACTCTCGGACATGGGTGCAGTCGTGCAAGCGCTCCACGGTGACCCCAGAAATCCCGAGGGAGTTGGATCGGCCAGCGGACTACACCCCAGCGAACTGCGCGCGGTCCTAGCCTCGATCGCCAAGTTGCGCAATCAGTTGGACTCCCTCGAGTTGGCGGCCGTCGCGAAGGCTGATGCCAGCGGACAGTGGGGCGTGGATGGTTCACGCAGTCCGAAAGCTTGGGTCGAGCGCGCCACCCATTGCTCGCCAACGGCCGCAAGCGCCAAGTTGCGCAATGCTCGAGTAATCGGGGATATTCCTGAACTCGCCGCGGTGTTTGCCGCTGGCCAAACAACTAGCGAGCACATCTCAGCACTCGCGCGGGTCGCATGTGGTAGCGACGTTCGCCGAGCGCGGGTTGGCGAGGTCGATTCGATTCTCGCTCGACTGGCCCCAACAGTGCGTCCCGGCAAGTTCGCTATCGCCGTGGCCAACTGGGCAAATCGCGTCGATGCGGTGGGCATGAGCGAGGATTACGCAAGTCGCAGCGCAGGTCGCACATACCTTCACGTTTCTCGCACTCTTGACGGACTCGTTGCTATCGACGGGATCCTGGATCCTGAAACTGGAGCAGCTTTCATCGATGCCCTCGGTGCTACGAGAACTCACCTGCGCCGACAATCACCAACGGCGGACGCGGAGCGCACAGGCGACACAAGGCGCACAGCGGACGCGGAGCCCGGCACACAGGCCCGCACACATGGGTAGCGGACAGATCAGTAGCCGACCCATCGACAGCGGGCTCAGGGCGATCCGAGGCGCCCGTTGCCCCCCGACGATCAGCGCAGAACGTTGACGCGTTGCGCCACCTACTTGGACTGGCTCTGACCAACTCGCAAATGCCGACCACGACCGGCGGGCTTCCGGTTCAGATCACCGTGACTACCAGCATTGAGACACTTCGCACGGATCTTGCCGACCAAGCACTGCGACCAGCAGGTACCGCCGATGCGTTCGCCGGTGAGGGCGCGGCAGATCTGAACGGTCAAGGATCCAGTGCCCACGCGCAAATCCCGGCCTCAAGCGCCCGGCGCCTCGCCTGCGACGCCGACATTTTGCCGGTCGTTATGAACAGTCAGTCCCAAGTGCTCGATATTGGCCGAAAGACTCGGCTGATCTCACCAGCGCTGCGCTTGGCCATCGAACTGCGAGACCAACACTGTCGCTGGCCCGACTGTCAAGCGAACATCCAAGAGATCCACCACATCGTCTTCTGGAGCAATGGCGGGTCGACTAACCAGGCAAACTTGGCCGGACTCTGTCGCTCACACCATCGCAGTGTTCACGAACGTGGGTTCACTCTGACCGGAAACGCCAACGGTCGGATCGACGTCCGGGGGCCGCAATGACGCCAAGGGGCGAGTTACAGCTCGATCCGCTCGCCGTCTTGGATTGGTCCGGCCGGAGTAGACTTCTGGACCTGCAAGAGGAACTCGTAGTTCGACTTGGTCTCACGCAGCTTGGTCAGCAGCAGTTCAATCGCCTGCTGGGTATCGAGTGCGTGGAGAACACGACGGAGGTTCCAGGTGATCTTTAGCTCATCAGGAGCAAGTAGCAACTCCTCCTTGCGAGTACCGGAGGAATCAACGTCGACGGCAGGGAAGATGCGCTTATCTGCCAAGCGACGGTCGAGTTTGAGCTCCATGTTTCCGGTGCCCTTGAACTCCTCGAAGATCACTTCGTCCATCCGCGATCCGGTCTCCACCAGGGCGGTGGCCAGGATAGTCAGGGAGCCGCCGTTCTCGATGTTCCGGGCAGCGCCAAAGAACTTCTTCGGCGGGAAGAGCGCCGTTGAATCGACACCACCGGACAGGATTCGCCCGGAGGCCGGGGCTGCCAGGTTGTAGGCGCGACCGAGACGCGTCATTGAGTCAAGCAAAACGACGACGTCGTGGCCCAGTTCGACGAGACGCTTGGCCCGCTCGATGGCAAGTTCAGCGACGATCGTGTGATCTTCGGCAGGGCGATCGAAGGTGGAGGCGATGACCTCTCCCTTCACGGAGCGCTGCATGTCGGTGACCTCTTCTGGACGCTCGTCGACCAGCACGACCATGAGGTGACATTCGGGATTGTGCTCAGTAATCGAGTTGGCGATGCGCTGCAGCACCATGGTCTTACCCGCCTTGGGCGGGGAGACGATGAGGCCGCGCTGGCCCTTGCCGATCGGGGCGACGAGGTCGATGACCCGCGCCGTCATGTTGTGGGGTTCACTCTCGCTGGACAACCTCAGCCGTTCCTGCGGATACAGCGGTGTGAGTTTGCCAAACTCGACGCGACCCTTTGATGTGTCAGGTGCTGCGCCATTGACGCTGTCGATACGGACTAAGGGGTTGAACTTCTGACGGTTCTCTCCCTCACGAGGTTGGCGGACCGAACCCGTGACGGCATCGCCCTTGCGTAGCCCGTGGCGGCGAACCATGGACAGCGACACGTAAACGTCGTTCGGACCGGGCAGGTAGCCCGACGTGCGAACGAAGGCGTAGTTGTCGAGCACATCGAGGATCCCGGCAACCGGCAGCAATACGTCGTCTTCGGTTACTTCGGTGTCTTCCATGCCGTCGCGACCTGGGCGGCCACCTTCGCGGAAGCGATCGCGGCCACGTCGACGTCGACGGTTGTTGTTGCGACCACCGCGATCATCGTCATCGCGCGGTCCGCTGTTGCGATTGTTGTCGCGGTTCCCGTCACGGTTGCCGTCGTTGCGGTTGCCGTCGTTGCGGTTGCCGTCGTTGCGGTTGGAGTCGCGGTTGCCGTCGTTGCGATTGCCGTCGCGGTTGTTGCGATTGCGGTTGCGGTTGCGGTTGTTGCGATCTTGCCCCTGGCTGCGTTCACCATCGGAGTTCTGGCCGCGGTCGTTGCCGTCTTGGCCTTGCCCACCATTGCTGTTCTGCCCACGGTTGCGGTTCTGGCCCTCTTCGCGGTTCTGGCCCTCTTCGCGGTTCTGGCCACCGCCAGAGTGCCGAGCGCTCGGCTGATCAGCGTCATCCCGCGATCCATCCGTGCGCTGGTTGACGGCCTCGGAGGCGGCTGGTTTGTCGGCATCGGCGGACTGAGCAGACACGCTTGATTCGGTTGATTTAGCTGGCTTGTCGGTTGCGCGACGCTCGGCTGAGGAGCTGTTTGCTGCGCCACTCTGTTGTTTGGCTTTGATCGCGGATACCAGGTCACCCTTGCGCATCGCAGATGCTCCGGAGATGCCCATGGAGCCAGCGAGCTTCTTGAGTTCGGGGAGCAGCATGGTCGACAGACCGCCGCTCTTCTTGCCGGTTGCGTCCTTCGACGTTGATTCGGCGATTGCAGTTGATTCAGTCACGGACTTCGTTCGTCCTTTCGGGACGGGTGGCGCACTGATCAGACAGTACGCAGAGTTTCCCTCGCGCCTCAGACAGCGTGAAGGCTTGGATAACTAGAGAATTCTTAAGTGCGCCCTCAAGACCCACAAGATGAGTGGGTTCCGGTTCAGAAAGTCTACGGCTATATCACTAGGAAGGCTCTCAGCCGATGCACTTGTCACGAGCGCACTTGCCAGATCGTTCCGTGGATGCCACCGAGATCAAGTCCGGCGACCGGTTGAGCAGTATGAGCGTATCACCCATGCACGGATCCCGGAAACAATCGGGGCAAGGAATGACTTGGGTCGCAGTAGTTCCCGGCTTGCTTACCCTCTCC
Source organism: uncultured Actinomycetes bacterium (assembly GCA_963821045.1). Lineage (GTDB taxonomy): Bacteria > Actinomycetota > Actinomycetes > S36-B12 > UBA10799 > UBA10799. The sequence continues at coordinate 284,851 of CAWGCB010000006.1, read as the reverse complement.
TTACCCGAGAGTCGTTACTCCTCCCTCATCGATATCGAGTCGTACGACGTCAAAGTCAGTTCCCTGAGGCACCGCACCAACCGATCCACCTAGTAGCTCCCTGACCAACCGAGCAACTCTGTCGCCAGAATCCTTTGAGCCAGCAACTCCGATCGCGATCACCGTGGGACCTGCCCCAGAGATCATGGCGGGAACATCACGCTCCCGCAGCGCCGCAACGAGCTCGTACGACGCGGGGTAGGCATGGCTGCGGTAGTGCTGATGGAGTCGATCTTGCGTGGCAGTAAATAGCAGCTCGGGTGCGGATGTGAACGCCGTGGCCAACAGGGCAGCGCGCGAGGAGTTTGTTACAGCGTCCCCATGCGTAACTGACGCAGGGATGAGGTCGCGTGCCTCATCGGTCGCCAGCGGAGCGCGTGCAATCGCGACGACTGGCTCAAGGAGGCGACTCGGTTGTAGACGTATGGCGCGACCAGCATGGTGCGAAGACTCGGGATCTGGCCCAGGCGGCTCCAGCCACGCAAGCGTGAGTCCGCCGAGCAAGGCTGGAGCAACATTGTCTGGATGACCTTCTAGCTCGGTCGCAATCTCAAGTAGTCGGACATCCGAGAGTGTAGGACCGGACACTCGCGAGCCTTGTTCAACCCCAACGGCGAGAAGCTCTCGGGCTAACGCAAGTCCGCCGACGATGGCCGCCGACGACGACCCGAGCCCACGACCGTGTGGGATTCGATTGACGCAGGTCAACCGCATGCTGGGCAGAGTTACGCCGAACTCCGCTAGCCCTCGCGAGATAGACCGGACGACTAAGTGCGAGGCATCTGTGGGTACAGACTGTTCGCCCTCCCCCGACACAACAATCTGCAGCACTCCCGGCTCGGGCAACAGCTCAACCGAGAGTTCGTCGTAGAGGGCTAAGGCCAACCCCGCGCAGTCGTACCCAGGACCTAGGTTCGCGCTAGTTGCGGGCACTCGGATGTGAATGTTGTTCAACGAACGCTGGCCCTCATGTGAGGCCGAGTTCACGAGCTGCGGCCACCGCGTCGGAGGCGATCCGAGTCGGCGCAGGTGCACCTGAGATCGCCCACTGTGGATCCTTGAGTCCGTTGCCGGTCACCGTGCACACGACAGTCTGGCCGGGGTCGAGTTCACCGGCTTTGTGCTTTTTGATCAGTCCCGCGACACTGGCCGCACTCGCTGGTTCCACGAACAGTCCCTCGCGAGCAGCCAGCAACCGGTAGGCCGACAAGATCTCTCGATCTGTCACGGCCTCGATGACTCCACCCGACTCGTCTCGCGCGCTCACGGCTTGATCCCATGACGCGGGGTTACCGATCCGGATTGCCGTGGCAATCGTCGACGGACTCTTCACCGGTGCGTTGTTGACGATCGGAGCGGAACCAGCAGCCTGGAAGCCCCACATCCTTGGCAACCCCGGAGCCATCGCATCGTCGGCGTACTCCTGATATCCCATCCAGTAGGCGGTGATATTTCCGGCATTCCCGACTGGAAGGCAATGGATGTCCGGTTGGACCCCAAGCTGATCGATGATCTCGAAACTCGCCGTTTTTTGGCCTTGGATTCGAGCCGGATTCACGCTGTTGACCAGTGCGACCGGGTAGAGATCAGCCAGATCCCTGGCCAACATGAGGCAGTCATCAAAGTTCCCGTCGACCTGCAGCAGACGAGCCCCGTGCACCAACGCTTGCGCTAGCTTTCCCATCGCGATCTTGCCGTCCGGCACGAGCACCGCGCACACCATTCCGGCGCGTACCGCGTAGGCCGCGGCGGAGGCAGAGGTGTTACCCGTCGAGGCGCAAATGACGGCTTTGGCTCCCTCGCCTGCGGCCACCGACATGGCCATCGTCATTCCGCGGTCCTTGAACGACCCAGTGGGGTTGACCCCCTCAACCTTGATCCAAACATCGCAGCCAGTCATCTCACTGACGAGCTGGCCACGCACTAAGGGAGTGCCACCCTCGCGCAGACTGATGATCGGCGTACCTTCCGGCAGTGGCAGGCGGTCGCGGTATTCCTCGATGATGCCCCGCCAAACGTGGGCACCTTTGAGCTCAGATGTCGTCACGACCCACTCTCCCCTTCGACGCGCGTTACCCCAACTACTTCATTGACCGCGTCCAGTTCGCGCAGCGCAGCCACGGTTCGGGACAGGTCCGACTCCGTCGCGACGTGTGTGCGGACCACCAGGATCGCACCGTCACTGAGCTGATCCTGGCGGACTGTCTGAATCGATACACCGTTGTCGGCAAAGACCTTCGCGATCCCAGCCAGCACTCCCGGACGATCTGCAACATCCACTGACACGGTATAGCGCGTTTTGGATTCCCCGACGGGCCGAACCGACAGGTTCGCGTAAGGCGCTGGCCAGTGCGAACTCGTTCGATTGAACCGATTGCGTGCTGCCGCTACGGCATCCCCGAGTACCGCACTTGCCGTTGGCTCTCCGCCTGCTCCACGCCCGTAAAACATCATCTCGCCGGCAGATTCCGCCTCGACGAAGACCGCATTGAACGCGTCGCGAACGCTCGCGAGTGGGTGGGTGCGGGGCACCATCGCGGGGTGCACTCGGGCGATAATGCCGGAATCGTCATCGGTAACTTCTACGACTGCCAGCAGTTTGATCACGAAGCCCATCTCACGGGCGGACTCAATATCTGCCTGGGTAACCTGCGTGATTCCCTCGCAGTACACGTCATCGATCGTGACGTTGGTGTGGAAGGCCAGGGTGGCGAGGATGGCAGCTTTGGCGGCCGAATCTAGTCCACCGACATCGGCCGTCGGATCGGCCTCGGCATAACCGAGAGCCTGAGCCTGAGCTAACACCTCGTCGTAAGACGCGCCCTCTTCGTCCATCTTGGTGAGCATGTAGTTCGTGGTGCCATTCACGATGCCGAGTACCCGGCGGATGCGATCTCCGGCCAGCGACTCCCGCAGGGGACGCAGCAGCGGAATAGCGCCAGCAACTGCGGCCTCATAGAACAGGTCGACTCCCGCAGCATCAGCGGCTTCGGCGAGTTCGGCGCCATGGGTGGCCATCAGAGCCTTATTTGCCGTCACCACACTCGCGCCATTCTCGAAGGCGAGCAGCAGCAGTTCACGAGCTGGTTCGATACCGCCCATCAACTCGATGACGAGGTCGAGGTCGCCACGACTGACTAACGCTCGCGCATCCGTGGTGAGCAAGTCAGGGTCTATTCCAGGTCGCTCACGAGACAGGTCGCGGACAACTACTCCCACGAGTTCGAGTTTCTCCCCCGAGCGCGCGGCAAAGTCGCTCGCACCTTCTTCAAGTAGTCGAGCGACCTGAGAACCTACGACGCCACCGCCGAGCAGAGCTACCTTCACTCGGACAGTGTTTCATGCCGAGTACCGGCCACGTTCGTTGTAGGCATCAACCCTGGTCAGTGGCGAACAGATCGTCGTAGGTTTCCCGACGAATCATCGTGTGCGCCTGACCATCGGCGACGGAGATAACCGGAGGTCGCAGGACAAGGTTGTAGTTCGAGGCCATCGAACGGTTGTAGGCCCCCGTCGCTGCAACCGCGAGTAGGTCTCCGGCCGTCACATCGCCCGGGAGCCACGCATCATTGACGACCACGTCTCCGCTCTCGCAGTGCTTGCCGACCACTCGACACAGGACCAGCGGTGCTTGTGAAACTCGCGAGGCGAGGGTGACCGTGTAGTCGGCGTCATACAACGCAGTGCGAATGTTGTCGCTCATGCCACCATCGACCGAGACGTAGGTCCGCACTGCCCCACCATCGAGGGTGATCGGCTTGACTGTTCCGACTGTGTAGACGGTGATCGCAGATGGCCCCACCAGAGCGCGGCCTGGTTCGAACGCCAACTGCGGAACCGCCAGCCCGAACGCAGCACACTGCGTCGTAACGATCTGGCGTAGCGCGGCCGCCATCGCTGCGACCGAGGGAGGCTCGTCCTCACCGGTGTATTTGATCCCCAGACCTCCACCAAGATCCAGTAGCGGTAGCTCGATGCCATGCTCGTCACGAATCTGCGCGAGAAGTCGAACGAGGCGCCCCGCCGCGACCTCGAAACCGCTCTCCACGAAGATCTGGGAACCGATGTGACTATGCAGACCGGCTAGTTCCAGAGATGTCGACAGTTCCAGCACTCGGCGGACCGCCTCGGCGGCGTCCCCGGTGGCTAGCGAGAATCCGAACTTCTGATCCTCATGTGCGGTGGAGATGAACTCGTGGGTGTGCGCCTCCACGCCAACTGTTACCCGCACCAGCACCGCTTGGCGAACCCCTCGTCCGGCAGCCAAGAACGCCACTCGGGCGAGTTCTTCGAAGGAGTCCAACACGATGTAGCGCACGCCCGCGTCGATGGCCGCTTCAAGCTCTTCGATGCTCTTGTTGTTTCCGTGCATCAGCAGGTTCGCCGGGTCGGTGCCAGCGCGCAGGGCGCACGCAAGTTCGCCACCTGTGCACACATCAATGCCGAGGCCCTCTTGGGAAACCCAGCGCGCGAACTCCGTCGACAAGAAGGCCTTGGCCGCGTAGTAGACCTGAGATGGAACCGCTGGGTCGTTGAAGGCCTCGCGATAGTCGCGCATCCGGGTGCGCGCATCCTGCTCGTCGAGCAAGAACAGCGGCGAACCGTATTCGGTGACCATGTCACGCACATCGCAACCGCCGATGTGAATCGCCCCATCGTCGGGATTGCGGGCGGCAGTTACTGGCCAAATTGCCGGGTCAAGGTTGGAGACGTCACTGGGTAACGATGGACGAGGCGGGGCACCAGCAGGGTGGTTGACGTCGCCGTGCCGAGGTCCGGCGGGATGTGCACGCATGGTCAGTTAGGCTACCTTGCCAACTACATCCGCTCAGGCGCGTGTACTCCAAGCATCGTGAGACCGTTCAACAGCGTTTGCCGAGTTGCTGCACACAGCCAGAGTCGGGCGATGTGGATCGGCTCCAGTTCCTCGTCGCCGCGAGGAAGAACGCGGCAAGCGTCGTAGAAGCGGTGGTAGGCACTTCCCAGATCCTCCAGATATCGAGCAACGCGGTGCGGTTCGCGCAACTCTGCTGCGGTCGCCACCACGCGTGGGAACTCAGCGAGGGCGCGCAGCAGATCACCTTCGCGTTCATGTACCAGCAGCGCCGGATCGAAGGCAAACGCCGGGTCGGACCCATCGCCGGAATCGGGCCCATCGCTGGAATCGGACCCATCGCCGGAATCAGCGCGCCAGTTGATTCCCAGCGTCTGCGCCTTGCGTAGAACCGAAGCGATCCGGGCGTGCGCGTATTGAACGTAGTAGACCGGATTATCGTTCGTCCGCTTGACGAGCAGCCCCAAGTCCAACATGAGTGGGGAGTCAACCGGGTAGCGGATCAGCGTGTAGCGGGCCGCGTCAACGCCGACCTCGTCAATCAGGTCGGTAAGCGTGACCATGTCGCCGGCCCGCTTGGACAATTTGACTTCTTGTCCGTCACGCATGGTCTTGACTAGTTGACCGATGAGGATCTCGATGGTCTCGTTGGGATCGTCCCCCGCGCATGCGGCGACTGCTTTGAGGCGATTGACGTAGCCATGGTGATCGGCTCCCAGCAGATACAGGCACGTGTCGAAGCCCCTACGTCGCTTGTCGACGTAGTAGGCGCAGTCAGAGGCGAAATAGGTCAACGACCCGTCCGCCTTGATCAGAACTCGGTCCTTGTCGTCATCGAAGTCGGTCGTGCGCAACCACACGGCACCGTCGGCCTCATACACATGTCCCTGCGCCCGTAGTCGTTCCAGTGCTCGTTCCACGCCGCCGCTGGTGTGCAGTGCTCGCTCTGAGTACCAGGTGTCGAAGAAGGTATGAAAGTCCTCAAGCGTCTGTCGCTGCTGGGCAAGCTGGAGTTGGTAGCCAGCCTCGCGGAAGGCGACGCGTTGCTCCTCGCCGGACAACTCCAGAATCGCCGGATCATTTGCGACAACTTCGCCTGCCAGGTCGGCGATGTAGCTGCCCTGGTATCCCTCGGCCGGGATCGGCTCGCCTAGGGCCGCGGCCTGAATTGAGGCACCGAAGAGCTCCATCTGGTTGCCACGGTCGTTGACATAGAACTCCCGATCAACCTGCGCCCCGGCCGCAGCGAGGACAGCCGCTAGCGCGTCTCCAACCGCAGCCCACCGGGTATGCCCGAGGTGCAGCGGGCCCGTCGGGTTGGCGGAGATGAACTCGACGTTGAAGGAGTGACCTGCCAGGGAGGTGCCGCGCCCGTACTCCTGACCCGCGCCAACGATGTCAGCAGCAAGTTCACCTTGGGCCGCAGCCTCAATGGTGATGTTCAGGAAGCCGGGTCCGGCAACCTCGGCGCTGCGCAGGCTAGGAGTCGCCGCTAGTTTGTCGGCAAGCTGTTGGGCGATAGCTCTTGGTGGCATTCGGGCGGCTTTGGCCAACTGCATTGCCACGTTAGTCGCGTAATCGCCGTGCTCAGGATTCTTGGATCTCTCAACCACAATCGTGTCCGGCACATCGTCAGCGCTCAGCGGCAGCGCACCCTCTTCGGCTAATTCCAGCAGGGCCGCCCGGATCGCTAGCGCGAGTTCACTTGGAGTCACAGTCGCTGACGATACCCGCGTTAGGCTGAGCCAACGTCGCTCGCATCATTTGCGACGACAGCCAACACCGCGGCTTAGCCAAGAAGGACACAGATGACTGTTCGAATGCACACCGAAACAACGCAGGATCCTGCGGTGATGCAATGGGTCGTCAATGATGATCTTGTTCGCGGATCGGCGAACATTACTCCCGGACAGGACGCTATCGACGAGTTGCCAGAGGAACTCGCGGACCTGATCGCATTCGGAACAGTCGAACGTTTGGTGGTCTCGCCTGGCACGCTGAGCTTCCAGGCCCCACATGCGGACCAGTGGCCGGAACTCGTCGGGCAGGTTCAGCAGATTCTGACCCGGATATTCGATGCCGGAACGAGAATCGACATCACTTCCTCCGGTGTGGACGACCTAGCGCTAGCTGAGGGAGTTCAGCGCCTTCTCGCTGGGCCGCTCGCGGACTATGTGGCGTCGCACGACGGTGAGATCTCGCTGATGTCGGTCAGCGATGGGATCGTCACCGTCGAGTTGGATGGCGCTTGCAGAGGTTGTCCAAGCTCGACGACCACGCTGAAGGTTGGAATCGAGGAGCAGTTGCGCGCAGAGTTCCCTGAGATAACTGAGGTCCGATCAGTTGAGGCCCAAGCGACTCCAGACTCCCGGATCTACCTGCCGATCATCACGTTGTAGTTGGTAGGCTGCGGGCGCTGAGCCCCCGTAGCTCAGGGGATAGAGCGGTGCCCTCCGGAGGCATGCGCGGGTGTTCGAATCACCCCGGGGGCGCAACATGACTGCCTGCAGGTGGCACTTGCGGATACGGGTACGCCACCGTTGTTGTCCAGTAGTAGCCATTCCAGAGTCGATAGGCAGCGCGCCCATAGGGATCCTGGTACCAGCCCATCGGTGGCGGTGCCATCGGCGCGCTCCCCGTCGATCGGACCTGAGACTGGAACTGAGGCATTGGCGGCACGGGAATCAACTCTCCGCGACCCCGCACACGTCGGGTGATCAGGATGAACGCGATGGCGATGAACGCAGTGAGCACCGCAGTACCCAAGATGTCAGTCTCACTGGCGGCGAAGAAGCTCGCTGATCCCAGCACCGAGTTCTCCGGTGAGATAAGAACGGACACTAGGAAGTTGTTGGCAAAGTGAGCCCCGACGGCAAGCTCGATGGTGCCAGAGCTAACGCACACCCAGGTAAGAGCGAATCCGACCATGAAGTAGCCGGAAATGCCCAGCAAGTACTCCAAGCCACCAAGACCAATAACCTCCGGGTTCAACATGTGGGGAACAGTGAAGATCGCACCAATCGCTAGTGACAGGATCCACCGACTACGAGTCGCCTTAGCGATCCATTGGGCGAGGTAGCCACGAAAGAACAGTTCTTCGGCTGTTGTCTGGATGAACAGCAAGGCAAGCAAAACGATGAGGTTGGGGATGAACACTGCCGGATCGAATACCCACTCGATCTCATCGGTTCCCAGGAGTAGTCCGAACACTATTGACACCAGCAGAAGCCCCGACCAAACGCCCGCCCCGATTGCCATCAAGCGGAAACTGAAGGATCGAAACGGAGTTATCACGGTCTGCCACGGACGCCCGTGGACAAAGCGCACGACCAAGGGCACGGCGACGAAGAGTGGAACGAAGGTGATCAGTGCCACGAGGTTGTTCAGCCAGACTGCCCCAAGATCAAACGAACCATCAGCCTCGATAGCCGTGGGATCCAGGACCAATGGCAGAGCAAGGATGACACTACCCATCAACCAGATCGCCAGGATGCCAACTGCTCCCGCTAGATACAGCCACCCAGAACTGCGCCCCCGATTTGCCCAGTCCAGGTAGCTCGCGTCAGGTTCAGTCGACTCAGACCTGTGGTCGATCTCGCTCACCGCAGGTTCGAAATTGGGACCAGTCATCGATGAACCTCCCTCCCTGCAGCTACCCGCTCGACCAGCGGGATGGACACTCCTGGCGTTTGCACCATTGTGCCTGGTTCGACGCCGGTTCAGCGCGACTGTCCACAACCTGCTTGTCGGTGGGCGCTGGCCTCATTCTCAAGGCAAACGCACTCTCACCTAACTGACCTGAAAGCACTAGTGGTCTAATTGCCGCTCTATGAGCCAAGAAATGAGCGCGAGCGGGTCACTGAAGACCGAACGCGCCCCCCGCGCTCAGTTCGCGACTCCCGCAGCTGGCTACTACGCCGTCGTTGTCGCGGTTTTCGTCGGATTACTGCTGATCTCGAATGTTGGCGCCACGAAGCTGATCGAATTTGGTCCGATCATCACTGACGGCGGGGCATTCCTGTTTCCGCTCGTGTATATCGTCGGTGACATCCTCAGTGAGGTCTATGGCTTCAAAGCCGCCCGCAAGGCGATCCTGCTCGGATTCGGTATGTCCATATTGGCCGCACTCACCTTCTGGATCGTCCAAATCTCCCCACCGGCCGCGAGTTGGGAGAACCAGGAGGCCTTCGAAGCGGTAGTCGGCTTCGTCCCACGCATCGTGCTCGCGAGCGTGGCCGGGTTCCTCGTCGGCCAGCTACTCAACGCCTACGTCCTGGTGAAGATCAAGGAAAAGACGAAAGAGAAAGCGCTGTGGCTGCGACTACTCGGCTCCTCGTTTATCGGGGAATTCGCGGACACGGTCGTGTTCTGCACGATCGCGTTCTATGGCGTGATCACTGGAGGCGAGTTCCTCAACTACGTCATCATCGGCTACATCTATAAGACGGTGGTCGAGGTAGCGCTGCTGCCCGTCACCTATCGGGTGATTGCCGCAATCAAGAAACGCGAACCCACGTACCGACTAGACGCTGGCAACGCCGCCTCGGCCAGCTAGCGTCTAGCTAGCGCGCCCGCGTAATAGGTTCCCAGAAACTCCTCGCGAAACTCATCGAACGTTCCGGTCGCGATGGCGGACCGGATGTCGTCAACCAACCCGACAATGAAGTGCTCGTTGTGAATCGTTGCCAAGGTGCAGGAGAGCATCTCCTTGGCCTTGAACAGATGATGCAAGTAGGCCCGCGTGTAGTGCTGGCAGGTATAGCAATCACACGCTGGGTCGATGGGCTCAAACAACCGCCGGTTGGCCGCGGCCGTGATGTTAAACCGTCCGTCGCGGCGATATACCGCGCCGTTCCTCGCTACGCGCGACGGTGTCACACAATCGAACGTGTCCGCGCCGTTCTCGATCGCGGTGAAGAGATCGTCTGGCTCGCTGATACCGAGTAAGTGCCGCGGCTTGTCCTCCGGCAGTTCCTCGCTGACCCACCGCACTATCGTGCCTAGGTTCGCCTTCTCCAGCGCGCCGCCGATACCGAACCCATCGAAACCCAACCCCGCCAAGTCGCTAGCGGCCTCGCGTCGCAGATCCTCGTACTGCGCACCTTGAACCACCGCAAAAAGCGCTTGGTACGGCCGCAGCGAGCGCTCGATAGTGAGGCGCTCATGTTCGGCGACACAGCGCTTTGCCCACTCGTAAGTCCGGACCAGAGAGCGCTCCTGGTAGCGCCTCGTATTCAGCAGCGTCGTGCATTCATCAAACGCGAAAATGATGTCGGCACCAATTCGATGTTGAACCTGCATCGAAACCTCTGGGGTGAAGCGGTGCAGCGACCCGTCAAGATGCGACTTAAACGTCACCCCGTCGTCGTCTACATGAGCGAGGCGCTCCTTGCCATCAGCGATGACTTGATCGGAGCGCACCGTCGTGGCATCCATCGAGAGAATCTTCTTGAATCCTGCCCCAAGCGACAGCACCTGATATCCACCACTGTCGGTGAAAGTCGGCTTGGGCCACGACATGAACTCGCCGAGGCCCCCGGCGAGGTCGATAATCTCGGCACCAGGCTGCAGATACAGGTGATACGCGTTGGCCAGTACGGCCTGAGCGCCCGCCGCTTCCATCGACTCCGGCAGCACCGACTTCACCGTTGCCTTGGTACCCACCGGGATGAAAGCCGGTGTGTTGATAGTCCCGTGCGGCGTAGTGATAGTTCCGACCCGCCCGAGCCGTGGCCGCCCACCAGCTCCAGCAGCTGAGTCGGCGAGGCGATTGTCGACCGTGTAGCCAAAGCCTCGACCAGTCACCACAGCTACCAGATTCGGACGCGCTCGGCAGGATCGCGCCACATCTGATCCCCGGGAGCGACGTCGAACGCAGCTACGAAGTCATCAGAGTTGACCAATACTCCCAGCACCCGGTACTCCGGTGGAGAGTGCGGGTCGATCGCTAGGCGTCGGATTTCTTCTTGTTCGCGGGTCTTTGCGCGCCAAACCTGCGCCCATCCGGCGAAGAAGCGCTGCTCCCCAGTCAACCCGTCGAGGATGGGTGCGTCCTGTTCCCCGAGCGAGCGACGGTAGGCGCGCAGAGCCACGGCAAGGCCAGAGACATCAGCAATGTTCTCCCCGAGGGTCAACTCGCCGTTGATCTGATGACCCGGCACCGGTTCGTAGTCGGCGTACTGCTCAGTGAGAGCTTTGGTGCGCTCTTCGAATGCGGCGGCATCTGTCGGCGTCCACCAGTTGCGAAGATTGCCCTCCCCGTCGTACTGGGAACCCTTGTCATCGAACCCATGGCTGATTTCGTGGCCAATGACCGCACCGATACCGCCGTAGTTGACCGCGTCGTCGGCGGACATCGTGAAGAATGGCGGCTGCAGAATCGCGGCTGGGAACACGATCTCGTTCATCTCGGGGTTGTAGTACGCGTTGACCGTCTGCGGCGACATGAACCACTCATCGCGGTCAACTGGGCCACCAATCTTGGCCACATCGCGGTCGTGTTCGAACATGTTTGCCGCCAGCACGTTCCCCACTAGGTCGCCAGGAACCAGCTTTAGCTCGGAGTAATCGCGCCAGACATCGGGATAGCCGATCTTTGGACGGAAAGTCGCGAGCTTGTCGTGGGCAGCCGCCTTCGTCTCCGGCGTCATCCAATCGAGGTCATCGATCGCATCTGCGTAGGCGGCTATCAAGTTATCGACCAGTTCCACCATTCGAGCTTTGTTCTCTGGCGGAAAGTAGCGCTCGACGTAGATCTGACCAAGCGCTTCGCCGACAGCGGACTCGGCGAGCGCGACGCCCCGCTTCCACCGTTCTCGCTGCGATGGGACTCCGCTTAGAGTCGTGCCGTAGAAGTCAAAGTTGGCGCTATCTATCTCCTCTCCTAGCAGAGAAGCCATCGCCGCCAGGACTGACCACTGCAGGTATTCCCGCCACGTCTCAATATCCGTGCCCTCAAGGACTTCGACGACGGCGTTCAGGTAGTCGGGTTGCCCCACGTTCACACTGTCGACGCTAGTTGGCACGTTCGCTCCGGCTAGGAAGCCCGCGCTGTCCAGACCCGGTGCGAGATCGACAAGTTGTGCGCGTGTCAGTTTGTTGTAGGTCGCCTCTGGATCCCGGTTGCGCACCTTGTCCCACTGGTGGGTCGCCAGCGTCTTCTCAAGTTTCACGATGCGCGATGCGACCTCGTCGGCGTGGGCCTGCTCGCCCCAGCCCGCCAACTGCCACATCCGAGAAATATGTGCCCGGTAGGCATCCAGAATCTCGGCGAACTTCTCATCGAGATAGAAGTCGCGGTCGGGTAAACCGAGGCCAGATTGGCGGATATCGCAGATGTAGGACGTCGCATCCTTATTGTCCTGGTGAACGAAGAGACCGATGGGTGCGCGCAATCCCCAACGATCGAACTCCCCAAACAACGTGGGCAACTCCGCGACAGAAGCGACCGATCCGATCCGGTGCACCAGCGGCGCTAGCGGCAGGACTCCGAGCGCATTGAGCTTGTCCGTGTCCATGAAGTCGCCGTACAGAATCGAGACCTGAGTGGCCGGTTCCTGCGGTTGCGTCGGGTCGATCGTTGCCAAGTCCGTGGACTCGATCAACTCCCCGATGATGTCGTGCAACTGGACCTCGGCCGCGTCATGCAGTGCGGTAAATGACGCGTACTGGGCCTTGTCAGCGGGAATCTCGAACTCGGTGAGCCAGCGGCCGTTGATTGCAGCGAAGAAGTCATCCTGCGGGCGCACAGATGGATCGAGGGCATCTTGGTCGATCCCCGAGGACAGTGGGTGGTTTTCAGCAGTCACAGCACCGACCCTAACCCGGACGATCTGATGACGTCCCTGCGACTCACGGCGCGCAGTTTCCTGGCCCGCGCCCCAACGCGCTCGCCTGCTAGCGTGCGCCAATGCAGTATCCCGCCGACCTCGAAGCGCGCGGCCGCGACCTTGCTCGGCGTATCCCGTTCACCCTCACCTATACCGGCGTCATCTTGTCCACGTCGGTGGCGCGGGCGTTGTGGCCACAGCAGGTGGCCAACTTGACCGATGACTTCTCGACCAACGTACGCAACCTCGACCACCATCCACTGCGGGCGCTCGTCGGTAGCGCGCTGATCGTCGATGGGTCAGTCGGCCTGAATCTGCTGCTCGGAATCACCCCAATGGCAGTAGCTGAGCGCAAATTGGCCCACGCGCCGCCGCCACGATGTTCATCGTTGGCCACGTCGGGGCAACTGTCCTCACAGCGAGCACAATCCACTTTGGGCTCGCGCGCGGCTACTACGGCCGCGAGGTAACTCGGGCGACGGACGTGGGCCTGAGTTATGGAGCAATCGCGGTGAGGTTCGCCGCCATTGGCGCCGAGACTGGGACAAAGCGACAACTCGTGGATGCCACCCGCGCCGGTACTCTTCTGGGACTCACTGCGCCTTGGCGGTTGCCGCGCGATTTCACGTCGACTGGACACGTCATCGCCGCCGCTATCGGAACGCTCGGCGCGATCGTGATCGGACTGCGCCGCCGTCGTAGGAACGAGGCGCACAGCGACGCTAGGCTGAGTTCTCCAGCGTCCGACGCCACCTGATTCCACTCTCGATGAAGTCGTCAATCTCACCGTCGAGGACTGCGGCGGTGTTGCCGGTCTCGTACTCGGTACGCAGATCCTTCACCATTTGGTACGGGTGGATCACGTAGGAACGCATCTGATTGCCCCAGGATCCACTGTTGTCGCCCTTGAGCGCGTCGATCTTTTGCTGCTCCTCATGGCGGCGACGTTCCAGGAGTTTGGCTTGCAGCACCGCCATGGCACTGGCCTTGTTCTGGGTCTGGGACCGCTCGTTCTGGCAGGACACCACGATCCCGGTCGGAGTGTGTGTCAGGCGCACTGCAGAGTCCGTAGTGTTGACCCCTTGGCCACCGGGGCCGCTGGACCGGTACACGTCGACGCGTATCTCATCTTCAGGAATGTCAATGTGGTCAGTCTGTTCAACCACCGGGATCACCTCGACTGCGGCAAACGAAGTCTGTCGGCGGCCTTGGTTATCGAACGGCGATATGCGGACCAATCGATGGGTACCTTGCTCAACTGACAGCGTCCCGTACGCATATGGCGCTCGAACGGCGAAAGTTGCGGACTTGATCCCGGCTTCTTCCGCGTACGAGGTGTCGAGGACTTCGTACGTCCAGTTTTTGCGCTCGCAGTAGCGGGTATAGAGACGTAGCAGCATCTCGGCCCAGTCCGCGGCATCGACTCCACCCGCTTCTGATCGGATCGTCACCAGCGCCTCACGAGAGTCGTATTCGCCGCTGAGCAACGTGCGCACTTCTAGTTGAGCCACCTCTGCAGCGATCGCATTTAGTTCCGCCTCGGACTCAGCTAGCAGTCCGGCATCGCCTTCTGCCTCCGCAAGTTCGAACATCACCGGCAGATCGTCCACTCGCTGGCGCAGTGCTTGCGCCTTTCTAATCTCACCCTGAACGTAGGACAGTCGGCTGGTCACACTTTGGGCCGCTTGCGGGTCATCCCACAAATTCGGGACCGAAGCGGCCGCCTCGAGGTCAACCAACTCCCGTTTGAGTGCAGGGATATCAAGGACAGCCTCAACACTGGCAAGCGTGGAGGTCACCTCTTTGATGTGCTCAAGAGTCTCCGCAGCTGCCACACCCTAGAGCTTAGGTCACGGATCGAAACTGGGAACTACGCACTGTGAAACCCCGTACCTCGACTGCTCCAATGGGTTGGGCGAATCTTTCCCGACACCGTAACTAGGCGTGTGGAAAACGAACGCTGGGCGGGCGCCCCTGACGTAGGCTCGCCTTCGGAGGAAGATTCATGACACAACAAGAAGTGCTGCAGGAACCTGCCAGCGACACAGCCAGCGAACGCTGGCGCCCGGGGTCGCTTGAGGCGTTCATCGTCTTGATGGTGGTGTTACTCGTCTTTCGCGACTGGTTCTCGCAACTGCTTTCGGGCCCCGCATTGCAGACAGGCGCGACCATTTTCGTGTCCATTGTTGTGCAAGCTTTGCCATTCTTGGTCCTTGGCGTCGTCCTCTCGGCCGTTATCGCCACGTACGTTCCCGCATCGTTCTGGCAGAAGGCCCTACCGAAGCGTCAGTCACTGGCGGTCCCGGTTGCTGGCGCAGCCGGAGCAGTGCTTCCGGGATGTGAATGTGCATCGGTGCCGGTGGCCGGTGGGTTGATGTCTCGAGGCGTGGCGCCTGCTGCTGCACTGACTTTCTTACTGGCTGCTCCCGCTATCAACCCCATCGTCGTCATATCGACGCTGGTCGCATTCCCGGGTCAACCTGAGTTCGCCGCGGCACGGTTCGTTGCCTCGCTGACGGCCGCCGTCGTCGTGGGGTGGATCTGGCTGCGGTTGGGCAAAGACTCGCTGATCCGAATTCCTGGTCGCGCCCACTTGGAGGGGACCACGCGGTTTCAGACCTTTCGAAACAACGTGTCCCACGACTTCCTCCACGCCGGCGGATTTCTCGTCGTTGGTGGCTTGGCCGCCGCTGCGCTGAACGTCTTGGTCCCGCCGACCATCATGGATTCAGTGGCGGGCTCTGCCATCTTGTCGATCCTGGCGATGGCAGCGCTAGCAGTGATTCTGTGCCTCTGCTCGGAGGCAGATGCTTTCGTCGCCGCTAGCTTCACATCTTTCTCGCCTACCTCGAAACTGGTATTCCTCGTCGTCGGGCCCATGGTTGATCTGAAGCTCATCGCTCTGCAGGGAGGAACCTTTGGACGCAAGTTCGCGACCCGGTTCGCTCCACTGACACTGGTGGTCGCGATGGCCTCAGCAGTTGTTATTGGGGGGTTGATCCTGTGAACCGCGAGGTCCAAGGCGTTCTACTAATACTTATCGGCGCGGCAACGCTGCGAATCTCGTTGGGTGATACGTACCTGCGCTACGTCAAAGAAAATATGCAGCCGTACCTCATTGCCTCGGGCATCATCCTGCTAATACTTGGCATCTGGTCGATCATCGACGTTATCCGCAGCCCTCATTCTGAGGAATCAGCAAAGAAGCCTGAATCGGAATCCTCCGGACTTTCTGCGTCGGCCACGACCGGCAGCGGCAGCGGCAGCGGCAGCGGAGTCCGGCAGCGGCGCATCGAGCGTGTCGAATAGTCCGGCAGCGGCGAGCATCGAGCGTGTCGAACACTTCGGGTGCGTCGGTCGAAACAGCGAGTGGGGCTGTCGCTGCGACTGCGGGCGATGACCACGGTCATACCCACCAGCTCTCCCGAATGGCCTGGATGTTGGTACTGCCGGTCGTGGCGATCCTCGTCGTCGCGCCGCCAGCGCTCGGTGCCTACTCGGCAAACCGTGGAGCAACGACGGTGCAGTCCGATGGGCTTTATACGGCGCTGCCGCCGGGCGATCCAGTGGAGGTTAGCGTGACGTCTTACGCCTCGCGGGCGATTTGGGACGACGGTAAGACGCTGGAAGGACGAAACGTCGAGATGACTGGGTTCGTCACTCCCGACCCTGATGGTGGTTGGTGGCTGACCCGGCTCACGCTGTCGTGTTGCGCTGCCGACGCCCTGGTAAGCAAGATCAAGGTGCTTGATGCCCCGGACCTACCAGCGAACACCTGGGTCAGCGTTGAGGGCAGTTGGGTACCAGGGGGCGGAACTCAAGATGATCGAGCAATTCCGTTCGTCGAAGTCACCGACGTCCAAGAGGTTCCCGCACCTAAGAACACCTACGAATAGGCCACCGCCGGGCCAACCAGCCTGCTACTGAAACGGCGATCGAGCAGCAGAGCTCGCGCCAACCTCCACGTCAGGGCGCACACCGAAGTGGCTGGCAAATGGCAACTCGACCGTACTGGCGATCCTCACCGAAACGGTGTTAGATCGACAAACGAACGTCACCAGGACCGCATCGCTAACCCGGCGTCCGCTGGCATTTGAGCCGACTCTGGCATCGACGATTTCTCGCGCCCTTTGACAGTCCAGCGGCAGTTGCGTGAGCTCACCTTTGGTGTAGAGCTTGCGAAGATCTGCCGCCTGGGCAGCGGCGAGCGCAGCACTGTCCGCCTCCGCAGCTAACGAGCGACGGTGGGTGAAAAGTACCGCCAGGTCGGTGCCAACCGCGATCAGTCCGGCCAGGATAGGAACCAGGCCCATGACGAGCAGCAATACGCTGCCCGAATCAGTACCCAGCCCTCGGAGTCGGCACATCAGCTTGCTCGATAGGTATCGACCGGAGCTTCGTGGCGAGCGGAAACCGGGACCGAGAAGCGTCCATCACTGTAAGGCGTCAATGGGATCGGCACACTGGTCTCAACACGAACCTGCACACTCGAACCGGGAGACAGACATGGCCCATCCAGACATCTGATGCGCAGCTCAGGCTCCCCCAGTCCCTGATCCGACAGCGCGATTCGGGCCGCCGCGCGGGCGCGAGCGGCACCCGCTGAGGCAGTATCAGCCGACACGTACGCCCGACTAGCCTCCCGTGCTGCCGTCACGACCGCGTACGTTCCCGAGTGAACGCCAAGAACGGTGATCACCACATACACCAGCGGAATCATCACAACGACGGCCAAGACAACGAACTCCACCACTGCCGTTCCCCGCTGTGAGTCGCCACGGCGATGTCGATACCAGGCAGTAGCTCGGATCACCAAATTCCGCATCAGTACTGCTCCCTGAGCGCATGTCCGGTCACCTTCAGACTTGTCGGACCGAGCATTCCGAACAATGGCAGGCGTGCTGTCAGCGTGACAGCTACCGTCGGCAATGATCCCGAGCGCTCGTTTGTGACGTCGATTGCCTCCACCAGGTCGGCCGCAACACTTTGATCAAGTGCCACCTGTGTGCGCCGCTTTGCGGTCTTTGGGTCAGCGTCGGCCAGCGCCCCCGCGCGCGCCCCTTCGGCCGCACAGGCGATCAACGTGGAGCGGACGTATCCGGCGAAGGCGATCTGCGCAACGCCAACGAATAGGAACAGTACTAGTGGAGCAACGAGGACGAACTCGACAATGGCTGAGCCGCGATCCCGCGGTTGACTCATTACGCCGCCGCTTGTTATTGGCCCCACGCTAGTTGCTGACTGAGTTAATCGCCTTGCTCAACAGGGCGGTCAGCTGATCATCGGCGACCATCCATAGCCCGGTGACGAGTCCTGCTGTCATCACCGTGACGAGCACCCAACCGGGAACGTCCCCCCGATCAGAGACCAGTCGGATGGCAACCTGTCGTCTCAGGCTGACCACCAACTGCACGAGACTAGCCAAGACCTGTGTTGCTAGCCGCGCAATCGCATTCCCACCAACATTAACGATATTCGACATTTCCCCCGACACCTTTCCCATATGAACTGAACTACCTGAGCTGAACTACTTGAACTGAACTACCTGAACTGAACTACTTGAATCGAACTGCCTGAACTGAACTGCCTCGCAGGATCACAGCGCTAGCCCGATGACTCCCGGGAACACCGCAACAACCACTACCGACGGGAGGATGAGAAATACGACTGGAACGAGAGCGAAGATCTCTCGTTTGCCTGCCGACTCCATGAGTTCGCGATGACCGGCGCCGCGTGCGTCCATCGCCTGGGCACGCAATACCCCGGCGATGGGAGTCCCTCGCTGGACTGCGACGACAATCCCGTCCACGAACCGAGTGATCGGATCCGACCCCAACCGATCGGACATCGCCTCGAGTGCGTCGGCGAAGGCACGTCCGTCGGCAATCTCTTCGCAACAACGGCGAAGTTCTACTCCCAACTCGCCACCGACTCTGTTGGACACCCTGGCCAGAGCACTACTTGGAGCCAACCCGGCTGCCACGGTGAAAGCCAGTAGTTCAGCGAAGGCAGGAAGTTCCGATGCCATCGTTGCCACCCGCGCCGCCGCCTGCCTGCTGAGCCAATAGTCGCGCGCCAACGCACCGAGACCCACCGCTATCAAAGTGAAGATCAACCAAGGGACGGCAGGAAGCGGTTTTCCGGCCAGAAGGCGCAGCACCCCGAACCCAATGACGATGAGCCCAGAGATTCCCGCCCACCGCAACTGATCGAGGCGAAATCGTTCGATGTCGTTCGCGAGGTTCGCCTGTATCAGTCGCCGACGAACTGACGCCTCGGAAACCAAGTAGTCCAGCACCGAGAAGATCCGGATGGTGGTCCGAGCCGACAGCGAGTCCGCCAGTCGGCCGTTGGCAGCCGTCGACACCGCGGCCGGGGGTCGCCATTGGAAGCCGGACACATGCACGAACGGTTCGATTCGTCGCACCACAGCATTCGGTCTTCGGCTCTGCGAAATCAGCAGGCTGACACCGAGAGCCAGGGCGGCTCCCAACACTGCACCGAGCACACCCGGGCTCACACCAGTACCCGCTCTTCAGTAGGCAGCTTCCCAATTTTGGTCATCAGGAAATACGCCAGCGCGCAGCACACTGCGCAAGAACCAAGTACCACCATGCCCGCTGCGGTGCGGTAAGCCTGAGCGGCATCCGGTCGAGTACACAACAAAATGAGAATCAGCCATGGCGCCGCCACCGCGAGACGAGCACCATTGACCGTCCACGATCTACGGGCCTCCGCTTCGCCCCGCAACCGCAGATCCTGGCGGACAAAATCGGCGAGCGTGCGCAACATTTGGCCGAGATCCGTCCCACCGACGTCACGTGCGGTCAACAGCGCCTCAACGATTCGGTCGGCAACCGGGTCGCCAAGCCGATCTCGGAGCTTGGTCAGCGACTCGACAAAGCGCCCTGTCGAGCGATAGTCCGCAGCGAAGAGGCAGAACGGCTCGCGCAGGCACTCCGGCCCACGATGACCAACACCCGCTACGGCCTCGGGCAGGGACATCCCCGCCCGCACGCCGGAAACCAGCGAGTCGATGACCTCGGGCCAAGCCTCGCGACGTTGTGCCAGCACCCGCGCTCGGCGCCGACCCGCGATCAGGCGGGGTAGAACCGCACCGAGGCAGGCCGCGATGAGTGCCACAAACGGCAGACCTGTCGCGACGAGTCCCCCCAGCGCAGCTCCGATTCCAGTCAATGCGGACATCCGCAGACCGGCCAACGTGTCTGATGAGTTTCGCGCGTCCTGAGGCCGTTCAACACCGGCGGGCGACTGCCCATCAGCGCGTGCGCTGCTCAGACTCAGCCAGATAGTCAAAGCGCCGATGCCGAACATGAGCCCAACTAATACGCCCATTAGGCCGCCGACCGTCCACCTAGAAGCTGGCCGAGGTCATACCCAGCCGAGGCGAATCGTTGTTCGTGGGGTGGATAGCCATCCGAACGCACAAGTGAGCCAAGCTTCGTCACGAAGATCGGCGCTAGTTCAACAACGCCTTGTTCCACCCGACCGGATAGTCCAACGATTTCCGTCACCCGACGAACGCCGGAGGGAGTGGTTTCTAGGTGGACCACGAGGTCAACACAACCGGCCACCGTCGGCACCACGAAGTCGGCCGAGATGTTTGCTCCCGCTAACAGCGGCAACGTACACAGTTTCGTGATCGCCTCGCGAGTCGAGTTCGCATGAAGCGACGCCATTGCCGGCATTCCCGAGTTCATCGCTACGAGCAGATCTAGTGCCTCCTGCTGACGCACCTCGCCGACAATCAACCTCGTTGGCCGCATTCGCAGCGCCTCGCGAACGAGGTCGCGCAATGTGACTTGTCCGCTTCCTTCGAGTCCTGCCTGTCGGGTCTGCATTGCCACCCAGTCGGGGTGATCCGACAACTGCAACTCGAAGGTCTCCTCGCAGGTGATCACGCGTTCGTGTCCCGGGACCGAACCCAAGAGCGAGTTCAAGAAGGTGGTTTTTCCTGCCTGGGTTCCGCCCGCGACAAGCACGTTCAATCCGGCGACCACAGCCGCATCCAAGAAGGCGGCAACTCTGCTGGGAATCATCCCTAGTCGCACGAGATCCTCCAGCCTGGAGGAAGCACAGACGTGTTTGCGTATGTTGACCGCCCAGTGAGCTCGAGTTATGTCTGGGATCGCAACATGCAAACGGCTCCCGTCCGGCAGGGCAGCATCGACAAATGGAGAACTCATATCTAGGCGTCGACCGGAGGTACTGAGCATCCGCTCGACGAGGTCGCGCACCATCGTTGGTGTGAGGACCGTTGAGGTCAACTCGCTACGGCCATTGCGCGCAACGAACACTCGAGATGGGTTATTGATCCAGATTTCCTCAATGCTCGGATCGTCGAGATAACGCTGTAACGGTCCAAATCCTGCGATCTGATCCATCACCGATTCGACGAGGCGCTCGCGAGCAGTGGGGTCGGCGATTGCCCCCGGTTGAGCCTGAGTACTTGCTGAGCTGTCCAGGCGGTTGCTCACCACATCTGCGACGACGTGATCAACAACTGCCCGGACAGCATCAGCCTCGCGGAGAGGATCGATGCCTTGTTCGCGCACTACATCTCGCACTTTGGCCGCGACAAAGTCAACGGATTCCATCTTCGCTCCCCCTAGGTTGGCGAGGTACCCCCGTAACTCCCGCCCTCCGCCAAAACACTCGCGAGAGCGCTTCGGCGGATCTTGTGTCGAGAAAGTTAGATCACGCCTCAGATGCTGTCAAACCGCTATCCACAGGGGTGAAAAACACTAGGCACTGTTAGTACGCAGACGGGCACGATGCGTACTGCAGCCTCGTTTCCTGCCACGACAAACAAGCCAAAACGGACAGGTGATCACTTGAGCGATCCACTCAACTACTGACAGTTGCACCCGAGAGAGTGAACCTGGGTCGGCGGATACCTGCTCCAAACCGCCTCAGCTAGAACCTTGCTGAACTAGGGTGCGCAGCACTCGAAGTGCTACCGACAGGGTCGCAAGGTCGTAGTTCCCTGCTTGCTCAATTTCCCGCAGAGTCGCTCGGGCCCGCTGCTGACCCTCAGCGTTTCGCTCCTCCCATTCCGCGATGCGACTCTCTGGAACGTCGTCCTCGTCGCTTGCCCGAAGGATCTTGCTGGTGAGCCCAGCTAACGCCGCATACAAGTCGCTGCGCAGCGCCGCCCGGGCCAGATTCTCCCACCGGTCAGCACGGGGCAGACCTGAGATTCGGTGCAGCAGCGCATCGATCCCGTAGTGCTCAGCGACGGCGTAATACAGTTGGGCCACGACCTCCGGCGAAACCTCCGTGCGCCGCGCGATGTTGTCAATATCGAGCATGCTGAACCGGTCGAGTGCAGTAGCCACCGTCTGCGCGAGTTCCGGTGGTGCGCCAAGATCGATAAGCTCGTTGAGTTTCTCCTGATAGCGCACTCGCTGCGAACCCACTAACAGTCGATCGGCGACCTCCTCGAGGCGCTGCACAGTGTCGGCGAAGCGTTCGATCTCTCCGGTCACATCGACCTTGCCGCCGCGCAGGGAGAGCATCCAACGGGTGGCCCGGTCCAACAAGCGTCGAACCTCCAAATGCAGAGCACTTTGGGCCTGCGTTGGCACTAACCCGTCCAGGGCTGAGATACCGTCCCAGATCCGTTGCAGGTCGAATACTTCACGCGCCACCGTGTAAGCCCGGGCAACCTCGACCGGTGATGCCCCCGTTTCCTCCACGGCACGGTAGACGAACGTGATGCCGCCGGTATCGACCATGACGTTGGCTACCATCGTCGAGATGATCGATCGGCGCAGGGGGTGGTCCTCAAGCCATGGTCCGTAGCGGTCCACGAGCTGTTGCGGGAAGTAGGAGCGAAGTAGATGCGAGAACCAGGACTCTTCAGCCAGGTCGGACTCGCCTAGATCGTTTGTCAACGCAATCTTCACGTATGACAACAAGACACATAAGGACGGCGACGTCAGCCCGAGTCCCTCCGCGCGCATCTCATCGAATCGGGCGTCGCTTGGCAAATATTCGAGCCGCCGATCCAGGATTCCCCGTGCCTCCAGCGACGCAATGAGGCGCTGGTGAACCGGAAGCAGATCTGCTGCTTGAGCGCGCGCGTAGCCGAGTACCTGGTTTTGTGCGTAGTTGTCCGCTAGGACGAGCGCTGCCACATCGTGCGTCATCTCGAATAGCAGTTCGTTGCGCTGCTTGAACGTCAGGTCACCATCTGCCACTACTGCGTCGAGTGGGATCTTGATATTCACCTCGTGATCGGAACAATCAACGCCGGCTGAGTTGTCGATAGCGTCTGTGTTCAGCTGAACTCCCGCGCGCGCCGCCTCGATACGACCAGCTTGGGTGAGACCTAGGTTCCCGCCTTCACCCACCACGCGAACACGCAGATCACTCCCGTCGACCCGTACTGCGTCATTGGCCTTGTCGCCAACATCCGAGTTCGACTCGAAGCTTGCCTTCACGTAGGTGCCAATCCCGCCGTTCCAGAACAGATCGACAGGAGCCCGCAAGATCGCCCGCATCAACTCGTGTGGAGTGAGCGTGCGCGACGTTTCAGGAATACCGAGCCGCTCACGAACCTCGTCGCTGATGGGTATCGCTTTCAGGTCGCGGGAGAACACTGCACCACCGGCGCTGATGAGATCTGGGTCGTAGTCCTTCCACGAAGATCGGGGCAGCGCCGCCAGACGGGCTCGCTCGGCATACGAGATATCGACCTGCGGGTTGGGATCCAGGAAGATATGACGATGGTCGAATGCCGCCACGAGTTTGAGGTGTTCACTAAGCAACATGCCGTTGCCAAACACGTCGCCGCTCATGTCGCCGACGCCGATCACCGTGACCGGCTCATTCTGAATGTCGATATCGCACTCACGGAAGTGGCGCTTGACCGATTCCCAAGCACCGCGGGCCGTGATGCCCATCTCCTTGTGGTCGTAGCCGTGGGAGCCTCCGGAGGCGAAGGCATCGCCGAGCCAGAAGTTGTGCTCCAAGGAGATTTCGTTGGCGATATCAGAGAACGATGCGGTCCCCTTGTCTGCCGCTACCACCAAGTAGGGGTCGTCGCCGTCGAGGCGGACTGTTCGCGTGGGAGCGACGATCTCGCCGCCCACACGGTTGTCGGTTAGCTGCAGCATCGCGGTGATGAACTCGCGGTACCGCGCGATCCCGTCCTCGATCCACATTGCCCGATCCGATGGGTCACGTGGATTCTTGACGTAGAAACCGCCCTTGGCCCCCACCGGCACAATCACGGCGTTCTTCACCATCTGAGCCTTGGCCAGACCGAGGATCTCGGTACGCATATCCTCCGGACGATCACTCCAGCGCAAACCGCCGCGAGAGACAGGTCCGAACCGCAAGTGCACACCTGATACTCGCGGCGAGCTCACCCAAATCTCAACGTGCGGCGTGGGGCGCGGCACGCCAGGAATGGACGCGGGAGCCAGTTTGATGGCCAGACTTGGCCGCGGCTCGCCGTTCTCATCTAGCTGGAATGCGTTGGTGCGCAGGACCGCCCGCACGATCTCGTGGAGTTGGCGCAAAATCCGGTCTGCGTCCAGGCTGGCTACGTTGTCGATCGCATTGCGCACATTCGCGTCGATTTCAGCCGTTTGCTGATCGCGTTCGGCCTGACTCAAACTGGGATCCAAGCGCGCTCGAAAAAGCGCCACTAGTTCGCAAGCAATCTCGCCGTTGGCCAGTAAGACTGCCTGTGAGTACTGGTAAGAAAGCAGCGAACCGAGTTGATGGGAGTACTGCAACCAAGAGCGCAGCCAACTGACTTCGCGCCACGTTAACTCGGTAGATGCCACCAGCGCATTGAGCGCGTCAGTCTCGCAGCGGCCTTGCCAGGTCGCCAGGAAAGCGTCGCAGAATCGCGCCGCGTGATGGGCGGACGACCCCTGCGCCGAGCGCAGCGGAAGGCGAATCCCAACGTCGTAGATCCACGATCGCTCGCCGTCCTGTCGGAGAAACTCAAAGGGACGCTCCTCCTGCAACTTCGCTCCCAGGCTCGCGAAGACTGGGAGAAGTTCCGAAAGGGCAATCGGCTCCCCCGCCCGATACAGGGTGAAGCGATGCTCGTCCGGTCCCAATCCGAGCGCATCGTGCAGTTTCACCGCCGAATCCCCGGAAGCGGCCAGATCCTCAAGTCGAGCAATGTCGATCACGGCAGCTCGCGGGTTCACGTGTTCTTTGTACGACTCTGGAATTCCACCACCGAACTCGTGAAGTAAGTCGACGGCGTGTTCCTCACCGAACTCGTGAGCTAGAGCGCGGGCAAAATCGTCGTCCCAACTGCGAGTTGCCTGAGCGAACTGGGCCTCTAGCTCATCCTGATCGACCGCAGGGATGGGCCGCCCGGCCGGCATTCGTGCCACGAAGTGCAGTCGTGCGAGCACGGATTCGGAGACCCTGGCAACGTAATCGATCTGACTCGCACCGTAGAAGTCCTCTATGACACGCATCATCGCCAAGCGCACATCCGTGGTGTACCGGTCTCGGGGGAAGTACACCAGGATTGAGACGAATCTGCCGTAGTCGTCGTCGCGGGCGAACACTCGAGTCTGGCGGCGTTCGCCGATACCAAGTACTCGACGCGCAACTGAAAACAACTGCTCCGGGGTCACTTGGAACAATTCATCCCGCGGATAGATTTCGCAGAAATGCAGGAGATCCCGGGCGCTGTGCGAACCGGGTGGGTACTGGCTGAGCTCGACGGCCCTGGCAACGGTCTGGCGCACGACCGGGATGACAGTCGCAGAATCCGCATAGGTCGCGGCTGTCAACAAACCAACGAATCGCTTCTCACCCACCACCCGACCGTGGTCATCGAACTGTTTGACTCCGATGTAATCCAGGTAGGTAGGTCGGTGCACCGTCGAGCGCCGATTCGCCTTGGTCACAACAAGCAGTCGAGGTTCTGTGGCTTTGGCCTGCACCTGTGCGGTGACATGGGAGAACGATTTGCGAGTCGGTTCGGTGCCGCGCAGAATCCCAAGGCCACTGTTTGGCAGGGAAACGAGCACATTGGCACCGGCGGGGTCTTGTTCCAGCACGTACTCTCGATAGCCCAGGAAGGTGAAGTGATCGTCAGCCAACCACTCAAGCAAAGCGGCCGCCTCGAGCTCATCTTCACGATGGATTCCGGCTTGCTTGACGCCGACTGCCTTGTCGTCTCGCAACTCTTGGGCAACGGCTAGAGCTTCATTGCGCATCGGTTGCCAGTCTTGGACAGCCGACTGCACGTCCTGCATCACCGAGATTAGAGTCCGCTCAAGTCCAGCAATCACCTCGGACGAGGACTCGCGATCGATCTCAATGTGCAGCCAGGATTCGACCAATCCATCGCGCTCAACAATTGGGTGGATCACCAGTTGGATCACCCGTCCGGCCTCTGTCAATGCCGCAAGTACTGAGTCGACAATGAACGGCGAGTCATCCGTGACGATCTCGACAACTGTGTGTTCACACGTCCAGCCATCGTCAGCCACCGTAGGAGTGAAGACACGAATCTTGGTCTCACCGGCCTTGCGCCCGAGCGCCAGGGACCGCTGGCTGACGACTGGGCCGACGATGTCGGTTGCCTCGCGATCTCGCAGATCACCGGCCATTGTGGCCCCGTAGTAGGTCACCACTAGCTCGGGCAAGTCCGGTACCGTCTCGATGATCCGTTGCGTCTGCGGATCACTAAGAGCGGCAACCAAAACATCGCGAACTGCCGCCTCTTCTACCCTGGATGTGTCCACTACCCCAGATTAGTGAGAATCCGGTGAGGACGGCTACCTACAGCACCCCGGGGGGGGGGAGGCGCTCCCTCGTGCCATCGGCACGGCGGGGCGTCTATCCGCAGGTCAATCCGGCATGCTGTCCCGTGAAACCACCAACGATCGGAGCTATTAGTGAGTAAGAAGATCACCGGCGAACTTCACTTCCACGCTGATCCGGCAGCAGTTTTCGCCATGGTTACCGACGAGGCCTACGTTCAACTCAAGAACGAGCAAACGGGTGGGATCGACGTCGCAGCCCAGGTGGATGCAGACGATGACGGCACCATCCGCATTTACGTGACTCGGGCACTGCCTGCAGAGATCCCGTCGTTCGCGAAGAAGTTTGTGGGCGAACAGATCACCACTCAGCAGACCGACACGTGGGCGCCGCAGCCCGTAGACGGTGGGTACCGGGGGACGCTACATGTGGAGTTCGGCAAAGCACCAATGGTCATCAATGGAACGTTCCAAATCAGACCCGAGCCAGGCGGTTCCGTGCTGATCGTCGACGCTGATGCCAAAGCCAGCGTGCCATTTATCGGTGGCAAACTCGAGGGCGTGGCTGCCGAGCAGTTCGACCGCGCGGTTCGCAAAGAACAAGAGATCGGCCAAAGCTGGCTCGCCGAGCACTCGAACGGCTAGGACAACTCGAAGCCAAGTGCTTAGCCCACGTCAGCTAGGTGGTCTGGGCCGACATGATCTGGGTCTCGCAGCGCCTCGGCGCTGGTCTCCAGGCTCGTCTCGAGCACATTGATTCGGCGACTTACGTCCATCATGTTGGCACCGATCGCCTCAAGATCCTGCGGACCAGGGCCCAACACGACGACGTCGGCGCCGTTCTCTCGTACTTTCTCAACCTCGCGCAGACAACGCTTAGTCACCTGCACCCGCCACCGCCGTTCCAACTTGGCGATCACGTGCTCGGGCTTGTCCATGGCAAACGAAACCATCGGCGCGATGACGTACACCTCGTCAAGACCCATGTTGGCTAACAGATCAACCGAGGTCGCGGAGCAAGCTCCGCCGTCGACGTACATCTGATCACCGATCTCGACTGGCTTGAACCACGCCGGGATCGCGCAGGAAGCCATCACCGCTTGGGCCAACTCAGCCGTGGGCGCGCCAGGTTTGCCGAACGCAACCCGCGTACCGCTCTGGTAGTTCATGGCACAGATCCACAGATTTGGGTGTGGTGACCACTCACCCATCGGGGTGATCGCCTCGACTAAGTGACCGACCCTCGCCAGTGACCCTGAGCCTTGTGGCAGCAGTCCCGAGAGAACCGCCGTCGGCGGCATCTGCCGCAGTTTGCGCGCACTCGAGCGCAGTAGCAGGCCCGAGCCTTTGGCAAAGAACTTTGGCCGTCCCGGACGCTGAGTGGTTGCCCGTTCGTAATCCCAAGAGAATCCAGCGAGCGGACCGTTCGTGACCGGAATGCCAAGTTGGTGGTCGCGGAGTTGGCGGGGCGAGACACCCCCGGCGACCAACGAACCGAGAACCGAACCGGCGGACGTTCCGACGATGACGTCAGCTTCCCTGGGGTCGAACCCACACACTTCTTCCAGCGCACACAGGGCTCCGACGCTCCAAGCAGCGCCGAGAACTCCTCCGGCGCCAAGAACGAGGCCGCGCTTGGGCTTTCTCCGCGCCATATCTACCTCTTTCACAAACTAGGACTGCCACTCCTGTCGGCAGGACGTTACGCGCTTGCTCCTCCATTTTCACCTTCAGCGCGCCCACTTGCTGTGGACTTTGGGGCAGGCTTCTTGGTCGAAGTGGTCTTTTTCTTCGCCGTACCGGTGCCCGGAGTTGACTTTGGCACCCTGGGGCGGCGGTTGCGCACCGAACGCGACGGTTCGGACGCGTCCTTGAGCTCCTCTGTGGCATCGAGTAAGCATTGAGCAAGAATGTCCACATCGGGCATAGCATCACGGTCCGCATTCAGGCCGAAGTAGATGCCGCCGTTGTAGGACGTCAAGCCAATGCTGACTGCTTGACCCTTGGCCAACGGGACAACGGGATACGCCGCCAGCATCAGCGCTCCGCCGGCATACAGCGGGAATTGCGGACCAGGGACATTCGTGATTACGACGTTATACACGCGCTTACTCAGGTCACTGCCGACACGTGCACCGAGCGCATGCAGCGTCGGAGGAGCGAAACCCGCTAGGGCAACGATCGCTTCGGCGCCCAACATCTGGCCACTCTCTTTGTGCTGGGCCATGTCGTAGGAGATTCGCTGCAGGCGGACAACTGGGTCTGGCTCACCGACAGGCAGATCCACAATGAATGCAGCGACGCGATTGCCGCCGCCAGCATCGCCTTCGTCTCGAACGCTCACGGGCACCATCGCCCGGATAGTGGTTCGCGAGCCGACCGATTCGCCGCGGGTCATCAGCCACGAGCGCAGCGCACCTGCAGTAATCGCCAACACCACATCATTGACGGTTCCGCCGTGCGCTCGCCGAATGTCTTTGAGGTCAGATAGCTTCGCGCTTGCCGTCCCGTAGCGACGCTGCTCGCCGATCTCGGCGTTCAGCGGACTCGTTTGCGGTGCCCGGGCTACCGTCATCGCGGCTGATGCGATTCCCGACGGCGTGCTTGCCCACGGAGGTCGCGGTTCGGTGCAGATCGGCAATACCGCCACGCACGTTGTCGACCGCCGCGGCAGGACTTCGAACGAGATCGCTCACAGCGTCGGCCATCAGTTCGATACCGGTCGGCTCTCGACCTGGGCGCCACTCGTCACTAGAAACCACCCGCGGTTCCGGCTCAAGATCGAGAATTACCTGTCCGATGTCGACTGCCGTTACCCCATCGACCATCGCGTGGTGTGTCTTGGAGAGGATCGCAAAACGACCTCCTTCGAGACCCTCAACGAGGTACATCTCCCACAGCGGCCGCGTACGATCCAAAGGCCGCGACATGATGCGTCCCACGAGGTCACGCAGTTGAGCTTCCGTTCCCGGTTTGGGCAGCGCCGAGCGCCGCACATGGTAGGTAACGTCGAAGCTCTCATCGTCAACCCAGACCGGGTTGGCGAGGCCGCCAGGAACCCAACGAACTCGCTGGCGGAACCGAGGAACGAGCGCAATCCTGCCCTTGATCAGCCCAACGAGTCGGTCGTAGTCGAAGCCCTCGTCCGCCGGTTGGAAGATCGCCACACTGCCCACGTGCATGGGGGTGGTCGACTCCTCTAGGTACAGAAAGGAGACATCTAATGAGTTCAAGCGATCGGCCACGAGTCCATCGTGGCACGTTGAAGCTCGGGTGGGTAACGAGACCTCGCCGCAGGAGTGATCCTCAACTCAAGTTCGAGTCAAAAAGGATGTCGAGTTCGGACGCTGTCTGCTCGTAGGTGACGTGGTGAATTCCAACGAACCCGTAGCTGGCAGCGGCGTCGATGTTGTGGCGCAAGTCGTCAACGAAGACACACTGCTGGGCCGGAAGCTGAATCTGTTCCAACGTGTGGCGAAAGATTCTTTCCTCTGGTTTACGCATCCCGACTTCGCCGGAGATGACGACGGCATCGAACATCCCGTCGAAGAGGTGATCGGGATAGGTGTTACCCCAAGAGTTGCTCAGTAGCGCCGTGGTGATGCCCCGCTCGCGCGCACGCCGAACTAACGCGGTCATGTCGTGGGCTTGACTGAAGTGGCCGAAGAGTCGGTCAAGTAGGTTCTCTGGCGCGATAGTGCGCCCGAGTTTCTCGCTGAGCCCTTGGGCCAGATGCACCTCAAAGTCTGGCACCTGCATCTCGCCGCGTTCCAGCGCATGGACCGGGTTAACCCAGGCCTCCAGCTCGGCCTCGCGCCCAAGCCACTCGCGCATCACTAGTGCGAACTGGTCGAGATCAACACTTTCCGAATCTGCCCACGCTCTCATCGTCGAGTGCAGGTCAGTGGTCAGCACACCACCCCAG
This sequence comes from uncultured Actinomycetes bacterium, assembly GCA_963821045.1. Taxonomy (GTDB): domain Bacteria; phylum Actinomycetota; class Actinomycetes; order S36-B12; family UBA10799; genus UBA10799. The sequence goes on along the minus strand of CAWGCB010000006.1, from coordinate 254,452 downwards.
TCCAGAATCAATCCCTTGAATTGGCTCATACGCCAGAGTCTGCCTCAGTGCTAGGCACCGACCGCAAGCGGCACCAATGCCAAACCCTCGACGACGCTCACTACATCGGTCACGGCAGCACTCTTGCGATCGTGTTCAAAAAGTGTGAGTCCCCTCGCGACCGCCGCGTCGCTGCCCGCCCGGTCGTCCGCGACGAAAGAAATCGACGCGGCACAACTGCGCTCCTGCAAATACCCGGCTACCTCCTGGATTGCTCGCTTGCTTGGCAACACGGAACTGCGAACCCGATTCACCACGATGTGCTGGCGAGCGCTCGGTGCCAAACTCGTGATGGCCTCGACATGGGAGGAGAATCGCGCAAGTGCGCTCGGTTCGGCGCTAGACACCGTCACCAAATGATCTGCCGCAGCGAGTGCTGTAACGGCTGCTGCGTTGCCACCAGCGGCAAGACCAAACTCACCAACATCTCCGTCGAAGGCTAGGGCACCATCGTCGAGAACTGATCCGATGTCGATGACGACATCCGCACTCAGCGACCGGGCCACCGACCACAATCGGGCAAGCGGCGCCGCTCGAAGTTCCGCCCGGCGGCGGATGTGCGGAATCCCAGTGAGCAGGCGCAGGTCGTCGTCCACCGCACGAGCTAGACGAGCGAGCATCTCTGGGTCGAGACTGCCACGCTGCGCATGATGGGTCGCCGCGATGAGTCCCGAGCCCTCCTCCGTCAGACAAAAAGCAGGCCCTATCCCCGCGCAGGTGGTATCGGCATCGACCAGCAGGACCGAGCGACCGGCCTCACTGAGGTGTTGGGCTAGCGTCACCGCGATATGCGTTCGCCCAGGTGCGCCCGGCGGGCCCCAGACGGCGATGATCCTGGAACCCGGAAGGTACTTATCGCCGGACATTTGGCGGTGGTCGGCGACGTCTGGATAAACCGCTGCTGTCGGTTGTTGCTCACTACTGGATCCCGCGATTCGGTGTTCCTGGTCAGCCGAATTGGCGCGGGCAGTCCCGCTGACTCGCTCACGGTAGAGCTTCTCAACGGCCGCCACCGCATCGACAGGGGTCCCAGCCTCAACCGGAATGGAAACGTCGATGCCGAGATTCGCTAGCCGGGTCTTGCCCGCATGATCCCCATACAAACCCACCACGAAGGCTCCGCAACCTGCCAGACGTGACGTCGTAGGCGTATCCAGGCGTGGAAACCTGTCGTCAACCAGAACCATCGCCGGTCCATCTCGATCAACGCAACCCACCAGATCAACGACATCCACACACCGTCGAACGCGAACTCCATTCAGCGCTGAGACCAACTCGGAGACGAATCCCGACTCCCAGGTGGATGCACCAAGAGCGACAGCGAGTTCAGCACCGGGCGAGCGCGGCGCCTGCGGACTCACTGACTGCCTACCGGCACGCGCACCAGATCTAGGACGCCGCTTCGGCTCGCGGTGACCACCGCATTGGCTTGCGCGGCCGCCACTTCAAGTACGACGGCGATCTCTCCCGTGGCGGAATCGGCCTCCGGAGCGACTTGGGAAACGACCACATCTGGCAGCGCCAGTCGGCTCGTTCCTCCCGAACTCGCGGCATCTCGTGGGCTGACGTACACGTCAACGATGTCACCGTGCGCTAGATCCGCGGGCGCGTGAATCGGCTCGACGGGAATCGTGACGAGTCGCATATCAGCGCGGCCGACACCGATTGCACTGACAGCGACGAGTTCGCCAGCGCCGACTGCTCGCCCCAATGTGCGTCCAACAATATCGTCGCTGTCAGCACCGACGTATTGCTCGACCCCGTCCACTCTTACAGCTGAGGCGACGAGATCCTCGCTGGTGATGGCAGTTCCGGCACCAAGATCTCGCGCGGCCGACCAAACGAGCACACGTTGATCGGCGCCCCCAACAATCAGCGCCCCTATGACGATGGATGCCACGACCAGCGCGGCACCAACCAGAAACTTCGGCTGTTGCCATGCCCGAGCGATTCGTAGTCGGCTTGCTGGCGGCGAGACGAACTGACCGCTGTTGCTTTGATGCGAACCCGCTGGTGGGCGCGCTTGAGTAGTCGCACTCATGGTTTTCCCCCGTCTTCCATGGTGTTGAACGACGAATGGTGCGCCATTTTCTTGCTGAGTGCAAACTCGCTGTCCACAGATTGGACACCTAGAACCGTAACGGCACCGCGATTCGTGGGAACATGGTTCTCGATGAGCCCTCGATTTCTGACGCTTGCGGATGTGGCGGAAACCTTAAATATCTCCGCCGCGCAGACGTATGCCCTCGTGCGCAGCGGTGAACTGCGTGCCATCAAGGTGGGCGGACGTGGTCAGTGGCGTGTGGAGGCGACCGAACTCGAGAACTACATCAACGCCGCGTACGAGCAGACCGCGAGCTTCCTAGCGACGAACCGCGATGACCGCCTCAGCCAAGACGAGGCTAGAAGTTCGAAGTGATGAGTATCACCGCTCGGGTCGGTATGAGCTCGGTCAGACCCTCGTAGCACCCGTCGATACCACTCCTGCGTTCGAGCGTGAAGAAGTCAGCTCCGACGCTCGTTATGCGGCCAGAGCGCAGTGCCCCTTCAATAGTCAGAATGCTCACGGGACGCCGCGTTGAACTCCCGCGCAACTCCCGCAATAGAGATGCCCAGCTCGCGCGGCCGAGTGCGCTCGAACCCGAACTGCCCGCGGCACGCGGCAAGTCATCGCGGCCAGTAACCGCCACAACCGAAGTCGTTGCGACGATGTAGTCGGCGCCCGGCTCGCACAGTCGCAGCCAACCATCGCCAACTGATTGCAGCGTGCCGACGAGTTCGGTACCGCCCTCGTGATGAATCCGAATCGTGAGCTGCTGTCCCACCAGGGCGCAGAGTTGATCATCAAATACTACGGCGGCGCGGCTGACGTCACGTTCCTCGTCGATTTGAGCGTACGAATCCCAGACCTGTTCGTCCTGTTGTGCAGACACCTGGTCAGCCAGGAGGCGCCCGACCGTATCTAGCGGGTCTTCGGCGATGCGCCGGTTGCGCCTCACTGCCTCGTTGTCCACAGAAAGGACTCTACGTCAGCCACTGCGACCGGCCCAGAACCTCCGTATTCAACTTGAACTAAACATGCTTTAATGTCACTGAACAACAGGTAACAAATACAAACAAACTTAAACAGCTATGAAATGGCTTAAACATCTTCAATATGTACGGGGGAAACATGACATCCAACTTCGATCAACTATTCGCACTGACGGCCAGCGCACTATTCGTTGGCTATCTCGCCCGTTGCGTGCTGGGCGGCCTACTACTTGCCGCGGCCCGTTTACCTGGGCGTGCGGGCACGCTGTGTCGCTACTGGGGCGATGCGGTAACGCCCCAGGTCGCTCGCCGCGCAGCAGCGGGGCTCCTTGGGACTGTTGCCGTAGTCAGCGTCGGCGCACCCGCCTTCGCTGCCCAAGCGCCTACTCCCTGTTCCTGGTGGAGCTCACGAGCGAGTCGACCTACCGGGGTTAGATCGAGGTCCAACGCGCGAGCCGGACCGCGCGCAATCGCCTGAGCGCGAAGAAGGGTCGAGGACAGTGAAGGTCGAGAGGGGTGATTCGCTGTGGGGACTAGCAAGTGCTCAACTAGGTTCCGGCGCGCGGCCAGCGGCGGTCGCCGCGCAAACAAAGGCTTGGTACACCGTCAATCGCGCCACAATTGGCGACGATCCCAATCTAGTTTTGACCGGATCCAAGCTCATCGTGCCGACTAAAGGTACTGACAAATGAGTGGCCCAACTGCAATCCGGGTCCGACCGATCCTGTTACCCGATCCTGCACCGCCACAACCGGGTGCGCGCCTTTCGCTAGTCGAGGATCGGGGATCGCCGCGCTACTGCCAGCCGACGCTTGAACTGGCGTTCGTGGCCCCGACTCCGTTCGTACCAGTGATCTTGCACGGAACAGAGAATGCGGCGACGCACCTCGCAACGAGGTCGAGATCCCAGAACAAGAGGGACCCGTTCGATGACGACGGGTTCTTCGAAAGGCAGATGACACCTCGGTCGGAGCTGCCGGCGCCTGCACCTTGGGCCTATCGGTTCGCCCAGGCCGTCGTAGAGGTCTCGGCCGGTCGCAGGTCCGCGCAACAGATCGCCCGCTGGTCGACCACCAACGTGCTCAATCAACTCAAGGAGTCCGGGGCCTACTCAGCAAGTCGCGGACCCAAGGGAGGTCGCCGCGACAAGAGTGCGGACGCAGGTGACCAGGGGTCCCTGCGAAAAGGACCCCCTCGTCAGATCGTCAGCCGTGTTCGCGTAGATGAGCCAGCCGATGGAGTGGCAGAGGTAGCCGCGGTCGTTCAGAGCGCGAAGCGAACGAGAGCCCTCATGTTGCGCCTAGAAGGCTGGGATGGCAGGTGGATTTGCACCTACGCGGAGTTGCTCTAGGGCAAAGCTTGAGTCTGACTAGGGCCCATGAAGTGAAAAGTGTGCGACTCGACAACCCAAAATGCGCCAGTTACGCCACTCAAGTGGAAAGTCCATGCGATTATTTAGCGGGTCATGGGTCAATTCATCAGCCAGCTCACCGGTGTCCGATTTGTCGCTGCATTCTGGGTGTTGCTCTACCACTATCAACCCGCATTCGCGACCGCCGGACTACTCGTACCGATCGTCCACGAGTTCCTTCGGGTCGGCTCGCTGGGAGTCGACCTGTTCTTCGCGTTGTCTGGCTTCATCCTCACCTACACGTATTTGGAGAAGCTTGGCCCGGCTTTCAAAGCCCGCGGCGCTGGGCGGTTCCTGTGGCTACGCCTAGCGCGGATCTACCCCGTTCACTTCGTGATGCTCAACGTGGCGGGACTAGCCGTCATCGCCATGAGCGTGATCGGGGCAAGCGATGCCCGCGAGCGAGACTGGCTCAACCCGATCTCGTACCTCAAACAACTGTTCCTCGTCCAAGAGTGGGGCCCCGATCCAGCGCGAGGCTGGAACTTTGTTGCGTGGTCCCTGTCGATGGAGTGGTTCGCATACCTGTTCTTCCCATTCATCGCTCTGTTGCTCTGGCGACTCCGAGACCGCCTCCCGACGTGGGCGCTCGCGGCCTGCGCGTTCATCGCACTGACGCCGCTGCTGTGGATCGGAATCTCTCGAGATAACGACCCGTTCCTCACTCTCGGCTGGGCATCCTCCGTTCGAGTGCTCACCGAGTTCATTGCCGGCGCATTCGTCTATCTAGTTGTCAGACGCCTCAAGGGAGAGACAGATGCCAGCCCGTTGGTGAAGCGGGTAGCGCTGATCATGAGTTGGAGCGTTCCACTCATGATCCTGGCGATATCGGTCATCCTCGGGTCGATCAAGTCCCTTGAGTTCCCTGGCCTACCGAACGAGGCGCCCCGCTTCTACGTGATCATCATCCCGTTCCTCATCGCCTGGATAGGAGCCTTGGCACTCAACGACCGAGGCCCCGCGTCGTTCCTGTCGGGGCGTCGACTCGTCCTCGGCGGATTCATCTCCTACTCGCTCTACATGATTCACCTCGTTTGGTTCGGGCTGTGGCGCGCAGGCATGTCAGCCGTCGGGATCGACGGGGGGCCGCTGTACGTACTTGGCCTAGTCGGACTGATCGTGATGGCGGTCGTGTTCGCTTACGGAATGTGGCGCTTTGTTGAGGAACCCGCCCGCGAATGGCTCCGATCCAAGATCGGCGTGCGCACGGAACCAGCGGGAGAAGAACAGTTCGTAGGTGCACACGAATCGACTACGTCCCGCGATTCAGTCACCACCGAGGGACCGGATGCGACTGACAAACCAGACACCTCACCTGAGCCAACTCGGTAGCAATAGGTGGGCTCATGAGGATCGCCTCTTTCAATATCTTGCATGGCCAAACCGTCAGCAGCGCCCAAGCTCACGCAACAGCGCACCTACAGTCCCCAACTGATGGACCGCCAGACGCGACGGCGCTGCAAGAAGCCATAACGATGCTCGCTCCCACCGTCGTGGCTTTACAGGAAGTCGATCAGAACCAAGAACGCAGCGGCTTCTGGGACCAAGCCGAAGCCGTCGCCGTTGGACTAGGTGCCACCGAGTATCGATTTGTCCCCACCGTCGTGGGAACTCCCGGCGGTGCGTTCGGCTTTCGCCCAACGACCCCCGATGAGCGCGGACAAACCGAATCGCCCGATCCTCGGTACGGCGTCGCGCTGATTTCGACACTGCCGGTCGTCTCCTGGCACACGAAGGTGTTCGCCCCAGCACCCATGTCACTGCCGTTGCTTGTCCAGACTGAAGGCAAGCCAAGCATCCTGAAGGTACGAGACGAACAGCGCGCTGCCATCGCCGCGAAGGTTCAGGGACCCAACGGCATGATGACCGTCGCCACCGCCCACCTGTCTTTTGTGCCCGGCTACAACGTCCGTCAGCTTCGCCAAATCCGAAAATGGCTCGCACCGTTCCCACGTCCATTGTTTCTGCTCGGCGACTTCAACTTACCGGGGCGCATCCCGGGCCGGGTCTCTAAGATGTCGGCGGTCATCGAGCAGCCGACGTTTCCGTCATACAAACCACGGATCCAGTTCGACCACATTCTCACCGACGGCCTGACACCTGGCGCACTACAGCAAGTTCGGGGCTCCGCTCGTACCTGGCAACTGCCAGTGAGCGACCACCAGGCGGTTTCAGTCGACTGGTTCGGTTAGTACCGCGAGTGGGTCTGGCAAGTCATTGATGGCGTGTACGTGGCCACTACGCACATACACGAATGCTGCGTCGATATCACTAACTGGAGCACCGGCTATGTGCGACCAGGCCTCACGGTAAATCGCCAACTGAAGCGGGTCGGCGCTGGCTCGCCGATTGGTTTTCCAGTCCACCACCTCCCACCGACCGTCCACCTCGTAGACCGCGTCGATCCGGCCCTTAATCACGCGACCCGCCAAAACAATCGCGAAGGGGACCTCGACCGCGTGAGGGATCAGATCGGCGTACTTAGTCGCCAGAAATCCCTCCTTCAGTTCAGCGAGTTCGGGATCGGAGAACAGATCTTGGTCGAATGCCCCTGGCAGTTCATCGAAGAGTGCCCGCTGACCGAAGCGCTCTTCGACCCACGAGTGGAAGGTCGTCCCTTGGCGAGCGGCAGCACTAGGCCGACGAGGAACTGGGCGCTCGCGGTTGGCTAGGAATGCCTCGCGGTTGGCGGCAGCCGCCATCACCTCGCTGGCACTCATAGTTGACGGGAGGTGCTCGGGTCGGCCAATCGTTCGAGAGTTTCGAACATGTCGTTGGGCCAACAGGGCCTCGATGTCACTGTCCCATGCAGCCACGATTTCCCGCTCGGCATCCGACAACTGCGCCAAGGGCATCTCCGCCGCTGGACTGCTCACCAACTGCGCGCCACTGCACCGCCGCTGCTGCGCATCGGGATCCACACCAGGCGGCCAATGGTAGGTCGGCGCCGACTGCAACGCAGGGTTGGCTTCGTGGCTGGTACGGGACACCCATGGGTCTTGCGGCGATGAATCAGTGAGCGAATCGTGGGCCGCGAGTAAGTAGGGGGACGGGCCACGTACCTTCTTCTGGTTCGGACCCCACCAATGCCCGGAGATCAACAACAACCGGGTGGGGCGTGTCGTAGCCACGTAGGCGAGTCGGCGCTCCTCCGCCTCAGCGTGGGTAGTCATCCCCTCTGCGAACTCCCGGTGTCCGGCGGTCCCGTGGCCTCGCAGATCAACGAGCCGCTCCCTATCTCCACGCAATCGGTGAGGGATCTCTCCAACACTAGATGTCCAGCGACTCCGGGCCCGAGAGGTTGGAAAGACTCCCGCCGACAAGAACGGCACAGCCACTACGTCCCACTCGAGTCCCTTGGCCTTGTGCACCGTCAGCAATGTGACGCTGCCTGCGGGGGCTGGGACATCGAGGCTCGGATCGCCACCGAAGTCTTCAATCATCCGTACCCACGACAGGAAGCCCGCAAGCGAACCGGAGGTTTCCCCTGCGCAGTACCTATGCACCAACTCCACGAAGGCATTCACGGCAGCGATCCCATGAGACGCAGAGCTACCAGGCTTGAGCCCTAGCGGTTCAGCGTGCGTGGTGAGGGCAGCCAACCGAACCTCTACGTCGAGTCCGATTGAGGCGATCACCCGGGCCACCAGTTCGGGCAAGTCGGCTGTCCTGAATCGGCTCAGGTAGTCAAGCTGCTGGCACAGTTGCGCTAGTCGCTCGCGTGCTTGCGGCGAGTACGGGTAGTCCTGCGCACTGCCGGGGTCGAAGACTGCTTCAACGAGGCTCGCGAGATCTAACCGATCACCTCGGCCGAGACCACTGCGCAGATCGACCGTCATGGAGGCCCGCGATTCATCGACCGCTGACTCGCGCGCCAACTGCGCAGCGCGTGCACCGAGAAGGGCGAGGTCGCGAGGACCGATACGCATCCGTGGACCGACCAAGATCTCCAACATCGCGGGATTGGCATTGACGTCGTCAATTACCGACAAAACGTTGAGCACATGGGAAACCTCTGGTGAGGCGAGTACACCCTCGCTTGAGCTGACGGCTGCCGCGACACCTCGCTGAGCCAAAGCGCGCACCATCGGCCCGAAGTCACTGGCCACCCGGCACAGGATCGCGATGTCATCACCGGGAACCCCAGCCGCTACTTGCTCGGCAACTCGATCCGCAACCCAGTCCAGCTCTTGGTCGTACGTCTCGTGTAGCGAAGCGCGCACCGCGTCACGCTTGAAACTACCGTCGGCCTGCTGACCCGGTCGAAGGGTCACAACGGCGCACTCATCACGTAACGGATTTGCCAGTTCATTGGCCACCGCCAGGACCCGTGGACCACTGCGCTGGCTAATACTCAACTCACACACCGCTGCGGGCTGCTCAGCGTCCCCAAACAGTTGCGGGAACTGCTCCATGGCACCGGTACTCGCACCGCGCCAGCCATAAATCGCTTGCAACGGATCGCCGACGGCAGTGACGGCGTGGCCCACTCCGAACAGCGAGCTGAGCAGCTCCGTCTGCACGACGGAGGTGTCTTGATACTCGTCGAGTAGGACAAGCGGGAACCGCTCACGGACGACCTGTTGGACGTCGTTGCGCGCAGCAAGTTGATGACCAAAACGCAGCAAATCAGCGAAATCGACCACTCCGAGGGCAGCTTTACGGGCCCGCACATCATCCACGAGCCAAGACAACTGTTGGCGCCGAGCCGCTACGGCTCGCATTTCTCGATCCTTGAGCACCGTCTTGTCGAGACCATCGACGGCAGCGATCACGCTCGCGTCGAAGTCGCGCAGAGCACGCGGGGATACTGCGTGCTCTGCCAGTTGCTGATCCAAGCTGACGACTGCGGATACCACCGACTGCATGGAGGACGCCTGGTCGGTGAGCGTCCGCTCCGTGTTCGCAAGCTCGTCATAGACGAGGTGGGCAGTCTCGTTGTCGGCAAGTAGCCGCGCACCGGGTTCAATGCCAATTCGCAGACCGTGTTCGGCGACCAACTGATGGGCAAACGAGTGGTAGGTAGAGATGCTCGGCTCACCAGACTCCTCGCTCAGCGCCGACCCCGGTCCACTCAAGTGCGTCGCACCAACTGGGGACCCTGAGAAACGTGCGAGTAGCGAGCGGACGCGACTGCCGAACTCGCCCGCTGCTTTGCTGGTGAAGGTCAGACCGAGAATCTGCCCCGGATCCATCTGACCAGCGGCCACCGCCCAAACCACGCGAGCCGCCATCACTGAAGTCTTTCCCGAGCCAGCCCCTGCGACGACCAACAGCGGCGCCGTCAGATCGGCTGTCACCGCATCGATCTGTTCATCGGAAAGCTGGAAGCCTAAGAGTTCGCACAATTGCTCAACGGAGAAGTTCATCGGCGAGCCTGCTCACTGTCGCTGATCGTGTCAGCACCTAGCCCACTGGTAGCAGGACATATCCGGGAGAAGGAGCACGCTCGACACGTTGCATTGCTGGGGTTGGGTCGGAAGTCTTCATTGCGAACCTGCTTGGCGACCTCGGCGAGCGCCTCCCGCACCGCCTCGACATCGACTGCTCCCTGCGGCTGCACCTTCGGCATATCCGTTCCCTTGGCGCTCACGCGGAGTTGGACGAGCTCAGCGCCGCCTACCTGCCGGGAGCCGCCGCACTCGGAGTCGAATGCGCCTTCACTGGCCGCCACCTGGTACAGGGAAAGTTGACGGTGTTGTGCCACCTGAGCGGCCGTGCTTGGTTGGCGTCCGGTCTTGAGGTCGATGATGTGCAGCGCTCCATCCTCGTCTCGTTCAAGACGGTCAACGGCACCACGCAAGCGCACCGTGTCGCTGCCAACATCGACCGTTCGCTCGAACTCGACCTCGGTTCCCACTAGGGACCGGGCTTGACGGCTCGCGTCCCACGCGAGAAAACGGTGCACCGCCTGGCGAGCGGCTTCGAGTTCGGCCTGCGACTGCCAGGAACTCTGATAGCCGAGCTCGTCCCAGACCTTCTTGAGTTCAACCATCAGTTGGTCGCTGTCGGCCGGGAGTTCTCCCCGAGCCACCGCCTGAGCCACCGCGTGGACCAACGTCCCGAACCCGGTCGCCGGACCCCGCGGCGTTTGGGCGCGGACCTCGTGTTCCAGAAACCACCGAAGCGAACACCGCTCAATCGAGTCCCAACTCGACCCAGACAACGCCAGTGGCCTGTCGGCTGGACGAACTGGCACAGTGTTCACTGTCCAGTCTCGGATACCCCACCAGTGATCGGGGCGCGCTACGTGAATACCGGCCGCCGCCAGCACATTCAAGCGATCGGCCGCGGCTTTGCGCAGCTCTAACGAGTTGGCATCCGCCTCGGACTCCACGACTGCCCGTAACTGGGCCACCATTGAGGCCATACTCAAACCAGTTGAACCCATCCCCGGAATGTGGCGCGCGCTGACCTCCGGAGCGGCAGCGAGTTCCGACAGGAACCGCGACGACTCCGTTTGTGTTTGGCTGTGCGCTGCTCCGCCCACAGCGTTGACTGCTGTCACCACCAGCACCTCCTGCGCCCTGGTACAGGCCAGGTAGAACAGTCGGCGTTCCTGCGCGAGTAGGTGCGCGACGGTCGGTACCGCCTCGATGCCATCGACACTGAGACGCTCGGGGTTCAACAGCGAGGGCCGATGCCGCAAGTCAGGCCACGTTCCCTCTTGCGCCCCGAAAACGAATACCTGGCGCCACTGTCGGCCCTTGGCTGCGTGGGCGGTCAGGACATCCACTGCATCGCCCGATCCGTGGGGGACCCGAGTCGTTCCTCCGGCTCCAGACAGTTCCTGCGCCTGCACACTGTTGACGAATGTGAGTGCGGCTGCCGATCCCGTCGAGACTGCGCCAAACTCCTCGCACAAGTCGAAGAGCGAGATGATGGCGTCCAAGTCGCGATTGGCCCCTGCAGCAGCCTGACCCCCAGCTCGAGCCGCTTGGGTCAACTCCGTGCACCAGTCAGTGGCCGACCAAATCCCCCAGAGCACTTGGCCGACGGGCTCATCGTTGGCCAGCGACTCCCGCGCCAGACTAATCACATCGGCTAGGGTCCAAAACGCAGTGAGGCCAGCGCGCTCGCGCGCTGTGAGGTCGTCGCAGGAGTCGGGTCGCGGGATCTCACCGGCAACCTCGGTGTCAGCCAAAGCGCGCCAAATCAATGCGTCGCTGCTCAATGTGCGGATCGGTTCCCGGGCCGTAGTGTCGTCGTCGGCCAGTACGCGCCGAACGATGCGAGACAGTGCCCTCGTGCCAAGCGAATCAAGCGCAATTGGCGCTGCGGTGATGATGGAGATCGACGTCGCCGGGTCGAGTAGATCAGGATCTGCGGCCACCCGGAGCACCTCAAGCAACCAGCCAACTGCACGATTGTGATGCAGGGCGCCCTGTCCCCCATCCGCAGACGTGGGAATCCCAGCGCCGGTGAGCGCATAGTCGATCGTTGGTAATTCTGAACTACTCCTGACGATGACCGCGACATCGGCCCAGTCCTGCACCTCACCCTGCAGTTTCGCGCGCAGGATCCGGTCGGCGATGCCAGCAGCCTGAGCAGCAGAACTGTCAAATGTCACCAGGTCAACGCTGCTAGTACGGCTCCCAGCGCGTGAGCGAGCGCTCTTACCACCGCGGGCATAGACGGGGCTGCGATGCTCACGTTGAATCTCGGAAGGTAAGCCGCTAAGTCCTACCCGGCCAATGACCCTGCCGACGGCTTGGCCAACGTGTTGGCCGAACCGGTAGGAGTTCCGTAGGACCACAACGGGTGCGGGGGTGCCATCAGCCGAGCGAAAAGCCTCTCGAAACGACAGGATCTCGGCCACCTCGGCTCCTCTAAAGCCGAATACCGCCTGGTCTGGATCACCCATCACTACCAAAGATGACGGCGAGGTCGGACTACCCGAACTCGCGGCGTCCATAGTTCGGTGGTCCGCCAAGGCCGCCAACAGTTTGACCTGCGAAGGATCCACATCCTCGTACTCATCGACGTAGATTGCTCGGTAGCGTTGCCGCAGCACACTGGCAATCTGCGGGTCGTCGGCGAGGGCAACCGCCCTGGCCATCAGCTCGGAGTAGTCGAGCACCCCAAGGGCGTCAAATACGTCTAGATACTCCGCCAAGAAGTCCGCCAGTGCCTCCCACTCGGCTACATCGGCCCGGCGGGCTATCTTCGCAAGCTCTGTGGAACTTAGGCCAAGAAGTTGCGCGCGACTGAGTAACAACCGCACTTGTTTGGACAGACCACGAGTTCCGAGTGCCCCGAGCAGTTCGCTAGGCCAGCGGACCCGGCCCTCTCGAACCGCAAAAGTGAGAAGTTCCCTAACTCGCTGCTCTTGTTCGGCCGCGCCGAGCAAACGCGGAGCTCGACCGAATGCGTCGGCTGGGCCAAACTCCTTAACGATCGAGTAGGCGAGGGAGTGAAAGCTGCGGACAGTGGGTAGTAGGCCGGTCTCTCGTCGCGCAGCGATTCGCTCACGCAACTCATCCGCCGCCTCACGCGAGCAGGTAAGGACCAGCGCCGGTCGGGCACATGCCACGACTGCCTCGACGATGGTCGAGGTCTTTCCAGTTCCGGGACCTCCCAGACATAGCAGTGGCCCCTGAGCGTGATCGACGATGCGAGCCTGCGCTTCGTCGATCACATGGTTCCCGTGCATGTGGGCATCCGAGCCTGGCGCGACGGCCCCTGGAGGACCGTCGACGCCTAGAAAACGGGAGATCCCCGTCACGCTGCGCTTGGACACAAGGCAGACACAACCACGCGGGACTGACATTCGCGGTGTTCATCTGCGACGATCCAATACGTGTCGGAGTTTCCCAGCCGGTCTGCATCAGGTGCTGACCCACGCGAGGAGTTGCTGCCTGCCGACCAAACCGACAACGAGCCACCACCTGAGGACCCCGCAACCGCCCCAGCGCGGCGCACTTCTGAGCAACATCGCGCGATGATCAACGGTTCGACGCTGGTTATCGAAGGCGACGTACTGCCCCGGCGGTTACGGCGCCCCGCTGATCTTCTTCGATTCGCGATTGCCCTCGCTGCGGCTGCCTTGGCGATCGCCGGCGCATTCTTTGCCTCCGGCGCTGCCATCGGTCTGGAGCAGGATATCGCCGCCGCGTCGGTCAGGTTGCCCGATCCAATCGTCTTCCTTGCCAATCTGGTTTCCTTCGCTGGCGTGCTGATTTTGCCAATAGCGGCAACTATCGATTTGCTTGTCCGCAAGCGGGCACGGCAACTGCTTGAGGCCTTCGCGACATTGGCTGTTGGAGTCATCCTCATTTGGCTCATCGCCCGCGCGATCCAGCAAGTGGACTCCGAGCAACTGCTCGTCGCGCTGACTGGTCGGCCTACGCCAGGCCCAGTGCTCCCGCTCAACGCGGTCCTAGGCGCGACGGTGGCCTTCATTACCGTGGCGCGACTCGTTGACCGCACCCGCTGGGCAATTGCTTGTAGCGCCCTGATTGTCGCAATCGTGATGGCCAACATCATCGGTGGTGGGATCACCGTCGCAGCCCTATCGATCTCAATCTTGCTCGGGTGGGCGCTGGGACTCCTCGCGCGTTATTCGCTCGGCACCCCCACGACTCGCCCATCCGGCCTAGAAGTTGCTTCGGCGCTGGAAACGTCAGGATTTCCGCTCACCGTGCTGCGTGCATCTCATGAGACCGATGGTGGTCGACGCTACTCAGCGACCACCCGCGCCGGAGAACGTATGGAAGTGCTGGTTCTGGACCGAGATCTTGAGGGGGCGGGACTGATCCGAGCCGGTTGGCGTGCGCTGAGGCTGCGCGACGAAGGCGGGATGTCGGCGTTCACGATGCGCAGTCGGTTGGACCACGCTGCCCTACAGTCCTACGCATCACAGGCCGCCGGAGCGCCGGTTCCTCGGCTGGAGGCGGTGACCGCGGTCGGGCCGGACGCAGCAGCCCTCGCTTACGCGCGGATCGAGGGGATGACGTTCTCTGAGCTTGGCGGGGCACTTACGGACAAGGATCTAGAGAGCGCTTGGCGCGCGATCCGCACCCTGCACGATGCCGACATCTCACATCGCGCACTGCACGCCGAACATCTCCTCCGCGATCCGAACGGCGGGGTGTGGCTACTGGATCCAGAAGAAGGCTCAATCGGTGCCGGGGACGTTGCTGAGCGCCTCGACCTCGCTGAACTGTTATGCACATTGGCAATGCTCACCGATCCGGACCGCGCGGTCGCCTCTGGACGACGGGTGTTGGGCAACGCTCGCCTCGCCAAAGCCCTACCCGTACTGCAACCGGTCGCCCTGACTGCTGTCACGCGCCGAGCCATCAAGCGTCGAAAAGACGTCCTCGTTACCCTGCGGGAGTCACTGGAGGAACTATCTCCCGACGGCCCCGTCGAGGCGATCAACGTAGAGCGCTTGCGTCCACGGACGATCCTCACGGTCATCGCGGGCACGGTTGCGGCCTACATCCTGCTTATCCAACTCGGCCAAATCGATCTCGTCACTCTCGTGACGCAAGCGAACTGGTGGATCGCCGGAATCGCGCTACTGCTCTCGGCCGCAACCTACGTCGGCGCAGCGATGTCCGTTGAAGGATTCGTCCCGGAACGGCTCAACTTCTTACGCACGATGCAGGCTCAACTTGCGGCCTCGTTCGCCACCTTGGTCTCGCCGCCAACGCTCGGGGCCGTCGGGGTAAACGTCCGCTATCTGCAACGCAATGGCGTGCATCCGGCGCTGGCCGCGGCCAGTATCGGGGTCTCCCAGATCATGGCCTTCGTCATGCACTTACTGCTCGTTATTGGCTTCGGAGTCATCGCCGGAACGCAGCAGGACTTGTCGGTCTCCCCACCGGCTTGGGCGGTAGTAATCGGAGTCATCTTCATCGTAGTCCTCGTATCGGTGTTCTTCATCCCGTGGACTAGACGGTGGGCACAACAACGGGTGCGTCCCATCCTGTCCCAAGTCGGTCCACGCTTGCTTACGTTGGCCCAGACCCCATCGAAACTCATTACCGGTATCGGCGGATTCCTCGTCCTCAACCTCGGCTATTGCCTCTGCCTGTTGGCATGTGTTCGGGCGTTCGGCGGAGGCGGTGAGTGGGCAGCGATTTGCGTCGTCTACCTCGTCGGCGCGACCGTCGGACAAGTGGCTCCAACGCCAGGTGGACTAGGCGCCGTCGAGGCGGCCCTCACCGCCGGCTTGGCTGGCGTCGGAGTCGACGGCGGGATCGCTCTCTCGGCGGTCCTGCTCTTCCGAATCTTCACCTTCTGGCTGCCGACGATCCCCGGTTGGTTCTCGTTCAACGACCTCATCAAACGCGGAATGCTCTAGCGCCCAACGCCTTAGCCCGGGGCTAGTACGTAGGCTGCGATGGGTCGATCTGGTTCACCCAGGCCGACACTCCGCCACCTACGTGCACGGCATCCGCAAAACCGGCCGCCTTTACTAGCGCGAGGACCTCAGCGCTGCGGATACCGGACTTGCAGTAAATCACCGTCTGCTTGTCCTGCGGAAGCTTGGACAAGGCGTCACCCATCATGAACTCGCCCTTGGGAATCAGTTCCGCTCCGGGGATCCGCGAGATGTCCCATTCGTTGGGCTCGCGCACGTCCACGAGCAAGAAGTTGGCATCGCCAGCGTCGCGCGACGACAACATCCCCTCAAGATCGCGGACAGAAATCGTTGAACCCTTCGCCGCGTCTGCAGCATCGTCGGAGATCGCGCCACAGAACGCCTCGTAGTCGATCAACTCGGTGGGCAGCACACCAGCCGGATCCTTACGAATCTTGAGCGTGCGATAGGACATTTCCAATGCGTCGTACACCATCAGGCGACCGATGAGTGGCTCGCCGATTCCAGTGATCAGCTTGATCGCCTCGGTAACCATAATCGACCCGATTGACGCACACAGCACGCCGAGGACGCCACCCTCGGCACACGAGGGGACCATCCCTGGTGGCGGTGGCTCAGGGTAGAGATCACGGTAGTTTGGACCGTACTCGGCCCAGAAAACGCTGGCTTGACCCTCGAACCGGTAAATCGACGCCCCACACATAGGGTTTGCCGAGAATGACTGCCGCATCATTGACCAAATAGCGGGTCGCGAAGTTGTCCGTGCCATCGACGATGAGGTCGTACTGGCCAAAGATGTCGAGTACGTTCTCCTCGTCGAGCCGATCGGGGTGCAGAACCACGTTCACGTACGGATTGACCTCAAGCACGGAATCGCGCGCGGACTCACCCTTTGGCCGCCCAATATCGCTTTGGCCGTGGATTACCTGACGTTGCAGATTCGACTCGTCAACCTCGTCGAACTCGACTATGCCGAGTGTCCCGACGCCAGCAGCTGCCAAGTAGAGCAGCGCCGGACTGCCGAGTCCGCCAGCGCCGACCACAAGCACGCGAGCGTTCTTCATCCGCTTTTGGCCGTCCATTCCAACGTCCGGGATGATGATGTGGCGGCTGTAACGGCGCACCTCGTCAACGGTTAGTGACTCAGCGGGCTCAACGAGCGGGGGCAGTGACACGAGATACTCCGTTATTTGAGTGTTTGAACTATCGATTTGAGGCGAACCGCCGAACTAACACCGGCTGCTCACGGTCGCCAATGTTATGCACCACCGGCAACTGTGCAGCACAACGGTCCACCTGGCCAGATTGTTCCCAGCCGCCCGACAACGTAATCCCAGCTGTCTAGGCTTTGTCCAGCGGAACCTCGATGAGTTCAGTCCATGCCTGCGCTACCAACCGCGGGTGCTCCATCTGCGTGACGTGCCCAGAATCTGGCACCACCATGACGCGCGCGTTAGGGAAGCGCTTGGACGCCCGCAACGCCACTTTCGGGTTCACCAGCTTGTCTTCGCGACCGTAAATCAGCAGTGTCGGAGCCTTGATCGTGGCCGCCAACTTCCAGGGGCGCTGATGAGACCGATCGAAGTAGCTCTCCATGATTCCGCGCAGTGACAGCAACATCGCGTCCGTCGTATGCGCTAGCTGGTCACGAGCCTTGGCCTCAGCGACCTGGTCGGCCATCCGGCGCGGATCAATCCGACTCATATCCGAGTAGCAGATCTCCATGCTCGCGTTCACCCGCCATTCGGGCTCTTTCGTGGCCAATCGCCTGAGCAATCGCTCGCCGACACCTGGGATCGCAGTGATGGGCAAGTGAATACTGGAGCCACGAGGAACGAGGTCGGGTAGTGCAGGCGAGATCAACGTCAGCGACCTGATGAGCTCAGGATTGCGAGCGGCGAGCTGAACCGCAGTTGCTCCGCCCATGGAGTTGCCGAACAGGTGCACCCGCCGATCACCGAACGTCTCCTTGATCAACGTGGCCACCATTGCCGCGTGATTGGCGAGTTTGTAGTCGTCACCGTGCGGCGGCGGTGATTGGCCAAATCCGGGCAGATCTGGGGCAATACCGTAAGTCTGCCCGGATAGCAGATACATCAACTCGGTCCAGTTCGTTGATGATCCACCAAGTCCATGCAAGAACACCGCAGGAGTGCCCTCCACAGCAAGCTCGGGATCGCCGACCGTGCGCACGAACAACTCAGAAGAAGGCCCGACGGGTACTAGCTGTCCCGGCAACGGGGGCACGTAGATCCGTTCATCGCCTACGAGCGAAGCGAGATTGGGTGCTTGTCCTACATCAGTCACAGTCACGGCCACGAGGTCTACGGTACGAAGAACGACCCCCGCAGTCGAGGCAGGCGGGGAATTTTGCGTCCGAACGCGGCCTTGACGCTGTGTTCGAGTCCCCTGAACCGTGCGCCGGACCGCAACTTCGAGCAGCGTAAGTTACTGGCGGGTAGTATTTGGCTGTGCCCGTCAAAGAGGAACAAGTTCGTCCCACCCGGCTCCCGCGTCAGGCGCGGCGAGCCCAGCTAATGGCGGCCGCCCTCTACGTCTTCACCACCAAGGGCTATCACGCGGCGGCTATGGACGATATTGCCGAACGCGCCGGGGTCAGTAAGCCGGTCCTCTATCAGCATTTCTCGAGCAAACTCGATCTGTACCTTGCGCTACTAGATTCCGGATCCCAAGAACTCATTGCCAAGATTCGAGATGCGCTGACGAGCACTCGCGACAATCGACAGCGCGTCTTGGCCGCCGTGCAGGCCTACTTCTCCTTCGTTGACGACTCCGCCGAGGAGTTTCGACTCCTCTTCGAGACCGACCTGTTCAACGAGCGGGCAGTGCGCGAGGTGGTCCAGCAGACAGACGACGCATGTGCGGCGCTGCTACGCGAGGTGATCGCGGAGGACACTGGCCTGGACAGCGAGGAATCAACCATGCTGGCTTTTGGTTTGATGGGTATGGCCCAGATGTCGGCACTGCGCTGGTTGCGCGGCGAGGAACCACTTGACCGAGACCGGGCTGCCCAACTCATGTCCCGTATGGGCTGGCGCGGAATCTCCGGGTTCCCTCGACATGCCACCACTGAATGATCCCCGTCAGAAGAACAGCTACGCCGCGGTGCGTAGGGTGAGGACCAATATGACTGAGCCAAAGAAAGCCCCAGCCCGTAAGCCGCGCGCTGCAGCACCAGCGAAAGCAGCGTCGGACAAAGCCAGCAAATCGCGGAGGTCCAAGTTGGAAATCAAGATCGGTGTTCAGTACTCCCCCCGCGAGATCAGCCTCGAGGTGGATCAAACAGCAGACGAGCTAGAGAAGGCTCTGACTGAAGCCACCACCAAGGGAGAGACCCTGTCACTGTCAGACATCAAGGGCCGTCGGGTGCTCCTCCCGGCTGACAAGATCACTTACATCGAGATTGGCGAGCCCGCGAAGGGTCGCGTCGGATTCAGCGCACCTTAGGGTTCGAGGCCCAGCGAGCGCATCCGCGCTGTGTGAGCCTCAGTCAAATCCGCGAACATCCGCGTGATGGCCGCCATATCGGCACCAATCCCACCGAGTACCAAGTCGATCAGTGATTCACGTTGGGCGGCGACGCGCTGAGACTGAGCAACAGCCTCACCCATGAGTCGGCGCCCCCAAAGCGCGAGTCGACCCGCCACCCGTGGATCTTCTGCGACGCAATACTGCACCGCATCGACGACGAACTTGGAGTGGCCTAGGTCTGCACAGACCTCGTTGATCAGGTCGCGGGTGTCGGGGTCAAGGTGGACGGCAACCTCACGGTAAAAGTCCATTGCGATGCCGTCTCCGACGTACGCTTTGACCAATCCCTCGAGCCAGTCCGCCGGCGTCGTTGACGCGTGGAACGCATCGATCGGCTCCACGAACGGCGTCATTGCGACCTCGGGGTCCGCACCCATCTCGATGATGCGATCGCGCAGCATCTTGAAGTGTTTGAACTCAGCCGTAGCCATCTCGGCAATCGCTGTTCGGTTGTAGAAATCCGGAGCCATCGCTCCGTCGTTGGCGAGGCGCTCGTAGGCTTGGAGTTCGCCGTAAGCCATCGCGCCGAGCAAGTCGATCACTGCCTCGCGATACGCCGGATCGTCGAAGTCCAAGGTAGATTCCTGGTCAGTAGCCATTGCGGCAGCGTATCCAATGTTGCCCAGGGCGTAGAGTATCGAGCAACAGCTCATCGAAATATTCTGTGAGCTACGCGCTGTATGAGAATAGAACTCACGGCGAAGAGAAGAACCGGGTCGCTGGCGGCCCACGAAAATCGGAGTCTGTCCTGACCACGTCAACTTTTGCTGATCTCGGTGTCGCCCAAGAAATCTGCGATGCACTCGATTCGGCTGGTATCACCTCGCCCTTCCCCATTCAATCCATGTGTATCCCGCTCGCACTTGACGGTCAAGATCTGATCGGACAGGCCAAGACGGGTACCGGCAAGACCCTGGGCTTCGGTATTCCGCTGCTCCAGAAGCTCGACCCAACGCATTCCAATCGCACCCCACATGCGCTCGTCGTTGTACCAACTCGCGAACTGTGCGTGCAGGTCGCCAAAGACCTTGAGGTCGCAGGCAAGAGACAAGGTTCCAGGGTACTGAGCGTTTACGGCGGCCGCTCGTACGAGCCGCAGGTCGAGGCACTAGAAAAGGGCATCGACGTCGTCGTGGGAACGCCTGGACGCCTCATGGACCTGGCTCGCCAACGCAAGCTGATCCTGTCTGATATCAAGATTCTCGTCCTAGACGAGGCCGACGAGATGCTCGACATGGGGTTCCTGCCCGATGTCGAGGCAATCGTCGCGATGCTGCCAACGAACCGTCAGACGTTGCTGTTCTCCGCGACAATGCCCGGTCAGATCGTCAACTTGGCCCGGCGGTACATGACGAGCCCGACGCACATCCGCGCGAGCGACCCATCCGATGACAACGTGACCGTCGAATCTATCGAGCAGCACGTCTGGCGAGCGCACTCGATGGATAAGCCGGAGATCATTGCCCGGGTTCTGCAAGCCAAGGACCGTGGGCTGGTCATCATCTTCTGTCGTACTAAGCGCAACGCTCAAAAACTCACCGACGACCTACAGGATCGCGGGTTCGCGGTGGGCAGTGTCCACGGAGACCTGGGCCAAGGCGCCCGCGAGCAAGCACTGCGCGCCTTCCGCAGTGGAAAAATCGATGTGCTGGTCGCGACCGACGTTGCCGCGCGAGGTATTGACGTCGAGGGCGTCACCCACGTCATCAACTACACCTGCCCGGAGGACGAAAAGACGTACCTGCACCGGATCGGACGCACTGGTCGAGCAGGCGCATCCGGCGTCGCCGTTACTTTGGTGGACTGGGATGACATCCCCCGCTGGGGCCTGATCAACAAGGCACTTGGCTTGGCATTCCACGAACCCATCGAGACGTACTCGACCTCGGCCCACGTGTACACCGGGCTGGGAATCCCCGAAGGCACCACTGGTCGACTCCCAAAGGCATCGAGAACCCGAGCCGGACTCGACGCGGAGAAGATTGAGGACCTCGGCGAGACCGGTGCGGCCGCGGGCCGACGCAATAAGCCGCGCAGTTCCGGATCCAGTACTCGTTCAGGATCCGGATCGGGTTCGAAATCCGCGTCGAAGCCTCGCGCTAAACAAGCAAGTGATCACGGGTCAGGCGCTACCAGCGACGGCAAGCCCAAGCGCAAGCGGAACCGTCGTCGGTCGCGAAGCGGTAAGCCGGTAGCTGACGCAGCCAACTCCGCGAACTCAGCGGCCAACGATCAGAGCTGAAGCGCCGTACAGGAGTGCCTAGTCGCGGGTGACGGTGCACCAAGTGTGCTGTGAGCAGGCTGGGCACTTCACCCAAGCGCGAGTGGTGACAACTGGAACGTAGAAACCGGTCGCCATCATCTTCGCGAGGCGAACGAACGAGACGATAGATCGCACGGAGCAGGAACTGCACTCCAGTGCGACAGATCCGAACGCTGGCGGCTGCTCGGCACCGCTGAATAGCGCACGTTTACCTTGAACGTCATCAACGCGCGCATCAACGATCGGTGCCGGAGTGGACGATGGGCTGGTGGCGCTGGCAGCGGGCTTGATCCGATCGAAGCTCGGGCTAGTCGTACTCTTGCGGGTCACACGACCACGTCCTTCATTAGCTTCTCGGCGATCTCTCGGTATGCCTTCGCTCCGGGCGTCCCACCAGCTGTGGCCAATACTGATCGCCCAGCGGCTGGGGCTTCGGCGAATCTAACCGATTTGGCGATCGGCGGGTCCAAAACCGGCAACTGATACCGCTCTGTAACGTCGGCTAGGACGGCCTTAGCGAGATTAGTCCGAGCATCGAACATCGTTGGCAGCACGCCTCGAATGCGAAGATCCCTGTTGCACAGTCGCTGGACGTCGGCGACGGTGTCGAGGAGTTGACGCACCCCACGGTGAGACAGGGTTTCGCATTGAAGCGGGATCAGTACCTCATCGGCGGCGGTCAGGGCGTTAATCGTGAGGACGCCGAGGGACGGAGAACAGTCAAGTACAACAACGTCGTAGTCGTCTGCCACGTCTGCGATAGCTGATCGCAGTGCGTACTCGCGCCCGGTCTTGGTGAGCAAATGCGCCTCGGTACCGGCCAAGTCGATCGTCGATGGGAGCAGATCGGGACCGTCTTCGGTGGGCACGATAGCCATCCGAGCGTCGACACGGCCCAAGAGAACATCGTGAACCGAAAACTCGAGCTCCTCAGGATCGAGGCCGAGGGAGAAGGTCAAACAGGATTGGGGATCCAAGTCGACAAGGAGCACCTTGCGGCCCATCTCGGCCCAGGCAGCACCCAACGAAGCAACGGTTGTCGTCTTCGCGACACCGCCTTTTTGGTTTGCGATAGCGATTGTGCGAGTCAAGGCGCCTATTCCGAACGTGAGACTTGAACCAGTGTGACTTAGGTTGTGTTACCTGAGTTGCGATTACCTCTATTGTGCAGGAGTGAGTACGCCACCGTTCATCGACCTACCGCGTGGCGTGGAGCGAATTTCATATTCCGGCGAGTTTGGTGATCTTGCTGGTCTCGTCGCTCGACCAGATCAGAAAAACCGCGGATCAATATTGCTCGTGCCTGGCTTCACTGGCAGCAAAGAGGACTTCATCGCGGTGTTACCGCTGCTGCGAGATATGGGGTACACGGCGGCGACCTACGACCATCGCGGCCAATACGAATCACCTGGTCCTGCCGATCCGAGCGCCTACGAATTGGTGCACTTCGCCGAAGATGCAGTCCGGGTGTCCCGGGAACTGTCGGCATCCACCGGCACTCCGGTCCAACTTGTCGGCCACTCATTCGGTGGTTTGGTGGCTCGGGAGGCCGTCATCCGCGAGGCTCTAAGTAGCAGCAACGCGTCCGATGAGACGGCACTGTTTGGTTCGTTACTGCTGATGTCCAGCGGTCCAGCCACCGTCCCCGGTGAGTTACAGGAGATGGCTGCCCGCCTGATCGAGGCGATCCCCAACGTGCCGCTACCCGAGATTTGGGACCTGAAGGAGGCGCAGGACAGGGCGAACGGCTGGGTACCGCCCGATGAGACGATCTACAACTTCCTGCGTACGCGCTTCATCTCCAATGACCCGATTGCCTTGGCAGCTAAAGCCCAAATCCTGATCAGTACGACAGACGCCGTCGACGCGCTGCGAGCAGCCGCCGACACGATCGGTTTACCCATGATGGTCGCCTATGGAGACCTTGATAATCGATGGACGCCAGCCGAACAGTTCGTGATGGCACAACGCCTGGCGGCGCGTCGGCTGTTGTTCACCGGTGTGGCCCATTCGCCAAATAGCGAGAGCCCTGCACAATGCGCGGCCGCTATCGAAGGGTTCGTCTCAGATGTGAATCAGGATATTCCGTTTGCTCCTGCCGTTGCGGGGTACAACCACGGCATGGAACTGTGGGCACCCGTGAAGCACTCACCAGCGGCAGTTGGTGAGGCCCGACGTATGGTCGGGCGCCAACTGCGGGCTTGGGGCCTACCCGACACAGTTGACGACGCAGAACTGCTCGCTAGCGAGCTCATTACCAACGCTGTCAGATATGGACGTAGCCCGGTGGAGTTGCGCTTGATCGCCTACTCCGATTCGGTCCGACTTGAGGTCCGCGACGCAAACACGGTCGATGTGCCCACTCAACGCCAAGCAGGCGACACGCAGTCACACGGTCGTGGCCTACCCCTCATCGATGCAGTCGCACGCGACTGGGGAGTCAGCGTCGATAGCGGCTCGAAAACGGTCTGGGCCGTGCTAGCAACGAATCTCGCCGACAACGGTGGGGACTAGCCCCCCGATTGCTGTTGGCTCGGAGGTTCACCCGCCGACTGACTTGGCGCGGAATCGGGCAGCGGCGGCGGCCAGGCTGTAACCAGACCAAGAATCTTCTTGGCATCGGCTAGCACCTCCGCGTCGACATGCACGTCGTAGCGAGTCGCGACGATCTGACTACGCGAGACGAAGTCACGTTTGCCGCCAGTAAGCCAGTAAGAGACCAGACCGAAAATGATTCCGAAACCGGCGCCGTAGACCAGCCCCAGCAAAATGAGCGTGCTGGAGCTCATGTCCTCTGATCGGGCAAAGATTGACACGAACAATCCCAACAGCAGGCCAAACCAAGCACCCGTCATCAACCCGCCAGCAGCGGCACGTCCCCATGAGAGGCGACCCATCACCTGTTCGACCATTTTGAGGTCAACGCCGACGATTGCCACCTTCTGGACTGGGAACTTGTTATCCGACAACTTGTCGACCGCTGCCTGAGCATCTGCGTACTTGTCGTAGGTGCTCAGCACTGGATCGTTGGAGGGATCAGGTAGCTGACGGTTGTTCTGTGCCATGACTTGAGCCTAACCGCTGGCGTTCGCTAGCGAGAACCTCGTTGCAGTATTGGGATAACGTGCGCTCATGACACCGGATACCCCCGTCGCCGAACATGCTCCAAGCGCGCCAAAGAAGCCGCGGCGGTTTGGAGTCAGGGCCATCGCCGCAGGGCTGTGTCTAGTACTGGCGACGCTACT
Organism: uncultured Actinomycetes bacterium; assembly: GCA_963821045.1. Taxonomy (GTDB): domain Bacteria; phylum Actinomycetota; class Actinomycetes; order S36-B12; family UBA10799; genus UBA10799. The sequence goes on along the minus strand of CAWGCB010000006.1, from coordinate 229,577 downwards.
ACTCCCACTCGGGATGGTCGGGTTCTGGGGACAGCGCACGCTGACTAACACTGAGCAGTTCGTCGCGACAGTCGGCCCACTTGGTTCTGACCCCGCCATCGTCAACAGCATCGCCGAAACGGTGTCCGATGCATTGACCCAGAACGTGGACCTTGAAGCCGAGGTCAAGAAGTACCTTCCTCCAGCAGCTGCACCCCTAGCCGGACCAATTGCCGGAGCCATTCCGACTTTCGTGGAGCAGGCCACGGTCAAGCTTCTGAGCACTGAGCAGTTTCAGGAGTTATGGACTAAGGCGGTAGGCAGCCTGCAAGAGGCGGTCATCAAGGTCCTCGAGGGCAACAACGACGGGCCGGTCACCGAATCCAACGGACAGATCGTCTTGGACCTCGGCGTCGTCATCGAGGCCGTGAAGCAACGCCTCGTAGACCAAGGCCTCACCGCTATCGCGGATGCGCCGATTCCACCGGCCGCTGACCGCGAGATCGTCTTGCTCAACGCCGATCAGGTCCAACAGGCGCAACTGATCTACAAACTGACGGTGCCAGCGGCGCAGTTCCTGATCGTGTTCGTTGCTTTGCTGTTCGTCGGGGCTATCGTCCTGGCGCGACGTCGCTGGCGGATGGTCGGGATCGTCGGCGTCGGCGTGCTTATTGGCGCCGGGTTGCTGCGCGCGTTCCTGGCAATCGCGCCAGACCAACTAACGAACACGTTCGTAGGGACTCCGTTCGAGACGAGCATCGCCATCTTCTTCGACACTCTGACGACATTCTTGTTGTCGTCGGTGAACCTAACCGTGCTCATCGGCCTCGTGCTGGTCATCGTCGGCTGGGTATTCAGCGAGCAGAAATACGCTGTCGCACTGCGTACGAAGGTGGGCGCGACGAAGTCAGCAAGTGACTCGCCGCAGACCCCCGTGTCCGGCGGTTAACCGCGCAGTTTGTAGTCCTCTAGCAGGCGGCGCGCGATGATGATTCGCTGAATGTCAGCGGTTCCCTCACCGATCATCAGCATCGGTGCCTCACGGTAGAGGCGCTCGATCTCGTACTCCTTGGAGTAGCCGTAGCCACCATGAATGCGGAATGAGTCCTCGACGACCTCTTTGCAGTACTCGGACGCGAGGTACTTGGCCATCCCTGCCTCAAGGTCGTTGCGCTCTCCGGAGTCCTTAGTTCGAGCTGCCTTGACCATCATCAGGTGTGCGGCCTCGACTTTGGTGGCCATCTCTGCAAGTCGGAACGCTACTGCTTGGTGCTCAGCAATCTGCTTGCCGAAGGTCACTCGCTGCTGTGAGTAGTCAATGCCGAGTTCGAACGCGCGCAGGGCCAGTCCGCAGGCCCGAGCGGCAACGTTCACGCGGCCCACCTCGACGCCATCCATCATCTGGTAGAAGCCCTTACCTGGCGTCCCACCAAGGAGCGCACCATCGGGAACCACGAAGTCCTCCATGATGAACTCCGTCGTGTCTACGCCCTTGTAGCCCATCTTGTCGATCTTTCCTGGGATGGTGAGGCCGGGCAGAACCTCGCCGAATCCGGCTGGCTTCTCGATCAGGAAGGTCGACATCTTCTTGTAGACGCTCGCACCCTCGGCAGCATCCTCGTCAGTGCGCATGAGGACCGCGGTCAAAGTAGACGATCCGCCGTTGGTCAGCCACATCTTTTGGCCGTTGAGGACCCAGTCGTCACCCTTGTGCTGCGCCTTACTGGTGATGGCTGCAACGTCGGAACCGCATCCGGGCTCGGACATGGAGAACGAACCGCGAATCTCGCCGGTGGCCATTCGGGGCAGCCAACGCTGCTTCTGCTCTTCAGTGCCGTGCTGCATGATCATGTACGCCACGATGAAGTGGGTGTTGACGATGCCACTGACACTCATCCAGCCCCGGGCAATCTCCTCGACGCAGAGGGCATAAGTAAGCATCGACTCCCCGAGGCCGCCGTACTCCTCAGGAATGACGAGGCCGAAGATGCCCATCTCTTTCATACCCTCGACGATCTCCGTTGGGTACTCGTCACTGTGCTCGAGTTCTTGGGCGACCGGGATGATCTCGTTGTCGGTGAATTCCCGAACAGCATTCAAGATCTCTTGCTGAACGTCGGTTAGACCTTCGGTTTGTACCAGGCGTCCCATCAGACATTCTCCTTATCGCAGCGAGCACTCCGAGCACTCGAGGTATGAGTTCGGGCATCGGTTCTCGGTGTTCTTCACCGATGCACGTCGATATCGGCACTTCTGAGGCAAGTATCCAACTGCCCATTGTCGCGCTCTCCCGCAGGTCCGAAAACTATGGCGTGCGCCCCATTGCTCAACTGCGATTACTCACCCGCGGGGATACCCCAAATCCATCGAACACCCAAGAAGGGCCGAAAAATCAACAGAACCGCTCACGGAGAGTTAGTTTGATTGCCGATACGAGGAGAACGGTCGCATTTCGTGCGAGTCTTCAATGTCAGATAGATCAAGTCAGAATCCGAAGGAGTTTTGATGAGCACCGGCTCTCTGCGACTTAAGGTCACAGCGGCCATCTCGGCTATTGCCCTGGCAAGTGCCTCGATCGTTGCGGCGTCCGCGTCGGCCTCTGAAGCCGCCGAGCCTCCCGCAGAGCCCAACATCGTCGTGATCCTGACTGACGATCAACCTGAGGGCATGCTCGACGCGATGCCAACTGTCCAATCCGAGATCGCTGGGAAAGGGACCACGTACAGCAACGCAATCGTTCCTACGAGCCTGTGCTGTCCGTCCCGCTCCAGCATGCTGACCGGTCTTTACTCCAATCAGACTGGTGTCTACGGCAACTTCGGACCCACTCAGGGCGGCTACCCCGTCTTCCAGTTGAACGGCAATGAATCACGCACGTTAGCAACGAAACTGCAGGATACGAACTACTCAACAGGACTGTTCGGCAAAGTCATGAACGGGTTCGACCCCGCGCAGGGCGAGCGCCGAATGCTTGGGTGGGACAGAGTTGTGGGTGCATCGAAAATTGACGACCACTACCGGTACATGGTTGTCCAGGACGCGCAGCAAGCTCCGCTAGAGAGCGTCCCAAATGCTGAGCAAACGCTCAATCCATCCTCGGAACATGCCACTGAGTTCTACGGCAAACAGACCGCGGACTTCATCCGGGACGTACCCGCTGACCAGCCGCTACTCGCGCTTTATACCCCGTTCGCACCTCATAGCCCCTACCAGTACGACGCAAAGTACGCCAACTCCGGCCTTTCTGGATCCCGCGTCAAGAACTACCAGGACTTCTACGAGAAGGACGTCTCGGACAAGCCGTTCTATGTCTCGTACGTGAAAAAGTGGAGCAAATCAAAGAAGAAGCGGTGGCGCGCCAAATGGGTCGCCCAGACTAAAATGCTGCGATCGGTAGACGACCAGGTCGCCAACATCATCGACACTCTGCAAGAAGAGGGAAGACTTGACAACACGGTCTTAATCTTTACCTCGGACAATGGCTACCACTACGGCCAGAACCGCCTCGCGTATAAGAACACCCCCTACCGCCCTGCGACCGATGTTGACCTCCTGGTCCGCACCCCAAGCGGGCCGCGAGGTGTCACGGATGACCGACTCGTCACCGCAAACGTCGACGTGGCAGCGACAGTCCTACAAGCCAGTGGTGTGCCGAACAGCACGTCCGGGGTGCCACTGGGCAACAACCTCACGCGCGCCGGAGTGCCCATGATGGCGTCGCGCGAACGAGTCGAGCGCGGACTCGGGCGCCCCGCCTACTGCGGGTTCCGCACGTCGGGAGCCGTCTTCATCCGCTACGCGACAGGGGAAGAGGAGTACTACAACCTCAACCGCGACCCCTACATGAGCAAGAACGTTCGGTGGAAGTCCAAGTACGACTCCGCCGTCGGTCAACTAACCTCGCTAGCTCGAAGCGGCTGCTCAGGCGTCTCACTTGACTACGGAACGTCGTTCGACACCCCGTACGGCGGAGTTGCGAAATCCAAAAAGAACGCGAAAAAGAAGACGCTCAAAGCCGCCCGCGGCCGAGCCAATCCCAACGACAAACCCAACAAAAAGCCGAACAAGAAGCCCGACAAGAAAGTCGGGATCGAACTCGACAAACGCTACTCCGTCGACGCTATCGACTGAGCGAGAATCGCTGTAGTGCGAAACTAACCGCCCAGAACGCGCCCTACTGACGCTAACCTGGCGCCATGGCTGGCCTCACCACACGAGCATTCGTCGGGCGCCTAGCTGGAACACCAATCTTCGATCCGAATGGTGATCAGCTCGGTCGCGTCCGCGATGTCGTCGTCATGCTTCGAAGTGACGGCAGCCCACCACGTGTCCACGGCTTAGTGATTGAGGTTCCACCGCACCGGCGGGTGTTTCTGCCGATGACGCGGGTCAGTGGCCTGGATGTTGGCAACGTGGTCGCGACCGGCCTGGTAAACATGCGGCGATTCGCGCCGCGCCCAGCAGAGTCCTTGGTAGTTGCTGAACTACTGGACCGCAAGGTGACAATCCATCAAAGCGGTGAACAAGCAACGGTCCTCGATGTTGGGATCGATCAAACTCGCCAGCACGACTGGATCATCTCGAAACTCTTCATCCGCAAGGGCCACGGCGGGTTTCGGCGCCGAGGAGAAACACTCACCCTGGATTGGGATCAAGTCACCGGATTCTCCGTAGCCCAGGCGGATCAGCCGGCCGATTCCCTACTCGAGTCCCTCGACGATATGCGAGCAGCGGATATCGCGACCCTCATTGTTGATCTTCCCTTTAAGCGCCAACTTGAGGTGACCCAGGGCATGGACGACGAAGTCCTCGCTGACGTCCTAGAGGAGTTGCCAGATAGCGCTCAGGTGGCGATTCTCGCCATGCTCGATGACGACCGCGCGGCCGACATCCTGGAAGAGATGGATCCAGGCGATGCAGCGGACTTGCTCGGCGAGTTGACACCGGAACGCGCCGAGGAACTACTCGGACTCGTCGAACCAGATGACGCGAAGGATCTTCGGCGACTATTGACCTACGACGATCAGTCCGCCGGTGGACTGATGACGACTGAGCCGGTGATTCTTGCACCCGACGACACGATTGCCGAGGCGCTCGCACGAATTCGCAACCCTGAGCTAGCAACGTCGTTGGCCGCCCAAGTATTCGTCAGCCGCCAACCACTTGAGACGCCCACGGGGAGGTTCCTCGGGGTGGTGCACTTCCAGCGCCTACTGCGCGAACTACCCTCGACGCTGGTCAGCTCGGTACTCGACACCGACATCAAGACCGTCAAACCGGAGTCGACGCTGGACGAGGTCGTGCGCTACTTCGCCCGCTACAACCTCGTTGCCCTTCCCGTCGTTGACGAAAACGATCACCTTTTGGGAGTCGTAACCGTCGATGACGTCGTGGATCACATGTTGCCGGACAACTGGCGCGAGCAACCGCTGCCGACATCGAAGGTGACGACCGCCAAGGCGAAGGGCGGCCCTCAACATGGCGAATAGGAGACGACTCAAAGACGCTCCCACTGGCCGGGCCCGGCTCGACCAGCCCGTTGCTTCGCGCCGACTAGCCAGAATGACCGTCGACCCGGAGGCGGCTGGGCGCGCATCGGAACGCATCGCCCGCTTCCTCGGCTCGTGGCGATTCATTGGCTACATGACGGCCTTCGTATTGGCCTGGGTGCTGTGGAACATTTTGGCCCCGCAGAATCTCAGGTTCGATGAGTGGCCGTTCATCGGACTCACCCTCCTGCTTTCACTGCAGGCGTCCTACGCGGCACCGCTCATCTTGCTCTCCCAGAACCGCCAGACCGACAGAGATCGAATCCAATATCAAGAGGACCAGCAGGCTACTCATCGGTTGGTCGCCGACGCGGAGTATCTGGCACGAGAGGTCGCCGACCTGCGCATCTCGATGGGCGAGGTGGCAACCCGCGAGTTCATCCGTGGTGAACTAGAGGATCTGGTCGAGACGTTGAACGCTCGCTCCGGCTCACAGTCGGCAGAGGTCGGATCCAAGCCAAAGGGCTCGGGTGCAGGCAAACGCAACAAACGTACCTCGTAGCATCGATCGCATGACAGCGATATCTGCAGATGCAATCGACGCGGCCCTGGCTACCGTTCAAGACCCAGAGATTCGGCGGCCACTGACCGAACTGAAAATGATTAAGTCTGTCGATATCACCGAGGGCGGTCACGTCACGGTAGAGATCTGGTTGACCGTGAGCGGTTGTCCGATGCGCTCGGAGATCATCGATCGCGTCAGTGACGCCGTAGGGGCGGTCCCGGGAGTCACCAACGTCGAGGTCGTACTCGACGTCATGAGTGAAGAACAGCGCACTGCCCTGCGCGAACAACTACAGGGCCCGACCAAAGAGAACGTCTTCAACTCCCCTGGCAATACCACCAAGATTATCGCCGTGGCATCTGGCAAGGGCGGGGTCGGAAAGTCCTCGTTGACGGCCAACCTGGCAGTTGCGTTGGCCAACCGAGGGCTCTCGGTCGGCCTCGTCGACGCCGATATTTACGGTCACTCGATCCCTCGGATGCTAGGTGTCATCGAGGCTCCGACCGTCGTAGATGGCATGTTGTTGCCGCCGGAATCGTACGGTGTTCGAGTTATCTCGATGTTGCCCTTCAAACCTGGTGGAATCACCCAGGCAGTCGCTTTTCGCGGACCGATGTTGCACCGCGCACTCGATCAGTTCCTCACCGATGTCTACTGGGGTGACCTCGATGTACTGCTGCTCGACCTGCCGCCGGGAACCGGTGACGTCGCGATCTCGATCGGGCAGCTGCTACCTCGCGCGGAACTGCTCGTGGTTACGACTCCACAACCGGCTGCTGCGGAGGTCTCGATCCGAGCTGGAATGCTCGCCCAGCAGACACACCAACGAGTGTCGGGTGTGATCGAGAACATGAGTGGGTTCCCGTGCCCACACTGTGGCGAACCTATCGACCTCTTCGGTGTCGGGGGCGGATCTCTGGTTGCCGAGACCCTCACGAAGGAACTGGGCAACGAGGTGCCCGTGCTGGCCCGGATCCCCTTCGAAGTCAGACTCCGCGAGGGTGGCGACGCGGGCGTCCCGCTGATCGTGTCAGATCCATCATCACCGGCCGCTCAGGCCATCGATTCCATCGCCGAAACGCTGGCCGCGAAGCCACGGGGTTTGGCGGGGATGAGCCTCGGTCTTACTCCAGCAGGTCGCTAGGTAGCGTCAGGATCCACCCGGCGGGTGCTACTGGTCGGCATCTGCGCGGGCGTCGAGCTAGCTGTCCCCGCCACCGGACCGGCCTGACCCGTGCCGGAACCTGGTCCCGCCGCGGGCCGAGGCGGCAGCGCATTCGTCGTTTGGATCGGAGGGGTGCCGGAGTTAGCCGGCTTATCAGACAAGGCTGAGCCGAGGATCCGTTTCGGGTGAAGATCAGCAACGCTCTTAAGATCCTTCTTGATCCCGTCAACGTCTAGCCCAGGCGACAGCTCTTCTTGGGCGCTTGAGGCCATCTCACGCAACTTGCGCACCATCCGACCAGCATCTGCGGCCGCCTTTGGCAGCTTTTCAGGACCGAAAATGAACAAGGCCACAACGGCGAGCAGGATCAACTCGCCCCAGCCGACATCCATCATGAGCCTATTGTCACCCATCCACTCGCAGAGATTTGTACCCCGAAGGCTACTCCTCGCGTGAGCCGAGCGTGACGTTCACGTCGCGAACGTCACCACCGTTGGAGTTGGTTACCGTCAAAGTGATCTCCTCACCGGGACTCGATGCCCTGATCGCACTGAGCAACTCCGTGGGCTCGGCGACGGCATCCCCGTTAACTGCCACGATGATGTCGCCATCGGAAACACCTGCCTGGGCGGCTGGCCCGCCGGGTTCAACACGACTCACCTGTGCTCCGGGACCCTCGAACTGCAGGTTGACGTTGACGCCGATGACCGGCACCTGGGACTTGCCCGTAGCGATCAACTCATCAGCGATCCGCTTGGCGTTATTGATCGGAATGGCGAAACCCAGGCCGATCGATCCGGTCTGACCACCCTGAGTGCTGCCCAAGCTCGCGATCGCGGAGTTAACACCGATGACTTGGCCTTCGGCGTTAACTAGTGGCCCACCGGAGTTTCCGGGGTTGATCGCCGCATCTGTCTGCAGGGCGCTGATGTAGGAGGACTCGCCTTGTCCGCCCGCCGTGACCGGTCGGCGCAGGGCGCTGATGATGCCACTGGTGACCGTTCCCTCGAGGCCGAGTGGCGAGCCAACGGCGATCGACGCATCACCAATGACTACCGAGTCCGAGTTGCCAAGCACCGAAGTTGGTAGACCCGAGGCATCCACCTTCAAGACAGCGATGTCGTAGGAAACCGAACGACCGACCAGTTTGGCTTCTAGTGGTTCCTGATTCGCGAACTGAACGAGGATCTGGCCGCTACCCTCCGAGGCGATCGAGATCACGTGATTGTTCGTCATGATGTAGCCGCCGCTATCGATCACGAACCCGCTACCGGTGCCGCCCTCTTGTCCCCTACGAGCCACGATAGAAACGGTTGTCGGCAGCACCTCTTTGGCGATACCAGCCACCGAGTCACCAGCTCTGGGAGACAGATCCTCCGGATTGCCTGGGTTGAACTGGGTGCCAATGCTGATGGCGCGGTCCTCGCCGAGTGCATTTCCCACGACTGCTCCGCCGATGCCGGCGACTAGTCCCGCGACAAGTCCGGCAGCGACAGCGATGACGACGATTCGATTGACACCACTGCCCGCGCCGGTACCGCTGGATTGCTGGCCGGGAGCTCCGTCGCCCGGACCACCCGAACCGTAACCACCTGAACCGGTCGAGTCGGCCAGGCCACCCGCCGCGAGACCTGGGATCGGTGACGTGGGCGCTGTCGTGTCCCCGTAGCCGTAGGCAGTTTCACCGGCCGCCGTCTGGTCTGGGTAGGTCTGCTGGGCATACGCGGGCTGACCGTAGGCAGCCTGCTGTTGCGCGTAGGCAGCTTGCTGCGCCTCGTAGTCCGCCAGCGCTCGCTCGTAGGCCGCCTGCTGTTCTTCGTAGGTTGGCTGCGGGGCGGTTTGCTCAGGCCCGGGCTCGTGCGCCTGCTCGGGAGGCTGCTGACCCTCGTGCGCCTGTTCGGGTTGTGCCGTTGGCTCCTGCGCGTCCGAAGGGGGCGGTTGCTGATCGCTCATCTGGTTGGCTCCTGGGCTGACGACGTGATCGAATCGGTGCCTCGCTACCCTACCGGCTCACGAGAGTGCACCGGGTTGGCGAACTGTCAGGATACGCCGGTCGGTGTTCAGGGTTGGTAAGTGCGGCGTTACTGTCCCAAACGACTGACTCGCCGTAGCCCAGTCGCCTACGATGTTCCCAATAGCTAGCGAAAAACCACTCCACGGGCCTGACGGTCCGCGGCAACCTTGGAGGTGCGCGATCAGCGCCGACGTTGTGACATTCGCCGATACCTGGCAGACCGAACATGAAGGCCACGTTTCTGCTCGGCAACGAAGCGCTGAACTGAACTCCGCCACTGCCTCGCCGACGGCGGCAGCAACAATCGCTGTAGTGGTAGCTGCGACGGCGGCTAAAGCAGTAGTTGAGGTCGGTACCGGCAGCGGGTTGACCGGCCTGGCCATCATCCAAGGAATGTCTGACGATGGGGTCCTCACCACGATTGATGCGGACGGGTCGCACCAGGCCACCGCCAAAGACGTGTTCGCCAAGGCTGGTGTTGATCACGGCCACGCCCGTCTGATCAACGGTGCCCCAGACCAGGTCCTACCTCGCCTAGCCGATGGCGCGTACGACGCTGTCGTTGTGAACCAACTGAGCGACGCTCCGGAGGAGTTCGTCAACCAGGCGCTGCGACTGCTCCGGGTTGGCGGCGCATTGATCATCTCTGGCTTCCTCGGGGAGGATGCACTCGTGGTCGACCCCGCCAACCGTGACGCTCACGCTGCCGAGCTTCGCGGACTCAGCGACGCCATCAAGACCCACGAGGGACTCGTCAGCGTTCTACTGCCGATGAGCGATGGTCTGCTGATCAGCGTCAAGAAGTCCTAAAGCCTGTCGAGGTCGCCCTCGCCAGTCGCTGGCTCACCAGAGTTCTGGGGAGTTCTGCAACCAGTTCAGCAGCAGCCTGACTCCGAAACCTGTTGCCCCTAAGGTTCGGTCGCCTTTGGCCTTCTCAGCGCGCGCCGGTCCAGCAATGTCTAGGTGCGCCCAGCGACGATCACCTACAAACTCGCGCAGGAACAGTGCTGCGGTGATGGCCCCGCCACCAATGTTCTCCCGGCTCACGTGTGAGATATCTGCGACGGACGAGTCCAAGGCACTGCGATATTCCGGCACGAGCGGCAGGCGCCACAGCCTGTCACCTGATGCGTTCCCGGCATCGAGCAGTTGAGCCGCTAGGCCGGAGTCGTCGGAGAAGAGTGCTCCGTACTCTCGGCTGAGTCCCATTGTCGCGGCACCCGTCAAGGTGGCCACATCGACAATGACATCGGGGCTGAGGCGCGCGTCTGCGTAGGCCAGCGCATCAGCGAGCACCATCCGCCCCTCCGCATCGGTATTCATCACCTCGCTGGTTCGTCCGCCGTAGTGGCGCACGACGTCTCCTGGCCGATATGCCGAACCGGATGGCATGTTCTCGGCGCAAGCCAGCAACGCCGTTACGTTGGCTCGGATTCCGAGGGTGCCAAGCGCAGACATGGTCGCAAGTACCGTCCCGGCACCACTCATGTCGGTCTTCATCAACGGCATCGAATCCGCCGGTTTGAGCGAGAGTCCGCCAGAATCGAAGGTAATTCCCTTGCCCACCAGCACGACCTTTGGGGCGCCAGGATCCCCCCGGTATTCCATCACCACGAGGCTCGGTGGATCACTCGATCCAGCGCCTACTGCGAGGAGTCCACCAAAACGCCCGCGTTCTAGCCCCGCCTGGTCGATCACGCGGACCCGTAGACCGCTCGCCCGACCGAGGTCCATAGCTCGTTGAGCCAACCAGGTCGGGTTCTTCTCATTGCTTGGGCGATTGCCGAGGTCCCGCGCCACCGTTACCGCGCTGACCTGCGCCAGTACCTGATCGAGAACCTGCTGCGTGGATGCGAGTCCAGCAACCGCTAGTTGAACGGTCACCTCACGCTGCTGTGTCACGGCACTCTTGCGACTAAACCGGTAGGAGGCGAGCAACAGACCCTCACAGAATGCCCCCAGTTCGGCGTGCGACAGAGAAGCGGTGACCGCAGCACGAACGACCGATGCATGCTCAATCGCTGGGGCTAATGACGCACCAGCCTTGCGGCAGGACTCGACACTTCGGTCGCCCATGCCCAGGACGATGAGCTGTTCGAGGGTGTCGTCCTCAAGGTCAACAGTCACCACCTCACCGGCGGTTCCGACCGATCGCGCGCGCCTGAGCCGCCGCGATAAGTCCACGCCGCCTTCAGTGGCTATCCGCAGCCCAACGTCATCAGCGTGGACCTGGTCCCCCTCGGCGGGCGAACTAGGAACCACGACGACGTCGGGGCGCGCTGCTGTCGAACCTAGTGGGCCAGCTGCCTTAGAAACACTGATCGCTTGCAACGAGTCCAGCGGGACCAGCTGCAAGCGAAAGTGGGGAATCGTTCTCGGTTTGGAGGTAGAACTAGGCACGGAGCGCTTAGCCAGCTACGTCGCGCAACTGCTCGCCGAGTCCCTGGGCCTCGTCCACGTTCATCTCGACGACCAATCGACCGCCACCCTCAAGCGGGACTCGCATGACGTATCCGCGACCCTCCTTGGTTACCTCGAGTGGTCCATCGCCCGTACGCGGCTTCATTGCCGCCATAACCGATCCCCTTTCACCATATTCATGAATCGCACCGGCCGAATCGAACGAATCAGTTCGGGTTGGCCAGATTGAAATACTGGGTCGAAACGTCGACCGAGTCGGTCAGTGTTCCCATTATTCCGCATTCGGGCCGCAATGTCCCAGCTTGTCCCCAGTTAGCCGGAAAATATGTCTCGTCACCGCAGATCGATCGGCTCCGTACCGAGTTCGCCAGCTTCCACGAGACGGGCGAAATCTCGTAAGGACTTACGCATTCCGACGCCGAACGCAGGCTTCACGAACTGCCACCCAATCTGACCTAACGGACCGAGTGGGAGGTCCAACTCCTCCCCCCAATAGAACCGCGACGTCTCATTATCGAGAGCCTTAACCGACATGACCCCGATCCCACGTACGACGGCACCGGTATGCAGCACATCCACCCGGTACGGCGCATCCCAGCGCGTGATGGTCATGGTGTCGAGGAAGCCGAGTCGTCCGATACCGGTAAATGCCTCGAGTTCTCCGCCCACCCCGACTCCGTTGTTGACGGTGGCACGAACCTGCGTGAGCGGAATCCACTTGTCTTGGCCTGGCCAGTCAACGACGGCCCTAAAGACCGTGGCTGCTGGAGCGGCAATATCGACGGCGTAGGCCACAGTTGTCATATCGATCCATCCTCAGGTTGGTCACTCATTGGCGCTGCAGGGGCACTAGGGGCGGCCGCTGCAGCAGCGTGTTCGGGCATGTCCTGACCGGAGGTGGCGGACATGGCACTGAGTTGCGCTTCACGAATCCGCAAGGTCTCGGTGAGCGCTTCAATCGCCTCATCCACATCCTGCATCCGGTAGCCGCGCGCTGCTGTCGCGAACCGAAGGTCAACTAACTGGCTTGCGGCTAGTGGCACCGGGGGGATACGAGCGGGTTGGCGATCTACCACCGGATCAGTTAGCTGTCCAAGCTTGCCGGAGGCGGCTACTGCTGCGAGCGCAATCACCGCGACGGCAATCACGACAAAAAGGATCGTCATGGCTTCATCGCCTCCAGGCTGGGTGGAGCACCATCATAGGCACGATCTGGCTTAGCTTGGGCCAAGGTCAGTCAGCTTCTAACCACTCCTCGGGGTGCTGCATCGGATCAGCGAAATCACCAGCGACTCCACCCACCAACTGACCGCGCTCGTCGCGCGGGCGTCCCTCACCCGCTGACCAACCCGCCTCAATCGCATCGAGCGCCTCGCTGACACTCGTACACCACGTCGCATCGTCGGCGGCGTCACGGCGCACGAGCCCCGAGTCATACAGGGTCTCCACGAGCGCTCGCAGCGGCTCGAAGTCTCCCCATGGGTCGAGGATCACTACGGGTTTGCGGTGCATCCCCAGGGTGCGCCCAACCCACACCTCGATGAGTTCCTCTAGCGTCCCTAGGCCACCGGGCAGTGCGAGAAATGCGTCACTGCGCCGATCCATCCAAGCCTTTCGATCACGCATATCGCTAGTCACGATCAGTTCGTCTGCGTCGTTGTCACCCACATCGAGTGCCAGCAACCGGGCCGGAATGACTCCGGTTGTGTGTCCGCCCCCGGCACGGACCGCCTGCGCTAGGGCGCCCATCGTCGAGATTCCACCACCGCCGGAAACCAAGCTCATACCCCGCTGGCACATTGCGGCGCCAACCTCGCGAGCTAGCTCGAAATAGCGCGGGTCCAGATCCTCGCTGGAGGAGAGAAACACGCAAAGCGCCGCAGTTGCCCCAGTACTCGCCGAATCGGTCTCTATTGCACTTAGTCCTGCCCAATGCTCTGCTGTTTTCCTCGCTGGCCTAGTGGCTGCTCTGGCGGGGGCGCTCGGTGGGCCTGCCGGGCAGCCGCGATTACCTCAATGACTTCCTGCGGGTCATCCGTCAGATGTAGGTATTGCCAATCGGCGTGGGTGATTTTCCCGCCCTCGGCTGCGGCATTTGCCAACCAATCGACGAGACCACGCCAGTAGTCCACCCCGACCAAGATGACCGGAAATGACGTGATCTTACTGGTCTGAATGAGCGTGAGCGCCTCAAACATCTCGTCTAGCGTGCCAAAGCCGCCGGGGTAGACAACAAAAGCTTGGGAGTACTTAACGAAGCAGGTCTTGCGAACAAAGAAGTAGCGAAAGTCGATACCAAGGTCCACCCAGTCATTCATCTTCTGTTCGAACGGCAACTCGATGCCCAGGCCGACCGATACCCCGTCGGCCTCACATGCACCCCGATTTGCCGCCTCCATGATCCCGGGACCGCCGCCGGTAATGACCGCCCATCCTCTGCCCGCCATGCCGGCAGCCAGCAGTTGGGCGTTCTCGTAGTCCGGACTACCAGGTTGTGTTCGGGCGCTCCCGAATACCGAAACAGCCGGCCCCAAACTCGCGAGCGCATCGAATGCCTCGACGAACTCTGCTTGAATCCGTAGCACTCGCCACGGGTCGGTGTGGGTCCAGTCGGCGTTGGGCGGAGCATCCAGAAAGTACTGGTCCGCAGTTGCGGGCGGCACGGCATCGCGCCGCATCCGAACGGAGCCGCGGGTGTACTCACCGTCGGCACCAGGCGTTGTCGGCGAGGTGGGCGGCGCATGCGAGGAATCGTCGGTCACAGCAGCACGCTACCGAACGCAACGAAAAAAGACGTTCGTGTCAGGAATAGACCACCGCGCTGACGCCTTACACAGAGCAGATACTTGATGTATCAACTAAATACAATGACTTCTTGAATGGAGAAATGCTCATGACTGACTACTCAGCAACCACCGGGACATGGAAGCTGGACCCAAGCCACACAAACCTTGGGTTCTCGGCGCGCCATGCGATGGTCGCCAAGGTCCGCGGCGGCTTCGGCGACCTGTCTGGCGAGATCACCATCGATGGTGATGACCCCAGCAAGTCGAGCACCTCGGTGACGATCTCAGCGGCAAGCCTGACGACTAACAACGACGAGCGTGATGGGCACCTCAAGTCCCCAGATTTCTTGGACGTCGAGAAGTTCCCCGAACTAGCGTTCACCTCCACCAAGATCTCGCACACATCCGGCGATGACTTCGTCATGGAGGGAGACTTGACGATCAAGGACACCACGCGGCCGGTCAAGGTAGACGTGACGTTGATTGGTGTGCACACCGATCCGTGGGGTGGGGTTCGGATCGGCTTCGAAGGCCACACCGAGATCGCGCGCAAGGACTTCGGGCTGACCTGGAACGTCGCGCTTGAGGCCGGCGGCGTCCTCGTTAGCGAGAAGGTTCGCATCGAACTCGACGTAGAGGCCATCAAGCAGTAGGTCATCCGCTAGCGGGGCGACATCCTCGCCGCGCTGTGGCGGTGCTAGCTGGTCAGCCTGAGAGCCAATCAGCTAGTACCGCACGGCAGCGGTGAAGCTCACTGATTTCGACGTACTCATCCTTGGTGTGGGCTAAGGACGGGTCGCCCGGTCCGAAGTTGACAGCCGGGATACCGATCGCTGCGAATCGCGAGACATCGGTCCACCCAAACTTCGGAGCGGGAGCGTCGCCAACGACGTCAATGAAGGACGCCACTGCTGGCGTACTCAGACCGGGTAGCGCGCCTGGAGCGTTGTCCACGATTCGCACCTCAAATCCATCGAATAGCTCGCTCACGTGGGCCGCCGCCTCGCCCGCACTGCGAGTCGGTGCGTAGCGGTAGTTGATCGTCACCGTGCAATCGTCGGGAATGACGTTCCCAGCGACTCCTCCCGACATTCCCACAGCGTTCATACCTTCTCGAAAAACCAAGCCGTCGATGGCAACCTCGCGACTGCCGTAGCGATTCAGTCGGTCGAGGATCTCACCCGCCTTATGGATCGCGTTATCGCCCATCCACGATCGAGCGCTATGCGCACGTGCACCTCTCGTGCTCACCTCGGCTCGCAACGTGCCCTGGCAGCCGGCCTTGACGCCAGCATTCGAGGGCTCCATCAGGATGGCAAAATCGCATGCCAGCGCGTCTGGATCGGTCGCAGTCAACTTCGCGAGACCGTTGAACTCGGCCGCGACCTCCTCGCAGTCGTAGTAGAGGTACGT
Source organism: uncultured Actinomycetes bacterium (assembly GCA_963821045.1). Lineage (GTDB taxonomy): Bacteria > Actinomycetota > Actinomycetes > S36-B12 > UBA10799 > UBA10799. Next base: position 213,745 of record CAWGCB010000006.1, on the reverse strand, counting down.
AACGTCGACTTGGGGTGCCGCTAGCTGCGCGGCCAACGACAGACTGACCGCGACACCGCCCTTCATATCGCAGGCACCGAGGCCATAGATTCGTCCACGATCGAGGTGGTGTGGCAGGTTGTCGTGAGCGGGAACTGTGTCGATGTGGCCGCCAATTACCACCCGCTGTTCACGGCCTAGATCGGTCTTGGCAACGAGCGTGTTGCCATGTCGGGCCACGCGCAGATGATCAACCTGGGCTAGCGCGCGCTCAAGGGTGTCAGCAATCAATGCCTCGTGGAACGACTCACTCGCAATATCGATGAGCTCGCAGGTGAGCGCGTCTACGGGTTGGGTCAGGACGAGGTCTTCGATACCAGAGGAAGTCACTTGAGTACCGTAGCCCGAGTGAGCACTCATATCCCAGCCCTGATTTCATCCCCTGCCGCCGGCCTCGGCCTGGCAACCATCGCAGGCGGCACTGTCCTGGACGTTTGGTACCCCCAGCCGACCTTGACCGATACTCCCCAACACGTGATGGGACTGAGTGCCGCGACTGGTCGAGATCCGATTCGCGAGACGCAGACGGAGACGGTTGCCACCGTCATCAATGACCTGAGTGCGCCTGCCGTAGACACAGCAGACGTCTACTTGCGATTACATCTGCTCTCGCACCGCTTGGTAGCCCCGCGCAGTATCAACATGGAGGGCATCTTTGGCCTACTCGCCAACGTCGCCTGGACGAATCTTGGGCCGATCGCTATCGGAGACGTGGACGTGACCCGGCTTCGCGCCCGAACGAAGGGTCACCAACTGCAGGTATACGGCGTGGACAAGTTCCCGCGGATGACCGACTACGTCGTCCCGTCCGGAGTGCGAATCGCCGACGCCGACCGAGTTCGACTCGGCGCCCATCTCGCGTCAGGTACCACCGTCATGCACGAAGGCTTCTGCAACTTCAATGCCGGGACTCTCGGATCGTCCATGGTGGAAGGTCGTATCTCGGCCGGGGTGGTCGTCGGCGACGGTTCAGATATCGGTGGCGGTGCATCAATCATGGGGACCCTTAGCGGCGGCGGTGCCGAGGTGATTTCGGTAGGAGAAGGGTGCCTCATCGGGGCCAACGCCGGGATTGGAATCTCGCTGGGCGACGGCAGCATCGTCGAAGCCGGCTGCTACGTCACAGCCGGGTCGAAGGTTTCTCTACCCGACGGCGCCGTGGTCAAGGGCGCCGAACTCTCCGGGGCCCACAACCTGCTGTTCCGGCGCAACTCCCAGACCGGTGCCATCGAAGCCGTGCCAACCGCGGGCCGCTCTTGGGGCGGCCTGAACCAGGCACTACACGCGAACTAGCGCTGCCCCGGCCGAGAGCAGTAAACAAGTGGCTACTTTTCACATGGATGTACTCGCAGGACTCACGCCACCGCTGGATGATCGACGGTTCCGCTGGTCAGTCGGGACTCGGCCAATCCCGCTATCGCAGTGGCTACGTCCCCAGGACAGCAACGAGCAGACCCTGGCCTACAAGCAGCGGCTCATCTCCAACCAACACCATGGCGGTCACGCACCCGTCGTGGTTAGTGATCCCCGAGGTGATGACGCTGCGAGCGAACTGCTGTGGGAGGTCCGCGACTGGCTGCTTACCTATAGCCCCGACTACTACCAGGCAGTCAATCGACGAGCAGCTGCAACTGCGCATCCGGTGGCACCGATCGAGTTGGTTGGCCAGCTCGTCGCCGAAGACTTCGTCGTCATGCTGCCAAGCGGGAACACCTGGATCCTCGCCGCGGCATCGGTTTGTTTCCCATCGCGTTGGGATCTAGGGAAACTGCTTGGGGCAGACCTAGCGGGAATTCACGAGGCAGTTCCTGGCTACCAATCACGACTCGGCGCCGCCGTTGAAGCCATTTTCGGGCGTCTCGCCGGTCAGGACACCGTGCTGAGTCGGTCCAACTGGACGCTGCTAGACACGGCCGAGCGCCACCTACCGATCGCCGCAGACATCCCACCACGCACCGGGCCCGACGCGGAAGCAGCGGCCTTGGCGGACCTGCGGTGGCTGCGGATCGAGCGACAAACACTGCGGGCGTTGCCCAAGTCCGGCGCCGTCGTCTTCACCATCCTCACCCAAGTACACGACGTCGCCACCCTCAGCGCTGACGACCAGTCCAGGCTGTTGCGCGCAGTCGCATCTGCTCCTCCGGAGGTTCGCACCTACAAAGGCTGGCCCAACGGTTAGCTATCGCGGCAACCGGGTCAAGGAAACTTGGACCCCGAGATCTTCGGAGAATCCGCCGGAATAGATCCCCTGCAGTGGGCTGACATCGGCGTAGTCGCGTCCGCGACCAATCGCGGTGTGGCGCTCGCCGACGTCGGAACCGTTGGTTGGATCGCAGGCCCACCAACTGCCGTCCCACACCTCGACCCACGCGTGGCTCTCACCAGTAACGGTGTCGCCCATGTCCCCCTCTTCGTTGGGGTAGAGGTAGCCGCTGACGTATCGAGCTGGGATACCCGCCGACCGTAATAGCGAGAGCGTGACGTGGGTGTAGTCCTGACAAACGCCGAATCCTGCCTCCCACGCCTCACCTGCGCGCGTGTAGACCGATGTCGTGCCGGACGCGTATCGGATCCGCGCACTGACCTCCTGCAGTGCCACATCAATCGCTTCGCGTGGGGTCGGCATCGAGCGCATCCGATCCACCACCCCGGCACGCAGTGGATCAGCTCGGGAATCGTCGACGTAATCCGACCACCGCAAGAACTCGCACCACGTCTCCAGCACATTGGGGTCGGTGAAGAAGTCCCAAGCCAGGCCAGCAGGACGCGGGGGTGGACTCGGAGTGTCCACGATCGAGTGCGCTATGACCTCTAGTGTCGTGTGCTTCTCGTGGACATCGAACGCTTCAACGGTTGTCCCCCAGTAATCGCGATAGGTGAACACTCTCGCTGCTGGGTTGACCGTCAGTTCGTGCGCGATCAAGATTTGCCCGTTGGAGTCTGCGGGCGTCATCCGAGCCTCGTTGAACGACACCTTCACATCTGAGCTGTACCGCAGCCCAGTGTGGTGGTTGACCTCAAGACGCCAGCTCATCAATGACTCCAGACCACGGTGCCGGTTTGCTGAAAGAATGATTCCCGCACTTCTGTGCCCGCCGCGTGGGCGCTTTCTAGGCCGTAGTCCGCTAGGCGATCAACCTCATCTGGGTCAGGGTCGACGGGCACAAACTCCAACTCACTTCGCATCAGGCCGACGGTACGTAAGATCCCGCCGTGCGCTGACACCGATCCAAGTGCCTCAAGTTCGCGGGCGGCCTGCTCAGCCACCAACGCGCAGCCGAGCATCGACCGGGGGAAGGTCGGGTCAAGCACCAAGAACGCGCGCACGCGATCGCCCGATAGCGGGAACCGTCCACGCAGGAACGCATGTAGCCCGCCAGCCGCTCGAAGTGCGGTTGCCGGACCGCTTTCCGGCCAGATCAAGTCGTGGCGCACGTTGAGCAAGCGAGCGGTCATGTCAATGCGTTCCAGCGCCCTACCGAGGCGCAAGAACACCCAAGCCTCGTCGCGCGGACTGCCCCAGTCCAAGACACCCGAAACCACGGCTAGACGTTCCAGGACACCGTTGAGCAGCACTCCGGGACTTGCGGCATGCGCGTCACTGGCGGTTGCCGCAGCGAGACGTAGGTGGACACTGTTGAGCGCCTCGTACACATCTGAGGACAGGGCGTCGCGAATTGCCCGAGCGTTCTCCCGCGCAGCAGTTGCCGACCCCGCGACAGTCCCCGGATCATTGGGCGATCCGAGCACGGCGCGTACGAGTTTGTCGGGGCTATCAGTCAACATCTCTTGCGGCTCACCGAGAGTGAGTGCATCGAGCAGCACCTGACAACCCGTCACCATTGGGACTCGGGTGTCCTCCACCAACATTTGGTGGTGTTCGGCGAGCAGGCGGGTCGTTGCCTCGGCGCGTTCGAGGTAGCGGCCGATCCAGTAGAAGCTCTCAGCTAGACGGCTCAACATGGCGAATCCTCCGCCCCTTGTTGCTCCTGCGGCTGTTGTTGCTGTTGCTGTTGTGTTGCTGTTGTTGCTGTTGCTGCTGTTCTTCCTGCTGACGCATGCGCGCGTGATGTGGACGCGGCAGCGATTGGCGCGGTGTCGGCTGACTGGATCGCGGGGCGCGTTCGGTGGCCTTGGCCTGCGCCCGAACTGACTCACGGTCTGCCAGCAACCGCTCGACCGACCACTCATCGACATCGTCTTCTAGCTCCTGGTCCGAGAGAACCCAGGTGTCCTTCGAGCCCCCGCCCTGACTGGAGTTCACCACCAGACTTCCAGCCGTCATTGCCACCCGGGTGAGCCCACCGGGAAGCACCCAGATCTTCTTCCCATCGTTGACCGCGAAGGGACGCAGATCTAGGTGACGGGGGGCAACATCGCCACCGCTGGAGACAGTCGGCGAGGTCGACAGCGCCACGACCGGCTGAGCGACCCACGATCGCGGGTCATCGACGATCGCCTGCGCCGTTTTGGCTAGTTCCTCATCGGAGGCTTTGGGGCCGATAACTAATCCGTAGCCGCCCGAACCATCCACCGGCTTGACCACCATCCGGTCCAAGTTGGCCAAGACGTGTTCGCGCTGGTCAACGTCGCGCAGATCGTAAGTCGGGACGTTGGGCAGGATTGCCTTCTCGCCCAGGTAATACTCGATGATCTTCGGCACGAACGGGTAGAGCGCTTTGTCGTCGGCCACGCCATTACCGACTCCGTTGGCGATCGTCACAGCACCGGCCCGCGCCGCGTTCACCAACCCAGGAATCCCTAACACGCTGTCGGACTGGAACAACACAGGATCCAAGTACTCATCGTCGATACGGCGATAGATCACGTGGACTGGCTGCGGACCCTGCGTCGTGCGCATGTACACGAAGCCACCACGACAGAAGAGGTCTCGACCCTCAACAAGCTCCGCGCCCATCCGACGCGCTAGGAACGCATGCTCGAAGTGGGCTGAGTTGTATACCCCCGGGGTGAGTACGACCACCGTTGGATCGTGGATATCTCTGGGTGCTGCTGCAGCGAGCGCTCGGTAGAGCCGCTCGGGATACTCCCCTACCGGGCTGACTCGGTGTCCCGAGAAAACTTCGGGCAGCACGTGGGCGAGGGTCCGGCGATTCTCCAGTACGTAGGAGACTCCGGATGGGTTGCGCAGGTTGTCCTCTAGGACATGAAACTCGCCAGTGTGGTCGCGCACTAGGTCGACTCCAGCGACGTGGATCCGCACCCCATTGGCGGGTGAAATCCCGTACGCCTGGCGGTGATAATGGCTTGAACTCGTGACCAACGAACGCGGGACGACGCCATCTCGCATGATGTCGCCGCGATCGTAGACGTCAGCGAGGAACGCCTCGAGGGCCCTGATTCGCTGGGCGATTCCCTCCGAGACCACCCGCCACTCAACATCGGTCACGACTCGTGGGATCAGGTCCATCGGCAGCGGACGCTCCCGGCCTGACAGCGTGAAGGTGATCCCCTGGGCCGATAGGTGGGCGTCGCGCAGCCGACCACGATCGCGCAGACCCTCAGCACCGAGACCGCGCAACGCCTCGTGCAGGGACTCTAGGCCCTCTCGTGGAGCACCGAAGTCGTCGTACATCTCGTCGTAAGCGCCAGCGGTCGGCTCGTAGGGAGGAGTCGTGGTCGGGTCCGTCAATGCACTCGACGTTGATTGGTGGTCGCTAATCCCACTCACCACCGCATCCTCGTTGAAAATGGTCGGCATAGGCCGAAGGCAACATTACCCGCGTTAAGCGCCTATGTTTCTTCAGTTACGCCCATGTTGCTCGTTGGATGGCGCAACCGGACGATTCTGCCCCCGCGAGCACTAGTCCGGCCGGAGTTTGCGGCCGAGCAGACTAGCTGCGCTGGTCAATCGGCACGTAGTTGCGCTCGCTGGGCCCTTGGTAGACCTGGCGCGGTCGACCAATCTTGGTCGCTGGGTCGTGGATCATCTCTTTCCACTGGGCGATCCATCCCGGTAGCCGACCGAGCGCAAAGAGCACGGTGAACATCTGAGTCGGGAACCCCATGGCTTTGTAGGCGAGCCCGGTGTAGAAGTCGACGTTGGGATAGAGCTTGCGGGAGATGAAGAAGTCGTCATTTAGTGCCACATCTTCTAGCCTGCGAGCGATCTCGAAGAGTGGGTCATCGACATTGAGTGCCACCATCACATCGTCAGTTGCCTTCTTGACGATCTTGGCTCGCGGATCGTAGTTCTTGTACACCCGGTGGCCGAACCCCATGAGCTTGACGCCATCCTCGCGACGCTTGACCCGCTCGATGAAGTCATCAACGCTGTCGTCGGATTCGTGGATCTGGGTCAGCATCTCCAGCACGGCCTGGTTAGCGCCACCGTGCAGCGGGCCGAACAGGGCGTTGATTCCCGCTGATACCGACGCAAACAGGTTGGCTTGTGACGAGCCAACCAGTCGCACGGTTGAGGTCGAGCAGTTCTGCTCATGATCGGCGTGCAGGATGAGAAGCATATCTAGGGCATTGGCAACGATCGGATCAATGTCGTACTGCTCAGCTGGCCAACCGAACGTCATGCGCAGGAAGCCGTCGACGAGTCCATGCTGGTTATCCGGGTAGAGCAGCGGTTGCCCTTGAGACTTGCGCAGCGCGTATGCCGCGATGGTTGGCACCTTGGCCAGGAGTCGGATCGTCGTGATGTCCACCTGGGCGTCATCGAAGGGGTCGAGCGAATCTTGGTAGAAGGTCGACAACGCACTGACCGCGCTAGACAAGACCGGCATGGGATGAGCGTCGGAGGGAAATCCGTCGAAGAAGTTCTTCAAATCCTCGTGCAGCAGGGTGTGGATGCGCAGTTGGGCCTGGAAGGCCGACAACTGTTCCGGTGTCGGTAGGGCGCCGTAGATCAACAAGTAGGAGACCTCGACGAACGTCGACTCGGTAGCCAACTGCTCGATGGGATAGCCCCGATATCGCAAGATCCCCGCATCACCATCGATGTAGGTGATCTGTGACGTGCAGGCAGCGGTATTGCCGAAGCCCGGATCGTAGGTGACTTCGCCGGTAGTGGCCAGCAGTTTGCTGATGTCGTAGCCACTAGCGCCCTCTACTGCGGGCACAGTAGGCAAGTCGAGTCGCCCCCCGGGGTAGGCCAGCGAGGCTGGCGGCGGCTCGTCGGCATTGCGATCAATCTGCGTCGAGTTAGTCACAACCCAACGCTAGCGCGTCGCAATTTGGCGATGAACCGGCGGTTGCGAGTGTCAGGGCAGCGACGATTCGCCATGACCTAGGCGGCGGCCAGTCTGGAGGCAGCGGCCTCAATGCGCTCATCGGTGGCGGTCAGCGCCACGCGCACATGATTTGCACCTTGAGGGCCGTAGAAGTCTCCGGGTGCAACGAGGATCCCCAGGTCCGCCAGCCAGGCCACCGTCTCCATGCACGGCTGTTCCTTTGTGGCCCATAAGTACAAACCCGCCTGCGAGTCATCGATCCGAAATCCTGCCGCCTCAAGTGCGGGAATCAGTAGCGCGCGGCGTGCCTCGTAGCGAGCCCGCTGCTCGATGACGTGCTGATCGTCGGAGTAGGCCAGCGCGGCGGCGGCTTGGATCGGAGCGGGAACCATCAGACCGGCATGCTTGCGGACTTGCAGAATTTGGCGAGCTACGGCGGGATCACCGGTCAGGAACCCGAAGCGGTAGCCGGCGAGGTTGGATCGTTTGGATAGCGAGTGAACCGCGAGGAGTCCTTCGTGGGTGTCCCCGCAAACGTCCGGATGCAGGATCGAGATGGGACGTTGCCCAGTCCAGCCAAGTTCGATGTAGCACTCGTCGCTAGCGACCAACACTCCCCGCTCGCGCGCCCACTGCACAACCTTGCGCAAGTGCTCGACACCGAGGACTTTTCCGGTTGGGTTTGACGGGGTATTCAGCCAGATCATGGCGGGGCTAGTTGGACCGAGCTGCGTTAGGGAGTCGGCTCGCACTGGGGTAGCGCCCGCCAGCAATGCGCTGACCTCGTAGGTCGGATACGCAGTCTCGGGGATGACGACAGTCGACCCATCACCAAGACCCAACAAGGTCGGCAGCCACGCGATGAGCTCCTTGCTCCCGATGGCTGGCACGATCGCCTCAACATCACCGACGACGCCTAGCCTGCGCGCCAGCCAGTTGACAATGGATTCGCGCAACTCCAGTGTTCCCACCGTCGTCGGGTACCCGTGGGCGTCAGATGCCAGAGCGAGGGCAGTCTGGATTGCGGGAGGAACCGAGTCGACGGGTGTGCCGACGGAGAGGTCGCAGATCCCACCGGGATACGACGTGGCCGTCTCACGCAGCGGGATCAGCCGATCCCAGGGAAAGTCAGGTAGGAGCATCCGCAAGCGACGTTTAGACGTCGTGTTCCTGCGGTGGCACTGCCTTGACCATTGGTACATCGCTCTCGATCAACCCGAGTTTGGCTGCACCGCCTGGCGAGCCGATCTCGTTGAAGAACTCGGCATTCGCCGCCGTGTAGTCGTGCCATTCCTCGGGCACATCGTCCTCGTAGAAGATTGCCTCGACCGGGCACACCGGCTCACAGGCACCACAGTCGACGCACTCATCGGGGTGGATGTAGAGCATGCGCTCACCCTCGTAGATGCAATCTACGGGGCATTCCTCGATACATGCCTTGTCCTTTAGGTCAATACAAGGAAGAGCGATCGTGTAGGTCACTGCCTGACTCCTGTCGTGCGGTCGTCGTCTACCCAGACGTTGTAGATGCTCACCCTATCCGGCAACCGTGGGCCTACGCGGGTCCACCTACGCAGGTGACGGCTGCCGCTGGGATGTATGAGGTGTAGAAGCGTTCAACAACGTCGTCTTGACCCTCCTTGCTCATGACACGATCGACGCCAATCCCGAATCCGGGCACACCCTGTTGTGGAACGCAGCTCGGACCGGAGACCTTCTCTTGGGTGAACTCAGTGATGTTCTCTTTCTTCCCTGAGACGGCCTCGACACTGTCGTACTGCTTTGTTCCCCACATGGTGAACTTGATCGAGGTATTCGTCATCTTGCTGGTGATGAATACCCCGTCGGGAGTGTTGTTTCGGAACTTGAGATCCAACTGGCCCCAGGCGACGGTCGCCTCTAACCCTGGCTGGTAGCGCGAGATCCAAATCAAGTGTGAACCGTGCTCGACGCTCTCAAGGCCGGCGTAGAAAGCTGCGGTCCACAGCGCGGTTGCAGCCGTTGAAACCCCGCCGCCGTAGTCCTCCGCGAATCGACCCCCTTCGCCAACCACGTACCCGGTGGTGAATCCGTTGGCCTTGGTGCGCTCCCCAACAGTTTCGTTCATGGAAAACGTTTCACCAGGTTTGAGCAGCGTCTTATCGATCCGCTTCTCAGCTCCACCAATGTTGGTAACGCGATACGCAGCGTAAGGAAACTCTTGTTTGAACGATGAGATTTTTTCAGTAACGTTCAGTGCCGCCGCTGCTTCCGTCGTCAACTCCGGCTCAAGCGGACCGAGCTTCATATCGACAACGCGAGCGTCTCCTTCTTTGTCCAACGCCGCGGTGATTGCTTCGGCCACGTGATCGTCCGTGACGCCGTTACCCGTCTGGGCTGGGACCAGGACAGGAGTTCCGCTCGACACATCCCAGGTGGCGTCCTTGGCGGGTGTGTCAACTTTGTCGAGTTTTGGGGCGAGGTCCTCATGCAGTGCAGCACCATCAACGATCGGGACGAGCGACCCATCTCTGACTTGGAAGCTCAGCGCTGCGGCGATTTGGGACGGCTCGACGATCGTCTCAACGTCACTTGCCCGCACAGTCACCGGGGCTGAGACAGCGGTGGTGGCGACGCCCGATAGGACCGACTCTGCCTGCTCTCGGGAGACCTGTGGAGCCAACACATCCAGCGGTAGCTCGATGACATCCTGACCTCGCAGGTAGTTTCCGAGGATCGCGTCGGTTGCAGCTTCGTGATTAACCAGCGCACCTGATATTGGTTCCGAGAGCGTCGGCGTGGTGCCAGCGTAGGTGATCTCTGGCTCTTGAATAGCTTGGGTGTATTGGGCCGCGAGCGCATCGAGCTTCTGATCCAACAGCGCTCGATCGATACCTAGCACTAGCGGTGCATCGGTACCGCCCAAGAATCCGCGGATGGTATCCAGCGGATTGAATCGACTGGTGGTTACCTCGTCAACCGTGACCGGGATATTTACTGAGATCCCGAGGGCACTTGGCTCAAGCTCAGTTGTGGTGTCCATGACTTTGACGTTCAACGGTTCCACCGCGCGTTGTTCGAAGGATGCACTCAGCTTGTTGATTGCGCTCTGGCGATCCAAGCCGCCAATGTCGACGCCACGAACGACTGTGTCAGCCGGAATCTTGCTCCCGCCCAGAGCTATCAACGTCAGCGTTACGGCAGCTAGCCAAAAGACCAATAGGGCGGCGATGCGCACGATTCGACGTCGCTTCTCGTAGCCCGGATCATGCGCTGCCGGGCGCCGCGTCGGCCTTGAACCGTCGGTCGGACGTAAGGGACCATCTCCGTCGTCGGCACCAGCCTTTTCGGGCGGGGACAACAAACTGGACACACGGACTCCAAACAACTGCCACGAGGCAGCCTCACTCAGCGAAACGGCATTCGATCCCAGCTTGATCAGCGCGAGACGTCGACAAGCGTTTCGCGCAGCTCCGGGTGAGGGTCAGTTTATGCCGACTAATGAGCCAAATTCCGGTATCGGCGCGCCCAATATGTCAGCGGCCAGTCGGCTGATTCAACGCTGTCCTCATCAACATGGTCTGCGGCGACCGATAGCGAAAGGACCTGACCAATAACCACCGTGTGGTCGCCAAAGGGCTGGGAGGAGATGGTTTGTACCTCGATCGCAGCCAAGGCCCGATTGAGCAGAATATTCCCAGTTTGCTCCCCGCGGGTATGCGGGAAGCGGTCGAACTGGCCATGTAGCGGGCGACCCTTGGTCGCGAACCAGCTGGCCGCAGGCTGTTCGGTTGAACCCAAGATGCTGACCGCCCAGCGATGTCCGGCGGGGTCCAAACCAACCGGGCCGTCGGGGCACAAGGCGTCGTAAAAGCGGGTGTCATGTTCAACACAAATGAGCACCAACATGGGGTCCAGGGAGACAGTCGTAAAAGATGTCGCCGTCATGGCGTGGTCGAAGCCGTCACTTTGGGTTGTCACGACGACGACACCGGTCGCATACCGAGACGCGACCTCGCGGAATGATTCCGGAGTCAGCTCGAGTGCCGTCATTTGACGAGTTCGAGTCCCGCGAAGAGATCCGTCTCTCGTCCCTGGTCATCCCGCTGCTCGACGGGGGCTAGCGGCCCTTTCACCAGCCGGAAGCTCTCGTAGCCCATGGGACTACCTTCGAGTTCAGCGAAGGAGAAGAAGCCGCTCTCCATATCGATTTGCGTTGGGTAGGCCCGCATCGCCGCGACCTTATTCGGAAGGTAATCGCGACCGTCGATGATCGTGGTAACCAGCGCATCGTCGATTCCGAATGGAACCTCATCTGGATCCATTTGCGCCATCTCGCTGGTGTCTCCGGAAGCCCTCAGAGCCAAGATTCCTTGCCGGATCATCGATTTTGGGATCGCCGTCCAATAGATCTTGGGGATATCCCAAGCTTCCCCTAGCTCCGGCTTGAACGTTGGCGCCGCAGCCAACTGGGCGGCGTACATCGCGACCCGGTGCGCTTGGATGTGGTCGGGGTGGCCGTAACCGCCGAAATCGTCGTACGTGATGAGGACCTGCGGGCGCTGCTCTCGAATCACCGGCACGAGGTCCAAGGCAGCCTCAAGTAGGTCTGTTCGCCAGAAGCAGCCATCTCGATCGTTACTTGGCTCACCGACCATACCGCTATCGCGGTACCGACCTGGCTGACCAAGCAGGCGCCAATCGCTGACTCCAAGCGCCTTCATCGCCTCACCCAACTCGACGATTCGGTGATCCCCAAGCCGGTCCTCGCCATTGACCCCAATGTGCTCCAAGTCCGCAACGAGGACCTCGCCCTCCTCACCTAGCGTGCAGGTGACCAGCGCGACGTGTGCGCCGGCTGCGGCGTAACGCGCCATGGTGACCCCGGACCCGATCGTCTCGTCGTCAGGATGGGCGTGAACAAGCAAAATTCGACGGTCAGCCTCGATAGTCATGGTGAGAGGGTAACGAGGTGGCGCCCTGAGGCACTATGCACAGGTGAGTGAAACCACAATCTCGTTCCCTCGTCTCTCCGCGCGAACCGGCCGGTTTAGCTATGGAGCGCCGACAAGTTTCGCCATCTCGACCGACGGCGACAGTGTTCTCTATCTGCAATCCGGCGGCCCCTACGACCCCGTTAAGCGCCTCCTGCAGTTCCGCGTGGGGAACCAACAGGATCTACCCGCAGCACACGACCCACGAGTACTGGTCGATCCCGCGCAGTTGTCGACCACCAGCACCGACCTGCCCGCCGCCGAATTAGCTCGCAGAGAGCGAATGCGAGAGGCGGGCTCCGGAATTGTCAGTTCAGCGTCGATGACGCACACCACTACGCCTGCTTCGCGCTTGTAGGTGCGCTGGGCGTCTGCGATATCACCAGCGGAGAAACGTCAATCCTCGATGTCGGCGGGCCGGTTGTGGATCCCCAGATCAGTCCGACTGGGACCCACATCGCTTGGGTTAGCGAGCGTTCGCTCTACGTGGCTGAAGTGGACGGATCTAATCAGCGGTGCCTACTGCGTTCAGTCGGCGTACACCAGAGTTGGGGTCTGGCCAACTTCCTTGCCGCAGAGGAGTTCGACCGTATTCGGGGCTTCTGGTGGTCTCCCGACGGCCAAGCCCTGCTCATTGAAGAAGTCGATGAAGAGGCGGTGGCAACGTGGTTCATTAGCGACCCGGCCAGCCCCTCAACGCCGCCACGCGAGATCAAGTATCCAGCCGCTGGAGCGACCAATCCCCAAGTGCGCCTGTGGCTTCTCTCGCTGGACCCCGACTCCAGTCCAAACCAGGTCGACTGGGACAGCCAGCGTTGGGAGTATCTAGTAGACGTCAATTGGTCGTCATTTGGGGATCCGCTCGTGACGCTCTACGACCGCAGCCAGCGCAACTCCACAATCCAAGCGATAGATCTCGATACTGCAGGACTGACGCCCTTAGTCAACGCGACCCAAGACCAGTGGGTGGCCGACATCCCCGGAACACCTTGTTGGAGTAGCTCGGGGCAGCTCATCACAACAGTGCACAGTGGTCAACAAGAGACAGTCGCGGTGGACGGGGAGCCGGTGGAGCTTGGCGATGGCGTAAACGTAAGGAGTATTCAATCCGTTGGCCCGCAAGGGGTACTCCTACGCATTACTCGCCGTGCAACTGACAGCGCCCTGGTCTTTCTGGGAGCCGACGGTTCGCTCTCGGAACTCTCGGGTCGGGCAGGGTTCCACACCGGCATGTTCGTTGGCGGCACGGCTGTACTGGTCGGCGCGGAGTTCGAATCGTTGGAGACCAGGCGGGTAATCGCGCGGTGGCGCCCCGGGCAGGACGCCCCTACCACCATCCATCAGCTGAGCACCTTCGCCCAGACTCCGCCCGTTGACCTAAACCATCAGCAGCTGCGTTTAGGACAGCGACGGCTCAATACCGTCATCGTCTGGCCGCAGGATCATCAACCGGGGTCGGCCAAACTTCCGGTAATCATGAATCCCTATGGCGGGCCCCACGCCCAGCGCGTTCTCGAAGCTGGCCGTTCCTACGCACAAGCTCAGTGGATGGCCAACCAGGGATTCGCCGTGGTGATTGCAGACGGAAGTGGCAGCCCTGGGCGTGGACCTGAGTTCGAACGAGAAATCTTCGGTGACCTCGCCAAATACGCTCTCGCAGATCAGGTCGAGGTGATTGAGCAACTTGATCGAATGTTCCCCGCCGACCTTGACACCTCTCGGGTCGGTATCACCGGCTGGTCGTTCGGCGGGTACCTGGCTGCACTGGCTGTCCTCGCTCGTCCGGACGTCTTTCACGCCGCCGTCGCCGGTGCCCCCGTCACGGATTGGCGGCTATACGACAGCGCGTATTCGGAGCGCTATCTAGGCGACCCGACAAACCAGCCCGACGCGTACGAATCGTCATCCCTGCTGCCCCTAGCCGAGAATCTCACGCGTCCACTGCTCATCATTCACGGCACCGCCGACGACAACGTCGTACTGGCACATTCCCTGCAACTATCAGCCGCGCTGACCGCCAGTGGTCGTCCCCACTCATTCCTGCCGCTAAGCAACGTCTCCCATATGACTCCCCAAGAGGAGGTCGCCGAGAACCTAACGCTGCTGGAAATCGGCTTCCTGAAGGACAACCTCCGCTAGCACTTAGCACCTCATCGGCGCGGGACCAAATACCCCTCTTGCGGCCGATGGAGTGAATTGGGCTACTGACGTTGCATCCGCTACCGCGCCGCTGCTTGGATAAAAGTCTCAAGATCCAAAAATCGCAATAGCCCACTACGCACTTGCGGTATGTGAACCGACACGCGTGGACTGAACACGAGGGAGAATCCGATGGCGAAAGTCGATGAAGCGGAACAGGTTGAAGCCGAGGAGAAGGCGAAAGGCTCGCTGGGCCTCCCCCAGGCGGTTGCCCTCGTCGCCGGTGGAATTATCGGCACTGGCCTGTTCGGCATGCCCGCGCTACTTGCCCCATTCGGCATGGTCGGAGTTGTAGCGCTAGTAGTCGTCACGATCGGCGCGGTCGCGTTGGCGGTGATGTTCGGTTCGCTCTCCAAGCGCATCCCAGCCGCTGGTGGCCCCTACGCGTATTCGCGGGCGTACTTTGGCGACTTCGCCGGGTTCACCAGTGCTTGGCCGTACTGGATCACTGCCTGGGCAGGCAACGCCGGCATCGTCGTTGTCTGGGTTATCTACGTTCAAGCTCTCTTTGGGTTCGACCCAGATAACGCAGGGATCGCGATGATCATCGCGATGATTGGTCTGTGGGTTCCGGCGCTCGTGAACCTTGCGGGCGTGAAGAACATGGGCGCTTTCCAGTTAATCACCACCATCCTGAAGTTCATCCCAATCGTTTTCATCATCACAGTCGGAGTGTTTTTCGCTTTCCGCGAGTTCAACTTCCCCGAGTTCAACACCAGTGGTGAGAACCTCTTCAGCGCCCTGTCCACCGCTGGCGCACTCGTGCTCTTCTCCTATCTCGGCGTTGAGCTAGCGGCAGTCGCAGCAGCGAAGATCAAGAATCCTGCCAAGAATGTCCCGATCGCATCTATCGCTGGCACCCTGGCTTGCGCCGTGGCCTACATCCTCAGTTTGGTGGCGATCTTCGGAATCGTTCCTAACGAGGTGCTACAAAGTCCGGAGGGGAGCGCGTCATTCTCGGTCGCTTTTGAGCAGATCTTCGGTGGCGAGTGGGCCGGCAAGATGATGTCGCTGTTCGCAGTGATCTCCGGGCTCGGCGCTCTTAACGGGTGGACAATGATCTGCGCGGAGATGCCACAAGCCGCCGCAGAGGACGGCCTGTTCCCGAAGTTCTTCACCAAGGTGAACAAGGCTGGCGTGCCGATCTGGGGTGTTGTCTTCTCTACCCTGCTGGCCTCGGTATTCACCCTCTACTCCTACGCGAGCTCCTCCGGAATCGAGGTCCTCAACACGCTGGTCCTGCTAACAGGTGTCACTGCCGCAGTGCCCTACTTCTTCTCAGCCTGCGCTCAGATCTACTACTTGATGACCGAAGGCAAGGCCGCTAACCCGAAGACCTTCACCAAGGACATGGTTATCGCGATCCTCGCGCTGCTCTTCTCCTTCTGGTTCGTCTTCGGCTCCGGAGAACAAGCCACCTTCTACGCGTACCTGCTGATTTTGGGTGGCTACGTCGTACTGATGGGTCTCTACATCAAACGTCGTCGTAGCGGTCAACCGTTGGGCGACGACATGACTCCCACCCAACCCTCACAACAACCAACCGAGTAGGTGCCGAAATGCGAATAGTAGTTGCCCTGGGCGGAAATGCCCTAGCCAAAAGAGGTGAGCCAATGACCACTGAGCGCCAACGCGCCAACGTGGCCTTGGCTTGCGAAGCCCTAGCGCCGGTGGCCAAGGACCACGAACTGGTCGTCACTCACGGCAATGGTCCGCAGGTCGGCATGTTGGCGCTACAGGCGGCCGCATACGACACCGAAACTGCGTACCCATTTGACGTGATGGGCGCGCAGACCGAGGGAATGATCGGCTACTTCATTGAACAGGAGTTAGGCA
The DNA here is from genome assembly GCA_963821045.1 of uncultured Actinomycetes bacterium. Classification (GTDB taxonomy): domain Bacteria; phylum Actinomycetota; class Actinomycetes; order S36-B12; family UBA10799; genus UBA10799. Next base: position 197,496 of record CAWGCB010000006.1, on the reverse strand, counting down.
ATCTGGTACCTGAAGAGAAGCACATCGCCACACTTCTCACGATGATCCAAGTTGATCCCGACGATCCCGCATTTGCCGATCCCACCAAGTTCGTTGGCCCCGTCTACGACGAGGAAACCGCCAAAGCCTTGGCCGACGAGAAGGGTTGGGTCGTCAAACCGGACGGCAAGGCTTGGCGCCGCGTCGTGGCCTCCCCCGCACCACAACGAATCTTCGAGGTGCGGGCTATTCAGACTCTGCTGGACAGCAAAGCAGTGGTGGTCTGTGGCGGAGGCGGTGGCATCCCGACCATGTACGAGCCGGGAACGCGTCACCTCATCGGAGTTGAAGCTGTGATCGACAAAGACTTCGCCTCCTCCGTGCTCGCGCGTGACATCGACGCCGATCTGTTAGTGATCGCGACTGATACCGACGCCGCGTACCTGGACTGGGGACAACCCAGTCAGCGCGCCATCCGCAAGGCAAGTCCAGAGGCTTTGGCCAGCGTGGGATTCCCAGCCGGTTCGATGGGGCCAAAGATCCAGGCCGCATCTGATTTCGCCACGGCCACCGGAAAACCTGCGGTCATTGGATCGCTGGACCAACTAACCGACCTCATCTCATTGCAGGCCGGAACCGTCGTGACCACCGAAGCGGAAGGAATCGAGTAAACGATCCGCTATTACAGTTCCTCATTTTTCCCTACACCCTGAAAGACCCGTCCCGCAGCACACACATGAAAGGCACCCGTTATGAGCTTCCACGTAGATTCCGAGGTCGGCGCACTCAAACAAGTAATCGTCCACCGGCCCGGCCTTGAGCTTGAGCGACTCACTCCCGAGAACTGCTTCGACCTGCTATTCGACGATGTCATGTGGGATGTGACAGCGCGCGAAGAACACGACGCCTTCGCCAACAAACTTCGGGAAAAGAACGTCAAAGTCCACCTCTTTCACGAGCTTCTCGGTGAAGCACTTGAAAACCCCGAAGCACGCCAGTGGCTATACGACCGAATAGCAACTCCGGAGAAGGTCGGCTACCAGTTGATGGAACCACTTCATGAGCGCATGTTTAACTCAGACCTCTCGGGTGAGGACCTAGCGAGGTTCATGATCGGTGGCATCATCAAGAGCGACTTGGACGTGCCCGCACACACGAACCTGTGGTGGGACTACCTCGACGATGATGACTTCGTGCTGACTCCCCTGCCCAACCATCTGTTCCAGCGTGACAACACCGCGTTCGCGTACAACGGTCTGTCTGTCCACCCGATGGCCAAACCTGCGCGCCGTCGCGAACTGCTGAACTCGCGCACCGTGTGGAACTTCCACCCGATGTTCGCCGATGCGGGCCTGAAGTTCTGGTACGGCAACGACGATGCGGATCACCAGCCCGCCACCGTCGAAGGCGGCGACGTGCTCGTCATCGGCAACAAGACGGTAATGATCGGGATGGGTGAGCGTTCGAGTCCACAAGGAATCGGCATGCTGGTCAAGGGCTACTTCAGCGATCCAGAGAACTTGGTCGAGCGAGTGATTGTGGTGGAGCTTCCCAAGAGCCACGCATTCATGCACCTGGACACGGCGATGACCATGATCGACAAGGACAAGTTCTGCGTGTACCCGTACTTCCCGGAGCAATTGCGGACCTACGTGTTGACGAAAAAGGATGACAGCGGTGCGTACCAGATTCGTGAGGCCGACGACCTCTTCGTCGAGGTGGCGGCTGCGCTGGAACTCGACAAGGTTCACGCGCTGAAGACCCCCATTGACCGACGCGGTGCCGAACGTGAGCAGTGGAACGATGGCACCAACTTCCTCGCGGTCGCACCTGGTGTCATCTTCGGATACGAGCGCAACACCACGACCAATACCTTCTTGCGCCAAAACGGAATCGAGATCGTCACGATCAAGGGCGAGGAGCTGGGTCGCGGACGAGGCGGACCCCGCTGTATGAGTTGCCCGATCGAGCGCGAAGCTGTCGAAAACTAAATTCAAACCAACCTAGAACCGAGAGAAGGCAAGGCATCATGGCAGTTAATCTAAAATCGCGTGATTTCCTCAAGGAACTCGACTTCAGCAAACGTGAACTTATGTATTTGCTGGATCTGTCCCGCGACCTGAAGCGCGCTCACTATTCCGGCACCGAACAGCCAATGCTGCTCGGCAAGAACGTCGCGCTGATCTTCGAGAAGGCGTCGACCCGAACGCGTTGCGCATTCGAGGTAGGCGCGCATCAACAGGGCGCCAACGTGACCTACTTGGGACCTGATGGGTCGCATATCGGCCACAAAGAGTCCATTGAGGACACCGGCAAGGTGCTGTCTCGTTTCTACGACGGTATTGAGTTCCGTGGCTTTGCCCACACCGCCGTGGAGGAGCTCGCAGCTGCTTCCGATGTGCCGGTGTGGAACGGCCTCACCAACGAGTGGCACCCCACCCAGATGCTCGCCGACTTCTTGACGATGAAGGAGTGGTCTGGCGGCAAGCCGGTCGAGGAGATCTCTTACACCTACATGGGCGACGCCCGTTCCAATATGGGCAACTCACTGCTCATCATGGGCGCGATCATGGGCAGCGATGTACGTATTTGCAGCCCGAAACATCTGTGGCCGAGCCAAGAGGTCCAAGACGCGGCCCACGCTCGTGCAGAAATTTCCGGCGCTCGAGTGATGCTGACGGAAGATCCAGAGGAGGCACTACCGGGATCAGACTTTGTGGAGACCGATGTGTGGGTGTCAATGGGAGAGCCTGCAGAAGTGTGGAATGAGCGCATCGAGCTGCTCAAGCCGTACCAAGTCAATCAGGCGGCACTCGACATGACCGGCAACCCGCAGGTCAAGTTCCTGCACTGTCTGCCGGCGTTCCACGACCTCAATACCGATGTCGGTAAGGACGTTGCCGAGAAGACGGGTATGACGAACGGACTTGAGGTCACAACTGATGTCTTCAACTCCGACGCCAACGTCGCCTTCGACGAGGCAGAGAACCGTCTACACACCATCAAAGCGATCATGGTCGCCACGATCGGAAACCAGTAATCCTAAATAGTGGTTCGATATTGCGAGCGTTGATTGTTCTGCTCCGGGCGCATACAGCGCTCGGAGCAGAACACCGCAAGTTGGTAAGAATTCTCCAACACCTGCAACCCGCGTCGCAGATGCGATATCAGTAATAAGTGCAGCCGCCGACCCCACCGCAGCGTGAGCCTATTGACCTCGCGCACGACGACGACAATCTTGTCGACGAACGACGGGTTCTGCTCGGCCTCACCGCATTGGCAATCGTCGGTGGCTTGCTGGTTGGGCTCATCGGCTCCGCGTTTCGGTGGTTACTCGCCGAGGGCGACCAAACCCGGATCAACCTCGTTGACTGGGCGCAGCGATGGCCGGTCCTCGGAATCCTCATCCCCGTCACGACCGCCGCAGTTTGTGTCATCTTCGCCAGGTACCTGGTCGTACGAGTGCCGGCAGCAGCCAGGCAGCGGTGTTCAGCGGGTCGAGGCTGCGATGCGCGGGCAAGTTGAACCCGAATCGGTACGTATTTTGCCCGTCAAGTTTGTCGGTGGCGTCTTAGGTATCAGCGCCGGAATGGTGCTCGGCCGCGAGGGCCCGCTGGTGCAAATGGGCGCATCAATCGGTAGCAAACTCGGACGACTGCTCGGCCTAGATAGGCTATCGAGTTACTCCCTTGAGGCGTCTCTTGCCGGAGCCGGTCTTGCGGTCGCATTCAATGCGCCGACGGGTGGTTCGATCTTCGTTTTTGAGGAACTCACCAAGTCCTTCCGACTGCGCCTGGTCATCCCTACTCTGGTCGGCACCGCCACTGCGATCACGGTGTCACGCGCCATCCTCGGCGACGACCCCTCGTTCATCGTCGGCGACTTGTCCCCCGGTGGCGCCGGAACCTTCCTCGGCTTCGCCATCTTCGGGGTCATCGTCGGATTCCTCGGGGCTCTCTACAACCGGACTGTGGTCTGGTTCCTGCGAGCATTTGCTGCAATCAAGCGAGTACCTCTACTCGTGAAGGCTGGCATCGTTGGCGCGTTCATCGGCGCTATTGCGTGGTTCGCGCCGGAACTGGTCGGTGGCGGGGACAACATCACCCAACAGATGATCTCCACGAGCCCCGGGCTGTGGGCGATCTTGGGCATTCTGGTGATCCGTTGGGTGCTCGGTCCACTGTCCTACTCGGTCGGCACTCCTGGCGGCCTATTTGCGCCACTGCTCGCTCTCGGTGCCCTCTGTGGTGCCGTTTTCGCCGGAACTGTCAATGCGGTCATGCCCGGCGCGCTATCAGTTCCCGCGTTCGCCGTGGTGGGGATGTCGGTGTTCTTCGCCGCCGTCGTTCGAGCGCCGGTCACCGGCGTGGTCATCGTCGCCGAGATGGCTGCAACGACCGACCTCCTCGTTCCCTCGTTGCTGGCGTGCGCGTTTGCCGTCCTGACCACCACCCTGATCAAGAGCGAGCCGATCTACGACACCCTGCGCGCGATGATGTTCGAGCCAGGAGGGATGCCGCGTCGTCCCGAAAAGGCCGCCTAGCGTTTCGGTGCCAAACGCAGCGCTACTGCTTTGGAGGCTTAGGCGGCTTGGACCGTGAGCGCGCCTTCGCTCGATCGTTGACGTCGAGCATCACCTTGCGGATTCGCACGGCGTCAGGGACGACCTCAATGCATTCGTCCTCGCGGCAAAACTCGAGCGCCTGCTCTAGGCCCATCTTCCGCGGTGGGGCTAGCCGCTCAAGTTCGTCACCGGTCGCAGAGCGCACGTTCGTGAGCTTCTTCTCGCGGCAGATATTGACGTCCATATCGTCGGCTCGGGCGTTCTCTCCGACGATCATTCCTTGGTACACGGGGGCACCCGGCTCGACGAATAGGATGCCGCGCTCCTGGACTGCGAAGGATGCGTAGCTGGTGACCACACCCGTTCGATCAGCGACTAGTGAGCCCGATGCGCGAGTTCGCAACTCGCCGAACCATGGTTCGTAGCCCTCAAATACCTGGTGTGCCATCCCAGTACCACGAGTCTCGGTGAGGAACTCTGTGCGGAACCCAATGAGACCTCGGGCTGGCACGAGGTACTCCATTCGTACCCAACCGGTGCCGTGGTTGACCATCTGCTCGAGTCGGGCCTTGCGAACTCCCAGCATGCTGGTGACGACGCCGACGTGCTCTTCGGGCACATCGATCGTCAGGCGCTCGACTGGTTCGTGGAGTTTGCCGTCGATCTCTCGGGTCACTACCTGAGGCTTGCCCACCGTTAGCTCGAAACCTTCTCGGCGAATCATCTCCACCAAGATCGCCAGCTGCAGTTCTCCTCGGCCCTGCACTTCCCATGTATCGGGACGCTCCGTGGGCAAAACTCGAATCGAGACGTTACCGACCAGCTCCTGCTCTAGGCGGTTCTTGACCATCCGAGCCGTGAGCTTGTTACCCGACTTGCCGGCCAGTGGGGATGTGTTGATGCCGACCGTCATCGAGATGGACGGCTCATCGATTTTGATCAGCGGAAGCGGACGCGGGTCTTCCGGGTCGGCGAGGGTGTCGCCAATGTTGATGTCCGCGAACCCAGCGATAGCCACAATGTCACCGGGCCCGGCTGACTCTCCAGGCACGCGATCGACAGCACGAGTGACTAGTAGTTCGACGATCTTCGCCTTCTCGATGTTGCCATCTGAGCGACACCACGCGACTTGCGCACCCTTGCGCAGTTCTCCGGAGTAGACCCGAACCAGCGCTAGCCGACCCAGGTATGGCGAGGCGTCCAGGTTGGTCACCTGGGCGCGCAACGGCTCCGCTGGGTCGTAGGTGGGGGCCGGAATGGTCTTCATGATGGTCTCGAAGAGCGGCTCTAGGTCGTCATGATCGGGCATCTCACCATCGCCGGGGCGCTCTAGTGAGGCACGGCCAGCTTTACCCGAGGCGTACACGATGGGGAACTCGATTTGAGACTCGTCTGCGTCAAGGTCAAAGAAGAGTTCGTAGGTCTCGTCGACGACCTCGGCGATGCGAGCGTCCGAACGGTCCGTCTTGTTCACAACCAAGATGACCGGCAGTTTCGCCTCAAGTGCCTTGCGCAGGACGAATCGGGTTTGCGGCAGCGGACCCTCAGAAGCATCGACGAGCAGCACAATTCCGTCGACCATCTGCAGACCACGCTCTACCTCGCCACCAAAGTCTGCGTGACCTGGAGTGTCAACGACGTTGATCGTCACCGGGATGTCGGAACTAGGACCCGAGTAGTTGACGGCCGTGTTCTTGGCCAGGATCGTGATGCCCTTTTCCTTCTCAAGGTCCATCGAGTCCATCACCCGGTCAGTCAGTTCGGTGTGGGCCGCGAACGCGCCAGTTTGGCGCAGCATCTGGTCGACCAGAGTCGTTTTTCCGTGGTCAACGTGGGCGACGATCGCGACGTTTCGAATGTCGTCGCGAGTCTGCATGGTGGATTCAGTCACCCCGTATTGTCACAGATGAGTGTTTTGGGTTTTGCGTCGGATTTCAGCTTCGTCGCTTCAACCCTGTGCGCGGGGCTGGAATCGTGCGCTATCTGCTCCTATGGTGGCGGCATGGGAAGAAAACTAGAAGGCGACGAACTGACCCGCCAACTCGACCAACTATCCGAGTGGGACCGAGTGGGGGACTCCGGCGATTCGATCTCGCGAACCATCAAGTTCCCGGACTTCCCGACCGCGATCCAGGCTGTGTCCGCAGTTGCGCAGGACGCCGAAGCGATGGACCACCACCCCGACATAGACATTCGCTGGCGCGCTGTGACGTTCACCTTGTCGACCCACAGCGAGGGTGGTCTGACTCAACTTGACATCGAACTAGCGCATCAGATCGATGACGCGGCTAGTTCACTCAACGGCGAGTAGCCTGCCGACTCGTTGCCTCAGACTCGTTGCCTCAGACGTCGTTTGGCCTCAGACGTTTGGCCTCAGACGTTGAAGCGGAACTCTGTGACGTCGCCGTCGGCCATGATGTAGTCCTTACCCTCGATCCGGACCTTGCCGCGGGCCTTGGCCTCAGCCATCGATCCGGCTTCAACGAGGTCGGCAAAGCTGACCACCTCGGCTTTGATGAACCCCTTCTCAAAATCCGTGTGAATGACTCCCGCCGCCTGCGGCGCGCTGGCGCCTTGCGGAATCGTCCACGCTCTGGACTCCTTCGGCCCGGCGGTCAGATACGTCTGCAACCCCAGCGTCTCGAACCCTGCCCGCGCCAAGATGTCGAGTCCGGGCTCGTCTTGGCCCGCATCGTGCAGCAGTTCCGCAGCGTCTTGCTCGTCGAGTTCCACGAGTTCGGATTCCAGCTTCGCGTCTAGAAAGACTGCCTGAGCAGGCTCAACGAGTTGCGCTAGTTCGGCTTTGAGTGCTGTGTCTGCGAGTTGATCGGTGTCGAGGTTGAACACGTACAGGAAAGGCTTGGCGGTCAGCAGAAAGAGCTCGCGTAGCGGCTCCCGGTCGATCTCCGAGTTGAACACCGTGACACCGCCGTCAAGTACTGCCTTTGCTTCTTGTGCGGCCACCAACACCGCGGAGCGTTCCTTGTTGAGTTTGGCTTCCTTCTCCAACCGCGGCAGGGCCTTATCCAGCGTCTGCAGGTCAGCCAAGATGAGCTCGGTGTTGATCGTCTCGATGTCCTCCGATGGGGAGATTTTCCCATCCACATGCACAACATCGGCATCATCGAAGGACCGGACTACCTGGCAGATCGCGTCTGACTCGCGAATATTGGCCAGGAACTTATTGCCGAGACCTTGGCCCTCGCTCGCGCCGCGAACGATGCCCGCGATGTCAACGAAACTGACGGTGGCGGGCAATATCCGTTCACTGCCGAAGATTCCGGCAAGCACTGGCAAGCGTGGGTCGGGCACGCCCACTATTCCGACGTTCGGCTCGATCGTGGCGAACGGATAGTTGGCGGCTAACACATCATTTCGAGTTAGCGCGTTGAACAGTGTCGACTTACCGACGTTGGGCAGGCCAACGATTCCAATGGAGAGGCTCACGAGGTGCAGCCTACGGAGTCGGAAATGTCGGAGGTCTGCGGCAGGGTAGGAATATGTCCGAACAAGCGGTCCTAGCCGCCGTCATCGCTGGCCTCGCAGGCTGTGTTCTCGGCCTCATCGTGGGTGTGCTCCTCGTCGGCGCCGGGCGACTCACTCGCAACAGTGCAACGTCCGGTGAGCAAGTGAACGGTGACCTCGTCACTGCGTCTCTGTCTGACCTCTCGTCCCGGGTCGATACGTTGACGACTAGCCACGCCGCCGGAGCAGCCCAGCTAGGCGAACAACTTCGACAGGTCGCGGACGCCGGCGAGGTCCTTCGTCACCAGACTGGGCGGCTAGCGCAGGCACTGAACCACACGGGGTTTCGAGGCCGCTGGGGAGAGATGCAACTGCGGCGAATCGTCGAGGTAGCTGGCCTAACCCGAGGTGTGGATTTCAGCGAGCAGGTGTCGATCGTCGACGACGGGTCAACCTTGCGTCCCGACATGGTCATCACACTGTGCGACGAACGCCAAATCATCATCGACGCCAAGGTCCCACTCGACGCGCTATTAGCCGCCGACAGCCCGCTGTCCGACCAAGTCGAACACATTGCGCCAGATGTTGCCCTAGCCCACAGCAAGGCGGTTGGCGCCCACATCGACCAACTCTCATCGAAGCAATACTGGCGCCAGTTTGGGCAGACCCCGGAATTCGTCGTCATGTTCCTTCCGGCCGAATCCCTGCTTAGTCTGGCCCTGGCAACCGATCCAGCCCTACTCGAACGGGCCTTCAGTCGCAACATCGTGTTAGCCACCCCGACCACCCTGCTTGCGCTGCTGCGCACTGTTGCGCTGAGTTGGCGCGATCAGGACATCGCAGAGAACGCCCAGGCAATCCATCGCGGAGCGCAGGAACTACTCGATCGCCTCCTGGTCATGTCTGGGCACCTGGACAAGCTTGGCAGCGCGCTAGATGGCGCAACCCGCAGCTACAACAGGTTCGTCGGCTCATATGAGTCCCGAGTGCTTGTCTCCGCAAGGCGTATGAACGACCTGGGACTCGCGTCACGGACTCCCGATGCTCCCGCCGTTATCGACCTGTCTCCAAGGACACCGTCTGGCGTGGCACCATCGACGCCGCCGTCAGATTGACGTACCGTTCAGAGTTGTGAACGAGTCTCCACGCGACCCAGCCAGTGACGCGCCCGAGACCGAACCCGAGACGACTGCACAAACCGACGCCCCAGAGTCCGGAGCGGTGATTCGCAGCCCAGCGCCCACACCGGTAGCTGATGAGGACCCGCACAGCCATGTTCGCTGGCCCTGGGACAAGGGGCCCAATGGCGAGGAAGCGGGAACGGAGTCCCGAATCGACACCGGGCCCCCCGTTCGCACGGAGAAGTTGTACCGTTCCGCTGGTTACACAGACCCCTCAACGGGGGAATACCCGTTGGAGGAGCCCACCGCAGCGCCCGCTGAGAGGATCGAACCAATGGCAGCAGTTGCACCGCCGGTCCAGCCAGACGCGCCGGAGGCGAGTCCACGTCCTGAGAGTGGGCTTTCCACCATCCCGGTCTTCCTCATCATCTTTGGCATCACAACGGCGGTTGGCCTCGTCGATATGTACCTCAATCGGCAGTTCACCTACCTGACGGGTGCCTCCTTCGTGATCGCCAGCATCATCGGAGCGCTAATCGTGAGACCCCGTGACCTCTGGACGGCCGTGATCTCGCCCCCCATCGCGTTTCTCGCTGCGCTCATCGTCGCCGGTCAACCAACAACGATCACCGGGACCGGCAGCCTAATCTTGCGTGAGGCATCACTGATCGGCACGGGGCTAGCGTTCAACGCACCCTTCGTGTTCGGCGGCACTATCGCTGCACTCATCATCGTTTTGATCCGCCGACCAGGGATCAAGCGCGGTTAGCCGCTGCCTTAATATCGCGGCGCAGTTCCGGTGGCAAAGAGAAGGTCAGCGTCTCCTGCGCGGACGTGACGACCTCAACGTCGACGAAGCCCCATTGCGTTAGCGAGTCGAGCACTCCATCCACCAACTCCTCGGGCACCGACGCTCCGGAGGTGAGTCCAACCGTGGCCGCCCCTTCGAACCATTCCGACTTGAGCTCACCGGCGTTCTCCACCCGGTAGGCGCTCGTTGCGCCCGCCTCTAGGCCAACTTCTGCGAGTCGAACTGAGTTTGAAGAGTTGCCCGACCCCACCACGATGAGAACGTCGCAACGCTGCGCGATGTCCTTTACCGCGATCTGTCGGTTCTGGGTGGCATAACAAATATCGTCACTGGGCGGGTCGATCAACAGTGGCAGCCGTTGACGCAGTCGGTCGACCGTCTCCATCGTCTCGTCCACAGACAGGGTCGTTTGCGACAACCAGGCGACCGGACGGTCTGGGTCAAGCACCACGTCATCAACTTGATCGGGATGCTCGACAAGGGTGATGTGATCAGGAGCCTCGCCGCTGGTGCCGTCGACCTCCTCGTGACCCTCATGGCCAATCAGAATGATTTGATAGTCATCGGCAGCGAACCGACGTGCCTCATTGTGGACCTTGGTGACGAGCGGGCAGGTGGCGTCGATGGTGCGCAACTTACGTTCGGCGGCCTCGGCATGAACGGACGGGGCAACACCGTGAGCGCTGAAAACGACGATGGAACCCTCTGGGACCTCGTCGGTTTCCTCCACAAAGATTGCTCCCCGCTCGCGCAAGGTGGCGACAACGTGGGCGTTGTGGACGATCTCTTTGCGGACGTAGACGGGCGCTCCGTACAGTTCGAGCGCCTTCTCAACTGTGACAACAGCGCGATCTACCCCTGCGCAATAGCCCCGAGGTGCGGCTAACAGAACCTTCTTGCGCACATCGCCTTCACGTGGATTGGCGTCGTTGACGGAGTTAGCGTCGTTCACAGATTCGGAGTCCATCAACCCATGTTAGGCCCGCCAACAGCTGACGTTTAGCCCCAGTGGCCAATCTCGCAACGTACCCTGTCCAGGTGGCCCTGCAGACCAGTCCAGAGAACCCAGCACCGCTGCATGTCGTCAACTCCGCGATCGGGGCTTGGGTGGCGAAACTCGGCGTGGTGTGGGTCGAGGGCCAGGTCACGCAGGTAAGCGCGCGCCCGGGGATGACCCAAGTGTTTGTTGGCGTTCGCGATGTCGAGCGCAACCTATCCGCCCAGATGGTCACCAGCCCAGAGGCTATCGCTGGTCTAACTCCCGCGCTGGCCTCCGGGGACCGCATCGTCATGCGGGTTAAGCCGGAGTACTGGGTGAACCGTGGGCAACTCGTATTGCGGGCTAGCGAGGTGCGTGCAGTGGGTCTCGGTGATCTGTTGGCTCGAATCGAACGTCTCAAGGCGCAACTCCTTGCCGAGGGCTTGTTCCATCCCAAGCGCAAACGTGAACTGCCTTTCCTGCCACGCACCGTCGGACTCATTTGTGGACGCGATAGTGCCGCTGAGCATGATGTCGTGACGAATGCTCGTCGCCGCTGGCCCACCCTGCGCTTCGATATCCGAGCCGTCGCTGTTCAGGGCACCAATGCAGCCGGAGAGGTACGGGCAGCGCTCTCCTCGCTAGCTGCAACGGCCGAGGTGGACGTGATCATCATCGCTCGCGGTGGCGGGAGCACCGAGGACCTATTGGCATTCTCCGATGAGTCGCTGATCACGAGCCGTCGCCGCGTGCACAGTGCCAGTGGTTAGCGCTATCGGCCACGAGCAAGACACACCGCTGCTGGACTTTGTCGCTGACGTTCGCGCATCCACTCCGACTGATGCGGCCCGTCGAGTCGTTCCCGACCTACTTGAACAACTTGAGATTGTCGAATCCAGCCGCACGCGGGCTCTTCGAGCCATCACGAGCTTGCTCGATACCCAACGACACCGGCTCGCTCGCTTGGCGGCCCATCCCGGGCTCAAAGATCCGATGTACATCGTGGATCAACAAAACGAGTTGCTTACGGCGCAGCGCATCCGCTTCAATAAGTCGCTCGCTCACCAACTCCAGTTGGCATCGACGGGCACCGACCATCTTCGATCCCAGTTGCGGGCGTTCTCACCTGCGGCAACGCTCGAACGCGGATACGCGATTGTCTTCGACGAGGCGAATCACGTGCTTCGTGATCCCAACAGTGTCGACGCCGGTGATCGGTTGACAATCCGGCTAGCCCCCGGTGACGTGCCAGCGATCGTCACGAGTCCCACACTTGTGTCCACCAAAACGCATCAGCCCGACGCCCAAACCAAGGAGAACTAGTGACGGACACGAACGATCCCGAGCAGCTCAGTTACGAGCAGGCTCGCGACGAGTTGGCGGCCGTGGTGGCCAAGCTCGAAGCAGGAACAACGAGCTTGGAGGACTCCCTCGCGCTCTGGGAACGCGGCGAGCAACTAGTCAATATCTGTGAACGCTGGCTCAACAATGCCAAGGAGCGCATCGAGGCGGTACGGCAGAACACTCCAAAACCTGAGGCCGACTAAGCGCTAGTGCCCTTTAGCTGTACTGGAGGGACGCAGCGAGCTCACCGAGCTGCGCGTCACTGATAGTGCCGGTGACGATAGTCGTAACACCGTCGGTTTCACTCAGCAGCGACGTGCGGCGGCCGTCGTCGGTGCGATATCGCTTCCACGCCACCCCATCAATCGTCTGGGTTCCAGCGCTCTCACCGCTTACCGTGTTCTCTCGAATGAACTGCCCGTCGCCGGCATTGGTCTGCGCTATCCCGGCGAAGTCGTTATCGGGAATGAAGAACCCCAGATTCCAGGTAGCCAGCGGGGAGGACTCCGAACTCCCTTCAACCGGTCGGTAGCGCGCCGATGTTGCTTGCCAGCCCGACGGCACCGGAACAGGGACAGCGATTGGGAACGGTGATTGTGCTCTGGCAGCGCTAGCGGCTGCCTCGTAGTCCACCGTTTGCACCTGCGGTTGCTGCGGACGGAAGGTAAAGAGCGCGACGACACCGACAAGTCCTAGAGCGACCAGGATGGTGAGGAGCATTCCGCCAACACTTTGACTCAGTCGGTCCGTCTTCGCCATGGGCTAATCCTCGCTGGTAGCCGATGTGCACCCAACGCAGGGTCACAACTGCCCAACTAAGCTGTCGGACTATGGCCGATTTTGAGTACCACGACATGCTCCCCATGGGTGAGGATTCGACCCCATATCGACTGGTCACGACGCAAGGAGTGCGAACGTTCGAAGCCAACGGACGCACCTTTCTGGAGGTCGAACCTGAGGCTCTGCGGTTGCTCACCTTCGAGGCGATGCGCGACATTCAGCATTTGTTGCGTCCTGGCCACCTCGCGCAGTTGGCCAGCATCCTTGACGACCCAGAGGCGAGTCCCAACGACCGCTTCGTCGCCCTAGACCTGCTGCGCAACGCCAACGTCGCTGCCGGTGGCGTGCTTCCCATGTGTCAAGACACCGGAACGGCCATCATCTCGGGCAAGAAGGGCAGTCATGTGCTGACCGTCGGCCAAGATGAGGAGATCTTGAGCCGTGGAGTCTTCGATGCCTACCAGCAGTTGAATCTGCGGTACTCCCAGATGGCTCCGCTGTCGATGTGGGAGGAGCGCAATACGGCGACGAACCTGCCAGCGCAAATCGAAATCTATGCCGACAGCAAGCCCGGACATGAGTTGACGTACGAGTTGTTCTTCATGGCCAAAGGCGGCGGTAGCGCGAACAAGTCGTTCCTCTTCCAAGAGACCAAGGCGGTACTAAACCCGACCAGGTTCCGCGCCTTCCTCGACGAGAAGCTGCGCGCCCTCGGCACGGCTGCCTGCCCGCCGTATCACTTGGCGGTTGTGGTGGGCGGCACGAGTGCGGAATACGCGCTGAAGGTCGCGAAGTACGCATCTACCCGCTACTACGACGACCTGCCGGTCCACGGCGGCGCCGATGGCCACGGATACCGCGACCTTGAAATGGAAGCCGAGATCCTCAAACAGACACAAGAGTTCGGCATTGGAGCTCAGTTCGGTGGCAAATACTTCTGCCACGACGTCAGGGTAATCCGGCTGCCCCGGCACGGGGCTTCCGCACCGGTGGCGATCGCGGTCTCTTGCTCGGCAGATCGCCAGGCAAAGGCAAAGATCACCCCGGATGGTGTGTTCTTGGAGCAGCTTGAGGCGGATCCTGCCCGCTTCTTGCCCGAGATCACTGACGATCATCTCGCGAACGGATCTAACCAGAGTCAAGGCTCTACCGATGATGCCGCGGATGTTGTGGCTATTGACCTGTCGCGGCCTATGTCAGAGGTTCGCGACTTGCTCTCGACGTTGCCGATTCGCACCCGCCTGTCCCTCACGGGCCCGCTAGTTGTGGCTCGCGACTTGGCGCACGCGCGCATCAAGGACATGCTTGATCGTGGCGAGCCGATGCCGGACTACCTGCGCGAGAATGCCGTCTACTACGCGGGACCAGCCAAGACTCCAGCAGGTATGCCCTCGGGTTCATTCGGACCGACCACTGCCGGACGAATGGACTCCTACGTCGACCAGTTCCAGGCCGCTGGCGGGTCCTTCGTGATGCTCGCGAAGGGGAACCGCTCGCAGGCGGTCACCGATGCGTGCCAAACGCACGGTGGCTTCTATTTGGGTTCGATCGGCGGACCCGCCGCACTGTTGGCAAGTGACTGCATCCGCAAAGTCGAGGTCATCGACTTCGAGGAGCTCGGAATGGAGGCAGTCTGGCGGATCGAGGTCGAGGACTTCCCGGCTTTCGTCGTGGTCGACGACAAGGGCAACGACTTCTTTGCCGACACGATGCGCCCCATTGCTAACCGGATCCCCGTGGGCCCACCAACGGACTAATCCGCTCAGTCGGTGACCCCAGGGACCTGGCATACCGGAATCGAGTCGAAGGTATAGCCCTTCGCGACTAACTTCGGCAAAGCCTTGCGTACCGCGTTAACGGTTCGGGACCTGTCCCCGCCACCGTCGTGCAGGAGCACAACGTCTCCAGGTTGGGCCGATTCCAGGACTGATTGGATGGCAGCCTCGCTGGCGTCCTTCCAGTCGTTGGTGTCGCGGTTCCAACCGATCGGTGTCATCCCACTGCGCACTGAGATCTTGCGAACGTTGTCGTCAATCGCGCCGAAGGGTGGGCGCATACATGGGCCCTGCACCGCGCCTAGCTCCCGGGCAGTTCTGTTGAGTTGGTAACGAACCTCTTTATCGCTGACCTGCGTCAGATCAATGTGGTCCCACGTGTGTCCCCCGACCGCGTGTCCATCCGCCACTATGCGATCCATGATCGCCTCGCGAGTGCGGATCATCTTCCCAATCGAGAAGAACGTGGCTGTGACGTCGTACTCCTTGAGGATGTCGAGGATCTCCGTGGTCTGGTACCACGGCCCGTCATCAAACGTCAGGTAGATCGTCTTGTCTTTTGCGGTGGGCTGCCAATCGGATGGCACGACCGGAACCGCACTCGGGCTTGGCTTGGGTTTCTTCGACTCCGTTGAGTCGGCACTGGGGGCAGCGCTATCAATCGGTGTGGTTGAGGCACTGATCGATCCGCAGGCCGTCAGCGCAGCGAGGGCACCTGCGCCAACTGCCACTGCAATCGCGGACCGACGCGTCATATTTCATTCTCCGTCTTCGATTCGTGGTGGCTGATCCGTGGTGGGCGTCGCAGCGGCAAGGACGTCAGCTGGATCAAAGCCAACTTTGGCCACCAGATTGCGTCGATGCCCGAGTTTCTCGAGCCACTGCACCATCTGACGATGAACTGCCTCTGAGCTTAGTAGACGTCCCTGCTCATCGGAAAGTTCCGGATCGAGCACAAAGTCTCGCGGATGGACCAGGATCGCCCGATTTTGCCAACCGCCGACGCCACCATGACAGCCAACGAGCTCCTCGAACGCGGCAACCTCATCAGTTATCGGGTCGTACATGGAGTTCAGATAGATGTCCGGCGCATTGTCGAACGACGCGACCCGCAGCATCTCGTCGCGGACTAACGGTCCAAACTTCGCCAGCGGATCAACACCCTCCACTTCATTGGTGAGCAGTTTGTGGATACCTTGCGAGCCAATCGCAACCGGGCCATCTTCCCTGGTTGCGACCACGATGAAACTGACACCTGGATGATGGGCCAATCCAGCCACCAGGCCGGGCCAGAGTTGTTCCATCCGCGACAACGTGACGTGCCCCGGTTCTCTCGCGAACCAGACTCCGCCGAGATTTCCCGATCCAACGACCACGATTTCCGGTCGGTCCCCGTCGCCAGCGGATGCTGCCGACTCGTGCTCAGCCTGACCGGGTCCAAGCCCGACCGCCCCTGCCTCGTCGGTGCGCTTGCGCATGACACGACGGGTCAGTCCGGCCGTGACCGAACTCTGCTGCTGGAGCTTGCGATAGCAATGTGTTGAGTGGTCCCCACTCCTCGATCGCCGCGGTGGAGGCTGCAACGCCCGTCTCACTAACCCCCATGAGTTCGCGCACCAGATCCTCCAGACTGACGCCGTAGCGCTGTTTGAAGGTGGCCCCCTGACTCTGCCCGTGATCACTTACGCAAACGAACTGATAGGGCCGCGGCGCGTATCGAACGACCCTCTCAAGCGAGGCCAGCACTCGATCAAGACCCTCTAACGCCCGCAACGCTTCTGGACGCTGCACTCCGGCGTGGTGGGCAATCTCGTCGTAGTCCACGTAGTCCACGTAGATACTCTTGGCTCCCTCCATCATCGATTGGATGACCAGCGAGGTGTTGAGGTCGCGCAGCAGAACGTTGGTCAATCCCCGCAAGGCGATGTAGGAACCCTTGCGCGGAATGCGAGGTTCGATCCCTCTGCGTACCTGAGTCCGAGCCTGGTGGACCTCTTTGATCATCTCGCCGACCGTTAGGACTAACGCTCGGCTGAATGCTGAGGGGTGAGTGAAGAACGAGGAGTAGGACTTGGACTTGCCCAAGCCCTGACGGACGCTACTTAAGGCACTCATCACGAGCAGTCGATTGGGAGCATCACCGGAGAAGAGGTTCGAGATGCTCACGCCAGTGTCGGCCAGGAGACCGCGACCGTTGGAGATGCGAGATTCAATTTCTGCGGCGTCTGGCGGGTAGTTCGAGACGAGCAGCTTGCCGGAGTCCTTCTCGTACCAACGGAATGCTGGCATGTTGTGACTCGTGCCGTGCAGTAGGCCGCCTGGGCAACTGGGGTCGTTGAGGGCACCCTTGATCGCCATTCGGTCCAGGAATAGTCACCCGAGCGAATCCACCGAGCCAGAGTCGGCAAGTTTCCGGACTTCACCGCCCAATCGAGCACCGGCGCCGGCATTCCATCGAGTTGGACGAAAACGACACCAGTCTGTGGATGGCCGCCCGCCTCAACCGTCTCCAGATCTTGCGCAGTGAGGCTCAGACCCCATCGACCGGTTCGAGTGCTTTGGCGCAAGGTCTCAACGAGAAAGACGTCATCGTCATCGAGCGCCATGAGCCACTGCGCCGCCGCCATGATGACCGAGTACAGCCAACTCGCCAAAAACACCTCAAGCCAACCGGTGTATTCCAGCGAAGGCGACAGAGCGAAGGCAAAGTAGAGGACGACGAAGTTTCCGAACACCGCAACGAGCATGGCGCCGAGCCAGCCGAACGGTACGGCGATGCGGATCATGATCGGTCTGAGCACTGCAGCCAGCAAGGTGGTGAACAGCGCCGTAAGCGGGATCACACCCCAGCTCTCAAGAGTGATTCCGGGGGCAATCGCGATCGTCGCGGCGAGCACGATCATGGACACGATGAAGCGACCGATCGCATCGCGGAGGCGGTGCCGTTGACGCCAGGGATCATCCACAAGATCGCGCCCGGCCTGCTCGCGCAGGACTCCCACTCCTTCGGCTTGAGCTTCGGCCTTCGCCTGCGCCAGCGCGTCGTTGGCCCCACGGGCGCGCTCGGCACTAGCGAGCTTGCGGATCCGTTTGCGCTGACTGCGTCTACTCATTGACTGCGCCTACTCATCGCGTGTCCCCATCCGCCCACCGGGTTTCACAACTGCAACCTGACTGTCGGGCGCGCTGCGAGCAGCGAGTTCGGCGAACTGCTCCGGCGGCGCAAACAGCAGGGTGCTCGAAGAGGGCAGAACTCTGCGCATGCCATACGGAAACAGCGTTCCCCAATGAATCGGCATGGCGTTTCGGGCCTGCAGCAAGGCAAGTGCATCTGCGGCCCGCTGCGGGTTCATGTGGCCTGGACCGAGGTTCGGGCCCCATCCCCACACAGGTAGCAACGCGGTGTCGATTCCAGCCGATTCCGGCATCGGCAGCGACGCCATCTCGGGGTAGACGTCGGTATCTCCGGCGAAGTAGACCGTCCCCTCGCTGCCAGTGATGACGAAGCCCAGGGCTGGTGCGGTCGGACCCAGTGGCACGCGCTTTCCATCGTGGTCGGCATGAACGGCTGTGACCAAGACACCACCGAGTTCCAGGGTCGTACCTTGCCCGACTTCCACAAGTTTGTGCAGGCCACCGCGCCGCCGAAGGTATCCAGCTGAGCCCTGAGGCACGACGATCGTGGCCCCCGACAATCTGCGCAGCGAGCGAATATCGCAGTGGTCGTGATGCAGGTGAGAGATCAACACAATGTCGATATTGCGATAGCTGCTCTCTCGAATCGGCGAAACCACGCGATCCAGGAATAGCACTCTGGGCAACAGGATCGGATCCGTGAGGATACGAACCCCATCAATCTCAATGAGCACCGTCGCGTGCCCAATGAAGGTGATCCCCGGTGCCATAGCAATCAGACTAGACAGGTCCCACCGAACTCGCCTAAGTTATGCGACCCGCGGTTGCGGGCCGCCCTTCTAGTACCAGTTGCGGGCCTTGAAGTGATTCAGTGCCTTAACGGGCTTGCCGTAGCGTCCCTTGATGTAGCCCAGACCCCAGCGGATCTGCGTTTCAGGGTTGGTACGCCAGTCGCTACCTTGCGACTTCATCTTGCTACCGGGTAGTGATTGCGGGATCCCGTAGGCCCCTGAGGAGCGGTTCTGCGCTCGGTGCGACCAGCCTGACTCGTGGTTCCAGAGTTTCACTAGGGCGCGGTGCTGCTTCTTTCCCCACCCGTAGCGAGCCTTCTGGTAGGACTTTGCGTACCACTTGGAGTACTTCTTGGTGCCCTTACGTGCTGGCGCCCGAAGCGAGGCGACCTGACGCTTGGCCTTCTTGGTGGATGCCCTAGGCGTCACAACGACGGCGCCAGATGCGGACGGCGCCGCGCTGGAAGCGCCAGTGCTCGTGTTCGTGGGTGCGACTGCGTTGGCTGCCGACATGGTGGCTCCGAGTCCGGAGACGGGCAGCGCGATTGCCGTGGCAAGTACAACGCCACGGGCGAATGAGCTCTTCATATTCCTTGATTCCTCTCGTGTGCACCGGCCGTAGCGGCGCATCGGATCGGGTCTGACATATGAAGGTTGCCCGCGGTCGGTTGCTCTCTCAACGAGCAATTCAGTGACGATCCTCATAGACGAGTCGGGTGAAACCGCCGTGATTACCAGCAAATCGGGCATCTCGCTGTGTGCTGCGCCACGGTTCGAAACCGAGACAATGCAGGATCCACTACCCAAATAACCTACGGTGCCGTAACCTAGAGCGCTATGGGAGCAAACCTGGTCGAGCCAACCGTTCAAGAGACCGCAGATCCACTGTCCGACTTTTTTGAGCCACCGGAGGTCTGCGGCCAGGAGATCAATCACGCCGAACTCCATGACCGCTCCATCGCCTACTACGAGTGGGCGGGAACCGGATCGGCGTACCTGCTCGTTCACGGTATTGGTGGTCGTGCTTCCGACTGGCACAAAGTCATTCCAGAGCTGGTGAACCGTGGACACTACGTGGTGGCCGTTGATCTACCCGGACATGGAAACTCCGGGAAAGACCCCGGCGACTACAGCCTTGGAGCGATCGCATCGGTACTGCGAGACCTGCTGGCGCATCTGGATATGGACCAGGTTGTAATCGTCGGCCACTCCTTGGGCGGCGGGGTGGCAATGCAGTTTCACTACCAGTTCCCGAACTCATGCGAGGGCCTCGTACTTGTCTGCAGCGGCGGTCTCGGCGTGGAAACTCCTCCGTGGCTTCGGGCCGCAACACTGCCCGGCGCCGAGTTCGTCTTTGCCGGGATCGGCAGCGAAAAAGCTCACAACTCCCTGTCGTGGATGACCCGTCAGATGGCGAAGGTCGGAGTCGAACCACAAACACTGACTCCGGAATCGTTGGGACGGTTGCGTAGGTTCGGTGATCGCTCCACTAGGCGGGCCTTCCTGTCGACCCTGCGAAGCGTCGTCGACGTCTCAGGTCAACGGGTAACAGCACTGGGCAAACTTGAGGCGATAGGCGATACGCCAGTGCTACTGATCTGGGGTGCACACGACCCAGTTATCCCTGTCTCTCACGGGTACCGTGCCGCGCAAATCATCCCCAACTCCGAACTGGTCGTCTTTCCCAGGATCGGACACGAGCCACACGTGGAGGATCCCGTCCGAGTCGCCGAACTACTTAGCAGATTTCAAGATCGGGTGGCTCGAACTCACACTCCTGCGCAGTAGCACTAGGCGCTTGACCAGACATCAGCTTTGACGAAACCCTAGAGTCGAATGCGTTCCTCACCAAAACCGAAGGGCACCAACGATGGCCGACACGGCGAACACGAGCAGCAGCACCACGACTCCAGCCAAGAAGACGGCCACGAAGAAGGCGGCCCGAAGAAGGCGGCCGCAAAGAAGGCGCCCGCAAAGAAGGCCGCTCCTAGGAAGACAGCCGCGAAAAAGGCGCCTGCCAAGAAGACAACGACAGCCAAGAAAGCGTCCGCAAAATCGACGACCAAGAAGGCGCCCGCCCCCGAGCCCGCCAGCCAGCAGGAATACGCATCATCAGCCGCATTCTTCGACCTAGACCGAACTCTTATTCGCGGGTCAGCGAACTTCCCGCTCGCACTGGCTGCATTCAAAGCAGGCTTTGTTCCAAAGCGGCAACTGGCCAAGGATGTCGTCAACGCTGTCATCTTCGTCGTAGCTGGCGCCTCGGATGAGCGCTCGGCAGCACTCCGCGAGCGCATCCTCGACGCCGTAAAGGGAGTTCCAGTCAAGGACATCGTCGCACTCAGCGACGAGTTCATTCCTCACTTGGCCGACACTGTGATGCCTGAGGCCCAAGCGGAGCTTGACCGGATGAAAGCTGAGGGCAAGGACCGAATCATCGTCTCTGCCTCACCAATAGAGATCGTTGAGCGCCTGGCCGACAAGCTCGGCCTCGAAGGTGCGGTCGGGACGCGCTCAGCTATCAAGAACGGCAAGTACACCGGCAACCTCGCCGGCCCCTTCTGCTACGGCCAAGGCAAGGTTGAAGCCATAGCGGAACTCGCCAAAGAGCGCGGCTACGAACTAACCGACAGCGTCGCCTACAGCGACTCGATCAGTGACCTCCCGTTCATGCAGGCAGTCGGATCGGCCGTTGCTATCAATGCGGATCTACCGCTGACGGAGTACGCAATCGCTAAGGGCTGGCGCATCGTCGAGACGCGTGCAGACACCGCCCGAGTCGCCGAAGCAGCCCTCGCGTTGCGCAAGGCAACCGAGGAGTTGAGCCGCGCGCTGCTGTCGTTGTCGTTGACCCGTGGAACCGAGACTCAGTCCAAGCTCACCGCACAGGCCACCAAGATCAAGGAACGACGGGATGCCACCGTGGCCACCGCGCAGGAGCAACTGGGTAAAAGCTTCGCGTTGCTCGGCCCGGTAATGGAGCGCATCCCAGGCCTATAGTCGGGCCGAATCAGACCTCAAGCAGCTCGGTCACTAGCGCTGCGATCTGTGAGCGCTCGGATCGCTGCAGCGTCACGTGCGCGAACAACGGGTGGCCCCGCAACTTCTCGACCACCGCAGCAACGCCGTCGTGGCGACCGACGCGCAGATTGTCGCGCTGGCCGACGTCGTGAGTAAGCACCACGCGCGAATCGCGCCCGATCCGCGAGAGCACGGTCAACAGCACGTTTCGTTCTAAGGATTGAGCCTCGTCAACGATGACGAATGCGTCGTGCAGGGAACGTCCGCGGATGTGAGTCAGCGGCAGCACCTCGATCAAGTCGCGGTCGACGATCTCATCGACAACCTCCGAGGTCGTGATGGCGTTGAGGGTGTCAAAGACGGCCTGACCCCAAGGCGACATCTTCTCGCCCTCGCTGCCTGGTAGGTAGCCGAGGTCCTGACCGCCCACGGCGTACACAGGTCGAAAGACCATCACCTTACGGTGCGCTTGTCGCTCCATGACGGACTCCAGGCCCGCGCTCAAGGCCAGCGCGGACTTTCCAGTACCAGCCCGGCCACCGAGCGACACGATGCCGATCTCCGGATCAAGTAGCAGGTCCAGCGCGATGCGCTGCTCGGCGCTGCGCCCGTGCAGCCCAAAAGCCTCGCGGTCGCCCCTAATCAGCCGGACCTGCTTCTCCGGAGTCACCCGCCCCAGCGCGCTGCCACGATCGGAATACAACACCAAGCCCGTGTGGCAATCGAGGTCACGTGCCTCGTCCAAGTCGATGGTCTCGTTCTCGTATAGGTCATCAATATCTGCTGTCGTGACGGGCAGTTCCGCCATTCCCGTCCAGCCGGAGCTGACCGCGAGTTCTGCTCGGTACTCCTGCGCGACCATGCCCATCGCTGAGGCCTTCACTCGCATCGGCAAGTCTTTGCTCACGAGGACGACTTCGCGCCCCTCATTGCGTAGGGCCTGAGCCACCGCCAGGATCCGACTGTCGTTGTCGCCGGACTGGAATCCGCTTGGCAGCACTCGCAGATCTGAATGGTTGAGCTCGACGCGCAGAGTTCCGCCGTCGGCCAGCGGCACTGGCTCGTCCAACCGGCCGTGGCTGATCCGCAGATCGTCGAGCATCCGCAAAGCCTGGCGAGCAAAGTATCCGAGTTCCGGGTGCGTCCGCTTGGCTTCAAGTTCAGTCACGACGACGAGTGGCAAGACCACCTCGTGTTCGTCGAACCGGTTGATCGCTTGCGGATCGCTGAGCAGAACACTGGTGTCAAGCACGTAAGCACGTCGCACGAAGACCTCCCCGCACGGTTTTGTCCAGGACGGCGCCGGGTGCCGCCTGCGCGTGCGCTCAGTTGAACGCTACGGCGGCGCGGGGTAAATGTGGTGCAACGGCGCACCGACAGCAAGCGGCGAGTTGGTTAACAAATGATGACCGATCGGCCCATCCGCCGATGCCGTCATCCGCCAAAGCGGCGCTCGCGCTGCGCGTAGGAGCGCAGGGCGCGGAGGAAGTCGACCTGCCGAAAATCCGGCCAGTAGGCCTCGCAAAAATAGAATTCCGAATGCGCACTCTGCCAAAGCATGAATCCGCTCAGACGCTGCTCGCCGGAGGTCCGAATCAACAGGTCCGGGTCGGGCTGACCCTTGGTGTATAGGTGCTCGGCGATGTGTTCCACGTCTAACACTTGGGCGAGGTCGTCCAGACTCGTTCCCAGCGTCGCTTGCTGCGCCAACAAGGACCGCACGGCGTCAACCAACTCCCGACGACCACCGTATCCAACAGCAACGTTGACCGTCGTTCCCTCGATATCTCGAGTCGCGCTATCGGCTTCTTTCAGGATTCGAGCGGTGTCATCAGGCAGTAGATCCAATGCCCCGACCGGGTGGATATGCCAGCGCCCTGTCCCGGCAAGTTCCTCAACTGTGGTGCTGATAATCGATAGCAGCGATTCGAGTTCCGCTGGGGGACGAGCCAGGTTGTCCGTACTGAGTAGCCATAAAGTGACGACCTCAACACCGACCTCCTCGCACCAGCCTACGAACTCCTCGATCTTCGCCGCACCAGCTTGGTGACCCTGCTGCGAACTCGACCCTTGTTCGCTCGCCCAGCGCCGATTCCCATCCAATACGACGCCCACGTGGCGGGGAATTCGCTCGGTGTCGATTTGGGCAGTCAGGCGCTTGGCATAAGCGCCATAGACCAAATCACGAATTCCCACAAAGTAGATACTCCCACGAAACGTCCCTGCGGCGGGATAGTAATCGGCGTGAATTGCCCTATTAGCCCTACCAGATGCTAATCAGTGCGCCTATTCAGGAGGGCCACAACATCGGCCGCTGATGTCACCGGCTGGTAGCAGGTGCTTCCCTGGCAGATGTAGGCGGTGGCCACGTCGCCGACCATCGGGCGACCGGCGAACGGACCGGTACTTGCTTGTGGGTCTGGGTGTCCCACCAGCACTGTGACGGCGCGCTGATCATGCGATGTTGCCGCCTTTGCCAACTCGATGGTGGCTGTGTCCTGCGGATCTCCAACAATCACGACTTGCCAGGGACCGTCGATGAACGACTCCGCGCAAGCCAGCAACCATCCGGCGAACCGCGGAGCCTTTCGACCAAGCTGATCGGCGATTTGCAGTCCACCCTCAGCGACGCGCAGGTAGCGCTCTTCCCCCATTAACGAGCCGTACATCAATAGGGCATTGGTGGCAGCCGACCAGCCGCTCGGAGCCGCCAAATCCGTCGGGTCGCTTGGTCGCACGATCAACTGCTCGGCATCGGTCGCCGTATCGAAGAAGCCACCGGACGGTTTGCTGAACTCGCTGCTAACGGTCTGCAACAGCCGACCGGCGACGGCGAACCACTGCGGGTCGCCAGTTACCGAGCCCAGCATGAGCAGTCCCTCACAGACATCTCCGTAGTCCTCGAGTACGCCGACGGCATCCGGATTCGCTCGCCCATCCATCGATACCCGCAGGAGTCGTGCAGATCCATCGGACAGTTCGACGATGTGCTTGTCGACCAGCAAATGAGCGCATTCCGATGCGGCTGCGATCCACGCTGGTTGCGCCAGGACGTCCCCGGCGTACGCGAGGGCTGCGATAGCGAGCCCATTCCAGGCCGCCACAACTTTGTCGTCGCGCATCGGCTGCGGCCGTTGATCACGCGCGGCCAGCAGTTGCCGTCTAACCGATGCCCGCCAAGGCGCCAAACTTTCCGGCGCCCGCGCGGACCCCTCAGGCCACGCATCGATTGGCCACTGCAGCACCGAGGAGCCCTCTTCGAACGTTCCCTGCGCCGTTACTACAAACGCCTCCGCAGCGATCTGTCCTTCTTCAGGGCCGAGCACTGCCACGAGTTGTTCTGGCGTCCAGGCGTAGCTCGCTCCCTCATGAGCCTCGCCGCCAGCTTCGCGCGGCGCATCCGCATCCAGGGCGCTAGCGAAGCCACCCTGCTCGGTGCGCAGATCTCGAAGCAGGAACTGCGCCGTCTCGCCGACGACTCGCCGCGCTAGTTCGGATCCAGTGACCGCGAACCAGCGTGCGTAAACGCGCAGTAGCAGGGCGTTGTCGTACAGCATTTTCTCGAAGTGCGGAACGACCCAGTGTTGGTCGACGCTGTAGCGAGCGAACCCACCGCCGAGTTGATCATAGATTCCACCCCTGGCCATGGCTTCCATCGTTTCCTCCGCCAGCGACAGCGCCTCGCTCGCGCCCGTTCTGACGTAGTGGCGTAGCAGAAACTCCAACACGGTCGAAGGCGGGAACTTAGGGGCATTGCCGAATCCCGCACTGACCGGGTCGAAGTCGTGGGAGAGTCGCTGCAGCGCAAGCTCGGTCGCCCCGGCGAGGCGCTCGCGCAGCTGGTCAGTCTCGACCTCTACCACCGGAACTGCAACCTGCTGACCTCGCAGTGACTCGGCGATCTTCTGCGCTGCGTCATCAACCTCGGGCCGCCGCGACACCCAAGCATCAGACACCGCATCGCAGAGTTGGGGGAAAGACGGCATACCAGCCCGCGGCACAGGCGGAAAATAGGTACCGGCGTGAAACGGCGCCCGATCATGGTTGAGGAACACAGTCATCGGCCATCCGCCGTGACCCGTGAGTCCCTGCACCGCCGCCATATAGACCGCATCCACGTCGGGACGCTCCTCGCGGTCCACCTTCACGCAAACGAACTGACGATTGAGCTGTGCCGCAATCTCATCGTTCTCGAACGACTCGTGGGCCATCACATGACACCAGTGACAGGCCGCGTAGCCGATGCTCAGAAACACCGGCACGTCGCGGCGCTTCGCCTCAGCGAAGGCCTCGTCGCACCACGGCCACCAATCGACCGGGTTGTCCTTGTGTTGCAGCAGGTATGGCGAAGTGGCGTCGGCCAGGCGATTGGTCACGGCCCCATTGTCTCCGACCGAAGGTAGCGATTCCGCGCAAGGCTTCCCAGGAGTGGAAACGTGTACTCGCTCAGCCAGAAGAGTTGCGGCGATGTTGCAGGCACTGAGCAAGACATGATGACGAGGGCAACGGGAAACTACGACCGCAGCTAGTAGGATTGGTGGGTGGCCCGTCCTCGCAAGCATGACCCTGACGAGGTTCGGCTGCGCGTCATGGAGGCGTTCTGGCGCACCGGCTACTCGGGAACATCGCTGTCCGACCTCGAGGACACGACAGGCGTGGACCGGCGTCAGCTGTACCGGCTCAGCGACAGCAAGCGTGGCCTGTTCATCGACGCGCTCGACAACTTCGCCTCCCGAGCGGGCGAGTTGCATCTAGCCGATCTCGAGGCGCCGGACGCCGGTCTGGCCCGGATCGAGTCGACCCTGCACGGGCTTGCTCGGCCCTCGTCGACTTCGTGGGGTCGGCTCGGGTGCCTGGTGTTTTTGACCAGCGTCGATCGCGACGCGATGCGCGACGACGAGACCGCGTCCCGGGTTCTTGGCTACTTCGCCCGCATGGAGTCCGCCTACGCCACCGCCCTCGAGCGTGCAGTCGAGCGCGGCGAACTTGTGGCCGATGCGGCCGAACAGCGGGCGACGGCCCGTGGACTGTTCGGCGCCCATGTGACGTTGGTGGTGCTCGCGCGAGCCGGGGTCGACGAGGCGATCCTGGCCGACATCGCCAAGCAGGCCGTCTCGACGATCGGTCGGGCTCCGACTGGCGGGGGCTCAGCGTCCTGATTCGACCTTGTCGGTCCAATCGAGGATGTGTTGCAGGTAGACCTCGGTGCTGTCCTCCCACGAGTAGTGCGCTGCGTCGGGGATGACGGCGAACTCGCTGTTGGGAAGCAGTTCGCTGAGCCGCTTCGAGTTGCTCATCGCCACAAAGGTGTCGTGTTCGCCGTGGAGCACCAGGATCGGCGTCTGAATCGACGGGTAGGACTCCATCATGTGGGGCACGATGCTCGGGTAGCTGCCGAGGAAGCCCACCTGGCCGCGGAGCTTACCGGGCCCGGTCGAGCCATCGCGAAAGTCTTTCAGCACTTCCTTCGACGGCCGCTCCTGGTGGAATCCGATGCTGTTTGCGGCGAGCGCGTAGAAGCGACCACCTATGTGTCGACCGAGCAAGCGCAACGAGGACCCGAACAGCGGGGAGTTGACGAACAGTCGGAAGGTCAGTTCGCCCTCAACCGGCGATACCGTGCCAGCGTCGCCACCGACGACCGATGCGATTCGCTCTGGGTGGTCCATCAGAAAACGCAAGACGGTCGGCGTTCCGATGTCCGGCCCGACGAAGTGAGGGCGCGTGAGTTCGAAGTGATCAAGGATCTCACCGAGGAACGCAGCGTGCTCCTCGACCGTGATGATGTCCGCCGCCGCGTCCGACCCGCCATGGTTCGGCAAATCAACAGCGACAAGATCGAATCGCTCTGCCAGCCGGTTCCACATATTCCGGTATGTCAGTACGCTCATTGGCTGTGGCGACGTCATCAACATCTGTGGGGCGCCGGGCTTCCTCGCAGCAGCGAAGCGAAGGCGGTGGCCACCCACGGTGGCGTGTTCGAACTGCATCGTCGGGTGATTTGGCATTCCCCCACTGTAGCGAACCGATCGGTGACAAACTCGGCGGGCCGCGCGAGACGTCAGCCCAGGCGGCCAGAACAAGGTCCGAAATCCAGGGATTGTGGACCGCGCCCAGAACCACGTTTATGGTCGGTCGTGAACACTCTTCTCTCCGTTCAAGCATCACTGTCGGGCGTCGTCATTTGTAGTGGTAGCGCAGCGCCGCTATGTCAATGTCGGCGTCCCGAGGCACGTACACCATGCGGTGCTCATCAGTGATCCGCCGAGACCATGCCCCTGCGAGGGTGAATCGCAACGGTTCCGGCTTCCCGATTCCCTCAAATGGATCGCGACGAGTCGCTTCAATAAGTCGATTGATCCGCTTTAACACGACGCGGTCTTCGCGTTGCCACCACACGTAGTCATCCCAAGCCTGATCAGAAAAGATCAGTCGACCGGCCATACAAGCTCTCGCTCACGACCTCTTCCCGTCGCCAGCGCCTCCAGCGACTCGGTCAATCTCTTCGCGTTCGCTGGCACCCGCAACAAGTGGGACGTCTCCTGCAAAGATCGGTACTCAGAAGCGGAGATCAGTACGGCGTTGCCGCGCTTGGACAGAATCTCTACCGCTTCGCAGTCCTCGTTGACCTGCTCGATCAACCCGAACAGATTGCGCCTAGCCTCCGTGGCTGTCATCGCCGTCATGCCAGAAACGTACCACATCCGGTACGTTTCTGGCTAGGCGTACTACCTGGCTGCCCGCCTGCTTCGTTCAAGGCTGGCCAGCGCATCGACCCCCGCAGTCGAGCTGTTCAGGCCGCCACGCTTGTTCAGCCACATAGGCGCCTCTGTCACGAAGGGATCGTGTCCGAAACGTGTCCGAAACTCGCCGCATACGCGTCTTCTCGATCTACGCTATGGCTCCACCTGCCCGCCGTTCGAGGGCACAAGACGCGTCGGGGACATGGACGGCATCACACAAGCAGTCCCGACGACAGTCAGAGGTCGGAATCAAGTAAAGATCGGCGGGATCGAGACCCGCCAATACCTATGCGTTAGAACACGGCGGGTTCTCCGCATGCTGGAGTAAGTATGGCGATGTTGAGTCAGCCAGGTGGTTCTTCACAGTGCCAGTATCCCTTGGCAATCTGTGGAGGCTTAGTCGGTCTCGTGCGCTGCGCTCAGGGCAGGTGAGTAGTTCGTGTTACGCCCGATCCCGTGTCCTGGTTGAGTACGCAAGATCGTCTATTATGGGGTTGAGCCTGTAGTTGGTGCGGCGTAAGCGTGCGGCGAGAGGTTTGTGATGGGAAGTCTCGGGTTGTCGGTTGGTCGAATGTTGCACATCGTTGGGTGCACATTCGTGGCCGTTGTGGTGGCGGCAGCGGTCTCAGTTGGTGGTGTGGCAGTTCCTGCGTCTGCGGACACTATCGACCCGTCACCCACCACGATCATCTCCGGCGATGCAACCGGACTCGTCGGTCCCGTCGGGGTTTCGTTGGATGGGGCGGGCAACATCTATGTCACCGACGATGCCAACAACTCGGTGACGGTGTTCGCTGCGGACGCGACAGGAAACGCAACTCCCACTCGGGTCATTTCTGGTAACGCAACCGGCCTCGTCAGCTCCGGGCGGGGTTTGGTCGGATGGGGCGGGCAAGATCTTATGTAGCCAACATCGGCAACAGCTCGGTGACGGTGTTCGCTGCTGGCGCGACAGCTAACGCAGCTCCCACCACCACTATTTCTGGTAACGCAACCGGACTGTCATTTCCGTTCGGGGTTTCGTTGGATGGGGCGGGCAGCATCCATGTCGCTAATCAAGGTGATTCTTCGGTGAGGGTGTTCGCTAATCCGACACTACTTCCGCAGGCTATTGCTTTCACGGCCCCGGACGATACGCCGGTGATTGATGGTCCGGTGACGATGGTCGCTACCGGTGGTGACTCGGGAAACCCGGTGACGTTCACGACGACGACCCCCTCGGTGTGTACACCGGGTGGAACGAACGGTGTAACAGTCTCCCTTGACGCGGTTGGGACGTGCACAATCAACGCCGACCAGACTGGGAACGACGAGTATTCGCCTGCACCCCAGGTCACCAAGTCGTTTGAGGTCACGAAAGGTGCGACCGGTTTGCCGCAGTCTCAAGCCGCAATGACGAAGAACCTGGGTGTGGGAAAAACTGTCGTGAATAGGAAGAAAGCGCGCACCGTGCAGGGCCAGAAGATGAAAGCCAAGGTCACGAAGGTGCGTATGAAGGGCCTGAGCACGCGTGGTGACATTCGCTGCTACAAGGCGATCACGGGCCCGAAGCGCAAACTAGCGGTGAAGATCACCGGCCAGTGTGCGAAGGTCAAGGTCTGGGTCACGTACACGGCAGAAGGCACCGACACCTACAACCCATACGAGAACACCATCCGGTTCGTCGGGAAACAACGCTAGCTCTCAAATGTGGCGCACTGATCAGTGACAAGTGGCGGTGTTTTGGCTTTGTCGTGGGAGGCTGTTGGGCATCCTTGCGGCTTGTGTGGGTGACCGCTATGACGGTGAGGCTAGGTGCTGTTGCACCGGTGCTGGTCGACCTATGTAGTAGCCCTGCGCTCGGTCGACCCCGTATTCGTGTTAACAGTTCCAACGTTTGAGCGTCCTCGACACCTTCAGCTGTGGTGCTGATGCCAAACTCCTTGGCGATGTTGCTCATCACTCGCACTACCCTTTGGTCGTCCTGGCTACTAGCAAGGTTGATCACGAAACTCAGGTCGATCTTTATGGACCCGATCTTGTAGTCGCGAAGTTCAGTGAAGGACCCGTAACCGGTGCCGAAATCGTCAAGCGCCACCGCAGCGCCGAGTCCCGTGACATGATCGACGAAGGTTCGGGCGACCTCTGGGGCCTCCAAGGCCGCCGTCTCGGTAATCTCAAACGTGACAAGTTCGGCTGCCTCCGGTTCACTCTTCAACATTTTGACGATCTCCGCAGCCATCGCGGGATCCTTCAGTGTCGTGGCTGACAAATTCACCGAGACCCGTCGACCTGCAGCGGCAAGCTCTACCGCTCGGCCAACCATGAACCTATCGATAAGCGGCATGAGCCCGAATCGTTCGGCCTGTGGCAAGAACTCACCGGGCAAGATCGGGTTTGCAGTGTCCTCGGAGCCCTGCATACGAACAAGAAGTTCCTCGCCCCATTTGTCCCCGGTCTGCACAGAGATTATCGGCTGCGCGAAGACGAGCAGGCGGCCATCATGGAGCGCCTGCCTGATGTGGCCTTCCCAGCTGAGCTGTTCGCGAAGCTCAGATTCGATCTGTCGGCGTCGAAGTATCGCCACTATCAGCGCAGTGCAAACCAGCACAGCGAGCAGGCTGGCCAATCCGATAGTGCGCAGGAGGCTACGAACACTACTGTCGATGCCCTCCGTCAACTGGTAAGCGCGTTCGAACGCGAACGCCCGCACCGCCGCTGAATCCGCGACTAACTCAGTCTCCTGTTGCGCACTTTCGGCGAGCACCTCAGACACCGGCTTGCCTTGTTCATCTCGCCTCAGGATCGTTCGTTGGAGCTCGGTGTACCGCGCGAATCCGTCAGAAAGTTGCTTGCTGAGAGCGGGGTCGCCCAAGAACCGTTCCGAGATCAGTGTCACGTCAGTTTTGCCGTCGGTGGAATGCTTTCCCCATAGTCGGACCTCCGATTCCTGCTCCGCTGGGTCAGATGCGTCCAGGGACAATC
This sequence comes from uncultured Actinomycetes bacterium, assembly GCA_963821045.1. Taxonomy (GTDB): domain Bacteria; phylum Actinomycetota; class Actinomycetes; order S36-B12; family UBA10799; genus UBA10799. The sequence continues at coordinate 166,024 of CAWGCB010000006.1, read as the reverse complement.
GGAGGTGCAGTTCCATCGATTCGACGTTGTTTATGAGTTTGCCACTAGCGTTGGAAACTGAGAGTGGCTGATCATTGATCCGCTGAAGATCGTTCCTAATGCTCGAAACACTGGCCACCACTAATACGGTCAGAGCGGCACCCGCGAGGACAACGAGCCCGAGCCCAAGAACCAACCAACGCGACAGCACGTCTCAGTACATCAGACGCCGAGTGCGACAGCGCGAGCTCGGTCCCGAGCCCGCGAGAGCACCTCTGCCGAGCCGAATCTCGACCCGTGCCGATGGGGCTCCCGACCCTATCGACCTCGACGCCTACGGAGCCGTAACCTACGATGCGGTAATGACGGATAGGTGTGACGGACGCATCAACTCAGCCGAAGATGGCACGGTTCTGGCAGCCCCTACCCCTAGTTGCGCCGTTGTTGAGTTGACCAAGCCGAAGATGCGCGGCTGGCTCCACCTAGGCGCGGCCCCCACTGCCGCTTTGGCAGGACTCGTACTGATCTTGATCGCTCCGACGCAACTGCGGATACCCGTCGCGGTATACGCAGCTTCCACCGTAGCGCTGTTCACGATCTCGGCCACCTACCACAGGGTGAACTGGCGACCTAGCGTGAGAGCCATCATGCAACGCGTCGATCACTCAGCGATCTTTGTGCTTATTGCGGGTTCTTTCACTGCGGTCGCCGCTTCCATGGTCACCGGCAGTGCTGGCATGATCATGCTGATCGCGGCTTGGATTGCGGCGGCGACCGGAATCCTGGGTCGTCTCTTATGGACGAGTGCGCCCCGATGGCTGTTCGTACCTACGTACATCCTGTTCGGCGCGAGCGCGATGTACTTCGCTCCGGCCATGATTCGCAATGGTGGCGTGGCGGTGTTCACCCTCATCGCGGTCGGTGGCCTGCTCTACGTTGCAGGTGCAGTGATCTTCGCGCTGCGGTGGCCCGATCCGAGTCCGCGACTATTCGGCTTCCACGAGATCTTTCACTCGTTCACCCTCGGCGGCTACATCAGCCATTACACCGCTGTGCTCCTTGCAGTTACCGGCGCAGCCGTCCTAGCTTGAAGTCCGATAGGTCGCCGGCGTAGGCATCGACGGGAGCATTTTGGAAATGACACCGGAAGAAAAGGCCGCCGTCGCTCACGCGAGTGCGAGGGCCGTCAGTGAAGTGTCTGACACCGTCGAGCGGGTAAGTCAGGTGCAGCGCGCCAAGGTGCGTCGTTCGCTGAAGCCGATTGGACCCTGGGGAGCAGCGGTCATGACTATGGTCGACCGGGGCCACGCGACTGTCTTTGCAGCCATCAGGGAGACGACTCCAGTTATTGGATCGATAGCGGCCGCGATCGCCCGGCACAGTAGCGACCCAGAATCGCCGAGTGTCGCTCAGACATCAAGAGGTGCCAAGTCGGTCGCCGGGCTCAGCGCGGCGTTCGGGGATTCCTTGCATTCCTCGGATGACACTCGCGCGCTGACGACCGAGATGACCTTCCGTCAGGGAGGGCACATTACGGCGGCGCCCGCTGATGACTACATCTGCCTATTTGTTCACGGCCTGGCTGAGACCGAACTGGACTGGTGCGAGGAATACGCGCAAGTCGCGCGCGCTGCCGGGTTCAGTCCGGCCTACGTGCGCTACAACTCTGGACTGTCGATCAACGAGAACGGAGAGAAGTTTCGCGAATTGCTGGCTGGACTACATCCGACCCGGCTGGTGTTGGTGGCTCATTCAATGGGCGGGCTCATCGCGAGAGTTGCGATCGAGAACGGGCAGGGTCAATGGCGGGAGGCACTCACCGATTTGGTCACCTTGGGGGCACCTCATAACGGAGCCCCCCTGGAACGGGTGGCAAACACAATGATCAACATCGCCGCCCAGTTCGATGCCGCTGAGCCGATCGCTGACATTCTTCATCGACGTTCGCAAGGCATCAAAGATCTGGGGTTCGGCCTGTTCGGCGCTTCCACAAGTACGACCGAGGCTCCGCCACTCTTGCCAGTTGCCGAACAAGGTGTAGCTCTGCCAGACCACGTTCATCACCATGCCGTGGTTGCCTGGCTGGGATTCAACCGGACCGGATTCAAAGCAACTGTCCTTGGCGACGGCTTAGTCCCGATCGGTAGTGCGTCTGCACCGCACTGCGGACCGACCGTGACACAAACCCACTTGAACGAAACCCATCACAATGCGCTGAACGATCACCGCGAGGTAGACATGTTGCTCGCCAACATCCTGAACCGGATCTAGTCCGCCCAGTTACCCGTCGCGACGTTGCGTCAGCCAGGTGAGATGGCCGGTGCGACGCCCTACCGCAGGGTCTTCAGGGCGCCAGACCAACTCACGAGCTGGTCCAGCATCGCAGTCATAGTGGTCAAGTGGATATCCGCCGGTGCAAGGTCCCCATCTCGCCAATCGGTGAAGGTATTCAAGGCGACCTGGTTTCTCACCGTGGCGACCTGCAGGTTTGCCAAGATCAGCCGCAGATTCTCGACGGCGCGGACACCTCCACTCGACCCCCAACTGACGAAGCCTGCCGCCTTGTTCACCCACTCAACACCCAGATAGTCGATGGCGTTCTTCAGCGCGGCGGAAGTCGCGTGGTTGTACTCGGGAGTCGCAAAAACGAAGCCATCAAACGGTGTTATGGCCTGCGACCAGCGCTTGGTGTGCTCTTGGGTGTACTTGTGCGCCATCGCTGGGAACGGCTCGTCGTAGAGCGGCAGATCGAAGTCCGCAATATCCACCAACTCAAATGATGCATCCTCGCGCGCGGAGGCAATCTCCAACGTCCATTCGGCCACCCGACGTGACTTGCGACCCGGTCGCGTGCTTCCAGTAACGACGGCGATTCTCAGCATGATCGACCTAACCGCGGGCACGGGTGTTCTTTTCCGTTATATGCCACTCGATCGGGGAAGATGGTGGCAGTTGAAAGCTCATGGGGCAGCCGTATGGGACGATTGACAAGATCGGTATCAACTAACTGGGGGCCCTTTCGTGCGCGTGCAAGTTGATGGCTATTCAGTGGCCAACGCGATTGGCACTGGTGGATTTTCAACGGTGTACCTCGCTCACCAGAATCAGTTTGACCGCCCGGTTGCGTTGAAACTGTTGAATACCTGTCTCAGCGACGTTGCTGCCGTCACTCGGTTCCAAAATGAATGCCTCGCGCTGGGCAGACTCGACTCGCACCCACACATTGCCGACATCTACGCGGCGGGGGTCAGCGCTGATGGCCAGCCCTACATCGCAATGCGCTTGTACAGAAGCGGCAGCCTCGCCGACCGACTCGGTCGTGAAGGTCACTTGCCTATAGCTGACGTGGTCAAAGCGGGGATCCAGACGTCCGACGCGTTGGACGCTGCCCATCGACTCGCAATCGTGCACCGAGACGTCAAACCACAGAACATCCTCGTGTCCGACCGAGGCGATATCGCGTTGTCAGATTTCGGCGTCTCCATCCTTGAATACGAGGCGGGAGCCACCGTCACGCAAGCATTCACTTATGACCATGTAGCACCTGAGATTCTTGAACGTGAAGAGTTCGGACCGGCGTCCGATCAATACGCGCTGGCGTCCACTCTTTACCTACTCGCCACCGGAAGAACAGTCTTTCCCTCCGCGCCCCCGGCGCAGCGACTACGAGCGATCACCCTCGACGCCCCTGACTTGAGCGATCCCTGGCTAGCTCCGATTGCGCACATCCTCAAGCGGGGCCTAGCGAAGGACCCAGCTGATCGCTACCCGTCAATGACTGACATGGCGGCTGCCCTGCAGCGAGTCCAGGACACTAGCCAAGGTGGCGGACAGGTATGGGGCGACTCAGGTGCCACCATCATCAAAGCGAGCTCCCCGCGCGTGCCCTCACGCACCTCGCCTGCTGGCAGCGCGCTGGATTGGGCGGCTCGTTCACGGTGGACACTGCCCGCGGTTGCTGCCACCGTCGTCATCGCGACGGTCATCGTCTCGGCAGTTTCCCGCTGGCTGATGTTCACGATCGATGGGACTGGTGTGCCGGCCCATGCAGAGTGGCTGTCGTTTCAGAGCGGCCTGTTCCTGATAGCGGGTTTCGTGGCTGCCACCCTCATCCAGATTCCCGGTGCCGCGCGCTCCATCGGTTACGGTGTCGCACTGTATGTGCTCGCCTCGCGCTTCAAGATCCTGTCGGGTTCGCTACTGACCGCCTCCAAAGAAGATCGAATGCCTGCCGTCTACCTGTGGCTCACCTTGCTAACTCTCGCAGCAACTGGGATAGCCATCGTTGCCCTGTCTGCTTGGCGCCACAGAGTTCCCAGGGACCCATCAACGCTCGGCAAGGTAGCGCTAACCGCGATGATCCTCACCGTGACGGGTGGCGGCATGTACACCTTCTGGGCGTGGTCGGTGACGGTCAACAATGTCAGTGAGTTCGCCGTGCTGTGCATCTTCGTGGGCCTCACCGTGGGCGTCAGCCTATTCACGATCCTGACTGCCTATCAGTTCGACGACCGGCGCGGGCTCGTCGGCTACGCGGGCTCGTTCTTCGTACTGCATGGATTCTTCATCCTCGGGGTTTGGCTCGACCTAGCATCCGGGCAGCACCAAATGGCCTACGAGTTACCTCTCTTGGTCGTGCTGGCTATCGCCTTCTCACTCGCAATCTTCTCCTCGCTCAGACCAGGTCGACGTCACAACAAACAACGGGTGATCGACCTAACCAGCCACGAGCACGCGGCTAGACCGGGTCATTGACTAGGCCTAGCTCAAGGGCCAAACGGGTCAGATCCGCGCGACGTCGCAGGCCCGACTTGCTCCGAATCCGCTCCAGATGAGAATGGACAGTCTTCACGCTGATGAACAACTGTTCAGCAATCTCGCGGTCGGTCATCCCCATCGCTACTTGGCGGAGCACCTGAGATTCCCGCTTTGAGAACGCCATGCGTTGTCCCGGAGAGGAACTCTCTAGTTGGGTCCTAGAGGCCACGACAGCCTCGCTGTCGGCCTCATCGACGAGAGTGAGCGTCGAGTCCCCGAGCGTCACCCGATCACCCGGGTTGACGCTGGCCGTTGTAGAGACTCGCGCACCGTTGACGTAGGTTCCGTTGCTACTTCGCAGATCACGAATCCGCCATCCGCGGTCTGTCTCTTCGAGCACTGCGTGGCGCCGAGAGACGGCCATGTCCTGAGCCAAAATCAGGTCGTTCTCCTCAGAACGTCCGATCGTCACGCGCTCACTGCGCAGTGCCAACGTGCGCGCAGCGTTCGCCGTTCCTACCTCCAGAAACTTCACCCCGCAACTCCTGCAGCCGTAACTCCCCGAGGCACAACTGCCCTAACAGCAACTGGTGAGCACCAACCGATTGCCATCGGGCTCCTTCTGTCGGCAGCGAGAATCACCTGACAGTACTGCCCGGGTCGACGTGTTGGATGATCCGACGTCAGTCAACAAGGCGCAAAGCCTCGCGCGCAGCCGCTACCGCTTGGCGGGCGTAGCCGCCGCCGAACAGCACCGTATGAACCAGCAGCGGATAAACCTGATGAAGCGCAACCCGCTGCTGCCACCCATCTGCGAGTGGGTAGGCCTCGTCGTAGGATCGAAGAATCTCGTCCAGGAACGGCGCACCAAACAGCTGCAGCATCGCCAAGTCTGATTCGCGGTGACCCCCGTACGCGGCCGGATCTATCAGCCATACCGCGGGGGAACCGACATCGTCAGCAGACCACAACAGGTTCCCGCTCCACAAGTCTCCGTGCAGCCGAGCGGGATTCTCCGGCGGTCCAACGAGGTTCGATTCGGTGCCCCTCGTGACTGCGGATAGCGCGAAACAAAGGGCTTCAAAGACTGACGTTTGCGCCGAATCGAGCGCACCTGATTGCTGAGCCAATCGCACATACGGCTCCACTCTCAGCTCGGCGTACATCGAGGCGAAGGCGTCGAAGGTCCCGTATTCCATCGGCAGGTCAGCTATCCAGCCGCAATCTGGTGCCCCCGGTGGCCCACTTCCGAAGCTCGGAGCCGACGAGGAATGTAAGGTCGCCAGGGCTCGACCAAAGCTCCCAGCAGCCTGCGCGGTAGGTGCGGCGGTGTCGATTTTGCGCAGGTCGATCCCCCGAGAATCAGACCCGAGGACAGCAGGAGTCGGTGGGCCTCCCGGCACTGTTATCCAGCGCAGTCCCGCGACCTCAGCCTGGTAGTAGCCGCGCCCCGCATGCGTCCGGACCTTACGGAAGGTTGAAACCACAGTCGATCATCTAACCATCTGCTCGTGACGTGATCTAGGGCCTCTTGGCCCCAATCTCCCTCCGTGGTGCACATGATCTGCGCTGGCGGACTATGCCAGACTTGGACTAAGGCGTGTGGCTAGTCAACTGGCAAGGGGTTGTAAACGGATGAACCAGCAACAGTACGAGAAGGTCAAGAACGCTCGCGGATTTATCGCCGCCCTCGATCAAAGCGGTGGGAGTACACCCAAGGCGCTGAAGTTATACGGCATACCTGAGGACGCATACGACAACGACGCCGAAATGTTCGACCTGATTCACCAGATGCGCACCCGAATCATGACCAGCCCCGTCTTCAACGGCGACCGCATCCTTGGTTCGATCCTTTTCGAGATGACCATGGACCGCGACGTTGAGGGCAAGGGAACTGCCCAGTACTTGTGGGAGGTGAAGAACATCGTGCCTTTCCTCAAAGTAGACAAAGGCCTCAATGACGAGGTCGACGGCGCCCAAACAATGAAGCCAATGCCCGGATTGGACGATGTCTTGGCTCGCGCGCGCAACAAGGGTGTATTCGGCACGAAGATGCGCTCAGTGATCAAGCACGGGCAGTATGCCGGGGTCCGAGCCGTCGTCGATCAGCAGTTCGAGATCGCGAGGCAGATCATGGCTGCTGATCTGGTCCCAATCATTGAGCCCGAAATTGACATCCATGCTGACAACAAAGGCGAGGCGGAGGACTTGTTACGCTCGGCAATGCGCGAACACCTCGACAGTCTCTCCCCCAACCAACAAGTAATGCTGAAGTTGACTCCTCCAGAGATCGATGACTTCTACGCAGCGATGGTGGCCCATCCAAATGTCCTGCGGGTGGTTGCTCTGTCCGGCGGCTACAGCCAATCCGAAGCCGACGATCGGCTAGCACGCCAGCACGGGGTGATTGCGAGCTTCTCCCGCGCTCTGACCGCCGGGCTCAGCGCCCAGCAAAGCGACGCAGAGTTCAATGAGACGCTCAACGACTCGATTGAGAACATCTATCGGGCGTCACTGACCTAATCACGGAATCGAAGTCGCCGGGCGCCTGTCTGCGTTCCAGATTCAACTCAGGCCACCAGATGTGCGGAACAGATGGCCGACTATCAGCGTTGCTCCCGGCATGAAGGTTGAGATCTGGTCCGACATCGTGTGCCCCTGGTGTTACATCGGGAAACGCCACTTCGAGGCGGCCCTGGAACAGTTCGAACACCGCGACAGCGTGGAGCTGATCTGGCGCTCGTTTGAACTCGATCGACAGGCACCTGTCTCTGGGCTCGTGGACGGAGACTATGTGCCACGGTTGGCGGCTAAGTACTCAGTGCCGCTCGAACAAGCGCAGCAGATGATTGATCAGATGACTCGCACCGCCGCCAAAGCAGGACTGGAGTTCAGGTTCGACTTGTCCAAACCCGGGAACACATTCGACGCGCATCGCCTGCTGCACTTTGCCCGTGAGCAGGGTCGCCAAGATGACCTGAAAGAAGCTTTCGATAGCGCCACATTCTCTCGGGGCCTCTCGGTTTCAAATCATGACCAGTTGACGGCCGTTGCCGTGGGCATCGGCCTGAACGAGGCGGACGTACGGGGCATTTTGTCAACGAATGCCTACGCAGATGCAGTCCGAGAGGACGAGGCTGCGGCCCAGAGCTACCAAATAACCGGCGTTCCGTTCTTCGTGATCGACGGCAAGTTCGGCGTGTCCGGGGCACAGCCAGCGGATACCCTGCTGCGGGCCCTGAACAAGGCGTGGGAAAAGCAGGATGCGCTGCCTGAGCGCAGGTGAATCCGATCCACAACTTCAGTAGGCTCTGATAGCCATCAAACCCGACTCTCACAAGGACGGACCAATGGAGAAGTCATCCCTGATCGCCCTAGCACGCGAGCTTGTCGAATCGGCGGGATCGACGTCGAGCGGACGGGCGTCACGAACTGTCTTCGGCGGACACAACCATGTGCTGCGCCAAACGGTTATTGCGCTTTGGATGGGCCAAGAACTCAGCGACCACCAGAACCCCGGTGAGGCGACATTGCAGGTGCTTGTCGGCCACATTCGGCTAAAGACCGCGCAAACGCAGTGGGAAGGTAAGCCCGGCGACCTCATCATTATCCCGGAGAGTGTGCACTCGGTCGAGGCTGTTGAGTCCTCGGCCATCCTGCTCACCGTGGCCAAGGCGCTGTCCTAGGAACTGGAGTCTCGACGCATGGACAAGTTGGCTAAGAGCAAACTAATCGCCTTCGTAGGCGTGACAGACATGGACATGGCCAGAAAGTTCTACGCCGACGTACTCGGCCTGCACGTGAAGGATTCCGGGGTTGGGTTCCTAGTCCTCGACGCCCACGGCACGTTGTTGCGACTCACACAGATTGAGAACCTCATCAATGTCGAGTACACGGTCGTTGGCTGGCAGGTGCACTCGATCCAAGATGTGGCCGAGACGTTAGCGGGGCGCGGAGTCATTTTCCAGACGTTCGATGGCATCGATCAAGATGCTCGTGGAATCTGGCTAGCACCAAACGGCGATCGAGTTGCTTGGTTCCTAGACCCAGACAGCAACATCCTGTCGATCACCGAGTTCAGCGCCAGTGCTGCCTCCAGCTAGGTCGGCCGTTGATCAACTGGGGATGCGCTCTTGGCACCTGGGTTGGGCAGGGTCGCGAGTTGAGCTTTGACGCGTTTGGTCACCCAATGCTCAGCAACGAACGATGCACCGGGGATGGTTCCGGCGATGAGGATCCCGACGGTTGCCAGTATCGACCAGCGCATTCTGAAGGTCAGGTCGACCGCAGTAATCAGATAAATGAAGTAGAACCAGCCGTGACCAGTCCACATCAGGCTGTACGCGGCTGGTTTTACCCCACCGTCGCCGTAGCCGAGGACTGTGTATCCCAGGATCAACCAAATTGTCAGCGCGAGAAGGAATACACCTGTGACCCAGGCCATGATCCGATAGCGCAGCAGCGCACCTGACATCGTTTAGCTACCTTCCCTGGCCGTTGGACTATCGCTAGAGGGGACACTATCCGAGCTCTGGGCGCCCGCGTGATCAGCCTCGCTAGCCTCGCGCGCTCCCTGTCCAAGGGTCGAGCGCGAACGCTCGCGGCGAACAGTCGCGGACTGATCCAAGGAAATCCGCTCATCGGTTTCCGTTGGGACTTGCGCCGCGTGACTACCCGCCACGTCCTCCCTCACGGAAGCCTCCTGGGAGTTGGCGAGCATCTCCTCAAGGTCTGCGTCGCGCTGATCGCGCAGAAAGCGCAGCCAAAACCACATTCCGAAGATGGCGAATACCCACCACTGCATTGCGTAGACCAAGTTGCGGATGTTGACGTTGGACTCGCCGTCTGGGCCGACGCTGGACATCGCCACATCCCACTGCCAGACCCCAGCACCGACGAGAACCACGACTAGGAACAGGCTGAACAGGTGCCAACCGATCCAGCGGCTGGACATGGCGTATCTGAACACGACACCAACCGTACGTCACGAGCCAAGGTCACGCTACCAAGCTGTACGTCCCACGCTGCGTCAGTGGCGTTGGGTGCGAGACAATTCGCTTGGCGCACCGGGTCGACGCCAGGCGGACTGGTGACAACCTTGAGGGGAGGATGATGGACCAAACTCGCGCGCGGAATCTCTGGATTCGGCCTCTCGGTCGTCTGCCTGATTGGCTACTTCCTCTCCGCTGGCGCACCACTAGCACGGCAACTCCTGTGGACCTCCTACATCCTGGCGGCCGGTGGTGTTGTCGCGTACGTGATCGCCAGGCACAGGCTCTGGGCGCGATCGGCTTGGATCTGCGTGGGTTCGGCCATATTGCTGACCGCAATTACTAACGCGGTGCGTGACTTCCAACCGGGGCAGCCTGCGGAGACGACCAGGGAAACAATCCTGGGCGGCATCTTTTACGCTGGCGTGCTCACCCTGCTCTCTGTCGCAGCGTTTCTCTTCGTCAATCGTCGTCGTCGCAACATCTCCGATGTGAGCGGGATATTGGATGCCGCGATTGTATTTGTGGCCGCGAGCATGCTGTACGCGAAGTTTCTGATCTATCCCTTCTGGTTCGACACCGAGCTCACCAACTCCCAGCTGGCCTCACTAGTCGCGGTGAGCTTGTTGAGCCTCATCCTGCTGTCCCTAACAGTTCGGATTTGGTTTTCCACCGATCGCCACATCAACCGGGCAGCCCGGTTCATAGCGCCCGGTTTGGCCGTGATGGCCGGTGTCGGGACGGTCGGACTCAGCGCCTTTCTGCAGATGCCGTTGCTTTCTGTCGAACTAACGAACACACTCATGTACAGCGGCGTGCTGATCTTCGCCGCGACGGCAGGGGCGGCGGTCTTGGACCCAACGGCCGCCCGGCCACCGGCGGCAGACTTCGACGTAGCTATTGCATCCCGCGGACGAGTTCTTGTGCTCATGGCGTTCGCACTACTCGTTCCGTCGATATTGCTGTGGGTCTCGCCCGACGACGTCCAAGACTTCACCACGGGACGGACTTTTGTCGTGATGGCGGTGATTCTGGCCCTACTCTTGGGGCTGCGCATCAACTTGATCATCCGCGGCTACCAAGAAGCGGTTCGACGTGAGCACCTGCTGCGAGACATCAATGCTGCGTTGATGCGCACGACCGACCTTGCACAGGTGAATGACAACCTAGACGAGTGGGCGTCGAAGTTGGTCGAACAACCCGACGTTGAATGTCACCTCGGAACCAGCGAGGAGCTTTCGGCTGCTGGCATCGGCCCATTCGGTGGTCGGCTTCGGCTGCCGGGGGGCGAGATCCGACACCGCACGGTCGTTTCGATTCCCGGCAGCAAACCATTCCGTCGCCTGATCGTCGATTCCCCTGACATCGTCAATGGTCCGGCCCAAGCCTCGTTGGCGGTGCTCGGCCAGAGCCTGGGTATGGCGTTGGAACGACTCGCACTCGCTCAGCGCGTCGTGGAGCGGGCAACGACTGAGCGACTGCAGATGCTCCTACACAACGCCAGCGATGTCATCGCCCTCGTCGACCTGAAGACGAAGATCCGCTACGTCACCGATGCGATCCGCGACATCACCGGACTCTCGCCGCCCGATGTCCTCGGGTCCTTGTGGCCCAAGCTATTTCAAGATCCCGGCGCGGCGCGCGGGCTACTCGAGAGCTCGCGGTCATTCGGCGAGTCCAAGGGTGAACTGGTGATGGTCCGGCGCAGTAACGCCGACCTGCCCCTAGTCACCTCCGAGCACGGCAACGTGGCCACTGACCAACGAGTCGAAGTGAATGTGACGTGGATTGACACTGAAGATCAGTACGTCGTCACGATGCACGACGTCACCGACCGCTACCTGCTGGAACAGAAACTGAGCTACCAAGCTTTCCACGATGAACTCACGGGACTGAACAACCGAGTCGTGTTCCGACGCGAGATGAGCCGCGCTGCAGGCCGAAGCCGTCGATCGGGCCAACCCTTCGCGGTGCTGATGATGGACCTTGACGACTTTAAGCAAGTCAACGACTCGCTCGGGCATCCAGCAGGTGACGAACTACTGCGAGTGGTGGCGAATCGCTTGGTGTCGTGTATGCGCGAGGGCGATACGCCAGTGCGACTAGGTGGTGACGAGTTTGCTGCCATCCTTGAGAGCACCGGAACCCCTGCTGACGCGGAGGCCGTGGCGATGCGGATTCTGCTGGCGCTCAAGGAGCCAATCGTGATCCGCGGTACCGAACTCGTCGCACGAGCCAGTATCGGCATCGCTATGAACGATGGGTCGACCGAAGCCTCCGATACTGAGCGGCACGCAGATATCGCCCTCTACGACGCGAAGTTCGCCGGAAAGAACCAGGTGCGGGTGTTCCGTAGCGATACGCACGCGGAGGCAACCGACAGGCTCTCACTATCCAACCAACTTCGAGGCGCCATAGAGCGCGATGAACTCTTCGTGCGCTATCAGCCAATTGTCGAACTGAAGACGAATGCGATTGTGGGCGCCGAGGCACTAGTTCGCTGGGCGCACCCGACACGCGGTGAACTGCGCCCGAAGACGTTCATCGGAATCGCTGAGCAAGAGGGCAGCATCATCGACATCGGCCGATTTGTCATGCGGCAATCACTTGAGGACTACGCGCAATGGTGTCGGCAGGCAGGCGCCCACCGCGACGCGAAAATCTCAATCAACATCTCTGGACGACAGCTACAAAGCGATGACATCGCATCTGCCCTCGACGAGACTCTACGGGCCACCCGCGTCCCGCCGTCGAACGTGATTATCGAGGTGACTGAGAGCGTTCTGATGCCCGACGACAGCGCTGCTGCCATTCAGTTGCGCGCGATCGCTGAACTTGGGGTAGCAGTTTTCATCGACGACTTTGGCACCGGTTGGGCATCGCTGCATTACCTGCGAACGCTGCCTGTTCGCGGACTCAAGCTCGCGCAAGAATTCGTGGCCGGGCTACCAAATGACTTCGACTTTGGGCTAGCTCAAGCCATCCGGGAGTTGAGCGCATCGATGAACCTCTCCGAGGTCATCGCCGAGGGTATCGAGACAAAAGAACAGCGCCAAGCGCTCATCGCAATGGGCTATCGCCTCGGACAGGGCTACCTACTAGATGAGCCGATGACCTCCGCCGAGTTTCTAGCCCTGCTGAAACGCCGACCCAGCGCGCCATGGGATCTCGGGCGCAGAACCGATCATCAAGCCACCGGGATCTAGCGAGGCGGCGGACCCGAGGTCGTCTTCGACTGAGCAGTTCCCGATCCGTCATCACCGGGAACATTGACTCGTTTGAGTTGTTTACGCAGCGAGAAGTAGAGCACTACGGCAGCCAGAATCAAGACAACGAAGGATAGGAATCCCCACATACCTGGTGTCACGGAGTTTGGGTCCACAACTGGCGCGATGCTTTGCAGCCCACCAGATGGCGTCGGGTTCGGGTCACCAGCACCAACGAGGGAACTGAACAGGCGAAATCCAATTTCAGCGTTCACGGTGCCCATCTCAACACGCGCTCACCTCGATAACGGACAATGGGGTCAATGTCAGCCACAAATCCGCCGAAACCGTTGAAGCTCGGCGACCTTCCCCCACGTCTGCAGGACAGGTACGGGTACCGCCGCACCCCGCGCGTGGCGATCGCATTGCTAGCAGTGGCCTGTCTGGTTTTGGCGGTGTTTGGAGGGTGGACGGCGAACCGTTTTGCGAATCCGGAGGTCCGCTGGAAGCTGCTGGCGTGGAACGCGGTTGACGCCCAGCACAGCACTGTCAGCTTTGAGGTTCGCCGCGACGGGTCAGTTCCTGTTGACTGCACGTTGCGGGCACAGAACAAGTATCGCCAGGATGTCGGCTACGCCAACGTCACGATTCCGCCGGGGCCCGAGTACGTCTCGGAGTCCTACCCGCTGGCCACTCGCGAACTGGCTTACACGGTTCAGGTACTTGGATGCGATTCTCCCGGTAACCTTTATGTACCCCCGGAACAATTCCCGCCGGGAACGTCCAACCCACCTCAACCTTGGAGCCCGTCATGAGCACTGAGACCTGGCTGACCCAAGACGCATTTGACCGCCTCGCCGCAGAGTTGCAGGAACGCAGCGGTCCCGTGCGCGCCGAGATCGTGGCCAAGATCGAAGCAGCCCGAGAAGAGGGTGACCTCAAAGAAAACGGCGGCTACCACGCTGCAAAGGACGACCAGGGCAAGAACGAGGCCCGGATCCGGCAACTGAAGGCACTGCTAGAGAACGCAAATATTGGCATCCCCGACGATGCCTCTGAGGGCAAGGCCACCCACGGAACTGTCGTGACGGTGCGATTCCCGGACGGCGACGACGAGGTGTTCTTCATGGGATCCCGCGAGGAGAGTGCCCATAGCGATATCGACGTCTACTCTCCGACCTCCCCACTCGGCGCCGCAGTCTTGGGTCACGAGGTCGGCGAGACGGTCTCCTACGATCTGCCCAATGGCAAGCAGATGTCCGTGGACATCATCTCGGTCGATTTGCCGAGCTAGTCCGCATCCCAGTAGCGACCGTTATCGGCGAATAGCGCTGCGGCCCCGACGACGCCAGCCTCTTGGTCTAGTTGGGCCGTCACGATCTTCAACCGCTTCACGAAGGTCATCCCTGCGTGCTCGGCGAATGCTTGTTTGATGGGAATCATCAGTAGGTTTCCGGCTTGGGATAGCCCGCCTCCAACCACGGCGATGTCCAGGTCAAGCAGTGACGCGACCGACGCCAAGCCCACTCCAACGGCGTTACCCGCCCGCCGGTAGGCGGCGATGGCGATCTCGTCGCCAGCGGCAGCATCTTCAGCGAGCGTCTTGGCGTCGACTGGGGCGCCTGGTCGCATCGGCGACCAACCCTCCTCGACCGCCCAGGCCGCTGTCGCCGGTCCACGAGCAATCGCCTCTAGACAACCTCGACCACCACATCGGCAGCTCGGGCCATCCGGATCAATAACGATATGGCCGATGTGTCCAGCATTACCGAACCCGCCGTCGAGCAGGCGTCCGTCGACGATCAGCCCACCGCCAACGCCGGTGGAGACGACCATCCCGAGCGCATTTCGGTGGCCTCGTGCGGCGCCCTTCCAGTTCTCCGCGATCGCCATGCAGATCGCATCATTGTGCAGACGTACCGGAACGCCAGGAAATCGTTCTCGCAGTTTGCGGCGTAGCGGGAAATCACGCCACCCGATGATGTTCGTCGGCGACACGATTCCCTCGGGCCAGATCATCGGCCCTGCGCATCCGACCCCGACGCCCACCAAGTCTGGGTCCCCGGCCTCGGCAAGGACATCGTCGGCCAGCCGGTTGAGCGCGTCCCACATGGCGTCGCCGAGTTGGTTAGCCGGAGAAGGTGTGCGTTTGCTGTTGAGCACATTTCCATCTTGATCAACTAGCCCGATGGCCATCTTTGTCCCACCGATGTCGATAGCCAGGATCAGGTCATTGGGTAACTGCTCGGGCGCCGTGGAAGTGCCACCTAGCGGGGCATCGTTAGACATGTGGCCATCATGGCCGTTAAGCGCGCATCGTTGCCAGGTATCTGGGTCTGCCTACACCGATTTGGCTGCGTCGACGGTCCGCTTAGTCTCTGGCATCGTGAGGGAAACGAACAGCGCGAAGGCGCACACCACGGCGGCCGACGCAAAGGCCCAATGATAGCCGAGCTGGTCGACAATGAGGCCGGCGATGAGGGGGCCAGCGATGGCGCCCACGTCGGCGATCATCTGGAACGCGGCGACCACGGTCCCGCCGCGCGCCCGACCCATCACGTCGCCCACGATCGCGGCCGGCGCCGATCCGAGGAACGCCGTACCTACCCCGGTGACTCCCATCGCGACAACGAAGACGATCGGGTCGCTGGCGATCGTCAGCAGCAGTACGCCGATCAAAGTGGTCGCCATCCCGATTACCAGCGCCGGTTTGCGTCCACGCTGGTCGGTAATCCGTCCAGCGAATACCAGCGAGACCCCCTGCGCTGCTGCGGCCACGAGAAAGCCCACACCCGCGAGCCCCGGTCCGCGCATCAGGGACTCGACCACGAACAACGGAACGAGCGAAGTCCGGATTCCAAAGGTGACGAACCCGTTGACTAAGTTCGCCATCAGCGCAGCCCGATAGCCTCCGCTGCGCAGTGCCTTTGCCAGCGTCACCTTCTCTTCGGTCTCGGTTTCCTTCTCAGCCTCAGTGTCCCGCTCAGGCTCCGTGCCCGAATCTGCCTCTGCCGCGGTTGTCGGCTCAGGTTCGACAATTGGATCAGACCGGTCCCCTTGGAGCTCCTGCTCGCGAGCCTCGGCGAGGATCTGTTCCGGTGAGCGCAGGAACAGAATCGCCACCGCAGCAGCCGCCGCCAACGTCGCCGCGTAGACGAAGAACGGCATCCGAATGGAGATGCCCACGACAATTCCACCGACGGCGGGGCCAGCGATACCGCCGAAGAGGAACCCTGCTTGAAAAGCACTCGATGCCCGTCCACGCTGATTGGGTCCAGTGGTCCGCAGCAACAGGGCCATTGCCGACACGGTGAACATCGCAGAGCCAATTCCTCCGACACCGCGCAAGACGAGCAGTTGAACGTAGCTCTGCGAGAATCCGGCCAATAGTGACGAGACAGCGACAATGATCAGCCCTGCGGACAGCACCGCTCGTTCGCCGACGCGGTTGACCAGCGCGCCCGCGCCAGGCGCGGTAATCAGCCGCATCAGGGCGAATACGCTGATCACGGCGGCCGCAAGGAACGCTGACACTCCGAACGTCCGAGCGAACACGGGCAGCGCGGGGGCAACAATCCCAAATCCGAGCGCCACACAAAACGCTATTGCCGCCAGTACCCCGACCTCGCGGGGCAACCCGCTGAACCACGGCAGTCGCGATAGCAGCTTGGTCATTTAACTAGCCCTCGCGCACGCACGAGCGCTATTCGACCACAGTGTGTTTCATCGCGTGGACAGGGCGATCTCACATGAGGCTAGAAGTGGATCTCGGCACCTTCCTCAGTCGGTCGGATCTGGCATCCCAGCACTGTCTGACCGACTCCGGCGACACCGGAGCCGGTGTCGACGTTTCCTTTGACAACGAGGCATTCACAGGTCGCACAGATGCCTTCGCGGCAGGAATAGGGGGCGCGAATGCCGGACTCCAGCATCGCGTCCACCAAAGAGGAATCAGGGGACCACTCGACCCGGTGGCTGCGCCCCTCGAGCTTGACGTGGGCCGAGAGCGGTCGCGTCTTGAGTTGGCTACCGCCTCCAGGTTCGGTGGCGTCAGCAGACGCAACCTGTCGCTGTGGCTGCGCGAAGGGGTCACCCTGTAGGGAGCGAAACTCCTCCTTGCGAACACGCTCGGCAGGCCAGCCAAAGTCCCGCGCGGCTCCCACGATCAAGTCCATGAACGGTGGTGGTCCGCACACGAGGATGTCGGCACTACGGTGCGGGGCGAGCTGTTGTGCCACGTCCGCCGTCGTCGGCAATCCCGAGATGGATGCCAGCCAGTGATGCACCACGAGTTTGCCGGGATGCGTCTTGGTCAACTGACGCAACTGCTGGACGAAGATGATCGACTCCGGGTCACGATTTGCGTACACCAGGGTGATCGGGACTGGCTCCTGTTTGGCCAGCTCCTCAGAGATGATCGACATCATCGGCGTGATTCCCGACCCACCGGCGAACAGCAGTAGCTCGGCTGCGTTCTCCGGGACGGTAAACCTGCCTGATGGGGCAAGCGAGTCGAGCTCCATTCCCTCAGCAAGGTTGTCGTTCAGCCAGTTCGAGGCATACCCGCCAACAGTTCGCTTGACCGTGATGCGCAAGTTCGTGTCAACACTTGGGGCACTTGATAACGAGTAGCAGCGAGCCACCGATCCGGTGACGTCACTGGGAACTCTGATCGTGAGGAACTGCCCCGGCAGGTAGTCAAACTCTGCACGCGCCTGGGCAGGAATCGCGAGTTCAAACGTCTTCGTGTCCGCAGTCTCAGCGACGACCTTGGCCACCGTCAATGGTGCGACCTTGAGAGCCTGTGCGGCCAGCGCGCGCGTCGCTGCCTGGTTGGCACCACGTCGCTTCGCTGCCTCGTTGTTAAGACGGGGATCGTTCCCGACCTTTGAGGTGGAGAATCCGCGAACCAAAACCAAGCTGACCAGCAACCCACTGACAACGAGGAGCATGATGACCGCCGGGGTCGTCATAGCGTCAGTGCCAATCAAGATGAAGTGGGCAGTTGCCAATGGCCAGACTGCGAACGCGCAGGCATGCACACTGCGCCAGACTCCGACGGATAGCCGACGTCGGGTGGCGTTCGCGACAGACACTGCAACCAAGATCAGAAAAGCCACGGAACCGAGGGCCGTTGCCGCCGTGCTCTCCTGCGCCATCCCAGGAACGAGCGCCCCGATGATCGACAGCTTTGCATACGGGTCTGGAATCAGCGTCGCGATGTGGGCAACGACCAAGACGACCGTACTGATGGCTACCGATCGGTGGATCATCACGAACGGTTGCGCAGGCTTGCGGCCCCGCGCACGGCGAGTTGCGGCGACCAGACCAAGTAGAACTGTCAGCGAGCTGGCCAGCCATGCCGAGATACCCAAGCTCCGCGCTGAGATCCACAACCAAGGAACGTCACTGGCCAACAGATCTGGTAGGTAACTCGACATCACGGTGCTCCTCACCCGGCGTGGACTGACTAGCTCTGGCAATAACCATCGACCTCCCAGAGCCGGAGCAATAGGGGATCAGGGTTAAGTCGTGGCAAGGTTTGCTGAGAACGGTTAAGTCTCATGAAAGTCAGCCCCGCAACGCCGATTGCGCTTTGACTCCCCTAGCCGTCACACTGTTGCTATGAGTTGGCTTTTTGGTTCCGCTAAGCGCACCATGGTTGCCCCCGATGATGCCCTTGCGGGCCACGCGAATCCGGTCTACCCGGTACCGCGAACACATGCTGTCCTCGCAACGCCGCTAGCTGGGCCCTGGTCGGATACGGCGCAGGTCATCTACTTCGGCATGGGCTGTTTTTGGGGCGCCGAGCGAAAGTTTTGGAAGTTGACCGGCGTTGTTGGTACGGCTGTCGGCTATCAAGGCGGTTACTCCCCGAACCCCACCTATGAGGAGGTCTGCACAGCAAGAACGGGCCACACCGAAGCGGTGCTCGTCGCCTACGAACCAGGCGAGATCTCGACGTACGACGTCCTGAAGGTGTTCTGGGAGAACCATGACCCCACTCAGGGCTACCGCCAAGGTAACGACATCGGCACCCAATACCGCAGCGCGATTTACTGGACGACCCCCGAACAGGAACGCCTAGCTATCGCTACCCGAGACGCCTACAACGACGTCCTGATCGGCAAGGGGTTCGACCCGATCACCACAGACATCCGCCCCGCGAGCGAACTGCCCTTCTACTTGGCCGAGGCCCACCACCAGCAATACCTATACAAAGTTCCCAACGGCTACGACTGCCATGCTCACACCGGCATTCTGCTCCCGCCTTTGATGACGACAGAGAGCGACTGAGTCGCGATTCCAACTGTCCTCATTGAGAAGTGCGACCCGTTCGGCAGATCGGGTGAGTCGACTAGCGATCGGAGGCGTGTTCCTCGCTCGCTGTCAGTTCTGAGTCGGCCGGATGCGCGTACACGCCGTCTTGGTAATACGGCGTGGGAATTACGAGGTCCATTTGCGGGGGCGAGGCAAAGCCGCCCATCATCGATGGGCCTCGCCCTGCAACGCTGCGATGGCCATGAACGACACCACACGGGGCAAGCGCAACATCATTTTCCTCGGCATCGATCCAGCCAATATCGCCCACAAAGAACTGTCCCTGACCACTCCACATGACCGAGAATTCGTCGGAGACCGGATGGCGGTGCATGGTGTCTTCGACGTCGGTTCCGCAATAGGCATAGTTGAAGCCAACCAGTCGCGTGCCCGCTCCCGGCCAAAGAACCAATCGCATCGGCATCCCGATTCCGGTGAACGCCGCTCCTTCTAGAACATTGAACAGCGCGCCGTGCCGCTTGACGTCTTCTGGCTCAAGATTGTTTGCGCGGACGTCCGGCTGATCGTCGTTATACGTCATCTCATTGAGCGCCGGGGGTTGGACTGGTGTCGCGTTGATCTTCGCCTTCTCAATCGAGTCGAAGTTGATCACTCCGAGCGAGTCGTTGTAGAAGCCTCCCTCAGCGTATAAATCGAACTGGGGTGGACAGATCTGATTGACCAATACGGCATCCGAGGTGTTCGATGCGGGATTTCGAATCTGACGTTCGAGGCCTTCGGGAATGTATGCGATATCGCCGGGATTCAGTGTCACCCACTGGCCCCTCAACCAAACCTCGGCGGTGCCGTATCGGCACAAGATCGCCTCTTCGGACAGATCGTAGGTGTAACGATCACTCTGCTCACCCGGCTTTACCGTGCTGACATGCACGGCTTCAGTCTGGTAGCCAGTTCCTGGCCAGGCGACAAGTCGGGTATCAAGACCGTGAATGGGCATAGACACGCCATCGAAGAGGTTGCCGACGGCACCATGGGCGCGGATCTGATCAGCTCTTCGGTACCTCGCGCTGGCATTGTCGGGGGTCATTTCGGCGGCCTCCTCGGTTGCTCGACTATTCCTCTCAGGGTACGAACCCGGGAGCCACTGCGCGCGTTGACGCCAATAGTCGAGCCGCAGGAGCTACGGAGTGCCGTACTGAGGCTGGATCGGCTTGTACGTTTGGTTTGGATTGGCCGTGTAAGTCGGCTCATCGGGCACAGTTGGCGAGAAGCTATTCGTCGGCTTTGGAGTCTTCGTGCTCTTCGGCGAACTCTTGGAGGTGCTACCTGAGTTCGAACCGCCACCAGAGTTGGAGTTCGAACCGCTACCGCCGGAATCGTTGTTTGAGTCCGAGTTGGAATCGCTCGTTTCAGACGGGGTAACGCCGGCAGGTTGTTCTAGGGGGGTCGATGGGCAGCCAGCCAATCCGAGGGCAGCCGCGAGACCTATTGCGGACATGGCTACGACTCGGGACGTTTTGTTGATCCTTGGCTTGGACAGCACAGACACTCCAATTAGTTTTTGTTAGGAAGGTCGGAGCATAGCCTGAGCGCGAAACCAACATCCCGGCCGCGGGGTGCCATCGCCCAGTCGCGATGAACCTGAAAGACAGGCGCCGACTACCTGAAGCGCAACGTCGGGGACGTGTGCGGGCTGGAATTCCTTAGCTGGGGACTTCGCGAGGCGTCGCTACTAGCCGAAAGCTTCCGTCGGCAACCGCAAATGCCTTTCCTGATTGTTCGATGACTGCCCGGTCAGTACTTGCGGCAAAGTTCAAAATCGCGTGCAACCGAACATCACGTCGCCCGAGATACTGTTCTGGTTGATAGATGATGACGCCGACCTCGTCGTCGAGTCTCGTGTACTCGTATGCCCCTTGACCAACGACCTTCCCCCCGACTGTCACATAGTTGTGCGTATCGCTCTCGTACGTCACCGTGTGGGTGCTGATTTGCCCGAAGTCACCTTCTCTTGAGTGGTGAACTCCCTGCCATTCAAAGCTCAGTCCTGAGATGGACTCTGGCGCCGATGTCATCCGTCTACTCCAATCGCTCGCTGAGGTAGGAGTACATCGATTTGTCGAAATACATAAGGCACCGACTATCTGAAGCGCAACGTCGGGGCGTAGGCGGCCGGAATTCCCACCAGGCCGGTGTACAGAAGTGTTGACCTAATGTCGTGCGGGACGCGCCAGTAGCCACCATGGATACCATCGCGGGTCAAGGCCAGTTCCGGGTGCACCTGCGCCGGAGTCGTATTGAGATCGTGGACGAGCATCGCGGTCATCAAGACGCTCATAGTGTCGGGTTCAAAAACTTCCAGACCGGCACTGCGCGCACCGTAGTAACCAGCGGCAAGAACTCGATTCTTCGTCACCGACACCGTCCACGTCGGAGGAGCCACATTGAATGACGCCCCATATCCTTCGCGCCAAGATTCGATTGTCCGCCACCGCTGCAATCTCTTGGCCAACGAGTAGTTCGGACCCTGCTGGGTCACGACGGCGTCAACTATTCCCATCTCCTCGCCGTCGCTGCTCTCCAAAACTCCCTCATAGGCGGGCGCGTAGAGCTTTCCCAGTGTGAGCGCCCGCACTGGCAGTTCAACGGCCCGCGAGCGCCGAGACCGGCGCCGCGCATTGCTGTCGTCGACTGCGTCTGTGGGAACCAGGAAGCAGTCACTCGGCGTCCCGGCATAAGCCATAGCGATGTCTTGACCACGCTCGCGCAAGGTCGTGGCTAGCACATCCGCTGCCACCGTTGCCGCCACATGCAGGGCGCCATCGGCGTAGATGTAGACCCCAAGTACCAGTGGTCTATCGCTGTAGCGACCCATCCACTGCGCCAACTCGGGCAAGTCCTCAATGACGTTCGCACCGGCGCGCTGTGCGAGGGTGCCGGAGATGTGCCGCTGGACGGGGATGTGCACTGTTCCCGCCCCCTGCTCGGCGGCGTCAATGATCCGTTCCCAGACCTGCGGCCTAGGTAGATCCACAGCCAACACCTCGACCCCCCAGGACAAGAGAGTTGGCAATGGACTCGTCTGAGCACCCGCTCCGAGCACGGCCACCCGCTGACCGGCTAAGCGCAGCCAATCTGGGTTTTCCATCACGAGGTTGATGGCCGACGATGCCGACGGTTCGATAATGCCGCGAGCCACCCAGTCCGCTAACTGTCGTCGTAGAGCATCCCCCCGCAGTTCGCTACCGCGGTAAGGGAGCACGATCTCTTGAGCAGGCTGGGCGGATCCACTGACTGATTCGGTCTCCAACTCGAAGGCCGGAGCGACTTCAGAGAAGTCGTCCATGCCCACGACCTCACCATCACGCTCAAAGCTCAGCCGTTCTCTGGCCGCTTCGAGCCCGGCGGCAGCAACCTGTTGTGCCACGACCCGCGAGGTTGCGCATAGCTCAGTGATCTCGTGGACGAAGTCCGCGTAGTCTGAGCGCCAGTTGTCGCTGAGTTCGATTCGACGCGCCAGGCCGGGCGCAACGCCACGAACCGAATCAGCCCAGATGGCTTGGTTCACCGCCAGTGAACCTCGTCGCCCAGATTCGTCGATCGGAAACACAACTCCGACATCTGACACGCGCGCCACCTCTGTCCTAGTTCAAAATGAAACTCATCTGCTGATCCGCCTTGACTCTATTGCCGCGGACGCCGCGCACGTCCAACGAGACCGAGCCAGTGCCCCATTAGGGCCAATACCCAAGAAACGACCAGAGGCTCCAAGTCATTGACTAGTGTCAGACCATGACGATCCGACAGGCCCGCACCACGATTACCCTCGCTCCTCTCGCGGTTGCTGGACTCCTACTTGTCGGCTGTAGCAACGCCTCGCAGGCGAACCTCGGCAATAGCGCTGAGAACCCAGCCGAATGGTCGGCCGTCGACATCCCCAATTCCCAAATTGATGAGGCGATTGGGCAGGTGCCGAAACTAGTCGACGACGCGCTCGGGAAGTCGGGAGTTCCCGGTGCGTCGGTGGCGGTGGTTCGAGACGGCAAACTGGTCTACTCAGGCGGCTTCGGAGTCCGCGATACGGGCACTGGTGAACCAGTCGACGCGGACACAGTCTTCCAACTCGCATCCTTGTCAAAACCGGTAGGAGCGGCGGTCGTCAGTTCCGTTGTGTCCGAGACCGATGTTCAGTGGACGACGGAGATCAACAAGTACCTACCGAAATTTGCTCTCGCCGATCCCTACGCGACGAAAAATGTGCAGCTCGCCGACATGTATTCCCACCGCAGCGGGCTCCCAGCTCATGCCGGGGACGATCTTGAGGACCTCGGATTCGACAGGACACAGATACTGCAGCGGCTGCGATACCTGCCGCTCACCCCATTTCGAACCACCTATAACTACACGAACTTTGGCCTAACAGCGGCAGCTGAGGCGGTCGCGGTGTCCCAGAACAAACCGTGGGCGCAGCTATCGAAGGAACGCCTTTACGACCCCCTCGGGATGAGCTCAACCAGTTCGACCCACGCTGACTTCGTGAGCGCTGAGAACCGTGCGACCCCGCACCAGTGGGACGGCAAGGAGACCTTTACGCCCACGCTGGAACGCCAACCAGATCCGCAATCGCCCGCCGGTGGAGTGAGCTCGACCGCAAACGATATGGCCAAGTGGATGATCATGGAACTGAACGGTGGTGAGTCCGATGGCCAGCAGATCGCCGACCCGGCAGTGCTAATGGAAACGTGGACTCCCCACATGACTAGCAACGCCCCCAGAACTCCGGCCTCGAGGCCTGGCCTCTACGGCCTGGGCACGGGCACCAACACCGATGGAGCGGGCAGGGTTCGCATCAACCACTCGGGTGCGTTCGCACTTGGTGCCGGAACTCGTTTCGAAATGCTCCCGTCGGAGAACCTCGGCATTGTGGTTCTAACGAATGGGACTGCGGTCGGGCGCCGCAGAGGCAGTTACTACCTCGTTCATGGACATCGTTGAGACCGGGACAGTGCAGCGCGACTGGGTGGAAGGCTTCCGGTCTCAGTTCCTTAGCCTGTACGAGAACAACAGCGAGATCGCCGACCAGGAGAAGCCTAAGAGCCCTCAACCCGCGCTACCCAATTCCGCCTATGTCGGCACCTACGGCGAGAACCCGTACTTCGGAGATGCGAAGGTGATCGAGAAGGACGGTTCGCTCGCATTGGTCCTGGGTCCACGAGATGAAACGTTCGAGTTGACGCATTGGGATGCCAACACCTTCTCGATGTTCGCTCGAGGTGAGAACGCGGTGGGGATCTCCAGCGTCACCTTCAGCGACTCGAAGTCAGGCGAGACGACCAAAGTGTTGGTTGAGAACCTCAACGTGAACGGTCTCGGCACCTTCACGCGTTAGTGAGCGTCGCGGCACTGCGAATCTGTGGAAGCAGTCGCTCCACCAAGCGACACACTCGAGCGGTCATTTCCTCGTCGTCGCCAACGGGGGCCAGCAGGTAGCTCACGACCAGGCGCACGATGACATCCACTGCATCGTCGATCTCTTGCTCGGAGGTGTCCGGGCAGACCTCCGAGAGCCAGCCCACGAGGCCCCCGTTGGCCTGTCGCATGATGGGCGCTGCACGCGTGGTGATGAACGGGAGCAGGGTGTCCGATGTGCGGCCATCTACCGTGCGTGATGTCAATATCGCTCGGACTACCGGACTTCGTTCGGCCTCGTCGAAGGTATACGCGGTGGCGTACTTCACTGCCGTCAATGGCGCCAGAGTTGGATCGCCTAATACCTCGGCAATGCCCTGCAGGAATCGTTGTGCTTCGTGCGCGACGAGCGCCTCACCGAAGCCGTCCTTATTGCCGAACTCCGCATACAAAGTGGGTCGGCTGACTCCTACGGCCGCCGCCACGTTTCCAAAACGAATCTGATCCCAGCCGACGTCAGCCAGCTGGCGGGTCACTACGTCAAGCGCCTGCTCGCGCAGCTCGCGCCTGAAGGAGCTCGGCTTGTCTGGCGAATCGGGTGACACGAATACATCCTGCCCCACGGCGCTGCCGAATGCCGACCTACGCAGTTGAACGCAACGAAATCAGTTCCGCGACAACATGGTTGAGCACCGTAGTTGATTTCTCTCTCGCAGCTTCCCGCGGGCTATCCCGCATTGACGAAAGCAACTCAGTTGCCACGACTCGAAGTTGCGACCCTAGGGCGTGACCACTCAAGGTGGGAATCTGTGGCGGACGCTCGCTCGTTGAGTCGGCGTAGCCGTCTGGGTCTAGGGCGACCTGCAGATCAACCATCGACTGGCAGATTTCGGCCACCCTCGCCGCGACGTCACCTAGCCGCTTGCCGGGGGCAAACTGATCGACCGGTCGGCCACCCAGCCACGTAGCGGTCACATCGACCTGACGAACGAGTCTGAGGCCCACATCGGCCTCAGCCTCAGCCCCGGCACCGTCAAACGCCACTCGCTTGGCCTCCAGAACCCTCCGGCGCGGTCAGCGGTTCCGGCGGATCGGCACGCCTGATTGGGTGCAGGAACCGGTGGCGGATCTGCGCCCACCGTCCCTTCGGACCACGCGATTCCCCACCGATCTTCGTACCGACAACCTCGGTACCGACACTGTCGACGGCAGTGATAGCGGCGGTGGCAACGGGAACGACCGACTCCCCGAGGGACTCATCCGGAACGCGAGCATCTTGATCGAGCAGACCTAGGGAGTCCAGCACTGAGGGCAGCAGGACCTGCGCGGTCGCTTCGTATCCGATCGAGGAGGGATGAAACCGGTCGTGGGCGAACATCTCATCGGCATGCTCCTCAAAGTGTGGTCCGAGCAGATCGCCAAGTGACACGGATCGCCCGCCCGCCTCGACCACCGCGATGGTCTGTGCCGCCGCGAGTTGTCGAGACAGACGCCGCGCCACTGATCGCAGTGGCTGGCGAATCGGCTTTATGGTTCCGATATCGGGACAGGTTCCGACTACTACCTCGGAGCCCGCATCCGCTAGCCGTGCGACCCCCTCCTCTAGGTCGCGCACCGCGGTCTGCGGTCGGGTCAGATGGGTGACATCGTTTCCACCGATGATCACGATCGCGACATGCGGACGCAGTAGCAGGGCGCGGGTGACCTGCGCCTCCAAGTCAGCACTGCGCGCTCCGACGGTGGCCACATTGACTAGGCGGACCGGGCGGTCCGTCGCGTCGGCGAGTCCCTGAGCGAGCAGCGCACCGAATGTGTCGAGAGGTGAATCTGCCCCAAGTCCTGCCGCTACCGAATCACCGAGAATGACTAGTCGAAGTGAGGTCCCGCGCCGCTTGGACCCGTAGATACCGTCGGCGTAGGGAGCGGACTCCTTGCGTAGGCCGATGGTGCGTCTGGCCCAGAAGCCTTCTGCGACCAGCACTCCGGCAGCCGCCGCGCCAATCCCGACAGCTCCGCCACCTCCGTACAACGCAGCAGTCGCAATACGTCGCGCGCTAGATGCCCTACCCATGGATTACCAAGCGTCCTTGCGCTTCAGGAAGCCCCGGACCTGTTCACGGGCGCCGTCATCGATGTGGGGCCCATGGGTGAATACCGCGACCTGGTAGTCCAACTCCCCCAGCACATGAGCGGACTTCTGATTGAGTCGGTGCGAACTACAAAACGCCGCCACCGGCCACGTCATCCGAGCCGCCATATTCCAGATCGCGTCTCCGGTGATCATGACACTGGTCGGTTCATGGACCAGAGAAATATGACCTGGCGAATGCCCTGGTGTGTGATGGATACGCAGGCCGCCCGCCACCTCAAGTAACTGCCCGTCAGTGAGTTCTTCACCCACCGGAACAGCTTCGAAACCGCCAGCCTTGGCGCGGGTAAAGATTCGACCGACCAGGGTTGATTGGTCGGTGGGAGAACCTCGCCCACTCTCGATGAACGCTGCATCATCAGCGTGGACATCCACCCCGCCTACGCCGGTACGCCGCACCATATCCGCAGCGCCGCCGGCGTGATCGTTGTGAGCATGAGTCAGCACAATCTTCTGGACATCACCTGCGTGTTTGCCGATGGCGGCAAGTCCGTCCACGATTCGCTTAGGAGCACTCTTGAGACCGCAGTCGATCAAAGTCACTGAGCCATCATCTTCAATGAAGACGACGGTGTTAATGAAGTCGCCCGCCGTCGGAATGCGAAACACACCAGGCGCGACCTTCACAATGGCTGGCAATGTGCGCCTCCGATCGGTCAAGTGATTCCGGCACCACGATACTGCGCAACCCGTGCCCAGGACGGGACTTGAACCCGTACGACCGTTAAGTCACTCGGGTTTAAGCCGAGCGTGTCTGCCGATTCCACCACCTGGGCGCCGCAGGCGAGACTACCGGCTCACTGGTAGGTCTGGCGCACGTGGATGGCGTGGGCACCGGCCACGCGATCTAAGAAGAGCAGTCCACTGAGGTGGTCGATCTCGTGTTGTAGTGCACGTGCCTCGAAGGCATCGGTCGTCAGCACCACCTCGGCCCCACTGCCTGGGACCCAACCGCGAACAACTACCCGGCTCGCTCGCTTTACGTCGCCGGTAAAGTCGGGAACCGACAAGCATCCCTCGCGAGACTTCTCGTTGCGGGTGGCCGACTCGAGGATCGGATTGCATAGGACGAAGCGCCCGTGAGTCGTGCGTGTCTTTGGGTGCGCACTCACGTCCAAGCTGAACACCTGAACTGGCTCACCGATCTGATTAGCTGCCAAGCCCACGCAGCCGGGCGAGGCGTCCATCGTGGCAAGCAAGTCCCCGGCTAGCGCCACGATCTGCGGCGACCGTGGATCGACCTCGGCGCATGGTGTACTCAAGACTGGATCGGGAGCCAAGACTGCGGAGCGTATCCGACCGACCGGTAGGTCGGCAGCTAGCAGCGAACGAACGTCAACGGTCACCTGCGATACCTAGAAGAGGTCGTCGGCTTCGACAGGACGCAAAGAGACCTCCACGCCGAGCTCGCTGGCGACCGCAGCAAGGCGAAGATCTAGGCCAGCCTGATCTGTGCCGACAGGCAGCGCCACATCGGCGCTCACGACGTACAACTCCCCGACGAGGCGAGTCGATAGGTCGGTGATATTGCCGCCGACAGCGGCGACCTCGCGCGTGATGGCGGAAACGATTCCCGACCGGTCTGATCCGTGAACGTTGAGCCAATGTGTCGGCGGTCGAGAAGTGACTGACTCAGCTGGTAGTGGGACGACTGAGATCAACAGGTCAGCGGTGCGCAATGGATCGACTGCGGCATCCACGTCCACCACGCGAGCGTCCAGATCAACAATCAGCGTCCAGGCGAAGTGACCGCGTAACAGGGTCATCGACGAATCCTCAATGTTGCCCCCGTGCGAACTCAGCGCGCCCGTGACGTCAGCGACGATCCCTGGCCGGTCGTGACCCACGACGGTGATTCCGTAACTGCTCACGCACACCAGCCTAGCTGAAACGGCCGACTAGGCCGATAACTACGAAGACCGTCACGACTGCTCCCAAGATTCTGCGCCATGGATTGACTCCGCGGATCAGTTCATCGATCGCCCACCAGAGCAGTGCGGCGGAGCCGATGAGCCCCACGACCGCCCGAAACCAGGTATCGCCGTATCCAACGAGGTCCAGCAGCAGGGAGAGCACGAATGCCCCCAAGAACACGAACAGCGCGGCGTTCGGGAACTGCCCGAATCGTGATCTCACCGGTCTTTCGATTCCGAAAGAGCCAGTTGAATACCGACACCGGGGTACTCGTCGTACGAGGACTAGCGAGTCTCTTTGTGCGCGGTGTGCTTACCGCAACGCGAACAGAACTTGTTCACCTCGAGGCGATCAGGATCGTTGCGGCGGTTCTTCTTGGTGATGTAGTTGCGCTCTTTGCACTCGCCACAAGCCAATGTGATCTTGGGTCGAACATCCGTTGCCTTGCCCATGGCAGTGCCTTTCGTTAAAGCTAGTTTTTACTAGACGTGATCTGGGTCTTACTCGGTTTCTTGCTTGGTGCTGTGCTTGTTGATGATTTCTGTGCTTGTTGATGAGTAGCGAGGGCCGGACTTGAACCGGCGACACAGCGATTATGAGCCGCTTGCTCTACCAGGCTGAGCTACCCCGCCATTGCAAGGCTTGCGCCTTGTCGAGCCCCTTTACGGAATCGAACCGTAGACCTTTTCCTTACCATGGAAACGCTCTACCGACTGAGCTAAAGGGGCAAGTTGCACGAGAAGAACCCGCGCGACTGTCAAGGGTACATCTGAGCCGCATCTGGCCGCACGCCGGTGGGCGATTCACCCTCCGCCGACAACCAAGACTAGACCGCGTTGGGTCTGCGCGACAGCCAGACAGCCAGGGACAACATGATCAGCAGCAACACTCCTGCGAAGGCGGCAATCGCTCCGATCGGAGAAGCCGAGGCGCCCGGTGCGGAGACAGTGAAAGCGTAAGTGGCCGATGTGGTCGCGTTCGCGCCCGTTGCCGATCCGTACGGGAAGGCCTCACCAGAATGGAACTTCTGGTCAACCGCGTTGTTGATTGCTACCGTCTTGCTGGCCGAGGTCGTGAGCGAAGATGCCAGGCCTGCGAGGTTCTCAACTTCCGCCGTGAACTCCCCAAACGGGCCGTTTCCTAGCTCGTTAATCACACCCGGCAAGTCGTTGAGCGTCTTCTCGAGTGGCAGCGAGCCGCGGCCGATATCGTTGGCCACCGCAAAGATCTGGTTGAGCGGGACCTGGAGATCCTTGACGATCAGTTCAAGGCCCCGACGAACCTGCTGGGCCGTCCTCTTATCCGTATCAGAAGCGATCTGCATTGCCTGGACGAGGCCACATTCGGAGATATTCGAGATCACTTTTGGTGAACAATCGTGGTCCAGCGCGTAGTTGATCTCTGGCATTGCTGCGGCAAACTTGGTCAGCGACCGGACGGCAACCTTGAGTCCGTCTTCAACGTCGTTGAGCAGTGGCAGGAGCAGCCCGATGTCCTCGTTAATCTCTGGGAGATCACTGATAAGAACCGGGGCCGCTTTCTTGACTCCCTCCGCACCACTGGTGCACGCAGCTAGATCCCATACTCCTGCTGCTTGTGCATTCAGGAGATCCTGGAGGTCAGCTAGGTTCTTCTTGTCGTCACCCTTGAGCGCAGCTTTCCCCGCCTCTAGCGCGGCGGCAACTTCTACCGCGTTGTTGTTGAGGTAGGTGCGGGTGGCGTCCCCAGATGTGCACGTCGACGGTAGCAGCGCAATCACGCGTCCCTCGATAACGTCGGCGCCGTCACAGGGTCCCGAACCACCGGGGCAGACGAGTTGTTCGGTGCCCTTCAGCGGCGTTGTGAGTCCGTCAATGAGCGCAGGCAACTCGTCATTGATTGCTTTTACTTGCTTGATCACGTCGTCGAGCAAGTCTTCGGCTCCGTTGATCTCACCGATCAGGCCTTCAATCTTTTTCTGGCTAGCCGGGGAGGTCGCTGCCGCCACATACTGCGCAACCTCTCCGGTTGCTCCGGCGCTAACGCCGTTCAACATGAAGAGCGCGTCAGTGGCCTGCGTAACCTGATTGACAGTGTCGTTGATCTTCGCGTCGGCCTGCTTAGGGTTGACCCGCAGCTTCGCAGTCATCTCCAGGATCGGATTGACCTTGTCGTCAAGGAATGCGGCCACACCAGTCGATGCTTGGCCAAGCGCGCCCTGCACCTTAACGAGAAGCGGGACACCCTTCTGCGAGAGAAAGTCGTCGACCTCGGCGCCGATCTCGGCGCCCTTACTGTAGAGGCCACTCGTCGCGCTGGTGGAGTCCTTTGGGGTCGCTTTAACCTTCAGCTCAGGCAGCTTGGCGTTGTCAGCGACCCCCGTCACCTTGGCGATTACGGACGAGTCCTTGAGTTGGACTGCACCGGCTAGCACCTGACCTACTGCGAATCCAGTGTTTGCCCATGGCGCAGCCACGTCTGCCCAGCCGCTGCCGAACGTCGCGCTTAGGCCCACCCCAAACGGGACGGAAATGGCAGCCTGCTCAGTCACCGTCTCCCCGCCGGGTCCGCGGTAGGAGATGGATTGAGTCGAGGTCGTGTGATTCTTGAACTCCCACTGCACCTCGATTGCTCCGGTGAGTGCCTTCGCGGTGTTGGGATCGACCGTCTGACCGTTCTGGGTGATAGTCGTCTTCAACGAGATCGGCATCTTGCCGCCGTACTGGCCCATAGACGCAATCTTGTTCTCGACCGTCGGCATTTGATTGTCGATGTCGTAGATGATCGACTCATCCTCGACCGTCAACGGCGAGAAGGACGTGACATCTCGCGCCCGGTTGGGGCCAACAGGAACAGTCACCGTCCCAGCTCCGTCACCGGAGACATTGGTACTGACGTTGAATGCATTCGACTGGATCTGACCGGTCGCGTCGGTTTCGATCGTCAAGCTCTTGCCAACATCGATATTCAGATCGGTTTCAGTGAACGGCTCGTCCGCTGGCGGCTTGGGGGTCAGGTCTGGGGTCTTGATCGGTGGTAGCGCGGTCGGCAGCCCGGATGGAAGACTCGTCGGGAGGTCTGATGGCAATCCACCGCTGGGCAGGCTCGGTATCGAAGGAATCGATGGGACCCCACCAGTTGGCGTCGGCAGCGGGATCGGCGAGATGGTCACGCCTGGCGCTGGGGTGATTTCGTCGGCTGCTGCTGGCGCCACTGGCGTAACAACGCCGATACTTGCGCCCGCCACGACGGTAAGCAGCGAGAGTGCACAGACTGCCGCGACGACCTTGACCGTTCTGGTCTTAGCCGACTGCGCCCGCCCCTCTTGACCTGACTGTCCTCCGGTTGCCACTCTATCTGTCCACTTCTTCATCGTGTGCCCCCAATAATCTCGTCGAGCGACGTAACTGGGGCTTCTTCGATTTGCTCATCACTACTTCTCACGTCTTCAGGCTCCGGCGATGAGTCGCTCGAAGCTGCCAGCGCCGTCTCGTCGGGGAATCGCTGCGCCGGTAGCACCGCCAAGAATCCGATCATCCCCATAGCTAGCTGAGTCAAGGCAGCGCTTGGAAAGTTGCCAGCTGCCGAGAACGGGCTAGCCGCCAATGCGGGATATACCCCTGCGGCCATTGCAAGCACCCCGAGAAGCATCGACCAAGCCTGAATCCGGCGGGCGGTCAATGCATGCACAAGCCCGACCACCACAAGGACCACAATGAGCGAGATGGCGACACCGACGTTGTTGGTTCCGCCCGGCAGGATCCCCAACTGCATGGCAACGAGCACTGTTCCCAGCGCCATTCCGATCAAGAACCCAGCGAGGCGCTGAATCGGCGAGCCGATGCGAACGATTGCAGCAATCACGCCTGTTCCGACTCCGAAGATAGTGTTCTGGGCGCTCATCCCCAGTCTCTCCGAGACGATCAGCCCTACTGCTCCGATCGCCATCGCAAACAGCCCGATGATCATTGTCCGCTTCATTGCGCTCTCTCCGACACTGGTTTCTCAATAGCTACGGCTGCGGTCACTGTTGTCCGATGGATCATGGGTTGATCCTCCGGCGGAATAGGAACGTACCGAGTCCTAGTGCGAGCAATAGGAACACCGCTGCCAGTCCAACGCTCGTGGCCCAGCTTCGGGTATAAGGCTTGGCTTCCTCCACCGTGAACTGGTAGGTCGAGAAGTTCGCGATAGTGCCGTCCGTACCGGCCGCCAACGTTGAGTTCCCGTAGGGGGCACCATCGCCGGCTAGTCCGCGTTCGTTCATCGCGATGAGCGATGCCTGAAGTTGAGCGGCGAGGTCACTGACTTGGATCAGCGCGTCCTTGCCTTTTGCATCGAGCCCAAGGACTGCAGTATCAACCTTCGTTTCGACGAGATCCCCGATTCCAGGGATGGCATCGAATACGCGACCAGCAATGCCTGCCAGATTCTTCACGCTGTTAACGCCGTTGGCAATCTTCGGTGTGTCTTTGCGGGCACCCTTGATGAATGTCGCTGCCTTGTTCGACACATCAGCCAGCGTCAGGTCAACATCGCCTAAGAACTCAAAGACTTGGACAACCCCGCAGTTCTTCAGGATGTCCTTAATCAACGGCACGGCATTCGCTTCTAGGTTGTTGATCCCGTACTTCTTGATTGCCGCTTCGATTGGGTTGATGATCTGCGCATTCGTGCACGAGTTGTTC
Source organism: uncultured Actinomycetes bacterium (assembly GCA_963821045.1). Lineage (GTDB taxonomy): Bacteria > Actinomycetota > Actinomycetes > S36-B12 > UBA10799 > UBA10799. The sequence goes on along the minus strand of CAWGCB010000006.1, from coordinate 132,669 downwards.
AAGATCTTCTCTAGTTCAGCCACAGCGGCGAGGACCTCTGATTCAGCAACTTCCAGCGCTGGACTCTCGGCGAACTTCGCAAAGTCAGCTAGTAACTCTGCGGCCGGACCGACGTAGGGCGCAATCGCACTTGCGGCCGGCGTTAGCTCATCGAGAATGCTTCCGGATACCTCACACGCTGCCGATTGCGCGATGAACTTGATGTCCGCTGGCATCTGACTTTGGGTGAGCCACAACGTGTTGTCGTAGGACTTTGCTCCCTGATCCTTCAACTTTCCCTGCAGGTCTTGCAGCGTCTTCTTGTTGGTTCCGCTGACTGCCTTGATGGCAGCGATGAGAGCTCTGCTCGTCGGGTTGTTGTTCGTTCCGGGGAAAAACGGCGAGTTCCCACCAAAGGACGTGGCTGTCTTCCCCACTGTGGCGCACATCGCTGCGACTGCTTGATTGTCGGTATTGAGTTGCTCAATATCGAGATCTTGGAGGATTTGGTCAATGCTTGCCAATGATTTGGCAGCTGCGCCCGCATCTGGGCCGACCTTCTTGATAACAGCCGTCAGCCATTCGATCGTGTCGGTGAGGTTCTTCCCGATGTAGTTAGAGATCTGCAGCACTACACCAGCAATGATGCCCTTGGCTTCCGCGTCCCCTTCGAGAACGACCCCAAGATCAGTCAGCCCGTTCGCCAACTGGGTGAGGCCTCCATTGAGTGACTTCGGGTTCACATTCAACTTCTGAACGTCGGCCACGAGTGGATCGATGTAGTCGGCATCCAACTTACGGAACCCGGACGTGTAGCCGCTGATGATATGCGTGGCGAGCAGGACCTCATCTACGGTCTGGCCGAGTAATCCAGCAGCGGGTTCAATAATCTTGGATTCGGCTTGTGGAGCAAGTGTGAGTAGCGAACCGTCCTGGTAATCCTGCAGTTGAATGGGCACCACTGTGTGATTGGCGCTCGGAAGGTTCGCGTTGTCCGCGCGAGCCTTGATGGTCACCGACTGCGTGGTTCCGCCCATGACACCGGCCAAAACCGGGAACAAGATCATCGTAGCCGAGACGACCGTGCCATCCCCCGTGGTTTTCTTCGTCCCGGTCCCTGTGTCAATAACATCCCAGCCGTCGCCAAATGTGGCGGCGAACGAATCTCCAAATGGGACCGGAATGTCGACACTCTTGGTCTTGGTCTCACCGAAAACGTCAGTGAATGTGATGTCCTGCATTTTCGAGGTGTTGTTCGTAGCGGTGTACGTAATCTCCACGTCACCATTGAGGTTGTATCCCTGGTTCGCCTCCACTGGCTCGCCATTGACCTTGACTGTCGTCGCAACAGAAACTGGCAAGTCCCCCTTGTAGGTGCCGCCGAACTTGAAGAAGCTGCTCACCTGACCGGAGTCACTATTCACCGACTGGCTCTGCGTCGCGTTATCTGGCCCAGTGGGGACGGTGACATCTCCGGAACCGGTGCCTGAGACTTGGCCATTCACCAGATACAGGTTGAGCGGCGTCGTATTCCCCTCTTGGTCAGTAGTCACCGCGACCGTCTCGCCGACTGTGACGTCCAACCCACCGCCGGAACTGCTCGCCTGCACCTGAGTGGGCAGCGCTGACACCGACGTATCGATCGCGGACGTTCCTGCTACGACAGCGACTGTCACCCCCACAGCCACAACCGCGCGCAAACTCTTTCGTTTCCCCATGAGCAGGTTCATTCCGTTCTTCCCGAGTTAGACGTTTCAGGTGAGGTTGCCAACGGTGAGGTGGATTCGCCGGAACCACTGCTTTGTGCAGGAACGAGGGGCTCTGATCCGGAATCGCTGCTGGTGTCCTCGCCGACGTGTGGTGCTTTGACGTCCTCCAGCAGTTCCACGATGACCGTCACTAGGAAGCCCCCACTCGAGGCAGCGATCGTGACTAGGAGCACTGTGGGGTACTGGGTGAAGACGAACCATGGGCTTGAGATCAACAGCGGCTGGTAGATCGCGGCGAGCGTTCCACCACCGAGAATCATGGCCCACAGTGGCAGACGGCCCTTTGTGAGCGCAGAGATGATGGTCAGCACAAAGATTGCACCAACCCAGCCGGCCCAGCCGACCATTCCGAGGACGATGGCAAAGAGGCCGAAGAGCAACCCGATCAAAAATGCGCCATATCGCGCTAGCGGCGAGCGATCGCGGGTCAGTCCCAGCACGACACCCGCCATGACGCCAATGAGCGCATTCGCGGTGCCGAGCTCAAAGACAGTCGTCAGGTACCACACGCCGAGCGCGAGCACGAGCAGTAACAGCCCGAATACCAGATCTTTGGAACGCACAACCCACCCAAGCTTTCAGATTCACCCAGTCGACCCAATTCGATAGGGATTGCGACATCATTACCCAAATTGACTCCCGTGTCGCGGCCACCGAGTTTCGGCGCTGGACACCAAATCGCCACCGGGTTTCGGCGCTGGACACCAAATCGCCGATGAACAAAAACCGATGAGTGAAAAGCCGATGAATAAACAGTCGGTGAGTGACAGAAACGGTGAAACCCGGGCCCTCGTCACCGGGGCCCGGGTTTCGTTCGCTGTGGTGGCGGGTGAAGGATTCGAACCTTCGAAGCTTTCGCGACGGATTTACAGTCCGCTCCCATTGGCCGCTCGGGCAACCCGCCTATTCGCCGTTCAGCGAGTAGCCAGGATACAGATACCCTGTACCTAACCGCAGTTCACCTCAACGTGAAGGATATTTCATGGCTGACAGCAGCTTCGACATCGTGAGCAAAGTGGACCGCCAAGAGGTGGACAATGCGCTGAACCAAGCTGCCAAGGAGTTGTCACAACGCTTCGACTTCCGCAATACCGGCGCCAAGATCGAATGGAATGGGGAGTTGAGCGTCGAGCTGACCGCATCCACCGAGGAACGGGTTTCGGCTGCTCTTGAGGTCTTCCGAGACAAGCTCGTTAAGCGCCAGATCTCGCTGAAGTCAATGGAGGCGCAGGATCCTCGCCAGTCGGGCAAGGAAGCAAAGATCACCGTCACTTTCCAAGCGGGAATTACCCAGGAGCAAGCCAAAAAGCTCGGCAAGCTGATCCGTGACGAAGGTCCGAAAGGCGTCAAAGTACAGATCCAAGGTGATGAACTGCGAGTCAGTTCCAAGAAGCGCGATGATCTACAAGCCGTGCAACAGCTTGCGAGGGAGGCGGACCTTGACTTCGCCGTACAGTTCGTCAACTACCGATGAGCCGCCGCGGCGACGTCTAATCGTCGCCGCAGCAATCGTCGATGACCTCGTGGCGCCCACTCGGCTGCTGGTCGCCCGGCGTTGCCGCCCACCTGAACTCTGCGGTCAGTGGGAGTTTCCCGGCGGCAAGGTCGAACCCGGTGAAGTCCCGATCGAGGCTCTCGAACGCGAACTAGCCGAAGAACTTACGGTGGAGGTCGCCTTTGGTGTCGAAGTGAAGAATCCATCCTCCGACGACGCGGTGCGTGCCTGGCCGCTACCCAACGACTGCATCATGCGACTGTGGCTAACACAAGTGGTCAATGGTGTGCCAGAGCCAGCCGATGGCCACGACGACGTGCGCTGGCTCGATCCCGAAGACTGGTACTCAGTGCCGTGGCTGGCACCCGATGTTCCGATTTTGTCCGAACTACGTCGTTTCTTCCCCTGAGCGCTCCTGGTCGGCCAAATCTCGTAGGTCCTCGACTCCAAGGCGCAGTTGCTGCCCGGCGGACTGGCCAGGAACAGTTGACGGCACCCACTCCAGCGCATCAGTAGGGCAGACGTCGACGCAAATTCCGCAATCCATGCAGAGCCCGTAGTCGATGTCGAAACTGGTCAGGACTAGTCGGGAGCGCCCGCGAGGACCGGCGTCGGGGTCGTGCTGCTTGTCCGCAGTCAGACTGATGCACCACACCGGACACTCCCGAACGCAGATCATGCAACTGGTGCACTGCTGCGGATGTAGCGCAATGGCGCCGCGTTTGCGCCCGCTTGTCGGCTGCACTGAGTTCGTCACGGCGCACCTCCCGGCGTCTTTTCGGTGCCCCAAATCGGGTTCACTCCCGGTACCGGCTTGGGACGCTTGCGCCGAGTGGTCCCAGCGGCGGCCCCCGGCTCATACAGGCCCGGCCACGGCTGGGAAACCCGCGACTGCAACGCAAAGTCTCGCCGCAGCGCAGGCTGCTGGCTTAGGAAGATCAGTGAACGCGGGTCGGGGTTGTCGACAAAGACCAGGCCGAGCAGGTCTGCTGCCTCTCGCTCGTGCCAACCCGCCGCAGGGAACACCTGGGCAACCGACGCCAGCACGGTCGTGGTTAAGACGGTGCGCAAGAACAGCCGATCTCGAGCATCTGGACGCATCACGTGCGTGACCACCTCAAACTCGTGAACCTCGCCCTCACCCACGCCTAGATCCGTCGCCGCCAAGAAGTCGAAGTACTCCCGGCCCTGGGCCGCAGCTTCCTCGTGCGCAACTACCCAGTCACCAGCGTCGACGCTCCTGCGAATCACGTCAGTCACTATTCGCCTCCGCTGCCACCGGTCGATTCCGTGCCAACCCATCTAGAACATCCACCATGTCCTGCGGTGTGGGCGGGCAACCGGGCACAAATACATCTACCGGAACTAGCTGCCCAATTCCGTCTAGCACCGCGTAGGAGTCCCAGTAGGGACCACCCGAGATCGTGCACACTCCGAAGGCGACGACTGCGCGAGGTTCCGCTAACCCCTCATATGCCTGCCTGACAAGGTGTGCGTTGGCGTTCGTCACCGTGCCGGCCACTACCAGAACATTGAGCCCGTCAGCCGCGTCAGGATGCTCGGCACGCTCCTGCCATAGCGACACGCCTGTTGCCGATTCCACCGCGCAACAAGCCAGGTTGAGACTGGTGATGGACAGAGCAGTAGTCACTTGCAGTACCCTACGCCGACCCCGCACGTACACACGAATGCAACTTGTCGGACACTAGTAAGCGTGCCAAAAGAGACTGTGCAGCGCGATCGGGTCATCATCCGATTTGCCGGCGACAGTGGTGACGGGATGCAACTCACTGGCGACCAGTTCACCGCTGCGACCGCAAGCTTTGGAAACGACCTCTCCACCTTGCCGGACTTCCCGGCCGAGATCCGCGCACCCGCCGGAACCCTGCCGGGTGTCTCCGCGTTCCAACTGCACTTCGCCGACCACGACATCCTGACACCGGGTGACTCCCCCAACGTTCTCGTCGCGATGAATCCTGCGGCACTTAAAGCCAATCTCGGTACCTGCCTCGCGGCGGAGATGTGATCGTGAACACCGACGAGTTCAACAAGCGCGAACTTGGCCAAGGTCGGCTACCTGCAGATCCGCTAGACGACGGATCGCTCGAGTACAACGTCCACCCACTCGCGCTGACCTCGCTGACGGTCGGGCGCTGACAGACTTCGACCTGACGCAAAGAAGCCGAACGCGCAAAGAACATGTTCGCGCTAGGCCTGCTGTCCTGGCTCTACGGCCGCCCGACCGAGAACCCAGCGGTTCCTGGAGTCAAGTTCGGACGCGCACCCGAGATCCTGGGCGCCAACCTCGCCGCCTTCGAGGCCGGCTGGAGCTTCGGCGAAACCACCGAGATGTTCGCAGTTCGCTACGAGGTCAGACCAGCCCCCCACCTCCGGGGTCTACCGGAACATCTGCGGGAACCTCGCGCTGTCCTATGGCCTCATTGCGGCGGGTCAGTCCGACCCACCTGGACGTGTTCCTAGGCTCCTACCCGATCACTCCGGCCTGCGACATCCTGCACGAATTGAGCAGGCACAAGAACTTCGGTATGCGTACCTTCCAGGCCGAGGATGAGATCGCCGGCATCGGCGCCGCCCTCGGAGCGGCATACGGCGGCGCCCTTGGAGTCACCACGACGTCCGGACCGGGCCTCGCGCTGAAGTCGGAGGCGATCGGCCTGGCCGTGGCGCTCGAACTGCCGCTGATTGTTGTTGACGTTCAGCGTGGCGGCCCATCAACCGGGCTGCCCACCAAGACCGAACAGTCCGACCTACTGCAGGCGATGTATGGACGCAACGGTGAAGCTCCCGTTCCGATCATCGCGCCTTGTACTCCGGCTGATTGCTTCTACGCTGCGATTGAGGCTGCTCGGATCGCCACGACGTACCGCACGCCGGTGTTCCTACTCTCGGACGGCTACCTGGCAAATGGACAGGAGCCGTGGCAGGTTCCTGTCGTCAGCGAACTGCCCGACCTGACAGTCGGACTTGCGACCGAGCCCAATGGAAACGAGGACGGCACCGAGGAGTTCATGCCATTCCTTCGCGACCCCGAGACGCTCGCTCGCCCTTGGGCAGTTCCGGGAACTCCTGGCCTCGAGCACCGCATCGGCGGAATCGAGAAGGCCGATATCACCGGACACATCTCCTACGACCCGGCGAACCACGACAAAATGGTGAGGCTGCGCCAGGCCAAGATTGACGGCATCGCCAACACCATCCCCGATCTTGAGTGGATGATCCCGACGGCGACGCCGATGTCCTCGTGCTCGGCTGGGGATCCACCTACGGACCGATCGGTGCTGCATGCCGAGAATCCGCGACGGGGGCGACAAGGTTGCCCAAGCCCACCTGCGCCACCTCAACCCGCTTCCGCAGAACACCGAGAAGGTCCTCAACAGCTACTCCAGGTCATCGTTCCAGAGATGAACCTCGGCCAACTTGCCCTACTGCTTCGCGGCGAGTTCCTGGTTGATGTCATCAGCTACAACCAGGTTCAGCGGGATCCCTTCCTCAAGATCTGGCCGAACTTGCCAATACGTCATCAAGGTCCCGTGATTGACAGTGTCTGATTCACCGCCGTCGCCAAGCTGGAACCCTAAAAGCCAAGGACTTCAAGTGCGATCAGGAAATCCGCTGGTGCCCGGGCTGCGGTGACTACGCGGTGTTGGCAGCCGTCCAAGTTTCCTGCCCGAGCTTGGCATCCCACGGGAGAACATCTGCTTCGTTTCCGGAATCGGCTGCTCCTCTCGTTTCCCGTACTACATAACGCGTACGGGATGCACTCGATCCACGGACGCGCTCCAGCGATCGCCACTGGTCTGGCGACCTCGCGTGACGGACCTTTCAGTCTGGGTCGTGACCGGCGACGGCGATGCGCTGTCCATCGGCGGAAATCACCTCATCCACGCTCTGCGGCGAAATGTGAACCTGAAGATTCTGCTGTTCAACAACCGGATCTACGGTTTGACCAAGGGGCAGTACTCCCCAACCTCCGAGGTTGGAAAGATCACCAAATCGACTCCGATGGGTTCGTTGGACTACCCGTTTAACCCGCTGTCGGTAGCTATCGGCGCGGAGGCAACCTTTGTTGCACGCACCATCGACTCCGACCGCAAGCACCTCACCGAGGTACTTCGTGCGGCGGCCAAACATGAGGGCACGGCACTCGTTGAGATCTATCAGAACTGCAACATCTTCAACGATGACGCATTTGCGTTGCTGAAGGATCCAGAAACCCGCGACGACGAGGTGATCCGGCTGGTTCAAGGCGAGCCGATCGTATTTGGTGCACAGGGCCAACACTGCGTTATCCGCAACGAGCACGGCGGCCTGCGCATCGCCGAGACCGCCGACGTGGATCCCAGCGAGATCGTCGTGCACGACGCGCACGGTGCTGACTCCGCGACAGCGTTCGCTCTGTCTCGACTGTCGGATCCCGAGACACTGCACCACACCCCCATCGGAGTGCTGCGCAGTGTCGAACGCCCGAGCTACGACCGGCTGATGGCCGAGCAGATGACCCAAGCTCAAGCGAACGGCAAGGGGAATCTGCAGTCGTTGATCTCTGGCTCAGATACGTGGACAATCGAGTAGCTGCCAAGGCAGAGTGTTGCCATGGAACTCTTGGAGGAACGACCCGAGTCTGTTTTGGCGATTGTTGCCCACCCCGACGACATCGAATACGGTGCCGCCGCAGCCGTTGCCATGTGGACGGCGGCAGGAATCGACTGCCGCTACCTGCTGGCCAGCCGCGGCGAGGCCGGTATCGACGGAATCGATCCCAGTGAGTCTGGGGTGCTGCGCGAAGCCGAACAACGGGCTAGCGCCAAAGTTGTCGGCGTTGACGTCGTTGAGTTCCTGGCCTATCCCGACGGGATCATTCCCAACGACTTGTCCATCCGCCGCGACTTCGTTGAGGCCATCCGCAAGCACAAGCCACAAACAGTGCTGCTGTTCAACTTCCGGGAAACGTGGGGACCAGGCGCCCGCAATAGCGCCGATCACCGCAATGTCGGAGCGGCTGCGCTCGACGCCGTAGCTGACGCTGGCAACCGGTGGGTCTTCCCGGGAACAGCGCCTCATCACGTGAAGCGAGTGCTCGTCGCCGGATCACCCGAAGCCACCCACCTAATCGATGTCAGCGACGGCGTTGATGCCGCGATCGCCTCGTTGTCCGAGCACAAGGCGTACCTAGAGGGTCTTGGGGATCACCCGATGGCAGATCCGGAGTTCATGCGGATGTACTTTGCCCAGACCGGCGAGGAGCTCGGCATTCCCGCAGGTCTCAAGGTCGAGGTTTGGGACTACTAGTGGGCAGCGCGGATCCGTTTTCCACTACTGATCGGCGAGCATTGGCCGACCTGGCAGCTAACTTCGCCACCCAAGAGATCGTCCCTTATCTTGACGCGTGGGAGGACGAAGGCAATATCCCCCGCGAACTGCACAAGTCCGCCGGAGCGCTCGGACTCCTGGGTATCAACTACCCCGAGGCCGTGGGGGGATCTGGCGGCGACGCGATAGACGTAACTGTCGTTACCGAATCACTCATTGGCGCTGGCGCGTCCGGTGGCCTGTTCGCTGGGTTATTTAGCCACGGCATCGCGGTACCGCACATCATCGATGCCGCACAACGCGCCGCTGCCTCGGGCGACACGGAGCTAGCCGATTCGCTCGTCGAGACCTGGATCCGGCCGATCCTTGCCGGAGAGAAGATCGCGGCACTAGGCGTGACCGAACCGGACGGCGGGTCGGATGTCGCCAACTTGCGCACTAGGGCGCGCCAAGACGGCGACGACTGGGTCATCAACGGATCCAAGACCTACATCACCTCCGGTGCTCGCGCCGACGTCGTCGTCGTGGCTGCCCGGACAGGGGAGCCAGGCGCCGCTGGCGTCTCGCTGTTTGCAGTGGACACCAACAGCCCTGGCTTCAGCGTGACCCGACGCCTGGCCAAGATGGGCTGGAACTGCAGCGATACTGCCGAGTTGTCACTGCAGGACGTGCGGGTGCCCGCCGCAGCCGCGCTAACTCCCGAGCCTGGCGGCGGCTTCGCATCGTTAGCGCGCCACTTTGCGGTCGAGCGACTCTCGCTGGCCACGATGGCCTACAGCACCGCCGCACGATGTTTGGAGCTGACGGTAGATTGGACGCACTCCCGCCAAACATTCGGCAAGCCCCTGTCCCAACGCCAAGTTGTTCGTCACCAACTCGTTGAGATGTACCAACGAACCGAGGTCGCCCGCAGCTACGCGCGAGGGGTCGCCGTTCGCAACGCAGCAGGCGAGCCGGTGCTGCTGGAGGCAATCCTGGCAAAGAACACCGCCGTGCAGGCGTGCGACTTCGTCGTTGACGCAGCTGTCCAACTTCACGGCGGCGCGGGCTACATGCGCGGAACCGAAGTCGAACGCCACTATCGAGATTCGAAGGTCCTCGCTATTGGCGGCGGGGCGACCGAGGTAATGACGGATCTAGCCGCCAAACTGCTTAACTACTGACGATGAAGAAAAACCTGCGCCTAGCCGTCCTAACGTTTCTCAGCGCTGCACTGCTGCTAGCGGGCTGCAGCAGGACGCTGTTCGAATCCGGCGACGTGACCGGAACCCCGGTGGAACAAGGCCTCTACCCATGGATGGCCTCGACTCAGTTCGATGGCAAGGCGATTTGTGGCGGCGCGCTCATTGCTCCCACCTGGGTTCTGACCGCAAAGCATTGCCACGACACAGGACCGACCCAAGATCCTGACACATGGCAGGTTCGGGTGGGTTCGACCGACCGCAAACAGGGAGGAGAACTGCTCGCGGCCAAACGGTTCGTCGATTACCCCGACGATGAGGTCGACTTGGCGCTGATTGAGCTAACGGACCCCTCCAAGTACGAACCGGTGCAGGTGCTTGCACCCGACATCACTGCACCGTACGAACCTGGATCGGTGGCCATCACGATGGGGTGGGGAACCAATGGGGAAACGCTCAAGGCCACCGAAATGCTGGACTGGAACCTGCAACAGACTTCGGGCAACGAGACTTGTGGCGGCGGAGAGAATGGTGTCTTCTGCGGGGGACGTCCAGGCGGAGCGGGCTCGGGTACCTGCTCGTTCGACAGTGGTGGACCCTACGTATGGGCCGCTGACCAGTTCGACGCCCAGGGTGCGCCGCGCTCCACCCCCTACATTGCCGGTACCCTGCGCGGACTCAATAACGAGTCCTGCGGAGTCGCCGGTCAAGATGACGACTGGCAGATGACCGGCGGAGAGTTCGGAAACTGGATCAGGGAACAGATTCAGTAAGTGCGAGTGACGACGTAGTCACACAGCGCCTCAAGTGCTCCACGCACTGGCGAGGCCGGAAGATTTGACGCCGCCGACCTGGCCTCATCAGCCCAGTGACGGGCAACCAGGCGGGCTTGTTCTAACTCAGGGTGCTCCAACAGCAGACTCAGCGCCTCCGCGTGCTCTACATCATCCGGCAGCGGGCGCGACAGCAGATCCTTGAGCCGACCATCCGCTGGGTCCGTGGAGCGCATAGTCAGTAGGGCAGGCAATGTCGCGATCCCCTCGCGCAGATCAGTTCCCTGAACTTTGCCCGATTCACTACCGTCACTGGTCAGATCGACTAGGTCATCAACGAGTTGGAACGCCACCCCGATGCGCTCACCGTAGCGAGTCATGATCTCGACGGTCGCCTCGTCGCAACCAGCGAACATCGCTCCGAACCGTCCGGCGGTCGCGATCAGTGAACCTGTCTTATCAGCGAGTACGTCGAGATGGTGGTCAACGAGGTCTTGCCCCTGCGCCGCACCGACGGTCTCATGGATTTGGCCGGTAACGAGTCGCTCGAAGGTTTGCGCCTGAATCCGCACTGCCTGCGGACCCAAGTCCGCCAAAATGTCTGAAGCCCGCGCGAACAGGAAGTCCCCGGTCAGGATGGCGACCGTATTGCCCCACCGGGCGTTGGCCGACTGGGTCCCGCGCCGCCGAGGCGACTCGTCCATCACGTCATCGTGATAGAGAGTGGCCAGGTGAGTAAGTTCCACCACGACAGCAGCGTCGCGCACTCCAGGTGCCTGCGGATCGCCGAGGTGCGCAGCCAATAGAGTCAGTAGCGGCCGAAAGCGCTTTCCGCCAGCCTCGACTAGATGCCGCGCCGTCGCATCGATGTAGTCGTCGTCGCTCTTGACGGCTTGGGCCAGACGTTCCTCGACCCCGACGAGCCCAGCGGCAATGCTCGCCGACAGGCGCTCATCACCCAAGTCGTAGCTGAAGTCACTCACAACTATCTCGTCCTATTCGCTGCTGCCGGTAGGTGCCTATCCTCGCAGATAGTCACTGCTGACCCAACGTTGCGCACTAGCGAACGAAGATGGATGCCTTCTCGGCAACGTCGAGGAATGGTTGCGGCAAGATCCCGAGAATGATCGTCAGAGCCAACCCACTCGCGATGGCTACCGCAGTGAACGCACTCGGAACGACCACAGTTGGCCCATCGTCTTGCGGCTCAGTGAAGAACATGATGACGATGACACGACCGTAGAAAAACGCTGCCGTGGCGCTGAGGATAACCGCGATGACCACGAGCCAGCCTTGACCACCGGCGTAACCGGCTTCAAAGACCGCAAACTTCCCAATGAAGCCCGCAGTCAGCGGGATCCCGGCGAAGCTCAACAAGAAGATGGCGAACGCCCCAGCGACCCAAGGCGAGCGCTTACCGAGTCCCGCCCACGATGACAAGTGGGTTGCCTCGCCGGTTGAGTCTCTAACCAACGTCACCACACCGAACGCACCGACAGTGGCGACACCGTAGGCCAGCAGGTAGAACAGCATCGCTGCGATGCCCTCTTCGTTGGTGGCGACGATCGCGATGAGCAGGAATCCGGCGTGCGCGATTGAAGAGTAGGCGAGCATGCGCTTCATGTCCGTCTGCGTCAGCGCCAGCACGGTACCCACCAACATGGTGAGAGCGGCGATGATCCAGAAGGCAGGGACCCAATCCCAGCGGATGCCACCAAGCGCCACGTACATGATGCGCATGAGCGCACCGAAGGCGGCGACCTTTACACAGGCAGCCATGAAACTGGTGATCGGAGTTGGTGAGCCCTGGTAGACATCCGGCGCCCACTGATGGAACGGCACGGCAGCAACCTTGAACAACAGGCCGACGCTGAGCAATACGACACCTGCCAGCAGCAGCCCGTTAGGACCGGCCTGGTTGGTGATGGCATCGGCGATTCCACCGAGGTCAACGCTGCCTGAGAAGCCGTACAACATCGCGGCGCCGTAGATGAAGAATCCAGAACTGAAGGCGCCAAGCAGGAAGTACTTCATCGCTGCTTCTTGGCTCAGTAGTCGGCGCCGACGTGCGATACCAGCCATCAGGTACAGCGGTAGAGACATGACCTCTAGACCCACGAAGAGGATCAACAGGTCTGTTCCGGTTACGAATATGAGCATGCCGCCGACGCTGAACAGATACAGCGGCCAGACCTCAGTGGTCAGCCATCCACGTCGGGTGAACTCCCGCTCGTCCTCGCTGCCAGGCAGCGCATTGGCGCGGGCAGCGAAGGCATCCCCGGCCGGGTCAACATCGCGTTCGGCGATCAGCAGTGCAGCCAAAATGGCGAGCACCAAAATAGTGCCCTGCAAGAAGAGCCCAGGTCCGTCGACGGCGATAGCCGCCCCGGCCAATGATCTGACGCCCGATAAGCCAACGACAAGGACGAGGCCCCCGATAAGGGTGGCAAAGACGAGGAATAGTTGGACCGTACGTCGAGCCTGGCGGGGGACAAAGGCCTCAACTAGGACCGAGATCACCGCCATGCCGAGGACTAGGAAGATCGGCGTCAAGTAACGGTAGTTGAGGTCCGGCAGCTCCCATCGGGCAACCTCAGCTGCGAGGGGGTGAGTTAGCAGGGTGCTCATTGCGTTTCACTCCCCTCGTCCGTGGCTGGCGGGATTGTTGGCGGTGGGTCGGTCGCACCAACTTGCACCATCACCCGATCAACGGCTGGGTTGATCACATCTAGTGCTGGCTTCGGGTAGACACCGAGGGCAATCAACAACACGATCATGGGGATGATCGCGAGCGCCTCGCGGCCCTTGAGGTCGCTCATCTTCTCGCAGCCGGCTTTGACTGGTCCGGTCATCGTGCGTTGGTACAACCACAGGATGTAGAGAGCGGCGAGCACGATGCCGAAGGTGGCGATAACCGCCGCCACGGTGTACTTCTCGAAGCTACCAACGAGGACCAAGAACTCACTGACGAAGCTGGCCATACCAGGCAGGGCAAGAGAGCTCAGACCTGCAAGCAGGAACATGCCCGCCAGGATGGGCGCCACCCGGTACACGCCGCCGTAGTCGGCCACAAGTCGCGAGCCACGGCGAGTCATCAGGAATCCGGCGATCAAGAACAGCGCGCCGGTCGAAAATCCGTGAGTGAGCATGTAGAACGTCGACCCAGACTGCGCCTGAGTGGTCATAGCGAAGATGCCGAGACCAATAAACCCGAAGTGTGAGATCGAGGTGTAGGCAATCAGTCGTTTGATGTCGGTTTGGCCGATAGCGAGCAGGGCGCCGTAGATGATGCCGATCACCGACAGCGCGATGATCACTGGCGCATAGAAGACGGATGCAGCCGGGAAGATCGGCAAGCACAGCTTCAACATTCCGAAGGTGCCGACCTTGTCCAGCACACCGACGAGCAATACGGCTGTTCCCGGTGTTGACGCCGACGCAGCGTCGGGCAGCCAGGTGTGGAACGGGAACAACGGTGCCTTGATCGCGAAGGCGATGAAGAACCCAAGGAAGAGCAGTTTCTGCGTACCCGGATCCATGTTCAGGTTTGTCAACGTCGTGAAGTCGAACGTTCCGACGCCCAGTTCGTTGGCACTAGCGATGTAGAGCCCGATGAGAGCGACGAGCATGAGCAAGCCGCCGACGAGGCTATAGATCAGGAACTTGACTGCTGCGTACTGTCGACCTGGGCCGCCGTATCGCCCGATCAGGAAGTAGACCGGGATGAGCATCGCCTCGAAGAACACATAGAACAAGAACACATCGGTGGCAGCAAACACACCGATCATGAACGTTTCCAGGATGAGGAATAGGGCGAAGTAGCCCTTCACCGATCCGGTCTTCGATTCGTCGGCATCGTTCCATGCCGCCAGGATTACCAGCGGAACCAAGATGACCGACATGGCGATGAGGATCAGCGAAATCCCGTCGACGCCCAGTTGATACGAGATACCAAACGATGGAATCCAGGAGTAGGACTCGACGAACTGGAACTCGGCAGTGGAGTTCGCATCGAACTGCAGCGCCATCAAGATGACGAGCACGAGTGGAACCGCACTGAAGAACAGTGCCAACTGTTTGGCTAGCTTCTTGTTCGAAGCTGGCAGCAGCATGAGGACGAGTGCGCCAACGAGGGGCACGAGCCCGATCGTGGTGAGCCAAGAGAACGACGCCATGTCGGTTACATCCTCACCAGAATCAGGGCAACGATCAGTAAGAGCGCGCCAGCCAACATGGATAGGGCATACGAACGAGCGAAGCCAGTCTGGATACGGCGCATTCGACCGGACAAGCCGCCGACCGCGGCCGCCGTGCCGTTCACGATGCCGTCAATAGCCCGGTTATCAACGAACACCAACGAGCGGGTGAGCCACTGGCCCGGACGCATGAACACTGCCTCGTTGAACGCGTCGCCGTAAAGGTCGTTGCGCGCGGCAACTGTGAGGGCGGAGACATGCTGCGGCGGGGTAATGGGTACTCCTCGTCGATATTGCAGATAAGCGATCAGTCCACCGACGATGACGAACGCGAGGCTCGCGGACTCCATCACCAGGGTGCTGACGGGCAGTTCGGCCTCTTCGTAGCCAGTAACCGGGGCCAACCAGGTTTCGATCGCGCCAGCAAGCACAAATCCCGCGATTAGCGAAAGCACACCAAGAATGATCATCGGTATCTTCATGACCATCGGCGACTCGTGCGGATGAGCGTTGTTCTCCGTCCAACGCGCCTTGCCGGTGAACGTCATTGTCCAGAGGCGAGTCATGTAGAAGGCGGTGATTCCAGCGCCAACTAGGGCTGCCGCACCACCCCAGAAGTTCACGGCGAAGGCCGCTTCGATGATCTTGTCTTTGGAATAGAAGCCGGCAAACGGCGGCACACCCATAATGGCCAGCCAGCCCGAACTGAAGGTGATGAATGTGACGATCATGACCTTGCGTAAGGCCCCGAATCTTCGCATATCCAACTGATCGTTCATCCCGTGCATGACTGAACCGGCACCGAGGAACATGTTGGCCTTGAAACAGCCGTGGGTGACGAGGTGGAAGATGGCGAACACGTATCCGATAGGTCCCAAACCAGCGGCCAGAATCATGTAGCCCACCTGGCTCATGGTGGAGCCGGCGAGGACCTTCTTGATGTCGTCCTTGGCCGAACCAATGATGGCTCCGAAGATCAGCGTCGCCGCTCCAACGATCATCACCGCATCTCGGGCGGCGGGAGCGTTGTCGAAGATCGGTCCGCTGCGCACGATCAGGTAGACGCCTGCAGTGACCATGGTTGCCGCGTGGATGAGCGCAGAGACGGGAGTCGGACCCTCCATTGCGTCGAGTAGCCAGGACTGCAGTGGGAGCTGAGCAGACTTTCCACACGCTGCGAGCAGTAGTAGCAGACCGATCCAGGTCAGCGTGCTCTCGCTGGCGCCAGGGGCAGCCTCAAGCACTCCATCAAAGGTGACTGAACCGAAGGTCACGAACATCAACATGATGGCAAGGGACAGTCCAACGTCGCCGACTCGGTTGACGACGAACGCCTTTTTTGCTGCCACGGCGGCGCTTGGCTTGTATTGCCAGAATCCGACGAGCAAGTAGGACGCTAGACCGACGCCCTCCCAACCCACGTAGAGCAGCAGGTAGCTGTCTGCTGTGACCAGCAGCAGCATGGCGGCGATGAAGAAGTTGAGGTATCCGAAGAACTTGCGCTTCTCGGGATCGTTGGCCATGTAGCCAAGTGAGTAGATGTGGATGACTGAGCCGACACCGGTGATCAGCAGCACAAAGACCATAGATAACTGATCGAGCTGCATACCTATAGGCGCCTGGAAGTCCCCGACAATCACCCAGTCCCAGATGTGCAGGTTGACGGGTCGGTCGTTGGCGGGTTGAGAAAGCATCGAGAAGTAGAGGAAGGCCCCGACGACGAAGGCTCCGCCGGTCATGAAGACCGCAAAGATCGGCCCCCACTTATCCGCGCGTTTGCCTAGGAGCAGCAGGACTGCCGAGCCAAACAGCGGCAGGGCGATGAGCAGCCACATGTAGGAGAAGAATCCTGATGCCGCCACCGGTGCGTTGACGGAGGGATCGATATTGCTCGCTTCGATGCCCGCGCTGCCAACCAGGGAGGTCAGCGTGTGAGTTATGTTCACGTCGCCTTCCCTAGTACTTCAACAAGTTCGGTTCGTCGACCGAGGCCGATCGACGGGTGCGGTAGATCGTCACAATGATTGCCAGACCGACCACGACTTCTGCCGCGGCAACCACCATGACGAAGAAGGCGATGGTTTGGCCCGTCAGATTGCCGTTTTGTCGAGCGAAGGCAACGAAGGCGAGGTTAGCGGCATTCAGCATCATCTCGACGCACATGAAGACCACAATCGCGTTGCGTCGGATTAGAACTCCGAAAACGCCGATCGAGAAGAGGATCGCCGACAGGATTATGTAGTGATTAGTACTCACTTCTCATCCCCCAAATCCTCGACTTCGCCGTGTTCGACAATGATCGATTCTCCTTCGGAGATTTCCGCCACCTCGGTGACTTCCTCAACGTCGGGCGGGCGAGTATCCCCGCGCTCCTGCAGTGGGTCAGGCACTGACTCCACCGCGACGGACCCATCCGGAAGCAGTGCTGGAGTGTCGACCGCGTTATGACGGGCGTACGTTCCGGCCGGTGGAAGGTTGCCTGGTAGTTGTCCGGTGGCAGCGAAGCGCTGAATCCGGGCCTTCGACATCTGCTCTTGTGTCGCTCGCTTACGGTAGCGCTCGCGGTGAGTCAGCATCATCGCGCCGAGAGCAGCGATGATGAGCAGCGCGGAAATCGCTTCGAAAGCAACGATGTAGTCAGTGAAGATCAGTCGAGCGATGCCTTGCACATTGCCGCCATCAACGGCGTTCGCCGCATCCAGCGATGGGGTGGATGCCCCTTGCAGTCCGTTGACGATGGCACCGATGAGCAGCGCCGCGAACGCGACAACCAAGATGACGGCGGCGAACCGCTGGCCTTTGATGGTCTCAACTAGCGAATCAGATGCATCAACACCAACGATCATCATCACGAAGACGAACAGCATCATGATTGCGCCGGTGTAGACGATGACCTGAATCATCCCGAGGAATGGCGCTTGCAGTGCCACGTACAGCACAGCGAGGTTGATCATGGTGAAGGCAACGAAAAGCGCGCTGTGAACCGGCTTGCGGCTCAGCAGCATTCCGAGTGCACCGAGCACAGCAAGGATCGCGCAGATCCAGAAGACCCATTGTTCCCCGTTGTTCACGCGGCCCCACCTGCTGCCGCGTCGTCCTCTTCGCGCGCCTTCATCGCGTCGGCAAGAACAGCCTCTTCGCGGGCCTTTACCTCAGCCTCTTGAGCGGGCGTGGCCTGGGTGACCTTGCCCTTGTAGTAGTCATGTTCTGTCGTACCTTCCACCATCTCGTGGGGGGCCTCGACCATGCCGGGCATCAGCGGAGCGAGCAGATCCTGCTTTTCATAGATCAGACTCTCGCGACTGCTATCGGCTAGTTCGTACTCGTTGGTCATCGTCAGCGCTCGCGTTGGGCATGCCTCGATACATAGCCCGCACAGGATGCAGCGCAGGTAGTTGATTTGGTAGACGCGGCCATACCGCTCACCAGGTGAGTGGCGATCGCCTTCAGTGTTGTCCGCACCCTCGACGTAAATGGCATCCGCTGGGCACGCCCACGCGCACAACTCGCAACCAATGCACTTCTCGAGGCCATCTGGGTGCCGGTTTAGCTGATGGCGACCGTGGAATGCGGGCTTGGGTGGAAACATTTCTTTCTGTTCCGGGTATTGCTCGGTATTGACCTTACGGAACATCGTGAAGAAGGTCGTGGAGAAGCCCTTGACGGGTTTCGGTAGATCAGCCACCACGCACCTCCTCTGTTTCCGATTTGTCTCCTACCAACGTCCGCCGGGCAGGACGGTACTCCTGTCCGGGTAGCGGAGGCACCGGGAAACCCCCGGCTGTGGGTTTGAATTTGGTGGGAATCACGTTTGCCGCGAGGTTCTTGGCCCTCCGGCGCTTCACATTGGCACCGAGCACGTACAGCGAACCGACAACCAAGATGACCCCAGCGGTGATTGATAACGGAATCGGAGTCAACCCGTACTCGTCGCTGACACCGCGGATGATTCCGACGATCAGCACCCACGCCACCGAAAGTGGGATGAGCACCTTCCAACCGAAGCGCATGAACTGGTCGTAGCGGAACCGAGGCAGGGTTCCACGTAGCCAGATGAAGATGAAAATGAAGATTGAAATCTTGAGCAGGAACCAAATCATCGGGTACCAGCCCTCGTTGGCACCATCCCAGATTGAGATCGGCCACGGAGCGCGCCAGCCGCCGAGGAACAGCGTGACGGCAACGGCCGACACCGTCACCATGTTGATGTATTCAGCCAAGAAGAACAGCGCGAACTTCATCGTCGAGTACTCGGTGTGGAAACCACCCACGAGTTCTGATTCGGCCTCGGGAAGGTCGAACGGTGCTCGGTTGGTTTCGCCGACCATCGCGGTCGCGTAAATCAGGAAGCTCGGCAGCAACATCAAGCCGTACCACAAAGAGACCTGGCCGTTGACGATACTCGAGGTGGACATCGTCCCGGCGAACAAGAAGACGCCGACGAAGCTCAGACCCATCGCGATCTCATAAGAGATCATCTGCGCCGTTGATCGAAGTCCACCCAAGAGGGGGTACGAGGAACCAGAGGCCCAACCAGATAGGACGATGCCGTAAATGCCGATCGACGCGATCGCCAGGATGTAGAGCACGGCGACCGGGAAGTCCGTGAGTTGTAGCGGAGTGACGACTCCGAAGATGGACACCTGCGGGCCAAACGGGATGACCGCCCACGCGAGGTAGGCGGGAACAACCGAGAGAATCGGTGCGACGATGTAGACCATCTTGTCGGCAGCCGTCGGGAAGATTTCTTCTTTGAACGCAAGTTTGAACCCGTCCATCAAGGACTGGAGCAAGCCAAACGGACCGTTGCGGTTAGGTCCGATTCGCTGCTGCATGCGAGCCACCACGCGGCGTTCTGCCCAAATCGTCACCAGCACGATGACGACGAGGATGACGAAGACGCCGATCACCTTGAGGATGACCATCCATACTGGGTCTAGACCGAACCAGGCGAGGGTCTCTTCATTTGGATTCATGACTGACCCCCTTGGCTAATCGAGACGATCGCTCCTGGCGCGACGCTTAGCGCCGCGTTCACCGCTGATCCTGGCGAATTACCGGGCACCCACACAACTCCATCGGGCATGTCGGTCACTACCAATGGCAATGTGATCGATCCGTGGTCGTTGCTGACAGTCACGAAGTCGTCATCTGAAGCACCTATGCCCGCCGCCGTAGCCGACGACATGCGGGCCACAGAGGGACGTGCGGTTCCCGCGAGGTAGTCCTCGCCTTGGGCGAGCATTGAGTTGTCGAGTAGGTGGCGCCAACTGGCCAGGCGGGCCTTGCCGATTGGCGGGTTGCTTAGCACTGGGGCACTGACGCTGGGAGGTGCCGCACGCTCACCGCGATACGAACCGAGCTTGTCCAACTCCCTGCGCATCGGGGTTGGCTCACCAGTTCCGATGGAAGTATCCATTGCGTCTGCGAGCATCGCTAGAACGCGGCCGTCGGGAATGGTGGTCGCGTCTGCCATGACTTGCCCGAAGGTCCGAATACGGCCCTCCCAGTCGGTATAGGAACCGGGACGCTCGGTGTCGACGGCAACTGGCAGGATCACGTCCGCGTAGGCATCAATGGCCGAGAGTCTCGTCTCCAAGCTGATGACGGTGGTGGCCTCCGAGAGTGCCAACCGGAACTCGTCGGGGTTCGGGAAGTCGTCGATCTCGACGCCGGCCACGACGAGCGCGGTAATTCGCGGTTCCGGCTCTTCAAGGTCGTCTGAGGAGTCCATGGGCTCAACGTCGACTAGATCTGTGTTACCAGCACCCTCAACGTCGACCACGATTTGAGTCGCTGGTTCGGTGTCGTCCTCGGGGATAGTTGTGAGCGCCTCGATGATGCCCATCATGGTCAGTCCCGTTTCGTGAGGTAACGAATCGGCATCGACACCCCAGGCGGCCGCAACTTCGTTGCGGGCTGCTGGGTCACTGAGGGGACGTCCGCCGGGCAGCAATCCCGCAAGCGCCCCCGCATCGAGTGCGCCGCGTTCACCTGCCCTTCGCGGCACCCACGCCAGCGCTGCGCCGGTCTGGTCGGCCAACGCGAGCGCAGCCGAGATCCCGCCTGGCTGAGCTGCGAGCCGCTCGCCGATAAGGACGATCGAGCCGTCCTTGCGCAGTGCCGTCGCCACATCTTTAGCGGAGTCCGAAAGCGAATCCGCCTGCGCGCCGAGAGCAGCGAGCACCTCGGCTTCGCCACCGGGAGCAGCGGCTAGGACAGTGCCTCCGGTCTTCGTGAACCCAGGACTCGCCCAACTCGATACTGCTGCCGTGCGAGCGGTACCCGCCTGCACGCCTTTGCGTAGCCGCAGGAAGATCATCGGGGACTCTTCCTCTGGTTCCAGGCCAACCATCAACACCATCGGGGACGTTTCAAGGTGGGCGTACGTGACACCGAGTTCACTACCCGCGACCGATGAGCTCAGCAGGTCGGTTTCTTCCTCGGAGGTCGCTCGGGCGCGGAAGTCAATGTCATCTGAACCGAGCACGATACGGGCGAATTTCGCGTACGCGTAGGCATCCTCGCGGGTAACGCGGCCACCCGTTAGAACGCCGGTCTTCCCGTAAGCAGCATTGAGCTTCTCGGCGGCAACCGCCAACGCTTCTGGCCAGCTCGCGTAAACCAACTGTCCATCCTCGTCACGAACCATTGGGTGGCGCAGGCGATCCTCGTCCAAGTAGCGGAACGCGAACCGACCCTTGTCGCAGTTCCAGTCCTCGTTGACGGCTGGATCGTCCCAGGCCAGGCGACGCATCACCTTGTCGCGACGCTCGTCGGTGCGCAGGGCACAACCCGAGGCGCAGTGTTCGCACGCGGTGGGTGTCGAGACGAGGTCAAACGGACGCGCGCGGAAGCGGTAGTCCTTGCTCGTCAGCGCTCCCACCGGGCAGATCTGGACAGTGTTACCCGAGAAGTAGGAATCGAACGGTTGATCGTCAGCGATACCGACTTGCTGCTGGGAACCGCGTTCGACTAGCTCAATCAGCGGATCACCGGCGATTTCCTCCGAGAATCGCGTGCACCGAGCACAAGACACACAACGTTCCCGGTCGAGCAAGATTTGGGTCGAGATGGCGATCGGCTTGGGGAATGTGCGCTTGACGCCGCGAAAGTAACTCTCGCCATTACCGTTGGACATCGCCTGGTTCTGCAGCGGGCACTCGCCGCCTTTGTCGCAGACGGGGCAGTCGAGCGGATGGTTGATGAGCAGGAACTCCATGACCCCGCGCTGGGCTTGGTCAGCGATCTCACTGGTGGCGGCGGTCTTGACGACCATGTCGGGGCCGACCACGATTGCGCACGATGGTTGCGGTTTGGGCTGGCCCTCGATCTCGACGAGGCACATCCGACAGTTGGCGGCCGGGGTGAGCAACGGGTGGTCGCAGAAGCGCGGAATCTCGATGCCGATCTGCTCGGCCGCGCGGATGATGAGAGTGCCCTTGGGGACGTTGATGGTGATGCCGTCGATGGTGCAGGTCACCTGATCGACGGGCGGTGGTGTGATCTCACCAGCGTTCGATGTGGTCACGGTCATGACGCGGTCACCCCCGGGAACACAATGGATGCGGAAGGATTGAACTGAGCATCAGCACTGATATGGGTTCCCGCCTCAAACTCGTCACGGAAGTACTTCATTGCTGCCGGATAGGGCGTCGCTGCTGCGTCTCCGAGGGCGCAGAACGACCGACCGAGAATCTGGGCGCACAGTCCTCAAGTTGTTTGAGGTCCTCCATCCGCCCGGTGCCGTCTTGTAGCGAGTGCAATAACTGATCAATCCAGTAGGTACCCTCGCGACAAGGGGTGCATTTACCGCAGGACTCGTGCTTGTAGAAGTCCAGCCAACCAGTGATGGCCCGCACGACCGAGACGGTCTCATCGAAGATCATCGGTGTTGCGGTACCGAGCATGGTGCCCACGGCCTCCATGCCCTCGTAAGACAGTTCCGCATCCAAGTGCTCTTCGGTCAGCAGCGGAACAGATGACCCACCGACCACGAAGAACTTGAGTTTGTGACCGTCGCGCACTCCCCCGGCGTAGCCGAGGAGTTCGCGCATGGTGGTCCCGAGTGGCGCTTCAAAAACCCCGGATTGTTGACGTGTCCGGACACCGAAAAGACTTTGATGCCCTTGGACTTCTCGGTGCCGTAAGAGGCGTACCAATCAGCACCATTGCGCAAGATCGCCGGAACACTGGCGATGGTCTCGACGTTGTTGACCACAGTTGGCTTCGCGTAGAGACCGGCCACGGCCGGGAACGGCGGTTTCAGCCGTGGCTGGCCCCGCATCCCCTCCAATGAGCTCAACAGCGCAGTCTCTTCACCGCAGATGTAGGCCCCGGCCCCAGCGTGGACGGTGATGTCTAGGTCGTAGCCCGAGCCAAGGATGTTCTTGCCGAGGTAGCCGTGGGCGTATGCATCGCGAACCGCCTCGTGCATTCGACGGATAACCTGCGGAACCTCGCCGCGGATGTAGAGGAACGCGTGGTTGGCTCTGATCGCGTACGAGGTGATGATCATGCCCTCGATGAGGTGCTGAGAACTCGCGAGCATTAGCGGTACGTCTTTGCAGGCGCCAGGCTCGGACTCGTCGCCATTCACGACGAGGTAGTGGGGTTTGCCGTCTCCCTGGGGGACGAAACCCCACTTCAGGCCGGTTGGGAATCCGGCACCGCCTCGACCGCGAAGGCCGGACTCTTTGACAACATTGATGATGGCGTCGGGGTCCATCTCCAGAGCCTGACGAAGCGCCTGATAGCCGTGATGACGTTCGTAACCGGTGACTGTGTACGAATCCTTCTCGTCCCAGTGGGCCGTAAGGTTCGGGGTCAGTGCCATTACTTCTTGCCCCATCCACGTTGGGCATTCCTTCTTCTTTGGCTACTCGTAACCCCGCGAGCATGACGGAATCAGCATTGTTCCCGCGCATTTCCTAGGCCGTCATCGAATCCCGCAATCGTGCGCTCGGTGGCTCGGAAGTCGCGGATAGCGGGACCTCGAGTGGATTCGACCGTCTCGCCGTTGCGCAGCTTCGCGACGACGTCGCGCATCTTGTCCACGCTCATGTCGTCCATGAACTCCCAGTCCAACGTCGTGGAAGGGGCGTACGTGCAGGCAGCCTGACACTCGATCTTCTCGATCGTGAACTTGCCGTCTTCGGTGGTCTCGTCGTTGCCGATGCCTAGATCGGAGCAGAGGGTGTCGAAGATTTCTTGACCGCCGAGGATCCCACACTGCGGGTTCACGCACACCCCGATGAGGTGCTCGCCAACTGGACGGCGCTTGTACATCGTGTAGAACGTGGCAACCGCGGACACCTCAGCAGCGCTCAGGTCCAGAATGTCAGCGCACATCTCGATCGCTTCCGGCGACACGTAGCCCTCAACAGACTGTGTCAAGTGCAGCATCGGGTTGAGGGCAGAGCGGGCCTGATCCGGGTAGCGTTTGGTGATCTCGACGAGTTCCGCGCGGGTCTCTTTGGTCAATGCCATTAGCGGTCCACCCCACCCATCACTGGGTCAATACTTGAGATTGATGCGACGACGTCGCTGAGCATGCCGCCCTCACACATCGCGGCTACTGCCTGCAGGTTGGTAAAACTTGGTTCACGCATATGTGCTCGGTAAGGGCGCGTCCCACCATCGCTGACCAAGTGCACTCCGAGTTCACCCTTGGCTGATTCCGTCGGGACGTAGCACTGACCTGGCGGCACCTGGAAACCCTCGGTAACGAGTTTGAAGTGGTGGATGAGGGCCTCCATGGAGGTACCCATGATCTCCTTGATATGCGCCAGTGAGTTTCCTTGACCATCGGGGCCGACCGTCAACTGAGCGGGCCAAGCCACCTTCTTGTCGGCCACCATAACCGGCCCTGGCTTGAGCTTGTCCAGGCATTGCTCAACGATGTTCAGTGACTGAGTGATCTCGTCGAGGCGGATCAGGAACCGACCGTAGACATCGCACGTGGTTTGAGTCGGAATGTCGAACTCGTAGTTCTCGAATCCCGAGTACGGCGACACCTTACGAACGTCGAACGGCAGACCGGTGGAACGCAAGATCGGCCCAGTGACACCTAGTGCCATACAGCCAGCGAGATCAAGGTAGCCGACACCTTGGGTGCGTCCGAGCCAGATCGCGTTGCCGACGAGCAAGTTGCGCACATCGCTTGAGCGCTCCCGGAGCACCTTGATGGCGTTGGAGATGTCGCCCTCAATGCCCGCGGGTAAATCGTGGGACACCCCGCCAGGGCGGATGTATCCATGGTTCATCCGCAGGCCGGTGATGGATTCGAAGATGTCGAGGATGAGTTCGCGGTCACGGAATCCGACGGTCATTCCGGTGAGGGCACCTAGTTCAAGGCCACCGGTCGCGATGGCAACTAGGTGCGACGAGGCCCGGGACAGTTCCGAGAGCAGTACCCGGATGACGTTGGCGCGCTCTGGAATCTGATCCTCGATATCGAGCAGTCGTTCAACAGCTAGGGCGTAGGCCAACTCGTTGTGCAGCCCCGCCACGTAGTCCATTCGCGTCACAAATGTGGAGCCCTGCGTCCAAGTACGGAACTCCATGTTCTTCTCGATACCGGTATGCAGGTAGCCGATCGCTGCTCGCACACTCTGCACCGACTCGCCGTCTAGCTCGACGATGAGGCGCAACACTCCGTGTGTGGAGGGATGTTGCGGGCCCATGTTGACGATCAGGCGGTCCTTCTCACCGGATGGTGGAGCGAGGATCGTGTCCCAATCGCCACCTTGAACGTCGTACACCTTGTCGCCCTCGGTGGTGCGGTACGCACCTGCCTCGTCCGGGCCAGTGGACGTATCGCCCATTTGTGTATAGGTCGTGTCACTCATCAGCTGTACGACCTCCTCTTGTCCGGTGGGGGAACGGTCGCGCCCTTGTACTCGACCGGGATACCACCAAGCGGGTAGTCCTTGCGCTGGGGGTGTCCGAGCCAGTCGTCAGGCATTTCGATTCGGGTTAAGTAAGGGTGGCCATCAAAGATGATGCCGAAGAAGTCGTAGGTCTCGCGCTCATGCCAGTCGTTGGTGGGATACACCGACGTGGTGGAGGGAATATGCCGGTCGTCGTCGGGGCACGTTGTCTCCAACCGGACAGTCCGACTATGGGTAATCGAACGCAAGTGATAGACGGCGTGCAGTTCCCGCCCTAGTTCGTGCGGCCAGTGCACACCGCTGACTCCGAGGCACATTTCGAAGCGCAGCAGTGGATCATGCAACATCTCACGACAGACCTTCACGATGTGCTCACGGTTGACATGAATGGTCATCTCGCCGCGATAGATGACAATCTTCTCGACTGCTTCATCGAACTCCTTGCCCAAGTTCGCGGCTAAGTCGTCGGCGACCTCATCGAAGTAGCCCCCGTACGGCCGTGGTGACGCTCCGGGAAGTTCAATCTTGTTGATCAGTCCGCCGTAGCCAGACACGTCTGGACTGCCGTGGACGCCGAACGCTCCGACGCGCACCTCAACGAGCTCTGGGCCCGAACCTGAGATGTCAGACAGGGGGATCTCGACAGCATCGACGGGTGTGACGGGCAGACCTTCGGGGGTCTGCGGAGGATCAAGTTCGCTCACCGAAGCAACCCCTTCATCTCCATGAGGGGCTGCGCGCTGAGCGCCTTGCGCTCAGCGAGTGCTTGATCCTCGATGAGGTTGGGTCCCATGCGAGTGTTCTGAATCTGATCGTGCAGTTTGAGGATTGCGTCCATCAGCATCTCCGGCCGCGGCGGACATCCCGGCAGGTAGATGTCGACCGGAACAACGTGGTCAACGCCTTGGACAATCGCGTAGTTGTTGAACATGCCTCCGGATGAGGCGCATACACCCATCGAGATGACCCACTTGGGTTCGGGCATTTGATCGTAAACCTGGCGAAGAATCGGCGCCATCTTCTGGCTCACTCGTCCGGCAACGATCATTAGATCGGCCTGGCGTGGGGAGGGGCGGAAGACCTCCATACCGAAGCGTGCGAGGTCAAAGCGGCCAGCGCCAGAGGCCATCATCTCAATGGCGCAACACGCTAGACCGAACGTCACTGGCCACAAGGATGCTTTCTGCGCGTAGCCATGAACATGCTCGACCGTGGTGAGCAGGAATCCACTGGGGAGTTTGTCTTCTAGGCCCATGTCGTGCCTACCTTCAGCTGCGTGGGGGCTTGCGTGCGGGGTCTGGTCGTCGCTGCGCTAGAGGTCGCTGCTGTCATCATGCTAGTCCCACTGCAATCCGCCGCGGCGCCAGACGAATGCATAGACGCAAAGCACAGTCACGATGAAGAGAATGACTTCGACTACCGCGAAGAGCCCGAGGGCATCAAAGCTCACTGCCCACGGATAGAGGAAGACGATTTCAATGTCGAAAACGATGAAGAGCATCGCGGTCAGGTAGTACTTGACCGAGAAGTGACCACCGCCGACCGGCTGAGGGGTGGGATCGATACCGCACTCGTAGGCGTCGCGCTTCGCACGGTTGTAACGCTTGGGCCCCACAACGGTCGCGAGACTGACGGAGACGCAGGCGAAGAGGAAGGCGAGTAAGCCAAGCGCGAAGATTGGCAGGTACGGATTAGCCACCTAGCGCCTCCTGTCGGTCGTGGATCGGACGTGAATCGGACGTGAATCTGATGCAGTGCTGACGTGGCTCGGACGTAGTGCGGATGTGCAGTGCGGACGTCCGGTTGCGGCGAGCCGGTCTATCGATTCAGTAGGCATAGCGTTGGCAATACTAGGGAAGCCAGCCTGGTTTCTCCCGCTGGCCCGACTTGTTTTCACCTTCCGTTAGCTCGTGCGCTTGTGAAAAGTTTCACGAAGTCGCTGCTGGGCGCGAGTCTACGCCGACGACACATCGAATTCGCGTCAGCCTGGTGGCTTCTAGCGATCTACTAACCAATAGGCGAGACTCGTGCCTATGAGCGACAACGACGGCAAAGAATCCGCTGCCGAATTTTGGGATGAACGCTACCGTTCGACCGCCCGAGCCTGGAGCGGGGAACCGAACCCATATCTCGTTTCCGAGATCTCCTCACTCACACCTGGCGCCGATCAGGTACCCGCAACGGCGTTAGAGGTGGGCGCAGGCGAGGGCGCGGACGCAATCTGGCTCGCCAGGCGCGGCTGGGATGTCACCGCCACTGACATCTCTGCGGTCGCCCTGGATCGCGGACTGGCCCAAGCTGCCACGCTCGAGCCGACCGTGGCGTCCCGAATCACCTGGCGGCGAGCCGACCTACTCGCCGATCCACCACCCCCTCACACCTTCGGGCTAGTGACTGCCCACTATCTGCACCTGCCCAAGCACGAACGCGACCCGCTCTTCACCGCACTTGCTCGCGCTGTTGCAGTCGGCGGCACCCTGCTCATCGTCGGCCACCACCCATCGGATCTCCAGACTTCCGTTCCCCGCCCAGCGCGACCCGAACTGTTCTATTCCGCTGACGACGTTGCGGCCCTGCTGGAATCGCCCACCCTCGCGGACACCGAATGGGACGTCCAAGTCAGCGAGTCGCGTCCCAAGCCGGCAGTGGACCCGCAGGGCCACGAGGTGACCGTCCACGACACCATCCTGCGAGCACGGCGGTTGAGGTGAGACACATCAGGAGTTGGATCTTCTAGAACGGAGGGATCTCGTCGGGCTCCGGCGGCGGACTAGGTCCTCCTCGGTCTCGGTCTTGCGGATCTAGGTGAACGGACGAGAACTGCGCAGTGGGTAGTACCGGGCGAGCTTCGACCTCGTGGTGTCGCCCGGTTGGGCCCGCCCACGTACATGATCCATCCGGCTCGCTCTTGACGATCTGCCATGTTCCGGCAGTCTTGAGTCTGTGATGACGACGGCATAGCGCCCCGAGGTTGGCTCGCGATGTCTCGCCCCCAGCCTGGAAGCTCAGCGCGTGGTCAAGATCTGCCGTCAGCGCATCGCGTTGGCAGCCTGGAAACCGACAGACACCGTCGGCGAGCAGCAATGTAGTCACGAAGGGCGGTCGGCGGTACGTAGCGTCGACGACCCGCGTCAATCAAGTGTCCCGTGGTCGGATCCGTGACCCATCGCACCCAGGTCGCGTCGCGGGCGATCTGACGTGCGACATCCGCCGACACGGTTCCGTATCCCGGAATCTCGCCTGGGTGATCAGCTAGACCCAACAACGTCGGCAGGTCGATAACTGCGGCGATGCGACGGCTACCGACACCAGGCTCTTGAGTACTCTGCCCGACGGTCGAGCTGTCCCGGATCGCTTCGACGAACATGTCGGCACGCAAGGAGTCCAGCGTGATGTCGGTTGCCTCGATGGGCACCACGCTCTGAGCCGTCCCAGAAGTTGATTCGGCACCTAGCTTCTCGATGTGGGTCCTCTCAATGTGTGCTTTGCGGTCGAGAGCGTTGAACGCATCGCGAGCCTCCTCGATGGTCAGGTAGGCCTCGAGAATCGCCATACCGTTGGGAAACTCTATGAGAGATACCCCGCGCATCCGCCGTGCTTTGCGCGCACGTTGGGCAGCCAGCAGTGCATCGATCGCCGCGATCGCCGAGCGAACGTGGCAACGGAACTGATGTGGGGTCTGGTCAGGTGCCTTCGGTAGAACCAATGCCTCAAGTTGACGCCGCGCAACCGACGGTGGGATGGACTGGCGAACAGGCGCTGCATCGACCTCGGCCTGGAGATTCCCCGGGGCAACGGAGGCATCCTCCTCCTGCCATTGAACTGGCAGCTCCTCGGCCATGATCCTGACTTTCGCTGAGCTGAGATCACCACAACCGTGTGCCGCCATCGTTGCGGGCAACCAGTTGGCAACCACTGCCGCTCGATCGAGTTGATCGCCAGCTGCCCTGCGGCTCACCCGCAGCGCCACCGCGAGCTCATCTGAGGCGGGATGGTCAACGAATCGTCCCGCCAACTGCACCGGGGTGTCATCCTTCTCAGCGATTACGGCGTAGAGGTGCAGAATCTGCGCCTCCACCATCGCCAGTTGCCGGGCGTAGGCGCTGGCGAGCTCCAAGCGGTCCTCGTGCGTAATCGCACGCGGATCGGGTAGTGACGGAACGAACGCTTTTTCGAACATGTGTTCTATCTTACGGAGTTTTTGCGACCGCCACTCCGACTGTCCACAGCCCCATGTTCAGGCATATTCAGGCCCGTGGGCCGCAGGAAACCGGGCTAGGGCTAGATCCGCACCGCTCGGTGCAAGGCCACGATCCCGCCGGTGAGGTTGCGCCATTGAACATCGGACCAACCCGCGCGCTGAATCACGTGCGACAAAGACTCCTGGTCGGGCCACTCCCGAATCGACTCCGCGAGGTACACGTACGCCTCCGGATTCGAGGCGACCTGGGACGCGACCCACGGCAACGCCTTCATCAAGTACTCGAGATAGATCGTCCGGAACACCTCGTGACTCGGAGTGCTGAACTCACAGATCACCAAGCGCCCACCGGGACGGGTGACCCGCAGCATCTCCGTCAGAGCGGCCCGAGTGTCGACCACATTGCGCAACCCGAATGAGATGGTGACCGCGTCGAACGCCCCATCAGCGAAGGGCAGCGAAAGTGCGTCGCCAGCGACAAAAGGCAGGTCCGGCAAACGCAGTTTGCCCTCCCTCAACATGCCGAGGCTGAAGTCGCAGGGGACCGAATAGGCACCAATGGCCGCAAACGGAACTGTGCTCGAACCCGTTCCGGCCGCGAGGTCCAGAATCCGGTCACCCGGCCTCGGTTCCAGTGCCCGAAACGTCGCTTTGCGCCACGCCCTCGTCTGACCGAGGGCGAGCACATCGTTGGTGATGTCATAGCGATCGGCGACTTGATCGAACATTCGAGCCACCTCGGCCGGCTCCTTAGCCAAGTCTGCGCGCGTCATAACTCCTAAACCTACGCCCTGCTCCGCCAACGTGTGGGCGTAGGCTGGCGATTGTGAGCGGATTGCGCCTACCCGAACCACGGCTGCATGTTGAGTCAATTCCAGTCCACTCAGATGACGAACTGCTCGCATTGCTGCCGAGCCACGACGTACTCTCTTGGGTTCGCGAAGGTGAGGGCCTCGTCGGATGGGGAGAAGCCGCACGCTACGAGGTGGCCGGGGCGGAACGCTTTAGCCGCTCAAGCCGCTGGTGGACGCGAGTGTGCGCCAACGCTCAGGTCAGCGACACCGTGATGACGCCCGGATCTGGACCCGTGGTTTTCGCTTCGTTCGCGTTCGATTCTCAACCTGGCAGCTCTGTACTCGTTGTCCCGAAAGTGGTCGTCGGACGCCGCGACGGGAAGACTTGGCTCACCGTCATCTCGACCGACAGCCTGCCGGAGGATCCGCTTGAGGTCTTGCGTGAGGCGGCCGAGCACAGCGATCCGCCCACACCTGGGCACGTCAGTTCTGACGTCGCAGGCCGCCAAATCGGCCAGTGGAAAGCCACCGTCGCCGAGGCGATCGCCCGGATCTGCGCTGGTGAGCTAGACAAGGTCGTGCTAGCCCGCGACGTCGTCGCCACCACGGAACGCCCACTGGACCCTCGCCATTTGCTGAACCGGCTCGCTGCTGCTTTCCCAGGCTGTTGGGCTTTTTGCGTCGACGGCCTAGTGGGAGCAACTCCAGAGTTGCTGATTCGTCGCCAGGGCGACCGAGTCACCTCCCGCGTACTGGCCGGCACCGTCCGCACTGGCGAGGACAGCGGTGAGGACGGACGCTTGGCGGATGCCCTGCAGGAGTCAGACAAGGACCTCGAAGAACACTCCTACGCAGTCACGTCGGTGGCAGCGGCGCTCTCCGCCCACTGCACGGATCTGGTGGTGCCCATCCGACCGAGCATCCTGCGCCTAGCCAACGTGCAACACCTGGCAACGGACGTCACCGGCCTACTCGTGGACGACACTCCGGTACTCGCCCTCGCCGCATCGCTGCACCCAACGGCAGCCGTCTGCGGCACACCCACCGAACGAGCTTTCGCGATGATCCGCCAGATCGAGCAGCTGGACCGCGGGCGTTACGCGGGTCCGGTGGGCTGGATGGATGCCAACGGAGACGGCGAGTTTGGGATCGCGCTTCGCTGCGGAGCGATCGAAAAATCCGACCCAAACCGGATCAGACTATTCGCTGGCTGCGGGATCGTGGCCGGATCTGATCCAGGCGAAGAGGTCGAGGAGTCCGAGGCCAAACTACTCGCGATGCGGCATGCCCTGAGTTCAGACTGAGCTAGGCAAGAACCTGTTCAGAATCGCGTCTGAACGTCGATGATCCGCTCGACGGAGGCCACCGCTGCGTCTCGGGAGATCTCGCCAGACTTGATTGCCCTGCTCAGAGCCTTGACCACACTCATGGTGTTGCCCTGCACGAGCGCCAGATCTGAGCCGGCGGCGATAGCGCGCACCGCGGCCCGAGCCTGCGACTGGCCCATCGCGGACGTGACTGCGGCCATCGCCAACGAATCGGTCATGATCACCACATCGTTACCAGCATCACGTCTTAGTGCAGTCATTGCGGCTCGCGATTGACTGGCCGCGATCCCGCCGGTCAATCCCGGGACACTGGCATGACTGACCATGACCGACCCAGTGCCAGAGGCGAACGCAGCGTTGAATGGAACCAGATCGCGACGCTGCACTGATCCCCAGTTCGGGGTCCTGCCCGCACCCTTGTGAGTGTCCGCAACGGCGCCACCGCCTGGCCAGTGCTTCACCGTGGCCAAGACGCCAGCTTTTTGCAGCCCCCGCGAGAACGCGCTCACGTATCGACCGTTGCGCTTGGGCTTGGCGCTGAAGGCGCGGCCGTCGCGATCCATGTAGGCGCCGGCGTAGGCCAGATCAGCAACTGGAGCCAGGTCGTTATTGACCCCAACCGCCTTCATACGTTTGCCATACTTCTTGGCGAGTTTCACAGTTTGGTTAGGAGTCTTTGTCCGCCCAATGGTCTTTGCACTAGGCATTCGTCCGATCAGCGAACTCAACCGCTGAACAGCGCCGCCCTCCTCGTCACTGGAGACGAGTAGACGCCCATCTGGGGCCAAGCGGCCCAGGGACGTCAACTGCTGCTTCAGATTCGTTGGCGGCGTCCCGAACAGCACCACACCGGCGATGCCACTGGCGACCCATGGTCTAGAACTGCGCAGATTCTTGCTGGTGATTCCGGCCAACACGAGTTTGGCCGCGACTCGTTTGCGTGGCCAGGACGCTGGGTCCGACTTATCGAAGGTACGCAAACTTGCCCGAACCTCAGACCCGGCCTTGGCACGTTTCTGGGCTCCCTTGATCGCAGCGGCAGCGGGGCCAGCGGCAGCGGAGGAGAAACTGACTCCGACTGACGGGTCCGGCGCAGAAGCGAACCCAAGTAGACCCACCCCCACGGCAGCGGCGACAGGTATAGCGATGAGATTCAACGAAGGACTTGGAGCAGACATCAAGATGTACGGTACGTCATGGCCCGTGCTACTGGCTACCGCGCGAAAATCCGAGCACACGCCGCCACACATCTGCCTCGGTCGCACGGTCCGCTGCCGATACGACAATCACATCCAGACCCGCACGATCTCGCGTCGATGACAGCAACTCCTGTAAAGCCGACCCGCTCGAAACCGTCGTGCACGCAATCCCAGCGGCCACGGTCATGGCCGACAGATCGAGTCCCGTCGGGGTACCAAAGACTCGCTCGAAGTCCCGTTCGTAGGCGGGGGCGCCTTGCTCCAAGGACGAAAAGATCCCGCCACCATCGTTGTCGACCACCACGATGGTGAGGTTGGGCCGTGATTCGTCGTTAGGGGCTAGTAGGCCGTTGTGATCGTGCAGGAACGCCAGGTCACCCACCACGGCGTACGTTCTGGCCTCAGGTGCTCGTTCGTTGAGCGCCAACGCGGCACCGAAGGCGGTGGAGATGAGCCCGTCGATTCCCGACGTGCCACGATTCCCGATGACCCAGGGGGCCGGATCCCGAGTTGTGATCGCCGCCTCGAAGTACCTCGTTGTTCGGCTTGACGCGGCCAAAATGACATCGCGTCCCGTGGCTTGGTGCCACACGGCGTCCGCCACGTTTAGCCCGGTGACGGTCGGCTCCTGGCGGATGTCCGCGATGCGCTGCTGAACTGCCAGGCCGGCAGCCTGCCACGACCGCAACCACTGGTGATCTGGCCCATCCCAGCGCACCAAGGCATCGGCATGCGGTGGCCGCGGCACCCCGCCTAGCACCAAAGCAGCAGAACGTAGCGGATCAGGTCGGTCCCTGCCCCCGACCTGCACGACCAAGTGGTACGTCGCTGAGCGCACCAACGCCATCACTGGGCGACTCAGCCCAAACCGTCCTATCGTCACAACGAGTTCGGGCTGATGGCTCGCCAAGAACTCCTCGTTAGCCAGCAGTACGGCCGCGGCGGGGATTGAACTCGCACCGCCGAACGCATTACCCGATGGCTCGCTGACCACTGGCCAGCCGCACGCCTCACCGAGGGCGATGGCCGCATCGCTAACCGAGCGATCTGGTACATCTCCAACGACGATGACACCTCGTTGCGGTAGATAGCTCAAACCGAGGTCAGCCGCGACGTAACTGATTGGCTCCCTCATGACGGACTCGCTCATGACCGACTCGCGATCCGCCACCCCGTCCATGCGATCAGGGACGTCCAGCCAATCGGTGGTGGGCACGAGTGGTTCGCGGAACGCTAGATTCAACTGAACCGGAGCTGGCGGGCGATCCGGAAGTCCGGCCGCGTCGGCCAGAATGCGATCGGTCGCCATCCGCCACGACCTGACCGCGTCGTCGTCATGCGCGAAGGTCAGCACGTCGATCGCCGTTCGAACATTGCTACCGAAGAACCCGACCTGGTCGACCGTCTGGTTGGCGCCCACTGCCCTCAACTCTGGGGGGCGATCAGCCGTGATCGCCACCAGCGCGACTCCGGCGTACGCGGCCTCCAAGACTGCTGGAAATAGGTTGGCGACGGCACTGCCACTTGTGCAGACGACAGGCACGGGTCGATGGGAGACCTTCGCAAGGCCCAAGGCCAGGAATCCCGCTGACCGCTCGTCGATACGGACGTGGAGTCTGATTCGGCCCAGTCGGGCCGCTTGGGCTAGCGCCAAAGCCAGCGGGGCCGAACGCGACCCCGGAGACAGCACGACGTCTCCAACTCCGGCCGCGATCAAACTGCTGACGACGGCGCGGGCTAGCCGAGTCGACTCGTTTTCCTGCCTTTTCCTGCTCGCTGTTCATGGAGTCACCATTGAGGCGGCCATCTCACGCCCACCACACTCCCACGCTCGAATCAAACGTTCACGCCACCAGCGCGCACGCTCGCGGCCGACACGCTGTTAGCAACCGCCAGCGCTTCTGCATCGGGAGCAATCCGTCCAACGTCAAGCACGCCGTTGCGCGCGACGAGCGGTTCGGCAACTAGGTCGGCAGCGAGCAACGCCCCCGTGCCCAACCCGCAGGCGTACGGCAACACCGGTAGTGCCCCCGCGACCGCCAATCCGCTCGCTAGGCCGACCGCCGAATCCATCGCACCGGAAACCACGACGGGGACGCCCGCTGCGGCGCAGACCTCGAGCGTGCGTTCGACTCCTCCCAACGGCGCGGCTTTGACAACCACGATGTCTGCCGCACCCCTGCCAACGACTGCCACCGGGTCGGCGGCCGTGCGGATGGATTCGTCGGCCGCGATGGCGACATCCACCCGCGAGCGAACGAACGCCAACTCATCGATGCCCGCACATGGCTGTTCCACGTACTCCAAACCACCCGCGACGTCATCGCACTCGGGGATCGCGACTATCGCTTCTTCGGGCGTCCATGCGCCGTTGACGTCAATGCGTATCCGCGGGTCAGGAACTCCAAGCGCACGCTGCTGCGCAGCAACGGCAGCGATTCGAGCGAGATCGTCATCGAGGTCCTCGCCTTGGGCAGCGACCTTGATTTTCACCGTCGTGCAACCGTCCTCCAAGAATGCTCGGCGAGCGAGCTGCGCGGCTCGATCCGGCGCCACAGCGGGAACAATCGCGTTGACTGGGACCTGCGACCGCAGGACTGCGGGCCACAGTCCCCACGCGGCCTCCACCGCGCTGGCCAACCACCTAGCGCAGGTCTCGTCGTCGTACTCGAGGAACGGCGCGAACTCGCCGTAGCCGCTCGGTCCCTGCAGGATCAATCCCTCGCGGTGATCGATACCTCGGAACGGAACCGACAGCGGTAGAGAAAAAGGGGTACTGCCAGCTAGCAGCGCCTGACAGCCGCGGATCGGTCACGGGCGCTTGGGGAACTGCGCAAAGTCCGGTTTGCGCTTCTCCTTGTAGGCGTCGCGGCCCTCCTGGGCTTCCTCAGTCATGTAGAACAGCAACGTCGCGTCGCCGGCGAGTTGCTGCACGCCAGCCAGGCCATCGTCGGCGGCGTTGTGCGACGCCTT
The DNA here is from genome assembly GCA_963821045.1 of uncultured Actinomycetes bacterium. GTDB lineage: Bacteria > Actinomycetota > Actinomycetes > S36-B12 > UBA10799 > UBA10799. The sequence continues at coordinate 96,558 of CAWGCB010000006.1, read as the reverse complement.
GAGCATGCGCAACGCCAGCGGCGAATGCTGCAGCATCTCCTTGGCACCAGGTCGACGGTCTCCATCTCAAGATCGGCAAGCGGCACAACGCTCGTTGACCAGGCCCCAGTCGTAGGCCTGCTCGGCGCCGTACTGCCGACACAGCATCCAGATCTCGCGTGCCCGCTTCTGACCGATCTGCCGGGCGCAGCAGCCCAGAACCGTAGCCGCCGTCAAAGGAACCCACCTTCGGGCCGGTCTGACCAAAGCGGGCGTTGTCGGCCGCGATCGGTCAGGTCACAGACGATGTGCAGCACGTGTCCACCGCCGACGCGTAACCCGCGATCATGGCAATCACCGGCTTGGGGGTACGCCGAATCTGGACCTGCAGATCCAGCACGTTCAGCCGGCCGATTCCCTTCTGCGCCACCTCGTCGTCGCCGATGTAGCCATCGTTACCGCGGATCACCTGGTCTCCCCCGGAGCAGAACGCCCAATCGCCCTGGCCGGTCAGGATGATCACGCCGACCGTGTCGTCATCGCGAGCAACGTTGAAGGCGTTGCTGCAGTTCAAACAGCGTCTGCGGCCGAAAGGCATTGCGCTTCTGCGGACGGTTGATGGTGATCTTGGCGATGCCCGCATCCTCGCCGGTCGACACCTCGTACTTGATGTCGCCGTACTCACCACGAGACTCCCAAACGGCACCCGGTTTGATCGAGGAATACGCCGGATCAGTAAATGCCGGGCTGTCTTGGTCAACGACGGGTGCGAGTGGGTATCGAGTGCGGGAGTCCATGTCGCCTAGGCTAACGCCCGATGAGTACACGAGAGTTGACCCGGTTGACTGTTGAGCCAGGCCCTGACGGGGTACTGACGCTGGCAGGTGAACTGCCGACGGCCCTAAACGGCGAGGGTCCCGCTCTTGCGCCGCTGCCCGTCGGGCCCCCGGAGTACGTGGAGCGAATCTTGGCGGCAGTACGCCCTGACGACCCCAGCGTTCCTCTTGAAAACGACGATGTTGCCTTCGTAGTGACCACCTCCGGATCGATGGGTGAACCACGCGGCGTGCTGCTGAGCGGTTCGGCACTGATTGCCAGCGCTCGAGCGACTGATTCTCGGCTCGGCGGTCCGGGCCGTTGGGTAATGGCGCTGCCAGCTCACCACGTGGCCGGCCTGCTCGTACTGGTGCGCGCGTACCTGTCTGGCATCCCACCAGTCCCACTAGAGACTGTCGGCGGAGCAGGACACTTCTCGGCCCAGGAGTTCGCCAATGCCACCCGCGCCGCGCGATCCCTCTGCGATATCGACGGTGCCAGGTTGCGAACTGCACTCGTACCCACACAGTTGGCGCGGATCGTTGAGATGGGACCAGCCGCAAGTGACTGCCTCAACTCCTACGATTCGATCCTCATCGGGGGCGCGGCCGCAGCCCACGGCTTGATCGCGCGGGCCACCGCCATGGGCGCGAACATCATCACGACCTACGGGATGACCGAGACGTGCGGTGGTTGCGTATACGACGGCACTCCACTGCCCGGCGTCGCGGTTCGCATTGCTGACGCCAACGATGAGGGGATCGGACGCATTGAACTCGCCGCTCCCTCCATCGCCAAGGGATACCGGCTACGCCCAGATCTGACCAAGGAGTCATTCAGTCAAGGCCTGTTCCGCACGAGCGATTTGGGGCGAATCGACGAGAAGGCCCGGCTTGTCGTTGTGGGGCGAGTGGACGACGTCGTTCAGGTCGGTGGCGTGAATGTCTCAGTCGCAGCAGTCGAGGCGGCCGTCTCGGACCATCCAATGGTGTCGCAGGCAGCAGTTGTTGCCACCTCGGACGACCAGTGGGGATCGCGGATCACAGCGTTTGTCGTCCCAGGTGCGGCAGACACCTTGCCGCACGACCAACTCGCGGCGTCGGTTATCGAACGGGCAGCCAGTGCGCTGGGAGCCGAGGCTCGACCACGCACCGTCACGATGATGGACATCCTGCCGACGATGCCCACTGGAAAGATCGATCGGGCAGCACTGCGGGCGCTCGCCCAAGGTGACACGTGACCACTCGCCACCAATGGGTGCTTGGGGGCCCGACCTCGCACGCTGCCAGCAGCCGTCGTACCAGTCGCAGTGGGAGCGAGCGTCGCGTCGTTTGTCGGCACCGACCTAGGCGGCGTCAGTTTCACATTCCGCACCCTCCTTGCTCTTGTTGTTTCAGTCGCCCTTCAGGTGGGTGTCAACTACGCGAATGACTACTCCGATGGAATCCGCGGCACCGACAACGAGCGGGTTGGTCCAATCCGCCTAGTCGGCCAAGGCTTGGCACCGCCCGAGGCAGTCAAGCGAGCTGCTCTGATCGCCTTCGCCGTGGCAGCGGCCGCGGGACTGATTCTCGTCCTGCTCACCGGAGCTTGGTGGTTGATTCTGGTGGGCGCGGCCGCCGTGGCCGCCGCTTGGTTCTACACCGGCGGACCTCGACCCTATGGCTACGCCGGTCTCGGTGAACTGTTCGTCTTCGTCTTCTTCGGCTTAGTCGCCGTCGTCGGAACCACTTTCGTTCTGACCGGGCGGATAGACCTGGTTTCGGTGTTGTTCGCGATCCCAGTCGGTGCGCTGGCCTGCGCCTTGCTGGTCGTCAACAACCTGCGCGATATCCCCAGCGACACCGAAGCGAAGAAGATGACGCTCGCGGTTCGAATCGGCGACGCGAATACTCGTGACCTCTACGGCTTTTGCCTCTTCCTGCCATTCGCCATCACTGCCTTAGTCGGCCTGGGCGGTATCGGCTTCATCGATGCGTTCCCGGCAGGCTCGATCATCGCACTGGCCGCCCTACCTGCGGCGTTCATCCCCTGGCAGCTGGTTCGACGTGGAGCGACCGGACGCGAACTCATTGGAGTGCTCGCGTGGACTGGACGGATCCAGTTGATTTACGGACTACTTGTCAGCATTGGAATCGTCTTTTCCTGATTCCACCTGAGCTTCGACATCTCGAACGTGTTGGACTTCCTCATCGAAGTAGTCGTCCTCGGCACGCTTGGACTCCTCGATCCGCTCGTTCATTCGACCGAAGAAGCCGCCCATCCGCTGGCCAACCCGGTCACGTTGCGGCGCGAACAGCACGTAGGAGGCAATGGCGGAGATGAGGAACGCCAGTAAGATCAACAAGATACCGCGGACGCCGATCAAGTAGAGCAGTCCGCCAGCCACTAGCAGGACTAGCAGGCGCAACGCCGTGTACACCAAAAACGGGTGCTTATGCGCAAATGATTCGGTGACAGGTTCGGACATAGATTTAGGGTACGGGCCGGACTACCAACTTCAGTCGAAAGGGTCGTAAGCTATTGCCGTGCTAAGGGTGATCCTCATTCTCATCCCGGTCGCGGTAACGATCTATGCGCTGATCGACGCGATCACGGCACCGCGCGACGAAATTCGGTCGCTACCCAAGTGGCTGTGGATCTTCATGATCATTGTCTTGTTCTTTGGTGGCGCAGTTCTCTGGTTCTTCTTCGGACGACCCAACAAGGCTTCTCGCGAGGGCGGCTCCGGGGGCGGGGGCGGCGGCGGAACGCCCCGACCGCAGGGGCCCGACGATGACCCCGACTTCCTCTCAAAGCTTGACTGGGAGAAGCGTCGCAATCCCGAGAAGCCCGGTTAACTACACCGCATCCACAGAGTCTGCGAATCCGACATCGGCGCTGACCACGTCGCGGTGTCGCCCGAAACGGAGAAGTCTGGACTGGCTTCGCAGACTGCATCTGGCACCATCCGCACAGACACGGTCGTCTGGATCGGATTCTGTAGCGGCTGCGGGTTCAGTTCCGTTTGGTACAGCACCCCCGTTGAGCCGTCGCTGAAGGTTCCGGCGGGTAGGTCGTAGCTGATCACTAGTTGCGCACTAGATTCCGGCGCGATTCGCCCAGTCGTCGCCAGCACCTCACGACCGAGACCGTCGGGGTGAGTCGTCACGCTTGTGTAGTCATTAGGGGCAGACATCGCCCCGTTCCTCGCTCCTGGCGGTAGCACCACGAACCAATCGTTGGCCGACCAGCCGGTGAGGTAGCCGATCTGATCGGGATTGTTGCCCCGTTCCTGGGCCTCGTTCTCAACGTCGAGGGTTTGCCGAACGGTCGCAGATCCGTCGGCCGACAACTCGACGTCCACCTGCAGTTGCCGCTGGGAGTAGACATCCACTTTGCTCTGATTCCGGTTGCGCGAGTAGACGCTCACCGAATCGAATCCCTGGGCTGTACGAACCGCACCGGCCATTCCTAGGGTTTGTGCAGCCTCCTGCAAAGTGGGGTTGGCAAATCGCGCCTGAAAGTTCCTTCCCTGGGCGTCTTGCACCAGCGCACTGACCGTTGCCCCCAAGGTCGCCGCATCACCACTGAGCATCTTGGCGATGACAGCTTGCCCGATCTCGTCGTTCGCATCTTGGCGCTCATCTTGACGGTCGGCGAATTCCTCGTAGGCAGACTCAAGTATTCGGTCGTTGAACGTGTCGGCATCGACCGTTCCATACGCGGAGGTCTGGACCGGTCCGACCACCCTCAGAACGGACTCGATGGCCTTGGTATCAAGCGCGAGCACACCCTGCACCTGGCGATCTTGGGAGGCGTTCCAGGAGCGCATCAAGTCCTCCCCGGCCAATCTCCAATCGGGATGGGCACTGGAGTTGACGAATGACAGGCCGCCAGCGGGCTCGCCCCACAGCGGAACCTCTTCGCAACCTTGCGAACCGCAGGCCAGCGGTGATGCTGCGTCGTACTGAATCGCCGGGTGGCCTTTGTAGGCCTTGCCATTGATGTAGCCGTTGAACGGGACGGAGATCTTCCCCTCGTCGACGGTGATGACGGCCGCCGACAACGGCGCGCCCCCAGACGCGCGCAACTGCGCGTTGTTCAGCAGAGGCACCAGGTAACTACGGGGACCTTTTGCGCCCATCGCATCCAACACCGCGGAACGATTCGGAGCGAGTTGCGTCGCCGCGACCTCCAGGCTGGCCGCTGCAGCCAGGCCGTCGTCTCGATACTTGCTGACCGTCCCGCCAGCGATTCCGTCTCCCTGGACTTGTTGCAGGGCGACGATCGCCTCTTGGAGATTCTGCGAGGCTTGCGGCAGTTGGGCGAGGAGCGCATCCAGCGTGTCGAGATTGACAGTTTGATCTTGGTAGATGTTCTCGCGGTACGCGGGGGCAACCTGGTTGGCTGCGCGTGCCGCACTAAGCCCAGCATTGGAGAACTGCTGCGCATCGCTGACTGAACGACCAAAATACGGCACGTTACTTGCCACTCTGACCGGCGTAGACCAGGACGCAGAATGGATTTTCTCGGCTGCGGCCTGCATCTGCGCAGTCGCGGAGACGAGTTCCGCGGTATTCCCGGCGGCGGCTGCTGCCGAGGCGTTCTTGGCGGCGGCTCGAGCATCTAGTGCCCCACTAGCGAAGCTCCACGCCAGCCACGCGCCCCAACCAACCACAATCACCACGATGGCTGTGACCATCAACAGCGCTACGCGGTCGCGTGGTGTCGCTTTGGCTCGACTCCGACTATCCAACGTTTCCCCCTTGGTACCCCTTCTTCAGACGGTTCCCGCGGGAGAGTCGTTCCAAACTCACTGATTCGCTCAGGGTCGCATGGGTCCGCTAGCTGACTCCGGCGTAGGAGTGAAGGCCTGAGGCAAAGAAGTTCACACCGAAGTAGTTGATGAGGAACGACACGAACCCAAGCAACCCAATGACCGCTGCCTTGCGACCGCGCCAACCTGCGGTAGCCCGGGCGTGCAGGTAGCCGGCATAAATCACCCAGGTGATGAATGCCCAGGTCTCCTTTGGGTCCCAGCCCCAGTACCGTCCCCAGGCATTCTCGGCCCAAATAGCGCCGGCGATGACCGCAAATGTCCAGAGTGGGAAGACGAAAGCATTGATGCGGTAGGCCATCGTGTCCAGCCGACCAGCATCGGGAACCCGAGAGGAGAACCAACCGGTGATGGGCTCGCCGGTCTTCTCGGACTTCTTCTCGGCTCGATCCTTGATCAAGTAGCCAACAGTGAATCCGGCGCCAATCGTGAATGCACCCGCACAGATGATGGCTGCCAAAACGTGGATGACCAGCCAGACCGACTTCAGCGCTGGCACGAGTTGAGCACTGTCGGTGTACAGGATCGTGACCGCAGCGCCAAGGGTGAGCAGGATTGCACCGACCGCGAACATGCCCAGCCAGCGAATGTCCTTGCGCAGTGAAATCCCCAGATAGACCAGCGCAACCGCTAGCGCGGAGGAGATGGAGAACTCGTACATGTTGCCCCACGGGACGCGGCCCGCTGAGAATCCACGAGTAATAACTCCCACTGCCAGCAACAGCGTCGCTAGCCACATCAAGGACATGGCCATGTTTCCCGCCCGGCGCCCAGGGGCGAGGGGCTCCGGAGCGTCGGGACGGGTCAGCGTCTTGGTTGTTCCCGCACCGTCCCGCTCGGCAGCCTTAGCTTGCTTAGCCGCAGCAGTTGATCCGTCAGCTAAGCCGGTTGAACCGGCGTCGGCATCTTCGGCTTGGACCACCCGGGTCGAAGAGAAAGAAGACGCGAATAGGACGAGGGAGCCCGCGTAGGCCACCATCGAGCTGTACACCAAGCCGTTGCTGAGTTGCGCTAGCGATTCATTAACGCTCATACGTGGATCCTAAGGGTGGGGCGATCTCTCGCACGATCTCGGCTATCTCGTCTACGGCAGGTTTGAGGCCGGCCTTGTCGGTTCGGGATAGTCCGGCGACCTCGATGGTGTCGCCGGTCTGCTCGTCTGTCGCTGTCTTACCCGCTGCGGTGCCTGTCGCGGTAACTCTGACGAATACGCGACGCCTAGGAACGAACAGGGACAGCATGAGACCGAGAATCGCAAAAATGGATGCGCCGAGGGCGTAGAAACGCGCCGGATCGTAGGCAACATCGAAGACGGCGTACTCCTTGACTCCCACCAAGCTCACCGTCCCCTGACCACCTGGAATCTCCCAGGTCTCGCCGGGGCGGATTGCTTTGATCCCAAGTTGTTCCATCTCGGAGGTATCGAGGCGGTACACGCTCTGCGGTATTCCATCATCAAGTCCGAGATCGCCAGTCCAAGCTGACAAAAAGATTGCCGGATCCTGCAAGTCAGGGAAGGTCGAGATTGGACCCCTGACTTCGTCGACTGCAGCAGTTGGCAGGAACAGGGCCTGGAAGCCGAGTTGGGGGTCGGAATCAGGAAGCTTCACGACACCTGTGGACGTGAAGTTGCCGTCGGTCTGCAAGAACACGGTCGGTGCGCTGTAGACGATGCGGCCCTCGGGATCGCGCACCTCTATGACCGGCGCGTAGCCGTGTCCGACCAGGAATGCCTTGGCTCCATCGACGACGAGCGGATCATTGACCTGCACGACCTTGTTCGCTGGACTCGCCTGCGGGTTATCCCGATACGTGACATCCGCCTCGAAGGTTCGTGGCGCGCCCTGTTGGTCGCCATCCTCTTGGAACGTGGCGGTGAAGGAGTTCAACGTGAACGAGAAGGGCGGCAGGTTACCAGCGTCGACGAGCCGACCCGAGTTAAAGGAGTCGTACTGGGTGATCGTGTCGGAGAAGCTCTCGTCCTCAATGACGAGCGCTTGACCGCGCCAGCCGAACATTCCGCCCAGCGCGACCGCCAGCAGCAGGACGAGCAAAGCAATGTGGAAGATCAAGTTTCCGGTTTCGCGCAGGTACCCCTTCTCGGCTGAGACCGCGCCGGTTGTCCCGTTGAACTCGGTGGTCCGTACGCGCCAGCGTCGCGACCGCAGTGCCGCGCCAGCCTGGTCCAAGACATCCTGGGCCGACGGTGCGTCGGCCCCTGCCGTCCAACTCGAGGACTCTGCCAAGCGGGTGAGCCGGGCAGGTGCTCTGGGAGGCTCACCGCGCATCGCTTTGAAGTGCAGGCGAGTGCGCGGAATGATGCAACCCACCAGCGAGATCACCAACAGCAGATAGATCGCGGCGTACCAAGCTGACGAGAAAACGTCGAAGAACCCGATCGAATCGAAGAACTGCCCCAGTCCTGGATTCTCCGCGATGTAGCGCGTCACCTCCGCCGGTTGAACGGGCCGCTGCGGCAAGACGGAACCGGGGATACTCCCGATCGCTAGCAAGAACAACAGAAGTAACGCGGTGCGCATACTCGTCCATTGACGCCAGATCCAGCGCATCCATCCGACGAATCCCAGTCCGACCGCATCACCGGGCAGGTCGCTCTTGGGTGCGGTGCTGAGGTCACTGCCAGCCAACTCGTCATCGCGAGTTCCCGGATCAACCGTGCTCATCTAGATCGCCACCTCAAATGCGCCAGCCCACACTCGCAGCTGGATGGTCAACTCATCCCACAGGCCGGTCACCAGCAGCAATCCCACCAGAACCAACATGCCACCTCCGACTCGCATGATCAGTAGGTAGTGGCGACGAACCCAGCTCAGCGCACCCGCCGCTCTTCGGAATGCTAACCCGACGAGTAGGAACGGCACGCCGAGTCCTACGCAATACGCCACGCTAAGCAGTGCTCCACGCCAGGCACTTCCCTCGCTGGCGGCCAGACCAAGCACCGCAGCTAGCGTCGGGCCGATACACGGGGTCCAGCCCAGCCCGAAGAGGAAGCCGAGTAGCGGGGCCCCCCACAGTCCGTAGGTGGGCGCTTTGTGGATCCGCCACTCACGTTGCAGCCCAGGAATCCACCCGGCGAACATCAAACCCATGATGATGACGATGACGCCCAGCACCCGCTGTAGCGTTGTTTGGTACTCGAATAGCCAGCCACTGATGGCCCCGAATGCAGCTCCCAATGCAACGAAGACGACGCTGAAGCCGAGGACAAACAGGCTGCAACCCAGGATGATTCGGGAGCGGCCCTTGGCATCGAGTTGGCCGTCCTCGTTAGCGAGTTCGGCACCGGTCAAACCCGTGATGAACGACAGGTAACCCGGGACCAGCGGCAGAACACAAGGCGACAGAAATGAGATCAGACCGGCGGCAATCGCTAGTGGGATCGCCAACAGCAGCGACCCACTCGTCACCGTCTCGGAGATACTCCCCAGCGTCCAAATCATGGGGTGGAAGGAGTCGGGCCAGGTTCGCTCGCGAGTTCCAACACGATCTCTCGCAGCTGGGTGCGGTCGACCTCGCCCAAGATCCGTCCGGCCACTCGGCCCTGCTTGTCGACGAACACGGTGGAGGGAATCGCCTGCGGCGGGAGAGTCTCACGGAACTCAAGCTGGATCGACCCATCTGGATCCCAGACGATCGGGTAGGGAACCTCGAAGCGCCGAATAAAGGCTTCAGCGGATGGCTTCGAGTCCCGGGTAGCGAGTCCGATGAAGACTACCCCGTCCTCAGCGGTCTCACGGGAGACCTGATTAAGCGCAGGCGCCTCCGCCCGACACGGTGCGCACCATGACGCCCACACGTTCAACGCCACGACCTGTCCCGCGTAGTCCGCCAAAGCAAACGGTTGACCATCGATGAACTCGCCGGTGACGCCCGGAGCCGACTCCCGGCTGTCGGGATCAAGTAGCACAACCGATCCGTCTCCGGCCACGAACCGGGACTGCGATTGCCCCTGCGCTGTTGTCCCGCAGCCAGCCACGAACACCAAAGCCAGCACGGCAAACAGTGCGACTAGGAGGCTTCTGGCTCGATATGGGGACGTACGCATTGTCAGGCTCCGGCACCTTTGCTGGCTTTGGCGTCAAGATCGGCAGCAGGCTCGGTATACACAATGGCTTTGAGAGTGTCTCCGTCGAATGCCAGCGACGTCACCGAAGCAAGTGCGCATTGGCGGTGGCGTGGATCGTGCCACAGGCGTCGCTGCTCAAAAGACAGCCGAGAAATCCACACCGGCAACTGGTGACTGACGAGGACGATCTCGTGACCGCGTGCTTGTTCTCGGGCATCTTTGACAGCAGCCGCCATGCGCGCTGCCAACTTCTTGTAGGGCTCGCCCCACGACGGCTTGAACGGATCATAGAGATGGCGCCAATACTTCGGCTCGCGTAGTACACCGTCGCCGATGGACACCTTCTGGCCCTCGAAGACATTCTCGGCTTCAATGATCCGATCATCGGTTTTGATCGGTAGGCCCTTGAGCTCAGCTAGTGGCGTCGCGGTCTGCTGCGCCCTCTCAAGTGGCGACGCGGTGACAGCGACGATGTCGCGATCGGCGAGCACGTTGCCTACTTGCTGGGCCATCTGCTCACCGAGGTCCGAGAGATGAAAGCCCGGCAACCGGCCGTACAGAATTCCTTCCGGGTTGTAGACCTCGCCGTGACGCATGAGGTGGACGATCGTTTGTTCAGCCATGTGTGGGATGCACAACCTTCTGCTCGGTTACGGGGTCGCTGCGCTAGCTGCCCTAGCCGCGTCGGGCAGGGCTAGGGCGATTCTCTCAATAGCTCGCTCATCATGGGCCGCCGACACGAACCAAGACTCATATACCGACGGCGGCAACGAGACACCGGCCTCGAGCATCGCGTGGAAGAACGGCGGATATCGGAACGTCTCCTGTGCTTTGGCCTGTTCAAAGTTCGTCACCGGATCCGCAGCAAAGAAGATGCTGAAGAGATTTCCACCGGTTTGCAGTTGGTGGGCGACACCTTGGGCACTCAGTGCGTCACTGGCCAACTGCCCTACTAGGGCCGCGGTTTCGTTCAGGTGGGCGTAGACCTCGTCGGTGCACAACTGCAGCGTCGTCAACCCAGCAGCGACGGCCACCGGATTGCCTGACAGCGTGCCCGCTTGGTAGACCGGACCGTGCGGTGCGAGCATCCCCATGACATCTGCACGGCCACCGAATGCAGCCGCCGGTAGACCGCCCCCCATTACCTTGCCGAAGGTGAGCAGGTCAGGGGCCCAGCCCTCCTGCTCAGCTTCAAGCCCGAACCAGCCCGCTGGCGAGACACGGAAGCCAGTCATGACCTCATCGAAGATCAGCAATGCTCCGTGGTCGCGACAAAGTTCTGCCAGCGCCGCATTGAAGCCTGGCGCGGGTGGCACCACACCCATATTGGCTGGAATCGCTTCGGTGATGATGCACGCTATGTGCTCTCCGATTGCGTCGAAGGTCTCCTTGAGCGCCTGCAGGTCGTTGTAGGGCAGCACGATCGTGTCCCCAGCGATCGACGGCGTGACACCCGGAGAATCAGGCAACCCGAAGGTCGCGACGCCGGAGCCAGCAGCGGCCAGCAGTGAGTCGCCGTGCCCGTGGTAGCAGCCAGCGAATTTGATGATCTTGTGGCGCCCCGTGAAACCTCTCGCGAGCCGAATAGCGGACATTGTTGCCTCGGTGCCGGAACTAACGAGACGAACCTGCTCCACGGCACTGACGCGGCTCACGATCTCCTGCGCGAGCGCGACCTCACCGGGGCTCGGGGCACCGAACGAGAGCCCACGTAGGGCGGTATCCAAGACAGTGTCGATGACTTCTTGATTTGCGTGTCCCAAGATGGCCGGACCCCACGATCCAACGAGGTCCACGTACTCGTTTCCGTCGGCATCAATCACGTACGGACCAGTACCGGACACCATGAACCGCGGTGTCCCACCGACGGCTCCAAAAGCGCGCACTGGACTGTTCACCCCACCGGGAGTGACCTGTTGTCCAAGGGCAAATAGCTCCGCACTAGCGGTGGTCGGTTGCTCGCTCACGTCTCAAACCTTACGCGGCCCGACTTCCGCTCCCTATCGGGCCAGATTCGCGGCGACCTCGGCGGCGAAATAGCTGAAAATGATGTCCGCACCAGCGCGCTTGATTGAGATGAGTGATTCCTCTATGGCAGCCGAACGATCGATCCATCCGCGCTGCGCCGCTGCCTCGATCATGGCGTACTCACCCGAGACTTGGTAGGCGGCCACCGGAACGTCCGCTACGCCAGCAACGTCGCTGAGGATGTCGAGGTAAGGCATCGCTGGTTTCACCATGACGATGTCCGCACCCTCGGCCAGGTCCAACGTCAACTCGCGGATGGCTTCGCGGCGATTGGCAGGGTCCTGTTGGTAGGTGCGGCGGTCACCCTTGAGTTGAGAGTCGACGGCCTCACGGAAAGGTCCGTAGAACGCTGAGGAGTACTTGGCCGCGTAGGCCAAAACCAGCACCCGCTGGAATGACGATTCATCTAGTGCCCTGCGTACGGCGTCAACTTGACCGTCCATCATTCCGCTGGTGCCAACAACGTGCACACCAGAGTCGGCCAGCGCGAATGCCATCTGCTCGTAACGCTCGAGCGTCAGGTCGTTGGCGACGATGCCGTCGCCTGTGACCACTCCGCAGTGGCCGTGGGAGGTGAACTCGTCTAGGCAGAGATCGGCCATCACCACAGTGTCGTCGCCGACCTCGGAGATGACAGCACGAGTGGCGACATTCAGCGCACCGTCGTAGTCGGTCGCTCCCGAACCGATGTCGTCACGCTCCTTGGGAACGGCGAACAGCATGACCCCACCCACGCCGCTAGCCACAGCGTCGGTGACTGCCCTGCGAAGCGAGTCCAGTGTGTGCTGGTACACCCCAGGCATCGACGAAATCTCTCTTGGCTCGTCGATCCCCTCGCGGTAGAACAACGGCAGCACAAGGTCAGCGGGGTCGAGCCTGGTCTGAGCAACCAGTCGACGCAGCGCGGCAGTGGTACGTAGCCGACGTGGACGCGCCACGATGCGGTGCGGTTGCATGGTGACTACTTCGCGCTACGGCGACGAGATCCTGCCCGGCGACGCGATGGTCGCCACGTGGCGTCACCATTCTCGATGGCAGCTAGACGCAGCGTCTCGGCGTGGGCAGCGAGGTTATCGGCGAGCACCATCACATTCGGAGTATCGGCGAGAACATCGACCCGCAGTCCGTGCTCCTGCGCCGTCTTCTCGGTCTGGGGGCCGATGGCCGCGACCACAGTGCAGGCGTGTGGCTTACCCGCGATACCCACGAGGTTGCGCACGGTGCTGGACGAGGTGAACAGCACCGCATCGAAACCGCCAGTCTTGATTGCCTCGCGCGTCTCGGCTGGCGGCGGCGCGGCACGAACAGTGCGGTACGCGGTGACATCATCAACTTCCCAGCCGATGTCCTGTAGACCCGCAACCAATGCTTCGGTGGCGATGTCGGCGCGGGGAAGGAAGATCCTGTCGATGGGATCGACCTCAGCGTCGTAGGGCTGCCACTCCGCGAGCAAACCGGCGGTCGACTGCTCACCGGTCGGAACGAGTTCGGGCTTTACGCCGAAGTCAATGAGGGCCGCGGCAGTCGCGTCGCCGACTGCAGCGACCTTCAAACCGGCCATCGCGCGCGCGTCGAGTCCGTACTCTTCGAACTTCTCTCGGATCGCCTTGACTGCGTTGGCGCTGGTGAACGCCACCCACTGTAGCGGCCTGTCACCAGACCTTGGATCGCGCGGTCCATCTGCTGCGGCGTGCGAGGTGGCTCGACCGAGATGGTCGGCACCTCAACGGGCACCGCGCCGTAGCGGCGCAGGTGCTCGGACAGGGCTCCGGCCTGATCCTTCGTGCGCGGAACCAAAACCCGCCAGCCAAACAGCGGCTTGGTTTCGAACCACGACAACTTGTCGCGGGAGTTGAGGACGTCGCCGATGACAACGACACCTGGGCCAGCTTGTTTCGAGGCCTTCACCACTGCCGGAAGCTCAGCCAGAGTCGTGGCGATCGTGCGCTGCTCGACGGTTGTGGCGCCCCGAGTGATCGCGATCGGGGTGTTTGGATGACGTCCGGCCGCAATCAGGGCCTTGGAGATCTCGACCGCACTGTCCGCTCCGTCGCGGACGATGACGGTGAACCTCGGGTCAGCGAGTTCTGCCCAATCCTCAACCGAGTCGACCTCAACGATTCGCACCTCGCGGGCCTTTGCGCTCGTCAGCGGGAAGCCGGCGTACCCAGCGACACCGGAGATTTGCGAAACACCCGGTGCCACCTCGAATGGGAGTTTGGAGCGATTGAGCACATTTGCTTCGGCCGCGATGGCTCCATCGAGCAGGGGGTCGCCAGAGAACAGTCGAACAACATCTTTACTTGCTCGGGCAGCCTCGATGACCTTCTTGGCTCTTGCTGGGTGATCGAGTGGGAGTCCGTCCTCATCGACGACCGGGATCAGCTCAGCATCAGGCGCGTAGCGAGTGGCGATATCGACCACGTCGGAGTCGGCGACGACCGCGTCAGCGGCGGCGAGCAGGTTCGTCGCTCGAACGGTGAGCAGTTCAGGATCGCCGGGTCCCGCAGCGACAAGCGAGATCGTTCCAACGGGGCGGGTCTTTCGGGGGCGTGAGGTGGTCACTGTGTGGGTTCTCCCAGCAAGCTAGCTGCGCCAGCGGCCAACAACTTCGACGCGAGAGTGCGTCCAAGCTCGTCAGCGTCCCCGGCACGGCCAGTAACGGACATTCGGATTACCTGCGAGCCATCGATCGATCCGACCAGCGCTTGCAGGCTCAGGTCGCGTTCCTGCCAGGGCGCCTCAGAATCTGAGACAACTGCCAGGGCAGCGACCGGTGCTGAACAACCCGCTTGGAGTTCGTTTAGCACCGCGCGCTCGCTGGTGACAGCGGCACGGCTATGTGCATCATCGAGGGTCAATAGCGCTTTGTGCAAATCCGCGTCTCGAGTGCTGAGATCAACGGCTGCCTCAACCGCGAGCGCACCCTGACCTGGCGCAGGCAGCATGACCTGCGGATTTACCCGATTCGAGATGTCGTTTTGCCTACCGAGTCGGGTCAGCCCGGCAGTAGCGAGGATCACAGCTTGCAGTTCTCCCGACGTGACCTTTGACAACCGGGTATCGACGTTTCCACGGATGTCGACGACCTCAAGATCTGGCCGTAGCGCCCGCAGTTGTGCCGCGCGTCGCAACGAGCCGGTACCCACCCTGACACCTTGAGGGAGCTGGTCGATGCTCACCTGCCCGTGGGCACAAAGGGCATCGCTTGGGTCCTCCCGGGCGGGGATAGCAGCGACCTCGAGCCCCTCATGCGGGTACGTGGGTAGGTCCTTGAGTGAGTGGACTCCGACGTCGGCTTGGCCGCTAAGGATCGCTTCACGTACCGCTCCGACAAAGACCCCCACTCCGCCAAAACTCGCCAGCGAGCCAGTTGTCACGTCACCAACGGTCGTGACCTCGATGAGTTCAGTTGGTCGACCCGTCGAGGCGGCGAGTTGATCCGCTACTAGTTGGGACTGAGTGGTGGCAAGTTGACTTCGCCGAGTTGCGATTCTGATCGTCGAGGTGCTCACGGAAGGTCTTGACCAGCATCAGACAGCGAGCTAACTGACTCCGGGTCGAGGTCGAATAGGGCGTGCAGCGCCTCGGCGTATCGTTCGCCATCGGGATCAGCAGCGAACTGCTTCATGCGAACCGTCGGGGTATGCAAGAGCGTGGAGACGGTGCGCCGCAGCGTGCGTTCGACGGCGGCAATGGCCTCGTCGGAGAGGTCCGGTTGTTTCAGACGCAGCCGTTGAAGTTCAGCCTCAAGCACTAGATCGGCCTTGGCCCGCAATGAAACGACGATCGGCTCGACGCGTGCCGAGGCCTGCGCTGCCAGGAACGTGAGCACCTCGCCATCGATTATCCGTTGGGCGGCTATCAGGTCCGCGTGGCCAGCGGCAGCACCCGGCAGATTCGCGAGTGCGGCCAAGTCGATGCGACTCACCGCGTCGATCTCGCCAATCGCAGGCTCGGTGTCGTGCGGTAGCGCCAGGTCGACGACCACCAGGTTCCGTTGCGGACGTTGCGACATGGCGGTCTCAACCTCCTCGCGGGTGAGGACGACGCCGTTGGCACCCGTTGCGCTGACGACAAGGTCGGACTGGGCCAACAACCCAGGCACGTCATCCATCGACACCGCACTCGCCCCGTAGGCTGCAGCGGCCCGCGCAGCAGATTCCGCACTGCGACTAGCCACCGAGACGTTGCCCAGGCCGCGGGCCTCGAGCGTCTGTAGGGTCAGCGAACTCATGGCACCAGCCCCAATGACGAGGGCAGTGGAGTCGGTCGCTAGGTCCATGAGCGCTTGTGCCTCGTCGAGCGCGACAGAGACAACCGACGCACCGTGGCGATCGATTCCGGTGTCAGTGTGAACGCGCTTACCCACCCGAAGCGCGCTTTGGGCCAACTCGTTGAGAGCGCGCCCTGCGTTGCC
The DNA here is from genome assembly GCA_963821045.1 of uncultured Actinomycetes bacterium. Taxonomy (GTDB): domain Bacteria; phylum Actinomycetota; class Actinomycetes; order S36-B12; family UBA10799; genus UBA10799. The sequence goes on along the minus strand of CAWGCB010000006.1, from coordinate 80,409 downwards.
AGCGTCTTGCGCCGCCGCGAGTGCTGAACGCACCTGACCGAGGATCTGTTGTTCGCCGACAATCATCGAATCTAGGCCAGCCGCCACTGAGAAAAAGTGATGAACCGCACGTTCCTCGAAGTGCACGTAGAGGTGCGCGGTCAACTCATCGATGTGAACACCGCTGTGCTTGGCCAGGCGGCTCGATATGTCAGTCACGGCACCGTGGAATCTGGTTACGTCAGCGACAACTTCAAGCCTGTTGCAGGTGGCCACAGTCATGACCTCCGCGACGTACGGAGACACGGCGATGTCTTTGCGCAGGGCCGAGATCGAATCGGCTTGACTAGCGATCTGGTCTAGCAGCGCAACGGGCGCGGTGCGATGACTGATTCCGACAAGTAGCAGACTCACGGTGCTCCTCCGCTTGAGACAAGATCGGCTGGCGAACTCAAGGAGATCACTGATTCTCCTGTCGTTGAGGTGATGTCGCCATGAGCAGCACGTTGTCGTTGCTCATGGAAGGCCAGAATTTGGAGTTCGGTGGCGAGGTCCACATTGCGCACCTCAACGTTGTCCGGTACCGCGAGCTCGACGGGAGCGAAGTTCAGCACACTCCTGAGCCCCACGCCAACCAGTCGGTCGACCACGGATTGGGCGGAGCCCGCCGGCGTGGCAATCACGGCAATAGCCGGGCAGGTGTCGGCCACCACGTTCTCTAGGTCGTCAAGGTGGCGCACGGTGAGGTTGGGCGCACTAGACCCACCGGATTGAGCTACGACGTGTTGACCTACGACCTGTATGTCGTTGTCCAGGAGTCCAACCACGCGAAAACCTCGCGAAGCGAAGCCGCCATAGTTCACGAGTGCACGGCCCAGGTTTCCGACGCCGACGATGAGCACCGGCCAGTCTTGAGTCAGTCCTAACTCACGGGCGATCTGGTAGACGAGGAAGTCAACGTCGTAGCCGACGCCGCGAGTCCCGTAGGACCCTAAGTAGCTCAAATCTTTCCGCAGTTTCGCCCCGTTGACGCCTGCCTCTAGGGCCAGCTCATCGCTGGAGACGGTCGTCACGCCGCGCTCCTTGAGACCGCTGGCGACGCGATGATAGATCGGGAGGCGAGCAACCGTGGCGTGCGGAATACCGCGTCGTGCGCCCACCGATCCTCCTCATTCCGCCGTCTTACCACCGCGATCTGCCACCACAGGATACGCGCGATTTCACGAGCGCACAAAGTCGGGTCAGCTAAGTTTGGCCCGCAGCCTGACTGGATCTACCCGATAGATGTCGTGGATTTTTCCGTCGAGCAGCGTGACTGGTATCTGATCCCAGTATTCGTCGGCTAGCTCGGGGTCGTCCAAGATCGAAACCTCGCCCCAAGTCACACCCAACTCATCGCAGACCGAACTAATAATTGATCGGGCGTCACTGCACAGGTGGCAGTCTGGTTTGCCAATGAGCAGTACTCGAGGTTCACTCTCTGGGATCACGTGATTGCTCCGCGGCAGTGTCGGATTCCTGAGTAGTGTCGGATTCCTGACCAGGGTCGGATTCCTCCGCAGTCCCCTCACCGGATACCTCCGTCTCGGAGATGTCTTTGATCGATAATGCATCGAGTGCTGGTTCCCGCAGTGAGTGCTTGATGATTTTTCCAGTCACGGAATGCGGAAGCGCATCGACGACCTCGACAATGGTCGGGGACTTGAAGCGCGCCAGGTTCGCCTGCGCGTACTCCAGGACCGCGTCGGCGTCCAACGCGACACCCGGCATCGGAACCACGGTCGCTTTTACGGCCTCGCCGGTGTAGGGATGGGGCACGCCAACGACAGCAACCTCGGCCACACCAGGAACTCGTGAGAGCACAGTCTCGATCTCGCGGGGGTAGACGTTGAAACCGCTGACCAGGATCAGGTCGCGGCGCCGGTCAACGAGGTGTAGGTCACCGTCGCCATCAGCTAGGGCCACGTCGCCGGTGGCGAACCAGCCGTCCTCATCTGGCCCATCGTCACCGCCAGGCCAGTACCCACTGAAAAGGTTCGGCCCGCGTACCAGAATCTCTCCCGGGTCACCGTCGTCGACCTCGTCACCTGACTCGTCCACGAGCTTGACTTGCACTCCGGGCAGGGGCTTGCCGACAGAACCTGACTTCGCGACTCCGGACACAAGCGCGTAGCTGATCACTGGAGCCGCCTCAGTCATCCCGTAGCCCTCCCAGATGGTCAGCCCCGCCGTCTTGAACTGCTCGAAAATGGCTGGCGGTAGCGGCGCGGCTCCGGATGTCAGCATGCGCACTGTCGACAGTCGCTGCGCCAGGTCGGGCATCGCGGACCACGCGATGTACATCGGCGGAGCCCCGGCAACATTCGTGACTCGGTGATCCTTGATCAGGCGTAGTGCGCCGGAGGGGTCAAACCGCTCTGCCAGAACGGTCGCAGCACCGGTCTTGGCGACCAGGCCGAGCGCGGTGTTCAGTGCGTAGATGTGGAACATCGGCAAGACGAGCAGTGAGACATCCTCAGACGTCATCGGCGCTGGATCCTTCAACGCCATCAACTGATCGAGGTTGGCGTTTAGGGCCCGATGGGTGAGCATCGCGCCCTTCGGGGTTCCTGACGTACCGGCCGTGTAGATCAGCACGGCGACGCTCTCAGGGTCGGTCTCAAAGTCCGGTGGAGGGGTAGACCCGACAGTGAGGCGGCGCCAATCGTCGGTACCAACCTCGATGACGTCGACCTCGGATCCGGCCGCCTGCCGAACAGCGTGCGCGGTGGACTTGTCTGCAATCACCAGGCGGGCACCGGAAGAGCGCAGGACTGTCTCAATCTCTGGTGCGGTGTAGGAGTTATTTATGGGTACGGCCACCAAACCGGCGCGCAGAATCCCAAAGTAGGTAGTGACGAACTCGAGGCTGTTGCCAAGAACCATCGCTACTCGGTCGCCTCGGTCTAGCCGTCGCTTAGTCAGACCCCCGGACACCGCGCGCACGAGTCGCTCCAGCTCAGCCCAGGTAGTCGTTCGGTCAGTTGTGATGATCGCTGGGGCGTCGGGCCGCTCATTTGCAGCGTTCTGCACCAGATCAGCAAGGTTGGCTCCCACGCCGCGAGTGTCCCATAAGGCGAGGTGGCTATGGTGCGAGTGTGACAAACCAAGAGCACGAATCCCCGGAAACTTCGGCTGAAGTGGGCTCGCTGGTCATGGTTGCCGACCTAAACACCGGGCAACTACGGCCGAAAGATCCGACGGCGGGGGCCTTCTTTGATATCGACAACACGGTAATTCGCGGAGCCAGCATCTTTGCCCTCGCCCGCGGACTGCTCAAAGAAGACATCCTGTCGCGCTCGGACATGCTCGGCTTCGCCTGGAAGCAGGCAAAGTTCCTGCTCGCCGGAACCGAGGATCTCGACGACATCGCCAAGGTCCAAGAGTCGGCGCTAGCGATCGTCAAGGGCCGCAGCGTCGAGGAGATGCGTCGACTCTCCGACGAGGTCTTCGAGCAATACATGGCGGACAAGGTGTTCCCGGGAACCATCGCGCTAGCCAAGTTCCACTTGGAGGCTGGGCAACGAGTGTGGCTGGTGTCGGCAACGCCGATCGAAGTGGCGGAGGTGATCGCCGACAAGCTGGGACTGTCAGGCGCAATCGGAACGCGCTCCGAAATAGACGGCGGCGTCTATACCGGTCGACTCATCGGCTCACCCGTGCACGGTGAGGCCAAAGCGGATGCGGTCCGGGCATTGGCCAAACGGGAGCACCTGGACCTAGCACGCTGCTCCGCGTACTCGGACTCGGCCAACGACATCCCGATGTTGTCCTTGGTTGGTAACCCGTGCGCGATCAACCCAGATCACAAACTGCGAGTTCACGCCCGCATCGAGGGATGGCAGGTCCGTGACTTCAGATCAACACGCTTCGCTCTCAAAGTCGGGGTTCCGTCAGCAGCCGTCGCCGGGGTGGCCCTTGGAGCTGCGGTGGGATCGGCGATCACTGCGAACGTGCTACGCCGCCAGCAATAGTCGAGCTGACTAGAGGAATACCGAGCGGCGCTGCACGAGCAGTTTGTACAGCGTCTGCTGAATAGTCTCGCGCACCTGATCTGTCAGGTTGAAGACCAACATCGGGTCATCCGCAGCGTCGTCGGGGTAGTCATCTGTGTAGATGGGTTCTCCGAACTCAATAATCCACTTACTCGGAAGCGGGACCAGTCCTAGTGGGCCAAGCAGTGGGAACGTTGGCGTGATCGGGAAGAACGGCAGTCCAGCGATGCGAGCAAGCGTCTTGGCATTGGCCAGGATTGGATAAGTCTCCTCCGCACCCACGATCGCGCAGGGGATGATCGGTGATTTGGTCTTCAGCGCCGCCGAAACGAAGCCACCTCGACCGAAGCGCTGCAACTTATACCGCTCGCTGTACGGCTTGCCGACTCCCTTGAATCCCTCAGGCCAAACTCCGACGAGTTCACCCTTGTTCAGCAGGCGCTCGGCGTCCGGAGCGCAGGCCAAGGTTGAACCGGACTTGCGAGCAAAATCGCCTACAACGGGGGTCTTGAATACCAAGTTCGCCCCCAGCATCCGTAGTTGGCGCCGCGCTGGATGATGGTCGAGTAGCGCCAGCGACGTCATCAACGAGTCGAGTGCCACCGTGCCCGAGTGGTTGGCGACAACCAACGCGGCCCCGTCGTCAGGGATGTTCTCGAGGCCACGGGTCTCGACTCGGAACCACCGCGAGTACAGCGGGCGCAGTGGTGCGCTGAGGACTCGGTCGGTCAGTTCACGGTCATAACCGAACTCGTCGACCTCGTAGTCACCAGTGACTCGACGCCGCAGGAAAGCCAACAGGTCGGCCACTTTGCGATCCCAGGCCACCGGCTCGGGTTCGGACCCGGGCAACGGATCGTGGCGCTGGAATCGGATCTTCTTCGTGTGCCGCTGCCGCTGCCGCACTCGACCCGCGTCCGCCGCCTGAACTACCGCCGGCGCGCGGCGGCTTTGGCTTCGCCGCAGCTTTCTTGGCCGGAGGCTTCTTACGAGCTGTCGGCTTGCCGTCTTTGCCTTTGATTGGGATCACTCTCGCGTCTGTCATTGACTGACTGCCCCTCCGGTCAGTAGCGACACTAATTGTTCTTCCGCTGCTTCAACCCGCTCCGGAGGCAGCATTCGATTGAGACGACGCGCACGTACGAATGCGTCAAAGGTCTCCGGCGTCGTGTGTTGCGGCGTGAAACCGAATACTTCACGCATCCGGGTGGTGTCGATCCCTCGACCGTAGGTCAAGAAGCGCACCTGTTCTGGGGAGAAGTCAGCGAGTCCGAGTCGACGGATCATGGCCCCAACGATTCCAGCACTACTCGCGGGCAGCGGCATCGTGGGCCGACCCGCTCGCCGTGCGGCCTGGCTCAGCATGATGATTCCGTCCCCAGCCACATTGAACATGCCAGGGTGATCACCTACCGTAGCGCGGCGGATGGCCTCGAGCCCGTCATCTTCGTGGATGAACTGCAGACGAGCATCGTGGCCCATCGGCGTCGGAATGATCGGTAGCGAGAAGTAACTCGACATCGGCGTCTCAACGCGCGGACCCATGAAGTTGGCGAACCGCAGCGTGGTGACGTCGACGTCGGGCCGACGACGAGCGAACCCACGAACGTATCCCTCGACCTCGACAGAGTCCTTCGCCCAGCCAGATCCTGGCGTGTGCTTGGGCTCCATCTCCTCAGTGAACATCGCCGGATCTTTGGCACCGGCACCGTAGATGGAACTTGAGGACTTGACGACGAGTTTTTGGACGCTCGGGGCCTTCTGGCACGCTGCTAGCAGCTGCATGGTGCCGATGACGTTGATTTCCTTCATCGACATGCGTCCGCCGGCTTGCACTGGCGTCGCAATCACACCCATATGCACGACCGTGTCGACCTCTGCCGCATTGATCACCTTGGAGATGATCGGATTGCGGATGTCAGCGCGCACAAACTCGGCGCCGCCAATGTCCATCCGCGGCGGGACGACATCGACACCCACGACTCGAGCGACGGTCGGATCCTCCGTGAGGATGCGAGCCATCCGCCCGCCAAGATAGCGGGAGACACCTGTAACTAGCACAACCCTGGACATCGAAGCCCCTCCCTTCGAACGACCTAACTAGCGGGCACTCCCCTGCGGAGCCCGCTACTACTTCTTGTTGCGTCGCTGTACACGCGTCTTACGCAGGAGCTTGCGGTGCTTCTTCTTCGCCATGCGCTTACGGCGCTTCTTGACGACTGATCCCACAGGATGACCCTTTCTCGTAACCAACGCGCAGATTCACCGCAAGAGTACGCGCCCACTCCTACCAGAGTGGGTATGGGTCGGTCGCTAGGCCAAGCGCCGGATACACCGCGTCGATCGTCTTGAGGACAGCCCGGTCCAGCGGGTCAAGTGGATCATGCCCAGCTGACCAAGGTCGCGGATGCAAAATGACTCCGTTGCCCATCACCTCAGGTGGCTCCTTGCCCAGCGCGGCGATGACAAGTGTGCGCCAATCGCGCGGCACGGGAGTATCGGTGGGGATGGGGCTTCCCGCTGCGATCGCAGTGAGGTGAGCCCAGGCCAGCGGCACCACATCGATCCAGTCGTAGCCGCCTCCACCGAGGGCGATCCAGCGCCCGTCGCACAGTTCGTGAGCCAACTCATGGACGCGCAGGTACGACGCCCGCTGTCCCTCGAGGGTCAACCGCAGGTGAGCCAGCGGATCGTCTCGGTGCGAGTCGCAGCCTTGCTGCGAGACGATGAACTGTGGCGCAAATTTGCCGACCACCTCCGGCACGACCGCGTCAAATGCCCGTAACCAGCCATCATCATTGGTGCCGGCCCGCAGCGAAATGTTGACCTTGGTGCCCAGCGCATGCGGGCCGCCGATCTCGTCGGCGCGACCAGTGCCAGGAAACAGACTGCGCCCCGATTCGTGCAGCGACACCGTCATCACTCGTGGGTCGTCGTAGAAGATCTCCTGCACGCCATCACCGTGGTGAACATCCACATCGATGTACGCCACCCGCTCGACACCTTGGTCGAGCAACCACGCAATTCCGACGGCTGGGTCGTTGTAAACGCAAAAACCGCTAGCGGCTCCGTACAAGGCATGGTGCAACCCGCCGGAAATATTGACCGCGTGTTGGGCCTCTCCGCTGTAGACCGCCTTGGCGGCAGCCAATGTGGCACCGGCAATCCGTCGGGCTGCCACATCCATTCCAGCGAACACCGGCACGTCGTCTGTACCCAAACCTCGCGCCAAATCGCGGTATCCCGGGTGCTCGGATGCGAGTTTCACCGACTCCACGTAGCTCGGCTCGTGAACCCGCAGAATTTGCTCATCAGGCGCAAGATCCACGGACTCAACCGTCGTCACATTCGCCTGATCCAGAATGCCCAACGACTGGATGAGTTTGTACGCAAGTACGGACCGGATTGGGGAGAGGGGATGACCCGGTCCGAAGTCGTAATTGCGAAGCTCCTCATCCCAGATGAAGGTCATTGCCCCGCTCATTTGGCCCACGCTAGCCGACCGTTGCAGGGATCGGGCACTCCAACGAGGCCAGCGGCGGAGTAATCAGGGGAGTTCTTGGCTCATCTCGATGGATCGGTCCCGCGCGGCTCGCATCGCGGACTCGAACAACGAGCGGAGTCCATTGCCCTCAAAGCTCTCAATAGCCGCCGCGGTGGTCCCATTCGGCGATGTGACATTGGCGCGCAGAGTCGCTGCTTCTTGCCCGGCGTCACGCAACATGCTGGCGGCACCGTAGATCGTCTGAGTGGCGAGTTGGCGAGCGGTTTGCTGCGGTAACCCAAGCTCTATCCCAGCGTCGATCATCGCTTCGGCCACCAAGAAGAGGTACGCCGGACCGGATCCTGAGAGCGCCGTCACCGCATCCTGCTCTGACTCAGGAACGACGACGACCTCACCCACCGCCGACAGGATGTCGACGGCGAGTTCGGTTTGGGTTGCCGTGCACGTTGCGCCTGGTGAGATAGCCACCATTCCCTGACCGACTAGGGCCGGAGTATTGGGCATCGCTCGAATGACTGGCGCCTGCTGACCAGCCGCTCGCGCTAGCGCCTCCAGCGTAACTCCGGCGGCCACCGAAATGATCGGGGTTGAAGGTCTGACGACAGCGGCCACCTCCGCGATCAACGGGGCCACCTGAGGTGGCTTGACGGCGACGATGACGATGTCAGCCCCAGCCGCGGCGTCACCGGCACTGCAAACCGTCACTGCGTCGAGGGACCCGAGTTGTTCGGCGCGCTCGGGATTGGATTCGGCGACCAGCACACTGTGACCTTGGGCGAGCATGCCCATGAGGAGCGCCTCGCCCATCTTCCCCGCACCTAGTAGCGCAACAGTTGCCATCGTCGAATGCAACTACCCGCGGCCGGTAACGGCCCGCAAGAACAGTGCGAGATTCGCAGGCTTCTCCGCCATTCGCTTCACCAGGTAGGTATACCAATCGTCTCCGAACGGCACATATACCCGCACCTTGTCACCGGTAGTCGCCAAACGCTTCTGCTCCTCGGAGCGAACTCCGTAGAGCATCTGAAACTCGTAGCTACCTCGCGGTTTGGAATCCCTGATAGCTAGCGCCGAGGCAATCTCGATCAGGCGAGGATCATGTGTGGCGATCATCGTTAGACCTTGGCCAGCCATCAGCACCTTCAGGCATCGGACATAGGACAGGTCGATCTCTTGCGGGTCGGTGAACGCCACGTCCTCGGATTCACTGAAGGCGCCCTTGACCAATCTCACCCTGGTGTCCTGCGCCGCAAACTCCTCGCAGTCTCGCTCAGTTCGCCGCAGGTTCGCTTGCAGCACTACGCCGGTGCCGGGATAGAGGCCACGCAGTTCCCGAAAGATCTGCAGAGTCGCCTCGACCGTGTCGTAGCTCTGCATCTCCAGCGTCACGAGGGTGCCGAGATCGTGAGCCGCAGCGGCGATCTTGGTCGCATTTTGCAGAGCGATTTGGTGGCCGTTGGGCAGATCGAGGCCTAGTTCGACCAGTTCAACCGACAGTTCCGAGCGGTCAATCAGGTCAGCCTCTTCGAGGGCCTCGAGCAGGCGCAAGTTCATCTCGGTGCGGGCGGCAGCGTCATCCTCGGTAGTCACTGGTGGCCCTAGATACTCCAGGGTGCAGTGCAGCCCTGACGATGCCAGCGACGCGGCCGCTGTCACAGCATCAGCGACCGACTCCCCTGCCACAAATCGGCGTGCTACCGACTTCGTCAGGAACGTCTTGTTCGCGGCGGCAGCCAGCACATCGGAGCGAGAGGCCGCCTCGAGCGCAGCCTTAACAACCATGGATCGATTCCCTCCGGTTCACTCGCCCGACCAGTCGGCCAGAGCTGAGTACGGGTCGTCACTGCGGCGTCTACGTCGCGGCTTGTCTGCTTTGTTTTGCCCCTGCGAGGTTTCGGAATCATCCGAATCAGCCGAGCGATCTCGCGACTTGCTGCCGGGCAGTGGCCGAGTCGGGGTCAGCCAATCCTGCACCGTGGGCGCTACGAGTCGTACGACCTCATCTTCGGACAACGAGGCAATCGGATCGAGCCGGATGACGTAGCGGTTGATGGCGATGCCCAGCAGATAGCTGGTGATCAGATTGGCCCGCAGTCGAGCATCTGGAACGCCGATAACACCGGCGAGGCGGTCGACAACATCCTGCTCGACGAAGGATTTGATTCCGGCACCTGCGCGTCCCGCTGAGGTACCCATTCGCGCTAGAGCTACCAGGTCGTCACGAGTCTCTGGGTCCCCAAGTGTCTCCATGGTGAGTCGAGTCAGGCGCTCACCCATGCCGTCAAGGCCGGGAGCAACCAGCGCGGGAATCGAGTTCGCCGGGTCGAATGGAAGTCGGATCGCTGCTGCGAACAGCTTGTCCTTGGATTGGTAGTACTTGCCGACTACCTCGGGAGTGACACCCGCAGCTGCAGCTACGGCCTTGACCGAGGTGCGGGCATATCCGCGGGCATGGAAGGCAGCTCGGGCCGCATCTAGGACTGCATCACGAACTTCATCAGTTGCCACAGGTCACAGCTTGCCACTATCCGGCCCGCATGGACACTCCAGCCGCGGCGGGCGAGTTACCCGTTATGCACCAAGTGCAGTTTGGCGTAGGCCAATGCCTCGGCAAGGTCGGCTTCCCGTTCTGCCCGATTGGCAGCCTTGCGGGTCGAGACCTCAACGACGATCGTGCCGTCGAAATTGCGCCGAGCCAGGTACTCCAGGACCTCCCCGCACGCTTGATTACCTCGACCGGGAATCAAGTGCTCGTCCTTCGCGCTGCCGGTGCCGTCAGCTAGGTGCACGTGCGCCAGAGCATCGCCAAAGTCTTGCGCCATCTGCAAACCGTCGGATCCGCTGACGGCAGTGTGGGACAGATCCAGAGTCGTATGTGGGTAGTCCTCGTCACGCGGATCCCAACCGGGTGAATAGGCCGCCAGCTCGCGGGAGGCCGCGCGCCACGGATACATGTTCTCCACCGCGAATCGGATGTCGGTGAACTCGCCCATGCGTTTCAGTCCACGAACGAAGTCTCGGGCATATTCACGCTGCCAACGAAACGGTGGATGCACAACGACGGTCTGGGCCTCAAACAACTCGGCGGCCTCCCTCGCCCGGACGAGCTTTCCCCACGGATCTGATCCCCAGACGCGCTGGGTCACTAGTAGGCACGGAGCGTGCACAGCCAGAATAGGAACGCCGTATGTCTGCGACAAATTGCGCAACACGTCGGGGTCTTGAGTCACCGCATCGGTCATGACCATAACCTCAACACCGTCGTAGCCAAGGCGTGAGGCGATCTCAAAAGCGGCTGCGGGCGACTCGGGGTAGACGCTGACCGTGGACAGCGCGATCTTGGCCGGTGAGGACTTCAGGACGCGTTTGTCCAACGCGGCTAAGTCGGCGGGCTGATCGGTCACCGAGCCAGACTATCCCTCTTGACGTGCGCTGTGTGAGGCCATTGTCTGCTCCGCGTGAATGTTGGGTGAAGGCTCGTGTTCATCCACTCTGACCTCGATGAACCGGCGAATGAAGATTAGTACGAGCGAACCAGCGATACCCAAACCAACTGCGGTGGCCCCCTCGTTGTCCAGTGCCAAGCTCAGACCGAAGAACACCGACAGCCATGGGACAGCCAGCACGAAGAGGAATCCGGCACCCATGACCATGACAATCGTGAGGCGAATCATGTTCCATGGCCGCGCGACCAAAGCCAGCACGACCCAGGCGATGATGAATAGCGTGATCGCCGCGGACGTTCTCGCCTCTTCAATCGGATCACCTTCGATCAACACGATCAGGTACGAAGCGAACGAGAACGACCCACAGATGATCCCAGCCGGAATCGTGAAGCGCAGGACGCGCTTGAAGAATCCGGGTTTGAACCGCTGGGTGTTCGGCATCAGTGCCATGAAGAACGCTGGCACCCCGATCGTCAACCAGGTAATCAACGTCAAGTGACGCGGCAGGAAGACGAACTCAACCTGATAGATGTTGGTCAGGGTCAAGATCACCGTGATCGTGGACAACAACGCGGAGTAGAACGACTTCGTCAGGAACAAGTCGCTGACACGTTCGATATTGCCGAGCACCCGACGCCCTTCAGCGACCACACTGGGTAACACCGAGAACTGGCTGTCAAGCAAGACGATCTGTGCAACAGCCCGGGTCGCCCCAGCACCGGATCCCATGGCAATGCCGAGGTCCGCATCCTTGAGCGCGAGCACGTCATTGACTCCGTCGCCGGTCATCGCGACGGTATGACCCTTGCTCTGGAGTGCGGCAACCATGGCGCGCTTCTGGTCGGGAGTGACACGTCCGAAGACGCCGTTGTCTTCCAGGACCTCAGCCAACGCTTCGGTGTCAATCGGCAGGTCGGCACCATCTATCGGATGTTGCGCCGTGGGGATGCCCGCTTGGGCGGCGATCGCGCCGACCGTCACCGGATTGTCGCCGCTGATCACTTTCACGGTCACGCCCTGCTCAAGGAAGTAGCCGACCGTCTCAGCAGCATCCGGACGCAACCGTTGATCGATAGCCACTAGGGCGACTGGACGGATCGCACCAATGTGACCGTCACTGTTGGGCTGATCTCCGGGCTCAGTTGCCAGTGAGCGCGCGAGCAGCAAGACGCGGGCCCCGCCACTGGCCAACTCATCGGCTTGGGCCCTGGCTGCCACCGCGCCACGATCCGTATCGCCGGCCAAGAGGATCTCCGGCGCTCCCATGAGCCAACACCCGTGACCTTGGAACGTCGCCGAACTCCACTTTCGCGACGACGAAAACGGGACCGAATCTGTCATCGTCCAGTCCGGTTTGGTGAAATGCGCGGCGACCGCCGCGAGCGTGGGATTCGGGGATTCCTCCGAGGAACCGAGGGCCCCAAACGCCGCCTGCGCAAGCGGTTCGGTCTCATCCGCATCGGGTAGGACCACCATGGAGTTAACCGCCATGCCGGGTTCGGTGAGTGTGCCGGTCTTGTCAACACAGATGACATCGACGCGGGCCAGCGTCTCGACGGCTGGCATCTCTTGAACGAGTGCACGCTTTTGTCCGAGGCGAACAACGGCCACTGCCATCGCAACGCTGGTTAGCAGCACGAGGCCCTCTGGGACCATCGTGACGATGCCCGCGACCGTTCCAGAGAGCGCTTGCTCCCAGGTTGGGGAGGACTGCAACTGAGCGATGAACAGCAATGTGCCGAGCGGAATCAGCACCCACGTGACGGTGCGCACGAAGCGCATGATCGACCCCATCAGTTCCGACTGGGTGGTGGTGAAGGTCTTGGCCGCTGCGGTCAGTTGAGTGGCGTAGGAATCCGCGCCCACCTTCGTCGCACGCATCAACCCGCCACCCGCGACCACGAATGAGCCGCTCATGACCTCGTCGCCAGGCATCTTGTGGACGGGGTCGGCTTCACCGGTCAGCAGGGACTCGTCCGCCTCGAGGCCACTAGCCGACAGAACGACGCCATCAACCACGATTTGGTCGCCAGTCGCTAGCAACACCACGTCGTCTAGTACCAGTTCATCGGGGGAAAGTTCAAAGTCCTCGCCGTTGCGCCGCACGGTCGGCTTCGCCTCGCCAATCAGCGAGAGCTTCTCCAGGGTGCGCTTCGCTCGGTATTCCTGAACGATCCCGATTGCTGAGTTGAACACGATCACGAACCCGAACAGGGAATCCTGAATCGGAGCCCGGGCAGCGAACATCAATGCCCACAGGGAGCCAATGACGATGTTGAACGAGGTGATGGTGTTTTCCCGAATGATGCTTTTCAGCGATCGGGAGTTTTGACTCGGGGCGTAGTTAGTCTGTCCATTCGCCACTCGCTGCGCTACTTGGTCTGCGCTCAGACCAGTGACCGACGCATCGAGTCGCGCCTCGCTCATGACCCCAGCCCGTCCAGGCGTCTAAGAATGACTCCTTCGCGCAGCGCCCATGGGCAGACAACCAACTGCTCGATCGCCAAAATGTCCATTGCCGCCTCGGCCACGAGCGCGCCGGCCAACAGTTGCGGTGCCCTGCCAATCGATGCACCTGGCAAGTCGGCTCGCTGGCTCGTTTTCATCTTTGCCAACTTCGGGATCCACAACCGAAGGTCCTCGCGCTGCAACGTCCGCCGAACGTATTGGCCTTCACTTGAGGGTGCCGCCCCTGCGATTCGCGCCAACTGTCGAAACGTTTTGCTCGTGGCCACCGCGACGTCAGGGCGACCCGCTCGAGTGATTGACCCGGCGATGGAGCCCAGCTCGACCCGGATGAGCTTGCGCAACTGTCGAATATCTTTTGAGCTCGGCGGGTCGCCGGGTAAGAAGTCACGAGTCAGCCGGCCAGCGCCGAGCGGTACCGAAATCGCGACGTCAGGATCTTCATCAAGTCCGCTCGCAATCTCGAACGATCCGCCGCCGATGTCCAGGCCAAGGATTCGCCCGGCACTCCACCCGAACCAGCGGCGTACCGCGAGGAACGTCAACCGTGCCTCGTCATCGCCGCTGAGCACCTGCAACTGCACCCCGGTGCGTTCCAAGACCTCGGCGATGACCTCCTCACCGTTTCGGGCCTCCCGAATAGCGCTGGTTGCGAACGCCATGATCTCGGTCACGCCGACATCCTCAGCCACGACGAGCGAGCTTGAAACGAACTGGCAGAGCAAGTCAACAGCCTCGTCGGAGATCCGTGCGTCGTCGGTCAAATGCTCAGACAGGCGTAGTTCGGTCTTATGCGAATGGGCAGGGACGGGCGCGCCACCGTGGTGGGCATCGACTACCAACAGGTGAGCCGTATTTGAGCCAACATCCAAGACGCCTAGTCGCACAGGGCAAACCGTATCTGTCTATGGTGTGCCAATGCCTGAAGTTGCACTCGACTTTCCTCGCTCTTACGTGGAATTCGCTGACCCAGCGGACCCGGATCAACTGTTTCGATGCGATCTCACGTGGCTTACGTCGCGCTGGTTGTGCATTTACGGAAACGGCTGCCAAGGCATCATCGCTGGACGTCCAACCGATGGCTGCTGCACGCTGGGTGCTCACTTCTCCGACAAGGACGACCGAAAACGGGTGACGTCGTGGGCAAAACGACTGACCCGAGAGCAGTGGCAGTTCTTCGATGAAGGTCAAGAATCGATTATCGAGAAGGACGCGGACGGCGATAAGCAGACTCGTGTCGTTGACGGCGCCTGCATCTTCGCCAACCGCCCCGACTTCGACGGACCGAAGGGTTGTGCGCTGCACAATCTTGCGCTCGACGAGGGGGCCAAACCACTGGAGGCGAAGCCGGACGTTTGCTGGCAGTTGCCGATTCGACGCAGCTTCGAGGATCGCGAACTGCCAGACGGAACACAGCGAAGTATCGTCGTTATCAGTGAATTTGATCGTCGCGGCTGGGGACCTGGCGGTCATGACCTGAACTGGTACTGCTCGGGAAACACCGAGGCGCATGTGGGACCCGACCCGGTCTACATCAGTGAGCGCGACACTCTCGTCGAACTAATGGGACCGATGGCGTACAACGTACTCGTCGGTATGTGTGAGCAACGCTTAGCGAACTCCCCACTCGTCGCTGCCCACCCCGCGGATCCCTCGAGCAGTTAGCGCCGGGCGACGAGGCGTTGCACGCGACCTGGTGGACGCGCCTTTGGCCAACCCGACCGGTCGAACTGCGGTACCGACTTCGCCAGTCTTTGTCCTTGTTGCCACGGGGTTAGCCCGGGCAACGAACTAGCTCCGAGGCTCAGATATTCAGGCCCGCTTGGCGACCGCTCAACAGCGGAGCTCTCGGGTGTTTGTGCCGTGGCTGGAGGCGTGGGTGGCGACGCTGCCCCGGTGTCGGACTGGTGGAATAGCTCGACGCGCAACTGCTCGGGCGCGGGTTCGGGGCGCATCGGAGTCATTTCCAGCAGTTGCGCCGCCTTGGCAAAGTAGCCGCCACATGTTTGACAGGTGCGTGCGTGGCGGACTAGGCGCGTGCGGGTCAGCGGGTTGAAGCCGGTGTCCTTGCCAGTGTCGCGCTGGCGTTGGTCACAATCCAGCCGGATCGACAAAGAGCAGCAGCGCCGCTAGACCGTCCAGGAGTCGTTGCATCGCGTTGGCCACCATCCGCTCGGCGCTGTTGGTCGACTGCGGATTGGCGATGATGCGGCAAACCTGCTCTGCGTCGAAGTTGAATCGGAGGCTCAGTTCAACGAGTTCGCGGTCCTCGGTGTTAAGCAGTTTTAAGGCCGTCCCAATCAAGCCCTGGGCATCATCCGGCGCGGGTGTGCTCGTCAACATCTCCTGGTTGCGTTGACGTTTGTTCGATTTGGCAGCAACTCGGGCTTGACTGCGCACGACGGAGTACAGCCAAACCGTGAACTGCTCCCACTGCGGCAACTCGTCGATTCTGGCCCAAGACAACAAGAACGCGGTGCGAGTAGCCTCAGTCGCGAGCTCCTGGTCACCGCCACATTCGCTCTTGGCCAGCGTCCAAGCACCGTCGAGGTTGGGGCCGAAGTACTCGAGAAAGGCCGCTGAGTCGCCAACCCGCAACAGAGCGACGGGATTTGTGTCTGGGACTGGGTCTGGGACTGGGTCTGGGACTGGGACCCGGTCGTTGAACCCGTCAGCAGTTGGCGCCATAGTCCCACCAACCTATCCCCATTGCGGGGAGAATCTGCCAGGCAATGTCGCACGTGCGACGTAGGGTCGCGTCCATGGCCAAAACATCAACCAAACAGCGCGTGAGTCACCGCTGCACCGAGTGCGGCGCCACCAGCCTGAAGTGGATGGGCCGCTGCAGCGAGTGCCAGACCTGGGGCAGTGTGGCCGAGGTCGGAGCGCCTAGCGCCGCATCGTTCACTGGGGGCGCGGTGACGGCAGCAGCCGTCCCGATCAGCTCAGTTGATCTGCGCCAAGCTGTCGCCACACCTAGCGGTATCGGCGAACTTGACCGTGTCCTTGGTGGTGGAATCGTGGATGGGGCAGTGATCCTGCTAGCCGGTGAACCAGGGGTAGGAAAGTCAACACTCTTACTTGAGGTGTGCGCGCAATCAGCGAAGCTCGGCCCAGTCCTCTACATCACGGGAGAAGAATCGACCTCACAGGTTCGCATGCGCGCGCAGCGGGTTGGCGCGTTGCATGACTCCCTCTACCTGGCCTCCGAGACTGACCTCGCCGCGGTCCTGACACATATCGAGCAAGTCAAACCTCGACTAGTCGTGGTGGATTCGATTCAGACGATCGCTGCAACAGACGTCGATGGCGCACCCGGGGGCGTTGCCCAGGTGCGCGAGGTCGCTGGCGTGCTAATCCGAGTTGCCAAAACTCGAGGTATTGCCACCATCCTGGTCGGGCATGTGACCAAGGAGGGTGCCGTCGCAGGGCCCCGCACTTTGGAGCACCTTGTCGACGTCGTGGTCAATATCGAGGGTGACCGTCACGCCCGACTACGCCTGGTACGCGCGCAAAAGAATCGGTACGGCCCAGCGGACGAGGTGGGGTGCTTCGACCTGTCCGATAGCGGTATCCGCGAGCTGCCGGATCCCAGCGAACTGTTCATCACTCGCCGAACCTCGCCGGTGTCCGGAACAGCGATCACGGTTGCTATGGAGGGAACGCGGCCACTTGTGACCGAGGTCCAAGCCCTGGTGGATCCGACCACTCCCGGCTCCGCTCGACGTGCCACCAGCGGATTGGACTCTGCACGCGTGGCGATGGTCCTCGCGGTTCTCGAACGTCGTGCCGGAGTCGGACTTAAATCCCACGATACGTACACCGCCACGGTCGGCGGGGTGAAGCTGACCGAACCCGCGGCTGATCTAGCTGTTGCCGTTGCGGTGGCTAGCGCCTTGATCGATCAACCCGTGCCCAACGGCACCATCATCATTGGCGAGGTGGGCCTCGCGGGCGAGGTTCGTCGGGTCGCTGGCACACCTCGGCGCCTCGCAGAGGCCGCTCGGCTCGGCTTCACCCACGCGATCGTCTCGGCCGACCCTGGTGAGGTGCCCCGTGGCATCAAGGTGTTTGAGGCTCCGGATCTGCGCTCGGCGATTGACGCCGCCTTCAAGGTGCCCCGACTAAAGCCGGTGCCCCCTGGTTAGCGCAGAGTGCGGGCGGGGACACTGCGTAGTGTGAACGATGAACACTTGACCAGCGCTCCCACAGCCGAGGTATTCCTCGAAACACTGGCGGCGATCGCTCCGGGTACTGCCCTGCGTGACGGCTTCACTCGCATTCTCAACGGCAACACCGGAGCACTCGTAGTGCTCGGCCACAACAGCGTCGTGGAGTCCATGAGCGGCGGCGGCTTCCACATCGATGTGGAGTTCACCGCGAACCGGCTTCGGGAACTGGCAAAGATGGACGGCGCCATCATCTTGAGTTCCGACGGTTCGCGAATCATCCGTGCTGGCGTGCAGCTACTACCGGACGGTTCCTTACCAACCCAGGAGACCGGGACGCGACACCGCACCGCAGACCGTGTCTCGCAACAGGTCGAGTTCCCGGTGGTCTCCATCAGCCAATCCATGCGCACTGTGGCGATCTACATCGACGGCAATCGGCATGAACTCGAAGGTTCGGCAGCCATCCTAAGTAGAGCGAACCAAGCGCTGGCCACTCTCGAGCGATACAAGGCACGCCTCGATGAGGTGGCTGCGGTGCTCTCCGAACTCGAGATCGAGGACATGGTCACGGTGCACGACGTGGTCATCGTCGCCCAACGCATCGAGATGGTGCACCGGATCGCCGCCGAGATCGCTGGCTACATCGTGGAGCTAGGAACAGATGGCCGACTGCTTTCACTCCAGCGAGCCGAACTGATCGCCGGTATTGAGCGAGACCGCCTCTTGATCGCTCGCGACGCGGTCCCAGACCCACTACTCGTGGAATCGGCTTTGGAGGAGTTGGCCTCTCTATCAGCCAGTGAGCTGCTCGACCTTGACCGCATTGCTACTGCTTTCGGCCTGGGGTCGCACACGAAGGTCCTCGACAGTTCCGTCACTCCCCGCGGCTACCGACTGCTCTCACGTATACCGCGGCTACCTGAATACCTAGTCGAGCGGCTGGTCGAACATTTCCAAGGCGCTCAGGGACTGCTCAGTGCTAGTACCGGGCAACTGCAGGCCGTCGACGGGATCGGCGACACCCGTGCGCAAAGCATCCGAGATGGGCTCTCCCGGATGACCGAGGCGACGTTCAGGTGACCTGACTGCTCACCCCTACTCGATCTACTCGATCGTGCAGGTAACGGATCTACTCGATCGTGAAGGTAACGGCTTTGCTCTCGACGTCTCCGTTGATGCCGACCACGTCGTAGCTGCCCGCCTGAGCCTCTGGCTGACCAGCGGGACACCCTGGCTGCGACAGCTGCTGATCCCAGGTTGCGTTCAACTGGTAGACATCACCGGGATTGATCGACTTGACGTCATCCTGGGCGCTGGCAGCACAGTCGTCACTGGACCAGACCCGCTCAGTGCCGCTATTGACCAGCACAGTATTGGGCTTCGTTCCAACATTGCGGTCACATGCAGTATCCGAGATGTTCTTGATTGACATCAGGAAGGTGATCGGGGTACCGGCGGAATAGCTGGTTCCATCGGTAGGCTCAACAGTTACTTCGATGTCTGTATCAGCGCAAGGAAGTCCAGTAATCGCGGTCGATGTTGGGTTGGCCGTGCTAGCGCTGGCCGACGCGGTGGGGCTTGGGCTCGCCGACTCCGACGGGGCAGCGGTGGGGGTCGCCTCCGAGCTACACGAACGAAGCACCAAGAAGACAACAATCAAAGCGACGAGCACACCGAGACCGACAAGCAGTCTGCGGCGCCAGTACGTCGCCGGTTCTTCCGGACCAATTGGGTTCACCACGGTACTCACGGCGGCAACGCTAACAAGTTATGCGCCTCGCGCTAATCACCGCGCCCTTGAAATGATCGTGTCGTCACCAACCGGCGCGAATTGCCTACCCAGAGCAATCAATTCGGCGCTCAATGGTGACACTAAGGTGTGCCTTCAACCCCAGATGCTGAAGTGGTCCAGCGCGAGATTCTGGATTGGTATGCACTGAACTCGCGCGAATTACCGTGGCGCACCGATGCTGTGACGCCTTGGGGTGTCTTCGTCTCAGAAGTCATGTCCCAGCAAACTCCCGTTGCCCGGGTAGCTCCAGCATGGGAACAGTGGCTGCAACGTTGGCCGACACCGTGTTCGTTGGCTGCTGCGAACCCAGCTGACGTGATCCGCCAATGGGGCACGTTGGGCTACCCGCGGCGGGCACTTTGGCTTCGCGATGCCGCGCGCCGGATGTGCGAGGAGTATGACAACAGCGTGCCGCGGGACTACGCGGACCTGCTCACACTGCCGGGCGTCGGGGACTACACCGCTGCGTCGGTCTCTGCCTTCGCTTACCGGCAGGCCACAGTGGTGCTCGACACGAATGTACGGCGAGTGCTGGCGCGGATCTTTCTCGGAGTTGAACGCCCGACCAGTAGTTCGGCGACCAAAGCCGAACGCCTACTCGCCCGGGAACTGCTACCTAGCCACGGTCCACTAGCTGCCGACTGGGCAGTTGCGTCCATGGAGTTCGGATCGCTGGTCTGTAAAGCTGCGGCACCAAACTGCCCCGAGTGCCCAGTGAGAGATCAATGCAGCTGGGTTGCCCAAGGATCGCCGCCCAATCCCGCCTCCCGCCGCAAGTCAGCGCGCTTCGAGGGAACCGATCGCCAGGTTCGAGGCAAGATCTTGGCGGTCTTGCGCACGAGCGACCACGATGGAATTGCCGAATCCGAACTAGCACTGTGCTGGGGGCAGCCCGAGCAATACGCTCGCGCTTTGGAGTCTTTGGTGAGCGACGGCTTGGTCGAGGTGGCCGAGGTGGTGAGGTGGCCGAGGTGGCCGGGGTGGTCGGGCAGCACGGTGACCGGAGCTATCGGCTACCTCACTGAACCTCCGAGACGGGCACCTTGGCGTTCTTCCATTGCGTCGCGCCAAAGATCAGCCCAAGGACTCCGATCAAGATTGCCCAACTGACGAGGGTGACCGTCGTCGCCTGCTGCGTAGGAGCGCCATCGCCGACCGCCTCAAGTGTTGCTGAGGCAATGACAACTGCGACGCCGCCCATCGACACCATCAGTGTGAGCAACACCCCGGCGGCGGCACCGGCCTGGGATTCCTTGACCACACTCTGAACGGCGATATTGCCGAACTGGAATCCCATTCCCAGCGCAAAAGAAGAGAAGCCCATGACTGTCAGATAGATGACGATGTTGTCGAACAGGGCCAACAGCACCAAACTCAGCGCGCCCACCAGCATGGCAACCGTCATCACGCGTTGCCCGGCAACTCGCGAAGCTAGCCGTCCACTGACTGGACCCCCGATTGACAGACCGATGGCGGCCGGAATGAACATCAGACCCGCAACGAGGCCTGAGTACCCTCGCGACTCCTGCAGATACAGAGTCGAGACGAAGATCATCACACAGATGCCCATATTTGCGATCGTGGCAGCTATCACTAGGGCCGTGTAGTTGCCGTTCTTGAGCAGCACCGGGGGCAGTAGCGGCCAGTAGGCCCGTCGCTCCCACCAGAAGAACCAGACGAGGGCGAGGACTCCAACGATGGCTGGAATGTAGGTGAGCGGGACGATCCCCATCACGGACACATCGTCGATGGCGATGGAGATGCCGGTGATACCCGCGGCGATCAGCAGCGCGCCCAGCCAGTCCAAGTTGCGTAGGCGCATATTGGCCAGCTCAGAGTCTTTGGATTCCTTGAGTTGAAAGTGCCCCCAGATGACGCCAATCAGGGCAATCGGAACGTTGATGAAGAACACCCAGCGCCAGCCGATGGTGGACGCGAAGCCGCCACCGATAATCGGG
Source organism: uncultured Actinomycetes bacterium (assembly GCA_963821045.1). Taxonomy (GTDB): domain Bacteria; phylum Actinomycetota; class Actinomycetes; order S36-B12; family UBA10799; genus UBA10799. Next base: position 59,057 of record CAWGCB010000006.1, on the reverse strand, counting down.
CCTGCTGCCGTACCAATTCCAGCCAGTCCGGTCAGAAAGCCCAGAATCCTTGGTCGCTCAAACGCGTTGGTCGCATTAGTGACCAACGACATGGCGACCGGGAAGTACAGCCCAGCACCAAGTCCCTGCAACACGCGGGCGGCGATAACTGACTCCACCGAGGGCGACAGCCCGACCCACAGTGAGGCCAACCCAAAGATTGCCAGCCCAATCAACAGGATCCGCTTTCGCCCCACGAGGTCGGCAATCCGACTGCCTGGGATCATCGCGACGCCAATCGCGATCATGTAGGCGCTAACGGTCCACTGCAGATTCGTTGTGGTGGTATCGAGTTCGCGCGCCATATCCGGCAGCGCCAATGCCAGCGCAAAGTAGTCGAGCTGGACACAGATCAGCGCGATGCCGACCGCACCGAAGCGGCGCAAGATCTCCACGGCACTTACGTTTCCGGGGACTTCGCCAATCATCGCGGCCGACATAACGTCGAAGGTAACGACCCGCGAGCGCCCAACGCTGGACGAACTAGGCACGGAGGGCAAATTTTTACCCCAGGGATTCTTGCTTCCCTGGGGTAAAAATCCTTCCAGTGGCTATTCGGTGCTTTCGGCCTCGGCTTCCACCGGCGGGGTGTCAGGGAACAGCGGCTTCTCTTCTCCCTTGAAGGTGAACTCCAGCTCCTCACCCTCACCCTCGACATCGACGAGAACAATCTCGCCTGGCTTCAGGTCACCGAACAAGATGCGCTCGGAGAGTGCATCCTCGATATCTCGCTGAATCGTTCGACGCAGCGGACGTGCACCTAGGACGGGGTCGTAGCCACGGGCGGCGAGCGCCTGCTTGGCCTCCACCGTGAGCTCGATGCCCATGTCCTTGTCGCGCAGTCGCTCGTCGAGGTTGGCCAGCATCAAGTCAACGATCTGGATGATCTCTTCTCGCGTCAACTGGTGGAAGACCACGATGTCGTCGATCCGGTTGAGGAACTCAGGGCGGAAATGCTGTTTGAGCTCGTCGTTGACCTTGGCCTTCATCCGCTCGTACGAGGTCTTCTGATCGTCGCTGTTGCCGAAACCAAGCCCCTGACCCTTGGAAATATCGCGGGTACCGAGGTTGGTGGTCATGATGATCACAGTGTTCTTGAAGTCGACCACGCGACCCTGGGAGTCGGTCAGACGACCATCTTCCAGAATCTGCAACAGGGAGTTGAAGATATCCGGGTGGGCCTTCTCGACCTCGTCGAATAGGACCACGGAGAACGGCTTGCGCCGCACCTTCTCGGTGAGCTGGCCACCCTCTTCGTAGCCGACGTATCCGGGAGGTGAACCGAACAGGCGCGAGACGGTGTGCTTCTCGCTGTACTCACTCATGTCCAGCGAGATCAGCGAGTCCTCATCCCCAAACAGGAACTCGGCCAGCGTCTTAGATAGTTCGGTCTTGCCGACACCGGATGGGCCAGCGAAGATGAACGATCCACCCGGACGCTTGGGGTCTTTGAGACCCGCCCGAGTACGGCGGATCGCCTGGGACAACGCGTGGATGGCTTGCTCTTGGCCAATGACCCGGCGATGCAGTTCGTCTTCCATCTTCAGCAGTCGCTGACTCTCCTCCTCGGTCAACTTGAAGACGGGGATACCGGTGGCAACGGCAAGCACCTCGGCGATGATCTCCTCGTCAACTTCGGCGACGACGTCGAGGTCTCCAGCCTTCCACTCCTCCTCGCGCTGCGCCTTCTCGGCGATGAGGTTCTTCTCATCGTCGCGCAGGCTCGCAGCCTTCTCGAAGTCCTGGGAGTCGATCGCGGACTCCTTCTCGCGGCGCACTGCCGAGATCCGGTCATCGAACTCGCGCAGGTCCGGTGGCGCCGTCATGCGGCGAATCCGCAGGCGCGCTCCGGCCTCATCGATCAAGTCGATCGCCTTGTCCGGCAGGTAGCGGTCATTGATGTAGCGATCTGCGTAGGTCGCCGCACTAACCAAGGCCGCGTCGGTGATGGTCACCCGGTGGTGGTTCTCGTACCGATCACGCAGGCCCTTGAGGATCTCGATGGTGTGGGCCAAGGACGGCTCGTGGACCTGGATGGGCTGGAATCGACGCTCAAGTGCCGCGTCCTTCTCGACGTATTTGCGGTACTCATCGAGCGTGGTGGCGCCGATCGTCTGGAGCTCACCTCGAGCCAACATCGGCTTGAGGATGCTCGCGGCGTCGATGGCACCTTCGGCCGCACCGGCTCCCACCAAGGTGTGCATCTCATCGATGAAGACGATGATGTCGCCGCGAGTGCGGATCTCCTTGAGGACCTTCTTGAGGCGCTCCTCAAAATCACCGCGATAGCGAGATCCGGCAACTAGAGCACCGAGGTCCAATGTGTAGAGCTGCTTGTCCTTGAGTGTCTCCGGCACCTCGTTACGCACGATCATTTGTGCCAGACCCTCAACCACAGCGGTCTTGCCGACGCCTGGTTCGCCAATCAACACGGGGTTGTTCTTGGTACGCCGACTCAGCACCTGCATGACTCGCTCGATCTCCTGCTCACGACCGATAACCGGATCGAGCTTGGAGTCCCGCGCTGCCTGGGTGAGGTTCTGTCCGAACTGATCAAGTACCAGCGACGTGGACGGAGTTCCCTCTTGCGGCCCACCCGCGTTGGCTGGCTCTTTGCCTTGGTAGCCGGAGAGCAGTTGGATCACTTGCTGGCGCACGCGGTTCAGGTCCGCACCTAGTTTGACGAGCACCTGCGCGGCGACGCCCTCACCTTCGCGGATGAGTCCCAGCAGAATGTGCTCGGTGCCGATGTAGTTGTGGCCGAGTTGTAGCGCCTCTCGCAGCGACAACTCCAGCACCTTCTTGGCGCGCGGCGTGAAGGGGATATGCCCGCTAGGCGCCTGCTGGCCCTGGCCGATGATCTCCTCTACTTGGTGACGCACCGCCTCGAGCGAGATGTTGAGGCTCTCCAGCGACTTGGCGGCGACCCCCTCGCCCTCGTGGATGAGTCCCAGCAGAATGTGCTCAGTGCCGATGTAGTTGTGGTTGAGCATCCGAGCCTCTTCTTGCGCTAGGACAACAACCCGTCGGGCTCGGTCGGTAAATCTCTCGAACATCGTCACTCCCTCATAGTGCTTCTTCGAGGCCACTCGTAGTCAGACTCTAGCCGCAGCGTTGCCAGATGCGGCGAGCTAGCGGCTGATTCTTTTTGTAGTTAGCTTGGTGGCTGTCTTGATGATGTGCAGGTCGTTGTGTGCGTCGTTGTGTGGGTGGCTGCCCGATGGCTGTCGTAAACCTCGTTCAACCGCGAAGCTATTGACATTCAAACCTCTCACTGGCCCCAAATGTTCCGCAAGTGTTCCGACTTCGCCCTCGGCGAAACTCCGGCGCCAAATGCGGCGCCACCAAGGTGACCTTCCAGTAGACCTGCGAGCTCAATCACGCCAGGATGGACCTATGGCCAATCACCCCCGGGCGGGAACCCCAGCACTGCCAGCAGACCTCACCGACATCGCGCAACTCATCACCAGTTACTACGCGTTGCACCCTGATGTGTCGATCCCGGAGCAGCAGGTCACGTTCGGCACATCTGGGCACCGAGGGAGCTCGCTGAACGCCGCGTTCAACGACGACCACATCGCCGCCACGACCCAAGCGATCGTCGAGTTTCGAACCAGTAAGGGCATCGACGGCCCGCTGTTCATGGGCATGGATACGCACGCGTTGAGTGAGCCTGCGTATGTGACTGCGCTTGAGGTCCTCGCTGCAAACGGCATTGAGGTGCGGCTCGACCCAGGGGATTCGTTTACGCCGACGCCAGCCATCAGCCACGCAATCCTCGTGCACAACAACTCGGGACGACCGGGTACTGCTGACGGGATCGTTATTACGCCCTCACACAACCCGCCCTACGATGGCGGCTTCAAGTACAACCCACCCAACGGCGGTCCTGCGGACACTGACATCACGAAGTGGGTCCAAGACCGCGCGAACGAGATCATCGCCGACGGCTGCGCAGCAGTTAAGCGAACTACTTGGTCCAAGGCACGAACCGCTGACACCACCCAGAACTACGACTTCCTAGAGACGTACATCGACGATCTGCCGAACGTACTCAACCTTGATGCGGTTCGTGACGCAGGAATCCGAATTGGCGCAGATCCCCTAGGTGGCGCCAGCGTGAATTACTGGGGGGCAATCGCCGAGCGCCTCAACATCGACCTGACCGTCGTCAACCCGTCGGTTGATCGTCAGTTTGGGTTCATGACATTGGACTGGGACGGCAAGATCCGAATGGATTGCTCGAGCCCCAACTCGATGGCTTCACTGATCGCCAACAAGGACAAGTTCCACATCTCGACCGGCAACGATGCCGACTCAGACCGCCACGGAATCATCACTCCCGACGGTGGATTGATGAACCCCAACCACTTTCTGTCGGTGGCCATTCAGTACCTATACGGCCACCGGGATGGCTGGCCGCGCGACGCCGCCATCGGCAAGACCCTGGTGAGCTCATCAATGATCGATCGGGTCGCCGGATCCCTCGGACGTACCCTCATCGAGGTGCCCGTGGGGTTCAAATGGTTCGTCCCAGGACTAGTAGATGGCTCGATCGGCTTTGGCGGAGAGGAATCTGCCGGGGCGAGCTTCCTGCGGCTCAACGGCAAGGTCTGGACGACGGACAAGGACGGCATCATCATGTGCCTGTTGGCCTCGGAGATTTTGGCGGTCACCGGCAAGTCACCGAGCGAGCACTACGTCGCGCTGACCGAGCAGTTCGGGGCACCTGCCTACGCCCGGGTTGATGCCCCGGCCACCCGTGAGCAGAAGGCGGTCCTCGCAGCCTTGTCTCCTGAACAGGTCACGGCTACCGAACTCGCCGGCGAGCCGATCACGGCTAAGCTCACGCGGGCTCCGGGCAACGACGCCCCCATCGGTGGTTTGAAGGTGACCACTGAGTCAAGTTGGTTCGCTGCACGTCCGTCCGGCACCGAGGACGTGTACAAGATCTACGCCGAGTCGTTCAAGGGCGCCGAGCACCTGGCACTTGTGCAAGAAGAAGCTCGCGAGGTTGTCTCAGCCGCGCTGGAGGCATAAGCCTATCCGCGGGCGAAGAACGCCTTCGTCCGCGAACCGGCGAACAGCAGCAGCAAGAGCAGCACGGAGAGCCCAAACTCGACGGCGAACACTCCCCAGATCTCCCAGCCGACGGCCAGGATGGCGCCAACCACGGTGAACGCAATCCGGACGACGGCAATGAAGGCGATCACTCCCCGCGCGAGCCTGGAGCCAGAAAACAGGCCAAAGGAGAGCAGCAGGATGATCGCGCCCACGACCAAAACCACGGTGCTGGAAATCGCCACATTCGCCGCGTTGAGGCCCAGGTTCTCCTGCAGGTCAACGTTGTTGCGGTACAACAGCCCAGCGACTCCGGCTGCAACGTCGAGTAGGCCGATGAGCAGCGCAATAATCGCCACTAGCGTGACATTCCATGGGCGCTTGGCGGGCTGCGCCGCTACGGGCTGCTGCGAGTAAGGCTGCTGTGGATAGCTCATACTCTAAGTCTTGCTCACGCTAAAGGATCAACAGCAGCCGGGAGTTGCCCAACGTGTTGGGCTTCACTCTCTCAAGATTGAGGAACTCCGCGACACCCTCGTCGTAGGACTCGAGAAGTTGACTGAAGACGTCGTGATCAACCGGAGTTCCGTTGATTTCGACGAAGCCCGCCCGCCGGAAGAACTCAACCTCGAAGGTCAGCACAAAGACTCGATCAACACCGATCTGGCGCGCCCGAATAATCAACTCGTCGAGTAGCAGACGGCCCACCCCGCGACCGGCGTGTTCAGGGTCGACCCCGAGGGTCCGAACCTCTGCGAGGTCCTCCCACATCACGTGCAGGGCACCGCAGCCGACCACCCGGCCATCACGTTCAGCAACCAAGAAGTCCGGCACATCCTCGTACAGGGCGACCGTCGCTTTAGTCAGCAAGCGCCGGTGTAGCGAGTAGTGGTCGACGAGTTCGCGAATCTTGCCGACATCTTTGGTCTTGGCGCGACGAATCAGAATATCGCCGTACTGATGCCCGCCGATGGAGATCTCGTCGCTCATTCGTGCGCGTTCTTCTCGAAGACGAGGCGCAACCCGATCAGGGTCAGGGCTGGCTCGTGGGCGGTCAAAGTACTCGACTGATCCCGAACTACCTTGGACAGTCCGCCGGTGGCGATGACCGCGTTCACCGAACCGCCAAGTTCGGCCGTCAGCCTCGTGACCAACCCGTCGACTTGCCCAGCGAACCCATAGACCGTTCCGGATTGCAGAGCCTCAACGGTATTTTTGCCGATCACGGACCGTGGTTTGACGAGTTCAACTTTGCGCAGCTGCGCAGCGCGGGCGGCCAGCGCCTCCACGGAGATCTCGATTCCGGCCGCAAGCGCACCACCCAGAAACTCTCCGTTGGCCGAGACGACATCGAAGTTGGTCGAGGTGCCAAAGTCGACGACAATCGACGGGCCGCCGTACAGGTGATATGCGGCCAAGGTGTTCATGATGCGATCGCTGCCGACCTCCTTGGGATTGTCGGTTAGTACGCCGACGCCGGTCTTCACCCCAGGTTCGACTACGACGGTTGGAACCTCGGGGTAGTAGCGGGCGAGCATCGAACGCAGCTCGCGCAAGACGGCGGGCACAGTTGAGCAAACTGCGACCCCGGTGACGGGCGGATCGTTGGCCAGCAAGCCGCGAAAGGTCAGGGCGATCTCGTCCGCCGTTGAGCGAGCATCGGTCTTTGTCCGATACGAAATCTCGAGCCGGTCGTTGGCGAACAGCCCGATGTCAGTGTTGGTGTTTCCTACGTCGATTGCCAGCAGCACGGGTCAATGATCCCCCAACAGCCATTCGGGCGCGACCTCGCCTTGACGACTCGGCCTGCGCGAGACCTACAGAGCGGTCAGATCCGCACCGATATCGAGCACTGGGGCGGAGTGGGTCAGGGCGCCGACCGCGACGTAGTCCACGCCCGTTGCGCCGACGGCTGCGGCGTCAGCCAAGACCAAGCCGCCGGAGGCCTCAAGCAAGACTCGGCCGCCAGCGATCTCCACGGCCTCAGTCAACTCCTCGATGGTGAAGTTATCCAGCAGGATCAAGTCCGCCCCGGCCGCGAGCACGTCACGCAGTTGCTCGAGGGAGTCAACTTCCACCTCAACGGGGACGCCGGGGAACTGCTCGCGCACAGCTTTGAACGCGGCCGCGACTCCCCCGGCGGCAACCACGTGATTGTCCTTCACCAGCGCGGCATCCGAGAGTGCCATTCGGTGGTTCACCCCGCCACCGGCGCGTACTGCGTATTTTTCCAGAGCGCGCAGACCGGGAGTCGTCTTTCGGGTATCTCGAACCCGAGTACGCGTATCTCCCAGAGCTGATACCCAGGCCGCCGTTGCGGTCGCCACCCCGGAGAGATGACCGATCAGATTCAAAGCAGTGCGCTCGGCAGTGAGCAAGTCACGAGTACGACCGGTGACTGAGAGCACCACCACGCCAGCGGTGAGGTGGTCACCGTCTTTACTGAACTGCTCGATCGCGACGTCGCTGTTGGCGTTTCGGGCAACGACAGCGAACACAAGCGCAGCAACGGGCACTCCGGCGACGACTCCCGTGACCCGAGAGGTGAGGTCCAGGCGAGAGCGCTGATCGGCGGGAACGGTAGCAACCGTCGTCACGTCGACACCCCCAGCCAAATCCTCGGCCAGTGCCTCCACGACAAGCGTCTCGACCGCATCTGGGACCAGCCCAGCATCCACCAGTTGTGATCGGAGGTGGTCGATCTCGATGGCAACCTGCGCAATGTCACTGCTGCTGTTGTTGTTCGTTTCGCTCATTTTGATACCTCGTGGAGGGCAACGGTCAGGTTGGATTCATCGTCGCGCTGGCTAACTATCCGCACACGCCAATGCTCGTCATCGGTGGTCATGAAGTCATCGCGCCAGTGCGATCCTCGGGTCTCCTCGCGCAGCAGCGCGGCCTGGGCTATGACTCTGGCGACCAGAGCGATGTTGGTGGTTTCCCAGGCAGCCGTGTGCGGCGAGGCCTCGCTATCGGTGAGCATCCCGTCGAGTTGGGCGACCGTGTTGGAGATCGATCGTGCCGTACGCAGCACACCCACGTTGTCGGTCATCGACTGTTGGATCGCGGCGCGACGGGAGGCATCGAGTAGGACCGCATCATCGCTGCGAGGGACCGGTTCTCGACGTTTTGGCAGTCCGGCAGCGAAGACCGAGCCAATTCGGTCGGCGAACACCAACCCTTCCAACAGGCTGTTGCTGGCAAGGCGGTTGGCCCCATGCACGCCAGTGCAGGCGCATTCGCCAACTGCGAATAATCCCGCGATACTTGTTCGCCCGTGTAGGTCGGTGAGCAGACCGCCGGACACGTAGTGCTGAGCTGGCACGACTGGGATCAAGTCGATCGATGGGTCGATCCCGCGTTCCAACAGGGCCGCGCGAATGTTGGGAAAGCGTCGAGACCAGGTCTCACCAGTGAATGCGCGAGCGTCGAGCCACACATGTTCGGCACCGGTCTCGCGCATCCGGTGCATGATGGCTTTGGCCACTACATCGCGGGGCGCAAGCTCAGCCATCTCGTGCTGGCCGACCAGGAATCGATCACCCTCGTCGTCAACGAGGACGGCGCCCTCACCACGTAGCGCCTCCGAAATCAGCGGCTGTTGCCCGATGGAATCGCCACCGAGCCATAGAACGGTCGGATGGAACTGTACAAACTCGACGTCCGCGATTTGGGCTCCCGCCCGAAGCCCAAGGGCGAGCCCGTCACCGGTAGCAACGGATGGGTTCGTTGAGGCTGAGAACACCTGCCCGATACCGCCAGTAGCGAGCACGACAGCAGGCGCTAGGGCAGCACCGACGCCATCGCGCTGACCCTCACCCATCACGTGCAGCGTCAAACCCTGGGCGGCTCCGAGGTGATCGACGAGTAGGTCCAACACCAAGGCGTGTTCGATGAGCTCAATCTTTGGATCGTCGGCGACAGCTTGCACCAATGCACGGCTAATCTCGACGCCGGTTGCATCGCCGCCAGCGTGGGCGATCCGATCCCGGTGGTGACCCCCCTCGCGGGTGAGCGCCAAGGCGCCAGATGAGTCCAGGTCGAAGTCGGCTCCCCAACGCACTAGTCGACGGACAGCCGCGGGCCCTTCGTATGCCAACACTTGTGCAGCGTTGAGGTCGCATAAACCCGCACCCGCCACCAACGTGTCAGCCAAGTGCTCAGCCGGGGAATCATCCTCCGCTAACGCAGCAGCAATCCCACCCTGTGCCCAGCGGGTGGCACCCTCATCCACTTTTGCTTTGGTTACCAGCAAGACTCGATGCCCGGCTCTGCGCGCATGCATTGCTGTGGACAGACCAGCAATACCGGATCCAACAACAATGACGTCGGCATTAATGGTCCAGCCCGGCTCCGCGCTGACTAGTCGTCCCGGTAGGTGAGCGGTCACTGACCATTCCCTGAGCCGAGGGTCAGCGGTGCATTGTCGAGCAAGCGTGTGCCATCGACAATCACTGTCACGATCAGCCTGCCTTCCTCGTTGCTAACTGGAGGACCCATCAAGCGATCCGTGAGCGCAACGTACTGAACGTCCATCGGCACTGGCGAGTTGGCACTGTCCAGCACGCGATTGACCTCCTCGATGACGGCTTGGTACCCACTGTCGGCTGCCGCCTGCCCCGCGGCAATCGCTGCCGGGATTCTGACCGCGACCGCTCTGGCAGCCTCGCTGAGGTAGTGATTGCGACTCGACAGGGCGAGCCCTGATTCATCTCGCACGGTTGGAATCCCGACAACCTCGACGTCGAAGTCAAGGTCTCTGACCATCTGCCGAATCAGCGTCAACTGCTGGTAGTCCTTTTCCCCAAAAAATGCAATGTCAGGTTTTGTCAGCAAGAGCAGTTTGGCGACTACCGTCAGCACGCCTGCAAAGTGCGTGGGTCGCGCGACGCCTTCAAACTGCGCACCGAGCGGCCCGGGGTCAACACTGACCTGGGGATCACCGGCTGGATAGACCACCTCTGGGGTCGGAGCAAAGATCAAGTCGGCTCCGTTGACCTGGCACAGCGCCACATCCGCATCGAAGGTTCGCGGGTAGCTAGCCAAATCCTCACCAACGCCGAACTGTGTTGGATTGACGAAGATCGTTACAGTGACATGCCCCTGCCGCCCAACGAGGTCCCTCGCGCTGCGAATCAGTTCCGCATGCCCCTCGTGCAGGGCACCCATCGTCATGACGACGGCTCGCTTGACACTGCCCGAGTCGGCGGCTTGATCCACTTGCGCAAGCTGCTCGGCTAAGTCGGCGCGGGTGCGGGCAATCGCGATGGAACCTGCATGATCGACAGGGCTACTCACTACGACGCACCCCCACTTGTTGCTCCGGGATCGATATCACCGGGATCGGTCGAGGCCAGCACAGTCAGCAGCGCTTCAGCTTTTTGCGGCGACAGGGTTCCTGCAGCGAGCGCCCTGTCCGCAGTTAACCGTGCCATCGCCACGTAGGCGCGGCGGGCCTGCGCGGAGACGTCGTCGATGACCGCGACATGGGCCGCGACGGTTCCAGCATCGCCGCGCACCACTGGTCCGGTCATGGCAGCGTCGCCGTTGCGAAGTGCATTGTCCAAAGACGCGTAAAGCAGTGGACTCAGCAGGCGCTGGGGATTCTCAATGCCTGCCGCACCGAGCAAATCCAATGATTGGGTGACCAGTGTGATCAAGTGGTTGGCGCCATTGGCTAACGCAGCGTGGTACAGCGCGCGACTTCGTTCGGGGACCCAGATCGGCTCCCCACCCATCTCTACGACCAGCGCTTCACCAACTGGACGGATGACATCTGGGGCACTCACTCCGAAAGGAGCGCCCACAATCCTCTCCAGATCCAAACTCGTACCCGTGAGCGTCATTGCAGGATGTATCGCCAACGGCAGCGCCCCGACAGCGGTTGCTGGGTCGAGCACCGAGATCCCGTAGCGCCCACTTGCGTGAGCGATGAGTTGACCGGAGCGAACAGCCCCGGTAGCTGCGAGTCCCGAGACCAACTCCGGCAAAACGTCATCGGGAACCGTCAGCAGCACCAGTTCGGCGGCGGCGAGCACCTCCTCCACTGAAACCAGCGGTACGTCCGGTAGCAACGCGTCAGCTCGCAGACGACTCATCTCGCTCACCCCGTAGGCAGCGACAACCCGATGGCCGGCCAGCCTCAGGGCTGCGCCAAGAACGCTGCCCGCTCGACCGGTCCCCACGACGCCGACTGTCAGCCTCGGCGCGCCGGAGTCTGTGGTGCTCACCGAGTCAGCCTATTGCCTGGAGTCCCGCAACGCCGCCGGGATGGCGCGCTACCGTTTGTGAGATGCAATCTGAGACCGATGTGCGCACCTGGCGCGAGGCATGGCAGTGGGCCAGCTTCTGCGAGCAAGGTTTCTACCTTCGCAACATCGGAGTGCCGGCCCGAAACTTTCGGACGTCAGCACATGTCGGCGGGCCTTTCGTTACTGCGATCACTGATTGGGTGCGAGCTATCGACCGTCGTCTCGGGCAGCCAGCACAGTTCGACATCGTCGATGTCGGCGCGGGGGACGGCGAACTGCTCGGGGCGCTCGCAACTGAGCTCGCCGCCACCGAACCCGATCTACTTTCTAGATCCCGCATGGTCGCCTGCGACGTGCGACCTCGACCGGTTCACCTCGACTATTCACGGATCGAGTGGGTCCAAGGATTCGCCCCAGGGTGTCTGCCCGACTCGATCGTGGGGGTGGTGATCGCCACCGAGTTCCTTGACGACGTCCCGCTAGACGTCGCTCAACGAGGACCTGGGCAACCGTGGCACTACCAACTAGTTGATGAGAACGGGACGCAATCGCCCGGGCCACTTGTCGAGGGTCTTGACCTGGACTGGATCAATCGGTGGGTGAGTGCGGCGGCGAACCGTATTGAGATCGGCGCACCACGGGACGTGGTAGCGCTGGAACTGGTTGCGCGAATAGCTGCTGGCAGCGCCCTGTTTGTTGACTACTGCGTCAGCGATGGCAACGCCAGCCATGGCCAGACGCTGCAAGCGTTTAGCCGTGGACGCCAACGGAAGCTGGCTCCGCGCAGCGACGTGAATGTGACCGCAGCAGTCTTCGAACCCTCTCTGGTCGCTGCGACACGATCGCTCGGTGAGGTCACCGTCGAATCGCAACGCAACGTCCTGCGGGGCTGCGGCGACGACCTGATGGCGAACCGGATGACTGCAGGAACAGCTATGGCGCGGTTACAGTGGCGCTCGCAGTACGCCGAACTCACCGAGGCTGGTGGCCTGGGAGACCAGTTGTGGATCACGATCGATCGGACACCTTGATGGACCCACAAGAGACCATCTGGACGTTGACTTTGGGGCCGTCACACCCGGCGGCCCACGGTCCGATCGCCCTGCGCCTGCAGACTGTCGGCACGACTGCCGCGACAGAGGCCGTCTCGTGGTGCGAACCATTGATCCATCCGCTGCACCGCGGTGCCGAGAAGCTGTACGAGTCACGCGACTACCGCCAAATTCTGATGCTCGCCGATCGCCACGACTGGCATAGCGCGTTCGGTTCCGAGCTAGGTCTGGCTCTCACGTTGGAGGCGATGCTGGGCATCAGCGTGCCGAATCGAGCGACCTGGATCCGCACGGCGATGGCGGAACTGAACCGGGCGATTCATCACCTGCGTTGGCTTGGGGAAACGATCGGTGAGCTATCCACCGATACCAAACTGCGAGATGAGGCCCGCCACGCACGCGAGCAACTCACCGACCTACATGAGGACAACAGCGGCGGCCGGGTGCACCCGATGCTCGTAGTGCCTGGCGGAGTGCGGGTCGACACCCCGGCAGGGTGGTCTACAGCGATGCAACAAACAGTCCGCGACATCCACGTGCTGGCGGACAGAATCCGGAACTGGGTGGACGGCGATGAGACGTTAGCGGGCGTAGCGGTGCTGAGCCTAAGCGATGCGCTGAGGTACTCCGTTTCGGGTCCGGTGGCTCGTGCGAGCGGACTAGCCTTGGACCTTCGCTTCGACGATCCATACATCGCGTACCAGGACCTCATTGACGCGAATATGCTGACCCGAGTCGGTCGCCAGGATGGGGACGGTCGCGCGCGAATGGCCGTGCTCGCTGACGAGTTGGTTGTCTCTCTCAACGCTCTGGCCTACATCGCGGAGCTACTTGAGCTTCCCGACCAGGCGGGGCCAGTCTCAGTGCGCTTGCCGCGCAGCTTGCGTGTGCCCGAGGGCGAAGGGTACGGGTGGACGGAGAATCCGACCGGCATAAACGGGTGGTACTTGGTCTCCCGCGGTGAACCGATGCCCTATCGCCTCAAGCTACGCACGGCGTCGTTCGCCAACGCGCAAGCCTTCAGTCATTGCATTGTCGGGGCGCCAGTCGCTCATCTACCCCGAGCACTCATGACGTTCTTGTTGACCTCCGGAGACCTGGCTAAGTAGCGGCCACCGTGGCGCGGGTCGCCGACTCTCAGGAACCGTCCGCTGGCAACAGGTCGACCGATTCCATCCAATCGCGAGCGACCGACAGCGGGTCTTGACGTTGTAGGTCGACCTGCGCATTCATCTGCTGTAGGTCCTCGGTCTTCAGCTTCGCGGACACTGCGTTCAACGCGGCAACCATCTGCGGAGTTGAGGCCTCGTTGTTAACGACCGGAATCACGTTGTCGGTGGCCTGCAGGTTCTTGTCGTCATCGAGCACGACCAAGTCGTAGGCAGCGATGAAACCCGACGATGAGAAAACCAAGCCTAGGTTGATCTTGTCTTGCAGCAAGGCCTGCACAGTCAGTGGTCCGCCGGTGTCTAACGCAGTGAAACTGGCGAACTTGATGTCGTAGGTCTTCTCCAAACCTGGCTGGCAAAAGGGCCGCGTCGGACAGTCCGGCCCAGCACCGAGATTCACCGGATTGGACTGCGACCACGTTCCAAGCTGTGACAGGGTCGAGAGGTTGTTCTTCTTGGCGAACTGCGGTGTCACGGCGAACGCATTCTGATCTTGAGCAGCTGCCGGGGTCAGAATCGTCAAACCCGCCGCCTGCGCCAACGGCTGCCCGGCGGCCAGAGTCTTCTCGAGGTTGTTGCTTGCCACTGCTGGGGCCTGCGGGCCGTTCGCCTTGACGTTCAAGTACTCCGTGAACGTGGCCAGGTAGTTCGGCATGAGCTGGAGTTGGTTCTTTTCTAGGGCAGGCACGACGATTTCGGTCGTTGTTAACTCCTTGACCGTTGCCGGGATCCCAGCGTTCTCCAAGGCCAGGTAGTAGATCTGCCCGAGGATCCGCGATTCAGTGAAGTTGGTCGTTCCGATGAGAGTTCCGCTGCTACCGAAACCGCAGGCAACCAGACCAAATGTTGCCACCACGAGGGCCACGAAGGTTGCCCCCGCCGCTCGCAAGCTGCGTGTTTGCCTCGGACGGTCTGCTCGGCCGAGTTCGGTCACGCTCATGCCATCTCCTCGATCGCGGCCTGTTCCATCGTCAATCCTCGAGGCGTGACGCGGCGTTGGATGAAGGCGAAGATGAGGTCCACGGCAATCGCCAGGACTGCGGTCAGAATGGCCCCAGCGATCAGCAGGGTGTCATCTTGGATGGCGAATCCCTCGACGACGTAGACGCCGAGCCCACCACCACCAACCAGAGCGGCGAGTGATGCGGTCGCCACGACCTGGACGGTCGATGTCCGGATTCCAGCGGCGATCAGCGGTACTGCGTTGGGAAGCTCAACCTTGCGCAACATGAGCCAGCCAGAGAAGCCCATACCGCGTGCAGCACCGCGGACCTCCTCGTCCACATCACGAATCCCGATGTAGGTATTGGTGAGTAGCGGGGGGATGGCAAAGATGATCAGCGCAATGATCGCGGCCAGGTCGCCGACCCCGATCGGCGCCCACGCCGCAAAGATCATCAGTAGGCCGAACGTGGGAATAGCCCGACCGACGTTTCCCACGTTGATGGCGAGGAAGCCGCCCTTCCCCTTGTGACCGAGAAACACCCCTAACGGCAGCGCAATCGCCATCGCGACGGCCATCGCGATCAGCGTGATGGCCATCTGCTGAGCGAACCGGACGGGGATCCCGTTGGCTCCCGACCAGTTCGCTGGGTCGGTGAACCAATCCCATAGCGCGCTCATGAAGCTGACCTGGCAGATCGGGCCCACGGGGTGAGCAAGCGTTCAGCCACCTGGAGTAACAGTTCCAAAATGACCGCCAGCAACACACATGCCAACGTTGCGGTCATGATTTGCGCGTGCCAGAAGTTCTGCAGAAAGCCGCTGTAGATCATCGAACCAAAACCGCCATATCCCACCAGCGCTCCAATGGTCACCAGACCAACTGTGGACACGGTGGCGATTCGAATCCCAGCGATGATCGTCGGCAGCGCCAGCGGAAACTCCACGCGCCACAGGATGCTCTGCTTGGAGTAGCCCATCCCCCGAGCCGCATCCACAGCATCGGGCGGCACTCCCTTGAGTCCAACCACGGTGTTGCGCAGGACAACGAGTAGCGCGTACAACGCCAAGGCAACGACGACCGTCCAAGGTGACAGTCCGAAGATCGGCCACAGCACGGAGATCAACGCCAATGACGGAATCGTGTACAAAACTCCGCCCAGCGCCAGGACAGGAGACTCCCAACGCGGGTAGCGTCTGACGAGTATTCCCAACGGAATCGCGATCACGATCGCCAGCGCAACTGCGGTCAGCGTTAGCAGGATGTGTTCGCGCCCAGCCTGCAACAACTGTTCTGTATGCGAGGTTACGTAAGACCAGCTCAACCAAGGGTTGGGAGCTGGTTCGATCGTCGTCTCTGCTGCCAGTACAGCCGAGCCAAAGAAGGGCACGACATGAACGCTACCGAATTCGGTGACGCGATGATCTCATTCAAGGGTGCATCGAAGACATATCCGGATGGGACTGTTGCCGTGCATCCGCTCGACATGACTGTTAGGCAGGGCGAGGTCTGCGTCCTAGTGGGCGAATCCGGCTGCGGAAAAACCACCACGATGCGCATGATCAACCGATTGCAGGAACCGACGACCGGCATCGTGGAAGTCGACGGCCGCGATGTCATGTCCGTCCCGTTGAAGGAACTACGCCTCGGAATGGGCTACGTCATTCAGCAGATCGGACTGTTCCCCCACCTCACCGTTCGCAAGAACGTAGCCACGGTGTGCAACCTGCTCAAGTGGGACAAGAACAAGACAAACGAGCGCGTCGACGAGATGCTCGAACTGGTGGGGCTACCAGCGTCGGAGTTCGCGGATCGCTACCCTCACCAGCTCTCCGGCGGCCAGCGTCAGCGTGTCGGAGTGGCCCGCGCACTGGCAGCGGACCCACCTGTCCTGCTGATGGACGAACCGTTTGGCGCAATCGATCCGATCGCCCGCAACCGCCTACAAGACGAGTTCCTGGCACTGCAGGCGCGAGTTCGCAAGACCGTCGTCATCGTCACACATGACATCGATGAGGCGGTCAAACTTGGGGACCGAATCGCCGTAATGCGTAGCGGTGGCTACCTCGATCAATACGCCACCCCAGCTGAGGTACTCGGTGATCCCGCGACGCCATTTGTGGCTGAATTCACTGGAACGGACCGCAGTTTGAAGTTACTCGCTGTCACCCCCGTCGAGTCCGGCGAACTTGAACCGATGCGCCCCGGCGACATGGAACTGCCGAGCGTGCCAGCCAACTACTCGCTGCGCGAATCACTCGCCGTCCTGCTCGACACGAAGGCCGGCAAAGTCAAGGTCGGCGATCCAGCAGATCCCGACGGGGTGCTAACCATGGACGGCATCCGGCGAGCGCTGCGCATCACAACCGCTGCCTAAGGCCGACAGAGCTAGACCAGTGCAGAGATCGCCTCGCTAACTCGCCCTGGTGGCGTAGCTGCCATTTCGCCTACTCTCGCGGCGGCAACAGCACAAACGAACCGCGGACATCTCCAGCGGCCATCCGGTCTAGGCCGGTATTCGCTGCGGCGAGGTCGAGAACTTCGTAGTCGGTCTGCAGATCGATTTCCGCGACTAGGTCGATGAACTCGCTGACGTCTTGGCTCGTGACGTTCGCGACGGAGCGAATACTGCGCTCCCACCACAAGTCGTCGTAGTTCATCGCCGGAAGTTCGTCGAGGTGGATGGCGTTGATGGCGACGACTCCGCCGCGATCAAGCGACTTCACTGCTTGCTCAACGACTGAGCCGACCGGTGCGAAGGTGATCGCTGCATCCAACGCCACCGGTGGGCGCTGATCGTAGGTACCCGCCCAGAGCGCTCCCGCAGCTAGCGCCGAGGCCATCTCGCTCTCACTGCGAGTAGCGACGTAGACGTTGATTCCCCAGTGGCGCGCCATCTGCAGCACTTGGCGGGCCGAGGCGCCGTAGCCGTAGAGACCCAGACTCGATCCGGAACTGGCTGAACTCAGGCCCGCGATTCGCAGTGCGCGGTAGCCGATCACACCAGCGCACATGAGTGGCGCGATGCTCTCGGAACTGCGATGTGCCAACGGGGCGAGATCGAAGGCGAACCGTGACTGCGCAATCACCTGCTGGCCGTAGCCTCCATCGACATCCCACCCGGTGAACGCGGCGCTGCGGCACAGGTTCTCCCGGCCCTGAAGACAGAACCGGCAGTGGCCGCAGGCGTAGGCGATCCACGCCAAGCCGACGCGGGAGCCGATTCGGTCAGGATCAACGTTAGCCCCGACCTCGGTGATCTCTCCAATGACCTGATGGCCCGGGATCAGCGGCATTCGGTGTGGCGGCACGTCACCAGTGGTGATTTGCAGGTCGGTTCGGCACATCGCACAGGCCAGGACGTCGATTAGGACTTGGTCAGGTCCTGGCGTCTTCTCGTCGATCTCGCTCAGGTGCAGGCGGTCACTGGTGATCGGCCCTGGCTCTTGCAACTGCATCGCAATCATGACCAAAGCCTATTGGCTGATCGGCCTCGCGCGGTAGGTTCGGAGTATGGCAAAGCCAACGAGATGGGCCACTGACACCGCTGACGAGCACTCACGCTGGTACGTCGATCACTTTCGCTCTTTAGCCGCCGATGGACAAGATCTCGCTGGCGAAGCGCGACTCGTGGACGCCATGGTGGCGCCACGCTCGCGAATCTTGGATGCCGGTTGCGGTACTGGCCGGGTTGGGGCAGAGCTTGCCCAACGAGGACACGATGTCGTCGGAGTCGATGCAGATCCTGAACTGCTGGCTGCCGCCATCCAGGATCACCCTGGGCCCACGTGGGTGATGGGCGACCTGTCCGAACTTGATCTGCCAACGCTTGGGGAATCGCCATTCGACGCGGTTGTCGTCGCTGGCAACGTGATGCCTTACCTAGCCGCTGGCACTGCCGTCGATGTACTCACGAACCTACGCAAATCCCTAGCACCAGCAGGCTTCATCGTCACCGGGTTCGGCACCGATCGCGGCTACGATCTCGACCAGTTTGATGCCGATACGACGAGCGCGGGGCTGCGCGTCGAGTTGCGCTTTGCCACGTGGGATTTACGACCATGGACACCGGACGCAGACTTTGCTGTCTCAGTACTGCGGGTTGTCTGACCCGGAGCCGTGTTCTGCCCCGGAGACGAGCTGCGAGCTAGCTGATGAGCTCCTAGTTAATGAGCCAAGTCCAGATCGCGGACGGTGTGCTCGATGCAGTCGGCATTGGCGATTCATCAAGTTCCGGGGCTTGGGTTGGCTCACTTTGTTCGGTTGGCGTATCCGACGCGGAAGGGGATGGCGCTTGAGTTGTCGGCGTGGCGGAAGCTGTGGGACTTGGCGCTGACGTTGCGCTTGCCGAAGGATCGGGATTCGCGGGGCTAGCTGTGGGCACTGCTGATTCCGAGGGGGTCGGTTCGGCAGCGTCGGTCGGTTCAGCAGTGTCGGTCGGTTCGGCAGTGTCGGTCGGTTCAGCAGTGTCGGTCGGCGCTGTCGACGCAGTCGGCGCTGTCGACACTGCGGGACTCGGCTCGCCCGACGACACGGTCTCCTCATCGGGCGTGGACATACTCGCTGCGGACGGCGCCGCGGATTCCTCGGACACGATCGGAGTCGTGTCGGGTATCTCCAACGAGTCCTCATCCACACTCTGAACTTGGGACTTCGGTTCCTGCTCAGCCTGCTGTTGAGACCCGGGTACTGCCTGTGATCGGGGAGCACTGACTACCTCTACTGCGACCGATGGGCGCTCAGCGGTCTGTCGTTCCCGAGGCGTTGGCTTGGATGGTTGGCTCTGAGGCGACGAGGGCGCGGCTAGCGCGCCGGCGGCTTGCAGGGAGTCGCTTGTGACACCATTCTCTTCAGTAGCAGCCCCGAGGATTTGGGTATTAATGGTCGCTGCGGCAATAGCAGCGATCGCCACACCTGACACTGAAAGCGCGGTTACTGTCCGTAGTCGTCTCATTACACCTCCTCAGCTGGGCAGTCCTAACCGTAGACAGTACCTCACCTGTACGTGAAGCCGAGAAGTCAAAGAAAGCACCAATTATCAGATTCCGGGCGCAATCACCCCAAAATGGTCGCGGCGTAGCCAGCGATCGGAACCACTTCGTGAGGGAATGGTGAAAGTTTCCGCTTTGAGACAGAAAGTTTCTCCCCGGCAGACAGTCCGTTTCTCCGTAGAGACGGCATCATGGGTACCGACAGCGTGAGGAGCAGAGGAGCATATGCGCGTACTGCTAATCGAAGATGACCCGTCGGTGGCTAGCAGCGTGCGGGACGGACTCTCGGCCAACGGCTACACGGTGGACTACGTCTCCAACGGCACCGCCGGCCTGGCCGCCGTTGATAGTTCCCCCCAGCCTGACATCGTGCTGCTAGACCTCGGCCTGCCCGATGTTGACGGCCAAGATGTGTGTCGCTCTATTCGAGCTGACAGCCAGATCCCAATCATCGTGATCAGTGCTCGCGGCGATGAGGTGGACAAAGTGGTCGGACTTGAGCTTGGGGCAGACGACTATCTGGCGAAACCATTCGGGATTCGCGAACTCATCGCCCGGATGCGCGCGGTCACTCGGCGCAGCGCCGGCGCAACTGCTGGGGGTACACCCGGACACCAAGACGCCGGCGGCCAGCAGGAGGTCGGAAGCCTGACCATCGATCGCCGAGCCCAGCGAGTGTTCCTGGCAGATGAAGAGATCTCGCTGACCGCCAAAGAGTTCGCTCTGCTCAGCTTCCTTGCTGAGGACCCTGGCTCGGTGTGCCGCCGCACCGACATTCTCAGCCAAGTGTGGGAGACCGATTGGTACGGCCCGACCAAGACCGTTGACGCGCACGTCGCATCGCTACGAAAGAAGCTCGGCGATGCCGCGTGGATCGAATCAGTACGCGGGGTTGGCTTCCGACTGGGCAACCCTGACGCAGCCGAATAGCGGTCGGAAGGTTCAGGTAGGTCACCAGTGAAGTGGCGCGTCGCGGCGGCTCTCGTCGCCCTGACGGCTCTGGTGCTGCTCGTCCAGGATGTGCCGCTTGCCGCCTACCTGCGGACCGTCGAAAGCAACCGAATCGATACCGAGCTTCAACGCGACGCATTTGTGATCGCTGGTCGTAGCGTGCAGGTACTGGAGTCACCCACTCCGGCC
The DNA here is from genome assembly GCA_963821045.1 of uncultured Actinomycetes bacterium. GTDB lineage: Bacteria > Actinomycetota > Actinomycetes > S36-B12 > UBA10799 > UBA10799. Next base: position 38,411 of record CAWGCB010000006.1, on the reverse strand, counting down.
GGCGACGCCGCCCTCAACACCTTGGTCGACGCATACGCCGCTGCCGAAGGTGCCCAAGTCGTCGTGGTGGCCCCCAGCGGGGTGATCGTTGCCTCCAGCGACCCGCAAGATGCGGTAGGCGAGTCGCTGGCAAACAGGTCCGAGATCCAAGCCGCCCTGCGTGATGAGACAGCATCAGGTGAGCGTGATTCGGCCACCGGAGGCGACGCCCAGCAGTACGTCGCCGTGCCGGTGCTCAGCGGCCCACAAACCTTGGGAGCAGTTCGCCTCACCTATCCCACCTCTGAACTCGAGGCAAGGGTCAATGACCGAGTCCGCGGCATCGGGATTGTGGCCGGGCTGACATTGCTTGCCGCGATCGCCGTTGCGTTCCTGCTCGCTGGCACTATCACTCGGCCCCTCAAGCGCCTGCAGGAGACAACAGCGCAACTCGCGAGCGGTGACCTGTCCGCTAGGGCAGAAACCGACCGCGGCGCGCCGGAACTGCGCAAACTCGGCCAGGACCTCAACACCATGGCGAACCGGCTCAACAACTTGATCGAAGCACAGCGCTCCTTTGCCGGTGACGCCTCGCACCAACTGCGGACTCCGCTGACGGCGCTGAGGTTGCGCCTAGACCAAGCGGCAGAGGCGCTTGAAACGAATCCCGCCGATGCGTCCGAGCCGCTCGACGATGCTCGTGCCGAGACGGAGCGCCTGCAACATGTCATCGACGGTTTGCTGCGCCTTGCCCGAGCCGAAGGTCAGCAACAACAACTGAGCGCGATTGATCTCAGTGAGATCGCCCGCGAGCGGATGGCCATCTGGGCGCCCCTGGCGGAGGAGCAGAATGTGCGCCTGGACCTCGCTGCCCCGAGTCGAGCAATGGTGCTCGCCGTCGACGGCGCAGCCGAACAGATCCTGGACAACTATCTCGACAATGCGCTGTCTGTGAGTTCGCCGGGTTCTCGCGTGTTATTGACAATCAGCCAATCGACGAGTGCGTCCACCCCCACAACCACCCTGCTTGTGAGCGACTCAGGACCAGGTCTAAGTGCGGAGCAACGAACGCGCGCCTTTGACCGGTTCTGGAGCGTGCGGGAGGACAACGCTGGAACCGGGCTCGGTCTAGCGATCGTGCGCCAGTTGGCCGACGCAAGTGCAGCGACGGTGGAACTACGCGAATCGGTCAGCGGTGGGATCGAGGCGGTAGCGACTTTCACCCGCCCGCAGCGAGGCTGAACCGACGTCGCCCTAGTTTCTGGCCGTTTTGGCCGTTTTGGCCGTATTGGCCGTATTCGCAGTGCTGACTGTGCTGGCCGTGCTTGGCCGGGCAGCTCTATTTGCCGTCTTGGGGGCAGTGTTCCCGCAAGTATGTTGCGTAGTTGGCGATGAACAGCGGTTGCAGGTCACCAACGTTCTCCGCAGTGAACATCTCCCGCGCGCCCTGCACCAACTCAACGAGTGTCCCGCTGATGTCACCGAGCGAACCGCCCTCGGTAGAGGCATTCTGCATCGCCTGCGTATGGGTGAATAGGTCGTAGAAGAACTTCAGATCGTGGCGCTCCTCGGCACAGTCAAAGGCTTTGTCGCGCAACTCGTCGTAGGGCATATCTTCGTAGTCCACGTAGGCAGGTTACTCCCCACATTCGCCGGTGACAGAATGGAGCCATGAACGCAGCCGACAACGTGAACTCCGTGTCCGTCTTATCCGACGATGAGTGCTGGGAACTGTTTGCAGCCGAGACTCTCGGACGCCTAGCAGTTGTGGTGAAAGAGGAGCCGGATATCTATCCGATCAACTACGCCGTGATGGACCGATCGATCGTGATGCGCACCAAGGAGGGATCCAAACTGGTCTCGCTCATGCTCAACGCAGCGGTCGCTTTCGAGATAGACGGGCTACGAACCGAGGACAACGTTGCCTGGAGTGTGGTTGCCAAGGGTCTGGCACGGGTGGTCCCGCCAGGTCCGATCGCCGACCGCATCCTGGAGCTTCCGCTGGTCCCATGGAATATCTCGCCTAAGAACGAGTTCGTGATGATCGAGGTGACCGAGGTCTCCGGTCGCGCGTTCGAAGCGAAGGGCCGCGAGTAGATCTGATCCGCTCGGGTCAGCGACCATCTGGGTTGGTCGGCGCGTGAGGTAGCACCCAGTCACCATCACGGTCGCTTCCGGTGGGTGTGCGCCTAGCCCCACCGAGGTCGTCATTGTCGTCATCCCCCGGGAGGCGGCACAAGTACTCCAACCACAAGGCGGCCAGGACTACGAGGATCGCACCCGCAGTCGCCACCAGCGCGTACCAAAAGCGCTGTGCAGCGATGGGGGTAGAGAAGTTCATCAGGAACACGACAGCGGCGCCGCCGTAGAAACCCGCAACGACCGCTCCAGTGCGCGACGCCGCCATCGCCAACATCGCCGTTCTGGCCGCGACAAACGGGCTCACGGGACGAGTGCCAGGTTTCCCGAGAAGTCTGGGCCGGATCAGGATCCCCCAGAAGAACAGAGCCAACGCCAACAGCACCAACGTCAACGCGGCGGTCAACGGAACTGGCAGCGTGCGTCCGGTGAGCGCGTCCCAAAGCAGGACTGTGGCAAATCCAATGGCCGCCCCCAACACCCCAAGGACAACGAGCAGACTCGGTTTGGTTGGCGTCACAGTTACAGCGTAGGCCCAGAGTCGGCAAGCGCCAAGGTCACACCGTCAAGTCGTCGTACGCCCCGGATCTCGGCGCTGGGTAGCTGCTCTACTAGTTCGCGAACGCGTTGACTTTGGCCCGCAAGCTGCAAATCTGGCGCCACTTCGGCGAGTGGGACCAACACGAATCCCCGCTGCGCCGCGCGTGGATGTGGCAACGTCAGGACATCCTCATCCCGCTCCACTTGACCGTAGTTGAGGATGTCCACATCCAAAGTGCGTGGCCCCCACCTCACGTCGCGCACCCGCGCAAGTTCGGATTCGGCTAGGTGGGCGAGAGCGAGCACCTCGACCGGCGACAATGACGTATCAATCAGTAGCACCGCGTTGAGAAACTGCGGTTGATCCGGTCCGCCGACTGGATCGGTTTCGTATACCGATGAGACGGCTGTCAAGTTGACCGCCGGATCTCGGTCGAAGACGTCGATCGCGGCCGACAGCGCCTCAAGTCGGTCGCCAAGGTTCGCTCCGAGGCCCAGCGCGACTTGGGTCACCGAACGCGAACAATCGACACCGAAACATCGCTGAACTGGGCATCGATCGGGGCTCCGGGTTTGTGGACGGTGACCTCGACCATCGAGACATGGACCTCGTGTGACTCCGTAACCGCGAATACCCCATCAGCGATCCGCTGGGCCAGTGCCTCGATGAGGTTCAGCGGCTCCCCGGTGATAGCGGCGACCATCGACTCCGCCACAGCCGAGTAGTCAATCGTGTGGTCGAGATTGTCAGTGCGCCCCGCTCGGCGGACCTCGGCGTGCAAGACAACATCTGCGATGAAGGTCTGGCCCGTCTGCCGTTCGATGGGTAGTACGCCGTGGTAGCCAAACGCACTCACGCCAGTCACGGCAATGCGGTCAAAGCCCTCAAACCCACCTGGATTCATGCTGAACTCCCGCCTTGGTTTGATCGGTTCGCCTGGCCTGGTTGACTGGTCCGCCATGCATTGCCAACGAGGATTGCATCTCGGGTGCCAGGGACATCATGCACCCGGACACCCCAGACTCCGTGGGCGGCAGCCAGAGCGGAGACTGCGTGGGTCGCGCTGTCGCGGCGCGCGTGCAAGTCTCGTTGTTCTGTGGGGCGCTCATCTGCTGCCATGAGCGAGGAGAGAAAGCGCTTTCGAGATGCGCCAACCAAGATGGGTTGACCCAACTGCTCTAGCACACCGAGGTTGGCGAGTAGCTCCCAATTGTGGTGCGCCAACTTGGCGAAACCGAGTCCCGGATCGAGCACAATTCTGGTCGCGTGAATCCCTGCTCGGAGTGCGGCATCTTTGCGGGATGCAAGTTGGTCACGAACCTCAAGAACAACGTCTTGATAGTCGGTCTGGGAATCCATCTGATCACTCGGTGCGCGCCAATGCATCAGCACGATTGGCACCGACAACTTGGCAACGGTGGCAAGCATCGCAGGATCGGCGAGACCACCGCTGACATCGTTGACCAGTGTGGCCCCTGCCGCCACCGCCTGCGCAGCGACTTCGGCACGGGTCGTGTCGATGCTGACGCTCACCTTGTGCGCAACGAGCCCAGCGACGACTCCAAGCACCCGGTCTAGCTCAGTTTCTAGACTCACTCTGCCCGCACCGGGACGCGTTGATTCTCCCCCGACATCGACGATGTCCGCACCCTGATCGCTCAGTCGAATCCCTGCGGCCACCGCTTGCTCAGCGGTATCGAACTGTCCACCGTCGCTGAACGAATCCGGCGTGACGTTCAGGATGCCCATCACCACTGGACGCCCAGGCTCGCCGATCTCAGCAAGGTCGTGGCCACGCGCTGAAGAATGACTCCGCTTGACCTTCGCTATGTTCATCTAAATCATCCATGCACCGACAGGCAGCCAAGGACGACTAACGCGCAAGGATCAGGGACATGGCCTCGGAGCGAGTCGCGGGATCGCGCAACTGACCGCGAACGGAACTAGTAGTTGTCCGAGACCCCGGTTTGCGAACTCCACGCATCGCCATGCACAGGTGCTCAGCCTCGATCACCACGATCGCTCCGCGGGGGCGCAGAATCTCCTCTAGGGAATCCGCAATCTGAGTCGTCAAACGTTCTTGCACCTGCGGCCGCCGGGCGAACACATCGACGAGGCGGGCCAACTTACTCAGTCCGGTGATCTTGCCATCGTTGGATGGTATGTAGCCCACGTGGGCACGGCCAAAGAACGGAACCAGATGGTGCTCGCACTGACTCCACAACTCGATATCTCGAACCAAGACGAGTTCGTCGTGGGCTAGATCGAAGGTCGTCGTCATGACATCTTGCGGCTCTTGGCGTAGTCCGGCGAAGATCTCCTCGTACATGCGAGCGACGCGGGCCGGTGTATCGATCAGACCGTCCCGATCTGGATCCTCGCCCGCAGCCAACAGCAACTCACGGATCGCGGCTTGTGCTCGCTCGTGATCGAACGGGGGAACGTCTCGTCGGGGCAGCTGAACCAAACTAATTGGATCGGTCACAGGAACAACCTAACCGACGCGGTGATCTACTCAGCGTCCGAGGGATGCTCTGATACTCCGTCGGTGCTTGGCAGCATCGTTTGACCATTCGCGGCAACCTGTCCGTTACGAAGGGGCGCATCGATCGGACCGGCGCCGGTTTGGCGTCTGTCTGATCCGGTCCAAGCTGGGCGCGCTCCACGCTTCTTGATCTTGGTGAAGATGCGTGCAACCTCCGCTTTGTCCAGGGTCTCTCGCTCCAGCAGCTCAAGCACAAGTTGATCGAGGATGTCTCGATTCTGGAACAGGATCTCGTAGGCCTCCATGTGGGCCTGCTCAATGAAGGAGCGAACCTCCTCATCGATCGCTGCCGCGATCTCCTCGGAGTAATCCCGTTCGTGACCTCGATCCATGCCAACGAAGACCTCGCCACTCTCCTTGCCGTATTTGATCGCACCAAGTCGCTCAGTCATTCCGTACTGAGTCACCATCGCGCGGGCAACTGCGGTCGCCTTCTCAATGTCGTTCGCCGCGCCAGTGGTCGGATCGTGGAAGACCATCTCCTCGGCAGCGCGACCACCAAGCATGTAGGCGAGTTGATCGAGCATCTCATTTCGAGTGGTCGAGTACTTCTCTTTATCTGGCAGGACCATGGTGTAGCCGAGGGCGCGTCCACGAGGCAGGATGGTGATCTTGTGAACCGGATCGCTGTTTGGCAACGCTGCTGCGACCATGGCATGGCCACCCTCGTGGTACGCCGTGATCGTGCGCTCGTGGTCGCTCATGATGCGAGTCTTCTTCTGCGGACCTGCCAGCACCCGGTCGATCGCCTCGTCTAGCGAGTGGTTGTCGACCATCGGCTTGCCCATACGTGCGGTCAGCAGCGCCGCCTCGTTCAACACGTTCGCCAGGTCAGCACCAGTGAAACCTGGAGTCCGGCGGGCGACAGCCATCATGTCCACCGAATCCGCGAAAGGCTTACCGCGAGCGTGGACTTTCAGGATCTCGTATCGCCCTGTCAGATCCGGCCGATCAACGGCAATCTGACGATCGAATCGGCCCGGTCGTAGTAATGCTGGGTCGAGGATGTCGGGGCGGTTCGTCGCAGCGATCAAGATAACGCCGGAGGAGACATCAAATCCGTCCATCTCGACGAGCATCTGGTTCAGGGTCTGCTCACGCTCATCGTGGCCACCGCCCATGCCGGCGCCGCGATGGCGACCGACGGCATCGATCTCATCGATGAAGATGATGGCCGGAGCATTCGTTTTGGCCTGTTCGAACAAGTCGCGAACGCGGCTAGCTCCGACTCCGACGAACATCTCAACGAAGTCTGAGCCGGAGATCGAATAGAACGGAACCTCCGCCTCACCGGCTACAGCTCGAGCCAGCAGGGTCTTACCGGTTCCCGGTGGACCGTAGAGCAGTACACCCTTGGGAATCTTGGCCCCGACAGCCTGGAACTTGGCGGGCTCCTTGAGGAACTCCTTGATCTCGACGAGTTCCTCAACGGCCTCGTCAGAACCGGCGACGTCGGCGAATGTCGTCTTCGGCATGTCTTTGTTCACGGCTTTGGTCTTGGCCTTGCCAAAGTTCATGATGCGGCTGCCGCCACCTTGCATCTGGCTCATGAAGAAGAACAGCAATCCGATAATGATGATCACCGGAAGCAGCGAGACCAGCAGCGTAATCAGCAGGTTCTCGGAGGGAACCTCAATGTTGTAGCCATCCGGCAACTGCCCGGCATCGCTCTTCGACTGCAGCAACTCCTGCAGGTTGACACCTTGACCGTCGATGTACTTGGCAGTGACGACGGTGCCGTCCTTCTGGGTGACCTCGATCTTCTGCTCACGGTCAATCAACTTGGCACTCTGCGCCTGGTTGCTTTGAATGGTTTGCACGATTTGGGAGGTCTCAACCTCTTTGGGTGCACCGAATGAGCTGTACAGGCTGGTACCTAGGAGCACCAAGAAAACAGCCAGCAGTATCCACAGGACTGGCCCACGCAAAAATCGCTTCGCATTCATCAAGGGCAAGAGTATGCGAGAGGTGCGTCTCTATGACTGCTGGATTCCACAATCAGTGTGCGGGGCGCGTAACGATTCGTCAAAGCGGCTTAATGACTCCGATATAGCGAAGGTTCCGATAGTGCTGATTGTGGTCCATTCCGTAGCCAACAACGAAGTCATTCCCGATGTCGAAGCCGACGTAGCGAACATCCACTTTGTTGCGGACGGCCTCCGGTTTGCGCAGCAGTGTGAGGATCTCCAGCGACGCAGGTTGACGCGCCTGCAGGCTGCGAACGAGCCAGCGCAGGGTCAGGCCAGAGTCCAGAACGTCCTCCACGATCAGCACGTGACGGCCCTCGAGGTTGGTGTCGAGGTCCTTGAGAATCCGAACGACACCACTTGACCGGTTCCCTGCGCCATAGGAACTGATCGCCATCCAGTCGATCTCGACGGAATCATCGAGCGCCCGAGCCAGATCAGCCATGATCATCATGGCGCCCTTGAGCACGCCGACGAGCAGCAAGTCTTCTCCCGCGTAGTCCGCGTCGATCTGCTTGGCCATATCGTCGATCCGTGACCTGATCTCCTCCTCCGAGAGCAGGATGCGGTCGATCTCGGATGGGAGTTCCGTACTCGCTTCAGTACTCACGCATTTTCCCTATCTGCCAGTGGCCCAGCTTTGTAAAACACCAGAGTGTCAGAGATTCGTGCAACTTCCCGGTCGCCGGGCACCCGAGTGGGTCCCTGTCCCCGCCAATCGGCCACGAAGCGGTCAATCGTGCGCAGGTGACCGAACGTAATCGAGCCAGGCGCGCAACCTGACGCCAATAAGCCTAGGCGGTACAGCCGCGTGCGAACAGCGCTCGGGACGCTCACCAAGCTAATGGTGTCCGTGGGCTTGATGGCGATCTCGACTCGACCGTGTTCCAGCAGGATCAGTCGTCCTTCTGCGATTGCCCCCGCCCACTGGTCCAAGGCCGCGTTGTCGGTCTGCAGTTGTTCAGCGGTTCGGGCCAGCGCGTCGCGGATTCCAGGGCCGAGTTCGGCTTCCAGCACCGGCAAGACAGTTTTACGCACTCGCACTCTGGAGAAACTCGGGTCCTGATTATGCGGGTCTTCGTGGGGTGACGCGTTGATCTCTCGGCACACACCCAGCGTCTGCTCCCGGGTAGCGGCAAGCAGTGGGCGACGCCACAAACCCTCGCGCTCGCTCATCGCAGCCAACGATCTACTGCCAGATCCACGAGCCAGACCGAGGAGTACCGTCTCGGCCTGATCATCCTTCGTGTGCGCGAGCAAAATCGCCTTGGCCCCAAGCTCATGAGCGAGGGAAATCATCGCTCGCCGCCGGGCCGTGCGTGCGCCAGCCTCAAGTCCCCCTGCGCTGGCCGACCGGTCGACATCAACGGTCGCGACGACCACTGGACTCAGCCCGAAGCTCTCGCATTGGACGCTCGCCTCGGCAGCAACCACATCGGAGGACTCTTGGAGTTGATGGTCAATCACAACCGCGCCGGCCCGAATCAGTCCACGTTGCGCCGAGACGTCGGCTACGAGCCTGGCTAGGGCGAGGGAGTCAGCTCCCCCGGAAACTCCGACTAGGACGAGATCATCGGCCGATAGGTCAGCTAGGGCTCGCTCCACCATTCGACGCAACCGTCGCCGGATGGGCTGATCCCCCAGCCCGCTCGGTTGCCGGTGGTTCGGTTGCCGGTGGTTCAGTCGCCGGTGTCTGTCGTCCGCCTTCGGGTTGCTAGCCATGAACTCGCTTAATCCAGTCCTGGGGCGCAGCGATCTCCGCGAGTGAGGGAAGGTTGGCCGGCTGGGTCCACACCTCGTTGAAGCCATCCATCCCGACTTGATCAACAGCAGTTCGGACGAAGGCTGCACCCTCGGAGTACTGCCGCATCTTGGCATCCATGCCGAAGATCCGGCGAGCGATCGAATCGCTTGTTCCCGGTTCGTTACGGCGCTGATCGAACCGCGCCCGGATCTGAGCAACGCTGGGCACTACCTGCGGCCCAACCTCATCCATCACGACATCCGCGTGACCCTCAAGCAGTGTCATTAAGGCACTGATTCGGTCGTACACCGCTCGCTGTTCAGGCGACAGAACGGCCAACATCAAGGCCGTCGCGCCCTCGCTACCGCGCAGCACGGCGAGTAGTGCCGATAACAGTTCCTTGGAGTGTTTCAGGTACTCCCGTGGCGGTACATCCACTGCCGCTACCAGAGCTCGTGACTCAGCGGCGAAGTAATCCGACATCCACGGCACTGCTGTGAACTGCACTCGGTGGGTCTCCTCGTGAAGACAGACCCAGAACTGAAAATCCTGCTCATCCACGGCGAGCGTCTCCGCGACCTGAGTGATGTTCGGTGCCACCAGCATTAGGCGAGGAGTTCCTCCCGGCGGGACGAGCGCCTCGTACTGGCCGAGCACTTTGCCCGAGAGCCAGCCCAAGACCAGACCCATTTGCAGGGCAGTCAGCCGGGAACCCACCTCCGTAACCGCTGGGTTAGATCCGGTGCGGATTCGGTCCAGCAAGGGGCTGAGCACAAAGCGGAACGCCTCGAGGTTTGATTCAATCCAGGCTCGACGGTCTATCACGGCCGCGCCTGCCGCCCGTTGAGGTGCAACCAATCCGGTGCATTCGCGCACTGGCTCGACTGCCCGTGTCGCGTAGTCGCGAAGCGAACCCACCGCCGCACGTGCCTGGTCCAAATCGCGCTCGGGACCCTTCGGCGCGAACCGAGCACCGGTGCTTAGGGCGAGATTCCAATCAACTACGTCGTTGGCCATACTCTGACGCTACTTGCAGCCACACTCGGCCAGTGCTGCGGCAGCCTCGTCCCAGGCGACCTCGGCACTGAGCAGGTCCTGCGCCTTGGGGGCCATGAAGGCGAATGACAGCAAATCGCCGTCTGCGCCGGTGACGAGACCAGACAAGGTGATGACTCCGGTCAGGGTTCCCGTCTTTGCTCTCACCTCGCCACGGCCTGGCTGCGTGGCTGGCGTCACGAACCGATCGTTGAGGGTCCCGGTGAACCCGGCTACCGGCATTCCGTACAGGCCTGCCCACAGTTCGGGGTTCACATTGGTGGCCATGGCATTCACCACTTGACCCAGCACTTGCGCAGGAACGAGGTTCTCCCGGCTCAGGCCAGAACCATCGAAGAGCTGTACCCCGTCGGGGCTGATTCCTAGGTCGGTCAGTACCTGACTGACGGCCGCGGCCCCGCCGTTGAAGCTGCCGTCGTTCTTTAGTTCCGCGCCAGCCAGGTGGGCAAGGACCTCCGACGTTGTGTTGTCGGATCGCTCCAGCGACTGTTGCACGATCGCGCTCATCGGTAGCGATAAGACAGCCGAGAGTTCATTCGCTTGCTGCGGCGCGTCCGCCCTGGTCGGCGCACCACTGAGCTTCACCCCGCGTGCCTTGAGTAGCGAGGCGAACTTCTGAGCGCTAGCCAACGACGGATCGGGGGTGATTCCACTGACGAAGCCGCCGTCGGTGAGCAGCGCTGTGATTCGGGAAACTATGCCCTCCTGCACGTAGGTCTGCGGCCAGGTGGGCGAGGTCAGTGGGCCGGAGAACAAGCCGTCGTCAAAGCGCAAGGTGTAGCTCACGGCATCGGTGACGGAGGTTTCGCCATCGGGTAATAGAGCGGCGGCTGTCTGATTGGCCAGTTCACTTAGTGAGGCAGCCTGCGGCTCACTGGCTGGCGCATTAGCCGAGCGCAGGAGGGGATCGCCCCCACCGACCAGAACGATTTCGTTCGGTGTGGCGCCTGCCACGACAGCGGTCTTCAACCGATGATCTGCGCCGTAGGCCGTCAGCGCTGCGGCGGCGGTTAGCAGTTTGTTCGTCGATGCCGGAGTTGCCGGTGAACCCGCCGATTTGTTGTAGATGAGTTGACCACTGAGTGCGTCGTACACCGCGACGGTTGTCACTGGGCCAAGCGACTTGGTGGCCAGGGCGGGAGCTAGAGCGGCCTCAATCCCTGATCCAGTTGGTGGGCTGGTGTTGGGCGTGGTCAACGGAGCCAGCAGTTCACCGGGCAGCGCGCTCGACACTGAACCCGACAAGGACGCCGACGCAGCCCACGCGTTAGCTGAGCCGACCGACGCACCGGCCGCGGCCAAGGGCAACGCCACGACGAGTGCCGCTGCGGCGCCGAGAGTCCGCGACGAACCGCGACCTCGTCGTGTCCGCATCCTGATTCCCTCCGACATGACTGCCCAACTATCTGCCCAGCAACTGCCTAAGTGGCTGCGAGAAGGATAGCTGCGAGCCCACGAAACATTGCGTTGCGACGCCTCATGCCCCCAACAGGGCGTCTCGTCAGGCGTCGGAGGATTCTGTGCGGAACACTAGGGCAAGCAACCAAACGGCCTTCAACCCAACTCAGGAGAAGCTTGTGGAGTTCGACGTCACTATTGAGATCCCCACCGGGAGCCGGAACAAGTACGAGATCGATCACGAGAGTGGACGTCTACGCCTGGACCGGATGCTGTTCACAGCAACGCGCTACCCACACGACTACGGCTTCGTCGATGACACTTTGGGTCTAGACGGCGACCCGTTGGACGCACTGGTCATCGTGCAGGAACCAACTTTCCCAGGGTGCGTGATTCGCGCTCGCACAGTGGGGATGTTCCGAATGACAGATGAGGCTGGCGGCGACGACAAACTGGTCTGTGTTGTCGCGAACGATCCTCGGATGGAGCACATCCGCGATATTCATCATGTGGCGGAGTTCGATCGCCTCGAGATCCAGCACTTCTTCGAGGTCTACAAGGAGCTCGAGCCCGGCAAGTCCGTCGAGGGTGCAACCTGGGCCGGGCGCGCAGAGGCCGAGCAAGAGGTTCGCGATTCCTACGCCCGATACCAAGCCGTCCTCGACGCTGCTGCGGAGAACCAAGCACCGCCAGAGGAGTAAAAGCTACTAACAGCTTCGGTGGTAGTACGCCGGTGAGTTCGGCGTGCGTAACTCGCGGTCGCGGCGGATTATTGAGATCTGTTCGCCCCGCTGTTCGCACGCCGTCTCGAAGGTGCCCAGCGAATAGTCGGTGTATTCCACCTCGATCATGCGGTTTCCGTACCACTTCTGGTAGCGACCGCACTCGGAGTAGCGCTGGCATTCCTCCGCGATCACGAAGTCGAACCCGATGCGTTGCGGACCGCGCTTGCCGAGTTCCACGGTGTTCTTTTGGGCCGCCGCGAGCCCAGCGCGATGCGCACGTTTGACGAGCTTCTTTGCCGTCGCGGCGTTGTTGGCTAGTGAGATCTGCCCCTTGGACCGAGTGTTCGAATCCAGGTTGTCGAACTCGGCCGCGTCGAACCCTTTGGCCGCGCAGCCGCGCACCCCGGCACCTTGGACGCGGGCGATTTGTTTGCGCTTGCGCTTAGTTGAGGTGTCGAGCAGAACCTCGTTCCACTGCCCGTCGCGGACCAGCTTTGACTTCTTGCGCAGGAGGAGCCCGTTGTGATGCTTCTTCCACCAGCTGAGCGTGCCGGGCTGAGTTTGGAAACCGTTGAGGTAGCAGATGTTGTAGGCACCCGGAGCAGGTGAATCCGTGCTGTCACGAACGACGACACCCACATTGGGCTCCGGGGCGTACGCACCCCCAAGTTGATACGAGACATCAACGTTGGGCGGCAGGCCAGCACCGCTCAAGGCGATACTGGCAGCTATCCCACCAGCTACGGCCGCCATCGTGTGCCTTCGCATGCTGCTGACGTTAGCCTCCACTCGTCGCGACGCGCCAGTAACGAGCGCCCGCTGATTTGTGGCGCTGCTTTGTGGCGCTGCTTTGATCCAGTTGCCGTCCTTGAACCAAGTAGGGCCGTACGGGTGGCTCAAGTCTGTGACGTGAGCCCCAGTTGGCGCAGACTGAAGTTAAGTCGCCAGTAAGCGGAATTGGTCTAGCCGTGAGTAGAGGTCGTGCACCATGCGAAGCCACTCCAGGATGTGGACGCCGGACGCAGGTTGGGATCACCCACTTGCCGAGCTTGACCTGCCTAAGTCGACGTTGGCACTCGCGTTCTGGAGTCCGCAGATCGACCCACGGGGGGCCCTGAACGCACTGACCGCTGCGCAACCCGACGTGACCCTAGTCGGCTGCTCCACGGCCGGAAACATCGTCGGGGAGTCCGTCACCGATACGGAACTTGTCGTCACCTTCTTGGAGTTTGAACATGCCCAAGTGGCCGCTGCAAGGACGCACCTCGATGAACCTCAGGACTCGTTCGTAGCGGGTCTAGCGCTGGGAATGGAACTCGCCCATAAGCACACCGCCGCGCCCAGCGCTGTGCTGGTGATCTCCGATGGGCTCATTGTGAACGGGTCTGATCTAGTCGCTGGACTCGTGGATCAACTGCCAGGTGTCTCGATTTGCGGAGGACTCGCTGGCGATGGCCCAGAGTTCGTCCAAACCCATATTGCTCTGGGCAACGAGGTCCTGCAGAATTCAGTTATCGCGGTGGGGTTGTGGGGAGAGGACCTCATTGTCGGCCATGGAACCGGTGGCGGTTGGGAGGGTTTCGGCCCACAGCGCACGATTACTGCCTCGCAGGGCAGCACGCTGGTCGAGCTCGATGGACAGCCGGCACTTGATCTGTACCGTCGCTACCTCGGAGAGGCGGCCGCCGACCTACCGTCATCAGCGCTGCTGTTTCCACTGCGGATCACCTCACCCGACGGTAGCCGCAGCCTGGTCCGGACTGTCCTAGCTGTGGATGCCAAGGATCGCTCGATGCGTTTCGCCGGTGACGTTCCGGTCGGGTGGAACGCTCAGTTAATGCGCACAACCATCGACCGGTTGGTGGACGGCGCACACATCGCGGCCACCGGCAGCCAAGTGCCCGCGCAGACTGGAGTTGGGAACGCCGCCTCTGGTGACGTCTTGGCGCTGGCCGTGTCATGTGTGGGTCGGCGACTCGTGCTCGGTGATCGCACAGACGAAGAGATCGAAGCCTGTATCGACGTGTTGGGGGCAGACGTACTGCTTCGCGGCTTCTACTCCTACGGCGAGATCGTGCCCTTCGAAGGTTTCATCGGCATGCACAACCAGACGATGACGGTGACGACGATCTCGGAACGTGCGGTACCAGCGCAACGAGATCAAGCGTCCAGCGCGGAGCAACTCCCAGAACAGACCACAAGTGCGGTGAAGACATGACGCAGCCGCATGTACATCCCCACCTGCGCCGCCAATTGCGCCGCGCAGGATTCCCCGCCGACCTGGACTCGCTGACCGGAGAGACTGTTGCCGACGTCGCCATCTCTGCCGAATCTCTGGCCTCGCTGTTGGCGGCGATCAACACGACGTACGAGAGCAGCGACCGAGATCGTCGACTCAATGACCGTGCATGGGAGATCTCGTCTGAGGAGATGCAAGAACTTCACGCAAAGCTTGAGCAGGCCAGCGCGACGGAACTAGCCGTCGAACGCGACCGCCTCAAGACTGTGCTCAATACAACTCGTACTGGGTTGTGCCTAGTGGACGTCGACCACAACATTGTCGAGATCAATGCCGCCGGCGCAAACTTCCTCGGCACGCAAGCGGCGGGTGCTCTGGGAACAAATGTGCTGAAGCTGCTGTGGCCGACCCGTGGCCGTCGCGGCGACCAGATTCCGCACGAGTTGAAGGTCGCGTTGACGACCAGCCAGCAATGGCACGGGGAACTGATCGAGCTCGAACTCAGTACTGGAAACAGGCGCGCCTGCAATATCGTCTTCACCCCGCTCAGCGACAACGTCGGCGGGGCGCAAGGCGGACTACTCGCCATCCACGATCTCACTGAACAGCACAAGGCGGCAGCAGACATGGCGTGGCGGGCCACTCATGACCCGCTCACCGGCCTGCTGAATAGAGCTGCCTTTACCTCTTACGTCGACGGAACCATCTCGGCGATGGAGCCCGGCGATCTCTACCATGCGGTGTTATTCATCGACCTCGACCACTTCAAGAACATCAATGACACCAGCGGTCACGATGCTGGCGACACCGTGCTCGTCGAGGGGGCAAGTCGGATCAAGAGTGCCTTGCGCAACTCTGATGTCGTGGCGCGATTCGGTGGCGACGAGTTCGTCGTCTTCCTCGAGGAGGTACCGGGCCCTGACTCGGTGTCTGTCGTAGCTGAACGAATCCTGGCCGCACTGAGGCGACCCTTCGTGCTGACTGGGCAAGCGATGCATTTGTCGGCCAGCATCGGCATCTCGGTGACCAAGTCCAGCAAGGAGAGCGCTGACATGCTGCTGCGAGACGCTGACATCGCGCTCTACCGCGCCAAAGCAGCGGGCCGGGATCAATCCATGGTGTTTGGTGAGGACCTACGCGAGACCCTCCAGCGGCGAGTCGAGCTTGATCGCGAGCTGCGAAGAGCAGTGGCAAACCAGCAGTTGACCGTGGCCTTTCAGCCGATCGTGCTACTGCGCACCGGGCAGATCGTCGGTTTCGAAACGCTGGCACGTTGGCCAACCGAAGAGGGGTTCGTTGGACCCGACCAGTTCATCCCGCTCGCTGAAGAGAATGGCTTGATCGGGACAATCGGAGAGGTCGTCCTACGCGAAGCCGTATCGCTGGCTGGCGCGATCGGGGCGGGTGCCCCATCCTGGCCGCGTGGTGGGTCCGTCGTCACCGTGAACGTCTCTGGGTCGCAGTTGGCTCGTGGAGAGTTCACCGGACTGCTGGCGCGTACGTTGGCTCGGGCTCGAGTGCCAGCGAGCGCGATCTGCCTCGAACTGACGGAATCCAGTCTGGTGGAGCACGGCAGTCTTGCCTGGAAGCAGCTCACTGATGCCCGCAAGCTGGGGATTCATGTCGCTCTCGATGACTTTGGGACTGGGTGGAGTTCACTGTCGGTCTTGCAGAAGTTTCCCATCAACTGCATCAAGATAGACCGCAGTTTCGTGGACAGTATGACGTCGAACCCAGAGGACAAGGCCATTGTTGAGGCCGTGACTGGCTTGGGGGCGACGCTGCGCCACCAAGTGATTGCCGAGGGGGTGGAGAACACCGAGCAAGCTGATGCGCTACTCGAGATTGGCTGCGAGCTTGCGCAGGGGTACTTCTACGGCCGACCAATGGACCGCCAGAGCGCCCTCGCTGCGTTCGAGGAGTCACGGATCATCGCCGCAGCCAGTTTGCGTCAACGTGAGTCCCGGACCTCGCCCAACAGCCTGAAAACGACGATCCCCGCCGCGCTGGACTAGTCGGCTTTGGCGGCAGGTTCGGCTTTAGCGGCAGGTGCAGTGCTGGTCGGCCGGGAACTGGGCCAGAACCTGAGCGACGTGTTGGCCGCAACCTGAGTAGGTGACTTTCTGGCAACGCTGGCATCGTGCGGGACTACACATCTAGCTGACCTCCGATTGGCTGGCTGTTGGGTTCTGCTGTATCCGACTTGGTCCGGTGATTTGTCCTAACAGCATTGCACAATAATACCCTAGGGGGTATAGTCCACTCTCGAAAGTAATCGAGCTAACATTTTCCCTACCGGAGGATCTACCACTATGTGCCGTCCCGCAACCTGCCGTAAATGCAACAAGACCACCTACGCTGGATGCGGCCAGCACGTCAAAGAGGCAGTCAGTGGTGTCCCAGCCCGCGATCGCTGCAAGTGCGACAACGGCAAACCTGCCAAGCGCACCCTCTTCGGTTGGGGCCAACGCTGAGGACCTCGGCGATCTACCACCGGCAAGGCACCGCCTACCAGCAAGGGATCAACTGATGTCGTACGCACTCTCTGTCACACTCGATCGGCCGTTCGATGAGGCCATGGCTGCAGTTAGGGAGGCGCTAACTGAGCAGGGTTTCGGGGTGATAACCGAAATCGATATGAAGGCGACTCTGAACAAGAAGCTCGGCGTCGACATCGACCAACAGGTCATCCTCGGCGCATGTAACCCAGGATTCGCCCACAAGGCGATTCAAGTAGAGCCCTCCATCGGAGTTCTCCTGCCGTGCAATGTGGTCGTTCGCGCGGCTGGCACCTCAACCAGCGTGGAGATGATCAACCCGCAAATGATGGTCGATCTGACGGCGAATCCCGAGATGGGTGCCCTGGCACAAGAGGTCTCGGCGAGCCTGGAGAGGGCAATCGAGTCCTTGGCTTAGCCCCTGATCCGCTACTTTACATTCTTTAAAAACTTGTAAAGTAGCGGATTTTTTGTCATGCTTCAGACCTCGACCGCAAATCGTCGGTCGCCGGGTAGGAGGTCAATGACATGTCCGTCCTGAGCGCGCCACGCATCAAGACGAGCGCGGGTGTGTGGCATGACCCAAAGCGCTACCTATGGCTGCTTGGGGTCGTCATGCCGCTGCTGCCCTTCATGGCAGCAGGACTCGTGGCGCTCACTGGCCTGGGGGTCTTCTGGTGGTGGGGACCGATCTTTGCCTTTGTCATCATGCCGATCCTGGATGTAACCCTCGGGCGCGATAACAGCAACCCACCCGAGGAGGCGGCCGCGATCCTCGACCAGGACAAGTACTACCGGTGGTGCACCTACCTATTCATCCCGTTGCAGTACATCGCTCTGGTCTACGCCTGCTACCTGTGGGCGGGGTCCTCACTGAGCGTTGTCGACAAGATCGGGCTGGCCACCACCGTCGGCATCGTTGCCGGAGTAGCCATCAACGCTGCTCACGAACTCGGGCACAAGCGCGACCAACTGGAGCGACGACTCTCGAAGGTGGCACTGGCACAAACCGGCTACGGGCACTTCTACGTTGAACACAACCGTGGACATCATGTTCGCGTGGCCACCTTTGAGGACCCGGCGAGTAGTCGGTTCGGTGAGTCCTTCTGGGCCTTTCTCCCGCGAACCGTCATTGGCAGCGTGCAGTCGGCTTGGGGCCTGGAATCGCGTAGATTCACCAAGCGCGGCACTACCAGGTGGACGTGGCGCAATGATGTTCTGACGGCCTGGGCGCTGACTGCCCTGTTATGGGCAGCGTTGCTTGCAGTGTTTGGCTTGGCCATAGCGCCCTACCTAGTGCTGCAGGCAATTATCGGGATTAGCTTGCTGGAAGCAGTCAACTACCTCGAGCACTACGGGCTCCTCCGGGCAGCACGAGGAGATCGCCATGTACGAGTTACTCCCGAGCATTCCTGGAACTCCAACAACACGGTGAGCAACCTGATGCTCTACCACCTGCAGCGCCATAGCGACCATCATGCCAACCCAGCTCGGCGGTACCAGTCATTACGCCACATGGATGAGGCTCCACAACTGCCCAATGGTTACGCCGCAATGATCGTCTTGGCAGCATTTCCGGTGGCTTGGCGCAAGGTCATGGACCCGAAGTTGGTAGCCCACTACGACGGGGACGTCTCGCTAGCCAATATTGCGCCACGCAAGCGTGAGAAGTTGCTGGCCAAATACAGCTGACCACACACCTGCGCAGCGCCAGCCGAGCTAGCCAGGCGGATAGCCGGTTGCGTTCTGCAGCAATGACCGGCAGGGTGGTGGTGAGGAATACACAGATAGGTGCACTTGTTCAAGATACCCATAGGGGTATATTGCAGCGACTGCGTACCCGACCCAACCTAGAGGAGATCAGCATGGCGAGCGTGACACTGACCGCAGAGAACTTCGACAAGACTGTTGCCGACAACGACATCGTGCTGGTGGACTTCTGGGCGGAATGGTGTGGGCCCTGTAAGCAGTTCGGGCCGGTCTTTGAGAGCGCTTCTGAGAACCACGGTGGAATCGTCTTCGGGAAGGTTGATACGGAGACTGAGCAGTCCCTCGCCGCCGCAGCCCAAATCACCTCGATTCCAACTCTGATGGCTTTTCGCGAGGGAATCCTGGTCTTCAGCCAGCCCGGCGCATTGCCAGCACCGAGCCTCGAAGAGCTCATCGGAGCAGTAGAGGGCCTCGACATGGACGACGTGCGGCGCCAAATCGCCGAGGCCCAGGCACAGGTGCCCGATGACGCAGCGCAGGGACAAGCGTCGGACGCCTAGCCCATCTAGGCGTCCACGCCGCGCCGCGCCGCGACTAGCCATAGCCAACTGCGGTTAGATGAGGCGAGCAAGACAGTTATGTCTTGGACCTTCCTAGCCGATGGAGCGTGGCGCCCGTGCTTTACAAACTTCCTGGCAGCAGCGGATCGGCGATCGGATACCGCTTCTCCAATCTCATCGATCAGAGCGATTACGCGTTGCTCATCCCCGAGATGGAGGAGTTGGCGAGCCGGTACGACAAGATCCAAGTTCTGTGCGACCTCACCGACTTCAAGTGGGAGCGGTTAAACGCGTGGCGCGATGACCTGCACTTCGGCGAGGAGTTCCACAAGAAAATCAGCAAGATGGCCATCGTTGGCGACAGCAAGACCAAGGAGCTACTCGCTGAGGTAGCGCACCCGTTCTACGCCGAATCCAGTGAGTACTTCACCAATCTTGACGATGCCTGGGAGTGGCTGCGTAGCTAGCTCCACGCAGCGGGGGTCTAGAGCTTGTCGCCGCCGAGTTCAACCAGCAACCGAGTCGGGTTGTTCTCTATGAGGGTCGCCGCACTGCGGAATCCGATGAATCCGATAACTAATGCCAACAACCAAGCAATGACAATGGCTAGCAACTCGGATGCGGTCAATAGGTAGACGCCAACGCCTGCGCCAACAACGACTGCGACTAAGACGAGACCCCCAACGAGTGAGCCAAGCACGGCTGTGACGGCCTTTGCACTGTTGGGCTTGTGACCAGGGATCAGCGGGAACCCAGCGCGCACTGAAATCTGCGAACCGAGGCCAACCCAGAGCAGCCACGGGATCGGAATGGCGGCAATCCCCAAGTAGAGGGTCGACCAAGTTGAGTGAACTGCGCTTGCGGCAACCTGCAGGACTACCGCGACCGGCAACATGATGAGCAGTAGGGCGAGCATCTTGCCGAGCAGAACGTCGCGCAGTCGGACGCCGGTCAACAGGTATACGGAGATGGATGCATTATCGATTCCAAAGACATTCGGCGCGCTTTGCCACAGCACCATGAAGACGACAAACGCACCAAGGAAACTGGCCGTCGGTCCCGGATCGGCGCTAAAAAGAGTCTGGGCAGCCACCAGCACCGCGATGATTGTTCCCAAGACCAACTGCTGGAGTTGCAGGGTCGATCTGAAGAAGTAGTAGCGGTACTCCTTGGCCACGACTGACCCGACTGCGGTCCTAGGAAGCCAGCTCAGGGAGCGGGGATAGAGCACCCAGTCTCCGGTTGGACCGAGCCTTTCCTTGGCGCTAAGTCCCCCGCCGCCGCCATCCAGGCGCCGCGCAAGCGCCCATACCCACACCCACCCGGCGAGCAAGATGCCAACTGCACCCCACGCCATTAAGGCCAAGGCTGCCAGCCAAGAGCCTTGGCTGAGTGCGACTACGGCAAGGCCAACTGCGGCCGGAGGCAGCACGGCCAAGTAGCTGAACGCACCCGTTGCTTGTTCATTCGCTACAGCTAGCACTTCACTGTTGAGTCTGCTGGCTGATCGCGTACACGCCGATTCCGACCAAACCGGATAGCGCGATCGTCAAGTCGCGACCACGTCGCGAGTTCAGCACTCCGCTGAACAATGCGCCGACCGCACGAGACCACGAGACACAAAGCAGGACAAAAATCACCGCACAAACCACTGACAGCAGGCGAGCGAGGATTGGGATCCCGCCAGCAAATACTGCACCCATCGCCCCAAGGAAGGTGAACAGGGCGGCTGGCCCAACCAGCCCAGATATCAGCAGTCCGCGCACTTGTGTCTTATTGCTCAGCGGCAACAACTCCAAGCGACCTGGGTCGATGGTCTCGTCGCCCTGCGACTGATTCATCAGCGGACCGATGACCCAGAAGATCCATACTGCAACGAACAGGACTAATGGCAACAGTGAGCCCAGGTCGTTATTGACGCTCAGCGCAACTGCGATGTAAGCCGCCATGAGGATCCCGAACACGACAGCCAGAACAGCGCCGATCGCGTAGATGATGGCTGAGGCGGTCGACGCACGGAAGCTAGCAAGCAGCAGGCGCCACTTCAGCCGGACGAAGACCCGAACCATTTCATTCCCTCATCATCGAGTGCCCGTCCGCCCACCAAGTCAACGAAAGCGTCCTGCAGTCGCTTACCGCCCGAAACCTCAGCCACGCTTCCTTCAGCCTTAACCGCACCCTCATCGATGATGACGATTTGGTCGCAGAGGCGCTCCACAACGTCCATGACGTGAGAAGAGAAGACGACTGTGCCACCACCGGACTGATGCAGTTTCAGCAACTCCTCCATGACAGCGGTGTTGACTGGGTCGAGCGAACCAAATGGTTCGTCCAGAATCAGAACTCGCGGGTTGTGCAAGATTGCGGCGGCCAGTCCAATGCGCTTGGTCATTCCTAACGAGTAGTCCGCGATCAGGGTGCCGCGGTCCTTATTCAAGTCCAGCGTCGTCAAGATCTCGTCAGTTCGTTGCCGGACGGTTTTTGGGTCCATTCCACGAAGTGCACCAATGAACTCGAGTTGCTCTGGGGCATTCAGTCGGTCGAACAGGCGAGGGTTATCTGGAACGAAGCCGAAGCGTTGCTTAGCTGCTACCGGGTCGGTCCACACATCGACGCCGTCTATCGAGACGGTGCCACTCGTTGGCCGCAGTAGGCCAGTAGCCATCTTCAGCAGCGTGGTCTTGCCCGCACCGTTGGGACCGCAGATGCCGTAAAAGACACCGGCCGGGATAGTCAACGACAAGTCATCGACTGCGTGCTTATCGCCGAATGTCCGGGTCAGGTCCTGGGCTTGCATCGCCGAGCTTCCCTGCGGCGCGGCAGGCGATGGCGCCGCAGGTGGAGTAGTCACATTCGCACAATAGGGCGGACAACGGAGGCTCGGACAGTAGGCTCGCGGTGGATACAAAATCATCATTGGTGGTAGCTAGGCAGGAGGATCATTGCTGTGAACTCGCAGGACCCGAGCCATGCTCCTCGCTCCAGCGGCGCGACCGGGCGCCGCGCGCGCAACTCCGTCTCGCGCGAGGAGATCCTCGACCAGGCCCTAGCAATCGTTGACGCTGAGGGTCTGGAGGCATTGTCGATGCGCAATCTGGCGCACCGACTCGATACCGGACCGATGCGCGCCTACCGCCACTTCGAGAACAAGGAAGCCCTCATCGAGGCGCTCGCGGATGTGCAGGCTCAACGGATTCGAGCCATCGACGTATCGGGCATCACCGATCCGCGAGAGATCCTCACGCAGCTCGCCCTGCAGACCCGCGAGCTGATTCTGGAGCACCCGAATCTGGCGCCGGTGACGGTCTCCCGTCCACTGTCCAAGACCACCGCGGCCGATGATCTGGCGTTAGCGAATTTGCTGCTCACCAGCGCCGGGTTCGCCGACTTCCAAGTTGGACCCGTCGCTGCGGCCTTGACTGCGTACACGTTTGGATTCGTCCTGTACGAGATCGGTCAGCGCCGATTTCACGACGAATCACGAGACGAGATGCTCGCCTATTACGACGAGCTTGCGGACCAAGTCGCCAGTGACCCGCTCCTTGTTCGGCAGGTTGACGGCATCCGCCACGCAGTCGACAACGACTGGGGGGCATTTCAGTTCGAGGCCGGCCTGCGGGCCTTGCTCGACGGATTCTGGTCCCAAATCGGTGAGCAGGATGGCGAGTGATTGGTCAGCGGCCCACTGCTGGCGACGCAATTGCGTCTTACCAGGGTGACGGCTCGTAGTCTTTCAGGAAACAACCGTAGAGGTCCTCGCCCCGCTCCCCGCGGATTATCGGATCGTAGACGCGTGCTGCGCCATCCACAAGATCTAGTGGAGCATGGAAGCCCTCCTCGGCAAGCCGGATCTTGGTCGGATGTGGCCGCTCATCGGTGATCCAACCGGTATCCACGGCCGTCATCAAGATCCGGTCAGTCTCGAGCATCTCCGCCGCACTCGTCCGGGTCAGCATGTTCAGAGCAGCCTTGGCCATATTCGTATGGGGGTGGCCTGGGCCCTTGTACCGACGGCTGAACTGGCCCTCCATCGCCGAGACATTTACCACGTACTTTCGCCTGGCTGGCGAGGCCGCCATAGCTTGTCGCAGGTGACTGATCAGGATGAACGGTGCAATCGAGTTGGCCAGCTGCACCTCAAGCAACTCCAAGGCTTCGACCTCGTTGACACGCTGAGTCCAGCTGTTCTGATCGTGCAGGTCAGGCAATAAGCCGCCGGCGTTTATTGCTGTCGCTGCGGCGTTTCGGGCCAGTGATGAGGATCCTCCAATCAGGGCAGCTTGGGTGAGCTCCGCAGCCGAGATTGATGCGGGCGCGGGTTGATTCCCGGTGACGGCGCCCATGAGTGCGATGGGATGGGCGTCCGAAGTTCGGCCGAAGGTCGTGACGTCAGGCAACTGTCCAGCAGGCAGCGGTTCACCCTCGGCCTGCGCCAGCAGCGAGTACGACCCGGCCGAACGGCGTACCGTCTGTGCCGCGTTGTTGATCAGAATGTCGAGGGTGCCGCGATCTGCGACGGAGTCGGCGAGGGCGACTACTTGAGCCGGGTCGCGCAGATCGATACCGACGATGTGGAGGCGGTGAAGCCAATCTGAACTGTCTGGCATCGCCTTGAATCGACGAATTGCGTCGTTTGGGAAGCGGGTGGTGATGGTGGTTTCAGCCCCATCTCGCAGCAGTCTCAGGGCGATGTACATACCGATCTTTGCCCGGCCGCCAGTCAGCAAGGCCCGCCGTCCGTTCAGATCAGTACTCGCGTCACGACGAGCACGGTTGCGAGCTGCGCAGTCGGGACACATCTGGTGGTAGAAAGCATCGACGAGTGTGTATCGGGTCTTGCAGATGTAGCAGGCTTGGGGACGGATGAGCTTCCCAGCGGATGCCCCATGTGCGCTGGATACGAGCGGCAAACCCTGGGTCTCGTCGTCGATGCGCTCCGGCGAACCTGTCGCGGTCGCCGCGATCACGGCATTGTCGCTGGCCATGACCTCAGCGCGGCGTTCCATTCGGCGACGCTTCTTGACGCTCTTGAAGAGTCCAGCAGTGGCTCGCCGAACTGCGACCGCATCTGGGTGCTCGACGGGTAGATCTGAGAGTTCCTCGAAGACTCGCAGGCAGGTGGCGAGGTCGCGCGGATCGATTCCGGCGGCTTCGGTCATGGAGTGATCCGTCTCTGTGTCTAGATCTAGCTGCATGATGGCTCAGCGGTCGCTGGTGGCGAGGATCAGATTAGACGACAACACGTTGGGTGCCGCGCAGCGTCTCCGGGATCTCAGCCAAGGCCGCTTGCACCTTGTCGCCGCTTCCAGCGATTACGACGTACTCCAGATTTCGCAACCGACCTACCGTCCCCACCTTCTCGCCGGACGGTGCATGAACCCCGATCGTTGCACCGACATAGCGCTTACTGTCGAAGGCGAGTAGTTGGGCGCACTCTCGTCCTTCCCCCGCCCACTGTAGGAGTTGGTCTCCACTCACCCAACTCTCGTCGTTGTAGGAGATGACAATCGTGTCGGCCCTAACCGCGCCGATCGTGGCTCTAAGTTCGTCGGGCATCGTCTTCTTGGAGTTGTACGGGCTGCGCGTGGCCTCGTCGCGACTGTCGATGCGCTTACATGCCACGCCGTAGTATTCCGGAGCATCCCACCGGATCAGCGTCTCCCAAATGTGATAGTTCGTGAAGTAGCGATGCTGGTTGTACGGCGGATCCAGATAGGCCAGATCGACGCTATCGAGCTCGGCGGCGACGGTGCGTGCATCACCATTGATAGCGAGACCGGACCCAGCGAGGAGCTCGGGGATTCGCAGTTCGAGATCCTTGTTCGCCCGCGGCGCCCACGCCTTGAGGTAGGCCATCTGGAGTCCAGTTGTACTGTCCACTCGATCCGCCGCCAGCATTAGCTCGCACAGCAGAATTGGGTATAGCGAGCTACCGCGGTAGGTCGCTTCAATATGATCCCGAATCGCGTCGATCCGGGCGCCGTTCTTAGGCTGAAAGTAGCGGGACTCGATGCAGAAGGTCTCGGTGACGTAACCCGGCCTACCCGGGAGTGCGTTGAGCTCCGCGATCGCGCTGGCCAACTCGCCGGGGTCAACACCGTCAGCATCGGTCTCGATGTAAGCCTGCGCGAGAAGCGTTGAGTATCGGGCGGTATCAACTGCTGTGACCTCCAGCCCTCGCCGCTTGAACTCCTGCGCCACCCGTGTCGTGCCAGTGAATAAGTCCAGCGCTGACTTGGCCTCGACTGCACTCGCGATACTGCCCAGCACAGGCAATAGCTTCTTCTTGGAGCCCAAGTACTTAATCACCTGTTGATTATGAGCGCGCCCGAGCCGTGACGCCGCTTGCGGTGTTGCACTTCCCCGAAACTTCCCTGCCTACCGCTGACCTGTGCGCGGTTGGTTGCGACTGAGTAGGTGCGCCTGAGCCGATGCGCCTGAGCCTGTGCGCCTGAGCCTGTGCGCCTGAGCCGGTGCGCCTGAGCCTGTGCGCCTGAGTCGGTGCGCCTGAGTGGGTGCGCCTGAGTGGGTGCGAGTAGCGGTGGCTGTGGCGGCAACGATTGCGGTGTTGGCGATGGCGATGGCCTGATCGTGGGCGCCCACCATGTGCGCCAGCAGGTGCGCGTGACCCCGTGGTGGTGCTGCTTGGGGGTCGAATTCGAGAGGGGTGGTGGCAGCCGTGATTGGCGAGCGGGCGACGGCGGATTCGGTTGTACTTCCTGGTCGCGTGTTGGGTACTCGGCGGAGTGGGCGGTACGTCGGCGCCGGTGGGTGGTGGTTCGGCGTCGGTGGGTGGTGGTTCGGCGTCGGTGGGTGGTGGTTCGGCTTCGGCGGGTAGTCGGCGCACGATTTGGTAGCGCTTGTGTGACAGGGGCTGGGCGCGATTATCAGGGTTGCTGCTTGGCCGGTCGAACGGTACTTCGTTTAACGGCTCGGGTGTCAGGCGTTCTGGCTGGGGGCCTTGGCCGGGTGGATCGGTTGCGTCGGCAGGCTCGGCCCACGGGTTGTTCGGGCTGTGTTGTGGGGTTTGGTAGGTGTGGGTGGGGTGGATGCGGGGGATGCCGTCGGGGGTGTGGGTGATGGGGGTGTTGTCGTGGTGGACTTGGTGATGATGCCGTGAGCAAAGCAGAATCAAATTTGATAGCGACGTTGAGCCGCCGTTGGACCAGTGTTGGATGTGGTGGCCTTCGGTCCAGCCCACGGGTTTGGTGCATAACGGGTATTGGCATCCCTGGTCACGGATCGCGAGGGCGGTGCGGATCTGTTCGGGAATGACCCGGGTGCGTCGCCCGATGTCTAAGGGTTTACCTGCCGGGTTGAGCAGGACCCGTTGAATGGTCGCATCACAGCTCAACGCGGTGGCGGTGGTGGTGCTGATCAGGTGATGACCGGGCCCGTTATTGGTTCCGGTCGTGCACGTGGTGCCGGTCATGGTGGTGGTGTGGACGTGCTCAGCGATGGTGTCAGCGCTGATCGGGGTCAGCGGGTCCGCTAAGCGCGGCCACGGGATCGTCACGACCACGGATGCGGGAGTTCCCCCGCAGGTGGGCAGGTGACCCGATTCCAGGATCGGGTTAATGATCGCCTCGATGAACGCGTCCGCGCGTTGCCGCGCGGTGGAAGACACCACCTCATAGCGTCCCGGCCCCACCTCAGACTGGTCGCCGTTGCCAGTCGCACCACTAGCACCGCTGGCACCGCTGCCAGTGTCCGAGCCGGGCGCATCCTGATTTCGCCACCGTGGTCGGGAGTTGCCCAGCAGCCGCTGCCGCTGCGCGATCCGTAGCGCTGACCGTGACCGCGTCGACCACCCCGTCCCCGCTGCCACTGCTACCGCTACTGGTGCTGCCGCTGCGCTGCTGCTGTCGGGACCGCTGGCGGCGCTGTCGCTGTCGCTGTGCTGGTGTTGTCGTTGGTGGTGGTGCGGTGGTGGGCGGTGAGGGCGGCGTTGAGGGCGGCCATGATTTTCATGCCTTGGGTGGGGCTGAAGAATCCGTCGACTTTGATGCCGTCGCCGAGGTGGTGGATGTGTAACGCGCGCCGGTGGTGAGCATCATCATCAGCGTGCGCGGTGCTCACGGGGTCGACCTGATCCGCCCACGCCCGTAACGCGACACGTAACTGCGCGACGCTGAGATCCGCGGCGATCGTGATGAACGTGTCCATGAACTGTGCGAGCACATCGGCGCGGGTCTGATTATGTTCCCCGACCGCGATGATGAGGTCGGCTTTCTCCCGCGACACCCGCCCGTCATGACACGCATCCGCTAACGCCGGGTAGGTGCGAAACGCGCGCGCCACACGCACATCCGCTGCGGCGTGACGATGATCCAGCAGGTGTTCTGCGCGCAGGAACGAGGCCATGGTGGCGTTGGGCGCGGACTGCGACCACACCGAACTGTTCGCGATCACCGCGACCAGTTCCACCCGATAAGCATCCAGTTTCGCTGCTAACACCGCCACCTCAGCGAGCACCGTGTTCGCCTCCACCCCGGACAACGTGGCAACGTCAGCAGTCAACGCATCAATCACCGCCACCGCATCCGCCACCGACACCGCTGCTGCATGAGATCGCATCACCATCACCCCCTCCTGGTGTTGTGAGACCCGACCCGACCGACCCGCCCGGTTCACCCGTACCGTGTTCGAACGTGTGTACGAATGCTAACCCAGGTGTGACCACTGGTCAACACCGTTTCCACACCGAAACCGAAAATCCCCTACGGGAGCACAACAACGGCACCTGCCTGTCAGGACCGTGAATGCAGGAGGACCGTGAATCCAGGAGAGGCTGCAGCAAGTACCCGAGGGTCTCGGGCATGCCGCCCCCGAGATCGCGCCGAAAACGCGCCCTGGCCCCTCGCGGGAACCCAGAGCGCAAAGCAGGCCGGTCGGGACAAAAGCGCGCCCTTAGGGATTCGAACCCCAAACCTTCTGATCCGAAGTCAGATGCTCTATCCGTTGAGCTAAGGGCGCCTCGCACATAAAGAGCTCCGCCGACGTTGCTTGACCGCGAGAAACGTGGATGGGCGACGATGCACAGGTATGTGTCTGCAAAAGGAGTGTACGGGAGTCGCTCACGGAAGACGGCGAGCGCAGCCGATTGATCTCGACCGCGACAAATCCCGAGGGGATTGGCTAGCGCAAATCATCGCGGTGCGAGACTGTGGACAGTCGCAAACCAGTTCCACCGCTGTTCCAGCGTGCCGGAACCAGTTCACCAGCGACGCGACCAGCGAACCGATTTTCTAGGAGTGAGCCTTGCGAAGCCCGAAAGCATTCTTCCGTCCGCTAGCCGTCGGAGCACCTACACCTCTTCGCGATGTTCCGTTCCGACCGTCGAGGATGATCCACTTCTTCGACCCGAGCAACGAGCGGATGGCGGCTAAGGTCCCACAAATCGCCGCCCAGGTCGATGTCCTGCTCGGCAATCTGGAAGATGCGATCCCGGCCGACAAGAAGGAAGCTGCCCGCGACGGGCTCGTGGCCATCGCCGAGGCGACTGACTTCGGCCCGACCCAGCTTTGGACGCGAATCAACAGCCTCGATTCTCCGTGGGTCCTCGACGATCTACTAACCCTCGTACCTGCTATTGGAAACAAGCTCGACGTCATCATGGTCCCCAAGGTTGAGGGTCCAGAAGACATTCACTACATCGATCGATTGCTCGCTCAGCTCGAGGCAAAGGCTGGCATCACTCGGCCGATCTTGGTCCACGCAATCCTCGAGACTGCCGCAGGTGTCGCGAATGTCGAACTGATCGCTGGAGCGAGCCCTCGTATGCAGGGGATCTCACTGGGCCCTGCCGATCTAGCCGCTAGCCGTCGCATGAAGACCACCCGCGTCGGAGGCGGACACCCCGGCTACCTGGTCCGGACCGACCCGGTTGGGGACGACATCGAGGGTGATCGTGCGACTGCTCAGCAGGACCTATGGCACTACACGATCGCTCGGATGGTCGACGCTTGCGCGGCCAACGACATCCTTCCGTATTACGGGCCGTTCGGCGATATCGCCGACGTCGTGGCCTGCGAGGACCAGTTCCGCAACGCATTCCTGCTTGGTTGCGTGGGAACGTGGACGCTGCATCCCAAGCAGATCGAGATTGCTCGCCGCGTATTCAGCCCCGAGGTCGCCGATGTGGCCTGGGCCAAACGAGTCGTTGAAGCGATGGGCGATGGAACTGGCGCCGCAAT
The DNA here is from genome assembly GCA_963821045.1 of uncultured Actinomycetes bacterium. Lineage (GTDB taxonomy): Bacteria > Actinomycetota > Actinomycetes > S36-B12 > UBA10799 > UBA10799. The sequence goes on along the minus strand of CAWGCB010000006.1, from coordinate 9,114 downwards.
GATCGACGGAAAGATGCAGGACGATGCCACCTACAAGCAGTGCCAGGTTGTGTTGGATCTAGCGAGAGCCCTAGCGGAGCGCGATCCCGAACTTGCCGAAGCCTACGACCTGTAAGGAGTCACCGAAACTATGCCGAATAACGACGCTGCCCTGCGCCCACGACGCTCCGTGCTCTACATGCCTGGGGCTAACGAACGGGCGTTGGAGAAGGCCAAGACGCTAGCTACCGACGCACTGATTCTCGACCTAGAGGACGCTGTATCGCCCGATTCCAAGGAGGCGGCCCGCGAGCGAGTGTGCGCGGCCGCGACGTCCGGGGAGTACGGCAACCGGGAGATCACCATCCGCATCAACGGCATCGGCACCGAGTGGCATGCCGATGACCTCGCTGCCGCTGTTGCGGCAAAACCAGCTGCAGTCGTCGTTCCGAAGGTGAACACGGCCGATGAGGTGCGCCAACTCGACGCGGCAATCGCTGCCGCTGGTGGGGACGGTGTCGCACTGTGGGCCATGATCGAAACTCCAGAAGCTATCCGCAACGCAGCCGAGATCGCGACAGCCAGCGATCGCCTCACAGTCCTCGTCATGGGGACGAACGACTTGGTGGCCGAGTTGCACGCCGTACATATTCCAGGTCGGGCACCGATCTTGACAGCGTTGAGCCTGGCCGTCCTCGCCGCCCGGGACGCGGGTAAAGACATCCTCGACGGTGTCTACAACGACGTGAAGAACCCAGAGGGGTTCGAGGCGGAGTGCCTGCAGGGCCGACAGTTCGGGTTCGACGGCAAGACGCTGATCCACCCGAGTCAGTTGGAGCCAGCGAACCGACTGTTCGCTCCCTCCGACGCCGAAGTTGAGCATGCGCAAGCCGTCATCGCTGCTTTCGAAGAGGCCACCGCAGCAGGTAAGGGCGTTGCAACGGTCAATGGGAAGCTCATCGAGAACCTCCACGTAGCGGACGCTCACCGAATCCTGGCGCTCGCAGCGGCAGCACAGTAGGTCAGACGTAGCCAAAGCGCGACCTGCGCACCAGCGCCAACTCGGGCTACCGTGTAGTTGTGAGGTTCGGTCTTGGCGCGGGTGCGACGACAGCTTTAGCACTCGTTGTGGCGGGGGCAACACTGCTACCAACGCCACCAGAAGTGGCCATCGTCGGCCGCAGAGCAGGCACGCGCAGCAACGGCGCTACGAGCACCCTCGCCGTCCACCTACTGCGTGGCCAATCCGAAGCCGGCAACCAAGCGCCAGCTCCAAGCCGTCATCAAGCTCGCGAAGAAAAAGATCTCCCGGGCGAACTCAACCGTCGGGCCTAACGCGTTCCCGTCGGGTGCTCACGACGGGCAACGATCTTTCAACATGACGGGACGCCACTCCTGGACCTCGGGATTCTTCCCGGCCCAGAACTGGCTGATGTATCGCCAAGCCGCAGCTGAGTACTCGTCCAAAAAGTACTCCTCCAAAAAGAAAAGACAGCGGGCCAACAAGTCGCGCAAACAGTGGCGCAAACAGGCCCGACGCACCACAGTAGATCTGCTCCCCCTGGCCCACTACCGAGGTAGTCACGACCTCGGATTCATGGTCGGTCTTCCGCTTGGCTTGGCCAAATCACTTGATCCCAAGGCGAACAGGCGGGCCCGCTACACCGACGTATACCGCCAAGCTGCACAGTCGCTGGCCACGCGGTGGAACGGCAATGTGGGAGCGATCCAATCCGATACCTACGAGGGCGAGTGGGGCCTGATCATCGACTCCGCAGTAAACGAGGCCTTCCTCATTGAGGCTGGGCAAGAGATCGGCGGATCAACTGGGGCGACCCTCGTCGACCGCGGTATTCGGCACCAAAAGACCCTCATTGAGAACTTCTTGCGACCCGACGGCTCGACCATCCATCGGCTGAAGTTCAATCGAACCACCGGCGAACTCATCGGATCTACCCCCGGCCAGGGGCTGAGTGCGGACAGCACGTGGTCGCGTGGCCAAGCCTGGGCGATCCTCGGATTCGCTCGAGCCTACAAAGCGACCGGAGATCCGCAACTGCGTGACGCAGCAGTCAGAGTCGCAGATTATTGGTTGAGCCAGCTCCCGGATGGCTGCGTTCCCGCTTGGGACTTTGATGTGCGTACCCCGGGACAACCACGCGATTCCTCCGCCTCGGCGATCGCTGCGGCGGGCCTCCTTGAGCTCTCGCGTGCCGCGCGGTCGGTACCCAACGCTGCGGCGTACAAATCCTCCGCGCTTACAGCCCTAGGAACTCTCGCGCGCAAGAAGTTCACCAAACCCTCCACGAAGAACCCGGGCATCCTCCAACGCCAGAGCCACTCGGTGCCCGACCTGGCAACTGAGGGTTCATACGCCTGGGGAGATGCCTACTTCTTACTCGCCGCGCAGGACAGTCCCAAAGGACTCAAACTGCTCGGGCAGTGACCATCGCCCAACGCGAAGCGACCCGAAACGGCTGAGTCGTCGTCAGCAGTTCCAGGCCGCCACGCTTGTAGGGCCAGCTGCCAGCTAGCCAGCTGCCTCAGTTGTCGAGGCCGTCGCGGACTGGAATGGAGAACGATCCGCCGCTAGCAGCATCCCAGTTGATCGACCAGGTCATCACGCCTCGTAGGTCTTGGTACTGGTTGACTGGACGGTACGTTCCGCAGTCTGTTCCGACTGTCAGGCAGTTATACGCGGCGTTGACGACCGCTGGTGACACGTAGCCGCTGCCCGCACCTTGCACGGTCGCCGGCACACCTAGTGCGACTTGGTGAGGCTGCAGGTAGCCAAGCAGGATGTCGGCCTGCGCGGTGATGAAGTCGACGTTGCCCGAGCCGTAGACCTTGCCGTCGCGGCCAAGCATGGTGCCCGAGTTGTAGTACTGGGTGTGGACGATGTCGACTTGGTTGTTGAGCCGCTTGATGAGCTTCTCGTAGGATCCACCCGGCTGCACGTCGAGGGTTTGCGGAGCCATCGTGAGAACCATGTCGTTGCCGATCTCGGCGCGAACCGCCTCGATACCCTGCGCCACGTTCTCCACGTTCATACCGTGCTCAAGGTCGATGTCGACACCATCGAATCCATACTCGCGCAGCAGTCCGGTCATCGTGGTGCCAAAGTTCTGGGCCGCTTGCGCCGAGCTGAAGTCGACGTTGCCCGCCTCGCCACCGATGGAGATCAGGACCTGCTTACCGGCCGCGCGCTTGGCAGCGATGTCGGCCTTGAACTGTTCTGGTGTGTAGCCACCAGCCAGTGACCGGTCCAGGTTGAAGGTGACCGAACCCGGTGAGCCAGCGACCGCATCGGCGAACGCCACAATGATCACGTCGTAGTCGTCGGACACCTCCGAGATTCGCATCGTCGTTGAACCGTTGTTGAAGTTGTGCCAGTAGCCAATGAGTGCCCGGTCCGCGATGGCGTTATTCGGTGCGTAGTCGACGATGTCGCTGGACTCGGTTGGGCTTGGCGTCGGTGTGGGAGTCGGCGTTGGATCGGTGGGCGCAGGAGTCGTGGGGGTAGGTGTCGGCGTAGGTACGGGCGTGGGGACAGCTGCACTCAGCGAACAGGTTGCGTCGCCGCTGGTCGTGATGAGTTGGCAGGTTTGCGGCGCTGGTTTGGCGGGGCCATTGTCGTTAAAGCCCAGCGTCGCGGAAGCACCTGGCGCAAGCGTTCCGTTCCACGATGCGTTGGTGAAAGTCATCGTGCCATCTGAGTAGGAACCCTGGGCGTTCCACGGGCTGACCGCGCCAGCCCAGGGCAGTCGCAGCTCCCATCCGTCCATCACGGCATCACCGGTGTTCGTGACGGTTACGTTGACAGTTCGCCCGGTTCCCCAGTCCGTCGCCACATCAACCTTGACGTTGGCTGACAGTCCGGCCGGGGTGGTCGGTTCTGGCGCGGGACTGGTTGGCTCGTCGGTTGGGGTGGGAGTCGGTGTTGGTGTCGGCGTCGGTGTTGGTGTCGGTGTTGGTGTTGGTGTCGGTGTCGGATCGGGCGTCGGGGTGGGCGTGGGGTTCGGCTCAGTCGGTTCTGGAGTCGGCTCAGGAGTCGGCTCAGTCGGCTCAAGACCGTCAATCGCGCACTCGAACTCGGCAATACATCCCGTGGCCTCGACGTTCGCCGCAGTGATCGCTCCCAAAGTCACCGTCTGCCCAGGTGCGAGAGTGGAGTTCCACGAGGGTGCGGTGATCTTCACGCTATCCGCAGTTGGGGTAAAGGTAGCGTTCCAACCGGAGGTCACCCGTCCGGTGGTGCCGACCTCTAGCTCCCAGTTCTCGATCGCGGATGCGCCGATATTCGTCACCTCGATCGCAACTTGCTGACCAGTCGACCACGAGTCAACGACGCGCCACTTGACGGACACATCCTCATCGGCGGCGAAGGCGGGTGCGGTCAGTAGTCCACCTGCTCCCACTACTAGAGCGGCAGCGGAGACTGTTGCGGTAATACGCGTGGGGGATGACATTAAGGGCTACTCCTAGTGATCATGTAGTAACTGTGTGTTACCTATGCTGCTTATTCCCCGCTAGGTACTTCCACAAACCTCTATCGGCATCCCACCTGGGCAACTCCAGTCCGTCGTGAACGGAACTGGGTCAGCGACGAACTTTGACCTTCGGCACCGGGTAGTTTCCCGGGTAGGGATGCTTGGCGGTGGCACCACCCCGGTCGGGTTCGTTCCACTTGGACTTAACGTCCCCGCAGACCTGAATCGTGGGCAGCGAATACAAGCCAGCCGCCTTGGGGTAGCGCGCCTTAACGTTGAAGTCACCGGTTGCGGTGGGCGCGAGCGGTTCGTCCGTAGCGCGCCAGATCACGAGCGTGCTGTCCTTTGAACCGCTGCGCTGGCGCTTCTCCCAACCTGGCACCGCCTTGGGCTTCGCCCGCCACTCGCTACTGAAACGCACCTTCACCCGATTGGTGGCGAGGTTGCCGTTGCAGCCGTGCGGGATGCTGATCGTGAGTAGACCCCGATCGCCAGCAGTTGCCTTCTGCCCGTTGAGGGAGACGACCGCGTGCGCCTGGGCGGGGCTGGCGTTGTGTACGGCAAGAACGCCGAAACCGAGTGCGCCCACAGCAGACAACGCGATCCCGGTAGCGAGAAAGCGCCGTGAACTGCGGCCTCGTTCTGTCGCTGACGGAGAACCGTTCCCAAATGCTCTCGCAGTGCTGCCGATTGACGCAAGAACCTCATGCCTAGTCATGCGACCACGCTAGCTCTGGGCTCACACTGATGCCGGACGAACTCGCTCGTCTGCGAGCACCAGACGAACGGGGCAACTACTTTCGGGTAGCGTCGCACATATGTGGGAGGTGTGCGCATGACAGAAGAGCAGGTGTACCGCACGATACGGACACTCGAAGAAGAGCCTAGTAGCGTGGAACTACGCGCCTACGAGCCTGCTGTCATTGCCGAGATCTCGGTGCAGGCATCTTTCGAGGGTGCTGGAAACCGAGCGTTTCGACCACTCGTGAACTTCATCGGCGGCAACAATCGAACTGGCAAGAAGGTTGCGATGACTGCGCCCGTTCTACAAGACGTTCCCGGAGGTAGCCCCGAGGGCGCTCTCTACGCCGTGTCCTTCGTCATGCCTGCCGGGTCCACCCGAGCCGACATGCCGGACCCGACCGATACCCGCGTTCAGCTTCGCGATCTCCCCGCCCACCAAGCCATCGCCATCCGCTACTCGGGGCGTTGGACTCGGTCATCTTTTGACAAGAACCTCACCGCACTCAAGAAGGCAGCACGTGAACTCGGCCTTGAACTCGTGGGTGACCCGCGCTTGGCCCGCTATGACCCGCCATGGACTCCGTGGTTCAGGCGGCGAAACGAGATTATTTGGACCGTCGAGGAAGGCTCGCGACACGAATCCTGACAGCGCGTCTTGGGTCAGCGAGGGCCGCTGCCATGATGTTAGGGCAAAGCACCAGGCCCACCCACACTTACTAGCTAGAGAAACTCCTAGGGGAAATCGTTGAACTCGCCATCAGGTCATGACCTCTACCCACACTTGCTGGAGCCACTAGATCTTGGTTTTGTCACATTGCCTAACCGGGTGCTGATGGGCTCAATGCACGTCGGCTTAGAGGAGGCACCAGACGGCTTCAACCGAATGGCAGCTTTCTACGCGGCACGCGCGCGCGGCGGAGTTGCCCTGATCGTGACCGGCGGGATCGCTCCCAACGACGAGGCGCGTCCCTACGAAGGTGGGGCGAAACTGTCGACTGAGCAGGAGGCCGAACAACACCGCGTTGTCACCGATGCGGTCCACGAAGCCGGTGGGCGCATTGCTATGCAGATCCTTCACTTCGGTCGCTACGCCTACCACCCAGAACTGGTTGCGCCGAGCCCGATCCAAGCACCGATCTCACCGTTCCCACCGCACGAACTGACAACCGAAGGCGTCGAGGCGACGATCGAGGACTTCGTGCGATGTGCAGAGCTCGCCCAGTCCGCTGGTTACGACGGAGTCGAGATTATGGGGTCCGAGGGCTACCTGATCAATGAGTTTATCGCGGCCCGGACCAATCAACGCGCGGACGAGTGGGGCGGGAGCTACGAGAACCGGATCAGGTTCGCGATTGAGATCGTGCGTCAGGTTCGCGAACGAGTGGGCGACGACTTCATCATCATCTACCGCCTGTCCATGCTCGACCTAGTCGAAGGAGGTTCGACCCTCGACGAGGTCATCACCTTGGCGCGCGAGATCGAAGCGGCGGGGGCGACGCTGCTCAACACCGGCATCGGCTGGCACGAAGCTCGCATCCCAACCATCGCCACAAGTGTCCCGCGAGCAGCGTTCACCTGGGTAACGGAAAAGCTCAAAGACGAGGTGGCTATTCCGCTCATCACCAGCAACCGCATCAATACTCCTGAGGTCGCCGAGGAGGTGCTCGCCACGGGTCAGGCGGACATGGTGTCGATGGCCCGACCATTCCTGGCCGATCCGGACTTCGTCCGCAAAGCCGAGTTGGGCAAGTCTGTTCCGAAGGCTTCATATTCCAAATCCAACAGATTTTTACCGGTACCCTGAGCTGCGGCCAGGACCTGCCGGTAAGGTTTTTCAAAGTTGGTTGCCAGGATGAGCTTGCCTAAATCGTGCAATAAGCCGGCCATCATGGAATTATTTATCAACTTTTGGCCCAGGTTTTCATTTTTAATGATTGTTTTGGCATACAAACTGACCGCCAGGCTATGGTTGAAAAGATCGTCAATTTGAAACCAGGAAAATTCTTTCTGATCGAATTCAGAAAAAATCTTTACCGAAAGTACCAGCGCTTTGATGGTTTCCAATCCAAGCATCATCACGGCCTGTTCCGGGCTGTTGATTTTTCGAAAGAGTCCGAAAAACGCAGAATTCACCATCTGCAGAATTTTAGCGGTCATACTTAAATCTTTTGAAATAATCTCCCCCACCTTTTTAATCGCGGGATCATCAGCCTGCATTTCCGTTACAATTTCGGTGTATATGGAGGGCAGGCTGGGAAGGGATTCGATTTGAGAGATGATACTTTTGATGGATTTATCCGATAAGAAGTCACGCAATGCAAAAAGCTTGGCCAGGGTATGCTTTAATACCTCGGCATCACACGGTTTTGAAAGACTTTGATGGGCCAATTGGACTGATTTTAGTGTCATCTCCTGATCTAGTTGCCCTGAAAGAATGATACGCACGACATGGGGGTGCTGCTTCTTTACTTCGACCAGCAGCCGGCCCCCATCCATTTCCGGCATTCTCATATCGGAAACAATGACATCCATGGGCATTTTTACAAGGACATTCAGCGCCTGGCGGCCACTGGATACAAAAGTCATGTCCCAGTCTTGGCGCATTTTTCGGAGCGTTCGCTGAAGACCTTTGAGGACCATCGGCTCATCGTCTACAAACAGGATCCGTCTTTTCATTTTTTCATTCATTTTGCTCTGTTTCGGATACCAGGGGCAGGCTGATAATAAATGTGGTACCTTTTCCTTCCCGTGATTCCAGGGTAATTGTACCTTTATGTTTTTCCACAATGACGGAATGGGATATGGCCAGTCCCTGTCCTGTCCCCTTACCCGGTTCTTTGGTGGTAAAGAAAAGATCAAATATTTTATGCCGAATTTCTTCCGGGATACCGGATCCGGTATCGCTGATATAAATTTTTGCCCAATTGTCCTCACAACGGGTGCTGATGCGGATCTTACCCATCTGGCTTGGGTTGTCTTTGTTTACTTCCGCGATGGCGTGGGCGGCATTGACAATCAAATTTAAGATCACCTGATTTAGTTCAGCCTGAAAGCAGGGGACGAGCGACAGGGATTCATCAAAGTCCGTTATCAACTCTGCGACATACTTCCATTCATTACGGCTGATGGTAATGGTTTTTTCAATTGATTTATTGATGTCGGCGGGCTCTTTTTCTTCACCACCCGGGTGGGCGAAAATCTTCATGGCCTGAACAATTTTGGCAATACGGCCCACACCCTTGAGCGTGTGCTGGATGGCAACCGGAATTTCTGCCTCGAGATAATCAAGGTCAAATTCCTCGATGCGTTCTTCAGCAGTTTGAATCAGTTTATCTGTCAGAGAACCTGATTTGGAAGCTTCTATTAACTTTTTGTATATCTTTATTATATCGATTAAATCATCAAATGAATCCTGGAAGAAACGGGTGTTGTCTCCCACAAATTGAGTCGGTGTATTGATTTCATGGGCGATACCGGCAGCCAATTGTCCGATTGCTTCCATTTTCTGGGACTGTTGCAGCTGTGCTTCTAATTTCTTGTGATCTGTAATATCCGTCCCCATGATGGCGATACCCCAGATGCTATCATCATCTCCGTCTAAAGGTTGGATCGTGATACCTAAAAACCGCTGCTCATCACCCGGTTTGCGGAATCCAATATCATCCATCCGGATCGGCTGACGCTTAATCCGGCTTTGAGAAATTCCGATAAAAATTTTATCCCAATCACAATCCACACCGCATTTATTCAGGGGTAAACCCATCACATCAGCCGCATCCGTCTCGAACACCTTTTCAGCCATTAGATTCCAAAAGACAATTTCATTTTCCTGTGACAGACCAATTAAAAGAGTGGGAAGTGATGATATCAGATGCTCAAATTCTTCGTAGGTTGGTTTCGG